>CAVVMP010000010.1:0-297632 GCA_963749475.1 Miltoncostaeaceae bacterium
CATCGCCACGTATTGCTCAAGCGGTGACGCCACGGGGCCGGGGCGGGTACTCCCCAAGTCCAGTGGTACCAAAGTCCAATGGTTACTGGGCCGCGACAGTCGTAAGGTTCCGCACCGCGGTAACAGCACGATCCGACGGGTTACGTTTCCGAACCCGTTCGTTGGATCGATGTCGAGGCCGCGTAACCGGGACTTGATATGACGATTGTCGACGACTCCTACGAGGCCGTGTCCACGCCTGACCTTCCGCCCACACGAACCGCGTCCGGCGCACGGATCTTCCCCGGCCGCACGCGGGCGGTCTCCGATCGTCGGCGAGGACGGCTCGTTACTCAGCGTGATACGGCAGGCGGAGCGCGTCGCGAAGACCGACACGACCGTGCTCATCCTCGGCGAGAGCGGGACGGGCAAGGAGCTGCTCGCCGAGCGACGTGCACCGGGTCGGAGCGGCCGATCGGCACGGCCGTTCGTCGCGACGAACTGCGCGGCGATCCCGGCGCACGCTGCTGGAGAGCGAGCTCTTCGGCACGAGCGCGGCGCGTTCACCGGCGCGGTGAGCCGGCCAAGCTCGGGCGGTTCGAGGCGGCCGACGGCGGGACGCTGTTCCTCGACGAGATCGGCGAGTTCCCGCTCGAGACTGCAGGTCGAAGCTGCTGCGCGTGCTCGAGAGCGGACAGATCGAGCGCGTCGGCGAGCAGCCGGACGCGCCGGGTGGACGTCCGCGTGATCGCCGCGACCAATCGCGACCTGCCCGAACTGATCGCGGCCGGGCGGTTCCGACAGGACCTGTACTACCGGCTCAACGTCTTCCCGCTGACGATGCCGCCGCTCCGGGACCGCTTGTCCGATATTCCGGCGCTCGTGTGGGCGTTCATTGGGGAGTTCTCGTTCAAGATGGGAAAGCCGATCAACCAGGTACCGGCGGGAGACCTCGACGCGCTCCGTCAGTACCCGTGGCCGGGCAACATTCGCGAGCTCCGAAACGTCGTCGAGTGCCGCGATGATCCTGTCGAACGGCCCGGAACTCCGGATCGACCTGCCCGAGTCCGACGCGGCACGGCGGCACCCGCTACCAGTGCCGCCGCCGCCGCCGGATCGCGTGTCTGCGCGACGTGGAGAACGCCCACATCCGCGCGATCCTCCGGGTTCAACACGCGACCGGATCCGCGGAAAGGTGGCGCCGCCGAGGTCCTGGGCCTCAAGCCGACCACACTCTACTCGTTCATGCGCCGGCTCGGCATCCAGCGCCCCTCGTCGTTGTCGTCGTCGTTGTCGCGGTGGCGACACCGGCGCCGGTGTCGGCGACTTAAGGGCGTCCGCGCGTTGCCATTTCGTCGCGCCGCCGTGGGACCGACGCAAGTCACCGGTGCGCGGCCGCTAATCGTCGTTCGTAGCGACGTTCGGGCACAATCCGTCGGATCCGCGGCGGTGGCGCTCATCTTGCGTAATGAGCCTGCGCAGGCCGCCGGCGAACGGCTCGCTGTCTGGGCCCCGCGAAGCTCGCTCCACATACCACACGCTCTGTACGGGCCCTCCTTCGGGCACGAATGCGCGTTGATCTGGCCGATCGCACGAAGGTGATCGCCTCGCTCTCGCGAATCATCGGCCCCATCCGGGCCAGTGCGGGGTGCATCAGTTGTGACCTATTTACGGATGTCAATGACCCCACGGGGCCTGTTGTTCGATCAGGCATGGACAGATGTCGATGACCTGACCGAGCACCTGCCGGCCACGTGCGTTCGCGTCCTGTTCTCCGCCCTGGAGCTCGCCACTGACCGGCCGAACGTCCGCGTCGACACGCTGATCGACACGCGCGCGGCCTCGATTTCCTAGGCCGGTGCCTCGATGACATGGTACCCGGTATATGGATGCGTCCGGCCGAAGCTTTGACCACTTTTCGAGCGAAATACGACGGGCTGGGACGGATTCTAGGTAATTGGAATTTTACTGTCGATTGTTCGTTATTTAAATGGCAGCATTAATGATGAAACCGTCAACATAGAGGCCTAGGGTTGACGGACGTCTTGCGGAGGGCGTCTTATCGATCGGGTCAAATCATGATGTTTCGTCACAATACACCGTCGCAACGCTCGAATGTACCGCCCGTCAGTTCACCGCCGGTCGTCATGATCATCGATGATGACCCGGGGATGTGCACGGCATTGCGGCGGCTGCTGGCTGACCGAAGGGTATAACGTCCGCGTCTTCGCCAACAGCGACGAGCTCGCCGCCGGCCGCCGGCCCCCTGGGGCGGTGCCGCCTGAATCCTGGACTTGAACCTGCCGGGCCGCAACGGGCTCGCGTTCCAGAAGTTGCTGAACGACGACGGCGTGCGAATCCCCACGGTGTTCATCACCGGCTACGGGGACATCCCGACCAGCGTCCGAGCGATGCAGGCGGCGCGATCGATTTCCTCCCCAAGCCGTTCGACGACGAGCAACTCCTGACGGCGGTCGGCCCCGGCGTCGGCCGAGGACGAGCGCCTGTTGGTCGAGGAGGGCATCGGCCAGGAGGTGCGGCGCCGGTTCGAAAGCCTCACCCATCGCGCGGCCAGGTGTTCGAGGCGGTCTCGGTCGGCCTGCTTAACAAGCAGGTCGGCGCCCGCTTAGGATGCACGGAAAAGACGGTGAAGGTGCATCGCCTGTGCGTGATGGAGAAGATGTGGGCCGACTCGCTCGCCGAGCTGGTTCGCATGGCCGAGCAGCTCCAGGGCGGCCAACTTCCGCATCAACGTCGCCCAATTCCCACCAACGTGGATGCTCGGAAGCGCGACCGACCGCCGAGTTGCCGAATCGGCAGGTCCCGTCACGTCAGTATTAACCGCTTCAACTAACTGCACATTCGCCCGGGGGACGCCGCTGACCCAGGGTCAAATTACCCCTCGGTCACGCACTTTCGTTGGCGTGTTGTCTGCGTGGTGGGACGAAAGTCCAATAGTAATCGCTGACGATCCGACGTAGTTTCCCCTCATCAGTGGCGGGCGGACGATAACCGCCCCGATCAACGAACTGAGGAGAGCGAACATGCGAGCTGCAGGACGATCCCGCTGCAATGCCATTCGGGCCGGCGTCCTCGTCGCCGCCGCCGCGGCGGGCCTGCACGGCGTCGGGAATCTCGCCGAAGGCGCAACAGCCGTCCCGAGGCCCGGCGCGTCGGCCGCGACGGCGGCCGACGACGCCTGGCGCCGCGAGATGGAAGAGCGGATGGCCGACGCTCGAGCGGGAGAACGCGATGCTCCGCAAGGAGGTCGGGAGCGTCGCCGACACCAGCAGGCCGTCGCCGCCGACGCCGCGGCGCGGGCACCGGCGGTCCGCGACAGGTTCACGCTCGCCCCGCGCGGGCATCACGACGCCGGCCGACTTCGACATGCGCAAGTACGTCGCCGAGGGCGACGTTCCCCGGGTCGATCACGCTCCCGGGCACGAACGTCTCGATCCAGATCGGCGGGTTCGTGCAGGTCGACGCGATCACCGACACGCAACACGATCGGCAGCAAGGACAGCTTCGTCGTCTCGAGCATCCCGACCAGCGGGGAGAGCGGCGGGCAGACGAACTTCAGCGCCCGGCAGACCCGCCTGTTCGTCCGCACCGAGGCGCCGACCGACGCTGGGGCCGCTGGTCACGCTACGTCGAAGGCGACTTCTTCGGCCCCGACGGGACGGACTTCCGCCTCCGCCACGCGTACGGGCGAGATCGGCGAGAAGCACCAGCTCCTCGGCCGGGCAGACGTGGACGACGTTCATGGACGCGTCGGTCTACCCGGCGATCTTCGACTACCAGGGCCCGAACGGCATGGTCCTCGTCCGCCAGCCGATGCTCCGGTACACGGACCAGCTGCGCGACGACCTGCAGTTGCAGGTCGCGGTGGAGGACCCGAACCCGGACCTGTCGCAGGCACGGCGCGTCAGACGGGCATCGAGATCGTCGCTCTGGCCGGACCTGACCGGCAACGTCCGGTGGACGCCGGACTGGGGCGCACCTGCAGCTCGCGGGCATCCTGCGCCAGCTGACGTTCGATCCGCCGAGTAGGCTCGCGCTCGAGCGACGTCGGGTGGGGCCTGAACTTCAGCGGCCACGTCGAACGTGTTCGACGCCGGTCGCCAAGGGCGAAGCAGGACAACCTCGTGTTCCAGCTCGCCGGCGGGCAGGGGATCGCGAACTACTTCAACGACACCAACGGCCTGGGCCTCGACGGGTTCGTCGACGCCGGCGGCGACCTGATGCGCTCGGCGGTCTGGGGCGGGTTCGTCGCGTACCAGCACTACTGGTCGCCCAAGTGGGCGTCGTCGCTCGGCTACAGCTACCTGCACGTCGACGACGTCGGCGGAGCAGGGCGGCGGCACGTACGAGTCGGGCCACTACGGCGTCGCCAACATCATGTATCTACCCCACCGAGCGCATCTGGATGGGGCTGGAAGCGCTCTACGGCATCCGCGAAGACCAGGACGGCAACACGGGCGACGACGGGCGGCTGTCGTTCTCGGTCCAGTACCGGTTCTGACGCGACTAGGACGGCCTGCCATCGGGCGACGTCACGGATGCCGATCCGAAAGGAGATGACTCATGTCCACGCCACTGAACGTCATCGGGAGCCAGCCGCGGGCAGCGGTCGACGGGTGCGGAACCTGCGCGACGAGGTCGCCGACCGCGGCGTGCGACGCGGCGCCACGTGCCTGACGCGGCTCCCGTCGCGCTGAGCCGCCGGCATCGGCGGGCGATTCTCGCCGCGTCGGCGGGCACGCCGCCCGCGTGCCGCAGGAGCGGCGCAGCGCCGCCGCGGCGGCGCCGCCCGCCGCAGCGCCGCGCGCCGGTGCCGCTGTCGACCCGAACCTGAACGTGGTCCAGAAGTCGAAGGGTCCGATCATGACGGTGCTCGACGAGTTCTACAAGATGGGTCCCGGACCCTCGAGTTCCCACACGATGGGACCGATGCGAATTACCTACGATTTCTTCCAGCGGGTTTCCAAGCTGCCGGAGGATCAGCTCAAGCGCGCCACAGCGCTCAAGGTCCATCTGTTCGGCAGCCTCAGTGCGACCGGCAAAGGACATGGCACTGACCGAGCCTCGCTCGCCGGCTTGCTCGGCAAAGCTCCGGCGACGTGCCCTCCCGAATTCCTGGACGGGCTGGCCGCCAATCCCGATCGAAGCGCACAAAGTCAAGCATCGGCCCCACGACCCTCAACCTCACTCTGAAAGACATCATCTTCGACGCGCACCAAGGGCGACTTCCACCATCCCGAACACGATGACCTGCGAAGCTGCTCGCCGGCAACGAGACGCTTTACGAGCTGGAATACTACTCGGTCGGCGGCGGCTTCATCGAGTGGAAGGGCTACAAGCCACCGGAGAAGGGCAAGCCCAAGTACCCCTTCGCGCACGGCGCGGGAGCTGAAGAAGTATCTCATCGACGACAAGATCCCGCTGCCGAAGCTGCTGCTGGAAAATGAAATGGCCATCTCCGGCAAGAGCGAGAAGGACATCTGGGAGTTCCTCGACCAGGTGGCCGAAGTCATGGTGCGCGGCGTGGATACTGGATTGACGGTGGAAGAGCGTTCTGCCCGGCCCCATCAAGCTGCACAGCAAGGCTGCCGCGATCTATCGCAACTTGAAGACCACCAGACAAGGGCGAAGCCGGCCGGGCGATCAGCACGGTGGCAGCGTACGGGTTCGCCATGGGCGAGGAAAACGCCCGCGGCCACATCATCGTGACCGCTCCCACCGCCGGCTCGGCGGGAATCATGCCCGCGGTCCTCAAGTCTCTGCGCGACCTCAAGACGCCAACGCAGAAGATCCGGAAGGGCTTTCTGGCGGCGGCAGCGATTGGTTACCTCTGCAAGCACAACGCCACGCTGTCCGGCGCCGAGGGCGGCTGCCAGGCGGAAGTCGGCGTCGGTTCTTCGATGGCCGCTGCGATGATCGCCCAGGCCTTGGGCGCCAGCCCGAAGGTCGTCTCGAATGCGGCCGAATCGGCTCTCGAACATCACCTCGGCATGACGTGCGATCCGGTCGCCGGTTACGTCCAGGTGCCCTGCATCGAGCGCTGCGCTTACGGAGCGGTCAAGGCGTGGACCGGCTACTGCATCGCCAGCGAAGAAATCGCCGAACAACGCCGCGTTGATCTCGATACGACGATCGCAGCCATGGCCATGACCGCCAAGGAAATGAACTCGAAGTACAAGGAGACCTCCGAAGGCGGCTTGGCTGTGCTCGGTCGTGCTCTGCTAGAGCCGAGATCACGCGGATGCGCGGAACGCTCGCGAGGACGACTCGATGTGAACGCGCAGGCTGCCGACAGCAGCATTCGCCGCTCCGCGGTGATCGACGCGGATACGAGCCATGCAGCATGGCCGTCGTCGCCTGGCTGTTGACGGCGGTCTATTACTTCTACCAGTACGCGCTGCGTTCGGCGCCGGCCGTGATGATGCCGCAGTTGACCGAGGCCTTCGGCGCTCAGCGCCACTCGGCGTCGCCTCGATCGTCGGCCTGTTCTACTACGGGTATTCACCATTCAGCCTGGTCGCCGGCGCTGCGATGGATCGGCTCGGACCGCGGAAGGCTGCTGCCCGGTCGCGGCGGCTGCGGTCGGCATCGGAGCGCTGCTGTTCGCCACGGGCAATCGGAACTGGCGAGCGTCGGGCAGATTCCTGCAGGGCGCCGGCGGCGTTTTCGCGCTGGTCGGCGCGATTTACATCGCCACCAAGAACTTTCCCGCCGTCCCGCGCCGCCACGTTGATCGGCGCCACCCAGATGTTCGGCATGGCCGGCGGATCGGCGGGGCAGTTTGTCGTCGGCCCGATGATCGGCCGCGGGCTTCGCTTGGAACCGTTTCTGGATCGGCGATGGGCATCGCCGGCTTGGTGATCGGCGTGCTCCTGTTCGTTCTTCTCCCACAACAGGAGCAAGCACGCTCAGAGCGGCCGCTGGCTGAAGAGCACCGCTCGGCGCGTTCGCGACCGTCTTCAAAAATCCGCAGTCGATCCTGTGCGGCCTGATCGCGGGCTTGCTTTTCATTCCGACGACGATCTTCGACATGATCTGGGGCGTGCGCTACCTCCAGGAGGCGCACGGCTTCGACTACGGCTCGGCGGTCATGCGCTCGGCGACCGTTCCCTTCGGATGGATCATCGGCTGCCCGCTGCTCGGGCTTCTTTCCGATCGGATCGGGCGACGAAAGCCAGTGATCATCGGCGGCGCGATCGTGCTCCTCGCCTGCCTCGCCTGGATCCTCTACGGCCGCCCGGACGTCTTCCCACCGTACGTCATTGGCCTGGTCGCGGGCATTGGCGTCGGGCGCGGCCATGCTGCCTTACACCGTGATCAAGGAAGCCAATCCTCCGCAGTTCGGCGGCACGGCGACCGGCGTCGTCAATTTTCTGAACTTCACCTTCAGCGCTCTGCTGGGCCCGGTGTTCGGTGGATTCTGCGCAACGTGTCCGGCGGCGCGGCGCAGATGGAGCTGGAGCATTACCAGACGGCTTTCACGCCGCTTCTCTACGGCGTCGCCATCGCGATCGTTCTGACCTTCCTGCTGAAGGAAACCGGCCCGCGCGCGACTCGCGCCGTCCAGCAGGAGTAGCTGGACGATGAGCATGACCGCAACGCAACCGGAACCGGAAAATACGAACAGCTGCTGGCGCGGTGCGAAGGCCTGCCGCCCGGTTCCGACCGCGGTCGCTCATCCGTGCGAGGCGACCGCGCTGTCCGGCGCGGTCGAGGCGTGCAAGCTCGGGCTGATCATCCCGATCCTGGTCGGCCCGCGCGACAAGATCCGAGAGACCGCCAAGGCGGCCGGGATCGATCTCGAGCGAGCTTCGAGATCATCGACGTTCCGCACAGCCACGCCGCGGCGGCGAAGGCGGTCGAACTGGTCCGCGAAGGCCGGGCCGAGATCCTGATGAAGGGCAGCCTGCACACCGACGAGCTGATGGCAGCGGTCGTCTCCCGCGAAGGCGGACTGCGCACCGGCCGCCGGATCAGCCACGTCTTCGTCATGGACGTCCCGACCTATCACAAGGTGCTGATCGTCACCGACGGCGCGATCAACATCGCTCCGACGCTCGAAGACAAGGTGGACATCTGCCAGAACGCGATCGACCTGGCGATCTCGCTCGGCGTCGAAAGCGCCCAAGGTCGCGATTCTCGCCGCGGTCGAAACGGTCACTTCGAAGATGCCCGCGACGATCGACGCCGCCGCGCTCTGCAAGATGGCCGAGCGCGGACAGATCAAGGGCGGCATTCTCGACGGCCCGCTGGCGTTCGACAACGCGATCAGCAAGGAGGCCGCCGAGACCAAGGGCATCAATTCGGCGGTCGCCGGCGATCCGGACATCCTGCTCGCGCCCGACCTCGAAGCCGGCAACATCCTCGCCAAGCAACTGAGCTTTCTCGCCAATGCCGACAGCGCCGGCATGGTGCTGGGCGCAGGGTGCCCGATCATCCTGACCAGCCGCGCCGACAGCGTGCGGTCGCGGATCGCCAGTTGCGCCGTCGCGATGCTGGTGGCTCACGCGCGGCGGAGCAAACCCTGAACGGAGCAACGCCGTGGACGATTACGCACTCGTACTCAACGCCGGCTCGTCGAGCCTGAAGTTCTGCGTCTTCCAGCGGCCGCAGGGCCAGAGCTGGCGGCTCGAGGCGCGCGGCCAGATCGAAGGCATCGGCACGTCGCCCCGCGCTGTCCGCCAAAGACGAACGGCGGCGAGAAGCGCTCGACGAGATCAGCGACGTGCCGGTCCGCGACGGCACGCGAGGCCGTCGACGCTCTCGCCGGCTGGCTGCGAGTCGAAGTACGGCGGGTCGCGCGTCGTCGGCGTCGGCCATCGCGTCGTCCACGGCGGGCCACGCTTCACCGGGCCAACCGTCGTCAACGCCGCAGGTCCTCGCCGAGCTGCGCGAGCTGATCCCGCTCGCCCCGCTGCATCAGCCGCACAACCTCGCCGCCATCGAAGCCGTCTTCGAGCGACTGCCCGACGTGCCGCAGGTCGCCTGCTTCGACACGAGCTTTCATCGCGGCCAGTCCGCGGTCGCCGAGCTGGTTCCGCTGCCCGCGCGAGCTCCGCCAGGCCGGCGTGCAGCGATACGGCTTTCACGGCCTGTCGTACGAGTACATCGCCTCGGCTCTGCCCGCAGGTCGCGCCGGAGATCGCCGACGGCCGCGTGATCGTCGCGCACCTCGGCAGCGGCGCCAGCCTGTGCGCCTTGCGGAGACGGCAAGAGCGTCGACAACACGCTGGGCTTCACGGCCCTCGACGGCCTGTGCATGGGCACGCGGCCCGGCGCGCTCGATCCCGGCGTCGTGCTGTACCTGTTCCAGGGCCTGGAGCTGTCCGCCAAGGAAGTCGAGACGATGCTCTACAAGAAGTCCGGGCTGCTCGGGATCTCCGGCATCAGCAACGACATGCGCGACCTGCTCGGCCGCGAGCGAGCCCGAGGCCCGGCTGGCGGTCGATTACTTCGTCTACCGCGCCGCCAAGGAGATCGGCGCGCTGGCCGCCGTGCTGGGCGGCGTCGACGCGCCTCGTCTTCACCGCCGGCATCGGCGAGAACTCGCCCGAGATCCGCCGGCGAATCTGCGAGGCGTCGGCGTGGCTGGGCGTCGAACTCGACCACGACGGCCAACGCCGCCACGCGGCCCGCGGATCTCCACGCCGCAGAGCAAGGTCTCGGCCTGGGTCATTCCGACCAACGAAGAACTGATGATCGCCCGGCACACCGCGGACGCTGCTGGGCCTGCGCTGAACCGCCGGTCGCGGCCGAGCGCAACGAAAAGGACGACAGTCACACGCATGGTCGCCACGCTGAACGCACGCACCGCGACGACCAACCGACCCTCCGGCATGGGACGGATTCAAGCCGGGTCTCTGGCAGAAGGAGATCAACGTCCGCGACTTCATCCAGCAGAACTACGACGCCGTACGACGGCGACGAGTCGTTCCTCGCCCCCGCGACCGAGCGCACGAAGAAGATCTGGCAGCGAGCTGAACGAGCTGTTCGTCGAGGAGCGCAAGAAAGGCGTGCTCGACATCTCCCAGATTCCCAGTTCGATCACCGCCCACGCGCCCGGCTACATCGACCGAGAGAACGAGATCATCGTCGGCCTGCAGACCGACGCGCCGCTCAAGCGGGCGATCATGCCCAACGGCGGCTTCCGCATGGTGCTGAACGCGCTCAAGACCTACGGCTACGAGCCCGATCCGCACGTCGTCGAGACGTTCACCAAGTACCGCAAGACCCACAACGACGGCGTCTTCGACGCCTACACCGCGGACGTCCGCGCGCTGCCGCAGCTCGCACATCCTCACCGGGCTGCCCGACGCCTACGGCCGCGGCCGCATCATCGGCGACTACCGCCGCGTCGCCCTCTACGGCGTCGACGCGGCTGATCGAGCGGAAGCAGGAGGAAAAGCAGCGCCTCGACTCCGCCATGTCCACCGACGAGATCATCCGCGACCGCGAGGAGCTCAGCGAGCAGATCCGCGCGCTCAAGGAACTGCAGCAGATGGCCGCGAGCTACGGGTTCGACATCTCCGGCCCCGCCCGCACCGCCCGCGAGGCGGTGCAGTGGCTCTACTTCGCCTACCTGGCCGCCGTCAAGGAACAGAACGGCGCGGCGATGTCGCTCGGCCGCACCTCGACGTTCCTCGACATCTACTTCGAGCGCGACCTCGCGACGGGCACGATCACCGAGGAGCAGGCGCAGGAGATCATCGACGACTTCGTCATCAAGCTCCGCATCGTCCGCTTCCTGCGCACGCCGGAGTACGACGAGCTGTTCGCCGGCGACCCGACCTGGGTCACCGAGTCGATCGGCGGCATGGGCGACGACGGCCGGTCGCTCGTGACCAAGACCAGCTTTCGGTTTCTGCAGACGCTCTACAACCTCGGCCCGGCCCCCGAGCCGAATCTGACGATCTGGTACTCCCCGCGGCTGCCGGACGGGTTCCGCAGTTTCGCCGCCAAGGTCGCGATCGACACCAGCTCGATCCAGTTCGAGAGCGACGAGATCATGCGCACGCGCCTGGGGCGACGACGGCGCGATCGCCTGCTGCGTCTCGCCGATGCTGGTCGGCAAGCAGATGCAGTTCTTCGGCGCCCGCGCCAACCTCGCCAAGTGCCTGCTCTACGCCATCAACGGCGGGCGCGACGAGATCACCGGCGAGCAGGTCGGCCCGCAGATCGGCGCCGTCGAGGGCGACTACCTCGACTTCGACGACGTCCTCGACAGGTTCGAGAAGATGATGGACTGGCTCGCCGGCGTGTACGTCAACGCCATGAACATCATCCACTACATGCACGACAAGTACGCCTACGAGCGGATCGAGATGGCGCTGCACGACTACGCCCCGCTGCGCACGATGGCGTTCGGCATGGCCGGCCTGTCCGTCGTCGCCGACAGCCTGTCGGCGATCCGCTACGCCAAGGTGCGGGTCATCCGCGACGAGACCGGGCTTGTCACCGACTACCAGACCGAGGGCGACTTCCCGAAGTTCGGCAACAACGACAACCGCGTCGACCATCTCGCCGCGTGGCTCGTCAGCACGTTCATGAGCAAGCTGCGGAAGTACCCGACGTATCGCAACGCCATCCACACCCAGTCGATCCTGACGATCACGTCCAACGTCGTGTACGGCAAGAGCACCGGCAACACGCCCGACGGCCGCCGCAAGGGCGAGCCGTTCGCCCCCGGCGCCAACCCGATGCACGGCCGCGACACGCACGGCATCCACGCCTCGGCCGCGTCGGTCGCCAAGATCCCGTACCGCGACGCCGCCGACGGCATCTCGCTCACCACGTCGCTGGTCCCGCAGGGCTTGGGCCGAGTCGAGGCCGACCGCGATCGCCAACCTCCGCAGCATGCTCGACGCGTTCTTCGGCGTCACCGGCTACCACATGAACGTCAACGTGCTGAACCGCGAGACGCTCCTCGACGCGATGGACCACCCGGAGAAGTACCCGCAGCTGACGATCCGCGTCTCCGGTTACGCCGTCAACTTCGTGCGCCTGACCCGCGAGCAGCAGATGGACGTGATCAACCGCACGTTCCACGGGTCGTGACGTCCCGGGAAAGAACCCAGCCATGACGCCAACAAGACTCTCCCGCCCGCCCGACGCACAAGTCGCCGTGTGCGACGCAAGGAGCCCGTTCGAGCTCCGCTCGACGCAGCCTCTCGACTGGCACATCGCCGCGGCATCCCGAGTCGCCGTCAAGCACGGCGCTCGACACCGGCGACATCGGGTTCCTCCACTCGTTCACGACCGGCTCGACCGTCGACGGGCCGGGCGTCCGCGTCGTCGCCTGGACCGCCGGCTGCCAGTTCCGCTGCCTGTACTGCCACAACCCCGACACCTGGAGCCTGACCAACGGCATGCCCGTGCACCCTCGAGCGCGCCGTCGAGGAGCTCCGCAAGTACCGCCACGGCCTGAAGGGCATGAACGGGCGGCCTCACGATCAGCGGCGGCGAGCCGCTGATGCAGGACCGGTTCGTCGTCCGGCTGTTCGCCGCCGCCCAGCAGATGGGCGTCCACACCGCGCTCGACACCAACGGCTTCCTCGGCGACCGCCTGAGCGACGCCGAGCTGGAACACGATCGACCTGGTCCTGCTCGACATCAAGGCCTTCGACGCCCGAGCGCCACCGGCACCTCACCGGCAAGGACATCGCGCCGATGCTCGACTTCGCCCGCCGCCTCGCCGCCCGCCGCCGGCCGGTCTGGCTCCGCTTCGTGCTGGTCCCGGGCCTGACCGACGACGCGGACGACGTCGGCCACATCGCCGAGTTCGCCGCCGGCCTGGGCAACGTCGAGCGCGTCGACGTGCTGCCGTTCCACCAGATGGGCCGGTTCAAGTGGGAGACGCTCGGGCTCGACTACCAGCTCGACGCGCACCGAGCCGCCGTCCAGCGAACTGGTGCGGCGCACCGTCGCCACCTTCACCGCCGCGGGCCTGCGCGTACAGACCTGCGTGGCCGGTTTCGCGTCGCCCGGTTGCACGCGCGGCCAAAGTCCAATAGCGGCACGCATCGTACAAGTCGTATTGTCAGGACAGTCACCAATCACCCTTGCAAACACCCCTTGGAGACGCCATGACCTGTTCTCGTCCGATCGATTCAACCGTCGTGTTGTCCGCCGCCGGGCCTGGCGTTGCCGTCGTGCTCCGATCAAGGGCCCGCAGCCCAAGTCGAGAAGCGCGCAGACGAAGTCGCTGTGAGCCCGGCGTCCCGGGCAGCATCACCGTCGACACGACCACGCTCGACCGCCAACGTCGCGTCCGTCTTCGACTCGAGCCCGCGAGGTCGTGCTCGACGTGACCGAGCGGCACGCGCGAGACGGTCACGTGCGGCCCGGAGGTCGTCAACTTCGACCAGATCCACGCCGGGCGACCAGGTCAAGGTCACCGTCGCCGAGGAGGTCGCGGTCGCCATGGGCACCGAAACCGACCCGCCCGACACCGGCGGCGCACCATCGTCGCCCTGTCCCCCAAGGGCGCCCAGCCCGGCGCCGTCATGGCCAACGACCAAGCAGGTCACCGCCACCGTCACCGCCATCGACGTCGGCCACCACACCGCCACGCTCCAGTTCCCCGACGGCCAGACGCGCCAGATCGCCGTGCCGCAGCGACATCGACCTGACCAAGCGGAAGGTCGGCGAGAAGGTCGTGATCCGCAAGACCGACATGATCGCCCTCCGCGTCGACAAGGCGCACCGCAGAAGGAGCCCAGCACGCCGGCGGCCGCTCACTCACGGAGGACACCATGAACCGCTTGCATCCTCGCCGTCGTCGCGCTCGCGCTGTTGGCGGACCTGCGCCGCCCAGGCACAGGCTCGCGCAGGCCGCCAAGCCCGCGCGCGCCCCCGGCCAACCCGATCCCGCCCGAGACGCTCGACAAGTTGCTCGCGCCGATCGCGCTGTACCCCGACGCGCTGGTCACCCAGATCCTGACCTGCTCGGCCAACCCGGACCAGGTCAAGCGAGGTCAGCGCCTGGCTGAAGGCGAACCCCGACCTCAAGGGCACGGCCGCCCAGGACGCGGCCTCCGACAAGGGGTTCGACGCGGCGTTCATCGCGATCGTCCTGTTCCCCGACGTCCTGCACATGATGGCCGACAAGGCCGACTGGAACCACCGAGCTCGGCAAGGCCTTCAAGCAGGACCGCCCCGGCGTCTTCGCACTCGATCCAGCGCCTGCGCACCCAGGCCCAGGCGCAGGGCAACCTCCAGACGAACGAGCAGCAGGCCGTCGAGACGGTCAAGACTCAAGAGCCGGCCAGGAGGTCATCGTCATCCAGCCCGCCAACCCGCAGGTCGTCTACGTGCCGCAGTACAACCCGCAGGTCGTCTACACCCAGCCCGCCCCGCCGCCCGCCGCCGCCCAACGACACCGGCGGCGGCAAGCTGGCGGCGGGTCTGATCGGCTTCACCGCCGGCGTGATCGTCGGCGCGAACGCCGACGACGACGACGACCATTACCACCACGGCTACGGCGGCTGGGGCTACCGGCGGCCCGATGCTCTCCAACGACGGCTGGGACGACTTCGCCGACCACCGCGAGGACATGGCCAAGGACTATTACGACCACCGCGAGAACATGTCCGAGCAGCGCGGCGAGAAACGTCCGAACGCCGCGAGGCCGGCGGCGAGAACCAGGCCGCCCGAAAGGAGAACCGCAACGAGAACCAGGGCGGGCGCCAGGAAAACCGCACCGAAAACCAATCCGCGGGCACTGAGAGACGAAACGAGAACCAAACGGCGCACGGCGACAACCAGGCCGCACGGCAAGCATCGCACAATCAGAACCAGGGCTCGGCCCAATCCGCATCGACCTCCAGCCAGGCGTCGAAGCGGTTCTACCAAGGCAAGGCCACCGCGCCTTCGTCCTCCACCGCCTCCGCGGAACGCTCGGATGCCTTCTCGGGGCTATCGAAGGGTTCCGCCGAGAAAGCCTCCAGCACTCCGCGGCAACAACAGCGTGGCGAAGAGCAGCGGCAGCGAGAAGCGGCGGACCTCAGTGAAGTACCAGAGGCTCGAGGTCAGCCACATCACGGCGAGGGCCGCGAAGAGCGTTCCTCCGAACACCGGCAGGGCCCAGCTCGGGAACGAGTGGTTCTTCAGCACCAGCAGCTTCACGGCCAGGAAGCCGTAGAGGAACGAACCGACGATGCTGTGGATCGCCACGCGCGCGTCGATGGTCTGGAACCCGAGGATCGTGATGCAGTGGAACACGATCGGGAGCGTGACCAGCACCGCCAGCCGGCCCGACCAGCGGTGGACGACGGCCGCGGTGCCGGGCTCGATCGGGAAGACCCCGGAGAGCTTGCCGAAGATGCGTGCACCGGTGGACACCTGGACGAGCGCCAGCGCGAAGGCGATCGTGGCGAGCCACGCCTTGCCCGCGACCGGGGTCGAGAAGACCGAGGTCAGGACGTCCGAGTAGCCCGATGCGACGTCGAGCGCGAGGACGGCGCCGCTCATGCCGGCGCCAGCGGGATGACGGCGGCGTCCTTGGCTGCCGCGCGGAGGCGTGCCCAGGCGACGCGCAGGTCCGCGCCGGCGCGCTCGATCTCGGCGATCGCGGGCACCGCCTCCTGAACCGTCTGGGCGTGCCCGCTGATCTCACCGCGGGTGGCGATGAGGCCGGCGTCCGCCCGGGCCCGCCGGCCATCGGCGCTCGCGGACGGCCCCACGAGCTGCGGGATCCGCGCCAGGTAGGCGTCCGGACCGTCGATCAGGCCGACGCCGTCGCCGGGGTTCGATGGATCGCCGTTGCCGTCCACGTCCTGGAGTGGCTCGCCCCGGGTGATGTTCACCATGTGCTCGCCGTGGAAGCGGACGTTCGGCAGGTAGTCGGCGTCCCTGGCCGCCGCCAGGAAGCCGATGTGCTCGCGGAGGATCGCGACCTGGCCGGCGGCGGCCTCCAGCAGCGGCGCGCCGCCGGGCGCGCCCGGGTCGCCCAGGAAGAGCTGCCGCAGCGCCTGGACGCGATCCGGTGCGAGGGTCCCCGTCGAGACGAGGTCCTCGGGGGTCACGCCCACCAGGATCCGGTCGTATCCGCCGGGGATCGAGGCGCCCCCGGCGGCCGACGGCGCGCGCAGGACCATCCGCCCGGCCGGGATCGTGCCCACCTCGCGCCGGCCGGCCGAGCCCTCGATCCACACCGTCCAGTCGGCGGTCGCGGGCGCATCGAGCCGCACCGTGAGCCCGCCGAGCCGCGGGCCGGTGAGCGTCGCCCGGCCGCTCACCGCCCCCGGCGTCGGGGCCGGCGGGGGCGTCCCCTGCGTTTGCCCGCCGGAGATGCCGGCGACGTAGGCGGCGACGTCGGCGGCGTCGGTGCCCTGCGCGAGGCCGGCGGGCATGGCCCCGCGTCCGGTCGCGACGATCCCGGCGACCTCCGGCGCGCTCAGGTTCGCGCCGACCAGCCGCGGGCCGATGCCGCCGCCCTGGCCCCCCGTCCCGTGGCAGAGGGCGCACTTCGCGTCGAAGACGACCGCTCCGTGAGCGGGATCGCCGGCGGCGACGGCCACGGCCGGCGCCTCCGGCTCGAAGGGCTGCCAGCGGGCGATGCCGTAGACCGCCACGCTGACGATGACGAAGACCGCCACCAGAAGACCCCAAGGCGGCCGCCTCGTCGCGGACTCCCCGCTCACACGGCCCCCGACATCCGGGCGAGTGTCATCCACCGTGCGGGGCCGAGGCAAGCGCCGGGCGCTTGATCCGCCGGGGCCGGCGACGGAGACTCCGCGGCGGAGGGGCGGATGGCCGACGCGGGATCCTGGACGATCGCCGGCACCTACCTCGAGGCGTGCAACTGCGAGGCGATCTGCCCGTGCCGGCGCGTCGGCGGGCGATCCGGCGGCCGGTCCACGTACGGGGTCTGCACCGGCGCGCTGTCGTGGGCCGTCACGTCCGGCCACGCGGACGACGTCCGCCTGGACGGGCTCGGCGCGGTGATCGCGTGCCAGTACGACGACGACGAGCCCGGCTCGCCGTGGACGTTCCGCCTCTTCGTGGACGAGCGCGGCGACGACGACCAGCGCCGTGCGCTGATGGAGATCCTCACCGGGGCCCGCGGCGGTTCCGTGATGAAGCACTTCCCGTGGGCCTGGAAGGAGAGCCGGTTCCTCGGCTGGCAGCCCGCCGCCATCACGATCGACCACACCCCCGGCCGCGGCTGGTTCCGCGCCGCGGGCGTCGTCGAGGTGCGCGTGCGGGCGCCCGTGCCCGACCAGGAGCCGGTGGCCTGTGTGATCCCCGGGTACTCGCAGCCCGGGACGGAGGACGTCGCGGACGTGCTGCGCGTCACGGACGAGCCCTTCGCGGTGGAACTCGCGGGGCGCTGCGCATACGAGTCGACGTTCCGGTACTCCTCAGCGGAGGGGTGACGCCATCGCGGTCGCCGCCCTCCTCGCGGTCGCCCTCGCCACGTGGATCGTGACCATCGGGCGGATGCAGGGGATGGACGCGGGGCCCGGCACCGACCTCGGCGGCCTCGCCTGGTTCGTCGGCGTGTGGGTCACGATGATGGCCGCGATGATGCTGCCCTCCACCGCCCCGATGGTCGCGGCGGTACGCCGGGCGGCCGCCGGCCGGGGCGGCCGCCCCGGGCCGCCCGCCGCCACCGCGCTCTTCGTCGGCGGCTACCTGATCGCGTGGACCGCCTACGGCCTCATCGCATACGCGGCGTACCGGTTCCTCGTGGCGCACCACCCCGGCTGGATCGCGTGGGACCGCGGCGGGCCCGCGCTGGCGGGCGCCGCCGTGGCGGCGGCGGGCGCGTACCAGCTGACGCCGCTGAAGCGCGCCTGCCTGCGCCACTGCCGCACGCCGCTCCACTTCGTGATGCACCGGTGGCGTCCCGGCGGCGCGGGCGCCGTGGCCATGGGGACCGAGCACGGCGCGTGGTGCGTGGGGTGCTGCGCCGGCCTGATGCTCGTGCTGTTCGCGGTCGGGGTGATGAGCCTGTGGTGGATGGCGCTCGTGGCCGCCGTGATCTTCGCCGAGAAGGTCCTGCCCTCCGGCGAGCGCCTCGCCGTCCCGGTCGCCGTGTGCCTGCTCGCGCTCGGCACCGTGATCGCCGTCGCGCCGGGCCGGGCGGGGGTTGACCGGCCACCGGGCGGGGCGATGGGTATGGAGCAGCCGGCGGGCGCGGCGATGCCCTGAGGCGCGATGTTCCCTCCCCTCCCCGGGGGTCGTGGACCGCCCGGCGCCGTGGCATTGTCCACGGCCCGGGAGCGCGACGAGAGGACGTCCATGGCCGTTCACCTGACACCGGAGGAGATCGCCGCCCTGCTGGAGGTGGGGCGGGGCGACGTCGTCAACGCCGCCCACGACCTCGACGTGCCGGTCTTCCAGGGGCGCATCGACCGCGTCCTCTTCGCCGAGGCCCTGAGGGCCGCGGACCACCCCCTCGCCGGCGTCGCCACCGAGCGGCTGCTGCGCGACGGTGACCGCTCCGGCTGACGGCCCCCACTCCGGCCCGCCGACCGCCCGGGAGCCCGTGCGCCTGGGGGAGGTGCCGGAGACGCTCCCGCGGACCCGCGTGCCACCGCAGCGGCGCCTGACGCTCGACGGCGCGCGGGCGCCCGGGGACGCGGTGATCTGCGACCCGTCGCAGTCGATGCTGGTCGCGCGGATCGACGTCCCTCCGCCGAGCGGTTCGGGGCCGGGGGCTTGCGTGGGCGCCAGTGGCAGGCCGAACGGGCCGCGCCTGCGCAGCGCGTGAGGTGCAGCGGTTCGCTGACCGCGCGCACGAGCAAGCGGCACCGTCGTCGCTCTCGGGGATCCGGCGCATCGAGCCGCTCAGGCCGCCGTAGCGGCGGACAGCCGTCCGCCGGTCGACCGCGACCGGCCGGAGGCCGCAATCGACCCCGTTCCTCTTCGGCGCCGTCAGTACCTGCCGGCGTCCGGCCGGCGGCGCGAGATCCGTGCTCTGCGACGGACCCCGAGTGGCTGCGCGCGGTGGACTCCGGCGCCGGCCGGTATCGATCAGCCGCGCCGGTTTGCTGTCGTGCCAGAGTAGTTGGACGAGCGCCCGCCGACCAGCGCGCCGACGGTGATCCAGTCCGCGGGGCCGGCTGAGTCGCAGACGGCGGCTGTCCAGCGCCGGTGGCGCGCGATGGACCAGCGCGAGCGACGTCGTGCGGACCGGCAGCCCGAAGACGTGGCGGAGCGGCTCCCCGGCGCGGCGCGACAATCCCCGCTCGGTGTCGCCGCCGACGGCGGGGACTCGAGCACGCGTCTCGGCCGCTGGGCGCGACTGATGGCCCCGTCGTGGAACTGCGTGTTGCGCGGGCGTAGCAGGACGATCGCGACCGTGACGACCAACCCGAGCGCGGCGAGCGCCACCTCCGTCACGCCTTGTCGAGATCCGATGCCGTCAGCAATGCGATCGCCGCGCCCGACACGGCTGGGACGAACGCGAGCAGCTTGAACCGGACCGTCGACGACCTGCCGACAGGTCTGGAGCGTCTGCTCGTAGTCCAGCTGCAGGGCGTCCCAGCGGCGGGGGTCCACGGACCGGACGATCCACCGACGGCGGGTCGGCGCGCAAGCGCGACGAATCGAGACCCGATCAGCCCGCCCAGTCGCCCCCGACCAGCAGGGGCGTCTCGAGGCCGTCGGCGTCGACCGCGTACACGGTCACCTCCGGGCCGCCGATCATGAAGTCGATGTGGATCTCGGAGTCGTTGATGACGCCGTCGGGGACGGTGCCGTCGGTGCCCTTCGGGTAGCCGGCGCCGATGGCGATGTGGCTCGCGGCGTTCTCGTCCAGCAGGGTGTCGAAGAACGTGACGCCGAGGGGGCCGATGCGGCCGCTGCCGTCCACCAGGGCCACCTCGCCCAGGCGGGCGGCGCCGTCGTCGACGGCGGCTCGGCCGCGGAGCACCTCGGCGCCGGAGTCGGCGTCGATCTCGACGGCGCGGCCGCCCTCGAACCGCACCCGGAGGCCGCGGATGATCGAGCCGCCCACCTCGAGCGGCTGGGTGGAGGCGACGTGCCCCTCCGTCCGCGTCGGGTCGGGGGTGGTGAACACCTCCTCCGTCGGGATGTTCGGCAGGTGGGGGAGGCCGTCCCTGCGCTGGTCGCCGCCGCCCGCCCAGCGCGACTGCGGCAGCAGGCCCACCCGGAGGTCGGTGCCGGGGCCGACGAAGTGGAGGGCGTCCAGGCGGCGGGCGTTGAGGCGGTCGGCGGCGGCCGCGAGCTCGGCGCCGCGGGCGCGCCACGCCGCCGGCGGGGTCCGGCTCGTCCAGGCGGCAGACGTGGGCGATCTCATCCCACAGCCGGGTGTACGCGGCGTCCGCGTCGAGGTCCGGGTGGACGAGGGCCGCCCAGTCGGGGTGGGGGCACGGGACCACCGTCCAGTTGACCTGCGCGCCCATGATCACCGGGATCGTCTCGCGCACCGACGGCAGGCGGTCCTTCGCCGCGCGCGCCGGGTCGACGTCGTCGAACAGGCCCGGCGCCGTCGGGCCCGACAGGGCGATCGTGGCGCCCCCCATCTCGCCGAGCTGGGTGATCCGCTGCCCCAGCCACGGCGGCACCCACCCGAGGGTGTCCTCCGCCGCGTGCGCCGCCCGCGCGTGCTTCACGTGGGGGTCGAACCACGAGACGTCCACGTACGTCGCGCCCCGCCCGTAGGCCGCCCGGGCGATGGCCCGCACCAGCTCCTCCTGGCCGGGGCGGCAGCTCACGCCCACCACCTGGCCGGGCTGGACGTTGGCTCCGACCTCCACCGTGAGGGCTGCGAGCGCGTTCACATGGCGGGAGGCGACGTCCACGGCTTACACCGTATCGTGGAACGGTGACCCCCGGTTCCTGGAAGGCCATGATCGGGATGCTCGTGCTGACGATGGGCACGAGCACGCTGACGCCGCTGCTCCCGCTCTACCAGCGCGACTTCGGCCTCTCGACCGGCACCGCGACGCTCCTGTTCGTGACCTACACGGTCACCGTCTGCCCCACGATGCTCATCGCGGGGAACCTCGCGGACCGCCTGGGACGCAAACGGCTGCTGCTCCCCGCGATGGCCACGATGACGCTCGCGTCGCTGGTGTTCGCGCTGGCCGAGAGCGTGCCGCTCCTGTTCGTCGGCCGCGTCCTCCAGGGCCTCGCGATCGGCGGCTTCCTCGGCGTCGGCGCCGCCTTCGTCGTGGACCACGCCCGAGCCGACAGCAAGGCCCTCGCCGCCGCCCTCGCGGGCGTCGCGTTCCGGGTGGGCTTCGGCCTGGGACCCGGGATCGCCGGCATCACCGCCGAGTACGCGCCCAACCCCCGCCACCTGATCTTCGAGATCCACATCGTGGCGATGATCATCGGGATGATCGCCGTCGCAACCGCGTCGGAGACGCTCATCCGGAAGGCCCGCGGCGACCGTCCACCGTTCCGGATACGCATCGGCGTCCCACAGGGGCAGGCGCTCGGCTTCCTGACCTACGTCGCCCCAGCCACCTTCCTGATGAGCTTCGTGGAGGGGACCGAGCTGTCGGTGGTGCCGATCTTCGTGGTCGACACCCTGAAGGTGGACAACCTCGCCGTCGTCGGCGCGATCGGCTTCCTGGTGCTGTCGCTCGGCGGGCTGGCGCCGTTCATCGCCCGCGGCCTCGACCCGCGGCGCTCGATGATGATCGGCGCGGCGTCGACCGTCGCTGCTGTCGCTCCTGATCGTGCTCTCGTCGGAGCTCGACGCCGTCGCGCTCGTGATCATCGCGGCGGCCGCGACGGGGGTCATGAACGGCTTCATCCTCTACGGCGGCACCGTCATCTGCGGGACGATCGTGCCGCTGGAGGAGCGCGGGAAGCTGATGTCGCTGCTCTACATGTGCGCCTATGCGGGAACCATCCCGACCGTGGCCCTCGGGTTCCTCGCCGACGCGATCGGCCTGACCGGCGCGCTCCTGATCTTCTCCCTCGTCGCGATCTGCATCGCCGCGTTCGTCCTGCTGGTCGGGCGACGCCTGTTCCGCGAGGTGATCCCGTATCGTCCCCACGCCGGTGTCGTCGCGACGGCCAGGGGCTGAGGGAATGACGATGGCGTACGCGCGAACCACCCTCGAGGGGACGGTGACGCGGGGCGGGGAGCCCCTCGCACGCGCCTACGTCCAGTTGCGCGACACCGACGGCGAGTTCACCGGCGAGTGGCGCACCCGCGCCGACGGGTCGTACCTCTTCCACCTGTCGCCCGGCGCGTGGAACGTCGTCGTCCTGACCGCGGGCGGCGCGAAGGCGGAGCGGGCGGTGGACATCCCCGCCGGCGACGCCGTCCGTCTCGACATCGAGATGGAGCCCGCCGCCTAGGAGGTTGGGGGGCGGTCCCAAGTGGGACGCGGGGACAACGGCCCCGGTTGGTGCGAGCCGTTCGTGGTGGGGAGTTCGACCGCCCGGAGCGGTGTTCCAGGCGGGTGTCCCCGGGGTTCTGTGTGGAACACCGACTGGTACTGACGGCGCGTGCCAATTGCCGGCGGGGGAACCGGCCGGGTGACCTACTGGCGCTCGGCGGTGCCGGCGCGCGCGCTGACCGCGCCGAGGGCCCGCTCCACCTCGTCCATCGTCGGCGCATCCGGCGTCAGCGGGGTCGCCGGCTCGGGCCGCATCCCGTCGAGCACGACGCCGAGGTAGCGCCGCCACAGGTCCGGGATCTCGAAGTGGCACGGCGACGACTTCGCCACCGCGGAGATCAGGAACATCACGTCCGCCGGCTCCAGGTCGGCGCGGACGACGCCGGCCTCCTGGGCCCGGCGGAGCAGCCGGCCGATCGGCTCGACGAGCCGGAACCGGTGCTCCGTCAGCTTGGGCGACCCGAAGATCTGGGTGCCGACCGCCTCCATCAGCCCGCGGTCCCGGGCGTGGCGCTCGCCGATCGCCGTCATCAGCTCGACGAGGCCCTCCCACGGGTCGTCCCGTTCCGCGGCCGCCTCCGCGACGGCGGCGAGCTCGTCCAGGCGCTCCTCGAACATCGCCAGGACGAGGTCGTCCTTCGTGGGGAAGCGGCGGAAGACGGTGGCGTGTCCGACCCCCGCGCGACGCGCGATGTCGTCGACGCAGAGGTCGGGCCCCTCCAGGGCGAACAGCTCCGACGCGGCCGCCAGGATCTTCTCCCGGTTGCGGCGCGCGTCGGAGCGGAGGGGTTCGGACACGTCAGATGCCGTCAGATGCCGGCGTGCACGGACTCGGTGGTCTCGACGATCGCGACGTCGCGGCGTCGGATGAGGAGCGCGGCGAGGATCACGCCCACCAGCATAAGCCCTGCGCCGATCGCGAACGCCGCCTGGAAGCCGTCCACCAGGGCGGAGGCCTGCTCGGTCTGCGAGGGGTTCGCCCCCGCGGAGTCGAGCGCGTCCGTGGTCTGCGAGGCCGCCACGGTCGAGAGGATCGCGAGGCCGAGGGCGCCGCCGATCTGCTGCGACGAGTTGAAGATCCCCGACGCCAGGCCGGCGTCCTCGTTGCCCACGCCGGTCGTGGCGATCAGCGTCAGCGGGACGAAGGTGAGCCCGAGGCCGGCGGACATCACGAGGATGCCCGGCAGGACGTCGGCGAGGTAGGTGCCGTTGACCGGTGCCCGCGACAGCAGCAGCAGGCCGATGGCGGCGGTGCCCATGCCGACCATGCCGATCTCCCGCACGCCGACCCGCCCGATGATCTGCTGGGCGATGCCGGAGAACAGGATGATCCCGGCGGTCAGGGGCAGGAACGCCAGCCCGGTCTGGACCGGGGTGAAGCCGAGGGTGTCCTGCAGGTAGATCGACGCGAAGTAGAAGACGGAGAACATTCCGCCCGCCACCGCGAGCATCGACAGGTTCGCGCCGGTCAGCGAGCGGATCTTGAAGATGCCGAGGCGGACCAGCGGCGCCTTCGACCGCCGCTCGATGAACACGAACGCCGTCAGGAGGGCGACCGATGCGAGGGCCAGGCCGATGGTCTGCGCCGAGAGCCAGCCGTTCTCCTGCGTGCGGACGATCGTGAACACGAGGAGCGTCAGCCCGGCGGTCACGCTGACCGCGCCGGCGACGTCGACCCCGCCGACGGTCGGCACCCGCGACTCCGGGACGAAGCGCAGGGAGAGCAGGACGGAGGCGATGCCGATCGGGATGTTGACGTAGAACGCCCACTCCCACGACAGGTACTCCGTCAGGATGCCGCCGAGCAGCAGCCCGACGGCTGCGCCGCCGACCGCGATCGCGGCCCACACGGCGAGCGCCTTGGCCCGGTCGGCGCCTTCCTTGAAGGTGGTGGTGATGATCGAGAGGGCCGCCGGGGAGACCATTGCGGCGCCGAGGCCCTGGAGGGCGCGGGTCGCGATGAGCCACTCGGACGAGGTCGCCAGGCCGTTCAGCAGCGAGGCGACGGTGAAGACGACGACACCCGCCACGAACAGCCGTCGCCGGCCGATGAAGTCGGCGGCGCGGCCGCCCAGCAGCAGGAAGCCGCCGAACGCGAGCGTGTACGCGTTGACGACCCACTGGAGCGAGCTCGTGGAGAAGTCGAGGTCTGCCTGGATGGAGGGGAGTGCGACGTTCACGACGGTCGCGTCCAGCACGACCATGAACTGCGCGATGCACACCAGCACGAGGACCAGCCAGCGGCGGTCGTGCTCGGTCGCGCTCGGTGAGGGGGCGGTTGACACTTGGAAGCTCCTGCGGACGGGGGTCGGCAGTCGAAGTGGACGACAGAGTCCGGTTTGCAGCCTATGCGAAACGGATCGACAAGTCCACTTACATCCTGAAACGCCGCTGCGGGCGCCCGACTAGGCTCCGGCCGTGCCCGATCTCTTCGCATCGGCGGCGCGGCCGCTCCTCTTCCGGCTCGACCCCGAGCGCGCCCACGACCTGGCGCTGGGGTCGCTCGCGGCCGCCGCTCCGGTGCTCGGCCGGACGCGGCGCCCGCCGGACGGGCATGGCCGCCTGGCGCAGGACGTGCTCGGCCACCGCTTCCCCAACCCGGTCGGCCTCGCGGCCGGGTTCGACAAGCGCGCGGGGGCGGTGCCGGCGTGGCCGGCGCTCGGGTTCGGCTTCTCCGAGGTCGGCACGATCACCGCCCGCGGGCAGCCGGGCAACCCGCGTCCGCGGATCTTCCGCCTCCCCGACGACCGGGCGCTGATCAACCGCCTCGGGTTCAACAACGACGGCGCCGAGGCGGCGGCCCGCGCGCTGGGGCGCTGGCGCGCCCAGGGCCTCCTGGGACGGGCGCCGCTGGGCGTCAACCTCGGGAAGTCGAAGCTCACGCCGGCCGAGGACGCGCCGGCGGACTACGCCGCGTCGCTCGACCTGCTGCACGGGTTCGCGGACTACGTCACCGTCAACGTCAGCTCGCCGAACACCCCCGGGCTGCGTGACCTCCAGGCCACGGGCCCCCTCGGCGCCATCCTCGACGCGCTGGACGAGGTCCAGGCGCGGAAGGCCGCGGGCCGGGCCGGGGCGCCGCGGCCCGTGCTGGTGAAGCTGGCGCCCGACCTCGAGGGGGAGCAGGTGGACGCGGTCGTCGACCTCGCGCTGGAGCGGGGGCTGGCCGGGCTCATCGTGGGCAACACGACCCTGTCGCGGGAGGGGCTGCGGTCGCCGGCCGCCCTCACGGGCGAGGCGGGCGGGCTGTCCGGCGCCCCGCTGCGCGACCGCGCCACCGCCCTGGTGGAGCGGGTCGCCCGCCGCGCCCGGGGGCGCCTGGTGGTGATCGGCGTGGGCGGCGTGTTCACGGCGGACGACGCGTGGGACAAGCTCGCCGCGGGCGCCTCCCTGGTGCAGGTGTACACCGGCTTCGTGTACGGCGGGCCGGGGACGGCGCGGGCGATCGCGGGGGGCCTCCTGGCCCGGATGGACCGCGAGGGCGTCGCCCACGTCTCCGAGATCGTGGGGAGCGGCCTCCGCACGTCACGGTAGTCTCCGCCCGCCGCACCCACCGCGACCCCCCAGAGGGCGCCCCTGCTCGAGCTCAGCGATCTGGCCGTCGTCCTGGTGACGTTGGTGGTCGCGAGCGTCCTGGCGGGGCGGCTCCGCCTGTCGGCGATCCCGCTCTTCATCGTCGCCGGCATCCTGCTGGGCCCGTCGCCCGGCTTCCCGACGGTGATCGAGCCCTCGGAGGGCATCGACCTGATCGCGCGGCTCGGGATCGTGCTGCTGCTGTTCTTCCTCGGCCTCGAGTTCTCGCTCGACCGGATCCTCGCGGCGCGGAACATGGTGCTGGTGGGCGGGCTGGTGGACCTGGCGGTCAACGGGGCGCTCGGCCTGGTGATCGGCATCGCCCTGCTCGGCCCGGGCCCCGAGGCGGTGCTCCTGGCCGGGCTGATCTACATCTCGAGCAGCGGGATCATCTCCCGGGCGCTCTTCGACCTGCGCCGCCTCGCCGACGACGAGACCGACCTCGTGCTGGGCGTCCTGGTCTTCGAGGACCTCGCCATCGCACTGTTCCTGGGCGTCGCCGCCGCCCTGGCCCAGGGCGAGTCGGTGGGCGGGCTCGAGATCGCCGGCACGGCGTTCATCGCCCTGGCGTTCGTGATGGTGTCGCTGCTGATCGGGCGGTGGGCGCACCACGCGATCGACCGCATCGCCCCGCGGCTCGACCGGGAGCAGCTCCTGCTGCTCGCGCTGGCGCTGGCCATCGGCGGCGGCGCGCTGGGCGAGGCCGCCGGGCTGTCGGAGGCGGTGGGGGCGCTCCTCGCCGGCATCCTGCTGTCGGGCTCCGAGATCCGCGACCAGATCGAGCAGCAGCTGCTGGGGCTGCGCGACTTCGCCGCGGCCATCTTCTTCTTCGCGTTCGGCCTGGAGGTCGACCTGGGAGCGGGCGGCGACGTCGCGGTGTGGCTGCTGGTGGCGGTGCCGATCGCGATCGGCGGCAAGCTCGTCGGCGGCTTCGTGGCCGGCCGGCTCACGGGATTCACCCGCCGCCAGAGCGTCAACGTGGCCGCGGCGCTCGTGGCCCGGGGGGAGTTCACCATCATCCTCGCCGGCCTGGCGGCGAGCGGGGCGGCCCTGGACCCGGACTTCCGCGAGCTGGTGGGCCCGTTCGCCGGGCTCTTCGTCCTGGCGACCGCGGTCGCCGGGGTGGTATTGATGAGGGAGTCGCGGCGTATCGGGCGCACCGCCTTCCCTTCGCGCGCCGCCCGGAGATGATGGAGGGGTGATGCTCGAGGTCCGCGAGACCCGGCTTCCCGGTGTGGGCACGAAGTTCACGTTGCGGACCTCGCGGGGCGAGAAGGTCTCGTCCGTGGTGCACCTCGACGGGATGCGCGAGATCTACCACTGGGGCGACGAGGATGAGGAGCCCCACGTGCTGACCCTCAACGACGAGGAGGCGCGCCAGCTCGGCGCGATCATCGGCGGCGTGGTCTACCGCCCGCAGCTCGTCGAGGACCTCGAGGTCGCGCTCAAGGACCTCGTGATGGAGTGGATCGAGCTGCCGCCGACCAGCCCCCTGGTGGGGCTGACGGTCGCGACCTGCCGCATCCGCTCGACGACCGGCGCCACGATCGTGGCGATCCTGCGCGAGTCCGGCTCGCTCGCCACGCCGCATCCGGACGAGGTGCTCCGCGCCGACGACACGATGGTGGTGATCGGACGCCCCGACAGTTTCGACGACATCCGGCGCCTGGTGGCCGAGGGCCCGCCCGACTGAGCGGGCCCGGCACGTCTCCGCGGACGGTGTGGTCGTGAGGCGGCGCGGCCCGGGATCGCTGCGCGGGACCCTCGCGGGCCTGGTGGTGGCCCTCGCCGTGGTGCTCGCGGTGCTGATCGTGGTGGCGATCCTCGGGATGATCACCACCGCACGCGACTACCGCGACGGCGCCCAGAAGGCGCTGGCGCGGCAGGACGCGGCGAACGCGCTGCTCATCGACCTGCTGAGCGCGCAGAGCGCCAACCGGGCGTACATCCTGCTGGCACAGGGCCCCGACCTGCGCGCCTACACCAACGCTCGCGACCGCTACCCCAACGAGCTCGCGCGGCTGCGCGTGGTGCTCGGGAACTCGGAGGTGCTGGAGGGGTCCGCCGACGCCGTCGACCGCACCGCCAACCTCTGGTTCGCCGAGGCGGTGGAGCTCATCCGTCTGCGCCGCCAGGGCAACGCGGAGGAGGCGCGCCGGCGCATCAACCAGGGGCTGTCGGAGAACCGCTTCAACGCGTTCCGCGCCGAGCACACGCGGCTGCTGGAGGAGATCGACGACGTCCGCGTGGCGTCCCTGGCCGACAGCGACCGCCGCCGCCGCCTCACGTTCTACGCGATCGTCGCGGCCGCGCTGCTGACGCTGCTGATGGTGGTGATCACGAGCCGCCAGCTGTGGCGCCGGGTGGGCGGGCCGGTGGCGCTGCTCTCCGAGGGCGTCGGGCGCGTCACCCGCGGCCGCCTGAGCGACCCGATCCCACCGAGCGACGACGCCGTGCGTGAGCTGGCGGAGCTGATGGAGGGCTTCAACCTGATGCAGCGGGAGGTGCGCCAGGAGCGCGACGCCGTGGCCGCGGCCGCCCGCCGCGAGGCCGCCCAGCGCACGGAGCGCGACCTGTGGGAGACCGTCCAGAACGGGCTCCTGCCGGCCCGGCTGCCCTCCGTGCGGGGCCTGAAGCTCGCCGCCCGCTACCGCCCGGCCGAGCGCGCCCTGCTCGTCGGCGGCGACTTCTACGACGCGATGACGCTCCCCGACGGGCGCCTCGCGGTGATGGTGGGGGACATGGCGGGGCACGGCGCCTCCGCGGCCGCCCAGGCCGCCGGGCTGCGCTTCGGGTGGCGCACCCTCGTCGCCGTGAACGCGAACCCCGCGACGGTGCTCGCGGGCCTGAACGCCCAGATGGCCGACCCCGACGGCCGCGCCGAGGGCCTGTTCGCCTCGATCCTCTACATGCTCATCGAGCCGAGCGGCGCGATCGCGTTCGCCCCCGCGGGGCACCCGCCGCCGATCCTGCTCACCGCCGAGGCGTGCCAGCCGCTGGAGCCGCTCGTCGCCGGCCCGCTGCTGGGCGTGTTCGACGAGGCCGAGTGGCCGGTCACCCACGCCGCGCTGCCGCCGGGCGGGACGCTGGTGCTGTACACCGACGGCCTGATCGAGGCGCGCCGCGGCGCCGACACGTTCGGCATCGAGCGGGCCTGCGAGGTGCTCGCCGCCGAGCGCCGCTCCGCGCTGGAGCAGCGCATCGCGCGGGTCATCGCGGCGGCCCGCCGCCACGAGGACCAGCGGCTGCGCGACGACGTGGTGATCGTGGCGGTGGAGCGCCCCGTGCCGCTACCCTGGGCACCGTCGGCGCCCCCGGTCGCGGGGGTGGTGGAGGACGGCGCCGTCGGATTGACGGCGCCGGTGATCGGGAACCCGCGGGCATGACCACGGATCAACAGCGCGAGGGACTCCCCCAGGAGGTCGAGGCGCTCGTCGCCGGCGCCTCGGAGGGGGACTGCGTCAACCAGAGCCAGCTGGCCGAGGTGCTCGAGACGATCGGCGCGGACGACGAGGACGTCGCCCACGTCTACGGCCAGCTCCGCGACCGCGGCATCGACGTCACCGACGACTGCGGCCGCGAGGAGATCCCGCACACCCGCGTGGCCAACGGCGACCTCGCCGAGCAGACCACCGACGCGATGGCGCTCTACCTCCGCGAGCTGCGGCGGCACCCGCTGCTGACCGCCGACGAGGAGGTGGAGCTCGCGAAGCGCGTGGAGCTCGGCGACCGCGAGGCCCGGGACCGGATGATCAACTCCAACCTGCGCCTCGTCGTGTCGATCGCCCGCCGCTACCAGGGCGGGTCGCTGAGCCTGCTCGACCTCGTCCAGGAGGGCACGCTCGGCCTGATCCGGGCGGTCGAGAAGTTCGACTGGCGCCGCGGCTTCCGGTTCTCCACCTACGCCACCCTCTGGATCCAGCAGGCGATCCAGCGCGGCCTGGCCAACACGGAGCGGACCATCCGCCTCCCGGTGCACGTCGTGGAGCACCAGCAGCGGGTGTCCCGGGCGGAGCGCGAGCTGGTCGCCTCCCTGGGCCGCGACCCCACCGACGCGGAGATCGCGGAGCGCAGCCGGCTCTCCGAGGACCGCGTCGCCACGGTGCGGGAGCTGCCGCGCACCATCACCAGCCTCGACCGTCCGGTCGGTGAGGACGGCGACGCCAGCCTGGGCGACCTCATGGCCGCCGACACGCCCGAGCCGACCGCCGACCTGGAGCTCAACCTGCGCAGCGAGGCCCTGGAGCAGGCCCTCGCGGATCTGCCGGCGCGCGAGGCGCTGGTGCTGCGCCGCCGCTTCGGGCTGGGCGACGACGAGCCCAGGACGCTCGCGCAGGTGGGCGAGGAGATCGGCGTCACGCGCGAGCGGGTGCGCCAGATCGAGCGCGACGCCCTGCGCCACCTGGCGGAGCAGCGCGAGCTGTCCGCCGCGCTCGGCGAAGCCGCCTAGCCCCTCCTCCCGAATCCAAACCGGGCGCGTCACGCGGGGACGGATCCTGCGTGCCGCCCGGGGGCGGGGGGTACGCGACACGCAGGCCGTGCTCCTGCGCGGCGGTGTGATCGACATGGAAGGAGTGCCCCATGGGCCAGGAACGAGGGGTGGCCGTGCGACCCGCCGGGGCACCGATGGTGCCCGTAGAGCGGCCGTCGTGGGCCCGCTCCGAGGGGGGCAACGGCTCCGGCTCGGCGACCGGCGAGGTCGCCGAGCAGGCGCGACAGGCAGGTCAGGAGGTCGTCTCCGAGGCGCGGAACGCGGCCGGTCAGGTCGCGGCGGAGGCGAAGGACGCCGGCCGCCAGATGGCCGGCGACGCCCGCCGCGCCGCGGAGGAGCAGGTCAACCAGCGGTCGACGATGGCCGGCGAGCGCGTCGGCCTGGCGGCCGAGGACGCCCGCGACATCGCGCAGACCCTGCGCGGGAAGGGGCGCGACGCGCCGGCGAGGTTCGCCGACCAGGCGGCCGACCGGCTCGAGGAGTTCGCGCGCTATCTCCGCGACGCCGACGCCGACCGGATCATGTCCGACGTCCGGCGCGTCGGCCGTGAGCAGCCGGCGATGGTCGTTGCCGGGGCGGCGGTGGTCGGCGTGCTCATCGGGCGCGTCGTGAAGGCCTCCGAGCCCTCCCACGGCGGCACGCCCGCGCAGCTCCCTTCGACGACGACGGGGGAGGCGCGATGACCACCACCGAACGGGAGCGGCTGCGCGAGCGGTCGATCGGTCACCTCGTCGGCGACTTCGCCAACGAGACGACCGACCTCCTGAGCAAGGAGATCGAGCTCGCCCGGGCCGAGATCGGCATACAGGTGAAGCGCGCCGGCGCCGGAGCGGGGCTCTTCGGCGCCGCCGCCGTGCTCGGCCTGCTCGGGCTCGGCGCTCTGACCGCCTGCGCGATCGCCGCGCTGGCGCTGGTGATGGACGTGTGGCTCGCCGCGCTGATCGTCGGCGCGGCGTTGCTGGTCGTCGCCGGCATCCTCGCACTGGCCGGGCGCTCGCGGGTGAAGCAGCTCGCGCCGCCGGTGCCCGAGCGGGCGATCCGCGAGATGAAGCGCGACATCGCGACGGTCCAGGAGGGCGTCCAGGCCGGGCGCGACGGCAACGGCGGAGGTGAGCACCATGGCGCGTGAGATCGCGGAGATCCGGCGCGACATCGAGGAGACCCGGGCGCGGCTGCGCGACACGGCCGAGGCGATCGGCTGGAAGGCCGACGTGCCGGCGCGCGCCAGGGACATCCTGCGCGAGACGGCAGGAGTCGTGCGCGAGCGCGTCGCCCACGGCCACTCGGCCGGGAACGGCCAGACCGCGTCGTCCGGCGGGCCAGGCCTGCTGGACCGCGCGAAGTCGGCGCTGCACGGCGTCGCCGAGGGCGTCGGCTCGGCGAAGGAGTCGGCCGCGTCGGCCGCCCACTCCGTGGGCGACACGGTCGGCTCGGCGAAGGAGTCCGTCGCCTCCACCGCCTCGACGGTGGGCGAGAAGGTCGGCTCGGCGAAGGAGTCGGTCGCCTCCACCGCCTCGACGGTGGGCGACAAGGTGGGCTCGGCGCGCGAGTCGGTGGCAGGCAGCGCCGGCTCGGCCACGGACACGGCCGGCAGCGCTGTGGGTACGGTGAAGGAGCACATGCCCACGACCGGCGACGCCCGCGCGGGCGCCCGTCGGGCGGTGGGCGTGGCGAAGGCCAACCCGATGGCGCTCGCCATCGGCGCGCTCGTGCTCGGCGCCGCGGCCGGCCTCGCGATCCCCTCCACGCGGGTGGAGGACGAGCGGATCGGCCCGGTGGCGGACGACCTGCGCGAGCAGGGAGCCGAGAAGGCGGCCGAAGCGGTCCAGCAGGGCCGGGAGGCCATCTCCGAGAAGGCGTCGGAGGTCGCCGAGCGGGGCCAGGACGCGGTGCAGCAGGTCAGCGAGGAGGCGCGCGAGCGCGTCTCCGACGTCGCCGACCGCGCCGCGAGCGCCGGCAGCGGCTCGTCGGACGCCGGTGGCACCTCGGGCGGGGCCGAGGCGTTCCGGCCGGCCGGCGAGCCGGTCCGTCCCGTCAGCTGACGGCCAGGCGCATCGCGGCACGACGCGAGGGCCCGCGCGAGCGGGCCCTCGTCGCGTCCGGGCGGGGACCGGACGGCGCCCGGACGGGCCCACCCGTTCGGCGGGGGCGGTGCCCCCCCGTTTGACCGCGCCGGGGCGGATCCGTTGAATCGGGCATGTGCCGCTCTCCCGGTTCCTCGCGGCTGGGTCGGTCGCCGCCGTCGTCATGGCGGCGCCCATCACCGCCCAGGCCGCGACCATCACGGTCACCACGACCGCCGACGCCGTCGGTTCCGACGGCGCCTGCTCGCTCCGCGAGGCCGTCTCCGCGGCGAACGCCGACGCGGCCCTGCCGGGCGCCGGCGAGTGCGCGGCCGGGTCCCCGTCCGCGACCGACCGGATCGTCCTCGGCCCGGGCCTCTACCGCCGGACGCTGACCGGGGTCGGCGAGGACGCGAACGCCACGGGCGACCTGGACGTGACCGGCCCGCTCGAGATCCTCGGCGCCGGCGCGGCGGTCACCATCATCGACGCCGGCGGGATCGACCGGGTCCTGGACGTGCGCCCCGGCGGCGCGCTGCGCCTTGCGGACGTCGCGATCACGGGCGGCGCGGCGCCCGGCGGGCCGTCGGCGGCCCCCGCGACCGCGCCCGTGGGCGCCGCGAACGCGGTGGCCGGTGGCCCCGGCGGCCCCGGTGAAGAGGGCGGCGGCGTGCGCGCCGCGGGCGCCCTCACCATCGAGCGCGGCCGCGTGAGCGGCAACGCGGGCGGCGACGGCGGTGGCGGCGGCGACGCGACCGGCGGGACGGGCTCCGGCACCGGGACCCCCGGCGGCGCGGGCACCGGCGGCGCGGGCGGCCGCGGCGGAGCGGGCGCGATCTGGAGCTCCGGCGGCCTGACCCTCGTCTCGACGGTCGTCTCCGGCAACCGCGGCGGCGCCGGCGGCCCCGGCGGGACGGGGCGCGGCGGCACCGGCATCGGCGGCCTGGACCCGGCGGTCGGCGGCGCGGGCGCGGGCGGCGCGGGGGGCGATGGCGGCGCCGGCGCGATCGCGGCGGTCGGGGTGGTCGCGATCCGCGACAGCGCCGTGCTCGGCAACCAGTCCGGCGACGGCGGCGCGGGCGGCGACGGCACCGGCGGCTCGGCGGGTGGCGGCGGCGAGGGCGCCGACGGCGGCGCCGGGACCGGCGGCGCGGGCGGCAGCGGCGGCCCCGGCGGCGGCGTGGACGTCGCCGGCCCGGTCACGGTCGAGCGCGCGACGGTGGCGTCGAACACCACCGGCCGCGGCGCCGCCGGCGGCGACGGCCTGGGCGGCTTCGGCGCGTCGCCCGACGGACAGGCGGGGAAGGGCACGGGCGGGGCGGGCGGCGCCGGTGGCGCGGGCGGCGGGCTGGTCGCCCGCACGAACTCGCTGACCCTCGTCAACGCCACCCTGGCCGGGAACATCAGCGGCCCGGGCGGCGGCGGCGGCGCGGGCGGCTTCGGCGCACGTCTCGGCCCCGGCTCGGCGGGCGGCGCGGGCGGCCCCGCCGGCCCCGGCGGCGGTCTCGCCGTGACGGGGGGCACCGCGACCGGCAGCTTCCTGACCATCGCCGGCAACGGGTCCGGCGGCGCCGGCGAGGCGGGCGAGTCAGGCGCATCCGGCTCCCCCGGCGCCTCCGGCGCCGCGGGCGCCCCCGGCCTGGGCGACGGCGCCGGGATCGCCAGCGCCGTCCCGACGTCCCTCGCGGCCTCGGTGATCGCGGGCAACGGCTGCGCCGGCGCGAGCCCGGTGGTCGACGGTGGCGGCAACCTCGCCCAGGCGGCGCCCGGCTGCCCCGGCGCCGGAGGCGATGCGCGGCTCGGTGCCCTGGCGGCGAACGGCGGCGTGCCGCCGACCCTCCAGCCCGGCGCGGGCAGCGCGGCGGTGGACCGCGTCCCCGCCTTCATCGCGTGCCCCGCCACCGACGCGCGCGGCGCGACACGGCCGGTGGGCGCGGCGTGCGACGTGGGCGCCTACGAGGTGGCGCCGCCGGTCGCGACCACGGGCCCGGCCACGGTGACGGGTGCGACGGTGCGGATCGCCGGAACGGTCAGCACGCGCGGGCTTGCGACCGGCGTCCGCGTCCAGATCGGCCGCACGACGTCGTACGGCACGGAGACCCCGCTCGCGACGGTCGCCGGCGACGCCGGCCCCACCAGCGTCGGCGTGACCGTCGGCGGCCTCGTCCCGCTCACCAGCTACCACTACCGCCTCGTCGCCTCCGGCCCGGACGGGACCAGCCTCGGCGCGGACCGCACGTTCACGGTCACCCCGCCGTCCGTGTCGGGGGTGGGGCGGCCGCGGCTCACGGGCCTCACGGTGCGGCCGAAGGCGTTCGCGCCCGTGCCGCGCGGCGGGACGCGCACCCGGGCGCGGAACGGCCGGCCGCCGCTGGGGGCCGTCATGGCGTTCCGGCTGTCCGAGCGGGCCACGGTCGGCATCACGGTGACGCGCAGCCTGCGCGGCAGGGTCGTTCGCGCCGGCAAGCGCGCGCGCTGCGTGCCGGTGTCCATTGGGGCGCGGGTGAAGCGCGGCCGCGGATGCGTCCGCGTGGAGACGCTCGGGACGGTCCGGCGGGGTGGGACGGCGGGCGGCAACCGCTTCGAGATCACCGGCAACGTCGGCACCCGGGCGCTGCCGCCGGGGACCTACCGCCTGGTGCTGGTGGCCATCGACGCCGACGGGCGCCGCTCGGCGCCCGCCAAGGTCGCGATCAGGATCCTGCCCGTGCCTCCGCCGCCCCTGCGCCGATCGTCGACGGGGGGATGAAGCTCACCTCGTGCCCGCGGGCGTTCGCCCGGCGGGCCGCCTCCGCGCTGAGGGCACCGAGGCGCACCAGCATCGCGTGCTCGGCGCGCAGCCGGGTGCCGATCATCTCGGGGCCGTCGGTCGCGATGACGATGGGGATGCCGGCGGCCTCGAGGGCGAAGACGATCTCCGCCATCTGAACCTCGTCGCGCACCGCCCCCGTGCGGACGTTCGATGTGGGGCAGATCTCCAGCACCACGCCCGCCTCGAGCGCGGCCTCCTGCAGCCGCGGGTCCATCGCGGTGATGATCCCGTGGCCGACGCGGTCGATGCCGAGCGCCAGCACCTGCCGCATCTCCTCGATGAACGGGCCGGGGTCGTGGGCGTTCACGCCCTCCTCGCCGGCGTGGAGGGTCACGCCCAGGCCGGCGTCGCGCGCCCGCGCGACCAGCGGGGCGAGGTCGGCGTAGGGGTACGGCGGGCCGCTGCCGCGGGGCCGCGGGCCGCCGATGTCGATCGCCACCACCCCGCGGTCGCGGAACCGGATGGCGCGCTCCACGATCTCGGCGTTCAGCTCGGGCGGGAAGCCGCGGTCCATCATGAGCGTCAGCCCCGCCCGGACGGGATACTCGAGCATCGCCCGGTCCACGCCGTGGACGGCGGCCATCACGATGGCGTCCAGGTCGCGCTCGCCGCCGCGGTTGCGCTTCGCCGGGTTGAAGCGGATCTCGTGGGTGGTGATCCGCTGGGCCCGGAAGCCGCCGGAGATCATCCCGTGCACCGCGCGGAACACCCCCTCCGGGCTGCTCTGGATCAGCTCGGTGAGGTGGTAGATCCGGTCGAGGCCGTCCAGTCCGTCGGTGCCGGCGCCGACGTTGGTGGCCGCCGCGAACGCCCAGTAGTCGGGGTAGGGGAGCTTGATGCCCTGCTCGTGGGCCAGCTCCCACATGGTGGCGGCGTTGACCCCCCCGCCGAGGTGCGCGTGCAGCTCGGCGAGGGGCTCGTCGTCCGCGAAGACCCAGTTCATCCCGGCGTCCGTCCCCGAGGCGCCGGGCCGCCGGACCTAGGAGGCGGTGTTCGCCTCGGCGCCCACGAGCGGCTGGAGCTCGCCCTCCTGGAACATCTCGGTGACGATGTCGCAGCCGCCGACGAGCTTCCCGTCGACGAAGAGCTGCGGGATCGTCGGCCAGTCGGACCAGCCGGACAGCACCTGGCGGATGCGCGGGTCCACGAGGATGTCGCGGGCGCCGTACTCCACCCCGAGGTGGTTGAGGATCTGCACCACCTGGTTCGAGAAGCCGCAGCGCGGCATCTCGGGCGTGCCCTTCATGTAGAGGAAGACCTTGTTCCCGGCGACCTCGGACTGGATCTGGCCGAGGATCTCCTGGTCGGTCATCGTCAGCGTGTCGCTCATGTCGCCTCCGGTGCGCGCGTTCTGAGGGCCAGCGCGTGGATGCTCCCGTCGTCGAAGCGGCGCTGGACGGCCGCGTAGACGAGCTTGTGCTGCTCCAGGCGCGTCAGACCGGCGAACTGGGGAGCCACAACCTCGGCGGCGAGGTGATCGCCGCCGCCCTGGTCCACGACGTGCGCCGTCGCTCCGGGGAGCGCGGTCTCGATCATGGACGTGAGCTCGGACAGGTCCGCCATCGGGCCCAGGATAGCGGGCGCCGATCGCCGCCCGCCCATTCGGCGAGACCCCCGGCGCGCGGGCCGCGCCTGGCGAAGGTGCGCGGTAACGTGGTCCATCGGCCTGGCCCGCCCCACAGCAGCGAGCGTCGTCGCCTCGTCGCGGGCGCCCGGGATCGGGCGCCTCGCGGTGATCGTGTCCGCGCCGGGTATCCCGGGTGCCGCGAGGCCTGAGCTGGACGGCTTCGTCCACCGGTGGCGGTCACTCCTGCCGGTCATCGACGCCGCGGCGGGGGACGTCGCGGTGTTCAGCCTGCGATGGCCGCGGGGCGACATGGTGCCGGGGCTGGTGGATCGCGCGGTCCGGCCGGTGCCGGTCCGGAGGCCGGAGGGGACGCGGCGCGATCGGCTGGCCCGCCTGACACTCCGGCTCGCGCCGCGCCGCCTGGCCTCGCCGTCCGAGCGCGCGATCGTGGCCGCCGTCCGCGGGGCCGGCTGCGACGCGGCCGTGGTGATGGGCGCGCATCGGTCGCCCGATCTCGTCAGGGCGCTGTCGGCGGCCGTCCCGACGGTGCTGTTCGTCGAGGAGGCCACCCCGGAGGGCCCCGACGACTGGGGCCTCGCGCCGGGGACGGCCGGGCGCGTCGAGGCCTGGGCGCTCCGCCGGGCGATGCGGCGGCTCCGCGCGGTGGTCGTCATCGCCGATCACGAGGCGGCGTGGGCGCGGGCGACGTACGGGAGGCCCGTCGTGGTGGTGCCGCACTCGGTGGACGGAGGCGGCCGCGAGGACGCCACCGAGGCAGCGGTCCCGGACCCGTCGGGGACGCCGGAGGTCTTCGTCGTCGGCAACTTCGCCGCCGCCCGCAACGCCGAGGGCCTCGGCGACGTCCTCGACCAAATGGCCCGCCGGCCGGGCGTCGGCTTCCGCCTGGCGGTCGCGAGTGGCACGCCACTCCACCCGTCGCTCGCCGGCCGCGACGACGGGGGCGGGATGCGGTTCCTCGGCGCCGTCGAGGACCCGGCGCCGTACTACGCCTCGGCCGTCGCGACGCTGGTTCCGGCATTCGACGTGCGGGGCGTGAAGACGACGATCCTCCAGGGGTGGGTGGCGGGTTGCCCGGTCGTGGCGGCAGCTCCGTCGGCGGCGTCCGTCGGCGGGGTCGACGGGCACGACCTGCTCAGCGGGCGGACGCCGGAGGAGCTCGTGACCGCGCTGGAGCGCGTGGCGGGGGATCCGGCGCTCCGGCGGGCGGCTCGCGCGCAACGGCGCCGAGTCGTACGCGACCCGGTTCAGCGCGACCGCGGTCGCCTCCGCCGTGGCGCGCGCCCTCGATCATCTCGCCGGTCCGGCGCGCGTGCGTGGCTCCCGGGGCAGGCCATAGGATCCAGGGCCTGCGGCGGATCCCGACCCGCCGGGCGAGACGGAGGGCGACGAGCGTGAAGAAGATCGAGGCCTACATCCGCCACGAGGCGCTGGAGGGCATCCACGACCGCCTCGCCGCGATGGGCCTCCCGTCCATGACGGTCACGGAGGCGAAGGGCTCCGGCCGGCAGAAGGGGTTCACGGAGAGCTACCGGGGCGCCCGCTCGACGATCTTCCTGCGGCCGAAGCTGAAGCTCGAGATCGCGGTGGACGACGTCGACCTGCAGCGGACCGTCGACGTGATCCTGGAGCTCGCCCACACCGGCCAGCCGGGGGACGGGAAGATCTTCATCTTCGACATCGAGGAGGCGATCCGCGTCCGCACCGGCGAGCGCGGACCCATCGTCCTGGAGTCGCACGAGGACGACGGCCGCCACCGCCCCGACTTCTAGCGGGGCCCCCGAGCAGGGACGCACCCTCCGATCGGACCATTCCGCCGGGGGGCGCCCCGCGGGGCCCGCGGGCCGGACCATCGGGGCGTGCCGCGCACGCCGTTCATCCTCGCCGCCGTCCTGGCCGCCGCCGCCCTCCCGGCCGCCGCGCCCGCCGGCGAGCCGGTCGTCCTGGCCGGCGCGGCGATCCCCCGGATCGAGCCGTTCGCGGCGGCGGCCGTCCCCTGCGGCGCCACGAGCTGCCTCCACATCGCGTTCCGCGCCCGGGGCGCCATCGGCCCCCGGCTCGTCTGGCGCCTGACGGTCCTGCGCCCCGACGGCCTCGCCGCCTACGACGGCACCGGGCGGACGCGGCGCGGCCATCGCGTGGACGGGCTCCTCGAGCCGTCCGCCCCGCCGCCGTGCGGCCGCTACCGCCTGCTGCTGCGCGTGACCGCCCCGGGCGGCGACCACGTGGACGCGGCGCGGGCCGTCGTCCGGCGCCGCGGCTGCGTCACGCCGGGGCGTCCCCCCGCAGCAGCGCCCTGAGCGCGTCGGGGTCCGTGACCGGCGCCTGGCAGGCGAACCGCCTGCACACGTAGGCCGCGGGGGCGCCGCCGACGAGCGGGCGCCCCTCCAGGAGGGGCGCGGCCGCGGCGGCGGCGGGGTCCTCCGGGTCGCCGGCGGCGATGACGTCGTAGGGGCCGGCCGCCTCGCGGGCCGCGCGGATCAGCGCCTCGGTGGCCGGGTCGTGGGGCGGGCCCACGATCGCGATCTCGTGGCGGTCGGCCAGGAGGTTGTCGAGCGCGACCAGGGCGGTGCCGAACGCCTGCGGGAAGCGCGCCATGTCGGTCCGCACCAGCATCAGCGCCCGCCCCGCGCGTCCCTCCAGCTCCGCGTCGCCGGTCAGGTCGGCCAGGCGGATCAGCACGTGCGCGGCCTGCGAGTTGCCGGCGGGGGTCGGGTGGTCCTCCACCTCGCGGGTGCGGGCGACCAGCCGCTCGCCGTCGCTCGCCGAGAAGAAGAAGCCGTCGCCGTCCGGGTCGGCGAACAGCGCGACCATGCGGTCCGCGAGGTCCCGCGCGGCCAGGAGCCACCGCGGCTGGAACGTGGCCTCGTACAGCCGCAGCAGCCCGTGGACCATGTCGGCGTGGTCGTCGAGCTGCCCCAGGTGGACCGATCCGTTGTCGCCCGGCGGCACCCGCCGCAGCCGTCCGTCCACCACCAGCTCGTCGAGCACGGTCGCCGCGGTCGCGATCGCCGCGTCCACGTAGTCCCCGCGCCCCAGGATCACGCCGGCGTCCGCCAGCGCCGCGATCGCAAGCCCGTTCCAGGCGGCCACCAGCTTCTCGTCGCGCGCCGGCGCCGGGCGCTCCTGCCGCGCCCGGTAGAGCACCTCGCGCGCCTGCACCAGCAGCGGCCCGGCGTCCTCGCCGACGTGTTCCGAGACCTGGTCGAGCGGCCCGACGACGTGGAGGATCGAGCGCCCCTCGAAGTTCCCCTCCTCCGTGACCCCGTACCGGAGCGCCACCGCGGCCGCCTGCTGCGGCGTCAGCAGCTCGCGAAGCTCCTGCGGCGTCCACACGAAGAACGCGCCCTCGCCCCCCGGCGAGTCGGCGTCCTGCGCCGACCCGAAGCCGCCGCGCGGCAGGCGCATCTCGCGCAGCAGGTAGTCGAGCGTCCCCTGCGCGACGGCGCTGTGGGCGGCCGAGCCCGTCACGCGGAACGCCAGCGCGTAGGCCCGCGCCAGGAGCGCGTTGTCGTACAGCATCTTCTCGAAGTGGGGCACCAGCCAGCGGCCGTTGACGCTGTAGCGGTGGAAGCCGCCGCCCACCTGGTCGTGGATCCCGCCGGCGGCCATCCGGCCCAGCGTCAGCTCCACCATGTCCCGGGCGTGCGGGGCGTCGGGGCGCCGCCACAGCCGCCGCACCAGGAACTCCAGCGCCAGCGACGGCGGGAACTTGGGCGCGCCGCCGAACCCGCCCTGCTCCGGGTCGAACATCCGCGCGAGCCCGACGGTCGCGTCGTCCAGGATCTGCGACGTGAGCGCCTCATCCGACGCCGGCCGCTCCGACAGGCTCGCCAACCGCCGCGAGACCTCCGCCGCCTGCGCCTCCACGTCCTCGCGCCGGTCGCGGTAGGCCGCCGCGATCGCGCGGCAGAGGTCCGAGAAGCCGGGGAGGCCCCCGCGGGCGGTCTTCGGGAAGTACGTGCCGGCGTAGAACGGGCGCCCGTCGGGGGTCAGGAACACGGTCATCGGCCAGCCGCCCGACCCCGACAGCGACAGGGTGGCCTGCATGTAGAGGGCGTCCACGTCGGGGCGCTCCTCGCGGTCGACCTTCACGTTCACGAACAGGTCGTTCATGACGGAGGCCGTGTCCGGGTCCTCGAACGACTCGTGCGCCATCACGTGGCACCAGTGGCACGACGAGTAGCCGATGGACAGGAGCAGGGGGCGGTCCTCGTCGCGGGCGCGGGCCAGGGCCTCGTCGCCCCACGGGTACCAGTCCACCGGGTTCTCGGCGTGCTGGCGCAGATACAGGCTGGACTCGCCCGCGAGCCGGTTCATCCCCGCCAGGATAGAGCGGGATCCCGTGCGGCCGTCCGCTACGGTCTCCCTGTGACGGATCCGTTCATCGTCGCCGCCGGGCCCGCCCCGGCCCGCAACGCCGAGAACCGCTGGCGCCAGGTGGCGCTGCTCTCGGCGTCGTCCGCGCTGGGCGACGACGGCCGCGCCGCGACCGGCCTGGCGGCCGCCCTGCTCGCGCTCGACCACCCGGCCGCCGCCGCCCAGGCGCTCAGCCGGGCCGACGCCGCCGACCCGTGGGCGCGCTGGTGGGGGGTGCTCGCCGCCGGCCAGGCCGCCGGGGCCAGCGGGCTGCGCGCCGCGCTCGACTCGGCCCGCGCCGTCCCCGCCGCCGGGCCGGACGCCCGCGAGGTGGCCCGCCGCCTGGAGGACCTCGACGCCGAGCTCGCCGCGCTCGACGGCGGCCCCGCCGACGGCGCCCGCTTCGCCGTGCTCGGGCACCGCGCCCGGCCGGAGCGGCGCATGCTCATCGGGGGGCGCTCCTCGGCCGCGTTCCTCGTGGATCCCGGCTGGGACGCCCTGCGCGTCGTCCGGCTGGCCCCGTCCGAGGGGCCGTCCGCCGGCAACCGGGCGCACATGACGCTGGAGGAGATCATCGGCGCCGTGCGGCGCGGCGAGGCCGGCCCCGGCTGGCACGTCCCGGGCGACGAGCCGCCGTCGCTCGACCCGCAGGCGATGCTCGGCGCGCTGCGCGAGGACCCCTCCGCACGCGACCGGCGACTCGTGCGCCTGGCGCAGGAGGTGGCCGAGGAGCGCGAGCGGCTGGTGGAGGAGCGCGCCGCCCTCGCCGAGGAGCGCGCGATCCTCGCGGCCCGCCGGCCGCGGCCGCGGCCCGTGGGCGCCGCCCCCGCCGACCCCGTCGCCGTGCCGCGCACCCCCGCCGAGGCCGCCGAGCTGCTCGGCGTGGCCGCCGGCGCGCCCGCCGCCGAGGTGGAGCGCGCCTACCGCGACCAGGTCACCCGGTGCCACCCGGACCGCGTCGCCGGCCTGCACCCCACGATCCGCGGCCAGGCCGAGGGCCTCACCGTGGCGCTCAACGCGGCGCGCGACCTCCTGCTCGGCCGCGTCCCGCGCCGCCGCGCTCAGCGCGCCAGCGGGTAGCGCCGCCCGCGCCACTCCGGGCCGAGCCCGATGAGGCGCGCCAACGCGCCGCGGGCCGTGGCCCCGGCGAGCACGACCATGCCGAGCGGCAGCGTCGGGGCGTAGCGCGCCGGCGTCGGCACCGCCCACGACGACAGCCGCTGCAGGGCGGCCATCGACGCGAGGCCGGCCAGGCCGATCGCGGCGAGCGGGCGGTCGCCGGAACGCACCCCGGCCGCGGTCGCCGCGGCGGGCCCGAGCGCCACGGCCGCGATCACGCCGGCGCTCACCAACCCCTTCGCCGGCGGGCCGACCGCGGCGAACGACGCGTTCTTGCTCCAGCCGTCCCACACCTCGCGGGCGCCGTGGTACATGCGCAGCCGCACCAGCCGGCCGGCGGGCACCGGCACGAGCTGCGCGCCGAAGCGCTTCACCGCGGCCGCCAGGCACACGTCGTCCACCATCCGGGTGCGGATGCCCAGGTGGCCGCCGACGGCGTCGTAGAGGCGCCGCTTGACCAGGATGTAGCCGCCCGCGGCGATCGCGACGCGGCTGTCGTCCCTGCGGGCGAGCGGCCCGGGGGCCACGAACGTCCCGATCGCGACCAGGGCTGCCGGCGTCACGACCCGCTCGGCGACGCCCTCGCACACGACGGTGGGGAACATCGTCAGCCCGCCGCGGCCCAGGCGCCGGGCCAGGGCCATCGTGCGGCCCAGCGAGTCGGGCTCGTGGACCACGTCGGCGTCGGTGAACAGCAGCCAGTCGCCGGTGGCGCGCTGCACGCCCTGCCAGCACGCCCAGCTCTTGCCGACCCACCCGTCCGGCAGGGGCGCGCCGGCGACCACGGTCACGCGTGGGTCGTCGCCGGCCGCCGCGCGCGCCGCGGCCGGCGTGCCGTCGCGCGACTGGTCGTCGACCACGATCACCTCGAGGTCGTCCCACTCCAGCGCGCGGAGGCTGCGGACGGCGTCGCCGATGCCGCGCTCCTCGTCGCGGGCGGGGACGATCACGCTCACGCGCGGGCCGCCGCGGAGGGGCGGCTCGTGGTCCGGCCGCACGGCGCGCCGGCGCTCGTGCAGGGCGAGGGCAGCGGCGCCGGCCCAGAGGGCCGAGGCGACCCCGGCCGTCAGGCGGGCGCTCATCCGCCCGAGCGTATCCTCGCGGCGTGAGCGTCGTCGCCCTGGTCCTCGCCGCGGGCGCGGGCACGCGGATGGGCAGCCCCAAGCAACTGCTGCCCGTCGGCGGGCGCCCGATGCTGCAGTACGCCCTCGACGCCGCCGCGGCGGGCGGGCTGGGCGAGCTGGTGGTGGTGCTCGGCCACGCGGCGCGCGAGGTGGCGGCCGCGCTCACGCTGCCGCCGGGCGCGCGGGTCGTGGTCAACGACCGCCACGCGGAGGGGCAGGCGACGTCGCTCGCGGCCGGCCTCGCGGCGATGCCCGCGGACGCCGCGGCCGCCCTGGTGCTGCTGGGCGACCAGCCGGAGGTGCGCCCCGACGCGATCCGCGCGGTCGTCGCCGCCCGCCGGCCCGGCGGCCCGCCCATGCTGCGGGCGGCGTACCGCGGGCGGCCCGGGCACCCGGTGCTGCTGGAGCGGGCGCTGTGGCCGGCGGTCGCGGGCCTGCGCGGCGAGGGCGGCGGCCGGGTGCTGGCGGCGCGCGACCCGGATGCGCTCGGGCTGGTGGAGGTGGGCGGCGAGCCGCCCGGGGACGTCGACACCCCCGAGGACCACCGGCGGCTCCGCTACCGGCGGGGGGAGGCGGCCGACTAAGCTCGCCGCCGTGCTCGGGAAGCTCCTGATCGGCCTCGCGGCCCTGGTGGTCGTGGCCGGGGTCGCCGTCGGGGTCACGCTGTACGTCACCCGGGCGCCGGAGCCGGGGGAGTTCTACGACCCGCCGCGGATCGCGGCGGACACCGCGCCCGGCACCCTCCTCCGCTCCGAGCGGTTCACGCCCGGCGGGTTGCCCGAGGGGACGGAGGCGTGGCGCATCCTCTACGTCACCGAGGGGCCCGACGGCGGGCCGGTCCCGGTGAGCGGCATGGTGTTCACCGGCGCGGCGGCGCGCGAGGCGGACGGGCCCCGGCCGGTGATCGCCTGGGGCCACGGGGCGATCGGCGTCGCCCGCGGCTGCGCGCCCTCCCTGCTGGAGACGCCCGCGGTGGTGGTGCCTCCGCTGGAGGCGGCCCTGGCGCGCGGCTGGGTGGTCGTGGCGACCGACTACCCGGGGCTGGGCGCGCCCGGCTTCCACCCGTTCCTGATCGGCGACGAGACCGGCCGGTCGGTGCTCGACGCCGTCCGCGCCGCCCGCGAGCTGGACGCCGGGGTCGAGGTGGGCGACCGGTACGCCCTGTGGGGCGAGTCGCAGGGCGGGCACGCCGTCCTGTCCGCGGCCCAGCTCGCGACGGAGGGCTACGCGCCCGACCTGGACCTGGTGGGGGTGGCGGCGGGGGCGCCGGCCACCGACCTGGCGCCGCTGATGACCGAGGCGCTGACGCGCCCGGCGGGCAAGGTGCTCGCCTCGCAGGCGGTGGTCCAGTGGACCAAGGCCTACCCGGAGCTGTCGTTCGACGGGGCCATCACGCCCGTGGCCCGGCCGCTGGTGCGGGCGATCTCCCGCCGCTGCATCTTCCCCGACTTCTTCGTGGTGGCCGCCCAGACGGTCCTGCTGCCGAAGAAGCTGCTGCGGATCGACATCACCGCCGACCCGCGCTGGGCGCGGCGGCTGGCCCAGAACACGCCGTCGCGTCCCATCGGCGTGCCGGTGCTGATCGCGCAGGGGCAGGACGACGTGGTGGTTGACCCGGCCGTGCAGGCCCGCTACGTGGCGAAGCGGTGCGCCGCCGGGCAGGACATCGCGTTCCGCGAGTTCCCGGGGACGGGCCACATCGACGTGATGGGCCCGGCCACCCCGGTGTTCGCCGACTGGACCTCGCGCCTGTTCGCCGGCGCCGCCGTGCCCGCCGGCTGCGAGACGCCGGCGGGCGCACTGATCGCCTCCCTCATGTACGGGGAGGTCGCGGACGATTAGCGTCCGGTCCATGGACCGGACGGACATCGATGCGCTGATCGCCGCGGCCGACCGCTCGCCGCAGGACGTCGACGCGCGGCGGCTCGTCGCGATCGCCCTCATCCAGGCGGGCCGCGCGGACGAAGCGGAGACGCACGTGGCCGTCGCCCTCCGGCTCGCCCCCGGCGACCCCGCGCTCGTGGCGGCGATGGCCGAGCTGCTGCGAGACCGCCCCTCGGACGCGCTCCTGGCGCTGACCGCCGCGGATCCGCCCCCCCGGCCCGACGACGCGCCCGCCGCGCGGCCGCCCGTCTCCCTCGATGACGTCGCGGGGATGGAGCAGGCCAAGCGGGAGTTCCGCCTCCGGATCGTCGCCCCGTTCACCCACCCCGAGCTGCACGCGGCCTACGGCGGTGCGGTCGGCGGGGGCGTCCTCCTGTACGGACCGCCGGGATGCGGGAAGACGCTGCTCGCGCGCGCCGCCGCCGGTGAGGCGGGTGCCGACTTCATGTCCGTCGGCATCGAGGAGATCCTGGACATGTGGCTCGGCGCGAGCGAGCAGAACCTCCACGAGGTCTTCGTGGAGGCGCGGCGCCGCGCGCCCTGCGTCCTCTTCTTCGACGAGGTTGACGCGCTGGGTCCGCGCCGCGGCGACGTCCGCGCGTCGGGTGGTCGGACGGTCGTGAACCAGTTCCTGGCGGAGCTGGACGGCGTCGGCAGCGCGAACGAGGGCGTCCTGGTGCTCGCGGCCTCGAACGCGCCCTGGCATCTCGACGCGGCCTTCCGGCGCCCCGGCCGGTTCGACCGCATCCTGTTCGTCCCGCCGCCGGACCTGCAGGCGCGGGCGCGCATCATCGAGCTCGCCCTGGGCGCACGCCCGTCCGAGGTGCGCGACGTGATCGCGCTGGCGCGCGACACGGACGGCTTCTCGGGTGCCGACCTGGTGGCGATCGTGGAGCGCGCGGCGCAGGAGCGCTTCGCGGCCGCGCTCGACTCCGGCGTCGTGGAACCCATCACCGACCTCGATCTCGCCACCGCGCGGGGAGGGATCTCCTCGAGCGTCGGCGAGTGGTTCGCGACCGCGCGCAACTGGGCGCGGTACGCCAACGACGCCGGTCAATGGGACGACGTGCTCCGCCACCTGGGCGATGGGCCGTGAGCGCGATCGAGCGCGGACGGTTCCACCTGGTGCGAGGCGACGGGGCGCGGGCGCTCGACGAGGCCCACCGGGGCCTGGCGGAGGATCCGGACGACCTCGAGGCCATCGAGCTGGAGGCCGACGCCCTCAGCGCGCTGGGGCGACACGACGATGCCGTCGCCGCCGCGCGCCGGCTGGTCGCGGAGGCGCCCTGGTGGGGGTGGTCCCACATCACGCTCAGCGCCGTCCTCCGCGCCGCCGATCGGTTCGAGGAGGCGCTGGCCGCCGCAGCCGATGCCGTCGCCCGGGAGCCCGATGAGCCGGCGGCATGGTTCGAGAAGGCGGCGGCGTCCTTCGGCTGCGAGCGGAACGAGGCGGCCCTCGAGGCCGCCGACCGGGGCCTCGCGCTGGACCCCGAGCTCGACGAGCTGGCGCTCCTCCGCGGCCACGTGCTCCTGGCGACGAACCGGCGCGGCGAGGCCGAGGCGGCGTTCCGCGAGGTGCTCGCGCGCAACCCGGATGACCCCCGCGCCCACGCCGGGCTCGCCCGGGCGGACTTCATGGCACTCCGGTTCGGGCGGGCCGCGGACGGCGTGCGCACCTCCCTGCGGATCGACCCGGGCGACGCCGAGACGCGCCGGCTCCTGCTCGAGACGGCCCGTGCCCGCACCCCAGCCGGACGGGTGTTGTACCCGTGGCTGCTGTTCCTCGCCCGTTTCCCCGTGTGGGCGCGATGGGCGCTCGCCCTGGGCCTGTACGGCCTCTTCCGCCTGCTGATCAGCGACGCGGGGCGCTCCGCCGTCCCCACCCCGGTGCTGGTTCCGGTCGTGGTCGCCTACGTCACCTTCTGCCTCATCACGTGGTTCGGCCCGTTCATCATCGACGGCTACCTCCGCACGGACCCGGAGCGGGCGCGCCTGCTCGACGAGGCCGGGGACGACTGAGGTCCGACGCGGCCCGGTCCCGGACCGCGCCGGGTCAGAGCCGGGCGATCACGTCGGCGACCTCCTCCAGGCTCTGGAGGTTGTGGCCGGGGCGGAACACGTCCACGTGCGGGAGGGCGGCGGCCATCCCGCGGGCCAGGGGCTCGTAGCCGGCGCCGCCCTTCAGCGGGTTGAGCCAGATGACGTGGTGCGCCAGCCGCGCCAGGCGGGCCATCTGCTCGCCGAGGAGCACGGGGTCGCCCACGTCGAGGCCGTCCGAGAGGATCACGCACACCGACCCGCGCACCACCCGGGTGCGGCCCCACTCGTCGCACAGCCGCTTGATGCTCGCGCCGATCCGGGTGCCGCCGTCCCAGTCGGTCACCTCCTCCGCCGCGGCGGCGAACGCCGCGTCCGGGTCCGACGCCGCCAGCGCCCGGGTCATCCGGGTGAGGCGGGTGCCGAACGCGAAGGCCTCCCAGTCGGGCCCGCTGCGCAGGGCCGCGTGGGCGAACATCGCGAGCGCCCGGGAATAGGTGGACATCGATCCCGAGACGTCGAGCACCAGCAGCAGCCGCCGCCGCTGGCGCCGCCGCTGGCGCCACGCCCGGTCGATCGGCTCGCCCCCCGTGCGCATCGCCCGGCGGAGCGTGCGGCGCAGATCCGGGTCGCCCGCGCGGGCGGGCCGCCGGCGCCGGGTGCGCCGCTCGGGCGCGCGCAGCCGCAGCCGCGTCATCAGCCGGCCGAGCAGGCGGATCTCGTCGGGGGTGCAGGCCGCGAAGTCCTTGCGCCGCAGCGCCTCCACGGGGCTGGCGAGGTTGGACTGCGCCTCCCCCTCCTGCGGCGGCCCGGAGGCGGTGAGCTCGGTGGGGGCCACGAGCTGCTGACGGCGGTCCGCCACCGGCTGGTGCGGCGACTGCGGCTGCGTCACACCGAACGCCTCCTGGAAGGCGCGGTCGAGGGCCTCGATGTCCTCCCGCCGCGACACGAGGGTGGCGCGCGCCGCCCAGTAGAGGTCGCCGGGCCCGACGTGGCGGGACGCCTCGGCGAAGGACAGGATCCGGCCGGTCCCGACCGGCACCCCCGCGGTGCGCAGGGACGACGCCAGGGCGACGACGCCCTCGAGCGGGTCGCTCACGGTCTCAGGTCTCCATGACCTCGGGGAGCCGCCGCCGGACCGTGGCCAGGTCGTCGCGGTTCTTGACGGCCCACCCGAGCGTCTCCTGCGCCGCCGCCACGTCCATCCGCCCGAGCCCGAGGGCCGCGAGCGCCCGGGCCCAGTCGATCGACTCCGCCGGCCCGGGCGGCTTGGCCAGGTCCATGCCGCGGAGCTTCGCCACCACGTCGGCCACCTGCTCGGCCAGCGCCTCCGACGCCTCGGGGGCGCGCAGGCGGATGATCGCCACCTCGCGGTCCCGCTCGGGGTAGTCGATCCAGTGGTAGAGGCAGCGGCGCTTCAGCGCGTCGTGCAGCTCGCGGGTGCGGTTGGAGGTGAGCACCACGACGGGCGGCGCCTCGGCGGTGATCGTCCCGATCTCCGGGATCGTCACGGCGGCGTCGGCGAGCACCTCGAGCAGGAACGCCTCGAACTCCTCGTCGGCCCGGTCGAGCTCATCCACCAGCAGCACCGCCCCGGCGCCCGCCCTGACGGCCCGCAGCAGGGGCCGCTCCACCAGGAACTCGGGGCCGTACAGCTCGGCCGCCCGCTTCGACGGGTCGAGGGTGCCCTCCTGGAGCGTCCGCGCGTACAGCAGCTGGCGCGCGTAGTCCCATTCGTAGAGCGCCTGGCCCGCGTCGATGCCCTCGTAGCACTGCAGCCGGATCAGCTCGGCGTCGAGGACCCGGGCGAGGGTCCGCGCGATCTCGGTCTTGCCGACCCCCGGCTCGCCCTCCAGCAGCAGCGGCCGGCGCAGGGTCAGCGCCAGGTACGCCGACACCGCCAGCCCGCGGTCCGCCAGGTAGGACTCGCCCGCGAGGGCCTGCTCCAGCTGCTCGACGTCGGTGAACCGCACGCCCTTCCTCCCTGCCGGGAACGAGCTCGTGATGATATTGACCAGTTAGGGGGCCGCCTCTAGGGTCGGGCCCCGGTCCGATCGAGAGGGCGTTTTCCCGTGCGCGACGTGCTTCCGACGCTCGAGGGGTGGATCCGCGAGGGACGGCGCGCGTCCCTCGGCACCGTGGTGCGGACGCAGCGCTCCGCGCCGCGCCTGCCCGGCAGCGTGATGGCCGTGTCCGAGTCCGGCGAGGTCGCGGGGTCGGTGACCGGCGGCTGCGTGGAGCCCGCCGTGTACATCCAGAGCGAGGAGGTCCTCCAGGGCGGCCCGCCGCGGCTCGCGAGCTTCGGCTACGCCGACGAGGACGCGATGGAGGTGGGGCTGCCCTGCGGCGGCTCCGTTCGACGTGTTCATCGAGCCGCTCGACCCGGAGCTGGTCGCCCGCGTGGCCGAGGCGGTGCGCGAGGAGCGCCCGATCGCGTACGTCACCGCCATCGGCGGCGACGAGCCGGGCCGGTCCCGCGTGGTGGAGCGCGACGGCGACGCCGGCGACGAGGTGGACGCGGCGGCGCGCCCCCTGCTCGCCCTCGGGCGCAGCGAGATCGTTGACGTCGGCGGGACCGACTGGTTCGTCTCCTCGATCGTCCCGCGGCCGGCGATGTACGTGTTCGGCGCCATCGACTTCGCGTCGTCGCTCGCGACGCTCGGCCGCTTCATGGGTTACCGGGTCACGGTGTGCGACCCGCGGGCGATCTTCGTGACGAAGGCGCGGTTCCCCGACGCCGACGAGCTGGTCACGGAGTGGCCGCAGGAGTTCATCGCCCGCGCCGCCGTGGACGAGCGCACCGCGATCTGCGTGCTCACCCACGACCAGAAGTTCGACGTGCCCGCGCTGCTGGCGGCCCTGCGGACGCCCGCCGGGTACATCGGGGCGATGGGCAGCCGCAGCACCACCGACCGGCGCCGGGCGGCGCTGGTGGCGGAGGGCGTCACCGAGGAGGAGCTGGCGCGGGTCCACGCGCCCATCGGCCTCTCGATCGGCGGGAAGACGCCCGAGGAGGTCGCGATCGCCATCGGCGCGGAGATCGTGCAGGTGGCGAACGCCGCGCACCCGGCCGCGCCCGCCCGCGCCGGCCGGGCCTGAGGATCCCGCGGGGCGGCCCGGGGGCGGTGGAGGCGACGCGGCGCAACCCCTGGCTGGCCTTCGACGCCGGCACCGACCCCGTCGAGCGGGCGCGTGAGCTGCGCCGCGCCCACGCCGACTTCGTGGGCGGCGGGGCGCCGGCGCCGCCGCTGGCGGTGCGCGCGGTGATCGCCGAGTCGTGGCGGCGCTCCGCGGGGGCCGGCGTGCGCCCCGAGGGCCACGTCCCGCCGCGGGTCCACTCCGACCAGGAGCTGCGCGAGCTCCGCGAGGAGCACCCGCTGGCGCGGATGATGCCGACGTTCCGCAGCCTCCTCGCCGACGTGGCGCGGACCCTGCGGCACCTGGTCGTCGTGTGCTCCGCGGAGGGCGAGCTGCTGTGGGTGGAGGGCCCGCCGCGGGTGCGGGTGCTCGCGGAGGACCGGATGAACTTCGCGGAGGGGACGCTCTGGAGCGAGGCCGGCGCCGGCACCAACGCGCTGGGCACGGCGATCGCGGTGCGCCACCCCGTCCAGGTGTTCTCGGCGGAGCACTACAACGCGACCGTCCACCCGTGGACGTGCTCGGCCAGCCCGATCTTCGAGCCCCGCACCGGCCGCCTGCTCGGCACCGTGGACCTGACGGGGCCGTACCGGATGGCCCACCCCCACAGCCTGGCGCTGGTGACCGCGGCGGCGGCGGCGGCGAGCGGGTCGCTCCACCAGGAGCTGTGGCGCGACGACGAGCGGCTGCGGGAGGCGTACATCCGCCGCCACGCCCACCTCGGCCGCCGGCCGACGGGCGTCGTGACGCGGACGGGGCGGGTGGTGATGGCCGACCCGATCGGCTGGCTCGGCACCCATGTGGGGATCCCGGGGGACGGCGGCGTGGGGTTCCTGCCGGGCGGCGCGACCTTCCGCGCGGAGGAGCTCCCCGGGACGGGGGGCTTCCTGGTGTGGGCGTCGGAGGACGGGGAGGCCGCACCGGCCGCCCGCCGGCTGCGCCTGCGCCTGCTGGGCGGGGCGGACGCGTCCCTCGACGGGCGCCCCCTCCACCTGAGCCCGCGCCACGCCGAGATCCTGGCGCTCCTGGCCGCGGCGCCCGAGGGGCTGTCGGCGGGCGAGCTCGGCGCCGCCCTCCACGGCGCGGGCGGCTCCGCGACGACGGCGAGGAGCGAGATCTCCCGTCTGCGCCGGCTGCTGGGCCCCGCCCTGGCGACCCGGCCGTACCGCCTGACGGCGGACGTGGAGGCCGACTTCCTCGCCCCCGCCGCTCCGGGCGACCCCGAGCTGCTCCCCGGCTCCGCCGCCCCCGGCATCCAGCGCCTCCGGGAGTCGCGCGCCGCCTGACCCCGGGCCGGCCGGCCCGGGGCCGTCGGTGACGGGCTACTTCGTCGTGAGCTTCACCTGGCCGCGGATCTCGCCGCTGGGGTTCTTGGTGGTGTGGACGTTCACGTAGGTCTTCCCCGCCCTCATCGCCGCGAGGAACTTCGCGCTGAGGGTCGCGGTGCCCGACATGCCGGAGTGGCAGGTCGTCCCGCAGAGCACCACCACCACGGGGCCGGTCTTGCCGCGCGCGCCCGTGTGGATGTGCGCGCCCGCGGGCTTCGAGCTGAGCTTCGAGAAGCGGAGGGTCCAGTGGAGCCGCTTGCCCTTCAGGGTCCCGTTGAAGGACCCGGACGCCGCGCCGGCGCCCTTCGGCGCGGGCACCTCGGTCGAGGCCTTCAGCGTGGCGTGGGCCGTGGTGGTGTGGCTCGTCGCGGCGAGCAGCGCACCGCCGCCCCCCAGGGTCAGCGCGGCGACGGCCGTCGCCGCCAGCACGCGGCACCTGCGCATCGTGGACGTGGTCATCATCCCTCCCGGTCGGAGCACGGTTGACCGTTCCTACCGGCGGCGGCGCCGATCGGTTTCACGGGAGCGTGCCCGGGGCTGCAACCCCTTTGCAACGTTTGACGCGAAGTCCGGCGCGCCGGGATGATCGGCGGAGGATCCCGGAAGGAGCGGTTCGTGAAGCTCGAGCACCAGTTCGAGGTCCCGGCCTCGCCCGACCAGACGCTCCACGTCCTCCTCGACGCCGAGCGGGTCATCCCGTGCATGCCCGGCGCGAAGCTCAAGGAGGTCGTGGACGAGAACACCTGGAAGGCCGAGATGGGGGTCAAGCTCGGCCCGGTCGGGATGCAGTTCCTCGTGGACGTGAAGCTGGTTGACCGCGACGACGCGGCCCGCAGGGTCACGCTGGCCGTCAGCGGCCGCGACACGCGCGGGAAGGGTGGCGCCGACGGCACGGTCGCCTCGCAGCTCACCGGGATCGAGGGTGGCGGGACGCGCGTGCACATGGACACGGACCTGCACTTCTCCGGCCAGGTGGCCCAGCTGGGCCGCCCCGGGGTGGTCCAGGACGTGTCCAACAAGCTGGTTGACCAGTTCGCGTCGTGCATCCAGGCGCAGCTGTCGGCATCGCCCGAGGAGGCGGCGGCGGCCGTGACGCAGGCGGACAAGCCCCTCTCGGGCCTCTCGCTCGCGGTCGCGGCGCTCGTGTCGTCCATCAAGCGACTGCTCGGCCGCGGGGGCGGCCGGAAAGGGGGGAGGACGGCGTGAAGCACATCACGGTCACCGTCAACGGCGTCCGGCACGAGGCCGACGTGGAGGAGCGCGAGCTCCTCGTCTACTTCCTGCGTGAAGGCCTCGGCCTCACCGGGACCAACGTCGGGTGCGACACCTCGTCGTGCGGCACCTGCACGATCCACGTGAACGGGGAGTCGGTGAAGTCGTGCACCCTCCTCGCCGTCCAGGTCGACGGCATGGAGGTCACCACCATCGAGGGCCTCGCCACGAACGGCGAGCTCCACCCGATGCAGGCCTCGTTCCAGACCAACCACGGCCTCCAGTGCGGCTACTGCACCCCGGGGATGATCATGGCGGCCACCTCCCTGCTGAAGGAGAACCCGAACCCGTCGGAGGAGGAGATCCGCCACGGGCTCGAGGGCAACCTCTGCCGCTGCACGGGCTACCAGAACATCGTCAAGGCCGTCGCGGCCGTGGCCGGGTCCTAGGAGGCGGCGTGGCGACCACCGAACAGCCCTCGGCGTACATCGGGCAGCCCATCGTCCGCAAGGAGGACCCCGAGCTCATCACCGGGCGCTCGCGCTACGTCGACGACATCACCGTGCCCGGGATGCTCTGGGCGCACATCGTCCGCAGCCCGTTCGCCCACGCGCGCATCAACGGCGTCGACGTCTCGAAGGCCCTCGCCATGGACGGCTGCGTGGCGGCGTTCAGCGGCAACGACCTCGCGAGCGAGTGGGCGGCGCCCCTCGTCTGCGCGTGGCCGGTGACGGACGACATCAAGATGAGCGAGCACTGGCCGCTCGCGAAGGACAAGGCGCGCCACGTCGGCGACGGCGTCGCCGTGGTCGTCGCGACGAGCCGCGCGCTCGCCAAGGACGCCGCGGAGCTCGTCGAGGTCGAACTGGGAGCCGCTCCCGGCCGTCACCGACCCGCTCAAGGCGATGGAGGACGGCGCCCCGCTCGTCCACGACGACTTCGGCACCAACGTGTCGAGCGTCTGGGGGTTCGAGAAGGGCGACTCGCCGGCTCCGCACAAGACGTCGAAGCCCTTCTTCGACGACCCGGACCTGGTCAAGGTCAAGATGCGGCACCGCCTGCGCCGGCTCATCCCGAACGCGATGGAGCCGCGCGGCGTGGTCGTCGACCCGAACGTCGCCATGGGCGAGTTCACGATGTACACGGCGAGCCAGATCCCGCACATCGTGCGCACCACCCAGGCGATCACGTGCGGCATCGCCGAGGCGAAGCTGCGGGTCGTGGCCCCGGACGTGGGCGGCGGCTTCGGTTCGAAGCTCGAGACCTACGCCGAGGAGTCGATCTGCCTCGCCCTCGCGCGGCGGCTGAACACGCCGATCAAGTGGACCGAGGAGCGCTCCGAGGGCTACCTCGCCACGATCCACGGCCGCGACCTCTACACCGACATGGAGATGGCCGCGACGAGGGACGGCGTGCTGAAGGCCGTCCGCGTCAACGTCTGGTGCTCCGTCGGGCGCGTACCACCAGATCGTGACCCCGGGCATCCAGATGCTGTCGGCCTGGCTCTACGGCGGGCTCTACAACATCGAGGGCTACGACTTCGAGTACACGAACATCTTCACGCACACCACGCCGACCGACGCGTACCGCGGCGCGGGCCGGCCCGAGGCGACCTACGCGGTCGAGCGGACGCTCGACCACCTCGCCCGGGAGCTCGGGATGGACCCCGCGGAGATCCGGCGCAAGAACTACATCCCCACCGAGAGCTTCCCCAACTTCACGATCGCGGCCGGCCTCACGGTGGACTCGGGCGACTACCCGCTGACCCACGACGCGATGATGAAGGCCGTCGGCTACGACGACGTGCCGCCGCCAGCAGAAGGAGCGCCAGGCGAGCGGGGACACCAAGCAGATCGGGATCGGGCTCAGCACCTGGACCGAGATGTGCGGCCTCGCGCCGTCGCGCGTGCTCCACGCGCTCAAGTACGTCGCCGGCGGGTGGGACGCGGCGACGATCGAGATGCTCCCCACCGGCACGGTGCGGGTCCTGATCGGCGTCACGCCGCACGGCCAGGGGCACGTCACCACGTTCTCCCAGATCGCGGCCGACCAGCTCGGCGTGGACGTGGAGGACATCGAGGTGCTCCACGGCGACACCCAGGTGGTGCCGCTCGGGATGGACACCTACGGCAGCCGGTCGCTGGCGGTCGGCGGCGTCGCGATGCACCACGCGGGCGAGAAGGTGCTCGCGAAGGCGCGGACGCTCGCGGCCCACCAGCTGGAGTGCAGCGAGGACGACCTCGAGTTCACCCGCGGCGACTTCACCGTCAAGGGGACCGACAAGTCCGTGAACATCAAGGCGCTGGCGTTCGCGGCGTGGACCGCGCACGACCTCCCCGACGGGATGGAGCCGGGCCTCACCGCGACGTACCTCTACGACCCGCCGAACTTCTCGTGGCCGAACGGCGCCCACGCGTGCGTGGTGCAGGTTGACACCGAGACGGGCAGCGTGGACATCCTCAAGTACGTCGCCGTGGACGACTGCGGCGTCGTCATCAACCCGCTCGTCGTCGAGGGCCAGGTGCACGGCGGCGTGGCCCAGGGCATCGCGGAGGCCCTGTTCGAGGAGGCCTCCTACGACGAGGAGGGCAACCTCCAGCACGGGACGATGACCACCTACATGGTCCCCGGCGCGCCGGAGATCCCGCACATGGAGCTCAGCAGGACCTGCACGCCGAGCCCGACGAACCCCCTCGGGGTGAAGGGGATCGGGGAGGCGGGCACGATCGCCTCGCCGCCGGCCGTGGTCAACGCGATCGTGGACGCCCTGTCGCACCTGGGCGTGACGGACGTCGAGAGGCCCGCGACGCCCGAGAGGGTGTGGCGCGCGATCCAGGAGGCGAAGCGATGATCCCGTCCGGATTCGACTACGAGATCGCCGAGTCGGTTGACCACGCCCTCGAGCTGCTGCGCACCAAGGACGACGCGAAGCTGCTCGCCGGGGGGCACAGCCTGCTGCCGCTCATGAAGCTGCGGCTCGCCCGCCCCGGCACGCTGGTGGACATCGGCCGGCTGGGGCTCACCGGGGTCACCGACGCCGGCGACCACCTGGCGATCGGGGCGCTCACGCGCCACCACGACCTCAACACCGACCCGGTCGCCACGCAGCACTGCCCGCTCATCGCCTACGGGGCCGGCCTGGTGGGCGACCCCCAGGTGCGGCACCGCGGCACCATCGGCGGCTCGCTCGCCCACGGCGACCCGGCGTCGGACCTCCCCACGATCTGCCTCACGCTGGACGCGGTGATCGTGGCGCAGGGGCCGAACGGGACCCGCGAGATCGGCTCCTCCGACTTCTTCCGGGGCTTCTTCGACACGGCCCTGGGCGAGGACGAGATCATCACCGAGGTCCGCGTCCCGAAGGTCGGCAACGCCGGCTGGAGCTACCTCAAGTTCCGCCAGCGCTCGCTCGACTGGGCGACGGTCGGCGTGGCGGCGCTCGTCGGCTCCGCCAACGGCACCATCGAGGGGGCCCGGATCGGCCTCACCAACATGGGCCAGAAGCCGCTCCGCGCGGCGGCGGCGGAGGCGGCGATGACCGGCGCCCCGCGCGACGGCGTCCGCCAGGCGGCCGAGAAGGCCGACGAGGGCACCGACCCGCCCGACGACACGTGGGCGTCGGCGGACTTCCGGCGCCACCTGGTCCGGGTCCTGACGGGCCGGGCCGTCGAGGAAGCGCTCTCGCGTTGATGTGCCCCGCGGCGGGGGTCGGCGATCCGGCCCCCGCCGCGTCATGCCCGTGCCGGGATGTCCGCCGCCTGCGAACGTCGCGGCGGCGTGTGAGCGGGCGTCGCTCTAGGATGGGGCGATGAGCGCACCGGACCGGCTCGGCGACGGCTTCGGGCGGACCCACCGCTCGCTGCGACTCTCGGTCACCGACCGCTGCAACCTCCGCTGCCGGTACTGCATGCCGGCGGAGGGGATGAAGTGGCTCCCCCGCGAGGAGCTCCTCACCGACGACGAGCTGATGCGGCTGGTGAACCTGTTCGCCGGGCTCGGGGTCAGCGAGATCCGCGTGACGGGCGGTGAGCCGCTGGTGCGGCCCGGCCTGCCGGCGCTGATCGGGCGCATCGTCGCGGCGCCGGGCGTCCGCGAGGTGGCGATGACCACCAACGGCGTCCTGCTGGAGGACACGGTTGACGACCTCGTCGCGAACGGCCTGAGCCGCCTGAACGTCTCGATCGACTCGCTCGACCCCGAGCGCTTCGCGATGATCACCCGCCGCCGCGACCTGGACCGGGTGCTGGCCGGACTGGCGGCGTGCGAGCGGCACGAGTCGCTGCGGCCCATCAAGGTGAACGCCGTCGCGCTGCGGGGCGTGAGCGAGCCGGACGTGCTGCCGCTCGCCGAGCTCGCCCGTCGCCGTCCGTACGTGGTGCGCTTCATCGAGGTGATGCCGCTCGACGCCCCCCGCGAGTGGACGCGTGAGGCGGTCCTGTCGGGGGAGGAGCTGCGCGACATGATCGGGGCCAGGTGGCCGCTGCTGCCGATGGCGCCCGAACGCGCCTCCGCCACCGGCACAAGCTGGCGGTTCGCCGACGGCGCGGGGATGCTCCAGTTCGTCTCGTCGGTCACCGAGCCGTTCTGCGCGAGCTGCGACCGGCTGCGCCTCACCGCCGACGGGCAGCTGCGGACGTGCCTGTTCGCCGAGTGGGAGACCGACCTGCGCGGACCGATGCGCGCCGGGGCGTCCGACGAGGAGCTCGCCCGCATCGCGACGGGCGCCGTCGCCCGCAAGGAGGCCGGCCACGGCATGGCCGACCCCACCTGGACGTACACCGGCCGCCCCATGAGCCTCATCGGAGGATGAGCCGGCCCGCCGCGGGCGTGGTGCTCGCGGGCGGCGCGTCCGCCCGGATGGGCGCCCCGAAGGCGGCGGTCCCCTGGGGCGGCGGCACGCTGCTGTCGCGCGCCGTCGACGCGCTCGGGCCCGCCGTCGGCCGCGTGGTGGTGGTCCGGGCGCCCGGGCAGGCGCTGCCGCCGCTGCCCCTCGGCGTGGTCGTGACGCAGGACGCCCGCCCCGGCCGCGGCCCGCTCGAGGGGATCGCCGCCGGGCTCGCCGCCCTCCGTCCCGGGGAGGACGCGTTCGTGCTGGCGGTGGACATGCCGTTCGCCGGGGCGGAGCTCGTCGCCGCGGTGCTCGCGGCGCTCGGCCCCGGCGCGGACGCCGCCGTGCCGCGGGCGGACGGGCGCGCCCACCCGCTCGCCGCCGCCTACCGCGCCGGCGTCGCGGCCACCGCGCGGGACCTGCTCGACGCCGGCCGCGACCGCATGACGGACCTGCTCGACGCGATCCGGGTGACGTGGATCGACGCGGCCGGGCTGCCCGGCGGCGCCGCCGGGCTGGCGAACGTCAACACCCCCGAGGATCTGGCCGCAGCGCGTCGGGCGGCCGGTCAGGCCATGCGGGAGTACGCCACCACCTCGCCGGCGGCGACGCCGCCCGGCGGCACCATGGCCAGCGCGTCCGTCCCGGTGAGCGACGTGACCGCGTGGGCGCCCTGATGGCGGGCCGGCACCAGCGCCCCGCGGCGCTCGCTGCAGCGCACCAGCTCCACGCGCTCGGGATGCCCGGCGACGGCGACGGAGATGGGGCCGCGGCGCCACCAGTCCTCCGGCGCCCCGATCAGGGGCCGGCCCAGCAGGTGCACGGCGACGGCGGCGGACGCGGGGTTGCCCGACAGCCCCAGCACCGCCTGGCGCCCGCGGTGCCCGAGCCACGTCGGGCGGATGGGCGTCGCCTGGACGCCGCGCATCACCTCCTCCACGCACAGCTCCTCCAGCGCGGCACGCACGTGGTCGTGGGGGCCCACCGAGATGCCGCCGCACGTCACGACCACGTCGACGCCGGCGTCGAGCATCGCCCCGAGCGCGGCGACGGTCTCCTCCAGGTCGTCGCCGACCGTCGCGACCGCGACCACCTCGGCGCCGCCGGCGGCGAGCTGGGCGGCCACCCCGTGGCGGCTCGAGTCGTACACCTGCGCCGGGCCGGCCGGGTCGCCCAGCGGCACCAGCTCCGCCCCGGTGGCGAGCACGGCGGCGGTGGGGCGGCGCAGGCACGGCACCCGGGCCAGGCCCACGGCGCCGATCGCGCCCACCTCGTGCGGCGCCACCTTGTGCCCGGCCTCCAGCAGCAGCGCGCCGTCGCGGATCAGCTCCCCCTGGCGGCGCACGTCGTGCCACGGCTCCACGTCCGCCGCCACCCTCACCCGGTCGCCCTCCACGTCGGTCACCTCGCGGCGGGCGACGGCGTCGGCGCCCGGCGGCAGCACGCCCCCGGTGGAGATGGCGACCGCCTCGCCGGGGCGCAGCTCGGGCTCCCACGGGGCGCCGGCGGAGCTCTCGCCGACGGCGTGCAGTTCGCCGGGCGTGTCCTCCGCCCGCACCGCCCAGCCGTCCATCGCCGAGACGTCCGCCGCGGGGAGGTCGCGCGCGGCGGCCACGTCGGCGGCGAGCACGCGGCCCGCCGACTCGGGCACCGGCACCAGCTCGAAGTCGGTCGCGGGCGCCAGCTCGCGCGCGAGCTCCCGCGCCCGCTCGACGGTCACGTCGCGCTCGCCGGCCATGGCGGGATCGTGTCATGAGCGCACCGGCCGCACGGCGCCGGGTGGTGGCCGTCCGGGGCGGCGAGCGGCGGACGCTGCGCGACCGGCTGGCGGGCGAGGAGCCGATGGAGATCCGGGTGACCGGCCCGGACGGGACGACCGACGCCGTCGCCGTCACCATGCGCACGCCGGGGGACGACTTCGAGCTCGCCGCCGGCTTCCTCGTCACCGAGGGCGTGGTCGCCCCCGGGTCGATCCGCAGGGTCGCGTACTGCGACGACGTGGACCGCGAGGACCAGCGCTTCAACGTGGTCACCGTCCGCAGCGCCGGCCCGGTGACGCTCGGCGCGGACCGGGCCCACGCGATGACCTCGGCGTGCGGCATCTGCGGCATCACGAGCCTCGACGCCGTCGAGGTGCGCTGCGACCCGCTGCCGGGCGGCCCGGCGGTGGGCGGCGACGCCCTCCGGGCGATGCCGGACCGGCTGCGGGAGGCGCAGCTGGTGTTCGACGCCACCGGTGGCCTCCACGCCGCGGGGCTCTTCGACCCGGCCGGGCGGCTCCTCCTGGCCCGCGAGGACATCGGGCGCCACAACGCGGTCGACAAGGTCGTCGGCGCCGCCGCGCTGGCCGGCGACCTGCCCCTGCACGACCGGGTCCTCATGGTCTCCGGGCGGGCGGGCTTCGAGATCGTCCAGAAGGCCGCGGTGGCGGGGATTCCGGTGCTGGCGGCGGTGTCGGCCCCCTCGAGCCTGGCGGCCGATGCGGCGGAGCGGCTCGGGATGACCCTGGTCGGATTCCTCCGCGATGACGGGTTCAACGTGTACTGCGGCGCCGAGCGGATCGAGGGGGCCTGATGGCGCGGACCAGGCCCCGCCGGCGCGACCTGTGGGTCAGCCTGCGGCCCAACGGCCTCGGGCTGACGAAGCCGAACCACTACCTGGACATGCTCCGGGCGGCCTGGGAGAACCGGCGCGCCCTGCCCTACGCCTCGCGGATCCTGCGAAAGGGCGTGTGCGACGGCTGCGCCCTCGGCGTCGCGGGCCTGCACGACTGGACCATCGAGGGCGTCCACCTCTGCACCACGCGCCTCAGCCTGCTGCGCGTGAACACGATGGGGGAGATGGACCACGGCCTGCTCACCGACGTGGGGGAGCTGAAGCGCCTGTCCGGCGCCGAGCTGCGGGACCTCGGGCGGCTCGCCTACCCGATGGTCCGCCGCGCGGGCGAGCCGGGGTTCTCGCGCGTGTCGTGGGACGTGGCGCTCGACCTGGTGGCCGAGCGCATCCGGCGCGCCGGCGGCGACCGCTTCGGCCTCTACATGACGGCCCGCGGCATCACCAACGAGGTCTACTACGCGGCCGGGAAGGTCACCCGCTTCCTCGGCTCCAACAACGTGGACAACGCCGCGCGGGTGTGCCACGCGCCGTCTACCGCGGCGCTCAAGTCGATGGTCGGCGCGGGCGCCACCACGATCTCCTACACCGACCTGATGGCGTCCGACCTGATCGTGCTGTTCGGGTCCGACGTGGCGAACGCCCAGCCGGTGGTCATGAAGTACCTCCACCTGGCCCGGAAGGAGGGCACCCGGGTCGCCGTGGTCAACCCGTACCGGGAGCCGGGCCTCGAGCGCTACTGGGTGCCGTCGAACGCCGAGAGCGCGATGTTCGGCACGCGGATGACCGACGAGTTCTTCCAGGTCTCCGTCGGCGGGGACATCGCGTTCATCGCCGGCGTGCTGAAGACCCTGCGCGCCACGGGCGGGCTCGACGAGGCGTTCATCGCGGAGCACACCACCGGCTGGGACGCGCTGGAGGTGGCGCTCGACGACCTCGGCTGGGACGAGCTGGAGCGGCTGTCGGGGACGTCGCGCGCCGACATGGAGCGGTTCGCGGCGATGTACGCGGCCGCCGACTCCGCGGTGCTGGTGTGGTCGATGGGGCTCACCCAGCACGCCTTCGGCTCCGACAACGTCCGCGCCGTCATCGACCTGGCGCTCGCCCGCGGCAACATCGGCCGCCCCGGCGCCGGGCTCATGCCCATCCGCGGCCACTCCGGCGTGCAGGGCGGCGCCGAGATGGGGGCGTACGCGACGGCCTTCCCCGGCGGCGTGCCGGTCGGGGAGGAGTCGGCGGCGGCCCTGTCGGAGCACTGGGGCTTCCCCGTGCCCGCGGAGCCGGGCCTCGACGCGGAGCGGATGGTGGAGGCGGCGGGGGCCGGGGAGCTGGAGGTGCTCTACTCGAGCGGCGGCAACTTCCTGGACACGCTCCCCGACCCCGGGCTTGTGGCGGGCCGCCTGGCGCGCACGCCGGTGCGCGTGCACCAGGACATCGTGGTGACGAGCCAGATGCTCATCGACCCGGGCGAGGTGGTCGTCCTGCTGCCCGCCGCGACCCGGTACGAGCAGCGTGACGGCGGCACCGAGACCACGACGGAGCGGCGCGTGGCGTACAGCCCGCCCATCCGGGGACCGCGCCGCGGCGAGGCGCGCACCGAGTGGGAGATCTTCACCGACCTCGCGGCGCGGGTCGATCCGGAGCGCGCGCACCTGATCACGTGGGCGAGCGGTCAGGACATCCGGGTGGAGATCGCGAACGTCGTGCCCATGTACCTGGGGATCGAGAGCCTGCGCGAGACGGGCGACCAGGTGCAGTGGGGCGGCGAGCGCCTGTGCGACGGCTGGGACTTCCCGACGCCGGACGGCAGGGCGCACTTCGCGGTGGTCGAGCCGCCGGAGCGCCGGATCCCCGAGGGGCACCTGATGCTGTCGACGCGGCGCGGCAAGCAGTTCAACTCGATGGTGTTCCGCGATCACGACCCGCTCACGGGCACGAACCGCGACGCGCTGTTCATCTCCGCCGAGGACGCGCGGCGGATCGGCGTGGGGGAGGGTGACCCGCTGCTGGTGCGCTCCGGGTGCGGCGAGGTGCGGGCGCGCGCCCACGTCGCGCGGATCCGCGCCGGGAACGTCCAGATGTTCTTCCCGGAGTGCAACGCACTGATCCGGGCGGGGGAGCGCGACGCGAGCGGCGTCCCCGACTACAACGCGGTGGTCGAGGTCCTCCCCGCGTCATAGGCTGCGCCGGACCGGCCGGACCCGCATGGAGGACAGCATGCCGCAGCCCACGATCGTGCTCGTTCACGGAGCCTGGGCGGACGGCTCCAGCTGGAGCGCCGTCTCGACCGAGCTGCAGGGGCAGGGGTTCACCGTCCTCACACCGCCGAACCTCCTGCGCGGTGTCACGACCGACGCCCCGTACGTCTCCTCCTTCATCGCTCAGCGCACGGACGGCCCGGTCGTGCTGGTCGGCCACTCGTACGGCGGCTTCGTCATCACCAACGCCGCGCTCGGGGGCGGCGACGTGAAGGCGCTCGTCTACGTCGACGCGTTCCTGCCCGACGAGGGCGAGACGACCTTCGGGGTCCTGGGCGACTCGGGGTCGGCGCTCGCCGTGCCCGACCCGACCACCGTCCTGGACATCGTCGGATACCCGGGGGCGCCCGAGGGGGACGCCGACGCCTACCTGCAAGCCGGACGCCGTCCACACCGCCTTCGCACAGGATCTCCCCGAGGCCGACCGGTGGCTGATCGCGGCGAGCCAGCGCCCGCTCACGCTGGCCGCCAACACCACCCCGTCCGGGCCCCCGGCCTGGAGGACGCTCCCGAGCTGGGCGGTGATCGGCACCGAGGACAGGATCATCCCGCCCTCCGCGCAACGCAGGATGGCCGAGCGGGCGGGCGCCACGATCACCGAGGTGGCCGCCTCGCACGTCTCGATGGTCTCGCACCCCGACGTCTCGGTCGCGGCGATCCTCGCCGCCGTCGCCGACGTGGGGTGACGAGGTCCGGCCGTGGGCGGGGTCTTCGACCTGAACGGCACGCTGCTCGACCCGGCGGGCATCGGCGCCGACGCCCTGGACCGGGCGATCCTGGCCGCGATGACGCTGAACCACGTGGGCGAGTACCGCCGGTTCCCGGAGCTGTTGGAGGCCGGGCGGCGCGACCGCCGGGGTCCCGATGCCGGCCTACCCGGAGGCCACGGCGGGCGCTCGACGTGCTGGACGGCGCCGGGTTCGCGCTGGCCGTGCTCACCAACAGCCCGACCGACGTGGCGGAGGCGGGCCTCCGGGCGGCGGGGCTGCGCGACCGGTTCGCCCACGTCGTCGGGACGGACCAGGTGGGCGTGTTCAAGCCGGACGCGCGGGTGTACCGCCACGGCCTCGCCTCGATCGGCGCCGAGGCGGGTGACGCGACGATGGTCGCCGCCCACTGGTGGGACCTCCGCGGCGCGCGGGCGGTGGGGATGCGCGTGGCGTGGGTGGGCCGTGGGGAGGGAACCCTCAACCCGTTGCTGGGGGAGCCGGACGCGCAGGGCGCCGACCTCCTCGAGACCGCGATGATGATCGCCGGCGAACGAGCGGAGGAGCCAGGATGAGGGCGAGCGTGTACCACGGGCCGCGGGACATCCGCGTCGAGGACGTCCCCGACGCGACCCTCAAGGAGCCCACGGACGCGCTCGTGCGCGTGACGCACGCGTGCATCTGCGGCAGCGACCTGTGGCCGTACCGCGGCGAGCTGGAGATCTACGGCCGCCCCGGGCGCACCGGGCACGAGTTCATGGGGGTGGTGGAGGCGGTCGGCGCGGACGTGCGGACGCTCCGGCCCGGCCAGCGGGTGATCGCGCCGTTCGCCTACTCGGATGGCACGTGCGACTTCTGCGCCCAGGGGCTCCAGACGTCGTGCCGGACGGGCGGCTACTGGGGCGGCCAGGACGACGGCGGGCAGGGCGAGGCGGTGCGCGCGCCGCTCGCCGACGGCACCCTCGTCCCGCTGCCCGACGACGTGGACCTCTCCGACGACCGGCTCGCCGCCGCCCTGGCGACGCTCACCGACGTCATGGGCACCGGCCACCACGGCGCGATGAACGCGGGCGTCGCGCCCGGCGCCACCGCCGTCGTGATCGGCGACGGCGCCGTGGGGCTGTGCGCGGTGCTCGCATGCTCGCGGCTGGGCGCCGAGCGGATCATCATCCTGGGCCACCACGACGACCGCCTGGAGATCGCACGCGGGTTCGGCGCCACGGACGTGGTGGCGGAGCGGGGCGAGGAGGCCGTCGCCCGGGTCCGTGAGCTCACGGACGGCGGCTCGGAGCACGTGGTCGAGGCGGTGGGCGCGGCCAGCTCGTTCGAGGCGGCGATCGACGTCGCCCGGCCCGGCGGCACCGTCGGCCACGTCGGGGTCCCCGTCCACCCGGTGAACCTCGCGCGGGTGCACATGCAGAACATCCGCCTGCTCGGCGGCGTCGCCCCGGTGCGCGGCTACATCGAGGAGCTGATGGCGGACATCCTCGCCGGCACCCTCGACCCGTCACCCGTCCTCGACACCGTCATCCCCCTGGAGGAGGTCCCGGCCGGCTACGCGGCGATGGACGACCGGACCGCCCTGAAGGTGCTGGTGCGCACGGGGGCGGCGTAGCCCGCCGGCCCGGCCGGGGCCTCCCGGCGGCGTCAGGGCGGCCCGGCGGTGACCTCCGCCGACCACGGCCCCTCGACGCCGGACGTCGCCAGGGCGGCGACGACGTAGTGCCGCAGGCCCGCGCCGTCCTCATCGCCGCCTGACGCGCCCCCGCCCGGGAACGTCCCGGCGAAGTCGAGCAGCACGACCTTCCCCGGGAACGCAGGGTCGAAGGCGGTGGGCGTGACGGTCGCGAGGGGCCGCCACACGCCCGGGGCCGTCCGCCGGTACACGCGGTACGCGGCCGCGACCCCGCCTGCCAGGGGATCCCACGCGACGAACACCTCGCCGCTCCCGCCCCCCGACCCCGCGACCACCCCCGTCACCCGGGGCGGCGGGGGACAGCACAGCCGCTTCCGGAGCGTGTCCATCAGACCGGGCATGCCGCGAGCCTATGACGGCTCCCCACCCCGCCGCGACCCCCGCCGCGGTCCGATCGGCCGTGAACGCCGGTGCAATTGAACCCGCGTGCCCGTCCAATTGGACGAACCCTCGGAACCCCGCCCCGCCTCCGAGGCTCAGGACGGGGTGGTGGCGGCTTGGTCCGCTTCCGCCGCGGCGGCTTCTTCGGCTCCAGCGCGACGTCCAGGACCTGCTCGATGCGGTCGGCGAGGGTGATGCGCATCTCGTCGGCGAGGCCCGGGGGGAGGTCGGCGAGGCCGTCCTCGTTGAGCTTCGGGATGATCACGCCGCCGATGCCGGCGCGGCTCGCCGCGATGATCTTCTCCTTCACGCCGCCGATCGGGAGCACCTGGCCGGTCAGGGTGATCTCGCCCGTCATCGCGACGTCCTCGTTCACCGGGCGTCCGGAGAGCGCCGAGACCAGCGCCGTCGTCATCGTCACGCCGGCGGAGGGTCCGTCCTTCGGGACGGCGCCCGCGGGCACGTGGATGTGGATGTCGTGCGCCCCGAAGTAGTCGTCCGCGAGGTCCAGGCCCAGGGTGTCCTGGCGGGCGCGCACGAACGACACCGCCGCCTGGGCCGACTCGCGCATCACGTCGCCGAGCTGGCCGGTCACCGTCAGGCGCCCGCTCCCCGGCATCACCGTCGCCTCCACGAACAGGATCTCGCCGCCCGCGCCGGTCACGGCGAGGCCCGTCGCCACCCCCGGCTCGCTCGTCCGCCGCTTCACCTCGTTGTGGATCCGCTCCGGCCCCAGGATCTCCCGCACCTCGTCCGGGCCGGCGACGACGGGGCTCGCGTCCCCCTCCGCCACCCGCCGGGCGATCCGCCGGGCGATGGCGCCGAGGCGCCGCTCCAGCTGCCGCACCCCCGCCTCACGCGTGTACTCGGCGATCGCGGTGGAGAGGCCCTCGTCGGTCACCTCCAGCGTCCCGTCCGGCAGCCCGGCCGCGTCGATCTGGCGCGGCAGCAGGTACCGGCGGGCGATGTGGAGCTTCTCCTCCTCCGTGTAGCCGGAGAGGCGGATCACCTCCATCCGGTCGAGCAGCGGCCCCGGGATCGTCTCCAGCACGTTCGCGGTGGTCACGAACAGCACCCGCGAGAGGTCGAGGGGAAGGTCGAGGTAGTGGTCGCGGAACCCGTGGTTCTGCGCCGGGTCGAGCACCTCGAGCATCGCGGAGGCGGGATCGCCGCGGACGTCGGCGCCCATCTTGTCGATCTCGTCCACCATCATCACCGGGTTCATCGCGCCGGCGTCGCGGATGGCGCGCACGATGGTCCCGGGCATCGCGCCGACGTACGTCCGCCGGTGCCCGCGGATCTCGCTCTCGTCGCGCACGCCGCCCACCGAGATCCGCGCGAACCTGCGCCCCAGCGCCCGGGCGATCGACTGGCCCAGCGACGTCTTGCCCACGCCCGGCGGCCCCACGCAGCAGCAGGATCGGCCCCGGCGCGTCCGGCTTCAGCCGCGTCACGGCGAGCTGCTCGATGATCCGGTCCTTCACCTTCTCGATGTCGTAGTGGTCCTCGTCGAGGACCGCCCGGGCATGCCCCAGGTCGAGGTTGTCGTCGGTCCGCACGCTCCAGGGGATGGCGAGGATCCAGTCGATGTAGGTGCGCACCACGTTGTGCTCCGCCGACTCCTGGGGCAGCCGCTCCAGCCGGGTCAGCTCCCGCTCCGCCGCCTCGCGCACCTCCGGCGGCGGGTCCACCTCCGCGAGCCGCTCGCGCAGGCCGTCCACCTCGGCGCCGGCGGCGTCGCCCTCGCCCAGCTCCTCCCGGATCGCCTTCAGCTGCTGGCGCAGGAAGAACTCGCGCTGGCCCTTCTCCATGTCCGTCTGGACGTCGCTCTGGATCTTCGCGCCCAGCTCCAGCAGCTCGAGCTCGCGGGCGCACAGCACCGTGAGCCGCCGCAGCCGCGCCTCCAGGTCCACCTCCTCCAGCAGCTCCTGGCGCTCCTCCACCGACAGCCGGATGGACGCGGAGATGAGGTACGAGAGCGTCGTCGGGTCCTCCATGTTCGCCACCGCCACGCCCAGCTCGTCGGGCAGGTGGGGGACCAGGCCGATCATCCGCGTGAACACGCCCTGCAGGTTCCGGGCGAGCGCCTCCACCTCGTCGGTCCGCTCCGCGCGGTCCGGCATCTCCTCCACATGCGCGACGAGGTACGGCTCCGTCTGCGTGTACGGCCCGATCCGCACGCGGCGGCGCCCCTGCACCAGGATCCGCGCGGTGCCGTCGGGCACCCGCACCATCCGCTGCACCACCGCCGTCACGCCGACGTCGTGGACCATGTCCGGGGGCGGCTCGGTCAGCTCCGGGTCGCGGCTCACCGCCATCACCAGCATCCGCTCCGGCGTGTCGAGCACGTCGTCGAGCAGGCGCAGGGAGCGCTCCTCGCCCACCGCCAGCGGCGCGACCGCGTCGGGGAAGAGGACCGTCTCCTTCAGGGGCAGCACCGGGAGGGCCTCCGGGATCTGCTCGGGCTCCTCCAGGACCGGCGGGTCCGGCTCGACCTCGGTGCTCACGGCCGCTCGATCGTGATCACCACGCGGCGCGCCGGGGGCGCCGGGGCCAGGGGCAGGGTGATGCGGAGGATGCCGTTCTCGCAGCCGGCGGTCGCCGCCGACGGGTCGACCGCCACGCCCAGCCGCACGCGCCGCGCGAACGGTCCCCAGGCGATCTCGGCGTGCTGGTACACCCGCCGCCCCTGGCCGGCGCGCCGGCGCTCGCCGCGCACCACCAGCAGGTCGTCGGAGAGCGACACCTCGATCGCGGACGGGTCCGCACCCGCGACGTCCATCTCCACCGTCAAGGACGGCGGCGGGCCCTCCGTCAGGTACACGTCCACCGGCGCCCGCGACTCGCCCTGCCCCGGTGCGCCCGGGGTAGAGCTCGGCGAAGAGGCGTTCGACGTCGTCGCGGAACACGAGCGGGAATCTAGAGGAGCGGCCGCCGCGGTTGTCCGGTCCGGTCCCTGGTGGGACCATCGCCGCATGACCCGCATCCTGGTCCAGGCGACGGCGTCGGCGGGCTTCCCGGCCCTGGACGCCCTGGCGCTCGACCTGATGCAGGTGACCCAGGACGGGAGCATCGCGAAGGAGCTCGGCCGGTTCCCCGTCACCGGCGGGGTCGCGGAGGTCCCCGACGTGCCGCTGGCCGACCCGGCGCTGCGCTGGGCGATCCGGATCGTCGACACGGCCCTCGCCGTGCCCGTCTACCGCTCCGGGCCGCTGGGGTTCCTGCCCGGCGGCCCGCGGAGCCGCATCTTCGGCGACCGCATCCGCATCCACCGGGGCGGCGGCAACCTGGGCCTCGACGCCCCCGACGGCGCGCCGCAGGTGCTCATCGACTTCGTCCGCGACAACCTGCCGCACGGGTTCCAGCTCCAGGGCATCGACGTCGGGGCCGACCCCCAGGGACGCTACGTCCTGACGTTCCGGGGCCGCTACCGGCCGCTGCCGGTGGTGTCGGTGGACCTGGAGTACCGCCGCGGGTTCGCCATCGCGCCGGGGATCGACCCGGGCCGGCCGCGCCGCGTGGCGGTCGCGTGGCCGCAGGGACCCGGCACGGGCGTCCCGCCGGTGCTGCAGCCCGCCATCGACGCCCTCGACGGCGTCCTGGCCGCGGGCGTCGAGGCGCAGATGTCGGCGATGGCATTCCACATCGGCTTCCTGATGCTGCTGGCGGAGGGCGTCACCGACCTGACGCCCCAGACGGTGTCGCTCACCTCCATCGCGATCCGGGAGTCCGGCAGCGAGGTCGATGCGACCGTCGCGCTCGTGTCCGGCGCGGTCAACGGCGGGATCCGGGTGTTCGAACCGGTGCCCGTGGTGTTCGAGCCGACCGCCTAGCCCCCGCTCAGTCGTCCCAGTCGGACTCCTCCGCGAGCCGGGCGTACGCCCGCCACTCCTCGAGGATCCGCTTCGCGTCCTTCGCCCGCACCTCGGGGCGGCTCCGCGAGAGGATCTCCAGCGCCAGCTTGTCCTGGCCCTTCGCCGGCGGCTCCCCCAGCTCGTTCAGGACCGCCCACACGTGGTCCTCGTCGAGCCCGGGGCGCTCGGAGAGGATGTAGTCGGCGGCCTCGCCGAGGTCGAGGTCGCTCACGCCTCGCGGTCGTAGGTGTCGAGGGTGACGCCCGCCTCGCGCAGCTCCACCTTGCGCACCCGCTCGGTGGGGGTCTTCGGCAGGTGGTCCATCACGCGGACGTAGCGTGGGACGGCGAAGTAGGGCATCCGCTCGGCGCACCACGCCAGCAGCTGCGCCGGGTCCGGGGTGCAGCCGTCGCGGGCGACGATGCAGACCAGGATCTCGTCCTCCGCCGACGCCCCCTCCAGCGCCTTCACCCCGATCGCGGCGCACTCGAGGATCTCGGCGTGGGAGGTCACGACGTGCTCGACCTCCATCGACGAGACGTTCTCGCCGCGGCGGCGGATGTAGTCCTTCACCCGGTCGAGGAAGTAGAGGTAGCCGTCCTCGTCCATCCGCCCCAGGTCGCCGGTGTGGAGCTTGAGGTTGCGGAAGTCCTCCGCCGTCTTCTCCGGCATCCCCGCGTAGGTGCGCATGACGATGTTGGGCATCTTCATGTCCACCACGATCTCGCCCGGGCTGTCGGGCGGCAGCGGCAGGTCGGTGCCCGGCTCGACCACCGACACCTCGAACCCGGGGGTCGCGATGCCGCACGATCCCGGGCGCGGCGGCCGGCCCGGCGGGTGGTACGTGACCATGCCGGTCTCGGTCAGGCCGTAGCCCTCGATGAAGCGGATGCCGAAGCGCTCCTCGAAGCGGGCGTAGATGTCCTTCGGCGCGGGCATCGCCATGATCCGCGACACCGTGTGGGCCCGGTCGAGCGGGCCCGGCGCCGTGTTCCAGATGAAGTAGTTGATGGCGCTGACGGTGTTGAGGATCGTCGCGCCGGAGTCGACCACCTGCTGCCAGAAGCGGCCTGAGCTGTAGCGCTCCGCGAACGCGATCCGCGCCCCGGCGATCATGGCCGGGTACGCGGCCAGCACCTGGGCGTTCGAGTGGAACAGGGGGAGGCAGGAGAAGAACGTGTCCTCCGCCGTCACCTCGCAGACCTCGTTGTAGGTGCGGCCCGAGAAGTAGTCGGAGGCGTGCTGCTTGATCGCGCCCTTCGAGCGGCCGGTGGTGCCCGACGTGAACATGACCCGCGCGTCGTCCGTCCACGTGACGTCGACGCCCGGCTCGCCGTCGGGCGCGGTCATCAGCTCCGACAGCGGCTCCCACGGGACCGACGGATCCGGCCCGGCCGGCGCGCCCGGTCACGTGGACGATCACGCGCTCGAGCGCCGGCAGCTCGTCGCGCACCATCGCCAGCGCGTCGAGGTGGGTGTCGGCGATCACCAGGAACCGCGACTGCGGCAGGTTGATGACCCACGACAGGAAGCCGCCCTTGTACGCCAGGTTGATGGGGCACTGGACGCCGCCCGGCCTTCTGGATGCCGAACCAGACCGCCAGGTTCTCCTCGTGGTTCGGCATGAGCGTCGAGACCGCCTCGCCGGGGCGCAGCCCGCGCGCGATCAGGGCGTTCGCCACCCGGTTCGCCATGGCGTTGACCTCGCCGTAGCTGCGCCACGGGCCCTCGCCGACGCGGAGGTAGTCGCGGTCCGGGTGTTCCTCGGCGCGCCGGCGCAGGATCCGCGGGAGCACCCAGCCCGTGGGGTCCTCCCTCCGGTACCAGTCCGACCACTCGCTCATCAGCCGCGCAGTAGACCACATGCGACCCGGTCCGTGGCCGCGAGGGTCAAGGCGGGCCACCCCCCGGCCGATCCCTCAGGCACATGACGTCCCGGCACCCCCACGACGAGCTCTGGCTGACCGCCAGCGCCCGTACGAGCCTGGCGCGCGGCCTCCACGCGCTCCACGACCACACCGAGGCGCCCCTGCGCGTCCGCGCCCACGCCCGCGGCGGCGCGCACGACGTCTTCGACCTGCAGGAGGAGTTCGAGCTCGGCCCGCGCGGCCGCCGCTTCATCCTCTCGGTCGACCACGACGCCAGCGAGGCGCTGCTGCTGCCCGTCGGTGGCGGCGCCGGGATGGCCTCGTGAGCACCAAGCCGCCGCCCCCCGCAACCGTGGCCCAGGTGCAGACCCTCTGCGCCCGCGTCCGCGCCGCCGGCTCCCCCAACGCGAAGGCCCGCCCGCCGCTCGTGGCCGAGTACCGCCGCCTGTCGGCGTCGCTCGGGCTCGACGTCGAGGAGACCCCCACGGGCCTCGACCTGCAGCGCGCGTCCGCCGGCCTGCTGCGCTCCGCCGCCCTCGCCGAGGCCGCCGCCGCGCAGTCCCCCGCCGCCCGCCTCCGCCGGGCCGGCCGCCCCCTCCGCTAGGGCCTCCCCGGCGCCTCCGCGGCGCCCGTCGCGGCCCCCCGTCCGGGGGCGGCCGGCGCCCGGTCGTATGGTACCCTCCCCGAGCCCGTCCCCGGACTGGAGTCGTACCTGTGCCACCAGGCCAGCGCATCGCAGTGACGATGGCTTGTGAGGAATGCAAGCGTCGGAACTACCAGACGAACAAGAGCAGGCGGAACACGCCCGGACCGCGTCGAGCTCAAGAAGTTCTGCCCGTGGTGCGGACGGCACACGCCGCACAAGGAGACCCGCTAGCCACTGGCGGGGCATCCCCGTAGGGTCGTAGCTCAACTGGTAGAGCACCGGTCTCCAAAACCGGGGGTTGGGGGTTCGAGTCCCTCCGGCCCTGTCAACCCACGACGATTGATGAAGAGCTAGCTGACGATGGCGCGTATCCGACCCGCACGAGGGGGGCAGGACCGCTCGGGAGACGGCGCGACGCCGCCCCCGGGTGGCGCACGGCCGCCCGCGCCGCGTCGCCGCACCCCGGCGAAGCAGGCGTCCGCGAAGGGCGCGAAGCAGACGCCCCAGCCGCGGCCCACCCAGCCCGCGCCCGCGCCGCAAGCAGGAGAAGGCCGGCTCGGTCACCAAGGCGGTCGTCCAGCAGCGCCGCGGCTCGCGGTTCCTCCAGGAGGTCATCGCCGAGCTCAAGAAGGTGAGCTGGCCGACCCGGACCCAGCTGCTCCAGTCCACGGCGGTCGTGCTCGTCGTGGTGGCGATCGTCGCCGTGTACCTCGCCGCCCTCGACTCCGTGTTCTAGCGGCTCGTCGACGCAATCTTCTAGAGGACGCGATTTGTTCCGCTGGTACGTCATCAACACCTACTCGGGCCACGAGAAGAAGGTGAAGGCCAACCTCGAGCACCGGCTCATCTCCCTGGGCCAGCGCGAGCGCGTGCGCCAGGTGGTCATCCCCACCGAGCAGGTCGTGGAGACGAAGGACGGCCAGAAGGTCCAGACCGAGAAGCGCCGCCTGCCGGGCTACGTCCTGGTGAACATGGACATGACGCCGGACGCGCTGTGGCTCGTGAAGAACACGCCCGGCGTCACCGGCTTCGTCGGCGGCGGCGGGCGCGAGAACGAGCCCGTGCCGCTCACCCAGGGCGAGGTGGACCGCCTGCTGAACGTCGCGACCGAGGTCGCGGCCGAAGGTGCGCGCCGACTTCACCGTGGGCGAGAGCGTCAAGGTCATCGCCGGGCCGCTGTCCGACTTCACCGGCGAGATCGCGGAGATCAACGCCGAGCAGGGCCGCCTGAAGGTGCTGGTCAGCATCTTCGGCCGCGAGACCCCGGCCGAGCTCTCGTTCGACCAGGTCAAGAAGCTCAGCTGACCCGCTAGCATCCCGGGGCTTCGGCTCCACCCGAACGCCCGTACACCCACCCCGGGGCGCGCGCCCCAGCGATCGAGGACGTCATGGCGAAGAAGGTCCTGCAGGTCATCAAGCTCCAGATCCCCGCCGGTCAGGCGTCCCCCGCTCCGCCGGTGGGTCCTGCGCTCGGTGGCGCGAGCATCAACATCATGGAGTTCTGCAAGGCGTTCAACGCGCAGACCCAGTCGGGCAACGGGACCATCACGCCCGTCGAGGTGACGGTCTACGAGGACCGCTCGTTCACCTTCATCACGAAGGTGCCGCCGGCGGCGGTGCTCATCCGGCAGGCCCTCGGCATCCCGAAGGGCAGCCCGGAGCCGCACAAGGAGAAGGTGGCGAACCTGACGCGCGCCCAGCTGCGGCAGATCGCCGAGACGAAGATGCCCGACCTGAACGCCAACACGGTCGAGTCGGCAATGGAGATCATCGCGGGGACGGCGCGCAGCATGGGCGTGACCGTCGACGCGGCGTAGAGGCGGAGGAGAGCACGGTGTCCAAGCGCGGAAAGCGCTACCAGCAGGCCAAGTCCGAGATCGACGTCAACCGGGTGTACCACCCGCTGACCGCCGTCCGGATGATCAAGGGCCAGGAGCTGACCCGCTTCGACCCCACGGTCGAGGTGCACATGCGGCTGGGCGTCAACGTCCGCCACGCCGACCAGCAGCTCCGCGGCACGATCAGCCTCCCGCACGGGACCGGCAAGAACGTGAAGGTGGCCGTCTTCGCCGAGGGCGACAAGGCGCGCGAGGCCGAGCAGGCCGGCGCCGACGTGGTGGGCGGCGACGACCTCGCCAAGCGCATCCAGGAGGGCTTCGACGACTTCGACGTCGCGATCGCGACGCCGGACATGATGGGCACGGTCGGCAAGCTCGGCCGCATCCTCGGCCCCTCCGGCAAGATGCCGAACCCCAAGAGCGGCACCGTCACCTTCGACGTCGGCAAGGCCGTCACGGACGTGCAAGGCCGGTAAGGTCGAGTACCGCACCGACCGCGCCGGGATCATCCACATCGGCATCGGCAAGCGCTCGTTCGAGGAGCAGCAGCTGCTCGAGAACTACCAGGCCGTGGTCGAGGAGATCGTCCGCGTCAAGCCGGCCGCCGCGAAGGGCCGGTACCTCAAGTCGATCACCCTCGCCCAGACGATGGGCCCGGGCGTCCCGGTCGAACACCACCCGCACGTCGTCCTCCGACATGCAGGAGGAGCCCGCGGCCGTAGCCGCCACCGTCCGCACGAACCGACCGTAGACCCACGGGGGCGGCCACACGGCCGCCTCAAACCGCCCGAGAAGGGCAGCCCGTGCGAGGCCGGCGACGAACGACGGAGGGCCCTGCCGGGTCCCCATCGCTCCCGCCCGCCCGCCCGGCAGGAGCACGATGGAGGTGACCCACTGAACCGAGACGAGAAGGCCGCGGCGATCGCCGAGATCGCCGGCCGGCTGCGCGACGCCGACACCGTCTTCGCCACGGACTTCCGCGGCCTGACGGTCAAGGAGCTGTCCGAGCTCCGCGACCGGCTGCGCGAGGCCGACACGGAGTACACCGTCGTCAAGAACACCCTGGCGCGGCGGGCGGCCAACGAGACGGGGCGCGAGGCGCTGCTGCCCTACCTCGACGGGCCCGACCGGCCTGCTGTGGGTCAGCGGCGACCCCGCCGTCGCCGCGAAGGCGCTCGACACGTTCGCCCAGGCGCACGCCGAGGCGATGACGGTCAAGGGCGGCCTGCTGGACGGCGCCGACCTGCCCGCCGACGCCGTCGCGCGCCTGGCGAAGCTGCCGTCCCGCGAGCAGCTGCTCGGCCAGCTGGCCGGCGGCATCGCCGCCCCGCTCACCGGCCTCGCCGGCAGCCTGAACGCCCTGATCGCCGGGCTCGCCCGGTCGCTCGGCGCCGTGCAGGCGCAGCGCGAGTCCGAGGGCGCCTGACCCACCCCCTTCCCGAACTTCACGAACTTCACGAAACGAGAGGACTGAGCATGGCGACGACCGAGGAGTGGATCGACGAGCTCAAGAGCATCTCCGTGCTCGAGCTCTCCGAGCGCATCAAGGCGATCGAGGAGACGTTCGGCGTCTCCGCGGCGGCCCCGGTGGCCGTGGCGGCGGCCCCCGCGGGCGGCGGCGACGGCGGCGGTGCCGCCGCGGCCGAGGAGCAGACGGCGTTCACCGTCAGCCTCGACGCCGCCGGCGACAAGAAGATCCAGGTCATCAAGGTGGTCCGCGCGGTCACCGGCCTGGGCCTGAAGGAGGCCAAGGAGCTGGTCGACAACGCCCCGAGCAACGTCAAGGAGGGCGTCGCGAAGGAGGAGGCCGACCAGGTCAAGGCCCAGCTCGAGGAGGCCGGCGGGGTCGTCTCCGTCAAGTAGGCCGCCCCGCCGGCCCGGAGGACCCACGCCCGGGTGGCGAGCGCTACCCGCGGCCGCCGGGTCGTCGCGGCCGCGTGGGAGCCGCCGCGGACGCGCGGGGCACGGCGCTCCTGCTCGCGGGCTTCGGCCCGTCGGGGGCTGCTGGTCGGGGTGGTGATCGGCGCCTCGCCGTGCGGGGCGGGCCTCGGGGCCGCCTGGAGGCGTCCGCGGGATGGTGTCGCGGGTCCGCCTCGCCGCACGCGGGCGGCGGCGCCGACCGGGACGGTGGATTCCCGGGGGCGTTCTGATTCGCTGCCCGCCGTGAGGGTGGGCCGGGCAGCGCTGGCCGGCATCCTCGGCGTGTGCCTCGCGGCGCCCGCCGCGGGGCGGTGTCGGGCAGGGAGGCGTCCGCATGGGCGCCGATGCCATGTGGAGCCGCGACGTGCTCGGCCAGGGCCAGACGGTCGCCATCGTCGACCAGGGGTTCGCGGGCCTCGACCGCTCGATCGAGCTCGGCGAGCTGCCGCCGCGCGACCGCCTCGAGATCCGCCTGTTCGACCCGGGCGCCGCCGAGGGCGGGCTCACCGAGCTCGGCCTGCCCACCCAGCACGGCGTGCGGATGGCGGAGCTGATCCACGACCTCGCGCCCGACGCCCGGCTGGTGCTGGTGGGCTACCGGACCCCGGAGCAGTTCGCGCGAGGCGGCGGCGTGGGTCGCGCAGCAGGGGATCCCGGTCGCGAGCCACTCCAACTCGTTCCTGACGCCGCCGTTCGACGGCACCGGGCGCCGCCGCGCGCGCGGTCGACGCGGCGGCCGCGGCGGGCGTGCTGTGGGTCAACTCGGCCGGCAACTACGCGCAGCGCCACTGGCGCGGGACGGCCGGCGCGAGCGGCACCGTCCTCGACATCGCCCCGACGGCCGGCACGCCGCTGCTGCTGTCGCTGGCGTGGACGTCGCCGCTGGCGGCGGGGAGCGTGTCGGTCGAGCGCGCCGACGGCGCCGGCGGCTGGCGGGAGGTCGCGCGCAGCGCCCCGGCCGGGCCCCTCAACGCGACCACCCCGGTCACGACCGCCGACGGCGGGGCCTACCGGGTCGTGGTCACCCAGGTGTCGGGCCCGCCGCAGACCTTCGACCTCTTCTCCGAGACGGTCGGCTTCGGGGCCGCCGCGGTGCCCGAGGGGAGCATCCCCACGCCGGGCGACGCCCGCGGCGCCCTGACGGTGGGGGCGGTGAAGTGGACGGGGACGTCGATCGAGCCGTACTCGTCCCAGGGGGTCGCGGGCGGCGGGAAGCCGGACCTGGTCGGCCCCACCTACGTCACCTCCAACCCGGAGTGGCCGGGCACGGCGGGCACGTCGGCCGCGACCGCGCACGTCGCGGGCGCCGCGGTGCTGCTGCGCCAGCGGCGGCTCGCGCTGGGGCTCCCGGCGGGTCCCGCCGAGTTGCGCGGCGTCCTGGTGTCCGGCGCCCTCGACCTCGGCCCCCAGGGTGCCGACCCGGTCTACGGGGCGGGGATGGCGCGGCTCGACACGTCGGCGCCGGCGCTCACCCTGCGCGTCGGGCCCGGTCCCGGCCGGGTCGTGCGCGTGCGCGCGGTCGACGCCGGTACAGTCCGGCAGGTGCAGGTGACGCTCAACGGCCGTCGCCTCGGGACCTGGAGGCGGCCGGTCGCCGGCGTGCGCCTCCCCGTCGGCGCCCGGGGCCGGCTCCAGGCCATCGCGGAGGACATGGCGGGCAACGTCGCCGTCCGCGCGCGCACGGTGACGCGGGCCCGGTGAGGCGCCTCGCCGCCGCCGCCGCGGCAGCCGCCGGGCTGGGCGCCGCGCTCGCCGCCGGCCACGCCGCCGCCGCGCCCACGCCCGCGTCGCTGACGGTCGACGCGGCGCCGGGGAGGGCCGCCCAGGTGGCGCAGGGCCTCGCGAAGGGCGGGCTGCGCGTGCAGCGCCGCGACGGCCGCCGGTTCCAGGTGGTGGCGGCACCGGCCCGCGCCGACGCGCTGGCGCGCCTGCCGGGGGTGGCGGGGGCGCGCGAGTCGACGACGGCCTTCGGCGACGACGTCCAGCTCAGCCAGGGCCTGGAGCGCCAGGGCGCCGACGTCCTGGGCAAGGTCGCCGACGGCGGTGCCGGCCTCACGATCGCGGTGCTCGACCTGGGCTTCGGGCAGAACCTGGCGCGGCTGCAGACGCTGGGGGAGATCCCGGCGCCCGGGCAGGTCGAGACGCTGTCGTTCGACGCGGCGAACGGCCTCGCCGGCCGGAACGCCTACGGCAACCGCACCAACCACGGCGAGATCGTCACCCAGACGGTCTTCGACTACGCGCCGAAGGCCCGCTACCTGCTCGTGAACTACCACACGGAGGCCGACTTCATCGCCGCGACGGACGCGCTGATCGCGCGCCGGCCGGACATCGTCGTCCACTCCAACAGCTTCATCGAGGGGCCGTTCGACGGCACCGGCCCGACGGCGCGCGCCGTCGACCGGGCGGCCGCCGCGGGGATCCTGTGGTTCAACTCGGCGGGCAACTACGCGCTGCTGCACTGGAGCGGCGCGTGGGCCGACGCCGACGCCGACGGGGACCTCGACTGGCCGAACGGCGACAACTGGACGTTCCCCCGCTCCCCGGGGCAGCCGATCACGTTCGCGCTGTCGTGGACGTCGCCGCCGGGCGGCACGCCGACCGACCTGGACCTGTCGCTGGAGCGCCGGGAGGCGGACGGCAGCTGGACCCCGGTGGCGGCGAGCGCCGACCGCCAGTCCGCGGGGCTGCCGACGGCGGAGCGCATCACCGGCTACGCGCCGCCGGCGGCGGCGGAGTACCGCCTGCGCGTGGTGCGCGTGTCGGGGCCGCCGCCCGAGGGGCCGCTGACGCTCTTCTCCCGCGAGATCCCGCTCGCCGCCATCGGGGGGCTGCCGGAGAGCAGCATCCCCACGCCGGGCGACGCGGCGGGGGCGATCGCGATCGGGGCGGTCGACTGGCGCGGCAACGCCCGCAAGTCCTACTCGTCGCAGGGCCCGACGGACGACGGCCGCCTGAAGCCGGACCTGGTGGCGCCGACGGACACGCGGATCGTGGGGCCTGCGGGGGTCCGGGCGATCGGCGGGACGTCGAACGCGGCGCCGAACGCGGCGGGCGCGGCGGCGGTGGTGCTGGCGGCGGCGCGCCGGGCGGGGCAGGCGCCGTCCGCCGCGGAGGTCCGCCAGACGCTCGATGCGATGGCGCTGGACCTGGGCACGCCCGGGCCGGACCAGGTGTTCGGCCTCGGCCGGATCCGGGTCACGACGTCGCCGCCGCGGCTGGTGACGCCGGCGCCGGCGGCGCTGGCGTCGGTGCGCGGCCGGGTGGCGGTGAAGTTCCAGGCGCTGTCGCGGACGCGGGTGTCCACGTGGACGCTGGCGGTCGACGGCAGGCCGGCGCTGGCGCGGGCGCAGACGTACCCGCGCGGGATCACCCTGGACACCCGGCGCCTGCCGGACGGCTGGCACGCCCTGTCGGCGGTCGCGAAGGACTATCCGGGGAACACGGGTCGGCTGGACTGGTCGGTGAAGGTGGACAACACGCCCCCGGTGCTGATCGTCCGGTCGGTGAGGGTCCAGGCGCTGCGGCCGCGCCCGCGGCGGGCGGGGCCGGACCGGCGGCTGCGGACGGTGCGCCTCGTGGTGGCGCTGGCGGACCCCGGGTTGAACGGGGCGCCTGCAGGCGACGGTCACGGCGACGCGCCGGGGCGGGCGGGCGGAGGCGCCGCGGGTGGTGGGCATCACGCCCGGGCAGCAGCGGACGGTGGTCGCGGCGAGGCTGACGCGGGGGCGGTACACCCTCCGCATCGTCCTGGCCGACCGGGCCGGGAACGCCGTCACGAGGACCAAGACGGTCCTCGTCCCCTGACCCGGGACGGTCTGGACGGGGGCGTGTCCATCGCGCAGAATGCGCTTCGTCCCCGGCGCGCCCGGGCGTACCCGACATCCCCTCGACCCGGGAGGAATCAATGCCGCTGGAGCGTGAGGTGAAGAGCCGTCTGCGCGACCGCGTGTCGACCGCGAACAAGGCCAACGTCGACGAGGTCGCCGACGAGGTCAACGCGGCCCTCGCGACGCTGGACGCGGACGACAAGGACCACGCCCGCCTCCAGGGCTGGCTGGAGGACCTGAGCACCGTCAAGGGCGGCGGCGTCCCCGGCAAGTTCTCCTGATCCCGGCGCCGCCCCCGGGCGGCCCCCGATCCCTGTGAAGGCCCCCGCCCGGGGGCCTTCGTCGTTCCGGGAGTCTGGGGGGCCCAGGTGCGGAGGGGTGCACGGCGGCGCAACCCTCGCGATTCGGCACGTGAAACCCGGGGATCCCCGGACCTTGCTCCGCGGTCCCCGCCCGGATTACCGTCGCACCCCCATGCGACGCGTACTGATCGGGCTGGTGCTGGGCCTCCTCGTCGCGGCGGCCGTCCCGGCCGTTGCCGGCGCCGTCATCACGGCCTCGATCGCGAACCGGACGCTCACGATCGCCGGCTCGACCGGCGACGACGACGTCACGGTCGGTTCCGCGGGCTCGAACGCGCTCGGGCCCACCACCGACGTCACCGGCGCCGGCCAGGACATGCAGGCGGGGACCGGCTGTCAGGGATTCGGCGATCCCAGCGGGCCGGCGAACGACAACAGCGTCTTCTGCCCGACGAACGACTTCGACCGCATCCAGGTGACGCTCGACCAGGGCGACGACGAGTTCTCGATGGGCGGCCTCAGCTTCCCGGTGACCGCGGACGGCGGCCCGGGCGACGACGAGATCACGACCGGCCGCGGCCCGGACACCGTCACCGGCGGGCCCGGCGACGACGTGGTGGACGTCGACGTGAACACCACGTCCGGCACCACGACCTTCATCGACGGTGGCCTGGACGACGACGAGATCCGGGTCGGGCGTGACAGCCGCGCGGACGACGTGACCGGCGGACTGGGGCAGGACACGGCGACCTACGCCTTCGCCGCGTCGGGCCGCACCGTGACCCTCGACGACCAGCCCAACGACGGTGGCGGCAGCGAGGGCGACAACATCCGCGGCGACATCGAGACCGTCATCGGCTCCGGCTCCGGGGACACCCTCATCGGCAACGTCCTCGGCCAGACCCTCGACGGCGCCGGCGGCACGGACCGCCTGGAGGGGCTCGGCGGCCCCGACATCCTGATCGGCGGGCCCGGGACCAACGACGCCACGTTCGGCGGGCCCGGGGAGGACGACATCCGCCTGCGCGACGGCCTCGTCGACGCGTGCCCCGACGGCGGCCCGGACGCGGACGTCTTCGACCTCGACCTGGTGGACCAGCGCCTCACCCTCGGCAACGGGCTGACGGTGCTGCGCTGCATCTTCCCGCGCGTGAACATCAACGCCGCGCTGCTGGACCGGATCGTGATCGGCGCCGTCCGCGAGGAGCCGAACGTGCGGCTGGCCGTGCGCCCGCCCGCGGTGCGGAGCGCCGGCGCGCGCGTCCTCGTCACCTGCCCGGCGGCGATGCGGCGCCGCTGCGCGGGCACGCTGCAGGTGTTCGCGGTGCGCGGCACGCGCGCGCTCGGCCGCGTCGCGTTCACGGTGTCGCCGGGTCGCACGCGGCCGGTCGTCGTCCCGCTCGCCCCGGCGGCGCGCACGGCCGCGCTGCGCTCCCGCGCCCTGCGGATCGTCGCGGTCGAGCGGGGCCGGCTCGGGGCGAAGACGAGCATCCTCGTCGCCCGGCCGCGCGGCTGACGGCTACCGCCCCCGGGGCTGGTGGAGGAGGCGCTGGAGGCGGCGCGTCTCGGCGAGGGCGTTGATCGGGCGCCGGTCCTGGGGGCCCGGGCGGGCGCGCATGATCCGCTCGTCGCGGCCCTCGCGCGCCTCGACCCACCGCTCGTAGGCGGCGATCAGGTCCAGGAGCCCCTCGATCAGCGACGACGCCGGCCGGGTCGCCGGCGAACGGCTGGCCGTCATGCTCCAGGCTCCGCGTCGCCGGGCGGAACGCCAGGCCGCCCTCGCCGGGCCGGGCCGCGGTGATGCCGAGGTCGCCACACCCGCACCGCCAGCCCGCGCCACTCGCGCTTCAGCACGCCCGGCTCGACCGCCGGCCGGAACCCGAAGGCGCGCATCCGCCGCCGCTCCATCGGCGACGTCCACTGCCGGTGGGTCGCCTCGAGCAGCGCCTTCAGGCGCTCGTCCATCGCGTCGGCGTCGGCGCCGTTCGCGTAGGAGGGGAGGGACGGCCCGGTCATCGCACCAGTATGACCGAGCCCGGCGGACGGCGGGCGTGGCGTCCACCCCCGCTGGTAAGCTCTCCGGCCTTGGCCGACGGGTCCCACTGACGAGCCGCCGCCGCGTCGTCATCCGTGCAACGACTCCGCGCCACGATCGGCGCGCGCTGTTGCACGCCCTGAGCCAAGAGTGATATTGTCCGCCGTTACGCCCGCGCCCGACCCCACGCGCTGCGTCGTCCACCGCCCGCTCTCGTCAGGAGGCCTCGCGACTTGAGCACCCAGCCCGCTGCCCGCGTCCGCCACTCCTTCTCCAAGCAGGAGAAGGTTCGTGATGTCGTCCCCAACCTCATCGACATCCAGCGCTCGTCCTTTGAGTGGTTCATCGAGAAGGGCCTTCGCGAGACGATCGACGACATCTCGCCGATCGAGGACTTCACCGGCACCCTCGCGGTCCAGTTCGGCAAGTACACGCTGGGCGGCTGGGAGCCCGGCATGCCCTACGACCACATCCAGCCGAACGACTCCATCAAGGACTGCCGCGAGAAGGACATCACCTACGCGGCCCCGCTCACGATGGAGGTCGCGTTCATCAACCGGGAGACCGGCGAGATCCGCGAGCAGAAGGTCTTCATGGGCGACCTGCCCCTGATGACCGACTGGGGCACCTACATCATCAACGGCACCGAGCGCGTCGTCGTGACGCAGCTCGTCCGCTCCCCGGGCGCCTACGTGATGGAGCCGAAGGACCGCGAGAAGCAGGTCTTCATCGCGAACCTGATGCCGTCGCGCGGCTCCTGGGTCGAGCTCGAGATCGACAAGAAGGGCCTGGTCCACGTCCGCATCGACCGCAAGCGCAAGCTGCCGGTCACCACGCTGCTGTTCGCGCTCGGCTACACGCGCGACGACGTCGCCAACCTCTTCCGGCACCCGAACGACGCCGACCGCGTGAACCCCTTCATCCAGATGACCCTGGACAAGGACGCGACCGAGGGCGCCCCGCAGACGGGCGACCGCAAGAGCCTCGAGGAGCTCGCCGAAGCATCGTGGAGGAGATCCACGAAGCTCGCGCAGGGCCTGGACGACAAGGGCGCCGAGGAGCGCGCCGCGGTCGAGGCCGAGATCGAGAAGCTCGAGAAGAAGCTCGACGCGCGCTCCGGCGACATCATGCAGCACGCCCTCATCGAGGTCTTCAAGAAGCAGCGCCCGGGCGAGCCGCCGACGGTGGACAACTCGCGCGCGCTGGTGCGCTCGCTGTTCTTCGACCCCAAGCGCTACGACCTGACCAAGGTCGGCCGCTACAAGCTCGACGCCCGCCTCGGCCTGAACCTGGGCTCGGACGTCCGCACGCTCACCAGCCCCCGGTTCACCGGCCGCGATCTCCGGCATGACCGACGACCTGGTGGAGCTCATCCGCCGGCTCGTCGCCCTGCCGATCAAGATCGGGCTGCCCGAGGAGTCCAAGGACTTCGCCGCCGACGCGGCCACGATGCCGCGCGACGAGATCGCCGGGCGACCTGGACGAGTACGAGCACTTCGGCAACCGGCGCCTGCGCACGGTCGGCGAGCTCATCCAGGAGGCCTTCCGCATCGGCCTCTACCGGATGGAGCGCGTCGTCCGCGAGCGCATGAGCACCGAGGACGTCGACACGATCACGCCGCAGACGATCATCAACATCCGCCCGGTGGTCGCGGCGCTGAAGGAGTTCTTCGGCTCCTCGCAGCTGTCGCAGTTCATGGAGCAGACCAACTCGCTGGACGGCCTCACCCACCGGCGCCGCCTGTCGGCGCTCGGCGCGGGCGGCCTCACCCGCGAGCGCGCCCCCATCGAGGTGCGCGACGTCCACGCGACCCACTACGGGCGCATGTGCCCGATCGAGACCCCGGAGGGCCCGAACATCGGCCTGATCGGCTCGCTCGGCAGCTACGCGACCGTGAACGAGTTCGGCTTCATCCAGACGCCGTACCGGCGGGTCGTGAACGGCAAGGTCACCGCGGACGTCGAGCGAGCTCGACGCCACCCAGGAGGAGCACAAGGTCATCGCGCAGGCCAACGCCGAGCTCGACGCGCAAGGGCAAGCTCGTCGGCCCGGTGCTCTGCCGCAAGGGCGGCGAGCCGATCCTGGCCGACCCGTCCGACGTCGAGTACATGGACGTGTCGCCGCAGCAGATCGTCTCGGTGGCGACCGCGCTGATCCCGTTCCTCGAGCACGACGACGCCAACCGGGCCCTCATGGGCGCGAACATGCAGCGCCAGGCGGTGCCGCTCATGATCACGGAGGCCCCGCTGGTGGGCACCGGCATCGAGCACCGCGCCGCCGTGGACACGCGGCGACGTCGTGGTCAGCCGCACCGAGGGCACGGTCGCCGCGGTCGACGCCGACCACGTCATCGTCGAGGACCCCGCCGGCGAGCTCGAGCACTACGAGCTGCACAAGTTCACGCGCTCGAACCAGGGCACGCTCATCCACCAGAAGCCGATCGTCCGCAAGGGCCAGACGGTGCGAGTCCGGCGAGGTGCTGGCGGACGGCAGCTCCACCGACAACGGCGAGCTGGCGCTGGGCAAGCAACGTGCTCGTCGCCTTCATGTCCTGGGAGGGCTACAACTTCGAGGACGCGATCATCATCTCGGAGCGCCTGGTCAAGGACGACGCGCTGTCGTCGATCCACATCGAGGCCTACGAGATCGACGCCCGCACCACCAAGCTGGGCGCCGAGGAGATCACCCGCGACATCCCGAACCGCTCGGAGGAGTCCCTCAAGGACCTCGACGAGCGCGGCATCGTGCGCATCGGCGCCGAGGTCGATGTCGGGCGACCTGCTGGTCGGGAAGGTCACGCCGAAGGGCGAGACCGAGCTGACCGCCGAGGAGAAGCTGATCCGCGCCATCTTCAAGGAGAAGGCCGGCGAGGTCCGCGACACCTCCCTCAAGGTGCCCGCACGGCGAGGGCGGCAAGGTCATCGACGTCAAGGTCTTCGACCGCGACGCGGCGACGACCTGTCGCCGGGCGTCAACCAGCTCGTGCGCGTCTACGTCGCCAAGCGGCGCAAGATCGCCGAGGGCGACAAGCTCGCCGGCCGCCACGGCAACAAGGGCGTCATCTCCAAGATCGTCCCCGAGGAGGACATGCCGTTCCTCGAGGACGGCACGCCGATCGACATGATCCTCAACCCGCTGGGCGTGCCGTCGCGCATGAACATCGGGCAGATCCTCGAGACGCACCTCGGGTGGGCCGCCGCACCACGGCTGGGTCGACGGCGCCTACGACGAGGGCGGGCAACGGCAACGGCGACAAGCCGAGCGCGCACCTTCGTCGCGACGCCGGTGTTCGACGGCGCCACCGTCGAGGACGTCGACCGGGTGCTGATGGACTGGTCGGCGAGCCACCCGGACAACCCGATCCAGCTCGTCGTCGACGACAACGACCGGCCGGGCCGGCGGCCTCGGGCCGCATGAAGCTCTACAACGGCCGCACCGGCGAGCCCTACGAGGGCAAGGTCACGGTCGGCTACATGTACATGCTGAAGCTGCTCCACCTCGTGGACGACAAGATCCACGCGCGCTCGACCGGCCCCTACTCGCTCGTCACCCAGCAGCCGCTGGGCGGCAAGGCGCAGTTCGGCGGCCAGCGCTTCGGCGAGATGGAGGTGTGGGCGCTCGAGGCGTACGGCGCCGCCTACACCCTGCAGGAGATGCTCACCATCAAGAGCGACGACACGGTCGGCCGCGTGAAGGCCTACGAGGCGATCGTGAAGGGCGAGAACATCCAGGAGCCCTCGATCCCGGAGAGCTTCAAGGTGCTGCTCAAGGAGATGCAGAGCCTCGGCCTGGACGTGAAGGTCCAGGGCGAGGCGGGCCCCGAGTTCTCGGCGCGCGAGGAGGACGACGACCTCCTGCGGGCGGCCGAGGAGCTCGGCATCGACCTCTCCGGCGGCCTCGGGCGCGCCGCGCCGGGACGACGGCGACGCGCCGGCGCGGAGGGCGACGGCGAGACGGTGGAGGTGCGGCGGAGGCCGAGGTCGTGGCCTCGTCCGCCGACGCCGACTCCGGCTCCGACGGCGACGGAGGAGCTAGAGGGGCCCGGCGGGACCGGGCCGTGCGCCGTCAGGGGGTCCGGCGCCGGGGCGCCGCGATCGACCGGACGGAGTCATGCCGCCGGCCGCGCGCAGCGTGAGCGCGCGGCGGCGGCACACGAGAAAGGCGCACGCACGTGATCGACATCAACAACTTCGACTCCATCACGATCGGTCTGGCCTCCTCCAAGCAGATCCGGCAGTGGAGCTCGGGCGAGGTGACCAAGCCCGAGACCATCAACTACCGGACGCTGAAGCCGGAGAAGGACGGGCTCTTCTGCGAGAAGATCTTCGGTCCGACCAAGGACTGGGAGTGCTACTGCGGCAAGTACAAGCGCGTCCGCTACAAGGGCATCATCTGCGAGCGCTGCGGCGTCGAGGTCACGCGCGCCAAGGTGCGCCGCGAGCGGATGGGCCACATCGACCTGGCCGCGCCGGTCAGCCACATCTGGTTCTTCAAGGGCGTCCCGAGCCGCATCGGCTACATGCTGGACATCGCCCCGAAGGAGCTGGAGAAGGTCCTCTACTTCGCCGCCTCGATCGTCACCGAGGTCGACGAGGAGGGCCGCGCGGGCGAGCTCGACCGCCTCCAGGACGAGGTCAACGCCACCATCGAGCAGTACGACCAGGACAAGGAGGAGCGCCTCCTCGAGCTGAACGAGCGCCTCGAGCGCCGCTCGATGTGGCTGCGCGAGGGCGAGGCCCCGGGCCTCACCGACGAGGACGAGTACTGGATCGACGACCTGCAGCGCGACCGCACCTCCGAGGACCCCGAGGCGCGCCGCGAGCTGACCGACGCCGACCGCAAGCAGGCCGAGATCGGACCTCCGCAAGGAGACCGACGTCGCGCTCAAGGACATCGAGCGCTACACGGAGGAGGCGATCGACCGCCTCACCCGCGCCTGGCTCACCTTCAAGGACCTCAAGCCGCGCCAGATCGAGGTCGACGAGCAGCTCTTCCGCGAGATGAAGGACCGGTTCGGCTCGCCGCACGGCTTCGCCGACCTGTTCAAGGGCGGCATGGGCGCCGCGGCGATCAAGGAGCTGCTCGGCCAGATCGACCTCGACGCCGAGGCCGAGTCCCTGCGCGAGACCATCCAGACCAGCAAGGGCCAGCGCCAGGCGCGCGCCCTGAAGCGCCTGAAGGTCGCGTCCGCGTTCCGCCGCAGCAGCAACCGCCCGGAGTGGATGGTCCTCGAGGCGATCCCGGTCATCCCGCCGGAGCTGCGCCCGATGGTGCAGCTCGACGGCGGCCGCTTCGCCACCAGCGACCTGAACGACCTCTACCGCCGCGTCATCAACCGCAACAACCGCCTGAAGCGGCTGCTCGACCTCGGCGCGCCCGAGATCATCGTGAACAACGAGAAGCGGATGCTGCAGGAGGCGGTCAACGCCCTGTTCGACAACGGGCGCCGCGGCCGCGCGGTCACGGGCCCGGGCAACCGGCCGCTCAAGTCGCTCTCCGACATGCTCAAGGGCAAGCAGGGCCGCTTCCGGCAGAACCTGCTCGGCAAGCGCGTCGACTACTCGGGCCGCTCGGTCATCGTGGCCGGCCCGGAGCTGCGCCTGCACCAGTGCGGGCTGCCCAAGCTGATGGCGCTCGAGCTCTTCAAGCCGTTCATCATGAGCCGGCTCGTCGAGCGCAAGCAGGTCCAGAACATCAAGGCCGCCAAGAAGCTGGTGGACGCGATGGTCCCCGAGGTGTGGGACGTGCTCGAGGAGGTCATCGGGGAGCACCCGGTGCTGCTCAACCGCGCCCCGACGCTGCACCGCCTGGGCATCCAGGCCTTCGAGCCCGTGCTCGTCGAGGGCAAGGCCATCCAGATCCACCCGCTGGTCTGCACCGCCTTCAACGCCGACTTCGACGGCGACCAGATGGCCGTGCACCTGCCGCTGTCGGTCGAGGCCCAGGCCGAGGCGCGCATCCTGATGCTCTCGGCCAACAACATCCTGTCGCCCGGCCCACGGCCGCCCGATCGCCGTGCCCAGCCAGGACATGATCCTCGGCCTCTACTACCTCACCTACTCGCGGGTGATCGAGCGTGCGCAAGAAGGGCGACGAGGGCGAGGGCCGCGACACCGAGCTCGCCGAGCTCTGGAACGTCGAGATCGCGCAAGTGGGAGCTGCCCAAGGGCACACGAGGCCAAGTTCGACGGCGGCGACTGGAGCACGAAGCCGTTCGACGGCATCGCGGACGCCGCGGACGTTCCGCAACCCCGAGACGCTGTTCGCCGCGCTCGACCAGCGCGCGATCGGCCTGCAGGACCTCATCGAGCTGCGCGGCCCCGACGGCGCGCGCCGCATCACCACGCCCGGCCGCGTGGTCTTCAACCACGAGGTGCGCGAGGCGCTGGAGTAGGTCGTGGGCGCGGAGGAGCTCGAGGCGCCGCCCGTTCCCGGAGCGCCACGAGACCCTCACCAAGCGCCACACCGGCGACTTCATCGAGGACCTCGTCAACGTCTACGGGGCCACGGCCGTGTCGATGGTGCTCGACTCGTTCAAGGCGCTCGGCTTCCGCTACGCGACCGACTCGGGCCTGACGGTGTCGCAAGAACGACATCGTCGTGCCGCCCACCAAGGACGAGATCATCGCGAAGTACGACGCCAAGGTGGAGGAGGTCGAGGAGTTCTTCGGGCTGGGCGAGATGAGCCCCGAGGAGCGCCACGAGGAGGTCGTGAAGCTCTGGGAGCAGGCCACCGACGAGGTCGCCGACGCCATGGAGAAGCACCTCTACCGGCTCAACCCGATCTACATGATGGCCAACTCCGGGGCGCGCGGATCGTTCAAGCAGATCCGCCAGCTCGCCGGGATGCGCGGCTGCATGAACAACCCGAAGGGCGAGACCATCGAGCGCCCGATCAAGAGCAACTTCATGGAGGGGCTCTCGGTCCTCGAGTACTTCATCTCCACCCACGGCGCCCGCAAGGGCCTCGCGGACACCGCCCTGAAGACCGCCGACTCGGGCTACCTCACCCGGCGCCTGGTCGACGTGTCCCAGGACGTCATCGTCCGTGAGCTCGACTGCGGCACCGCCGACGGCATCGAGGTGCCGGTCTTCCGCGACGACAACGCGCTCAACCCGAGCCTGCCCGGCCGGGTGCTGCTCGGCCCGGTCGTGGACCGCATCACCGGCGAGGTCCTCATCGACATGCGGCCGGAGCCGGTCGAGGGCGACGACGAGGCGGCCATCGCGGACGCCCGTCGCGGCCACCTCGTGAGCAACGACGACGGCGAGCGGCTCGACGCGGAGCTGCGGAACGACGACGGCACGCCGCGCGACGCGGTCGTGACGGTGCGCTCGCCCGTGAAGTGCCGCAGCGAGGTGGGCATCTGCGCCCGGTGCTACGGACGCAACCCGGCCTCCGGGCAAGCTCACCGAGCCCGGCGACGCGGTGGGCATCATCGCCGCGCAGTCGATCGGCGAGCCCGGCACGCAGCTCACCATGCGCACGTTCCACACCGGCGGCGTCGCCGGCGCGGACATCACGCACGGCCTGCCGCGCGTCGTGGAGCTGTTCGAGGCCCGCAAGCCGAAGGCCCAGGCGCACGTCGCCCCGGTCGACGGCTGGGTGCGGATCACGGACGACGAGACGCGTCCCGGGTCGGCCCACCTCGTGGTGGTCGAGCCGGAGTACATCGAGCAGGACGACGCCGGCACGGGCGCCACGCGCGCGCCGGTGCGCGAGCACTCCTTCCCGGTGATGCGGCGCACCCAGATCACGGTGGACGACGGCCAGTGGGTCGAGGCGGGCGACCTGCTGTCGACCGGCTCGGCCTTCCCGGCCGACATCCTCAGCTCCAAGCCGGGCGTCGCGCTCGGCGTCCAGGGCACCGTCACGCGGTGAAGGACGAGGGCAAGGGCTGGATGCGGGTGGACGTCGAGACCGAGGCCGGCATCTCGCAGCGCTGGCTGCGGCTGCCGGACGACCGGCCGCGCCCGGTGATCGAGCAAGGGCATGGAGGTCACCCCGGCGAAGCGGTTCCACGCGCCGGAGGCCACCCGCGACCCCTCGACCAAGACCGAGCTGTACCTCGTCCGCGAGGTCCAGAACGTGTACCGGTCGCAGGGCGTGGACATCAACGACAAGCACATCGAGCTGATCGTGCGCCAGATGCTGCGCAAGGTCCGGGTCGACGACCCGGGCGGCACGCACTTCCTGCACGGCCAGATGGTCGACAAGCCGGTGCTCTACCGCGAGAACACCCGGGCCGCCGAGCGCATCCGCGAGCAGCTGCTCGAGAAGCGCGAGAGCAAGGAGTTCACCGGCGACGACAGCGAGATCGAGCGTGCCGTCCAGGGCGTGCAGGCGAACGTCGAGCCGCTCATCCTGGGCATCACGAAGGCCTCGCTGGCCACCGAGTCGTTCCTGTCGGCGGCCTCCTTCCAGGAGACCACGAAGGTCCTCACCGACGCGGCGCTCGAGGGCAAGGTCGACCGCCTGCGCGGGCTCAAGGAGAACGTGATCATCGGCAAGCTGATCCCGGCGGCCACCGGGCTGAAGCGGTACCGCCAGCTCGAGATCGAGGCCGTCCGGCGCGCGCCGGCGCTCCTCGAGTTCGACCTGGACGAGCCGTTCTCCGACGCCGACGACGACGCCCTGCTGGGCATCGGCGACGGCGACGGGCAGACGTTCTCGTTCGGCCCGGAGCTGGACCTCGACGAGTAGGTGACGGGCGGGCGCCGGCCCTCGCGGGCCGGCGCCCTGCCGCCCCTCCCGTTCCAGCCGCCGCGTGAGCGGCGTGCCCGTGACGCCGTGGACCACGATGGAGACGGCGACGATCGCGACGACGGTCCACATGATCGTCTCGCGCCTCGCCTGCGGTGAGGACCCCCGCCTGGAGGGCGGCGGCCGCGTAGTAGAGCGAGCCGACCCCGCGGACCCCGAACCAGCCGACCCACAGCCGCTCCCGCGCGTCCAGGTCCGTGCCGCGCAGCGCGAGCACGCAGGTGACGGGGCGGACGACGAGCAGCAGGAGGGGGGCGAGCAGCCACCCGGCGACCCCGGGGACGGCGAGCCCGTCGAGGGTGAGGAGGCTGCCCAGGAAGAGGATGGTGGCGAGCTCCGCCACCCGCTCCAGCACCTCGCCGCCGGCGTGGACGCCCCGGGCGTACTCGTGGTCGCGCTCGCGGCGGCGGAAGGCGATGCCGCCGACGAAGGCGGCGAGGAAGCCGTAGGTGTCGGCGACCTGCGCGACGCCGTAGATCGCGAGGACGGCCCCGACGGCGGCCCACCCGTCGAGCTCCACGGCGAGCAGGCTCCGCTCCCGCAGCCGGGTGGCGACCTCCGCGATCGCCCAACCGCCGGCCGCGCCGATCAGGACGCCGCCGGCGATCGCGTAGACGACGTCCCAGACGAGCCAGTCGCCGAGCCCCGCCGACGCACCGTGCTCGGCGACGGCGAGGCCGAGGAACACGAACGGGAACGCGAGGCCGTCGTTGAGGCCGGCCTCCGAGGTGAGGGCGAACGACGTCTCGGGCTCCTCCTCCTCGCCGGGCGGCCCCACCCCGAGGTCGCCGGCCAGGACGGGGTCGGTGGGGGCGAGGGCGGCGCCGAGCACGATCGCCGCGCCCGCCGACAGCCCCATCGCCGCGACCCCGAACGCCGCGACCGCGGCGATCGTGACGGGCATCACCACGCCGAGCAGGATGATGGTGGAGCGCCACCCGCGCCACGTGAACGGCCGGTCGAGGCGCAGCCCGGTGGCGAACAGCGCGACGATCACCGTGAGCTCGGCGAACCGCTCCACCACTTCGGCGTCGCCGACGAGGGTGAACCAGTCCCGGTCGAGCAGCGCCACCCCGACCGCCCCGACGATCCCGAGCCCGAGGTACACCACGCTGGGCGAGAAGGCACGCGACCGCTGATGCGTGAGCGCCACGATCGCCGCCATCACGGCGGCGCCGAGGAACAACAGCCCCAACGACCACGCATCCGCCGGCTCGAAGCCCGGCGTGATCGCGACCGGGGTGAACGCTCCGGGATGCATCCGACCCCTTTACCCGCACGCCCCCGCGACGACGCCGTCGCCGGACCCGTCCGTCCCGGGTCCCGCGGGCCCCGGTCCCACTGGTGTGCACCCGGACGACGGTCGTTGGTGCACGTGCACGGTGAGCGCCCGACGCCTCGTCGTCGAGGAGCGTCCAACCCTGGTCGAAGAGGTGCCGGTGATGACCGAAGGACGGGCACCGCCGGCCCCGTTGCCCCGTTGTTCATTTGGCCGAGGGGTGGCCGTGCACTCGAGCCCCCGGACGCGACAGGCCCGGCCGTTTTCGGTGACATCCAGGTGTCGATGCGTGTCAGCGGGGTGCCGGCGGGACCCTCGGGGGGATGGCGCGGAGCTTCGTGCACAAGGGGGAGAGCCTGGGGTCGATGTACGCCGAGTGCGTGTCGTGGACTGGGCGGCGGGCTGCTACACCGCCCAGCGCTCGCGGGCGTTGGCGCTGCTTCGGGCGGGCATCCTCCAGCCCACGCCCCGCGACCGTCCCGGCTCGTATTCCTGGCCGCTCCTTCGCGGCGAGGCGGAGCGGCGGTGGGCGGCGGGGGAGGCGCCTCGGCGGGTCATCGACGATCTCCGCCATCGCGAGCAGGCCCGTCCCGGCCCCGCCCGGCCGCCATCGCAGGCGACGATGCGCCGCTGGTTCCGCGAGGGCCGCTGGCGCGCCGAGCCGCCCCCTGGGCCGCCGGCCGGCCCGCCGCCGCGCCCGCCGGATCCCCTAGTTCCCGGTGCCGTCCGGGTCGGGGAAGCGGATGTGGAGGTGGTCGTCGTGGGCGGGCCAGCGAACGACGACGCCGGCGGGGCCGTGCAGGTCCAGGCTGGGCCCGATCAGCACGAGGCTCGCGCCCTGGGCGACCGCCCGGTCCACCAGCTGCTGCGTGAGGAAGCGGTCGTAGGTGGAGGGGCCGGCGGCGTCCTCCCGCCCGTCGGCGCGCGGCAGCCGGATGTCGACGTCGAGCCCGTTCTGGTGGGAGGCGTGGCCGACGACCGGGCCGGTGAAGGGGCCGCCGTTCCGGCGCGAGAGGTCGCCGATGCCCAGGCGCGGCGCGCCGGGGTGCGCCTTCTCCCACCAGGCGCCGAGGTCGATGAGCTGGTGCACCAGGACCGCGGTCCCCCACTCCCGCTCCGCGCCGCCCGGCGGGCGCTGGGTGGCGGGGTCGTACGTGTAGAAGCCGGGCCCCTGCGTGGGCAGGCGGACGCCGTTCTCCAGCCAGCCGCCGTTCGGCGTGCCGTGGGCGATCGAGTCCCGCCACTCCACCGCCGGCCGCGAGGGCTTCGGCGGGGGCTTGCTGGGTGACCGCTCCGGCGTCTTCTCGGGGGTGCCCGGCTCGGGCGCCGGCGTCGGCGGCGCGGGCTCCACCTGCACCACGGCGGCGGCGGCCTGCGCGACCGACGATTCGCCGTCGCCCTCGAACGCCGCCAGGGGGACGAGCGCCGCGACGAGCGCCGAGCAGCGACACCCACAGCCACGGCGCCTGCCCCGGACGCCGGTGCCGGCGCCGGCCCAGGGACGCGGCGCACGCCGGACAGCAGTGGAGCGCCTCGCGGCGCCGGTGTCGCACGTGGCGGCCGATCATCGGAGCGACGGTACCACCGACGCCCGTTTCCCCCTGCAATCGGCGTTGTGAATCGCATCGTGCCGCGTGCAGGTGCACGCGCTGCACTCGTGCAATTGAACGAGCCCGCCCCGTCCATTTGCAAGAGAGGATCCCGGAACCCCGGCCGGGGGGCGTGAGGGGCCCGGGGGGACCCGGGCTACATTCCCACCGTGTTCCCGTCCCTGATCCGAAAGCCGCTGCGGGTGGTGCTCGCGGTGGTGGTGCTCGCCGCGATCGGCGCCGGGATCTGGTTCTGGGAGCGGGCGGGGGAGAGCACACCGGTGTCGGAGGAGAGCGCCCTGCGCGACTTCCGGGCGGAGGGCGGGGCGGCGGCGGCCCCCGGTATCCCGGCGGCGGGCGTGTACACGTACCGCCAGGAGGGGTCGGAGCGCGGCGGCGTCGGGCCCGCGCACATCTCCCGCGGCCTGCCGGATCAGGCGCGCTACGTCGTCACGAAGGCGGAGGGCGGCTACCGCGCGCAGCTCAGCATGTCCCAGGAGCACATCGAGGGCGTGACCGTCCGGGTGGGGAAGGACGGCAGCCACGAGGTCGCCCGCCGCACGAAGGTCACGTTCCTCGGGTTCGGCCAGGACGACCGGCGCGACGCTCCGGCCGCCGCCGCTGTGGCTCCCCGCGAGGCTCGCCGCCGGCCGCACGTGGTCCGGGAGCTACCGTGCCGGCGACCTCCCCGTCACGTACCGCAGCCGGGTGCTGCGCCGGGACGCGGTGGAGGTGGACGGCCGGCGCGTGGGCGGTGTGGGTGGTGCGCTCCGACTCGCGCACCGGCGGCGTGCACCCGGGCGACCGGACCGACACGTGGTGGTGGTCGCCGCGCCTCGCGCTGGCCCTGCGGTGGACCATCGACATGCACATCGGCGGCCCCGCGAGCCTGGACACGAGGGCTACTCTTGAACTGGTGCGGGTGACGCCCGCCGTGTGACGTCCTGCGCGTGGAGCCGCTCGGCCCCCCTGTGCTAACGTCCCCGGGCCGCTCGCCCGGCATGTCCTGTCGCGCTCGAAAAAAGGCTTCTGTGCCCACGATCAACCAGCTGGTCCGCAAGGGCCGTTCGCCGAAGGTCTCCCGCGTCACGACGCCGGCCCTCCGCGGCGCGCCGCAGAAGCGCGGCGTCTGCACCCGCGTCTACACCACGACCCCGAAGAAGCCGAACTCGGCGCTCCGGAAGGTCGCCCGTGTGCGGCTGACGAACCAGATGGAGGTCTCGGCCTACATCCCTGGTGAGGGGCACAACCTGCAGGAGCACTCGGTGGTGCTCGTGCGCGGCGGGCGCGTCCGGGACCTCCCGGGCGTGCGCTACAAGGTGATCCGCGCCGCGCTCGACGCGGCCGGCGTCGCCGACCGTCGCAAGGCCCGGTCCAAGTACGGCGCGAAGACGCCGAAGTAATGCCGCGCCGCGCAGTCATCACCCGCCGGCCCATCGAGCCGGACCCGGTCTACAACAGCGCCCTCGTCACCCAGCTGGTGAACAAGGTCCTGAAGGACGGGAAGAAGTCGACCTCCGAGGGCGTGGTCTACGGGGCGCTGGAGCGCATCCGTGACCGCACCGGCCGCGACCCCGTCGCGGTCATGGAGGAGGCGGTCCGCAACGTCACCCCGGCCCTCGAGGTCAAGAGCCGCCGCGTCGGCGGCGCGACCTACCAGGTGCCGATCGAGGTCCCGGCCCGGCGCGGGCGCACGCTCGCGATCCGGTGGCTCGTGCGCTACGCCCGGGAGCGCCGCGAGAAGCAGATGAGCGAGCGGCTCGCCAACGAGCTCCTCGACGCGCTCGGCTCGCAGGGGGGCGCCTTCAAGCGGAAGGACGACCTCTACCGGATGGCGCAGGCGAACAAGGCGTTCGCGCACTACCGCTGGTAGGAGCGCCCCGCCCTCCGGGGCCGGGGCCGCACGGGATGTGGATGGAATTCTCTCAGCGCCGGCCGCATCGGCCGGCGCCGTGACTCGGATGAGGTGAGCACGCGATGACGACGACGGCCAAGAAGGTCTCCCTCGAGAAGACCCGCAACATCGGGATCATGGCCCACATCGACGCGGGCAAGACCACCACGACCGAGCGGATCCTCTACTACACCGGCCGGACCCACCGGATCGGCGAGGTCCACGAGGGCGCCGCGACGATGGACTGGATGGCGCAGGAGCAGGAGCGCGGCATCACGATCACGAGCGCCGCGACCACGTGCTTCTGGCGCGACCATCGGATCAACATCATCGACACGCCGGGCCACGTCGACTTCACCATCGAGGTGGAGCGCAGCCTGCGCGTGCTCGACGGCGCCGTCGCCGTGTTCGACTCCGTCGCCGGCGTGGAGCCGCAGAGCGAGACGGTGTGGCGCCAGGCCGACCGCTACGGCGTGCCCGCGCATCGCCTACGTCAACAAGATGGACCGCATCGGCGCCGACTTCGCCGCCGCCGTCCAGACGATGAGGGACCGGCTCGGGGCGAACGCCGTCCCGATCCAGCTCCCGATCGGCGAGGAGGCCGACTTCCGCGGGATCGTGGACCTGATCGGCATGAAGGCGATCGTCTACACGGACGACCTCGGCACCGAGTTCGAGATCACCGACATCCCCGACGAGGTCGCCGCCGAGGCCGAGGCCGCGCGCGAGACGCTCATCGAGGCGCTCGCGGATCACGACGACGAGCTGGCCGAGGCGTACCTCGAGGGCGAGGAGCTCGACAAGGACCGCATCGTCTCGGCCATCCGCACCGCCGTGCTCGGCATCGCGATGACGCCGGTGCTCTGCGGCTCGTCGTTCAAGAACAAGGGCGTCCAGCCGCTGCTCGACGCGGTCGTGGACCTGCTCCCGTCGCCGCTCGACGTGCAGCCCGCCGTCGGGCACCGTCCCCGGCACGGACGAGGAGATCACCCGCGAGCCCGACCCCAACGCGCCGTTCGCCGCGCTGGCGTTCAAGGTGATGAGCGACCCGTACGTCGGGCGCCTCACCTACCTGCGCGTCTACTCCGGCTCGCTGAAGAGCGGCGCCGCCATCATCAACGCGACGAAGGACCGCAAGGAGCGGGTCGGCCGTCTGCTGATGATGCACGCGAACCACCGCGAGGACGTCGACGAGGTCTCGGCCGGCGACATCGTGGCCGCCGTCGGCCTGAAGTCGACCACCACCGGCGACACGCTCACCGACGCGGCCGACCCGGTGATCCTGGAGCGGATGACGTTCCCGGAGCCGGTCATCGACCTCGCGATCGAGCCGAAGACGAAGCAGGACCAGGAGAAGCTCGACCACCGCCCTCCAGCGCCTGTCCGACGAGGACCCGACGTTCCGCGTCCGCACCGACGAGGAGACGGGCCAGACGGTCATCGCCGGCATGGGCGAGCTGCACCTCGAGATCATCGTGGACCGCCTCATGCGGGAGTTCAGCGTCGACGCGAACGTCGGCCAGCCGCAGGTCGCCTACCGCGAGACGATCCGCAAGCGGGTCGACAAGGTCGAGGGCCGCTTCGTCCGCCAGACCGGTGGCCGCGGCCAGTTCGGCCACGTCTACCTGTCGGTGGAGCCGAACGAGCAGGGTGCCGGCTACGTGTTCGAGAGCAAGATCGTGGGTGGCTCGATCCCGCGGGAGTACATCCCGGCGGTCGACCAGGGCGTCAAGGAGGCGCTCGAGGGCGGCGTCGTGGCCGGCTTCCCGATGGTCGACGTCAAGGTGGAGCTGATCGACGGCTCCTACCACGAGGTGGACTCCTCCGAGGTGGCGTTCAAGATCGCCGGCTCGATGGCGCTGAAGGAGGCCGTCAAGCGGCGCCAGCCCGACCCTGCTCGAGCCGGTCATGGCCGTCGAGGTGGTCGTGCCGAAGGACTTCGTCGGCACCGTCGTCGGCGACCTCACCTCGCGGCGCGGCCGGATCGGCGGCATGGAGTCGCGCGGCGCGATCGCCGAGGTGGTCAACGCCCAGGTGCCGCTGTCGCAGATGTTCGGCTACGCCACCGCGGTCCGCTCGGCCACGCAGGGCCGCGCGACCTTCACCATGCAGTTCCACTCCTATCAGGAGGTGCCGCAGAGCATCGCCGAGGAGATCAAGGCGAAGGTGGGCGCCTCCACCGGCTAGGCGCGACGGCACACCACAGCATCACCGAGGGCCCCGGGAGACCGGGGCCCTCGTCGTTCCGGCGGCCATCCGCATCGGCGAACCCGCAGCGCGCGTGGGGGCGCGCACCGATTCCCCGGCGGCCGTTCGCCGGGATCCTCGCGCCATGAGGATGCGTCCGATCATCGTGATGGCGGTCCTCGCCGCGGCGCTGGCGGTGGCGGCCGCGTGCGGCGGGTCCGGATCGGGGGGCGGGGAGGGCGCCGCCCCCGGCACGGCCCCGTACCACGACCCCGCGCAGGGCTGGTCGGCAGACATCCCGCCAGGGTGGGAGGCGGTCGCCACCGGGCCCACGTTCGTGCGCGGCGACCCCCTGACCGATCCGACGCGGCTCGTGGTCACGGCCGCTCCGGACGCGACGCCCGCGTCCGCGCTGCGCGCGCTGGCCACGGCCCACGGCATCCGCGTCACCGGACGGGCGGGTGCCCGGGACGGCGCCCACGTGCGCTGGCAGCGCTACCGGGGCCTCACCGACGACGCCCGCGCGCTGCCGGTGGAGCTGGCCGTCGCGCAGGACGGCGCCGACGCCGACGCCGTCGCCCTCGTCGCGCGGCGCAGGGAGGCGGGCGAGCTGGCCCGGACGGTGCTGCTGCCGGTGCTCGACGGTTTCGCGCCCGGGGAGCCCGACCAGCCGGAGAGCGTCCTGGCGGACGAGGTCCCCGACCCGGCCTATTGGCCGACCGCGGGCTGGCGGACGGCCTCGCCGGCGTCGCAGGGCATGGACGGTGCCCGCCTCGACGCGATGGTGGCGGAGATCCGCGCGCGCCACCTGCCGATCGACAGCGTCACCGTCGTCCGGCACGGCTACGTCGTCATGGACGCCGCCTTCGGGCGGTTCGCCGCGGGCGCGCTGGGCGCGCCGTACGCGTCGGGCCGGCTGCACGAGCTCCAGTCGGCGACGAAGTCGGTCACGTCGATGGCGCTCGGCGTCGCACTGGCCGACCAGCCCGCCGGCGGGGTGGGCGTCGGCACGACGGTCGTCGACCTCGCCGCCGACGCCGGCGCCGTCCCGCGCGCGCTCGACCCCCGCAAGCGCGCGATGACCCTCGAGGACCTGCTCACGATGCGGTCGGGGCTCGCGTGGCACGAGACCGGCTACGCGTACACGCCGGGCAGCGGCAACAGCGTCGTGGCGATGCTCGGCACGCCGAACTGGACGCGGTACGTGGTCAACCGGCCCATGGCGGAGCCGCCCGGCACGCGCTTCGCGTACAACACGGGCGCCAGCCACCTCGTCTCGGGAGCCGTCACCGTGCTCACCGGCCGCCGCGCGGACGAGGTGGCGGACCACGCGCTCTTCGCGCCGCTCGGGATCACGGGCGCCAGGTGGGCGCGCGCGCCGGAGGGCGTGACCTCGGGCGGGTTCGGCCTGGCGCTCGCGCCGGCCGACCTGGCGAAGCTCGCGTTCCTGTACCTCCACCGCGGGAGCTGGGACGGGCGGCAGCTCGTGCCGGAGGGGTGGGTGGAGGCGTCCACCACCGACCACGTCGCGCCGCCGGAGGAGTACGGCTACCTGTGGTGGCTCGACCGGGCCGACGGCTATGCGTTCATGGCCGGGCTGTACGGACAGCTCGCGGTCGTGGCCCCGCGGCAGGACCTGGTGGCGGTGGTCACGGCGCACATCCCCGCGGAGATCGACGCCAGCAGCGTCACGCGCTGGCTGGTGGAGCGCTACGTGCTGCCGGCCGCGGGCGGCGGCGCCTAGCCCGTGACGGTCCCCGGCTGGGGGGTGGCCTTGTCGCGCTCGCACGACACGCCCCGCGCCCGGGCGTAGCCGTCCCACTTGGCGGCCCAGGCACCGAAGCCGTAGCCGGGGGCCTGCGCCTGGAGCAGCCGCAGGAGGCGGACGTGGTAGCAGTGGTAGCCCACGTCGGCGACATGCGTGCGCCACTTGTAGCCGGGCGTGAGAAGGCCGTAGAGGCTCCACTTGCCGGTGTCGTGCAGCGGGAGGTAGCGCTGGAGCGACTTCTCCCCGTCGCGGGCGAGGCGCTCCGACAGCGCGGCCGCCTGCATCGCGCCCGGCGCGCGGCGGCGCGCGCGCTCGGACTTCGGCCCGGTCGTCGCCCGGTTCGGGCGGCCCCGCAGGAGCGTCGCGCTCGTGTCGAGGTTGAGCACCGTCACCATGAACCCGTTGAGGGCGGCGCCCCGCCACGGGTTCGCACCCGGGTAGGCCCGCTCCGCGTACCACGGTCGCTGCGGATAGCCCGGCGCCGAGACCGCGTTCACCACGCCGCCGTGGTTCACCGGCACGCGGAACGACTGGAGGGCACCCTTCGCCGCATCGGAGAAGCGCTGGTCGCCGGTGCGGTGGTAGGCGCGCGCCATCAGCTGGGCGATGCGGCCCTGCGCCATCCCGGACGCCCCCGGCTTGATGAGCCCCGGCTTGTCCGGCACGTCGTAGTACTCCCAGATGAGGAACCTCCGGCCGTGCCACCGCTGCTCCACGCCGTACGGCAGCAGCGCCTCGGCGAGCGCCTCCGGGGCGAGGCTCTCGTTGAGCCCCTGCCAGCGCCCGGCTGTCGCCACCGGGTTCACCGCGAAGCCGCGACCCTCCCAGTAGGTGGAGAGCACCCCGTCCGGGTCGCGGATGATCGACCGCTTGATCGGGCCGGCGCGCAGCGTGTACCACCACGCGTTCACCAGCAGCGTCCGCTCCACCGTCGCCTGGCGGGCCGCGGGCACCCCGGGCTGGAGGTACTTGGAGGAGAGGCGCAGCACGTAGTTGATGTCGCGCTTGGTCAGCGTCCCCGGGGGCGCCCACGAGCGGGCCTGCACCAGCATCGCCCGCGCCGTGGCCACGTCCGTCGGCATCTGCTCCGCGGCGATCGTGTAGCCGGGCCGGGCGGCCACCGCCGGCGTCGCGCAGGCCAGCGTCACCGCCAGGGCGGCCACCAGGCGACGCGCCGTCACAGGAGCCTCGCGGCCATGTGCTCGGCGGGGTGGAGCGCCTCGCGGCCCGTCACGCGCCGGATCTGCTCCCGGCAGGACGTGCCTGCGGCGATCGCGGCGTCCGCGCCGCGCACGGCCGGCGCGAGCCGGTCCTCCGCGATCCGCACCGACAGGTCGCGATGGACGTGGCCGAAGGCGCCCGCCATGCCGCAGCACCCGGCCCCGGAGGGACGCGCGGTCACCCCGGCCGCCGCGAGGGCGGCGACGCCCTCCTCCCCGCCGCCCAGGGCGCGGGTGTGGCAGTGGTCGTGGGCGACGACGTCGGAGGGGTCGTCGCGCATCGGCGGCGCGCCGGCGTCGGCGACGGCCCGCTCGAAGCCGACGGCGGCGTCGGCCACCCACCGCGCCCGGGGGTCGTCGGGCAGCAACTCGGGGATGTCGTCGACCAGCATCGACCAGCACGACGGCTCGAGCACCACGATGCGGCGGCCGGCGACGGCGTGGGGCGCCAGGCGGCCGAGGGCCGCGCGGGCCCGCGCGCGGGCGGGTCCGACGAGCCCCTGCGACAGGAGCGGGCGGCCGCAGCAGCCGGGATCAGCGACGCCCGTCCGGACGCCGGCGGCCCGCAACACGCGCAGGGCGGCGTCCCCGATGCCGGGATCGATGTAACGGGTGAAGGTGTCGGCCATCACGACCATGTCGGCATCGGGATCCGAGTCTGGACGCCAGGGGCGTTTCGGCAAAGGCGGTGCGACATGCATGAAACGCCCTGCAACAGCCGCGGACCAGCGTGCAAGGCGCGGCGCGCGGGCGCCGAGGGCCAGCAGGTCGTGCGCGTGGCCGAGCGCCCGGGCCCGCGCGGGCACCCCGCGGGCGCGGTGCCGGTGGGCGAGCGCCTCGGCCTTCAGCCGCGCCACGTCGACCTGCGCCGGGCACTCCGTGGCGCACGCCTTGCACGCCAGGCACAGCTCCAGCGCCTCGTGCAGCCCGTCGTCGGCCAGGCCCCCCTCCAGCCGCCCCTCGATGGCGGCGCGCAGCAGCACCGCCCGGCCGCGGGTGGCGTGGCGCTCGTCGCGCAGCGCCTGGTAGCTGGGGCACATCCCGGTGCCGGACGCGCGGCAGGCGCCGTTGCCGTTGCACGCCTCCGCGGCGCGCTGCAGCCCGCCCTCGGCCGCGAAGCTCAACGCGGTGCGGCGCGCGCGGCGCGGCGGCGACGCGTGCATCTTGAGCCCCGCGTCGAGCGGGTCGGGGTCGGTGAGCACGCCGGGGTTCAGCAGCCGGCCCGGGTCCAGCAGGTCCTTCAGGCGGGCGAACGCGGCGATCGTCTCCGGCGGGTACATCCGCGGCAGCAGCTCGGAGCGGGCGCGGCCGTCGCCGTGCTCCCCCGACAGCGACCCGCCGAGCGCCACCACCAGGTCGGCGGTCTCCTCCGCGATCCGGCGGAGCGACGCGGTGGCGCCCGGCAGCCGCAGGTCCATCCGCGGCCGGATGTGCAGGCACCCCACGCTGGCGTGGCCGTACCAGACGGCCGTCGTGCCCTCGCGGTCCAGGATCCGCCGGATCCCGCGCGCCAGCTCGGGCAGGCGCTCGGGCGGCACGGCGGGGTCCTCGATGAACGCGAGCGGCTTCGGGTCGCCCGGGCCCGGGGGCCGCTCGCCGAGGTAGCGGCCGATCCCCGCCCGCCGCACGGCCCACACCGCCGCCTGGCCGGGCGCGTCGAGCACCACCCGCGCCCCGGGCAGCGCCCGCAGGGCCGCCTCCACCTCGTCCGGCGCGCCGCTGTGCTCCACCAGCAACTGGGCCTCGGCGTCGGCGTCCAGCGCCGCGGCGCCCATCAGCTCGACGGCCGACGGGCCGGCCTCGAGCGCCCGCAGCGTCGCCTCGAGCGCCGCGTCCACCGAGTCGAACGACATCAGGGCCAGCCCGCGCGCCGGCGGGCGGGGCACCAGCCGGAGCTCCGCCCCGCGGATCACGGCGAGCGTCCCCTCCGAGCCGCAGACCAGCCGCGGCCAGTCCGGGTCCTCCCCGGCGAGCGCGTCGAGGGCGTACCCGGACACGCGCCGCAGCAGCGCCGGGGGCCGGAAGCCCTCCGCCAGCGGCCGCGCCGCCTCCATGGCCGGCGGGGCCGCGGCGCCGCGGCGCAGCGTGGCCCGCGTCCCGTCGGCCAGTGTCACGTCGAGCGACAGCACGTGGTCGGCGGTCAGGCCGTAGGCGATGGAGCGGGCGCCCGCGGAATTGTTGGCGATCATGCCGCCGAGCGTCGCGCGGCTCCCCGACGCGACGTCGGGGCCGAAGAGCAGCCCGTGCGCCGCGGCGGCGCGGTTCAGGTCGTCGAGCACCGCGCCCGGCCCCACGCGCGCCGTCCGCGCGTCCGGGTCGATCGCGATCGCGGCGAGCGCGGTGGCGTCGACCACGAGACCGGTGCCCACGGCCTGCCCGCCCAGGCTGGTGCCGGCGCCCCGCATCGTGAGCGGCACGCCGTTCTCGCGGCACGCTGCGACCGCGGCGTCCAGGTCGTCGGCGTCGGCGGCCCGCAGGCCGGCGACCGGCAGGCGCCGGTAGATGCTCGCATCGTGGGCGTACAGCTCCCGCGAGGCCCGGTCGCCCCGCAGCTCGCCCCGGGCGGATCGCCCGAGGGACGCGAGCAGAGCGGGCCCGTCCATGCGCGGCATGGTACGGTCTCCGAGCCCGTTCACGCGGCGCTCCGGCGCCGCTGCGCGCGCTTGCGGGGCAGGGGTGGTTTGCTAACCTACCCCGGCTCTGCGGAGCGCCCGGTTCGTCTCTGCGCGGCCACATGGCCGCGCGTTTTGCGCCGGGGGTGAATCTCACCGGGGGAAGAGCGGCCCGCCCGGCCGCGATGGTCACTGCTCAGAGGGAGCGAATCGGATGGCGAAGGAGAAGTTCGACAGGTCGAAGCCGCATGTGAACGTGGGCACGATCGGCCACGTCGATCACGGCAAGACGACCCTGACCGCCGCCATCACGAAGGTCCTGGCCGAGACGGTCGGCGGTGGCACCCAGGCCGTCGCGTTCGACGCGATCGACAAGGCCCCCGAGGAGCGGGAGCGCGGCATCACGATCGCGACCGCCCACGTGGAGTACGAGACCGAGAACCGGCACTACGCCCACGTGGACTGCCCGGGTCACGCGGACTACATCAAGAACATGATCACCGGCGCGGCGCAGATGGACGGGGCGATCCTCGTCGTGTCCGCCGCCGACGGCCCCATGCCGCAGACGCGTGAGCACATCCTGCTCGCCCGCCAGGTCGGCGTGCCGTCGATCGTGGTCTTCCTCAACAAGGCCGACATGGTCGACGACGAGGAGCTGCTCGAGCTCGTGGAGCTCGAGGTCCGCGAGCTGCTCTCGTCCTACGAGTTCCCGGGCGACGACATCCCGATCATCAAGGGCTCCGCCCTGAACGCCCTCAACGGCGACGCCGCGGCGGCCGAGGACATCCTCGCCCTGATGGCGGCGGTGGACGACTACATCCCGCTCCCCGAGCGCGACGTTGAACAAGCCGTTCCTGATGCCGGTCGAGGACGTGTTCACCATCACGGGCCGCGGCACCGTCGCGACCGGCCGGGTCGAGCGCGGCATCATCAAGGTCGGCGAGACCGTCGAGGTCGTCGGGATGACCCCCGAGACCACCAGCACGGTCGTGACCGGCGTCGAGATGTTCCGCAAGCTGCTCGACGAGGGCCGCGCCGGCGACAACATCGGCGCGCTGCTCCGCGGCGTGAAGCGCGAGGACATCCAGCGCGGCCAGGTGCTCGCCGCCCCGAAGTCGATCACCCCGCACACCAAGTTCAAGGCGCAGGTGTACGTGCTCTCCAAGGACGAGGGCGGCCGTCACACCCCGTTCTTCCAGGGCTACCGCCCGCAGTTCTACTTCCGCACGACCGACGTGACCGGCGTGGTGACGCTCCAGGAGAACGTGGAGATGGTCATGCCGGGCGACAACGCCACCATGGACGTCGAGCTCATCCAGCCGATCGCCATGGAGGAGGGCCTCCGCTTCGCGATCCGCGAGGGGGGCCGTACCGTCGGCGCCGGAGTGGTCGAGAGCATCACCGAGTAAGCAGGGCTCGTCCCGGACCCCGTCGCCTCCCAACGGAGGCGGCGGGGTTTTCTTTCCTCCCAGAACGGACACGCGCACGGTGCAGCAGAACAAGATCAGGATCCGGCTCAAGGCCTACGACCACGAGCTCATCGACAAGAGCGCCGCGTCGATCGTGGAGACGGCCCAGCGCTCCGGGGCGACCATCTCGGGCCCGGTGCCGCTGCCGACCGAGCGCAACGTGTACTGCGTGATCCGCGGTCCCTTCAAGGACAAGGACTCGCGGGAGCACTTCGAGATCCGCACCCACAAGCGGCTCATCGACATCTACTCGCCCACGCCGAAGACGGTCAACTCGCTCATGCGCCTCGACCTGCCCGCCGGCGTCAACATCGAGATCAAGGCGTAGACCCGTGGCCGCGATCATCGGACGCAAGGTCGGCATGACCCAGATCTTCGGTGAGGACGGCGCGCGCGTCGCCCTCACCGTGATCGAGGCCGGCCCCTGCCACGTGACCCAGGTGAAGACCGTCGAGAGCGACGGCTACGACGCCATCCAGCTCGGCTTCGGGTCCGCGAAGCCGAAGGCGCTGAACGAGCCGAAGCTCGGCCACCTGAAGAAGGCCGGCGCGCCGCCCGTGCGCCACCTCCACGAGTTCAGCCCCGAGGAGCTCGGGGCGGAGCTGTCGGTGGGCGACGTCCTGACCGTCGAGCCGTTCGAGCCGGGCCAGATGGTCCGCGTGACCGGCACCTCGAAGGGCAAGGGGTACGCCGGGACGATCAAGCGGCACAACTTCAAGCGCGGCCCGAAGAGCCACGGCTCGCACAACATCCGCCAGCCCGGCTCGATCGGCGCGGCCGCCTACCCGGCGCGCGTCTTCAAGGGCATCCGGATGAGCGGCCACATGGGCGCGCGCCAGGTCACCCAGCGCGGCCTCCAGATCGTCGACCGCGACCCCGAGCGCAACCTGCTGCTCGTGCGCGGGGCGGTGCCCGGCGGCGTCAACGGCATCGTGATCGTGAGGCCCGAGTGACCCCGGTCCCCGTCCTCGACGCCGAGGGGCTCGCGGCCGGCAGCGCCGCGCTGGCCGGGCCGATCGCCGAGACCCCCATCAAGCAGCACCTCATCCACGAGACCGTGGTCGCGGAGCTCGCGGCACGCCGCGCGGGCACCCATTCCACGAAGACCCGCTCCGACGTCCGCGGCGGCGGCTCCAAGCCGTGGCGCCAGAAGGGCACCGGCCGCGCCCGCGTCGGCTCGTCCCGCTCGCCCCTGTGGACCGGCGGCGGCATCACCTTCGGCCCCACGCCGCGCAGCTACGGCGGCAAGGTCAACCGCAAGGTCCGCCAGCAGGCGTTCCGCTCGGCGCTGCGCGCCCAGGTGGAGCGCGGCACCGCGGCGATCATGGACGCCACCGGCTGGGACGCGCCCTCCACGAAGCGCGCGGCCGAGTACCTGCGCCAGGCCCCCGACGGCCTCGCCGCCCGACCGCTGCTCATCGTGCTGGAGGACCTCGACTCGGTCGAGGCCCGCGCGTTCCGCAACATCGCGGGCGTGTACGTCCTCGCCGGCGCCGAGCTCGAGACGGTCGACATCGTCGCCGCCCGCGGGATCCTGGTGCAGCGCTCCGTGTGGGAGCGCCTGACCGGCGAGCCCGCCGACGTCCAGGCCGTGACCCCCGCGCCGACCAAGAAGCCCGCGCCGAAGAAGACGGCGCCGCCGAAGCCGAAGCCGGCCCGCAAGGCCTCCCGCAAGAAGGCCGCCGCGGCCGACGAGGCGCCCGCGGCCGAGGTGGAGGAGACGCAGGAGCAGCCGGTCGCCGAGGTGGAGGACGCGGTCGTGCGAGGAGGCTCCCGCCGAGGTCGTCGAGGACGCCCCCGCCGAGGAGGCCCCGGTCGAGGAGACCGAGGACGAGGCCGAGGAGGCCCCGGCCGAGGAGCCGGTCGCCGAGGAGCCCGCCGCCGAGGAGGCGCCGAAGCCGAAGCGGGCGTCCCGGAAGAAGGCCGCCCCCGCCGAGGAGCCGGCCGCCGAGGCCGAGGAGGACGCGTCGTGAGCACGCTCCGCGAGGACATCCGGCGGGTCATCGTCCGCCCGGTCATCTCCGAGAAGAGCTTCCAGCTCGTGCAGGCGCACAACCAGTACACGTTCCGCGTGCTGGACCAGGCGCACAAGACGGAGATCCGCCAGGCGATCGAGGACCTGTTCGACGTGACGGTCACCGACGTCCGCACCGTCTCCGTGCAGAGCAAGCCCAAGCGCCGCGGCTACACCAAGGGCCGCCGTCCGGGTTGGAAGAAGGCCATCGTCGAGCTGAAGCCCGGCGACAAGATCGAGCTCTTCGAGGGGGCGTAGGCCATGGGCATCCGCAAGTACAAGCCCACGTCGCCGGGGCGCCGCTTCATCACCGGCTCGGACTTCGAGGAGGTCACCAAGACCACCCCGGAGAAGTCGCTGCTGGGCAAGATCAGCAAGAGCGGCGGGCGCAACAACAACGGCCGCGTCACGAGCCGGCACATCGGCGGCGGCCACAAGCGCCGCTACCGGATCATCGACTTCAAGCGCCAGAAGGACGGCGTCCCGGCCAAGGTGGCCGCGATCGAGTACGACCCCAACCGGTCGGCCCGCATCGCGCTGCTCCACTACGCCGACGGCGAGAAGGCCTACATCCTGGCCCCGCTGCGCATCCGCGTCGGCGACACCGTGATGAGCGGCCCGCAGGCCGACATCAAGCCGGGCAACGCCCTGCCGCTGCGCGACATCCCGACCGGTACGACGGTCCACAACATCGAGCTGCAGATCGGCCGCGGCGGGCAGCTCTGCCGCTCCGCCGGCGTCGGCGCCCAGCTCATGGCGAAGGACGGCGACTACGCCACCCTGCGCCTGCCCTCCACCGAGATGCGCCTGGTGCACCTCGACTGCCGCGCCACCGTGGGGCAGATCGGCAACACGACCCACGAGAACATCACGATCGGCAAGGCGGGACGCAGCCGCTGGAAGGGCAAGCGGCCCAAGGTCCGCGGCTCGGCCATGAACCCGGTCGACCACCCGCACGGCGGCGGCGAGGGCAAGAGCAACTCGGGCCGCCACCCGGTGACGCCGTGGGGCAAGCCCACCAACGGCTACCGCACGCGCAACAAGGGCAAGCTCAGCTCGAAGTACATCGTCCGCGGCCGCAAGCGCGGCAAGCACACCGAAGGCAGATAACCGATGGGTCGCAGCACCAAGAAGGGCCCGTTCGTCGATGACCGCCTCATGAAGCGCATCGAGGACATGAACACGGCCAACGAGAAGCGGATCGTCCGCACGTGGTCCCGGTCGTCGACCATCTTCCCGGAGATGGTCGGGCACACGATCGCGATCCACGACGGCCGCAAGCACGTGCCCGTGTTCATCTCCGAGAGCATGGTCGGCCACAAGCTCGGCGAGTTCGCGCCCACCCGCACCTATCGGGGCCACGCCGGCTCCGACCGCACCTCCACGATGCGCCGATGAGCACCACCGCGCCCGCACCCAAGGTCGTCGAGGCGACCGCCAGGTTCGTCCGCACCCCGCCCCGCAAGGGCCGGCTGGTCGCGGACCTGATCCGCGGCAAGTCCGTCGCGGACGCCCAGGCGATCCTTGCCTACAGCACCCGCGCGGCCGCGGTGCCGGTGCGCAAGGTGCTCCAGTCGGCGATCGCCAACGCGGACCACAACCACGGCCTCGACGTGCGCGAGCTGCGCATCGTCCGGGTGACCGTCAACGAGGGGCCGACCATCAAGCGCTTCCGGCCGCGTGCCCAGGGCCGCGCCACCCCGATCATGAAGCGCACCTGCCACATCACCATCGGCCTCGCCGAGACGGGATCGTAAGAGAGACATGGGTCAGAAGATCAACCCCACGGGCTTCCGCCTCGGCCTGCCGCACAACGGCTGGCGGAGCAACTGGTTCTCGACGCGCGAGTTCGCCAAGTACCTCGACGAGGACCGCGTCGTCCGCGATCACATCACCCGCAAGCTGAGCCACGCCGGCCTCTCGTCGATCCACCTGAAGAAGGACCAGACGAAGCTGACCGTGGACATCTACACGGCCCGTCCCGGCATCGTGATCGGGAAGAGCGGGTCCGAGGTGGACGCGCTGCGCCGTGAGCTGAACCGGCTCACCGGCAAGCAGATCCAGGTGAACATCAACGAGATCAAGCGCCCCGAGCTCGACGCGAAGCTGGTGGCCCAGTCCATCGCCGAGCAGCTCGAGAACCGGGTCAGCTTCCGCCGCGCGATGAAGCGCGCCCTCACCTCCGCCATGCGCTCCGGCGCCCAGGGCGTGAAGGTGCAGTGCGGCGGCCGCCTGGGCGGCACCGAGATGTCCCGCTCCGAGCACTACTCGGACGGCCGCGTCCCGCTGCACACGCTCCGCGCCGACATCGACTACGGCTTCCACGAGGCCAAGACGACGTTCGGCCGCATCGGCGTGAAGGTGTGGATCAACAAGGGCGAGGTGCTGCCCGAGGGCGTCACCGACAGCCGTGGCCGCACCGACATGGACGCGGCCCCGCCGCCGCGGCGCCCGCGCCGCGACCGGCGCGACGGCGGCGGTGGCGGAGGCGGCGGTGGTGGTGGTGGCCGCGGCCGCGGAGGCGGCGGCGGTGGCCGCGGCGGCTCCGGCGGAAACGGGGGGCCCAGCTGATGCTGATGCCCAAGCGCACCAAGCACCGCAAGCACCACCGCGGTCGCCGCGAGGGGCTCTCGCGGGGCAACCACGTCGTCCACTTCGGCGAGTTCGGCCTGAAGGCCCTCGAGCCGGCGTGGATCACGAACCGCCAGATCGAGGCCGCCCGTATCGCCATGACCCGCCGCATCAAGCGTGGCGGCAAGGTGTGGATCAACATCTTCCCGCACCTGCCCGTCACCAAGAAGCCGGCCGAGACCCGCATGGGCTCCGGCAAGGGGACGCCCGAGGGCTGGGTCGCCGTGGTGAAGCCGGGCCGCATCATGTTCGAGCTGTCCGGCGTGCCGGAGCCGCTCGCCCGCGACGCCATGCGCCTCGCGGCCAACAAGCTGCCCGTCAAGTGCAAGTTCGTGACGCGCGAGGACGGCTGATGAAGACCTCCGAGATCCGTGACATGACCGACGACGAGCTGGGCCGGGCGCTGGACGAGGCCCGCGAGGCCCACTTCAACCTGCGCTTCCAGCACGCCTCGGGCGCGCTGGAGCGCACCTCCGAGCTGGCGTCCCGCCGGCGCGAGGTCGCCCGCCTGCTCACGATCGCCCACGAGCGGGAGATGGCCCGATGAGCGCCGCCGTCCGCACGCCCCAGGAGTCGGTCGCCAGCCGCAAGACCCGTCAGGGGGTCGTGGTGTCGGCCGCCCGCGACAAGACCATCACCGTGCTGCTCGAGACCTCCCGTGCGCACCCCGTGTACGGCAAGACCGTGCGCAGCTCGTCGAAGCTCCACGCCCACGACGAGCGCAACGAGGCGAACGAGGGCGACCTGGTGCGCGTGGTCGAGTGCCGCCCGCTGTCCAAGCAGAAGCGCTGGCGGCTGGTCGAGATCCTGGAGAGGGCCCGCTAGTGATCCAGGTCGAGACACGCCTGCGCGTCGCCGACAACACCGGCGCCCGTGAGCTGCTCTGCATCCGCATCATGGGCGGGTCGAGGCGGCGCTCGGCGACGGTGGGCGACATCATCGTGGGCACGGTCAAGCAGGCCGTCCCGAACGGCGCCATCAAGAAGGGCGACGTCGTCCGCGCCGTGGTCGTGCGCACCAAGAAGGAGCACGGCCGCGACGACGGCACGTTCATCGCCTTCGACGAGAACGCCGCCGTCATCATCGACAACGCCCAGAACCCGCGCGGGACGCGCATCTTCGGCCCGGTGGCCCGCGAGCTGCGGGAGAAGAACTTCATGAAGATCGTCAGCCTGGCGCCGGAGGTCCTCTAGTGCCCGCCCGCATCCGCTCCGGCGACCGCGTCGTGCTCCTGTCCGGCAAGGACAAGGGCAAGACCGGCGTCGTCCTCGAGGTGCACCCCAAGGAGGGGCGCGTCCTCGTCGAGGGCCTCAACATGATCAAGCGTCACACCAAGCCCCGGCCGCCGAACGAGCCGGGTGGGGTGATCGAGAAGCCGGCGCCGATCCATCTGTCCAACGTGGCCCACATCGACCCGAAGGACGGACGGCCGACGCGGATGAGGATCCAGGAGATCGACGGCGTCCGGACGCGCGTCTCCGCGCGCTCGGGGGAGAAGCTGGACTGATGAGCACCGAGACGACGGCGCCCGCCCGGGCGCGGCTGCGCGACACGTACGAGGAGCAGATCCGGCCGAAGCTCCAGGAGGAGTTCGGCTACCGCTCCCCGATGGAGCACCCGCGCCTCGAGAAGATCACGCTCAGCATGGGCGTGGGCGAGGCCAAGCAGAACAGCAAGGCCCTCGACGAGGCCGTGGAGCAGCTCGCGATCATCGCGGGCCAGCGCCCGGCGATCACCCGCGCCCGCAAGTCCATCGCCCAGTTCAAGCTGCGCGAGGGCATGGCGATCGGCTGCAAGGTGACGCTCCGCGGCAACCGCATGTGGGAGTTCCTGGACCGGCTCCAGTCGGTCGCGCTCCCGCGGATCCGCGACTTCCGCGGCATCAACCCCGACGGCTTCGACGGCCGCGGCAACTACAACCTGGGCCTGCGCGAGCAGACGATCTTCCCGGAGATCGACTACGACCGCGTCGACCAGGTGCGCGGCCTCAACGTGACCATCACGACGACGGCGAGGACCGACGAGGAGGGCAGGGCCCTCCTGCGCCACCTCGGGATGCCGTTCCGCGCCGAGGGCTACTCGGCTGAGGAGCTGGCCACGCGCCGGCGCCGCAAGCAGCGCAAGTACAGCGGTCGCGGTCGCGGCCGTGGACGCAGGTAAGGAGCGACGTGGCGAAGACCAGCCTGCGGGTGAAGGCCTCCCGCACCCCGAAGTACAAGACGCAGCAGTACACGCGCTGCCATTCCTGCGGCCGCCCCCGGGCGGTGTTCCGCAAGTTCGGCCTGTGCCGCGTGTGCCTGCGCCAGTCGGCGCACGCCGGCGTCATCCCCGGCATGACCAAGAGCAGCTGGTAGGGGGGACGCGCCGATGATGACCGACCCGATCGCGGACATGCTCACCCGCATCCGCAACGCCAACACCGCCCTGCACGACCAGGTCGAGATGCCCGCCAGCGGGCTCAAGACCGAGGTCGCGCGCGTCCTGAAGGACCAGGGCTACATCACGGACTTCGAGCTGCGCGATGGCCGGGTCGGCCAGGATCTGGTCATCCGCCTGAAGTACAGCAGCGACCGCCGCCGCGTCATCAGCGGCCTGCAGCGCGTGTCCAAGCCCGGCCGGCGCGTGTACGCGGACAAGGGGACGATCCCGCGCGTGCTGGGCGGCATGGGCGTCGCCGTGCTCTCGACCTCGCAGGGCGTCATCACGGGTCACGAGGCCCGCCGCCGTGGCATCGGCGGCGAGGTGATCTGCTCGGTCTGGTAGGAGACGAATGAGCCGCATCGGACGCGCACCGATCCCGATCCCCGACGGGGTCACGATCGACATCACGGGCCAGACGGTCACGGTGAAGGGCCCGAAGGGCCAGCTCACCCACACCGTCGTCGAGCCCATCCGGATCGCCGAGCAGGACGGCCAGATCGTCGTGACCCGGCCGACGGACCGCGGCCCGCACCGGGCCCTCCACGGGCTGTCGCGCAGCCTCGTCGCCAACCTGGTCACGGGCGTGAGCGCGGGCTTCGAGCGCCGCCTCGAGATCCAGGGCGTCGGCTACCGCGCGCAGATGCGCGGCCAGGCCCTGGAGCTGGCGGTCGGCTACTCGCACCCTGTTACCATCGATCCCCCCGACGGGATCCAGTTCGAGGTCCCGGCCCCCACCCAGGTGGTCGTGCGGGGCATCGACAAGCAGCTGGTCGGGGAGATCGCCGCCCAGGTCCGGGGGGTCCGCCCGCCGGAGCCGTACAAGGGCAAGGGCGTCCGCTACGCGGGCGAGGCCGTTCGTCGCAAGGTCGGTAAGAGAGCATGACCCTCACAACCAGGGATGCGCGCCTCCGGCGCCACCGCAGGATCCGCGGCAAGGTCGTGGGCAGCGCCGAGCGCCCGCGCCTCGCGGTCGCCCGCTCCAACAAGCGCATCTACGCCCAGCTCATCGACGACGCGCGCGGCCACACCCTGGCTGCGGCGGGCTCGCACGAGGCCGCCCTGCGCGACCTGGCCAAGGGCCCGGCCGCGAACGAGGTGGGCAAGCTGCTCGCGGAGCGCGCGAAGCAGGCCGGGGTCGAGCAGGTCGTGTTCGACCGCGGCGGCTACAAGTACCACGGGCGCGTGAAGTCGCTCGCCGACGGGGCCCGCGAGGGCGGGCTCGAGTTCTAGGAGAGGGTGACGGGACGTGGCTGAGGTGCGCCGAGGCGCGAAGATCAATCCGGACGGGCTCGAGCTCAATGAGCGCGTCGTGCAGGTGAACCGCGTGGCGAAGGTCGTCAAGGGCGGCCGGCGCTTCTCGTTCTCGGCCCTCGTGGTCGTGGGCAACGAGGTTGACACGGTCGGCGTCGGTCACGGGAAGGCCAAGGAGGTCCCCGTGGCGATCCAGAAGGCCGTCGAGGACGCGAAGAAGAACCTGTTCCGCGTGCCCAAGTACCGGACCACGATCACCCACCAGGTGACGGGCCGCTCCGGCGCCGGCAAGGTGTTCCTGAAGCCGGCCTCCGAGGGCACCGGCGTGATCGCGGGCGGCGGCGTGCGCGCCGTGCTCGAGCTCGCGGGCATCCGCGACATCCTGAGCAAGTCGCTCGGCACCTCCAACCCGGTGAACCTGGTGGCCGCGACCGTCGCGGGCCTCAAGGCGCTGCGCCGGCCCGAGGAGGTCGCCGCGCTGCGCGACAAGACCGTCGCCGAGGTGCTCGGCATCGCGTCCGGCTCCGGCGCCCCGGCCACCGAGCCCGTCGGCGCGGCCGCGGAGCCCGTCGCGGCAGGCGCGGAGGCCGGCTCGTGAGCCGTCTCGCCGTGACCCAGGTCCGCTCGTCGATCGGCACGCAGCAGCGCCACCGCGGCACGCTGCGCGCCCTGGGCCTGCGCAAGATCGGGCAGACGGTCGAGCACGACGACTCGCCCCAGCTCCAGGGCATGCTCCGCAGGGTCTCCTGGCTCGTCCGCGTGGAGAAGAAGGATGGCTGAGCGACCCGACATCCCCGAGACCCCCGCCGAGGACGTCAGCCTCGACAAGCTGTCGCCCCGCCCGGGCGCCAAGCGCGCGCGCAAGCGGATCGGCCGCGGGATCGGCTCCGGCACCGGCAAGACGTCCGGCCGCGGCCAGAAGGGCCTCGGCGCCCGCTCCGGCGGCGGCGTCCGCCCCGGCTACATCGGCGGCCAGATCCCGGTCTACATGCAGCAGGGCAAGCTCCGCGGCTCCAACCGCAAGATGTCGATGCCCATGGGCCCGTTCCGCACCCACTCGGTGCCGGTCAACGTCGGGGCCCTCAGCGTGTTCGACGCCGGCGCGACCGTGGACCTCGACGCGCTGGCCGCCAAGGGGCTCGTGAAGAACAACGCCAACCGGGCCTGGCCCGTGAAGATCCTCGCCGGGGGCGAGATCGACCGCGCGCTGACCGTGCGCGTCGAGGCGGTCTCCGCCGCCGCCCGCGCGAAGATCGAGGCCGCCGGCGGCACCGTCGAGCTGATCGCCGAGGCGACGACGCCCGAGGCATAGGAACGGTCTGAGCAGATGCTCAAGACGATCCTCACCGCGCTCCGCTCGCCGGACCTGCGGAAGAAGCTCCTCTTCACCGCCTTCATCCTCGCGGTGTACCGGTTCGGCTCGTACGTGCCGGTCCCGGGCATCGACCTGCAGGCCCTCCAGGAGGCGATCGACCAGCGCGGCAGCCGCCTGCTCGACTTCCTGAACCTGTTCGCCGGCGGCGCGCTCACCCGCTTCGCGGTGTTCGCGCTGGGGATCATGCCCTACATCACCGCGAGCATCATCCTGCAGCTGATGACCGTGGTGATCCCGCGGCTGGAGGCCCTGCAGAAGGAGGGCGAGAGCGGGCAGCAGAAGATCACGCAGTACACGCGGTACTTCACCGTGGTGCTCGCGCTCCTGCAGTCCATGGCCTACGTCCTGTACTTCAAGTCGCAGGACGCGCTGCCGGACTTCAGCCCCGGGCGCTTCTACCTGATCGTCATCTCGGTGACGGCCGGCACGGTGCTGCTGATGTGGCTCGGCGAGCTCATCACGCAGCGCGGCGTGGGCAACGGCATCTCGCTGCTGATCTTCGCGAGCATCGTCTCCTCGGTCCCCGACGCGGTGGACGGCTGGCTGACGCTGCCGCCCGTGTCGCAGGTGCTGATCCTGCTGATCGCCCTGGCCGTCGTCGTCGGCGTGGTGTTCATCAACGAGGGCCAGCGGCGCATCCCGATCCAGTACGCCAAGCGCGTCGTCGGGCGCCGCATGACGTCCGGCGGCACCACCTACATGCCGCTGCGCGTGAACATGGCCGGCGTGATCCCGGTGATCTTCGCCTCGTCGGTGGTCATCCTGCCGCCGACCCTGGCCGAGCTCGCGGGCCAGAACTCCTTCTTCCAGGACATCTCCGACTTCCTGGCCCCGGGGTCCTGGTACTACATCATCTTCGAGGCGCTGCTCATCATCCTCTTCACCTACTTCTACACCGCGGTGCAGTTCAACCCGGTGGAGCAGGCCGACAACCTGAAGAAGTACGGCGGATTCATCCCGGGCGTGCGGCCCGGGCGGCCGACGGCGGTGTACCTCGACCGCGTCCTCACGCGGCTCACGCTGCCCGGCGCCATCTACCTGGCGATCATCGCCGAGTTGCCGAACATCGTGTTCCGCTACCTGCCGGACTCGAACGTGTTCTTCGGCGTCCTCGGCGGCACCTCGATCCTGATCGTCGTGGGCGTCGCCCTCGACACGATGCGCCAGATGGAGGCCCAGCTGATGATGCGCTCGTACGAAGGGTTCCTGAAATAGCCCGGCTGATCCTGCTCGGCCCGCCCGGCGCCGGGAAGGGGACGCAGGCCGAGCGGCTCCGCGACGAGTTCGGGCTGCTGCACCTCTCCACCGGCGACCTGCTCCGGGCGGCCGTGGCGGAGGGCAGCGACCTGGGGCGCGAGGCGAAGCGGTACATGGACGCCGGCGAGCTGGTGCCGGACGCCGTGGTGGTCGGGATGATCCGGGAGAAGACCTCCGCCCCCGGCGTCGGCGGCTTCCTGCTGGACGGCTTCCCGCGTTCGGTCCCCCAGGCCGACGCGCTCGACCGGATGCTCGCCGACCTGGGGCTGCCCCTCGACGCCGTCATCTCCATCGCCGTGTCGCGCGAGGAGCTGGTGCGCCGCCTCGCGGGCCGCTGGATCTGCCGCCGCTGCGGCCGCTCCTTCCACGAGGTCTTCAACCCGTACCCGGGAGACCCGTGCCCGAAGGGCTCCGGTGGCGAGCGGTGCGACCTCTACCAGCGTGAGGACGACCGCCCCGAGACGGTCGAGCACCGGCTGTCGGTCTACGATGAGCAGACCGCCCCGCTCATCGACTACTACCGCTCCCGCGGGCTCCTTCGCGAGGTCGACGGCGAGCGATCACCGGACGAGGTCCATGATCAGATCGTCGCGCACATCCCGCCGGCGCCGGCCGGCCCGGAGTAAGCCGGTGGCGGCGGCCTCGCAGCGACCGCGGGGCCCGATCCCGAAGACGCCCGGTGAGCTGGACGCCATGGCCGCGTCCGGGGCCGTCCTGTACCGCACCCACGAGGCGCTCCAGGCGGAGCTCGCCCCGGGCGTCACCACGCAGCGGCTCGACGAGATCGCCGAGGAGCTCATCCGCGGCGCCGGCGGCATCCCCGCGTTCAAGGACTATCCCGGCCCGACGCCGTACCCGGCGTCGATCTGCGCCTCCGTCAACGACGAGGTGGTCCACGGCATCCCGGGCCCGTACGCGCTCCGCGACGGCGACGTGCTCGCCCTCGACGTCGGCGTGATCCTCGACGGCTGGGTGTCGGACGCCGCGCGCACGCACGCCGTCGGCGACGTCCCGCGGGTCGCCTCCAAGCTGATCGACGTGACCCGGGCGTCCCTGGAGCGCGGCATCGCCGCCGCCAGGGTCGGCGGCCGGGTGGGCGACATCGGCGCCGCCGTCCAGCAGGAGGTCGAGGCGGCGGGCTTCTCCGTGGTGCAGAGCCTCGTCGGCCACGGCGTCGGCCGGTCGATGCACGAGGAGCCCCAGGTCCCCAACTTCGGCCGCCCCGGCACCGGCGCGGAGCTGGTCGAGGGCCTGGTGATCGCGATCGAGCCGATGGTCAACGCCGGCGGCCACGACGTGGTGCTCGGCGACGACGGCTGGACCATCACCACCCGGGACGGCAGCCTCTCCGCCCACTGGGAGCACACCGTCGCCGTGACCGCCGACGGACCGAGGATCCTCACCCTCGGCTGACCCGCCCGGCCGCTAGGGCCGGGCCTCCAGGATCAGGTTGAACGGGGTGGCCGCGGCGCGGCGCACCCTGGTGAGGCCCGCGCGGCGGCAGACCTCGGCCAGCCGCGCCTCGCCGGCCTGCGCGCCCGAGGGCGTGCTCGCCCTCGGAGTGCCCGTGCGCGAGGCAGATCGCGACCGACGCCGAGTAGTAGAGGCGGCCGACGGGGTTGAGGTTGTCCTCCACCCGGTCCTCCGCGAACGGCTCGACCAGCATCACCGCCCCGCCCGGGGTGAGCGCGGCGGCGGCGTGGGCGAGCGCCCCCTCCGGGTCGCCGAGGTCGTGCAGGGCGTCGAAGAAGCAGATCAGGTCGTACCCGACGCCCGGGTAGTGCGCGCGCGTCGGCCTCGAGGAACGACACCCGGTCGGTCACGCCGGCCTTGCGGGCGTGCGCCCGGGCGGCCCGGATCGAGGGGCCGTGGTTGTCGATGCCGTCGACGCGCGAGGCGGGGAACGCCTCGGCGATCGCGATCGCGGAGTGGCCGTGGCCGCAGCCGACGTCGGCCACCGCGCCGCCGCGGGTGAGCGCCTCGGCGACGCCGTCGAGCGCCGGGATCCACTCGGTGGCGATGCTCGCCCGGTAGGCGTTGCGGTAGAAGCTCGCGATGCCCTCGTGGAGCCCCGGGTCGCGGTCGCCCCACGGCACGCCGCGGCCGCTGCGGAACGCGGCGATCGTGTCCTGCGAGTCCAGGAACATCGACGCGGGGACGTCCCACGCCGGCGGGACGAAGACCGGGCTCTCCGGGTCGGCGAGCACCAGCGCGCCCTCCGCGGTGAGCTCGTACGCCCCGCTCACGGGGTGGTACTCCACGTAGCCGCCCGCCGCCTGGGCGTTCAGCCACTCGGCCACGTAGCGCTCGGCGCAGCCGGCGCGGGCGGCGACCTCGCCGGGCGTCAGCGGGCCGGCGCCCGCCATCGCGGCGTACAGGCCGAGCCTGTCGCCGATGCGGACCATGACGCCGCCGTAGCCGGCCGACAGGTCGCCGACCACCCGGTCGAGCAGTGCCGTGAGCCGCTCCTGATCCACCTGCATGGGGTCCTCCTCGGTACGGGGATGCGATGCGGTCCAGGCTGCCGCGGCCATGGCGGCGCGACGAGGGGCGGGCTCGCCACGGGCGGTCCGTTCGTGCCACGCTCACCCCGTGTCCGCCCGCCCGCCGACCCGGGTCAGCCTCGTGGCCCTGCCCGAGGCGATGCCGTCCACGCTCGTCGGCCTGCACGACGTGCTGTCGTCGGTGGGGTCGATCCCCACGCTGCCGACGCCGATCACGCCCGCGCCGTTCCGGGTGGAGATCGTCGCGGAGCGGCCCGGGCCGATGCCGCTCGTGACGGGGGTCCCGGTCACACCGGCGCGCACGCTCGACCAGGTGGACGCCACCGACATCGTCCTGGTGCCCTCGATCCTGGCCGAGGGCGGCCGCTGGGAGCGCGGGCGGTACCCCGGCCTGGTGGACTGGATCGCCCGCATGCACGCCGGCGGGGCGCTCCTGTGCTCCGCGTGCTCGGGATTGTTCCCGCTCGCCGAGACCGGCCTCATCGACGGGCGGGAGGCCACGATCCACTGGGACTACGCGGCCGGCTTCCGCGAGGACTTCCCGGCGGTCGCGCTCGACCCCGAGAAGGTGCTGGTGGTGAGCGGCGACCGGTCCGACATCGTCACGTCGGGCGCCTCGTCGTCGTGGGGCGACCTGGCGCTGTACCTCATCGCCCGGCGCGTCGGGGCGACCGTCGCCCAGGAGGCCGCCCGGTTCTTCGCCTTCCAGTGGCACGTGGACGGCCTGGCCGCCTACGCCCTCTTCCGGCCGCGCACCGACCACGGCGACGCGGTGATCGCCGGCGTGCAGGCGTGGATCGACGGCAACCGCGCCGTCGCCCGCCCCGTGGAGGAGATGCGCGCCCGCTCCGGCCTGCCCGAGCGGACGTTCGCGCGGCGGTTCACCGCCGCGACCGGCCTGTCGCCCATCGCGTACGTCCAGCGCCTCCGCGTGGAGGAGGCGAAGCGGCGCCTCGAGCGCACCGACACGCCCGTGGAGCGGATCGCGTGGGAGGTCGGCTACGAGGACCCTGCGGCCTTCCGGCGCCTGTTCCGCCGGATCACCGGCCTCGCCCCGGGCGCGTACCGGCGCCGCTTCCAGGTGCCCGCCTTCGCGCAGCCTCCCGGCCGATGACGGCGCCGCCGCCCGGGTGCTAACATCCCGGGTCGCTCACGGGGCAGCTCCGTGGGCATGCCCGCGCCCTGGAGGGGACGAGTCGTGAAGGTCCGTGCATCGGTCAAGCCCATCTGCGAGAAGTGCCGCGTGATCAAGCGTCACGGCAAGCTGCTCGTGATCTGCCAGAACGCCCGCCACAAGCAGGTGCAGGGCTGATGGCGCGCATCGCCGGCGTCAACATCCCGCGCGAGAAGCGCATCGAGATCGGCCTGACCTACGTCTACGGCATCGGCCGTCCCACGGCCAACAAGGTGCTCGAGGAGACGGGGATCGACCGCGACACCTACGTCCGCGACCTCACCGAGGAGGAGATCGCCCGCCTCCGCGACGTGATCGAGAAGACCCTCGTGGTCGAGGGCGACCTCCGGCGCGAGCGCTCGAACGACATGAAGCGCCTCATGGAGATCGGCTGCTACCGCGGTCTGCGCCACCGGCGCGGCCTCCCGGTGCGCGGCCAGCGCACGAAGACCAACGCGCGCACGCGCAAGGGCCCGAAGCGCACCGTGGGCAAGCAGCGCAAGAGCTAGCAGCCGAGACCCCGAGACAGGACCGAGGAGCGCGTTGGCACGTCAGAAGGTGACCCGCGGCCGCACCCGCCGCCGCACGCGGAAGAACATCCCGGTGGGCAACGCCCACATCAAGACGTCGTTCAACAACACGATCGTCACCCTGACCGACAAGCAGGGCAACGTGATCGCGTGGGAGACCGCCGGCTCGGCCGGCTTCAAGGGCTCCCGCAAGAGCACGCCCTACGCCGCCCAGGTGACGGCCGACTCGGCTGCGCGCAAGGGGATGGAGCACGGGCTCCAGAAGGTGGACGTCTACGTGAAGGGCCCCGGCTCCGGCCGCGAGACCGCCATCCGCTCCCTCCAGGCGGCGGGCATCGAGGTGGCCTCCGTGACCGACGTCTCGCCCGTCCCGCACAACGGCTGCCGGCCGCGCAAGCGGCGGAGGGTCTGAACGTGGCGCGGTACACCGGCCCCACCGTCAAGCAGTCGCGCCGCGAGGGCTTCGCCCTCACCGACAAGGCGCAGAAGTACCTCGACCGGCGCCCGTACCCGCCCGGCGAGCACGGCCGCGGCCGCATCCGCCAGAGCGAGTACCTCCTCCAGCTGCGCGAGAAGCAGAAGACGCGCCGCTACTACGGGCTGCTCGAGAAGCAGTTCCGCCGCTACTACGAGAAGGCCAACCGCCAGCAGGGCATCACGGGCGAGAACCTCCTCCGGATGCTCGAGATGCGGCTCGACAACGTCGTCTACCGCCTCGGCTTCGCGGCCACCCGCCGCCAGGCCCGGCAGCTCGTGAACCACGGCCACTTCCGGGTGAACGGGAAGAAGGTGGACATCCCCAGCTACCAGGTGAAGGCGGACGACGTCATCACCGTGAAGCAGGGCTCCAGCGCGGAGCCGATCATCCGGGCCGCCACCGAGCTGGTGGCGTCCGTGGCCCCGTGGCTGCAGGCCGACTACGACGCGCTCAACGGGAAGGTCCTGAAGGCCCCCGAGCGCTCGGAGATCGACACCCAGGTGAGCGAGCAGCTCATCGTGGAGTACTACTCGAAGTAGGCAGGGCCGTCGGCGATGGCCCCCTCCCGTGACGGGGATGGGGCCGATGCCTGGTCCCGCTGTCATCACGATCCGGCCCCGGAGCCGGAGCAAGGAGTCACGTGCTCGACATCCAGTCCCCCCGCATGACCTACGAGCCCGTCAGCGACACGCTCGGCCGCTTCGAGGTCGAGCCGCTCGACCGCGGCTTCGGACACACCTTCGGCAACAGCCTGCGCCGCGTGCTGCTGTCCTCCCTCGAGGGGGCGGCGGTGACGTCGGTGCGGATCGAAGGGGTCCAGCACGAGTTCACCACCATCCCGGGCGTCCGCGAGGACGTCACCGACATCATCCTCAACCTCCGCGAGATGGTCTGCCGCCTCCACGGCGAGGTCGGCGAGATCGAGGTGGAGTTGTCGAAGGTCGGCCCCGGGACGGTCACCGCCGCCGACATCTCGGCGCCCGCGGACCTCGAGCTCCTGAACCCGGAGCTGGAGATCGCGACGCTCGAGGCGGGCTCGCGCCTGGACATGATCCTCACCATCAGCCGCGGCCGCGGGTACGTGCCGGCCGAGCAGAACAAGGGCCCGGGCACCACGATCGGCGTGATCCCGGTGGACTCGAACTTCTCCCCGGTCCTGCGCGTGCGCTACGAGGTGAGCCCGGCCCGCGTCGGCCAGCGCACCGACTACGACAAGCTGCTGCTGGAGATCCAGACCGACGGCAGCGTCGACCCGCGCGGCGCCATCGCGGAGGCCGCCGAGACGCTCATCGGGCGCCTCGCGATCTTCGCCGACCCGGAGAGCACGAAGCTCCTGGGCGAGCCGGCCGTCGAGGAGGTCCCCGCCGGCGGCGGCATGCACGACATCATGATCGAGGAGCTCGAGCTGGGCGTGCGCAGCTACAACTGCCTGAAGCGCGTCGGCGTCGAGACGATCGGCGACCTCATCTCGAAGACGGAGTCCGAGCTGTCGGCCATCCCGAACTTCGGGAAGAAGAGCATCGAAGAGGTCAAGGAGAACCTCGCCGCGCACGGCCTCGGCCTGCGCAGCGACGACGAGTAGCCCCGAGGACCCGCTCCTCGCCACCAGGAGAACGACCGTGCGCCACCGCAACGCCGGACCCAAGCTCAACCGCTCCTCGTCGCACCGTGCGTCGATGGGCGCGAACCTCGCGACGGCCCTGCTCACGCACGGGCGCATCCAGACGACGGCCCCCAAGGCCAAGCTGGCCCGTGGCATCGCGGAGAAGGCGATCACCCTCGCCAAGCAGAACACCCTGCACTCCCGGCGCCAGGCGGTCGCGCTCCTGCGCAACAAGGACATCACGTACCACCTCTTCGACGTGATCGGCCCCGCCTTCAGCGACGTCCAGGGCGGCTACACCCGCACGCTGAAGCTCGGCCCGCGCCAGGGTGACGCGGCGCCGATGGTGCTCCTGGAGCTCTCCAAGGACGTCCCGGCGGCCGCCACGCGCTAGTGGCGGTGGCTCCGGCGGGCGGGTCCTCCGCCTGGACCTGGAGTACGACGGCTCGCGGTTCTCGGGCTGGGCCTCCCAGCCCGGGCTCCGCACCGTCGAGGGGGTCCTGCGGGACGCCCTCACCACGCTGCTCCGCGAGCCGGCGGAGGTGACCGTCGCCGGGCGCACCGACGCCGGCGTGCACGCGTCCGGCCAGGTCGCGAGCGTCCCCACGGGGAGCGACCTCCCCGCCGCCCGCATCCTGCGCGGCCTGAACGGCCTGCTGCCGGACGACCTCGCGGTCCGCGCCGTGGCCGACGCGCCCGCGGGCTTCGACGCCCGCCGCGACGCCGTCGCCCGCCGCTACGAGTACCGCGTCCTCACCGGCCCGCCGTCGCCGCTGCGCGCCGGCCGGGTGCTCCACCACCCCGCGCCGCTCGACGAGGGCCGGCTCGGCGCGGCCGCGGCGCTGCTGGTGGGGCAACACGACTTCCGCGCGTTCACGCCCACCCGCACGGAGCACGTCTTCTTCGACCGGACGGTCTCGGAGTGCCGGTGGGAGCGGCGCGACGACGAGCTGGTGCTGGTGCTGGAGGCCGACGCCTTCCTGCGGCACATGGTCCGCGTGGCGGTCGGGACGATGCTGCTGGTGGGGCGCGGCGCGTGGGAGCCGGCGCGGGTGGCGGCGCTGCTCGGCGGGGCGCCGAGGGGTGCGGCCGGGCCGACGGCCCCGGCGCACCCCCTGACGCTCGTGGGCGTCCGCTACCAGTAGGCGGGCGCAGCCGGCAGCTCGTGGCCGGCGGCGCAGCGCCCGCCGTCGGCGTGGACCATCTCGCCGCAGTCGGCGCACCGCACCCACATGCCGTTGAGGTGGTGCGGAGTCCACACGCCGGTCTGGGCGCCGATCGCGACCTCGTTCGCGAAGAACCAGCGCAACGCGTCCGCGTGCGGCCCCTCGCGCAGCCGCTCGATGTCCTCCGGCGTCTCCCAGGCCGAGATCGTGTACATCCGCCTGCCGACGGAGGCGAGCAGGACGCTGAGGAACCCAGGCACCCCCATCAGGCTCGCCACGACCGCCCGGGTGCGCTCCCGCACCTCATCCTGCACCGCCGCGCTCGTCGCCTCGAGCACCGTCAGGCTCACCGCGCCCGGCTCCCCCATGCCATTTGAGGCCCAGACCGACGTGCCGAACCGGAACGGGCCGGCCTGGTCGGGCTGAACCACCACCTGCATCCCGAGCTGGCGCGGGATCGCGCCGCCGTCGAAGAACCCACGCACCTCGGCCACACCCTCGTCGGCGGCGCGGATCAGGTCCGCCCCGTCGAGCGCGACGGCCCGCTCCGTGGGCGGCAGGCCGCGCATCCCGCCGATGTCGGTGCCCGTCATCGTCCACCGGGCCCACACCGTGTCGCCGTCCGCCACGACGTCGTCCACCGCGAACGCCAGGTCCGGGAACACCGTCCACAGACCCTCCGCGTAGGCCCCCGTCCCCACGGGGTCGAGCCCCTCCGGGACGCTCGGGTCGCGGTAGGTCCCGCCCGGGGCGAACGCCCCGGCCACGGCGTCGCGGTCCCGTGCGTTCCAGGCGTCGAAGTACCGGGTCGCCACATCGGTCGCGTCCACGGGTCCACCCCCCTCGTCAGCCGCTACGGTGTATCTCCGTGCCGCACATCCTCGTCACCAACGACGACGGCGTCCACTCGGCCGGCCTCCTCGCCCTCGCCCAGGCGCTGCGGCAGGTCGGCGACGTGAGCGTCATCGCCCCGGACTCGAACCGCAGCGCCATCGGCCGCGGGATCACGATCCACAACCCCCTCCACGTGGAGGAGGTCGCGCTGGCCGACGGCACCCCGGCCCTCGCCACCGACGGTACGCCGGTGGACTGCGTGCGGTTCGCCGCGCTCGGGCTCATCGAGCCGGGGCCCGACCTGATCGTCAGCGGCATCAACCTCGGGCTCAACCTGGGCGACGACGTCACCTACTCGGGCACCGTCGCCGCCGCCCTGGAGGGGACGCTGCTCGGGATCCCCGCCGTCGCGGTCTCGGCCCATGCCGTCAACGCGGAGACGGCCGACCAGTGGGACGACCGCGCCTACGACTTCCGCGCCGCCGCCGCGTTCGCCGCGGCGGTCGCCCCGCGGGTGCTCGAGCCCGGCTTCCCCGACGGGGTCGTCCTGAACATCAACGCGCCCGGGCTGTCGCCGGAGGCGGTGACCGGCGCGCGGGTCACGCGCCTCGGGCGGCGCAAGTACAACGACGAGCTCACCCTGCTCGACGAGCAGGGCGGCCGGCGCCGGTACACGATCTACGGCGGCATCGCGTCCCACCGGCGGGAGGAGGGCACCGACTTCGCCGCGATCGAGGAGGGCGCCGTCTCGGTCACGCCGCTGCACTTCAACCTGACGGACATGGCGAGCATGGAGGCGGTCGAGGCGCTCGAGCTGGCCGCGCTCCTCGACGTGGACGCCGCCCCCCGGAGCGCGTGACCGGCTTCGACCCGATCCTGCTCGACCTGGACGGCACGGTGATCGACTCCGTGGCGCTCATCCGCGAGTCACACCGCCACGCGGTCCGCACCGTGCTGGGGGAGGACTGGGAGGACGAGCGCCTGGTGGCCAACGTCGGGCGGCCGCTGATCGAGCAGATGGCGGTGTTCGACGCCGACCGCGCCCAGGAGCTGTACGACGTCTACCGGGAGTGGAACCACGCCAACACGTCGGCGCTGCTCCTGGCGTACGAGGGCGTGGAGGCCGCGCTGCGGGAGCTCCGGGACGACGGGCGGCGACTCGCCATCGTGACGTCCAAGAGCCACGACGCCGTCGACCTCGCCTGGGGGGTGCTGCCGGCGCTGCGGGACCTGTTCGACGTGGTCATCGCCGCGGAGGACACCGAGCGTCACAAGCCCGACGCCGCCCCGCTGCTGGAGGCGCTGCGCCGCCTCGGCGCCGGCACGGAGGGCGCCTGCTACGTCGGCGACGCGCCGTTCGACATGCTCGCCGGGAGGGCCGCGGGCCTCACCACCATCGCCGTGACGTGGGGATTCTTCCCGCCCCACGAGCTGCTGTCGCTGGAGCCGGACCTGGTGGCCGACACCCCGGCGGACCTGCTGCGCGCGTGCCGGGGGGACGGCGGATGAGCGCCCCCGCGGATCGCGCCGCCGAGCTCCGCGGCCTGATCGACGCGGCGAACCACGCCTACTACGTCCTGGACCAGCCGACGGTCGAGGACGTCGTCTACGACGACTGGATGCGCGAGCTCGAGGCCCTGGAGACGGCGCACCCCGAGCTGGCGACGCCCGACTCGCCCACCCAGCGCGTGGGGGCGGCGCCGTCCCAGCGCTTCGCCCCCGTCGAGCACCTGCGCCCCATGCTCAGCCTGGCGAACGCCCGCGGCGCCGACGAGCTCACGGCCTGGCACGACCGCGCCCGCCGGGTGATGGAGCAGGAGGGCATGGCCTCCCGCGACATCCACTTCGTGGTGGAGCCGAAGATCGACGGCCTGGCGATCTCGCTGGTCTACGAGGACGGCGTGTTCGTGCGCGGTGCCACCCGCGGGGACGGCGTCGTGGGCGAGGACGTGACCGCCAACCTCCGCACGATCCGCGCCATCCCCACCCGGCTGCGGCTGCCGGACGGCGCCGCCCCGCCGCGCGTGGTGGAGGTGCGCGGCGAGGTGTACCTGCCGCTCGCGGCGTTCGCGGAGCTCAACGAGACGCGCGCCGCCGCCGGCCTGCCGACGTTCGCCAACCCGCGCAACTCCGCCGCCGGCAGCCTGCGCCAGATCGACCCGAAGGCCACCGCCGAGCGCCCGTTGTCGATCTGGTGCTACGCGATCGGCCAGGCCGACGGGCTCGAGACGTCCCGCCAGTCGGAGGCCCTGGACTGGCTGCGCGACGCGGGGTTCCGCGTGAACCCGGACATCGCGCTGGTGGAGACGCTGGAGGAGGTCCAGGCGGCGTGCGCCGCGTGGGAGGAGCGCCGCGGGTCGGTGGACTTCGACATCGACGGCGCCGTCGTGAAGATCGACGAGATCGACGTCCAGGAGCGCCTCGGCGCCGTGGGCCGCGCGCCGCGCTGGGCGATCGCCTACAAGTTCGCCCCGACGACGGCGGTCACGACGCTCAACAACATCATGATCAGCATCGGCCGTACCGGCGCCCTGGTGCCGTTCGCCGAGCTGGAGCCGGTGTCGGTGGGCGGCGCCACCGTCCGCCTCGCGACGCTCCACAACCAGGAGGACGTGGCGCGCAAGGGCCTGATGATCGGCGACAAGGTCATCGTGCAGCGCGCCGGCGACGTCATCCCCCAGGTCGTGGGTCCGCTCACCCAGGACCGCACCGGCGACGAGCGCCCGTTCGTGATGCCCGACCGCTGCCCCGCGTGCGACACCCCGGTGGTCCAGCCACCGGGCGAGGTGCAGATCCGCTGCCCCAACCGCTCCTGCCCCGCGCAGATCGTGCAGGGCCTGTTCCATTTCGCCTCGCGCGGCGCGATGGACATCGAGGGGCTCGGCGAGAAGACGATCCACCGCTTCTACGGCGACGGCCTGCTGCGGAGCTTCGCCGACATCTACGACCTGCCGGCCCACCGCGACGACCTGATCGCGAAGGAGGGCTTCAAGGACGTCTCGGTGGACAACCTGATCGCCGCGATCGAGCGCTCGAAGCAGCGGCCCTGGCCGCGCCTGCTCTACGGCCTCGGCATCCGCCACGTGGGCGACGTGACCGCCGACGCGGTCGCGGCGGTGTGCCCGTCGCTCGACAGCCTGCTGGAGGCCGACGTGGAGATGCTCGCCCAGGCCGAGGGCGTCGGCCCCGTCGTGGCGGAGTCGATCCGCGAGTTCCTGTCCTCCGACGCCAACCGGGAGCTCCTGGAGCGCCTGCGCGGCGCCGGCCTGACGGTGGTGTCCGACGCGCCGCCGCCGCGCGCCGACGGCCCCCTGACGGGGCACACGGTGGTCATCACCGGCGGGCTCGAGGCCTTCTCCCGCGACGACGCGAAGCGGGCGGTCGCGGCGGCGGGCGGGAAGGTGACCGGCTCGGTGAGCAAGTTCGACCGCGTTCCTGGTCGCCGGCGTCGATCCCGGCACGAAGCTCCAGAAGGCCGAGTCGGCGGGCGTGCCGGTGCTGGACGAGGCGGCGTTCCTCGCGATCCTCGACGGCAGCGCCGAGGTCCCGTCGCGAGGGGGCGAGGAGGCGGCCTCCTAGTCCTCCGCGCCGGCAGCGAGGAGGGTCACCACGTTGTCCTGCACCGCCCGGGCGCCGGTGATGTCCGTCGAGTTCATCAGCAGGGCGAACGCGTAGTGGACGCCCCGCTTGCTCACCACCCGCCCGGCCATGGCGCTCACGCCGTCCAGGTAGCCGGTCTTGGCGCGCACGCGCCGGGTGGCGACGCCGCTGGTGAACCGGTGGATCAGGGTGCCCTCGCCGCCCTTGGCGAGCGACAGGATCAGGAGGCGGCCCCACGTGGGGTCGGCGTCGGCCTGGGCGATCAGGTGCACCATCGACGAGGCGGCCACGCGGTTGCCCCGCGAGAGGCCGGAGCCGTCGACCAGCGCGTCGCGCGGGCCCAGGATGCCCCGCGCCGTCAGCAGGGCGCGCGTCCGCTGGACGCCGGCGGTGGTGGTGCCGCGGCCCGCGCCGGCGGCGCCGACGCCCTTCGCGAGCGTCTCCGCGATGAAGTTGTCGCTGTCCAGGTTCATCGCCCGCAGGATCACCGGCAGGGCCGGCGATGTGGCGGTCGCGAGGGTCCGCGCGCCGCGCGGGGTGGTGCCGGCGCGCAGCGGGCCGACCTGCTGGACGCCCACGCCCCTCAGCGTCGCCCGCAGACGCTGCCCCGCCGCGAGCGTCGGGCTGGTGACGTAGGCGGCCCGGCCGCTGCCGGCGTAGTCCTGGTTGATCGCCAGGGCCGAGAGCGGGGAGATGTAGAGCGAGTAGTAGGACGGCCACCCGGGCCCCAGGCGCTTGTGGTCGAACAGGCTCTCGTCGGCCACGATCGGCCCCCGCACCAGGCGGATCCCCGTGGCCTTCAGCCCGGTGCCGAGGTCGGTGAGCGGCGTCGCGCGGCCGCGGAGGTACGCCGACCCGTAGTGGCGGGTGGCGAGCACCGGGTCGCCGGAGCCGCGGAGGTACACGGCGCCCCTCAGGACCTTCCCGTCCCGGACGGCGGAGGGGTCGGCCAGGAGGGTGGTGGTGAACCGGTGGGTGGGCCCGAACTGGAGGAGCGCGCCGGCGCTCGTCACGAGCTTCATCGTGGAGGCCGGGATCCGCGGGATGTCGGCCTTCCAGCCGGCGACCTGCGTGCCGCTCCCGTTGCCGTCGAGCCGCCACACCAGGGCGGTGGTCTGCGGGTTGGCGCGGCCCCAGCGGTCGAGGGCCGACTGGACGTCGCCGGAGGCCGCCTGGGCGACGGCGGGGGCGAGCAGGGCTGTGAGCGCGACGGCGGCGACGAGCGCCGCCGTCCGCTCACGGGCGGTCCCTAGGGGGCGGTGGCCAGGAGCTCCTGGGCCTGCGCCTCGGGGAGCCGGTGACCCGCTGCGGTCACCGAATGCACGAACAGGGTCTTGTCGATCCTGCCGTTGTAGATCGGTACGGACGTCTCGACGCACAAGCGCACCACTTGCTTGCGCGCCAGTCCCAACGCCTCCGACAACTCGTCCGGGGTGAGGTGATTGGCCATCAGGACCTCCTCGACGGTATGTCGACCCGCTCACGCGCCAGCCGTCGGGATGATGGCTGGGGACGGGTCACTGCGAACCGGGCTACTGGGCCGTCGGGCCGAAGGTTCGCGTCGCCATGCACCACGACTTATCGACCGAAAACCATCCACTGTCAAGGACGGTATCCGCTCCGTGCGGACGTCATCACCCGACCGGGTCGGGCGCCCCCCTCGGACGGGGGATGGGCGCTACCGACGGTCGGGCGGGAGGGTGGCGCCGGCGTGCCGGAGGCCGCCGCCGCCGCCGGGCCGGAAGGTGCCGCGGGCCGCCATCCAGAGGTACACGCCCGCGAAGCCGAGGGCCACCACGACGCCGCCGGCGAGGGAGTCGAGCACGTAGTGGTTGGCGGTCCCGGTGATGGTCAGGAAGACCAGGACCGGGTAGGCGAGCGCGATCAGCCGCAGCGGCCAGCTGCGCAGCAGGACCATCCCCACCAGGCCGATCATCAGCGCGTAGCCGAAGTGCATCGACGGCACCGCCGCGTGCGGGTTGAACCACCCGGAGAACACGCCGCCGTGCAGGTCGATGTCGCTGACGCTGTGGAGGGTGTCCACGAAGCCGTCGCTCACGCCCGCCAGGCGCGGCGGGGCCACCGGGAACAGCATGAAGACGATCAGCGCGATGCCGTTCGCCGCGAAGAACGCGTTCCGGACGTACGGGTAGACCCGGTTGCGGCGCTTGTAGAGCCAGATGAAGAACAGCGGCGTGATCGTCCAGTGGGCGTACATGTAGAAGTAGTTCAGGGCCTCGGTGAGCTGGATGTGGTTCAGCACCCAGCCCTGGATGCTCGTCTCGACGAACAGGCCCGAGCTCTTCTCGAAGGAGATGATCTCCGCCGCGTTCTCGAACGCCGTGGACGGCTTGCCGATGACCAGCGCGCGCGACGCCTGGTAGACGAGCAGCGCGATGGCGAACAGCATCACCTCGAACGCCCACGGGTGGTTCGGGAACGGCCGCCGGATCGCGGGCAGCCGCCGCCGGAACCCCGTCGCGGGGGTCGCCACGGGTGCCGCCGGGTCCTGGCGTGCGGTCGTGGGGGAGGTGTCCGGGGTGTTCGTCGCCATGCCGATCGTCACTTCCAAAAAGAAAGGACGACACAAACGTATCGCTCGTGACGAGCAGCTCACAACCCCGCGCCGGCGGACGTTAACTCGGAATTAGGCGCGCGAACCGCCTCCTGGCGGGGAGGACGGCGGGGTCCGGCTGGTAACATCGCCCTGCCGCGAAGTTCGGCGGGGTGTGGCGCAGCTTGGTAGCGCGCTCCGTTCGGGTCGGAGAGGTCCCCGGTTCAAATCCGGGCACCCCGATGGTCGCGCGGGTGGGACGGCCGGATGTCGTCGCGCCCGCGCGCGTCCGCGCCGGGCACCCCGGCCTAGACCGTGATGACGCCCTCGACCTCGGGGATGTTGCGGCGCAGCTCGGCCTCGATGCCGAGCGTCAGGGTGGCGGTCGACATGGGGCAGCCGCCGCACGAGCCCTGCATGGCGAGGTGGACGAAGCCCTCCTCGTCGAACTCCACCAGCTCGACGTCCCCGCCGTCCGCGTGGAGCGCAGGGCGGATCTGGTCGAGCACATCCTCGATCTGCGAGAGAATCTCCACCGACATGACGCCTCCAAGCGCTCGAGCTGACGCCGCGGATGGTAGCGCCCTGCGGGTCGCCGCGGTCCAGATGACCAGCACCGCCGACCGCGAGCGGAACATCGCGGCCGCCGGCGCCCTGGTGGCCCGCGCCGTCGCCGCCGGCGCGCGCCTGGTGGTGCTGCCGGAGAAGTGGCCGTACATCCACGGCACCCGCACGCGCGAGGGGGCGGAGGGGCTCGACGGCCCGTCGGTGTCGGCGGCGCGGTCGTGGGCCCTGGAGCACGGGATCGCGGTGCTCGCCGGCAGCGTCATCGAGGCGCGCGGCGACGGCCTGCCCCACAACACGAGCGTGCTGGTGGGGCCGGACGGCGCGGTGGCCGCCACGTACCGCAAGCTCCACATGTTCGACGTGGACGTCGGCGGCGTCTCGTATCGTGAGTCGGCGGCGACGGCCCCGGGGGACGACATCGTGGTGGCCGGCGCGCTCGGCCGCCGGATCGGCATGTCGGTCTGCTACGACCTGCGCTTCCCCGAGCTGTACCGGCGCCTCGCCGCGGGCGGCGCCGAGGTGATCGTGGTCCCCGCCGCGTTCACGGCGGTCACCGGGAAGGACCACTGGGAGCCGCTCCTGCGGGCCCGGGCGATCGAGAACCAGGCGTTCGTGATCGCGGCCGGCCAGTACGGCACCCACGACGACGGCACCGTCTCGCACGGGCGGAGCATGGTCATCGACCCCTGGGGGGTCGTGCTGGCGCAGGCGCCCGACGGGGAGGGGATCGCGGTCGCCGACCTGGACTTCGCCCGGATGGCGGAGATCCGCGAGCGCCTGCCCGCCCTGCGCCACCGGCGCGACGACGTCTACGGGGCGGCGTGATGGCCGAGGGGACGCCGACGCTGTACGAGTGGGCCGGCGGCCGCCCGGCGATCGCCGCGCTGCTCGAGGCGTTCTACGACCGGGTGGAGGCCGACGACCTGCTGTCGCCGGTGTTCGACGGGCTGGTGACACGGGAGCACCGCGACCACGTCACGACGTGGTGGTGCGAGGTGTTCGGCGGCCCCGCCGACTACACGCGCGACCTGGGCGGCTACGAGCACATGCTGGCCGCGCACCGCGGCCTCGCCGTCACCGCCGAGCAGCGCCGCCGGTTCGTCGCGCTCCTGAGCGTGGCCGCCGACGACGCCGGGCTGCCCGACGACCCGGAGTTCCGGTCCGCCCTGCTCGCCTACGCCGAGTGGGGCACCCGCCTGGCGATGCACAACTCCCAGCCCGGCGCCGACGCGGTCCCGCACGCGCCCGTGCCCCACTGGGGCTGGGGCGTCGCCCCGCCCTACCGCCCCTAGCCGGGGTCGAACGGCAGGCCCGGGTCGGCCCATCCCACCCGGCCGCCCACGAGGGTGAGCCGCGGCACCAGCCCGTCGTCGAGCACCACCAGGTCGGCGGGCCCGCCCGGCGCCAGGCCGGGCGGCAGGCGCAGCAGGCGGCGGGGCGCCGCCGTCGCCGCGGCGAGGGCGGCGACGACGGGGATCCCGGCGCGCACGAGCCTCCGCGGGCCGGCGTCCAGCCCCGCCACCGCCCCCGCCAGCCGGCCGCCCGACGTGGCGCGGACCCCGTCGGACGTGACCGTCCGCGCGCCGAGCCGGTAGCGCCCCGGGGGCATCCCCGCCGCGGCGACGGCGTCGCTGATCAGGATCAGGCGCGCGCCGGCGGCCTTCGTGCAAATGAACAACGAGGCGTCGTCCAAATGAACGCCGTCCGCGATCGCGGAGACGTGGACGCGGCGATCGGCCAGGAAGGCGCCGAGGGGGCCGGGCTCGCGGGCCTGGAGTCCGGGCATGGCGTTGAGGGCGTGGGTCAGCAGGCGGGCGCCGGCGTCGATGGCGGCGCGGGCGGTGGCTGCGTCGGCCTCCGTGTGGCCCACGGCGGCGACGGCTCCGGCGCGGGCGACCCGGGCCACGGCGTCCATGCCGCCGGGCAGCTCGGGCGCCAGTGTGACGATCGCGGGGCGGAACATCGCGAGCAGGCTGTCGAGGACGGGGGGGTCGGGGTGGCGCACGGCCCCCGGGTCGTGGGCGCCATGGCGCGCCGGGTTCAGGAACGGACCCTCCAGGTGCACGCCGAGGGGGCGGGCTCCGGCCGCCGGCACCCGGGCGCGCGCGAGCGCGGCGGCGGCCCGGCGGTAGGCCGCGTCCGCCCGGCTCACGAGCGTGGGGCAGAACGCCGTGACGCCGGTGCGGGGCAGGGCGGCCGCGACGGTCGCGAGGGCATCGGCGTCGGGACCGACCTCCGCGCCGGCGAACCCGTTGACCTGCACGTCCACGAACCCCGGTGCCACGATCCACCCGTCCGGCAGGTCCCGCACCGCCCGCCGGGGGACGTCGCCGATGACGCCGTCGCGCACCCCGACCGTCTCCCGCCGCAGCGACCGGCCGCGCAGCACGCTGCCGCGGAGGCCGAGCAGGTCAGCCCGCCTCGTCGGCGAGGGCGGCAGCGTCCAGGGGGCCGGCGCCGAGGTCCCGGGCGATGCCCTCCGGCGTCAGGTCGCCACCCTCCAGCCACAGCTCCCGCAGCAGCGCCGCGGCCCGGGGGTCGGCGAACCAGCGCTCGCCCGACGTCTCCCGCAGGTGGCGCCGCAGCAGCGCCGCCAGGGCCCGTCCGCGGACGGCGTCGGCGGGGGCGGCGCCCGCGAGGCCGTCGAGGATCGTCAGCTCGCCCGGCCACGGGATGCCGAGCGCCCGCGACAGGAGCCCCTCGCGGTCCCCGCTCGCCAGCGCCGCCGCCCGCGCGGCGCCGGCCCGCGCGGCCAGGAGCCGCAGCGTCGCCGCCGCGCCGGCCACCCGGCCCGGGTCGGAGGCGTCCAGCACCCGGACGAGCCACGCCGGCTCGGCCAGGAGCCCCTCCAACAGGACCGCCGTCGCCTGTGCCACGGCAGGGTCGCCGAGCCGCCGGGCCTCCACCGGCAGCCGCGCCGACGCGCCCGCCGCGGCCAGCGCCAGGCCGCCCAGGCGCAGCGCCTCCGCGTACCCCGCCAGCCCGGCGGCGGACGGGGTGACCGCGGGGGCGGCGACGCCGAGCAGCTCGCACGTTCGCTCCAGCGCCTCACGGGCCCCCGCCACCGGCAGCGCGTCCTCGAGGTGAGGCGCGCGCAGCAGGCGCGGCAGGTCGGCCGCGTCGATCTCCCCGGCGGAGCGGCCGAGCGCGTCCTGGGCCAGGCGGTCCAGGGCGGGACCCACGGCGTCGTCGCCCGCGTCGAGGCCGGCGGCGCCGAGCCCCGCGGCGGCGCGCAGGTCGAGCCCGGCGGCGCGGGCGATCAGGTCGGCCGGCGTCGCCGCCCCGAGCTCGTGGGCGGCCATGGTCCGGCGGGCCTCCGCGTCGGACACCGCCGACGGCAGCCGGCCCCCGATCGCCCGCAACCGCTCGGCCTGCAGCTCGCGCCGGCGCTGCGCGGACGGCTCCGCGGCCAGCGCCCCGTTGACGTCGAGCAGCGTCAGGCCGCCCGGCATCGGCGCCCGCAGCTCCTCCTGGATCCGCGCGACCTCCGCGGCGCTGGCCAGGCGCAGGTGGCCCTCGGCGGCGAAGCGGGCGAGGTTCCGCGCTCGCGGCTCGCCGGCGGCGGCGCGGGCCGCGAGCGCGGTGACCCGGTCGGCGGTGAAGAGGCCGGCGTGACGGGCGTCGGCGGCCGGACCGGGGCCGCGGAGGTGCTCCTCGGCCTCGGCGCGGTACTCGTCCAGGTCCGGGAGTTCGGTCACGCCGCGATACTAGGCCCATGAGGACCACTCGCCCGCAGCGCCCCCGCCGCGACGACGTCCTGGAGGTCGACGTCCAGGACCTCGCGTTCGGCGGGGCCGGCGTCGCGCGCCACGACGGGTTCGTGGTGTTCGCCCGCGACACCGCGCCCGGCGACCGCGCCCGCGTCCGGATCCGCAAGGCGCGGCGCCGCTTCGCCGAGGCAGATCTGGAGGAGGTGCTCGCCCCCGGCCCCTCCCGGGTGGAGGTGCCATGCCCCTACGTGCCGCGGTGCGGGGGCTGCCGCCTGCAGCACGTCGCGTACGAGCGGGCGCTGGCCGCCAAGCGCGACCAGGTGGCGGAGCACCTCGCGCGGATCGGCCACCTGGAGGGCATCGACGTCCGCGCGCCCGACCCGGCGATCGAGCACTTCGGCTACCGCAACAAGATGGAGTACTCGGCGTCGCCCGGCGCGGACGGGGGCGTCCACCTCGGCTTCCACGCCCGGGGGCGCTGGGACGAGGTGATCGACGTGGGGTACTGCATGCTCGCGACGGCCCTGGGCAACCGGGTGCGCGAGACGGTGCGCGTGTGGGCGGAGGCCGAGGGGATCCGCCCCTACGACCAGCGCGCCCAGGAGGGCGTGCTGCGCCACGTGGTGGTGCGCGAGGGCGTCGCGACGAGCCAGGTGCTGGTGACCGTGGTGACCGCGCCGGGTGCCGAGGAGGCGGTCGACCGCCTGGCCGCGCCGCTCGCGGAGGCGCACCCCGAGCTGGTGGGCCTGCTCCACGCGGTCAACGACGGCCTGGCGGAGGTCACGTCCGGGCTGCCGACCCGGCTGGTCCACGGCCGCGACTGGCTGGAGGAGCGGGTGCGCGGCGTGACGCTGCGGCTGTCCGCCGCCGCCTTCTTCCAGACCAACACCCGCATGACGGACGTGCTCTACGAGCGGGTGGCCGAGGCGGCCGGACTGGACGGCGGCCAGGTGGTCTACGACCTGTTCTCCGGCGTCGGGTCCATCGGGATCGCCGTCGCGGGCGGGGCGAAGGAGGTGGTCGCGATCGAGATCGTCCCCGAGGCGGTGGAGGACGCCGCCGCCAACGCCGCCGCCAACGGGGTGCACAACCACACGGCGCTGGCCGGTGACGTCGGCGTCGTGCTCCGCGAGCGGCGCGGCGAGCTGCCGCCCCCGGACGTGGCCATCGTCGACCCGCCCCGGGCCGGGCTCTCCGGCCGGGCGGTGCGGCGCGTGCTGGAGCTCGCGCCGCCGACGCTGGTCTACGTGTCGTGCCAGCCGGCGACCTTCGCCGACAACGCCGCCCGCTTCGTGGAGGGCGGCTACCGCCTGGAGTGGGTCCGGCCGGTGGACATGTTCCCGCAGACGCCGCACATCGAGGCCGTCGCCCGCTTCACGCGCTGACGGCCCCGAAGCGGGCGGGGCGGCTCAGAATCCGGAGACGTCGAGCACGCCCTCGGGGAACGCGTCCGGGTCGCCGGCGATGGGTCCGGGCTCGGCCGTCTCGAGCAGGCGGTCACGGACCCACGACGGGGAGGCGTTCGGGCGCTTGGCCTTGAGGAGCGCCGCCGCGCCGGCCACGAACGGTGTCGAGAAGCTCGTGCCATGGCCGAACGCGTAGGGGCCGCCCGGGAAGGTCGACGTCACGCAGACTCCCGGCGCCGCGATGTCGACCGCCGGGCCGAATTTGGAGAACGTCGCGAGGTGGTCGTCCAGCTCGCCCTCGAGGCACGGAAGCGGCCCGAGCCCTCCGCGCAGGCCGTCGGTCTCGGCGACCGCCGAGACGGTGACCACTTCGGGGAAGGCGCCCGGCGACACGAGCCCCACGTCCCTCGACTCGTTGCCGGCGGCGGCGACGATCGTCACCCCGGCATCGACCGCCTTGCACGTCAGGTGGTGGAGCTTGTCGACGACCCGCCCGCCGACCACCCCGCACGGACCGACCATGGGGTCGCCGTCCCCGAAGCTCCAGTTCGCGACTTCGATCTTCTTCGCGTTCCGGTTCAGCCACTCCAGGCCGCACCGCCACCACGAGTTCCTGATGAACCCCTCGGGGTCGGCGATCCGCACGGACCAGAGGCGCGCGCCGGGGGCGATCCCGGCGATGCCGATCCCGTTGTCGATCGCCGCCGCGAATCCGGCCACCATGGTGCCGTGGCCATCAGCGTCGTCCCAGCCCTTGCCGACGGCGCAGTCCACGCCACCCACGACGTCCAGATCGGGATGGCGGCGATCGATGCCGCCGTCGAAGACCGCGATGTCCACGTCGATGCGGCGGTCGTCGCGACCGTCGACGTCGGCGAAGCCGGCGCCGCTCTCGTCGAACACCACCTCGGGGGTCACGCCGCGCTGGCGGCCACGGCGGCCGGGTCGGGGCGATCGGCTCACGGCGGGGGTCCCGGTCCGGGGGTGTGGGGCGCCATCAAACCCCGCCGCGATTCGCCAGAACCACTGTCCGGACGGGAGTCCACGGATCCGCGACGCGGGTCTGACGAAAGTCATGGCGCATCAGGCGGTCGCGGCCCTGCCGCCGTCAGGCGCGGGGCGAGACCCTGTGTTCATGACCACAGCAACCCTCACAAACGCCCCGCCCCAGGCGGGGATCACGCTTCGCGGGATCACCAAGACGTTCCGCGGTTCCAAGGGCCCGGTCCGCGCCGTGCGGGGCGTCGACCTGGACATCACCCCCGGCGAGACCGTCGCCCTCCTCGGGCCGAACGGCGCCGGGAAGACCACGACGATCGACATGATGCTCGGCCTCCTCCCGCCCGACGACGGCGAGGTGATGCTGTTCGGCATGGAGCCGACGGCGGCGGTCGAGGCCGGCGCGGTCGGCGCGATGCTCCAGACCGGCGGCCTCATCATGGACCTCTCGGTTCGCGAGATCGTGACCGTGATGGCCTCGCTCTACCCGGACCCGCTCCCGGTGGACGACGTCCTGGACATGACCGGGATGGCCCCGCTCGCGGGCCGTCGCACCCAGAAGCTCTCCGGCGGCGAGTCCCAGCGCCTGCGCTTCGCCCTCGCCCTCGTCGCGAACCCGGACCTGATGGTCCTCGACGAGCCGACCGTCGCGATGGACGTCGAGGCGCGGCGGGCGTTCTGGGCCACGATGCGCCGCTTCGCGGCGCGCGGCACCACGGTGGTGTTCGCGACCCACTACCTGGAGGAGGCCGACGAGTTCGCCGACCGCATCGTGCTGATGGCGCACGGGCGGATCGTCGCCGACGGGCCGTCCACCGAGATCAAGGCGCACGTCGGCATGCGCACCATCCGGGCGACCCTGCCCGGCGTGTCGCCCGCGGCGCTGGCCGCGCTGCCGGGCGTGGCCGAGGCGGAGCGCCACGGCGACGCCGTGACACTGGCCGCCCCGGACTCCGACATGGCCATCCGCGCCTTCCTGCGCGCGCACCCGCAGGCCCGCGACATCGAGATCACGGGCGCCGGCCTGGAGGAGGCCTTCCTCCAGATCACCGGCGAGGACGACCCCGACGAGGAGGAGGTGCAGGCGGCATGAGCACCGCGACCTACGCGCGCTACGAGGTGCTGCGGACCTTCCGCAACCGGCGCTTCTTCATCTTCTCCCTGATCTTCCCGGTGACGATGTACCTGCTCATCGCCGGCCCGAACCGGGACGAGACCGATCTCAGCGGCACGGGGATCTCCGCGCCGCTCTACTTCATGGTCGGCCTGATCGGCTTCGGCACGATGGTCGCCGTGATGGCGGGCGGCGCACGGATCGCCGCCGAGCGGACCGTGGGCTGGAACCGCCAGCTGCGCCTCACGCCCCTCCGGCCCGCGAGCTACCTGCGCGCCAAGGTGTTCACCGGCTACCTGATGGCCGCCGTCAGCATCGCCGTGCTCTCGATCGCCGGTCTCGGCCTGGGCGTCCGGATGCCGGTCGGGCGGTGGATCGAGATGGTCGCGCTGATCCTGGTGGCCCTGATCCCGTTCGCGGGGATGGGCATCGCCATCGGACACCTCATGACCACGGAGTCGCTCGGGCCGGCCCTCGGCGGGATCACCTCCATCTTCGCCTTCCTCGGCGGGTCCTGGTTCCCCATCACGGGAAGCGGGTTCTTCGTGGACCTGGCCCACGCCCTGCCCTCGTACTGGCTCGTGCAGGCCGGCCACATCGGCATCGGCGCCGCCGCCTGGGGGGCGGAGGGCTGGCTGGTCGTGGGCATCTGGTCCGTGGCGATGGTCGCCGCGGCCGCATGGGCGTACCGCCGCGACACGCGACGGGTCTAACCTGAGAACGATGAGACGACGCTCATTCGACTCCCGGAATGGGCTCGCCGAGCTCTTCGGCGGCGAGCCCGGGGCGACGAGCGCCGGATGGAAGCCACTCCTCTTCCCGGGCATCTGGCTGATCTACCTGCTCCAGACCGCGGGCGGGGTCAACACCTACTCCGACGGCGTGGTCGCGGCGGTCGGCTATGCCGCGATCGTCGCCTTCGGGGCGTCCTACCTCCTGGCCATCCACGCGGCGCGCACGAACCCGGTCATGTACCGGCGCTTCTTCGCGGCGATGATCGTGCTGACGTTCATCGAGATCCCGATCGCGCACGAGGACGCGTTCGTGATGTGCGTGTTCATCGCGGTGCTGGTGATGGCCGGGTTCGCGTTCCGCGGGCACGGCCGCGCCGCGATCCTCGCCATCGTCGCCATGACCGCGATCGCCACGTTCCTCCCGGCCGCCATCCCCGCGTGGGACGCGGAGCCGGACTGGAACATGCTCATCACGCTGCCGCTGGTGTCGCTGGCGATGTTCGGCTTCTTCTCGATCCTGAAGGCCAACCGGGAGCTGAGCGAGGCGCGCGCCGAGGTGGCCCGCCTGGCGGCCGAGAACGAGCGGTCCCGGATCGCCCGGGACCTCCACGACCTGCTCGGCCACTCCCTCACGACGATCACCGTCAAGGCCGGCCTCGCGAACCGGCTGGGCGCCCGCGACCCGCAGCGGGCGGCGAAGGAGATCGGCGAGGTGGAGGGCCTCACCCGCTCGGCCCTCGCGGACGTGCGGGCCGCCGTGGACGGCTACCGCGACGTGACCCTGGCCGGTGAGCTGGCGAGCGCCCAGGAGGTGCTGCGGGCCGCGGGCATCGAGGCCCACGCGCCCCGCGCGATCGAGGTCGACCCGGCCCACGCCGAGCTGTTCGGCTGGGTGGTCCGCGAGGGGGTGACGAACGTGGTGCGCCACTCCCGGGCCCACACCTGCACGATCGCGATGGGGCCGGACTGGCTCGAGATCGCCGACGACGGCCGCGGTGGGCCCGCCCCGGCCGGGAACGGGCTGCGGGGCCTGCGCGAGCGGGTCGCGGCGGCCGGCGGGACGGTGCGGGCGGACGCGAGCGACGGCGGGTGGCGCCTGCGGGTGGAGATGGCCTCGTGAGCATCCGCCTGCTGCTGGCCGACGACCAGGCGCTGGTGCGCCAGGCCCTCGCCGCCCTGCTCGAGCTGGAGGACGACTTCGAGGTGGTCGCCGAGGTGGGGCGGGGCGACCAGGTGGTCGACGCGGCGCGGGTCGCCCGCCCCGACGTCGCGCTGCTCGACATCGAGATGCCCGGCCTGGACGGCCTCGCCGCGGCCACCGCCCTGGCGCGGGAGCTGCCGGAGGTGCAGGTCATCATCCTCACCACGTTCGGCCGCCCCGGCTACCTGCGGCGGGCGATGGAGTCCGGGGCGCTGGGGTTCGTGGTGAAGGACGCGCCCGCCGAGCAGCTCGCCGACGCCGTCCGCCGCGTCGCCGCGGGCGGGCGCGTGGTCGACCCGGCGCTGGCCGCCGCGACCCTCGCCGGCGGGGCGTCGCCCCTGACCGGCCGGGAGCGCGACGTGCTGGTGGCCGCGCGCGGCGGCGCCACCGTGGCCGACATCGCGAAGGCCCTGTTCCTGTCGGAGGGCACCGTCCGCAACTACCTGTCGGCGGCGATCGCGAAGACGGGCGTCCGCAACCGCATCGAGGCGGTCCGCGTCGCCGACGACCGCGGCTGGCTGTAGGGCCTAGCCCGGGCGGTCGATCAGCCACACGGCGACGAGCCCCGCCGCCATGAACGGGATCGCGGGCAGCCCGGCGCCGGTGCCGAGGGCGGCGCCCACGCCGATGACGAGGCCGGTCAGCGTCGCGATCGCCACCGCGCCGGCCCGCATGCCCACCCGGGCGGCGCCGGCGACGAACAGGCCCAGGAACACGACGTCCACGGGGCCCAGGAGCGCCTGCGCGTCCCACGGCGGCAGGTGCAGCGCGACCCGCTCGAACGCGCCGGAGCCGTCCTCCACGATGCTCCGGCTGGGCCCCGCGGCCACCGACACGGCGTCCACCCCCGCCGCGATCAGGGCGAGCGCCACCAGCTGGCCCGGGGTGGAGACGAGCTTCGCGATCAGCCACCCGACGGCGAGCGCCGCCAGCGCCTTCAGCGGCGTCGCGAGCGACTCCAACGCGGCGCCGGCCGCGGCCTAGTAGGGCGGCTGGGCCTGGTGCCAGTCGCCGATCGCGCGGAACGCCGCCCAGAAGGCCCGCTTGGCGTTCTGCTCGTCCAGCGAGGCGTCGATGTCGGGGACGTAGAGCGCCTCGATCGTCGGCGTCCACCGCTGCACCTCGCCCGGCTCCGCACGGAGCGGCCCGGCCAGGGGGAAGTCGATGCTGCCGAGGGCCTCGACCACGTCCTCGCCCATCGCGACGATCAGCTTGGGCTGGACGATGTGGATCTCGCGGGCGAGCCACGGGAGGCACAGCTCCAGCGCCTCCTCAGGCGCGAGCCGCGCGCACTTGAGGCACAGCGTGCCGTACAGCATCAGCGGGTCGATCCCCAGGCGTTGCACGCTCTTCAGGATCGCGGTGCCCGCGCGGCCGAAGAACGCGACGCCCTCCTGGCGCTCCGCCACCGACGCGCTCCACTTCACCATCATGATCTCCGCCTGCGGGGAGCCGGAGCTCATGACGGGGAGCTCCGCGTCGGCCTGGCAGGGCTCGCACGCGATGATCTCGTCGTTCAGCGCGGCGATCTCCGCGATCGCGCGGCGCTGGTAGGCGTCCTGGATGTCCTCGGGGCTCGACCCGGTCATCGGCGCGGGGCCCGCGCCCCTGCCGCTGGAGCGACGGGTGGAGCGCGGCGTTGGGGGCTCAGGGGTCATGTGCGGGGACGGTATTCACAGGGGTCCGCGTTACTCCTGCCGGGTGGCGTTTCAGGGTGGGCGAGGTCCGTTCGGAGCACCGTCGGTTCACCCGGGCGCCCGCCGTCGGCGCCGCGGCGGCCGCCGGGTGCGGGCGTCGGCGACGGCGGCCAGGAACGCCGCGGGGTCGGTCGCCGCGCGCATCTCCGTGAGCCGTGCGCCCACCTCGTCGGCGCGCTCCGCGCCGCTGCCCGCGCAGGCCAGCAGCCCCGCCCGGCGCAGCACCTCCCAGGCCTCCGCGTCGCGCGCCTCGTGCAGGTCGGCGGCGGCGCCCAGGGCGCGCAACGCCTCGGGCGCGGGCGCGCCGGGCCGCCCGGCGGGGTCGGGGATCATCACCAGCCCTCCCTGGTCGTGGATCGCGGCGGCCGCCTCGGCCAGGGTCAGGCCGGCGGGGACGTCCCGGTCCGTGAAGAGCCCCACGAGCGGGCCCTCGGCCGTCGCGACCTCCTGGCCGGCCACCACCGTGAGCCCCTCCGGCGCGGCCGCGCGGACGGCGAGCGCCGGCGCGACGCCCTCCGGCGACGCCACCGCCACCATCCCGATGTCGCGGGCCCGGCACGCGGCGACGAGCCGGGCGGGGTCGAGCCCCGGCCCCATCCGCACGCGCAGGTCGGCGCGCACGCGCGCCTCGCCCGGCGCCGCGGGGGAGGAGGCCAGGATGTCGCGGTAGCGGGCCTCCAACTCGGCGGCGGCGTCGTCCCACGAGCGCGCACCGGCACGGGCGGCCGCCGACATCGCCGCCCGGCGGGCGGGGTCGGCGACGAGCTGCGAGACGGCGTCGATCCACGCCTCGCGGGTGAACGGGGGCAGCACCAGCCCGTCGGCGCCGTGGACGACGCCCTCCTCCGCGCCCGGCGAGCGCGGCGCGAGCACCGCGCAGCCGGCCGCCTGCGCCTCGGCCAGCACGGGGCCCGCCGCGTCGGTCGGATCGGCCAGCACCGCGATGCGCCCGGCGGCGAGCGCGGCGGCCCGGGAGGCGGGGCCCTCGTCGGGCACCACCGTCACGGTGCCGCGCAGCGCCTTCGGCACGGCGGCCCGCGTGCGCCAGGGGGCGTCGGCCGGCCCGACCAGCGTGATCGCGCCGACGGCCGACAGGTCCAGGCCGCGCAGCAGGCTCAGCGCGAAGCGCACGCCCACCCGGTCGCGCCCGCGGGCCACCAGCACCAGGCCGGGCGGCCCGCCGGACTCCGGGCCCGGCGCCAGCGCGGCCGTGTCGGCGCCGGGGCGGACCAGGGTGTAGTCGCCCGGCAGGATGTCGCCGAGCGTCCGCGCGGCGGCCGCGCTCGTCACGATCCGCAGGCGGGTGCGCGCCAGGGCGCGGTCGAGCAGCGGCCGCAGGAACGCGACGCCGGCGAGGGTCTCGGCCCGGTGGAACGTCACGGCGGTGGCGCCGCGGGCGTGGCGGAGCGCCGTCAGGGCGGGGCTCGCCGCGAGCGGCTCGTGCAGGTGCACGACGTCCCACGCGTGCTCCGAGAGCGCCTCCTCCAGCGCGCCCGCCATCGCGGCGCGCCCCAGGCCGACCTCCAGCACCCCGGGTCCCGCCGGCGACAGCGCCGACCCGTCGCCCTCGCGCGCGGCGTGCAGCACCGCCCGCCCGGCGGCCACGCGGGCGCGCTCGGTGGCGGCGGCGAGCACGGTGACGCGGTGACCGCGCCGCGCGAGGGCGGCGGACTCGGCGGCGACATGGTGCGCCACGTCGTCGCGCGGCGGCCACGCGTAGGGGCACAGGAGGGCGATCCGCATGCCCGCGCTGCCGGAGGCCACTCCGGGCATCAGGCTCAGCGCCGTCGCGGGGTGCGGCCGTCCGAGGCCTGGTACACGATCACGATCCGGTGGACCGCCGTCATCAGGCTGAGCGCGGCGAGGATGCACATCAGCACCGGCAGGACGTCGCCGACGGCGCCCAGGAACAGCCCGGCGCCGACGATCACCAGCCGCTCCGGGCGCCCCATGAGGCCGCCGCTCGTGCCCGGGATGCCGAGGCCCTCCGCGCGGGCGCGCGCGTAGGAGACGATGAACGAGCCGGCGAGGGCGGCGAAGCACGCGGCCAGCGCCCAGTCCATGCCGTCCTGGGCGAACGTGATGCCGATCGCCCCGAACACGACGGCCTCGGCCAGGCGGTCGAGGGTCGAGTCGAGGAACGCGCCGAACGCGCTGACGCGGCCCTGGTGGCGGGCGACCAGCCCGTCCAGGGAGTCCACCAGGCCGGACGCGACGAACAGCAGCGAGCTGAGCACCCAGTAGCGCTCCAGGGCCAGCCAGGACGCGCCGCAGATCCCGAGGAACCCCAGGATCGTGATGGTGTTCGGTGTGATGCCGCTGCGGTCGACGAGCCGCCAGACGGCGGGGCCGAGGCCCTGCCGGGCGCCGGCGTCGAGCTCCTGCGGTGACGTGCCGATGGCGGCCCTCCTCCGGGCTGCGTGGGGAACCCCCGCGGCGGGTCCCGTTCCCCGGCCCTAGGATAGCGGCGCATGCGCCTCTGCACCTTCCGCGATTCCGCCGGAACCCGCCTGGGGCGGATCGACGGCGACACGGTACGGCCCCTCGCGGGGGCCGACGTGTCCGCCGCCCTCGGGGGCGCGGTCCCGGCGCCCGACGGGGATCCCCGCCCGCTCGCGGGCCTGGAGCTGCTGCCGCCGCTGGTGCCCGGGAAGATCATCGGGATCGGCCTGAACTACCGCGACCACGCCGCCGAGACGGGCGCCGCAGCTGCCGACCCGGCCGCTGCTGTTCGCCAAGCTCCCCACGTCCGTGGCGGGGCCGGCCGACGACATCGTCGTCCCGCCCTACACGGACGAGCTGGACTACGAGGGCGAGCTGGCGGTGGTCATCGGGCGCCGCTGCCGCGACGTCGCCGAGGCCGACGCCCTGGACGTCGTGTTCGGCTACGCGGTGATGGACGACGTGAGCGCCCGCGACCGCCAGCGCGAGGAGCCCCAGTGGATCCGCGCGAAGGGCGGCGACTCGATGGCCCCGTGGGGGCCCTGGATCACCACCGCCGACGAGGTCCCCGACCCGCAGGCGCTCGGCATCCGCACGTGGGTGAACGACGACCTGCGCCAGGACGGCACCACCGCCGACATGGTCTTCGGCGTGGCGGCGCTCATCGCGTTCTGCTCGGCGTCGTTCACCCTCGAGCCGGGGGACGTCATCACCACCGGCACCCCCGCGGGCGTCGGCGTGGCGCGCGAGCCGAAGGCGTTCCTGCGGCCCGGGGACCGGGTGCGCGTGGAGATCGACGGCCTCGGGGTCCTGGACAACCCGGTCCGATGACTCCCGAGGAGGCGCTCGCCCGGGTGCTGATCGTGACGGGGCTGAGCCTGCCGCGCGGAGTGCTCGGCCCCGAGACGTGGGCCCTGGCCCGCGCGCTGGGCGACGAGCCCGGTGCGGGGGACCCGGCGGCGCTGGCGGGCGCCGCGTCCGCGGCCCACTGGCCGGAGCTGCGCGGCCCGATGCAGGCCGCCCTGCTGCGCGACCGCGACCGGGCGGCGCCGGAGGACCAGGAGGCGTTCGAGGTGGTGCTGGAGTGGGCGGCCGACGACGACCCCGACACGCCGCTCGCCCGCGCGCTCGCGGTCCGCGCCGCCCAGGAGCTGGCGGCGGCCAACGACCGGTCCCGCGCGGTGTTGCGCGCCGCCGAGGAGACCGTCGCGTCCGGCGGCGCGGAGGCCGCGGTGGCCGCCTCGACCGCCGCCGGCGCGATCGCGGCCGACCTGCTGGACCTGGACCCCGAGGACTTCGGCCCGGAGATCGCCGAGTACGTCGCCGCCGGCGCGCAGGCCGAGGACGTCGACGCCCTGGCGCGCGCCACCGGCGACCCGGAGATCCGCACGTGGGCGCGCTCGGCGGTCGCCTCGGCGGCGGAGGACGTCGACGCCGCGCCGCGCGCCGCGGAGGGGGTCGCGGGTGCTGGCCGCGGGGCCGCCGCCCGCCGACCCGGCCGAGGATCTCGTGTGGGTGCCGACGATCCTGCTCCTGGTGCAGGAGGCCGTCGAGCGCTCCCTGGCCGACGAGGTCGCCGGCGATCAGCCCGCGGGCGAGGCGTAGTTCGGCCGCAGCTCCGCCTCGCGGAAGCCGCACCTGAGCATGTTGCGGTAGGAGGGCCCGGGGCCCTCGCCGTCCGTCGCCGCGCCCGTCTCGGTCACGAAGTGGCGGGCCCCGGCGGCGAGGGCGACGCGCGAGCGGGCCGCGAACAGCGCGCCCTGGGCGCCCTTGCCGCGGTGCTCGGCGAGGGTGGCGCCGAGCCCGAACCACGCCGCGTCGCCGCCCACGACAACCCCGGCCGCGCCCACGGGGACGTCGCCGTCGAGCGCGAGCAGGCACGTCCAGCCCGGGACGCCGACGACGCGGGCCAGCCAGCCGGCGAAGTCGGGCGGCAGGGCGAACGCCGCGGCCACGATGCCGCCGAACGCGAGCGCCGAGCGCGCGTCGGCCTCGATCACCCGCAGGCCGGTCTCCGGGCCGGCGATCTCGCCCGCCGGCCGGTGGAACGTCATCCAGGGCCGCGCGACGCCGAAGCCGCGCGCCAGCAGCCGGTCGGCCAGGTCGCCGGTCGCGCCGGGGGCGGCCGACACCTGGTACCGGGCGCCCCGCGCGGCGTAGAAGGCGTCGATGCGGTCGAGGTCGGCGTCCCCCACGTCCCGGCCGACGCCCACCCCGAGGGCGTGGCAGAAGACGGGGCTGCCGCTCTGCGAGGCGACCGCCAGGCAGGTGCCGCCCGCCACGTCGAGCGCGGCGACGCCGTGGCGGGCCGCCAGGTCGCGGGGCGCCGCCGCCCACATCGACCGGTAGGCGGCCAGCTCCGGGCGCTGGCGGACGGCGGCGGGCGGCGCGGCGGGCGCGAGCGCGGGAGCGCTCACGCCCACTCCGTCGGCTCGAAGCCGCTCGTGCGCGGCGCCGAGACGATCAGCACCTCGGCCGGCTCGTCCCCGTCGTTGCGCACGGTGCGCCTCGGCTCCGGGTCGAGCCGGGCGAAGGTGCCGGCCGGTGCGGGGTGGTCGACGCCGTTGACGACGAGCGTCGGGGCGCCGCTGAGGACCACGAACAGCTCCTCCTGGTCGCGCGCGACCTCGTCGTGCTCGGGGATCGACGTGCCCGGTGCGATCTCCACGATGTTGATGCCGAACGACGCGATGCCGAGCGAGCGGCGCACGAGCGACCAGGAGCCGGTCCGCTCGAGGTCGTCGCGGTTGACGATGGTCAGGCTCATCTGGGGCCTCCCGGTGGTCGTGTTCCGTTGACGATGCGAGCGTCGCAGCCCACCGTCAACCGATCGTCATCGTCCCCGTCGCGGGAGCGTCCATCCGCGATCGCCGGCCGCGCGTGGGACAGGCCGGGTTCTCCCAGAACGTGCCGAATGCAACGAGCCTCGCGATCGGCGAGAAATGCGTATCTCGAAATCCGAGACGGAGGTCGGCCGATGAGGCTCCGGACCCTGTTCCTTCTTGTGGCGGCCGCCGCCCTGGTCGCCTGGAGCGCGGCCACCGCGGCCGCGGCACCCGCGACAGGTGCACCCCTGAAGTGGCGCGACTGCGGCGACGGCTTCCGCTGCGCCACCGTGCGCGTCCCGCGGGACTACGACGCACCCCAGGCCGGCACGATCGCCCTGGCGGTCATCAAGAAGCCGCACACGGGCAAGGGGAAGGCGGCCGGCACCGTCTTCACCAACCCGGGCGGCCCCGGCGGCTCGGGCGTCAACTTCCTGCGGTCGGCGGCGGACATCTTCGCCGGCGTCAACGACCGCTTCGACGTGGTGAGCTGGGACCCGCGCGGAACCGCGGGCAGCGAGCCGGTCAACTGCCTCACCGACGCGCAGCGCGACGCCCGCTGGCCGATCACGCCGGCATTCCCCACCTTCGCGCAGTTCGGGGTGGTCGACTTCCTGGCCGACCAGCTCATCGCGGGCTGCCTCGCGGCGGACACGAAGGACAACCTGCCGACGTTCACCACCGAGAACGCGGCCCGGGACCTGGATCGCCTCCGCGCGGCGGTGGGCGACAGGGGGCTGACGTACCTCGGCTTCTCGTACGGCACGTACCTCGGGGCCACGTACGCCGCCCTGTTCCCGGACCGCTCGCGGGCCCTGGTGCTGGACGGCGCCCTCAACCCGACCCAGTACACGACGCAGCCGCTCGAGAACCTGCGGGAGCAGTCGGTCGGCTTCGACGTGGCGCTCAACCGCTTCTTCCAGTGGTGCGATACGTCGCCGATCTGCGGCTTCGAGGGCGGTCGCGCCGCCTTCGACAAGCTCATCGCCGACGCCGGCGTGCGGCCGCTCCCGGCCATCGCGTCGGGCGACCCGCGGCCGGTGCTGCAGCAGGACGTGCAGAACGGCGCGGTGCTGCCGATGTACGCCCGCCAGCTGTGGCCGCTCCTCGCGGACGCCCTGACGCTGGCCCAGAAGGGCGGCGACGGCAGCCTGCTGCAGGTGATCTCCGACGCCGCGCGCGGCCGCGGCGACGACGGCAGCTACGGGCACGGGGCCGACGCGTTCGTGGAGACGAGCTGCGTGGACCTCGACTACCCGACCACCCCGGAGGCCTTCGACGCGGTCGGGCAGCGCGCCGCCCAGGAGGCCCCGCTGTTCGGCCTGGCCAACAACTGGACCGAGGCCGGGCCCGGCTGGGTGTGCGGCGAGTGGCCGCTCGAGCCGACGGCCCGCTTCGCCGGTCCGTTCACGTTCCCGACCCCCGGCGCGCCCGCGCTGGTGGTGGGTACGACGTTCGACCCGGCGACCCCGTACCCCGGCGCGCAGGCGCTCACCGCCCAGCTCGGCACGGCGGAGCTCCTGACGATGGACGGCGACGGGCACACGGCATACGGCGGCAACAGCGTCTGCATCGACGACGCCGTGAACGCCTACCTGAAGACGCTGACGCTCCCGCCCGCCGGGACGGTCTGCCAGCAGCAGGTCGTCGACCCGCAGCCGCAGGCCGCTGCGGCCGCGGCCGGCACGGTTCGCGCGGCGCGGCTCCACGCGGCCCGCGGGCTGAGCCGCAGGGAGACGCGGTTCATCGACCGCGTGGCGGCGCTGGAGGGCTAGGACGCAGGATCGCTGCCGCGGGGCGTCAGCCTCGCGGCAGCGCGATCCTGGTCGTCGTGCGGCCCGTCGCCGGGTCGATCCGCAGCACGCGGCGCGAGTTCAGGTCGGCGACCCAGATCGAGCCGGCGGCGGTGACGACGGCCGACGGGATGACGCCGAGGTCCGCCGCCACGGTGCGCTGGGACCCGTCCCGGCGGTCGATCCGGAGCAGGCGGCCCCGGTCGTAGACCTGCGCCCACACCGCCCGCGGGGCGAGGGCCAGGCCGGCGACGTCGTCGGTGACGCGCACGCGCCGGGGCGCCCGGTGGCGCGCGTCCCAGCCCAGCAGCACCCGGTAGCCGGCCCGCACCCAGGCGCCGCGGCCGTCGGCGGTGAGCTGCCACGGGCGGCCCCGGAACGTCCGCGGGGCGCCGGCCCGCCGGCCGGTCGCCGCGTCGAGCACCAGGAGGGCGCTCCGCCCGCGCGGGCGGCCGGACCCCTCGTCGGGCCGGCGCCCGTGGAGCGCCACCCAGAGGGTCGGGCCGCCGACGGCGATCCCCGCGATGTCGCGCGGCAGCCGGATGCCGCGCACGACCCGTCCGCTCACCGGGTCGATGCCCGTGAGCGTCCGCCCGGACCAGGCGGCGCGCCAGACGACCCCGGGGCCCGCGGCCGCCATCCCGGCGAGGGGGCCGCCGTCCACGGCCGGCCCGGAGTCGAGCGTGGCGGCGTCCAGTCGGACGGCGCGCGCCCGGCCCCTGCGCGGCTGGCTGAACGCCCAGACCGCGGCGCCGGACGGGACGAGGGCGGCGGTGAACCCTCCGAGTCGGCGCGTCGCCGCCACGCGGCCGGTGGCGGGGTCGATGCGGTGCACGAGGCCGTCGCCGGTGGCGGCGTAGAGGCCGGCCTCCCCGGCGACGAGCAGGTGCGGGCCCTCGCCCTTGGCGGCCGCGGCGGCGGGCAGGACGAGGGCGGTGGCGGCGACGAGGGCGGTTGCGGCGGCGACGAGGCTCATGCCCGTCGTACGCGCGGACGGGGCCCTGGCGTCCCGCGTAGCGTTGCGGCGATGGCGATGGCGACCCCCCGGCCCGGCACCCGTGCCCACGTGCTCGCCATCGTACGACGGCTGGCGGAGGACCAGGGGCCGCTCCCCTACGCCCGCCGCCACGACCCGGTGAGCGAGCTGGTCACGACGCTCTTGAGCCACTCGACGACGGACGTGAACCAGGAGCGCGCGTTCCGGAGCCTGCGCGAGCGGTTCCCGACCTGGGACGCGGTGCGCGCCGCGCCGGTGGAGGAGGTGGAGGACGCGGTGCGCGTCGCCGGCCTGGCCAACCAGAAGGCGCCGCGCATCCAGCGGGTGCTCGACCAGATCGCCGGAGATCCGCGCGGGTCGGACCTGGAGTGGCTCGGCGGCGTGCCGCTGGAGGAGGGGATGGCCTTCCTGACCGCGATGGACGGCGTCGGCCCGAAGACCGCCGCCTGCGTCATGTGCTTCTGCTTCGACGCGCCGATCGTCCCGGCCGACACCCACGTCCACCGGATCGCCCTTCGCACCCACGTGGTGCCACCCAAGGCCACCGCCGTCCAGGCCCAGGCCCGCCTGTCCGCCTGGACGCCCCCGGACGAGTGCTTCGCCACCCACATGCGCCTCATCCGCCACGGCCGCACCGTCTGCACCGCCCGCGCCCCCCGCTGCGCCGACTGCGTCCTCCTGGACCTGTGCCCCACGGGCCGGACCCTGGTCGGCGAGCGCGGGGGCGGACACCCCTGATCCGCCGGCGGACGTGCCGCCGGCGGATTGAGAGGTCATCGCGGCCGCCGGGGTGTGCCGGCCCGGCGGCCGCGGCGCAGGGAGTGTGCCCTTCTCCCCGCTGTGCCCGACCGGTGGGGCGGGCGTCCCGAGGGGCGGATATGAGGCCCCGACGAGGGATGTCCTGATGTTTATCCGCCACCACTCACAGATCTGTCACGGCCGCGACACACCGCGCGTCACCGTCGCGACCGCCCGATGGCCGGCCGGCGCGCCCTCCCGCGATGATCTATGTCGATCCGACTCAAGTCGAACTTGACATGACCCGACTTAGATCTAGACTCCACCCAGGTTTCCACACATCTGCACGGGCCACGCCCGCGAGGAGGCATCCAGCACATGGGAAAGACGATCGGCATCGACCTCGGCACGACCAACTCGGCCGTCGCCATCCTGACGGGCGGTGAGCCGGAGGTCCTCCCGAACGCCGAGGGTGGACGCACGACCCCGTCGGTCGTCGGCTTCTCCAAGTCCGGCGAGCGGCTGGTGGGCACCGTGGCCAAGCGCCAGGCGGTGACCAACCCGGAGAACACGATCTTCAGCGTCAAGCGGTTCATGGGCCGCAAGTACGCCGAGGTGGACGAGGAGATGAAGATCGTCCCCTACGAGGTCGTCCGGGGACAGAACGGCGACGCGCGCATCCGGGTGGACGGCAAGGAGTTCAGCCCGCCCGAGATCAGCGCGATGATCCTGCAGAAGCTGAAGACGGACGCCGAGGCGTTCCTGGGTGAGCCGGTGACCGACGCGGTCATCACCGTGCCGGCCTACTTCAACGACGCCCAGCGCCAGGCGACCAAGGACGCCGGCACCATCGCCGGCCTCGAGGTCAAGCGCATCATCAACGAGCCCACCGCGGCCGCGCTGGCCTACGGGCTCGACAAGGAGTCGGACCAGACGATCCTGGTCTTCGACCTCGGCGGCGGCACGTTCGACGTGTCCGTGCTCGAGATCGGCGACGGCGTCTTCGAGGTGAAGTCCACCGCCGGTGACAACCACCTCGGCGGCGACAACTTCGACAAGGCGATCGTCGACTGGATGGCCGCGGAGTTCAAGCGCGACCACGGGATCGACCTGGGCCAGGACAAGATGGCCCTGCAGCGCCTCTACGAGGCCGCCGAGAAGGCCAAGATCGAGCTCTCGACGACCACGTCGTCGCAGATCAACCTGCCGTTCATCACCGCCGACCAGAGCGGGCCGAAGCACCTCGACCTGCAGCTCAGCCGCGCGAAGCTCGAGGAGCTGGCGCACGATCTGCTCGAGCGCCTCGTCGGCCCCACCAAGCAGGCCCTGGCGGACTCGGGCGTGGGCGACAAGATCGACCACGTGGTGCTCGTGGGCGGCATGACCCGCATGCCCGCCGTGCAGGACCGCGTGAAGGAGCTGACGGGCAAGCGAGCCCCACAAGGGCGTGAACCCGGACGAGGTCGTCGCCGTCGGCGCGGCCATCCAGGGCGGCGTCCTCTCGGGCGACGTCAAGGACGTCCTGCTGCTGGACGTGACCCCGCTGTCGCTGGGCATCGAGACGAAGGGCGGCGTGGCCACCCGGCTCATCGAGCGGAACACCACGATCCCCACCAAGAAGAGCGAGGTCTTCTCGACCGCCGACGACAACCAGAACCAGGTCGAGATCCACGTGCTGCAGGGCGAGCGCGAGATGGCGGCCTACAACCGCACCCTCGGCAAGTTCAACCTGGTGGGCATCCCGCCGGCGCCGCGCGGCGTGCCGCAGATCGAGGTCACCTTCGACATCGACGCGAACGGCATCGTCCACGTGGGCGCGAAGGACCTGGGCACGGGGATCGAGCAGAAGATCGAGATCAAGGCCTCCAGCGGCCTCTCGGACGACGAGATCACCAAGATGGTGCGCGACGCCGAGTCGCACGCCGACGAGGACCGGCGCCTGCGCCGGGTCGCCGACGCCCGCAACGCGGCCGAGGCGCGGATCCACGAGGCCGAGCGGCAGCTCAAGGACAACGGCGACAAGGTTGACGAGGCCGTGCGCCGCGACCTGGAGGGCGCGATCGAGGCGGCCAAGACCGCCGCGGCCGGCGAGGACCCGGACGACATGGAGGCCAAGACCGGGGCCCTGACCGAGGTGCTGCACCGCCTGTCGGAGGAGGTCTACCGCAAGGCGGCCGCCCAGCAGGAGGCCGCGCAGGCCAACGGCTCCACGCCCCAGGACGACACGGTCGAGGACGCCGAGTACGAGGTCATCGACGAGGACGCCCCCAAGGCGTCCTGAGCCCCACTGCGATCCCGAGAGGAGGAACCGACATGCCCGCTGTCGTGCGATTCGACCCGTTCCGCGACATCACCACGCTGCGTGACGAGATGAACAGGCTCTTCAGCCGCGCCGTCGGCGAGGGGTCCGGCGGCTCCGCCTGGACGCCCGCCGTGGACATCTTCGAGACCGACAACGCGATCGTGCTCAAGGCCGAGCTGCCCGGGCTGCGCACCGAGGACATCGACATCGAGGTCGACGAGAACGTGCTCACCCTGCGGGGGGAGCGGCGGTTCGACGACAAGGTGGACGAGGGGCGCTACTACCGCCTTGAGCGGGCGTACGGCCACTTCCAGCGCAGCCTGACCCTGCCGCAGGGCGTGAAGGCGGACGAGATCTCCGCGTCCTTCGAGAACGGCGTGCTCACCGTGCGCGTCCCGAAGGCCGACGAGGTCAAGCCGCGCAAGATCGCCGTCGCCGCCGGGGCCGTCCCGGAGACCGCGTGACCAACGAGCCTCGTCATCCGCAGCAGGACCCGGCCGAGGAGTCCCCGGCCGGGTCCGCCGCGACCCCCCGCCGCCGGCAACGGCGCGGAGGGTCCCGAGCCCGGGGCCGCCGAGGCCCAGGGGGACGACGTCGCCCGCCTCGAGCGGGAGCGCGACGAGTACCTGGACGCCCTCCAGCGGGTCAAGGCCGAGTTCGACAACTACCGCAAGCGCACGGCGCGGGACCGCGAGGGCATCGCCCTCGGGGCCACCCGCGACGTGGTCCGCGACCTGCTCCCGGTGATGGACAACCTGGAGCGGGCCGTGGCGGCCCTGGGCGACCAGGGCGAGGGGATCGTCGCCGGGCTGGAGATGGTCCGCGGGCAGCTCTCCGCGCTCCTCCAGGGGCACGGCGTGGAGGAGATCGCCGCACACGGCGAGGCGTTCGACCCGACGGTGCACGAGGCGATCGCCTCGGTGCCCGTCCGCCGACCACGACGACGGTGCCGTCATCGAGGTGGTGGAGAAGGGCTACCGCCACGCCGAGCACGTCCTGCGTCCCACGCGCGTCGTCATCGCGACGCGCCCACAGCAGTAGGAGCGGACGACCGAACGTGGACGACCTCTACGCCACGCTGGGCGTCACGCGGACCGCGGACGCCGACGAGATCAAGAAGGCGTACCGGAAGCTGGCCCGGGAGAACCACCCGGACCGCAACCCCGGCGACGCCAAGGCGGAGGAGCGCTTCAAGGAGATCTCCCACGCCCACGACGTGCTGTCCGACGCCGACAAGCGCGCGGAGTACGACGCGCGCCTGCGCTTCGGCGGGCCGCGCGCCCGGCAACGGCGGCGGCGGCCGGGTTCACCGGCGACGCGGGCGGGTTCGGGGACTTCGCGGACATCTTCTCGTCGATCTTCCGCAACCGCGGAGGCGCCGGAACGCGGACGGCCGAGGAGCCGGCGGCCCGCCGTGGCGCCGACGTCGAGGTGGAGGTCAACCTCAACTTCGAGCAGGCGATGCGCGGCGCGCAGGTGCCGGTGTCCGTCGAGACGCCGGTCGCCTGCGCGGACTGCGGCGGCAGCGGCGCGAAGCCGGGGACCAACCCGCGCCTGTGCCCGGAGTGCAAGGGCCGCGGGGTGCGCGGCCGCGACGTCGGGTCGTTCGCGTTCAGCGAGCCGTGCCCGCGGTGCGGCGGCAACGGGACCGTCATCGACGACCCGTGCCCCACGTGCGGCGGCTCCGGCCACACGTCCACCCGCCAGCAGATCAAGGTGAAGATCCCCGCCGGGGTCAAGGACGGCACGAAGATCCGGCTGAAGGGGAAGGGCCAGGCCGGCCTGCGCGGCGGCCCGGCCGGCGACCTGCAGGTGGTCACCCGCGTGTCGCCCAGCCGGCTCTACACCCGCCAGGGCGACGACCTGGTCATCAACGTGCCCGTCACCTTCGCCGAGGCCGCCCTCGGCGCCCAGGTGGAGGTGCCGACGCTCGACGGCCGGGTCAAGCTGACCGTGCCGGCCGGGAGCGCGGACGGGCGGAGCCTGCGCATCGGCGGCCAGGGCGCCCCGCGCCTGAAGGGCGAGGGCCGCGGCGACCTGATCGCGAAGCTGCGCGTGGACGTCCCCCGCGAGCTCTCGGAGGCCCAGCGCAAGGCGCTGGAGAAGTACGCGAAGCTCGACACCCGCGACCCGAGGGAGACGCTGTTCTCGTGAGCACCAGGCGCACCACCGGGCCGCGCGTGTTCCTGATCGGCATCGCCGCCGAGCTGGCGGGGATGCACCCCCAGACGCTGCGCGTGTACGAGCGGCGCGGCCTGATCACGCCGCAGCGCACGGCGAAGAACACCCGGGTCTACTCCGAGAAGGACGTGGAGCTGCTGCGGCGGATCCAGGAGCTCTCGGAGGAGGGCCTGAACCTGGCCGGCATCGAGCGCGTGCTGAAGCTCGAGGCGCGGCTCGAGCGCGCGGAGCGCCGCGCGCGCGACCTGGAGACCGAGCTGCGCGGAGGCGCGCGAGCGCCACCGCGACGAGCTGGCGGCGGCGCGCGCCGCGCGCGGGGCGATCGTGCCCGTGCGGCGCGGCAGCACCGCCCTGACGCACCGCCACACGCCGGTGGCGGCTGAGGACGATGGACGAGGAGGAGCGCACTGATGGCAGTGGACAAGCCCACCGAGCGCGCCCAGGAGGCGATCGCCGGGTCCGCCCGGATCGCGGCCGAGCGCGGCAACCCGGTCGTGGAGCCGGACCACCTGCTCGCCGCCCTGCTCGAGGCCCGCGAGGGCATCGTCGAGCCGGTGCTGGGGCGGGCGGGGGCCGACCTCCCGGCGCTCCGCGCCGCCGTGGACGCCGCGATGGCGAAGCGCCCGCAGGTGAGCGGGTCGGCCACCGGCGCCCAGCTGTCCACGCCGTTCCGCAACGTCCTGCGCCGCGCCGGCCAGGACGCCGAGGGGCTCGACGACCAGTTCATCTCCACCGAGCACCTGCTGCTGGCCCTCGTCGAGGAGCCGGGCCCGGCGCGCGACGCGCTGCGCGGCGCGGGCGTGACCCGCGACGCCCTGATGACGGCGCTGCGCCAGGTGCGCGGGTCGGCGAAGGTGACCGACGCGAACCCCGAGGACAAGTACCAGGCGCTGGAGCAGTACGGCCGCGACCTGACCGAGGCCGCCGAGTCCGGGAAGCTCGACCCGGTGATCGGGCGCGACGAGGAGATCCGCCGGGTCATCCAGGTCCTGTCGCGCCGCACCAAGAACAACCCGGTGCTGATCGGCGAGCCCGGCACCGGCAAGACCGCGATCGTCGAGGGCCTGGCCCAGCGGATCGTGTCCGGCGACATCCCGGAGGGGCTGGCCGGCAAGCGCGTGATCGCGCTCGACGTCGGCGCCCTGCTGGCCGGCGCGAAGTACCGCGGCGAGTTCGAGGACCGGCTGAAGGCCGTGCTGCGCGAGATCGAGGACGCGGCCGGCGAGGTGATCCTCTTCATCGACGAGCTCCACACGATCGTGGGCGCCGGCGCGGCGGAGGGGGCGGTGGACGCCGCCAACCTCCTCAAGCCGATGCTGGCCCGCGGCGCGCTGCGGGCCGTCGGCGCGACGACGCTCGACGAGTACCGCAAGCACGTCGAGAAGGACGCCGCGCTGGAGCGCCGCTTCCAGCCCGTGATGGTCGGCGAGCCGTCCGTCGAGGCGACGATCGCGATCCTCCGCGGCCTGAAGGAGCGCTACGAGGTGCACCACGGCGTCCGCATCCAGGACGGCGCGCTCGTCGCCGCCGCCCGGCTGTCGGACCGCTACATCACCGCCCGCTTCCTGCCGGACAAGGCCATCGACCTGGTCGACGAGGCCGGCGAGCCGCCTGCGCATCGAGATCGACTCGGTGCCGATGGAGCTCGATGCCGTCCAGCGCCGCATCATGCAGCTCGAGATCGAGCAGCAGGCCCTGGAGGGCGAGTCCGACGACGCCTCGGCCGCCCGCCTGCGGCGCCCTGCGGGAGGAGCTCGCGTCGCTCCGCGAGGAGGCCGACGCGATGCGCGCCCACTGGGAGCAGGAGAAGGCCACCATCGCCCGGATCCGCGAGATCAAGGAGGGCATCGAGTCGGCCCGCACCGAGCTGGAGCGGGCGGAGCGCGAGGCCGACCTGGAGGGCGCCGCGCGCCTGCGCTACGGCACCCTGCCGGAGCTGGAGCGCGCCCTCGTCTCCGCCAACGACGACCTGGCCGAGCAGCAGGCGAGCCGCAAGATGCTGAAGGAGGAGGTCGACGAGGAGGACGTGGCCGAGGTGGTCGCCGCCTGGACCGGCGTCCCCGTGTCGCGCCTGATGGAGGGCGAGGTCGAGAAGCTCCTGCACATGGAGGAGCGCCTGCACGAGCGGGTGATCGGCCAGGACGACGCCGTCAGCGCCGTCGCCAACGCCCTGCGGCGCGCCCGCGCCGGCCTGTCCGACCCGGACCGGCCGATCGGCTCGTTCATCTTCCTCGGCCCCACCGGCGTGGGGAAGACGGAGCTGGCCCGGGCGCTCGCGCGAGTTCATGTTCGACGACGAGCGCGCCATGGTCCGGATCGACATGTCCGAGTACATGGAGAGCCACTCGGTGGCCCGCCTGATCGGCGCGCCCCCCGGTTACGTGGGGTACGACGAGGGCGGCCAGCTCACCGAGGCCGTCCGCCGGCGCCCGTACGCGGTGCTGCTGCTCGACGAGATCGAGAAGGCCCACGCCGACGTCTTCAACGTGCTGCTGCAGCTGCTGGACGACGGCCGCCTCACCGACGGCCAGGGCCGGGTCGTGGACTTCACGAACACCGTCGTGATCATGACCAGCAACATCGGCAGCCACTTCCTCACTCGACGGGATCGACCCGGAGATCGCCGAGGAGCGCGTCGTCGGGCGCGCTGCGCGAGCACTTCCGGCCCGAGTTCCTCAACCGGGTGGACGAGATCGTGGTGTTCGGCCGGCTCACCCAGGAGCAGCTGGGCGCGATCGTGGAGCTCCAGGCGGAGCGCCTGCGCCGCCGGCTGGAGGAGCGCGGCATCGCGCTGGAGATCGACCGCGGCGGCCCGCGAGGTGCTGGCGCAGGCGGGCTTCGACCCGGCCTACGGCGCCCGCCCGCTGAAGCGGGTGGTGCAGCGGCGGATCGAGAACCCGCTGGCCCAGAAGGTCCTGGCCGGCGAGATCCGCGACGGCGACCGGGTGGTCGTCGGGGCCGACGGCGAGGAGCTCACGTTCACCGTCGCCGACCGCGGCACCCCCGCCGCGCCGCCCGAGGCGGAGGCCGTCCCGGCCGAGGCCTAGGCGGTCCAGCCTCCCCGCTCCGGCGGGGAGGCGATCCGCCCCAGCGCGCGCTGCCACGCGCGCTCGTCGTCCGGGCCGGCGGGCTCGGCGACCGACCAGTGCGCCACCGCCGCGGTGTCGCCGTGGACGGCGACGGCAAGGCGCTGCAGCCGTACGCCCCCGGGATGCACCCGGTCGGGCCGCCGGCGCTCGCGGGCCACGACGCCCGCGGGGGCGGCGATCGCGCGGGACGCGGCCTCGCCCTCCCACGTCGCGAGGTGGGCGCGGGCCTCGGCGGCCGTCATCGTCCCGGTCCGCATCAGCCGGTGGTCGGCGTCCGGCGGCGGGGCGGCGTCGCGGCCCTGCACGGCCTCGGCGCCGGCGACGCCGCGGATCGCGCCGAGCTCGCGCGGGCGGCGGGGGTCCTCGGGTGGCAGGAAGGTCCGCACACCGCCCCATCGGCGGCGGGCGGCCCCGGGTTCACTCCCGGGTCGCCACCTGGGCCAGCCCGGCGAGCGTCGCGCCGATCGCGGAGGCGCCCGCCAGGTAGAGGCCGATCTGGCGGGAGAGGAACTCCGCGGGGTCCGGCATCCACACGAAGCGGATCCCGATCAGCAGGGTGGCGAGGGCGCCCGCCGCGACCACGCCGCGTGCCAGCGCGTCGCCGGTCGCGATCGAGAGCCCCAGGGCGCCGCGCTCCTCCAGCGCCAGGGCGACCGACGCGACGAGCACCACCGCGCCCGCGGCGAGCGCCAGGCGGGCGACGATCGTGGCCTCCCATCCGCTGGCGCTGACCGCCGAGAACGGGGGTCCCAGGTTCGTCGCGTACCAGGGCAGGAACACCGACACCACCAGCAGCACGCCGGACAGGACCCCCACGTAGGCGGGGGCGACGCGGCCGGGCATCGCGGGGCCGCGGAGCCGGACCGCGGGGCGGCGCGTGGACATGGCCCCACGCTAGCGCGGCCGCCCGGATGGCGCTGGTAACCTCGCCGGTCGTGCCTCGCCGCCCCAACTTCGTGATCCTCGGCGCGCCCAAGTGCGGGACCACCGCCGTGAGCGAGTACCTGCGCGACCACCCGCGGGTGTTCGTGTCGCGCCCGAAGGAGCCGCACTACTTCTGCGACGACTGGGACTACTACTACGCGCCCGGCGAGCGCAGCGAGGAGCACTACCTCCACCTGTTCGACGACGCGACCGGCGACCACCTGGCCGTGGGCGAGGCGTCGGTCTGGTACCTCTACTCGGCCACCGCCGCCCGGAACATCGCCGCGTTCGACCCGGCGATGCGCGTGATCGTGATGGTGCGCAACCCCGTCGAGCTGGTCCCCTCGCTGCACTCGCAGCTGCGGTACATGCTCGACGAGGACGAGCCCGACCCCGAGCGCGCCTGGGACCTCCAGGAGGCGCGCGCCGCGGGCGAGGACCTGCCGCCGACCGTCCGCGTCCCGGAGTTCCTCCAGTACGGCGCGGCGGCGAGCCTCGGCGCCCAGCTCCAGCGGGTGTACGAGTCCTTCCCCCGCGAGCAGGTGAAGGTGCTGGTGATGGACGACCTGAAGACGGACACCGGCGCCGTCTACCGCGAGGCGCTCGCGTTCCTGGGCGTCCCCGACGACGGGCGCACGGAGTTTCCGCGCGTGAACGAGAACAAGGTGCACCAGCGGCCGGCGGTCGCCCGGTTCACGCAGCGCCCCCCGGCGCCGCTCGTGGCGGTCGCCAAGGGCGTGAAGCGCGCGGCGGGCATCGAGCGCCTGGGCGTGCTCGACCGGGTGAGGCGGACCAACCGCCAGGTGACGCGCCGCGAGGACATCACGCCGGAGTTCGCGGACCGGCTGCGCGCGCACTTCCGCGACGACGTCGCGCTGCTCGGGGAGCTCATCGGCCGCGACCTGGGCGGCTGGACCCGGCCTCCGGCCGGCTGACCGCCCGGCCGGCCCGGCTACGCCGTCCAGGCGTCCGCGACCGGCCTCCCGTCGCCCGGCACGTGCGGGCCGACCGCGATGAACTCGAGGCCCTCGTCGCCCGCCTCGAAGGCGCGGGCCGTGTGCGGCGCCACCCGGATGGCGTCCAGCGGGCCCACGTCGATGACGGCGTCGTCGAGCTTCATCCGGCCACGTCCGCCGAGGATCACGTAGACCTCCTCGGCCTCCAGGTGCCGGTGGGTGAACGGGCTGCGCCTGCCGGGCTTGAGGCGGAAGTGCGTCACGCCGGTCGCGGTCGCCCCGAGGGGCCCGCGTGCGACCCGCGCCTCCCAGCGGTCGCCGAAGCCGTTGGCGGGCGCCGCGTCCTTCACGTCGTCGAGGTTGAGATGGGTGAACGGTGCCGTCATGGGGCGCCTCCGGTCGGTCGGCCTACCCCTCAGGCGTTCCCCCGGGCCGGGCGGTCCACGCACCGGCCGCCCCAGGGCGGGGTGGTAGGCTCGGTCCACCCGGAAGACGGCGCCCAAGGAGCCTCCGCACGTGCCCACCTACATCCTCCTCAGCACCCTCAGCCCGCACGGCGTCGGGACCATCAAGGCCAACCCGGAGCGCCTGCTCGAGGTGAACGCCGAGGTCGAGCAGATGGGCGCCAGGGTCGTCCAGCAGTGGGCGGTGCTCGGGCCCTACGACTTCGTGAACATCGTCGAGGCGCCCGACGAGAAGACGATCGCCCGCGTGTCGGTCGAGCTCGCCGCGCGGGGGACGGCGCACTTCCAGACGCTGACCGCCATCCCCGTCGACGAGTTCCTCTCGCTCCTGAAGTGAGCGGGCACAGCCGACGTGGACGCTGGCTCCTCGCCGGCGGCCTGCTGGGCCTGGCGCTGTCGCCGCAGGCCAGGCGCGCGGGCGTCACCCTGCGCGCCCGGGCCACCCGCATCGGACGCCGCGCCGGCGACCCGGTCGATCCGTTCCGCCAGGCGCCCTGCTACGCCCACGACCGCGCCGCCGCGGCGGACGCCGCGCACACGGAGGCGGCGCGATAGGGACCGTCTGGACGGCCGACGTCCTGATCCCGGCCCACCGGATCGTCTTCGCCCTCCGCGGCGACCAGCTCATCGAGCTCCGGGCGCCCACCACGGCGGCGACGTTCGGCGCCTACCGCGGGCTGCCGGACGCGGTGCACGGGATGATCGCCTGGCCCAACACCGTGCTGCTGCGCGACCCCGCCGGCCGCCCCGTGGTGGTGGACCCCGGGTACAGCACCCAGGGGGACATGCTGGCCGGGGCGCTCGCCGCCCGCGGGCTGTCGCCCGACGACGTGGAGACGGCGCTCGCCACCCACCTGCACAGCGACCACATCACGGCGCTCCCGCAGCTCGGCCCCGTGGAGCTGCACGTCCACGAGCGCGAGCTGGAGGAGCCGCACGCCCACGCCCAGCGGGGCGCGATGGACGGGGCCACCGTCCGGCCGATGACCGGGGAGGCGGGGGAGGTGCTCCCCGGCGTCCGCTGGATCCTGACCCCCGGTCACACCGAGGGCCACGTCGCGTATCTCGTCGACACGGCCGAGGGGGTCGTGGCGATCGCGGGCGACACCCCTGGTCCCGACCCGCGCTGGCTCGCCGACATGGACCTGCCGGAGGGGCACCCGCGCCGCGACGACCACCTGCGGGCGTTCCGGGCGATCCGTGACGCCGGCCCGGCCCTCGTGATCCCCGGCCACAACCCGCCCCAACAGCTCTCATAGGGTTCGTCCCGCCGGCCCTACCGCGCGAAGCGCGGTCGCAGCGCCCGGGGAGAGAGGTGCTGCGTCGGCCGGCGGGTCGTCTCCCCCCGGCAGGGGAGCCCGCCCGGTGCGTCGAAGCTTCGGTCGATCCCCAGCCGACGCCCCGCGTCCCCCGACAGAGAGGTGCCCCCGTGAACTCGCTCACCCGCGAACAGAGGATGTACGCCGCCGCCGGCGCCAGCGTCCTCTTCATCATCAGCCTGTTCTTCAACTGGTTCGGCGTCGGCGACTTCAACGTCAGCGGCCAGGACGCGGTGCCGTCATGGTGGATCCTGCTGATCTTCGCCGCCGTCGCCGCCGCCGTGCTCGTGGCCGACGCGATGAACTACGAGCTGCCGTCGGCCGTCCGCCCGGCCCCGGCGGCGGCCTACCTCACCAGCGTCTGCTTCATCGTGACGCTGATGATCTTCCTGGAGGGCGACAACCGGAAGTTCGGAATTTTTCTCGCCCTGCTGTTCTCGATCGTCGCGACGGTCCTCGCCGTCATTCACTGGCGGGAGGAGTCCAGGTAGAGTCCGCGCCCCTCCCCCTCCACGACGAAAAGGGGCGCCCCGATGGGACTGGTCGATAAGGCCAAGGATGCTGCGAAGCGCGCTGCGGATGCCGCGCAGAAGGGCGCGGAAGAGGCGCGCGACAAGGCCCAGGAGCTGGGGCTGAAGCGACGCCAGAACGCGTTGGCGCAGGACCTCGGATACCTGGTCGTGCGCCAGCGGGGCGGCGAGTCCGGGCTGGACGTGGAGATCGACCGGATGGTGGGGGAGGTCCAGGCGGTCCAGGCGGAGATCGACGCCCTGGACGAGGACTGACGCGCCGGCCCCCGGGCCGCCCGGCCTAGGGGGTGCGCGCCCTGGGCGGCTTCGGCGGCTTCGGCTGCTTCGGCGGCTTCGTGAGGGTCACCTCGCGCACCAGCCCGGAGGTGCCGAGGGGCCCGCGCGCCTCGACGGTCACGTCGACCGTCCCGGTGAGGACCTTGCCGTGGACGCGGCGGTTCCAGTTGACCGCCTGACGGCCGGCGCGCAGCGGGCGCCCGCTGGCGATCGTCGCGATCGGGACGCCGTCCGTCGTCCGGATCCGCACCGTCGCCCGCGCCGCGCGCGAGAGCCGGAACGACACCGTCAGCCGCGGCTGGCGGCGGGTGCCGATCCTGATCACCGACTGGGTCGCGTTGAGCGAGCCGAGCGTGCGGTCGACGATCACGCGCCGCGACTGCTCCGTGACGCCGCTGCCGTCGTCCGGGAGCTGGCGCACGCGCACGTCGTAGACCCCGTCCGGCAGGCGCAGCCGGCGCGGGTCGACGTTCACCTTCGCGCTGCTCGCGCCCAGCCGCCCCCGCCAGATCTGCTTCGACGGCGACCCGGAGCGGCGGATGACCTTCACGGCCGTCGTCCCGCCCACGGGGGAGCGGATGACCGTGGTGGGCGCGTCGTCAACGCGGTCCGCGTTCGGCGAGATCCGGAAGGGGAGGGGCTCGATGGTGACGCCCCGGTAGCTCATCACCACCACGTCCGAGAGGCTCCGCGCGCCCGACCACGGGATCACCAGGTCGTCGCGCACCGCCAGCTGGGCGCTGCCGCCGCCGTCCATCGCCACGGCGGTCCGCGCGCCGAGGGACTTCATCAGCGCGGCCTGGTCGGCGGCCGACATCCCCGGCCGCCCCTGCGACGGGCCCTCGACGGTGACGAACAGGGTGGTGCCGTCGGCGGTCTGGCCCACGGCCGACCGCGACGTGCGCGAGTCGGTCTGCGCGCCGGTGAAGCCCTCGCCCGCCTCGGGGATCGCGACGCCGTCGCGCACCAGCGCCGGCCCCCCGCCGATCGCGTCGGTCGCGTTCGGGGGCAGCCCCGTGACCGTCGCGGAGACCGTGACCTTCTCGCCCAGCGGGTACTCCGACACCAGCGTCGGCCCCGCGGCGCCGACGCCCGTCAGCACCCAGTGGCCCGCCCCGATCGTCGATCCGCCGCCCGACTTCGTGCCGGTCACCGTCCCCGTCCGGGCCACGTTCGGCACCAGCGGCCCGGCCTGGTCCAGGCGGATGCGGACCTCGTAGCGCGACCCGCCCCCCGGCGTGGTGAGCGCCCCGTAGGCCGGGGTGTAGAGGATCGTCTCGGTGCCCCGCTTCGCCGGCCGGTTGATGCCCTGGAACGTCCGCACCGGCGAGAGCGCGCCCGTGCTCGGGTCGGCGGCCTGCACGCGGCCCTGCAGCGCCAGGGCGGGCGCGTCGATCGCGCCGCCGGGCAGCAGGGCCAGGGCGGAGCGGCTGCCCTCCGGCTCGTGGAGCAGCTCGCCGCCGATCATGAGGATGCCGCTCGGGTCGTTGGTGCTCGGGGTGAAGAGGTCCCCGTTGATCCCGGCGACCGCTCCGAGCTGCTCGCGCGCGGCGACGGCGCCGGTCAGCGACCCGCGCGTCAGCAGCGACCCACCCGCCAGGACGGGCGCCAGGGTCACGCGCGGCGACGCCGGGGCCCGCACCACGTGCACCACCTGGCCGTCGGCGCGCGCCATCCGCTCGTAGCCGACCCCCGGCGCGATCTCCTCCACCGGCGGGGGGTTCGCGGGCGGCAGGGCCTCCACCACGGCGGCCGAGGCCGCGGCGGGCGCCGCCAGCAGGGCCGCGGCGGCGGCGGGGACGGCGAGGGCGCGCGACATCGCGCGGAACCCTTGCACGCCCCGCGCTGTCACCAAAGCACCCCAGGCCGGGTCCGGGGCCCGGCAAGTGCGACACTGGGCGCGTGATCACCGCCCTGATCGGCTTCGTCATCGGCGCCCTGGTCGCCGCAGTCGTGGCGATCCTGCTCCTGCGGCGGGCGCGGGCGGACGCCGGGGAGTCGGAGGAGGGGGCGGAGGTGGCGGCCGCGCGCGCCGAGCTGGCCGAGCTGCGGCTGCGCGCGCTCCGCGACACGGTGCCGTTCGTGGCCCTCCGGCTCGACGGGACCGGGCGGCTGGTGGAGGTCAACCGGCTCGCGCGCGAGCGCTTCCCCTTCCTCCAGCCGGGGATGGGCGTGCTGGAGGCGTTCAGCGAGCACACGCTGGCCCGCGAGGTCGACGCCGCCCTGGCCGACATGGCGCCGCGGGAGTTCGACGTCCGCCTGTTCGTGGACGGCCGGCACACCTACCGGGCGTCCGTGGAGCCGTATGCCGCCGAGGGCGCCCGCGAGGCGCTCCTGCTGCTGATCGACGCGTCCGACGTCGTCGACTACCAGGAGCTGCGCTCCCAGTTCGTCGCCAACGTGTCCCACGAGCTCCGGACGCCCCTCACCGGCCTGCGCGCGCTGCTGGAGGCGCTGTCGGACCCGACGATGGACGACGACGACGCGCGGCGACTTCACCGCCCGGGCCGCGAGCGAGACCCAGCGGTTGGAGGCCCTGATCTCGGACATCCTGTTCCTGTCCGAGCTCGAGGCCACCCAGGGCGCGCCGTCGGCCGACCGCAGCGACCTGGCGGAGGCGGCCCACGGCACCCGGGACGCGCTCGCGGAGCTCGCGGCGGAGCACAAGGTGCAGCTGGTGGTGGACGCCCCGGGGCCGGTCTGGACGCCGCTGTCCGAGCGGATGGCGGTGACCGTGGTGCGCAACCTGATGGAGAACGCCGTCAAGTACGCCGGGGCAGGGGCCACCGCGACGGCGACGGTGCGGGTCGAGGACGGCGGGGCGCGGCTGGTGGTGTCCGACGACGGCGCGGGAATCCCCGAGAAGCACCTGCCGCACGTGTTCGAGCGGTTCTACCGCGCCGACCCGTCGCGCTCGAAGCGGCTCGGCGGGACCGGCCTGGGGCTGTCGCTGGTCAAGCACATCGGCGAGCGCTTCGGCGGCGGCGCGTCCGTGAGCTCCCGCGAGGGCTACGGCACCACGATCACCGTGACGCTGCCCCTCGCGCCGCCGCCCGACGCGGCCGCCGCCCCGGCCGGGGCGTCACGGGCCCCCGCCACGGGCCCGTGATAGCGTCCCGCGCCGCGTGACGGTCCCCCTCATGGACATCCAGGCCCAGTACGGGCCGCTGCGCGCCGAGATCGACGCCGCCATCGCGGGCGTCCTCGACAGCGGGCGCTTCATCCTCGGCCCCGAGGGCCGGGCGCTCGAGGCGGCGGTGTCGGAGCGGCTCGACGGCCGGCCCTGCGCGGGCGTGGCCAACGGGACCGACGCCCTCGTGATCGCGCTGAACGCGCTGGACATCGGGCCGGGCGACGAGGTCATCACGACCCCGTACACCTTCTACGCCACGGCGGAGGCCATCGCGCGGGTTGGCGCGACGCCGGTGTTCGCCGACGTCGACCCGGTCACGTACTGCCTCGACCCCGAGGCGGTGCGGACGCGGATCGGGCCGGCGACGAAGGCGATCCTGCCCGTCCACATCTTCGGCCACCCGGCGGACATGCCGGGGATCATGGCCGTGGCCGCCGAGCACGGCCTGAAGGTGGTGGAGGACTGCGCCCAGGCGTTCGGCGCCCGGCTCGCGGACGGCGAGATCGCGACGTTCGGCGACGTCGCCACCTTCAGCTTCTTCCCCACCAAGAACTTCCCGGGGATGGGCGACGGCGGCATGGTCGTCAGCGCCACCGAGGAGCTCGACGCGCGCGTGAAGCGGCTGCGCTTCCACGGCTCGAAGGACAAGGTCGTGTTCGACGAGGTGGGCTACAACTCGCGCCTCGACGACCTGCAGGCCGCGATCATCCGCGTGTTCTACCCCCACCTCGACGCGTGGAACGCGCGCCCGCGCGCAGGCCGCCGCCTGGTATGCGGAGGAGGGGCTCGGCGAGGTGATGACGCTCCCCGGCGTCGCCGACGGCGCGACCCACATCTTCCACCTGTTCATGGCGCGCCACCCGCGCCGCGACGAGGTGCGCCAGGCGCTGTCCGGGGCCGGCGTGGCGAGCGCCGTCTACTACGGCATCCCCATGCACCTGCAGCCGGTGTTCGCGCCGCTCGGGTACCGGGAGGGCGACCTGCCCGTCGCCGAGGAGGCGGCCCGCACCGCCCTCGCGCTGCCCATGCACCCCAACCTGAGCCGCGACGACGTGCGCCAGGTGGTCGCCGCCGCCAGGACGGTCGGCGTGGAGGCCGGAGCCCGCTAGCCGGGTCGTCGTCCCGCCGGCACGGCGCGCAATCGAGACTCGCTGGTCGCAATTGCACCGGCCCCCTCAGTGGTGGGCGGTGTGGGCGGCGAGGATGGCCGCCGCCGCGCGCTCCATGTCCTCCGGGCCCGTCCGGAAGCTCGTGACCGACAGCCGGATCGCCGCCACGCCGCGCCAGACGGTGCCGCTGGGGTAGCAGGTGCCCTCCGCCTGGACGGCGGCGAGCACGGCGCGGGTGTGGCCGTCGTCGTCGGCGCCACGGGGGTCGGCGAAGCGCACGACCGCCTGGTTCAGCTCCTGGTGGAGCACCTCCGCGCCGCCGCTCGGCCAGGCGCGACGCCAGCAGCGCGGCCATGGCGCAGCAACGCTCCACCAGCTCCGCCACGCCCGAGCGGCCCAGCGTGCGGAGGGCCGCCCACACGGGCACCGCGCGGGCGCGGCGCGACAGCTCCGGGTTGTAGTCGATCGGGTCGCGCAGCACGGCGTCGTCGCCCGCCGGCAGGTACGCGGCGCGGACGCCCATCGCGCGGCGGTGCGCATCCGGGTGGGCGCAGATCGCCACGCCGCAGTCGTACGGCGTGTTGAGCCACTTGTGGGCGTCGGTCGCCCAGGAGTCGGCGGTCTCCAGGCCGGCGACGAGCGGGCGGGTGGAGCGGGCCGCGCGCGCCCACAGCCCGAACGCGCCATCGACGTGGACCCACAGGTCGGCGCGACGGACGGTGGCGGTGATCCGCCCCACCGGATCCACGGCGCCGCCGTTCACGTTCCCCACCTGGAGGCAGGCGATCGTGGGGCCCTCCACCGCCGAGGCGGCCGCGGCGAAGGCGTCGGGGTCGACGCGCCCGGCGGCGTCGGCGGGCACCACCGCCGCCGTCGCGGCCCCCAGGCCGATCGCGCGCAGCGCCGCGTCGATCGAGTCGTGCCGCTCGGCGCCCACGAGCACGTGCACGTGCGGCGCGCCCTGCAGGCCGTGGGCCTCCACGTCCCAGCCGTGGGCGGCCAGGACGTGGTTGCGGGCGGCGGCCAGGCACGCCGTGTTGGCCATCTGGCCGCCCGTCACGAACCCCACCGACGCGGCGCGCGGCAGGTCGAGCAGCTCCAGCATCCAGCCGGCGGCGACCTGCTCGATCATCGTGGTCGCGGGGAACGGCTCGGACATCGCGCAGTTCTGGTCCCAGGCGCTCACCAGCCAGTCGGCGGCCACCGCGACCGGCAGCGCCCCGCCGATCACCCACCCCAGGAAGCGCCCGGAGCCGCTCGCCATGAGGCCCGGCTCGGCCCGCGCCACCAGGTCGCGGACCACGTCGGCCGGGTCGGCGCCCGCGTCGGGCAGCGGGGCGGCGAACGCGTCGAGCATCGCGCGGGCGCCGGCCTCCGGGCGGACGGGCCGCTCGGGCAGCGCCGCGAGCCAGCGGCGGGCGGCCGCGGCGGCGATCTCGAGCGGGTCGGGGCCGTCGGCCATGGCCCGTTCTACACTGCGCCGCCGATGCGTGTCTGGATCGACGTGACGAACTCGCCGCACGTGGTGATCTTCCGCCCCTTCATCGCGCGGATGCGAGGCCCGGGGCCACCAGGTCACGGTGACCTCCCGCGAGTTCGCGCAGACGATCGGGCTGCTCGACCGGTTCGGGATCCCCCACATCAGCGTCGGCGCGCACGGCGGCGCGTCGCGGCGCGGGAAGGCCCAGGCGATGGCCGGCCGCTCGCCGGGAGCTGATGCGCGTTCGCCCGCCGGGAGCGCTTCGACCTGGCGGTGGCCCACGGCAGCACCGACCAGCCGCTCGCCGCGAAGCTGGCCGGAACGCCGCAGGTCTCGATGTTCGACTACGAGTACGCGGCCGCGATGCACCACTGGAACGGCCGCCTGGCCACCCGCGTGCTGGTGCCGTCCGCCATCCCGGAGGAGGTGCTCGCCCGCTACGGCATGCGCCCGCCGAAGCTGGTGCGCTACCCGGGGCTCAAGGAGGAGTACTACCTGGCGGACCACGTCATGGACGACGGCGTCCTGGGCGAGCTGGGCCTGGACCGGGAGCGCGTGATCGCGGTGCTGCGGCCGCCGCCGGAGGTGACGCTGTACCACCGGGGCGCCTCCACCGACCTGTTCGCGGCGACCCTCGAGCGCCTGCTGGCCGATCCCGGCCGTCCAGACGGTGGTGCTGCCGCGCACCGACGACCAGCGGGCGCAGCTCGCCGGGGGGCCGGCGATCGTGCCCGGATCGCCCGGTCGACGGGCCGAGCCTGGTGGCCGCCGCCGACCTGGTGGTCAGCGCGGGCGGCACGATGAACCGGGAGGCCGCTGCGCTGGGCGTGCCGGCGTGGACGCCGTTCGCCGCGCGACTGGGGGCGGTGGACCGGCGGCTCATCGAGGAGGGGCGCCTGCGGCGCCTCGAACGGCCCGACGACGTGGTTCTGGAGCGCCGGAATCGGGGACGAACGCCACCATTGCGTGACCCTGAGACCCTCCTCGACCTGATTCTGGCCCCGGCGACGGGTAGAGTGGCCGCTCCGTGAGGGCTCCCCTGACCTGGAGCTCCCGTGCCTTCGTACACCGCGCCTTGCAGGTCGCGGTCGACACGGGACTCGTTGCGGCCGCCTGGTGGCTGGCCTTCTACTTCCGCTTCGACGGCGACGTGCCCGGGCGGTACGAGCGCCTGTTCGCCGGGACCGTCCTGATCGTCGTCGTGCTGAAGATGGCGACGTTCGCGGCGATGCGCTTCTACACCAAGTGGTGGCGCTTCACGAGCCTGCGCGACCTCCAGGCGATCGTCCTGGCCACGGCCGCGTCGAGCCTGCTGGTCACGGCGCTGCTGTCGTCGTGGCGGCCCGACGACCTGGTCCCGGTGCCGCGCGGCGTCCTGGTCATCGACCTGATGCTGACGCTCGTGCTGGTGGGCGGCGCGCGCTTCGCCGTGCGGAGCGTCATCGAGCGGCCGCAGTCGCGGGCGGAGCTGATCGCGACCGGTCGCGAGGTGCTGATCTGCGGCGCCGGCGACGCCGGCGTGACGCTGCTGCGCGAGATGAAGCGCAACCGCGAGCTGGGCTACAACCCGGTCGGCCTGATCGACGACGACCCGCGCAAGCGGCGCCTGCGCGTCCAGGGCACCCGGGTGCGCGGCACCCGCCACGACCTGTCGCGCGTGCTGCGCGAGATCCACGTGGACGAGGTGATCATCGCCATGCCCTCCGCGCCCGGCCTGGTGCGCCAGGAGATCGTCCAGGTGTGCCGCGCCGCCGGCGTCCCCTGCACCACGCTGCCGGGCCTCCCCGAGCTGATCACCGGCGAGGTGACCGTCTCGCAGCTGCGCGAGGTGCGGGTGGAGGACGTCCTGGGCCGCGCCCCGGTCGAGATCGACTTCGCCCGGATGGCCCGGTACCTCAACGGGCGCTCGGTGCTCGTGACCGGCGCCGGCGGCTCCATCGGCCGCGAGCTGTGCCGCCAGGTCGCGACGATCGGCGCCCGCCGGCTGGTGCTGGTGGACCACGCCGAGAACAACCTGTTCGAGATCGACATGGAGCTGCGCGAGCGCGGCCACGCCGGCCTGCTGGTCCCCGTGATCGCGGACTGCAAGGACCCCGTGTCGATGGAGCGCCTGTTCCAGGCGGAGCGGCCGGACGTGGTGTTCCACGCCGCCGCCTACAAGCACGTGCCGATGATGGAGCTCAACCCGCTCCAGGCCGTCGCCAACAACGCCCTCGGCACCGAGGTGGTGGCGAGGCTGGCGGAGCGCCACGGCGTCGACCGCTTCTGTCTGATCTCCACCGACAAGGCGGTCGAGCCGCAGACGGTGATGGGCGCGTCGAAGGCGCTGGCCGAGCGGATCGTCGAGGCCCACGGCGGCGACGGCGGACACGCGCTTCGCGGCCGTCCGGTTCGGCAACGTCCTGGGCTCGTCCGGCTCGGTGCTGCCGATCTTCCAGCGGCAGATCGAGGAGGGCGGCCCGGTCACGGTCACCCACGCCGAGATGACCCGCTTCTTCATGACGATCCCCGAGGCGGTGCAGCTGGTGATCGCCGCGACCGGCATCGCCGAGGGCGGCGACATCTTCGTGCTGGACATGGGCGAGCCGGTCCGGATCATCGACCTCGCCCGCCGCATGATCGAGCTGTCCGGCCACGAGCCGGGCCGCGACATCGCGATCGAGGTGGTGGGCATCCGCCCCGGCGAGAAGCTCCACGAGGAGCTCTTCAACGTGGACGAGGAGGTCCGTCCCACCAGGTACGGCAAGATCATGCGCGCCACCCGGCCGGCGCTCGACACCGAGGCGTTCGCCATGGGGCTCGACCGGCTGTTCCAGCACGTCTCCGCCGGAGGTCCGCAGCCCGTCGCCGACGCGCTGTGGTCCGCATTGCGCGGCGGCAGGGGCCCGGCGATGGACGGCGAAGGCCCCGTGGCACCCACATCCACGACCGAGTTGGAGCACCCATGACCGTGATCACGCGCACGAACGCCGATCGCCGTCGTCTCCCGGAGGGGGCAGCCCCGGTCGCCGAGTGGGGCCTGCTCTCGCGCGTCCACCGCGACTGCCCCGAGCACGGTGGCGAGTGCCACTGCGTGGGGCGGCACGAGGAGAACGGCCTCGTCTTCTGGTGCGACCGCGAGGGGCACCACTTCTCCACCCGGTAGACGGCGATGCCGCGCTACGTCGCCCTGCTGCGCGGGGTCAACGTGGGCGGGAGCGGGAGGATGGCGATGGCCGACCTGCGCGCCTGCGTGGAGGGCATCGGCCACGAGGACGTCGCGACCCACATCCAGACGGGCAACGTCCTGTTCAGCACGCGGATGCGGTCGGCCGAGAAGGTCGCCCGGGCGCTGGAGGAGGCGGTCGAGGCCGACCTCGGGTTCCAGACGGCGGTGATGGTGCGGACGGCGGCGCAGCTCACCGCCGCGCTCGACGAGCGGCCCGTTCCCGGACGCCGACCCGAAAACCCTGCACATCGCGTTCCTGCGCGAGACGCCGCCGGCGGCGAAGGCGAAGGCGCTCGTCGCCCCGGACGGGCCGGACGAGGCCGTGGTGATCGGCCGGGAGGTCCACCTCCACTACCCGGACGGGATGGGGCGGTCGAAGCTGAGCGGGACCTACATCGAGAAGGCGCTCGGGGTGCCCGCCACGGCGCGCCGGCGCGGCGTGGTCGAGAAGATCCGGGACCTGCTGGAGGCCTGAGCCGCCGGGTCCGCCGGTGGGGGGTGACGCCGCGGGGCGTGTCGTCGTAGCATCGCCCGTCCCTCGACGTGCCCTGAGGTGTCCGTGACCCACCCATGGCGCGCCCTCGCGGCGTGCATCGTCATCGCCTGCGCCTTCGCGTGGGTCTCCACCGCCTCCGCAGCGACCAAGGTCGCGTTCGTCCAGGGGGAGCAGAACGTCTTCGTCACCCGTCCCGGGGACGGGCTCCAGGCGGCCCTCCAGGGGCTCCTGGCGGGCCCGACCGCGGCGGAGAAGAAGACCCAGATCCGCACGTACATCTCGGGCGCGACGCCGGTCCTGACGGTGTCGCAGCAGGGGACCGTCGCGACGGTCAACCTGGGCGACCGGTTCGTGTCGGGCACCAAGTCGGACGCCATCAACGCCCGGCTGTCGCAGCTCGTGGCGACCGTGACCGCCGTCCCCGGCGTGCAGTCGGTCCAGGTGCTGATCGACGGCGGCGTGCCGTTCGGCCTCTTCCCGGGCATCGACGCCACGGGCCCGCTGACGGTTGCGAAGCTGCGCACGCCGAGCGTCGCGCCGCCGCCCAACCCCGTCACGCCGTCCGGCCCCGTCACCGGCGGGACCAAGGCGGCCCAAGGGCGTCTCGCCGACCTCGGGTACCTGCTGCCGGGCGACGTCAACGGGCGGCTCGGCCCCGGGACCACCGCCGCGGTGATCGCGTTCCAGAAGTGGGAGGGGCTGCAGCGCGACGGCGTCCTGGGTCCGAAGACGCTCGCGGCGCTCGGGCGCGCCGACCGGCCCACGCCGGTCACGCAGGGGGGCAGCGGCCGCCGGGTGGAGGTGCTGGTCGACAAGCAGCTCGCGCTGACGATCCAGGACAACCGCGTGGTGCGGGCGCTCCACGTGTCGTCCGGCAAGCCGTCCACGCCGACCCCGATCGGGAGCTTCAGCGTGTACGCCCAGTACCCGCGCTGGTGGTCCACGCCCTTCCAGGAGTGGCTGCTGTGGGCGTCCCCGTTCGTCGGCGGCGTCGCGCTGCACCAGTACCCCGACGTGCCCGTCTACGCGGCGTCCCACGGCTGCGTGCGGGTGCCGGCCCCGAACGCCCCGTGGCTCTACCGGTTCCTCTCCGTCGGCGACCCCGTCCGCGTGCTGGCGACGTCATGAGGCGCCTCCGCACCCTCGCCGCCGCGGCCGTCGCCGCCCTGGCCGCCGCGGCCGTCCCCGCCGCCGCCCAGACCCCGGCGACCCCGCCGCCGGCCACGATGGTCCCCGGCGTCCTGACCGTGGGGCTCAACCTGCCGAGCGACGGCTTCCAGGTGGGCGCCGTGAGCGGCACCACCGTGACGTTCGCGCGCGGCCTCGAGGTGGGGCTCGCGGCGGCCGTCGGGCGCCGCATGGGGCTGCCCGTCCAGTTCGTGAACGTCCCGGTCTTCTCCGACATCGTCGCGCCCGGCCCGAAGCCGTTCGACCTGGCGTTCGCCCAGGTGTCGATCACGGCCGGGCGCAAGCAGGCCGTCAACTTCAGCGCGGCGTACCTGGACGTCGACCAGGGCGTGCTGCTGCGCCGCGGCCTGGGCACGACGCCGACGACGCTCGCCGGGCTCAAGCCGCTCCAGCTCTGCGTGCTGCGCAAGAGCACGGGCGCCGCGGTGGTGGCGAGCAGGGTCAAGCCGGCGAAGGCCGCGCGGGCCTACCCCGGCGTGACGGCGCTGTTCCAGGGGGTCGAGACGGGTCGCTGCGACGCCGTCGTGTACGACGCCCCCACCCTCGCCGTGCTGGCGGCGGAGGTGCCGCTGCGCGTCGGCGCGATGGCCGGCGTCATCGCCACCGGCGAGCGCTACGGCGCCGTGATGGCCGACGGCAGCCCGCTCGTCGCCATCGGTCAACCGCGTCGTGAAGGGGCTGATCGCCGATGGGACGGTCGCGCGCCTCCAGACGAAGTGGCTGGACGTCAACCTGACGACGCTGAAGACCCTGTCCTAGCCCCTCAGCCCTGGTGCTCGAAGGGCAGCTTCACGTGGCGGGCCCGGTCGACCTCGACGACGAAGGCCACGGTCGTGTCCGGGTCGCGCATGGGGAACGGCGCGCCGATGTACTTCTGCGAGCAGGCGGTCCATCGCGGCGATGGCCGCGTCGCCCTCGAGGCGCTCCACCACCCGGCCGCGGACGTCCGCCTGCCGGTAGGGGTCGTCGTGGTCGACCACCGACAGCGCCACCCGCGGGTCGCGGCCGATGTTGACCGCCTTGCGGCTGTCGGCGCTGGGTGAAGAAGCACGAGCCGGTCGCCCTCGACGTCGATCCAGATCGGCACCGACGTCGGGCCCTTCGGGCCGGCCGTGGCCAGGTGGGCGTAGTTGCGCGCCGCGAACAGCTCGCGCACGTCGTCGGGGATGGCGCTCATGCGCCCCTCCGGGCGGACCGCTCGGCCGGCTCCCACGTCGCGACCCACGCCTCGATCTCGTGGACCACGCGCGACAGGGCCTCGCCCTTCGGGGTGAGCCGGTACTCGGTGGCGCCGTCGGGGCGCTCGCGGCGCTCCATCAGCCCGGCGGTCTCCAGCTCGCGGAGCCGCTCGGTGAGCAGGCGCGCCGAGAGCCCGTCGACGCTGCTGCGGATCTCGGTGAACCGGGCGGGACCCTCCATGGTCGCCCGGATCACCGCCGCGCTCCAGCGGCGGCCGAGGAGCTCGGCCGCCGCCTGGTAGCGGTGGCAGACGGGTGGACGTGCGCGACAGCGGTCCATCGCCGTCACCCTACCCCGGCGCCCCGTCGCCCTACGCTGCCAGCGCCGTCCCGTTGCGGTCGCCGGCCGGCTCGAGGGCGATGTCGAGCACCTCCTGGACCGTCAGGACCGGGTGGACGGTCACGTCCTCGAGCACCGCCGCCGGCACGTCGTCCAGGTCGCGCCGGTTCCGCTCCGGGATGACCACGTCGGTCAGCCCGGCCCGGTGGGCGGCCAGGATCTTCTGCTTGAGCCCGCCGATCGGGAGCACCCGGCCCTGGAGGGAGACCTCGCCGGTCATCCCCACGTTCGGCCGGACCGGCCGCCCCGATGCCAGCGACGCGATGGCCGTGATCATCGTCACGCCCGCCGACGGGCCGTCCTTGGGGATGGCCCCCGCCGGGATGTGGACGTGGATCTCCTTGCCCGCCAGCTCGGCCGGGTGGATGCCCACCTCGGCGCCGTGCGAGCGCGTCCACGAGAGGGCGATCCGGGCCGACTCGCGCATGACGTCGCCGAGCTGGCCGGTCAGGACCAGGCGGTCGCCCGGGCCGTCGGCCTGCGTGGCGCTCGCCTCGACGAACAGGACGTCGCCGCCCGCGCCCGTCACGGCCAGGCCGGTCGCGACGCCGGGCGTCGCGGTCCGCTCGGCCGCCTCGTGGTGGAACTTCGGCCGCCCGAGGGCGTCCTGCAGGTCGTCGGGGCCGATGGTGATGTGGCCCTCGGCGCCCTCCGCCACGCGGCGCGCCGCCTTGCGGAGCACCTTGCCGATCTCGCGCTCCAGCCCGCGGACGCCGGCCTCGCGCGTGTAGTCGCCGATCACCGAGCGCAGGGCGTCGTCGCCGAAGGTCACCTCGTCGGCGCGCAGGCCGTTCCGCTCGATCTGGCGCGGCAGCAGGTAGCCGCGGGCGATGGCGAGCTTCTCGTCCTCCGTGTAGCCGTCCAGGGCGATGATCTCCATCCGGTCCAGCAGCGGGCCGGGGATCGTGTCGTAGACGTTGGCCGTCGCGATGAACAGGACCTCGGAGAGGTCGAGCTCGACGTCGAGGTAGTGGTCGCGGAACGCGTGGTTCTGCGCCGGGTCGAGCACCTCGAGCAGGGCCGACGACGGGTCGCCGCGCCAGTCGGAGCCGACCTTGTCGATCTCATCGAGCATGATCACCGGGTTGCGCGTGCCGGCGTCCCGCAGGGCGCGCACCAGCCGCCCCGGCAGGGCGCCGATGTACGTGCGCCGGTGGCCGCGGATCTCGGCCTCGTCGCGGATGCCGCCCAGGCTCATGCGGGCGAACTCGCGGCCGAGGGCCTTCGCGACGGACGTGCCGAGCGAGGTCTTGCCGGTGCCGGGCGGCCCCACGAGCGTGAGGATGACGCCGCTCTGGGCGTCGGCCATCCCGCGCTCCTGGCGCAGCTTGCGCACGGACAGGTACTCGAGGATGCGGTCCTTGACCTCCTCGAGGCCGGCGTGGTCGGCGTCCAGCACCTCGCGGGCCGCCTCCACGTCCAGGTGCTCGTCGGAGCGGACGTCCCACGGCAGCGAGACCATCCACTCCAGGTAGGTGCGGATCATCCCGGCCTCGGGGCCCTCGGGCTGCCGCTCCAGGCGGGCGAGCTCGCGCTCGGCCTCCTTGCGGGCGTCGTCGGGCATGTTCGCGGCCTCGATGCGCGCGGCCCAGTCGTCGTCCCCGCCGCCCTCGCCGTCCTCGCCGAGCTCCTTGCGGATGGCGGCGAGCTGGCGGCGCAGCAGCATCTCGCGCTGGGTCTTGTCGAGGTCCTCCGCGACGTTCTCGCGGATGCGCCGGCGCAGGCCGGCGTCGGCCAGCCGCTCGCGCTGGGCGGTGATGGCCAGCCTCAGGCGCTCGACGACGTCGGTCGCGCCGAGCAGCTCGAGCTTGGCCGTGACGGGGATCTCGGGGGCGTAGCCGGCCGTGTCGGCCAGGCGGCCCGGGTGGCTGATGGACGACGAGGAAGTGCGCCACGCGCGAGCGGTCGCCGCGCAGCTCCGCGACCTCCTCGACCACGGCGCGGTACTCACGCGCCAGCTCGGCGGCCTCGGGGCCCGGATCGTCCGGGTCGGGCATCTCGTGGGCGCTCACGCGAAGACCGGCCTCGCCGACGATGGCGGGGCCCAGCTCCGCGCGGTGCATGGCCTCGACGGCGACGCCGCGCGTGCCGTCCGGCAGGTCGATCTCGCCCACGATCTGCGCCACCACGCCGTGGGACGCGAAACGCCCCTCGATGCGCGGCACGAGCAGGATGCGGCCCTCCACCGCCCCCTCGAGCGCCTCGGCCTGCTCGCCGGAGGTCACGGGGAAGGTGACGCTGGTGCCCGGGAGCACCACGGCGTCGTCGAGTGGGAGGACCGGCAGAACGGTGGTGTCCCGATTCATCGAAGCTCCTGGCTCTCTTCGGCAGTTACCCGACGTAACCACCGCAGCCAAGGTTACCTTTCGTCACCACGTTGTCAAACAGCGGCGGCGGGGCGCCCCGAGGGCATACGGGCGGATGGACTTTCGGATTTTCTGACGTCCGCCAGTACCATCGGTGCGTGGAGCTGCGGCGGCCCTGGAGGAGGGGCCCGGACCGGCTTGGGCCGGCCCGCGCACGCCTGCGCATCCGCGGCCCCGGCGGACGCGGGGAGCCCGCCGACGTCGAGCCGCCCTCGGCGGGCGAGCCGTTCGGCGCGGAGTCGGTGCTCGGCCGGATCCTGACGATGCGGGCCATCGGCCTGCCGTGCCCGGAGCCGCTGGCGGTGATCCGCGCCGGCGGCGTCGGCTGGACCGCGCGCGGGGCGACCCCGGTGGACGCGGCCGGGTGGGCCCGCGAGCTCGCGGAGCTGCCCCGGTGCTTCACGGTTCGTCCCGCGGAGCGGACGTTCGGGACGCGCCTCGCCGCGTTCACGCGCGAGGGCCAGGCGGTGCGGGACCAGTACGGCAACGTCTGGCTGCTCCCGGAGCTGGCGGAGCTGCTGCTGGGGCCGTCCGAGGACGTCGAGTGGATGGTGGAGGCGCGCGCCCCGGACCACCCGATGCTGGCGTGCCTGCTGGACGTCGGCCCCATGCCGGCGGTGGTGGCCGTGACGCTCCTCGGGCCCGGCGACATGCCGGTGCTGCTCTCCGCGGACCTGGCGGTCGAGCCGCACGGCGGTCCGGTGGGACGCCGCCGCCACGGTGCCGCGCGGGAGCTCCTGGCGGTCGATGTGGCGTCAGGCCGCCTGGTGGGCGGCGGCCCCGACGCGATCCTCCCCGCCTGGGGCGCGGCGCAGGCCCTGGTGGCCCGCGCGGCCCGGGCGGTGCCCGACCACCGGGCGATGGGCTGGGACGTGCTCATGACCGGCCGCGGCCCGATGCTGGCGGCGGCCTGGGACCCGTTGTCGGGCGCGGCCGGCCTCCGGGCGCGGCGGATCGTGGAGTGGGCGCTCCGGGACCGGACCCTCGGGCAGCCCCCGCTCGGGGAGCCCCTGGATCCCTGAGCTCCTCGTGGGCGGTGAGCGACCCGAACCCTCTGCCGCGAGTCTCAATTGAGAATCGCGGTTCTCAATTGGTCATCGGGATGACGGCCGGGAGACGGCCGGGTCGTCCAATTGAACGACGCGGCCGCGTTCAATTGAACGGGGACCTCCCGGGGCACCGGTAGCATCACCGCGTGGACCTCCGCCAGCTGCTGACGTTCCGGACCGTCGTGGACAAGGGCTCCTTCTCCCAGGCGGCGGAGGAGCTCGAGGTGTCGCAGCCGGCGGTGTCGTTCCAGATCCGGGCGCTCGAGGAGCGCCTGGGGCACCGGCTGCTCGATCGCAGCGGGCGGCGGGTGCGGCTCACCGAGGCCGGCGAGGTGGTCTACCGCTACGCCCGCCGGATGATCGGCCTGGAGGCCGAGCTCGAGCGGGAGATGGGGGAGATCGGGACCCGGGTCAGCGGGCGGCTGGTGCTCGGCTCGTCCACCGGGCCGGGGGAGGTGCTGCTGCCGCGGCTGCTCGGGGCGTTCCACGCGGCGCACCCGGACGTGAAGGTCAGCCTCGTCGTCAGCGACACCCAGACGGTGTGCGAGCGCGTCCTCGACGACGAGCTCGAGCTGGGGGTGGTGGGGGCGGCGCGGCCGCACCGCGGCCTCGTGTTCGAGCCGTTCGTCCGCGACGAGCTCGTCGCCATCGTCCCGCCCGGGCACCCGCTCGCCGAGCGGGGCTCCGTGAGCCTGGAGGAGCTCGCCGCCGAGCCGATGCTCATCCAGCAGGAGGGCTCCGGCGTCCGCTCCGTCGTCGAGGCGGCGCTGCGCGAGAGCGGCGTCCGCGACCGCGACCTCAAGGTGGCGATGGAGCTCGGGCTGCAGCAGTCCGTCAAGGCGGCGGTGCTCGACGGCTTCGGCATCACCGTCATCTCGCGGCTCGCCGTGGAACGGGAGCTCGCGGACGGCAGCCTCGTGGCCCTCGCCCTCGAAGGAGCCGGGCTGGAGCGGAGCTTCTTCGCCGTGCGGCACGCCGGGAGGACCCCCAAGCGGGTCACCCAGACGTTCGTCGACTTCGCCCGCGCGGAGCTCGGCGACATGGCCGCGCCCGCATCGGCCTCATAACGATCCCTTATCACGCGGGGTGACCCGGTTCGATAGGATCGCCCCGTGTCGAGCCTCTCCGACGCACGCTCGGACGTGCTCGTGGTGGGATCGGGCGGCGCCGGCATGTCGGCGGCCGTCAGCGCGGCGAGCGCCGGCGCATCGGTGATCGTGACGACCAAATCGGCCCTCGGGGCCGGCAACACCGGGCGCGCCCAGGGCGGGATCCAGGCCGCGATGGGCGACGACGACTCGCCCGAGTCGCACTACGAGGACACCTTCGCCGCCGGCCACCGTGCCGCGCGGCCCGAGCTCGTGCGCCAGCTCGCCGAGCAGGGGCCCGACGCGATCGCGTGGCTCAGCGGGCTCGGCGTCGACTTCACCCGCGACGGCGACCGGCTGCGCCTCATCCGCTGTGGCGGCGCCAGCCGCAAGCGGCTGCTCCAGGCCGGCGAGCGGACCGGCGCCGAGATGGTCCGTGCGCTCCGCACCGCCGTCCGCGCGAGCGGGGCGGAGGTCTGGGAGTCCACGCGGCTGGTGGAGCTCGCCCCGGAGGGGGACGGCTGGCGCGCCGTCGTGGCCCCCGGCGGCAACGGCAGCCGCCGCACCGTCCACGCCGGGCGCCGTGGTGCTCGCGGCGGGCGGCGGCCTGCGCGGCGAGGCCGACGCGCTCGGCGTGGGCAGCACCAACCACCCCGACGCCACCCCCGAGGTGCTGCGCATGGCGCTGGAGATCGGCGCCGAGGGCCGCGAGCTCGACTCGTGGCAGCGCCACCCCACCGGCTCGGTGTGGCCGGAGGCCCTCGCCGGCTACGCCCTCCCCGAGACCACCCGCTCGTACGGGGCGACCCTCCACGACGCCGACGGCGAGCGCTTCGTCGACGAGCTCGCCCCGCGCGACGTCGTGGCCCAGGCGATCATCGACGTCGTTGCCGAGGGGCGCGGCGCCACCGCCCCCGACGGCAGCCCCGGCGTGTGGCTCGACACCGCCGCCATCGACCGCGAGAACGGCGAGGGGTTCACCGCCGAGCGCCTCGCCTACGTCCACAAGCGCTACACCAAGGCCGGCGTGGACATCACCCGCGAGCGCGTGCTGGTGTACCCCGTGCTCCACTACCGCAACGGCGGCCTCGCGATCGACGAGCGCGCCGCCACGTCGCTGCCCGGCCTGTTCGCCGCGGGCGAGATCGCCGGAGGGGTCCACGGCTCCAACCGCCTGATGGGCAACTCCCTTCTGGACACCGTCGTCTACGGGCGCCGCGCCGGGCGCAGCGCCGCGGAGGTCTCCCGATGAGCACCGAACCGAGCGTCCTCCCCGGCGCGGTGGCCACCCCCTCGCCGGAGTTCCTGAGCCTGCCGGGCCGCCCGCCGAAGCCCCGTGAGACGGGCATCGCGCACGTCATCGACAAGGGCCTGACCCTCGCCGGGGTGGAGGGCATGCTCGACTCCTGCGCCGACCTCATCGACATCGTGAAGCTCGGCTGGGGGACCTCCTACGTCACGCGCAACCTGCGCGAGAAGCTGGCCGTCTACGAGAGCGCCGGCATCCCCGTGGTGCTGGGCGGGACCTTCTGGGAGGTCTGCTTCGTCCAGCAGAAGCTCGACGACTGGCGCCGCTGGGTCCACGACCTGGGGCTGCAGCACGTCGAGGTCTCGGACGGCACCATCAGCATCCCGCACGACACCAAGCTCGAGCACATCTCCACCCTCGCGCGCGACTTCGTGGTGCTCAGCGAGGTCGGCTCGAAGGACCTCCAGACGGTCATCGCCCCCTTCCGGTGGGTGGAGCTGATCGAGGCCGAGCTGCGCGCGGGCGCGTGGAAGGTCATCACGGAGGCCCGCGAGACCGGCACCGCGGGCATCTTCCGCGGCGACGGCGAGGTCCGGATGGGCCTCATCGACGAGATCGTCCACGCCGTGGACCCGGACCGCCTGCTCTTCGAGGCCCCTCAGAAGGCCCAGCAGGTCTGGTTCATCAGGAAATTCGGCCCCAACGTCAACCTTGGGAACATCCCACCAGACGAGGTGATACCGCTGGAGACACTACGGCTCGGCCTACGCGCCGACACCCTCATCGACCCGACCCAGCTCGGCCACGTGGACGGAGCGGGCATTTGAGCGCCGCGACGCCGGGTCCCATCGCCCCGCACGGGGGCACCTTGATCGACCGGCTCGACCCGTCCCTGGACGAGGGCGGCAACCGCCCCCGCGTGACGCTCAGCGCGCGCCAGCAGGCCGACCTCGACCTGATCGCCGTCGGCGCGATGTCGCCGCTCGACGGGTTCATGGACCAGGCGGCCTACGAGTCGGTGGTCGAGCACATGCGCCTGCCGAACGGTCTGGCGTGGTCCGTGCCCGTCACGCTCGCCGTCCAGCCCGACGAGCTCGCCGCGGTCGGCTCCGCCGACGAGGTGGAGCTGGTCGACGAGGACGGCCGCTTCCTCGGCGTGCTCGAGGTGACCGACCGGTTCGAGACCGACCAGCGCCGCGAGGCGCGGCTCGTCTACGGCACCGAGGAGGAGGCCCACCCGGGCGTCGCCTCGCTGTACGCGCACGGCACCACCTGCCTCGCCGGCCCCGTGCGGGTGGCGTCGCGCCTGCCGCTCGACCCGGGCGCCGTGCCGTTCCTGCTCGACCCGGCCGCCTCGCGCGCCGAGTTCGCCGCCCGCGGCTGGCAGACCGTCGTCGGCTTCCAGACCCGCAACCCCATCCACCGCGCCCACGAGTACATCACCAAGGTCGCGCTGGAGACGGTGGACGGCCTGTTCATCCACCCGCTCGTCGGGGAGACCAAGAGCGACGACATCCCCGCCGACGTGCGGATGCGCTGCTACGAGGTGCTGATCGAGAACTACTACCCGCAGGAGCGGGTGGTGCTGGGCGTGCTGCCGGCCGCGATGCGGTACGCCGGTCCGCGCGAGGCGGTGCTGCACGCGATCCTGCGCCAGAACTACGGCTGCACCCACTTCATCGTGGGCCGCGACCACGCCGGCGTGGGGAACTACTACGGCACCTACGACGCCCACCGGGTGTTCGACGACATCACCCGCGAGGAGCTCGGCATCACGCCGGTCTTCTTCGAGCACAGCTTCTGGTGCAACCTCACCGGCGGCATGGCGACCACCAAGACGTCGCCGTCCGCGCCGGAGCAGCGGGTCTTCCTGTCCGGCACCAAGGTGCGGGAGATGCTCGACCGGGGGGAGATCCCGCCCGTCGAGTTCACCCGCCCCGAGGTCGCGAAGATCCTGATCGAGGCGTACGCCAAGGCCGCGGCGTGACCGGCTGGCCGCGCCGCCCCGCGGGGGCGGCGCGGCCACGCTCAGCCGTGGATCTCGCGGAGGCTCCGCCGGGCCGGGAGCCACGCGCCCTCGGGCGGCAGCGACTCGAGCGGGGTCTCCCGCGCGAGGGGCACCTCGAAGAGCCCCGGGATGTCCTCCAGGTCGATGAACCGGACGCCGTCCATCGTGATGGCCGCCCGGTTGAACTCCCGGAACCCCAGCACGGTCAGCGGCAGGCGGGCGGCGAGGTCGGCCAGGCTGTCGTCGGCGTCGCGGTACTGGTCGGCCGACGCCAGCAGCACCTCCGCCAGCGGCGTCGACTCCGCCCGCTCGCGCAGGTGGTCGAGGAGCGCCTGGTCGATGTCGTCGCCCTCGGTCAGCTTGGGCTTCGCGAACACCGAGAAGCCGGTGCCGCGCAGCACGTCCACGAACCCGCGGATCGCGTCGATCCGCTCCGGCGGGATGTTGATGAACACCGACGCCTCGGGCACCTCGTCCGGCGGGGTGCGCTCCACCAGCCAGCGCGCGAGGGCGTCGAACCGCGGCCGCTCCTCCGAGCGCGGGGCCCGGCCGCCGAGCAGCGTGCCGAGGGCCACGTCGATGTTGGGCGCGTCCCACACCAGCAGGCGGCGCGGCGCGCCGTCGATCTCGTCCATCAGTCCTCCGGGCGCTCGCCGGGCGGGGCCATCTTCACGATCTTCGGGTCGAACCGCGCAACCACGTCCACCAGGTCGGCCTGCGCGGCCATGACCACCGCGATGTCCTTGTAGACCCCGGGCACCTCGTCGAGGCCGGCGGACAGGACCGTCACGCCGGCCGCCTCGATCTGCCGGCGGACATCGCCCCACGCGAACGTGCGGTGCGCCTGCGTGCGGCTCATCACCCGCCCCGCCCCGTGGGAGGCCGAGCGCAGCGACGCGGCGTCGCCGCGGCCCCGCACCACGTAGCCGGGCGTGGCCATCGACCCGGGGATCACGCCGAGCACGCCCTCGCCCGCGGGCGTGGCGCCCTTGCGGTGGACGATCACCTCGCGGCCGTCGTGCTCCTCGCGCCACGCGAAGTTGTGGTGGTTCTCGACCCCCGCGAGCGTCTTGGCGCGGAGCGCCTTCGTCACCCGGCGGTGGATGACGGCGTGGTTGGCCGCGGCGTACTCGCCCATCAGCTCCATCGCGGCCCAGTACTCGGCGCCGGCCTCGGAGCCGAGGTCGAGCCAGGCGAGGTGGCGCAGCTGCTTCGGCAACTCGGGGTGCTCGGCGGCGGCCAGCCGCGTGTAGTGGTCGGCGACCTTCGCGCCCGTGCCCCGGCTGCCGGAGTGGCTGAGCAGCGCCACGTAGGTGCCCGCCTCCAGGCCGAGATCCGGCGCCTCCAGCGTGAGCGTCCCGAACTCGACGAAGTGGTTGCCGGATCCCGACGAGCCGAGCTGCGCGGCCGCCCGCTGGCGCAGGGACTTCGTGACCCCGGTGACGCCCCAGTCGGCGTCGAGCACCTCGTGGTCGGCGGCCCGCGCCAGCTGGGCCCCCATCCCGAACGCCGTCTCCCGCTCGATCGCGTTGGCCAGCCGCTGGGCGCCGCCCCGGAGCTCCGACACGGGGACGTCGAGCACCGAGAGGCGCATGCGGCACGCGATGTCCACGCCCACGGCGTACGGGATCACCGCCTCCTCGGTGGCGAGCACCCCGCCGATCGGCAGCCCGTAGCCGGGGTGGGCGTCCGGCATCAGCGCGCCGCGCACCGACACCGGCAGCCGCGCGGCGTCCCGCATCTGCCCGAGCGCGGCGGGCGCGATGTCGTCGCCCCAGCTGCGCCAGGGCGCCGGCGCGTCGCGCTCTCGGAAGCCGGCCGGCTCGAGCGGCGCGATCGCGAGCGCCAGCTCGCCCAGCTCCGGATCGTCCCGGAACGCGGCGGGGTCGGCGGCCAGCGCGAGGATGCGCTCCCGCAGCTCGGGCGAGCCCTGCCCCGCGGCCAGCGCGCGGAGCGCCATGCCCACCGCCCGCCCCTCCGGGATGCCGGCCTTCATGAGGTCCCGTGCGTGCACCAGGCGAGGGTAACGCCCTAGGCTTCCCCGGGATGCCACCGGGCGACGATCAGGACCGGCTGCGGCGCGCGATCGACGCCGCCGAGCGGGTCCTCATCCACGACCACGGCGTGGGGGAGCTCGGCGACGACGAGGCGGCCGACCGCTACGCCGACGCCGTCCGCTACCGCCTGGTGCTGATCCGGGACGCGGTCGCCGGCTTCTCTCCGGCGGTCGGGCGCGCCGACTCCCGGATCCGGTGGGCCGAGGTGGCGGCGCTGCCGGACGGACTGGCCGACGCCGACCCCGCGCGGGTGCGGGCGGCCGTGCGGGCCGAGATCCCCGCCCTGCTGACGTTGGCGCGGGCGTTGCTCGCGCGCGGGGCACTGGACGGCGGCTCCGCGTGAGCCTCACCAGCGGGGCTTGGCGGGCCCCGCGCGGCCCGACAGGATGGGCCCGCCTGTGAGCCGCCTCCGTCCCGCACTCGCCGCGCTGGCGATCGCCGCCGCGGCGGCCGGCCCCGCGGCCGCCGTCCCGGCCACCGGCGACCGGCCCGCCGGCACCGTCTCCGACTGGAGCCACGAGCTCAACCAGAACGAGCTGCCGCAGTGGCGCCGCGCCACCGCCCCGCCGATCCCACCGCGGCGCTGGTTCCCGCTGGTGCGCTCGATCCTCCACGACGCCGGGTCGTCCGGGCTGTGGTTCAGCGGGCCGAGCGCCCTGCCGTTCCCGCCGCTGCCGCTGAGCCCGAAGGAGCCGGTGGGGTGGCGCAACCGGTCGTCGTTCGCACGGGAGTACGCCCGCAGCGGCCTGCGCTGGGACGTGGCGTACGAGGTGTGGGCGGCGCGGAAGGCGCTCGATCGCGGCGCCACCGTCGCCGACCCGACCGCCGATCCGACCGCGTACACCCGCCGCCTGTCGCTGCTCGACCCGCGCTACCGCGCCGAGGCGCTGCGGGAGATCCGGCGGATCGTCCCCGGGCTGCGCGGGCTGCCGTACGTCCATCTCTACACGGGCTCGGACGAGCCGGTCACGATCCTGCCGCGCGGCTCCGCCCGGCGGACCCCGTTCGGCCGCGCGCTGGCCGGCGAGTTCCGCCGCGCCACCGGCGTCGCGCTGCCCGACCCGGCCGCGACGCCCACCACGAGTCCCCGCGAGGGGCTGCGCTGGTTGGCGTGGACGCGGTTCTCCGGCGCGCGCTTCTTCGCGATGAAGGCCGGCCAGGCGGCGCTCATCAGGCGGCTCGACCCGGGCGCGCGGGTGAGCCCGAACGACTTCGGCTTCATCGACGGCTTCATCCCGTGGGACTACACCCGCCTGGGCGCGTTCGCCGACGTCGTCGAGGCCGACCCGTACGTGAGCTACCCGGAGCGCGACCGCGCGGGGCGCGGCCGCTACAACCCCGGCTTCGGCGCCAAGTTGCTGTCCGACCTCACCGGGGTGCGCACCCGGATCGTGGTGCAGGCGTTCGACTACTCGCGGTACCGGCCCACCCCGGGGGACCTGTGGACGTGGAGCGCCCAGGCGCTCCGGGCGGGCGCCACCGACCTGAGCTTCTTCGCGTCGGACAACCCGCGGTTCACGAACCGGCGCCTGTACGACGCGATGCTCGCCATCGCGCGGGCGGTGCGCGGCACCCGGCTGCCCGCGGCGCCGACCGACCCCCAGCAGCTCGTCCTGTACGCCACGGCGAGCGAGGGGCAGGCGCAGCCGGGCCGCACCGGCGGCGTCCGCTACCGCACGGGCGGCGACGCGCTCTACACCACCTACGCGCTGCTGGGCGAGCTGGCCGGCGGCGCGTTCAGCTTCGACGCCGACACGCGCCTCACCGCCGAGCCGGGGCGGCTCGCGGCGGCGAAGACGCTGTGGATGCCGCGCGGCGACACGCTCGACCGGACGTTCGCCGACCGGCTGCTCGCGTGGGTGCAGGCGGGCGGCACGCTGATCGTGACCGACCCGGACGCGTTCACCCGCACGCCGGCGGGCGCGCCGCTCGCCGACGTCCGCGACGCCCTGGTGGGCGCGCCGCTCGGGCCGGCGCGCCGCGGTTCCGTGCTCGAGGTGCCCCAGGGCGCCCTGGACGGCACCGCGCCCGACGATGGGCTGACCGTGCCGCTCGACGCCCCCCGGCCGCGCGCGTTCGCCGCCGTGCCCGCGGGCGCCCGCGTGGTCGCGCGCTTCATCGACGGCGCCCCCGCGGCACTGCTGCGCGACGTCGGCCGCGGGCGGGTGCTGGCGTGGTCTGCCGACCCGATGTCGCCGGGCGCCCTGGACGCGCCGCTCGACCTGGCCCGCCTGGCCGGCGACCTGCAGCGCTGGGCCGGCGGGACCACGGGGGTGCCCGCCTGGGACTACCGGATCCCCGGCGACCCCGACCCGACGCGGCTGCCGTGGGAGGACGCGATCGAGCCCGGGGCCGCCCGGGCGGGACTGTCATGACGGAGCGGAGGTGGCGATGACGCGACGCGGGCGGATGGGCGTGGGGATCGGCGTCGTGGTCGTGGCGATCGCCGTGGTCGTGGGGCTGGTGGTGCTCTCCGGCGGCGACGCCGCCGCGCCGATCGGCGCGGTCGCGGCCGTGCAGGACGACCACCTGCCGGTCGACCCGATCGAGCAGATCCCGGAGCGCATCCGCATGGTCGCCGACACCGGCGTCACCACCACCCGCGTCGACGTCTTCTGGGGCGACGTCGCCCCGACCCGCCCGTCCGATCCGACGAACCCCGCCGACCCCGCGTACGACTTCTCCCGCTACGACCTGATCTTCCAGAGCCTCGCGAAGGAGGGGATCACGCCGATCGTCTCCGTCTACCACACCCCCGCCTGGGCGAGCGGCGGCGCCGTGGAGCCGGTCGGGCGGCCGCATCAACACGCTCGCGCCCGACCCCGAGGACTTCGGCGCGTTCATGACGGCGCTCGCGACGCGCTACTCGGGCGAGTTCAGCGCGCCCGGCGGCGAGATGCTCCCGAAGGTCACCCACTTCGAGATCTGGAACGAGCCGAACCTCTCCGGGTTCCTCCGCCCGCCCGGGTGGGACGACGAGTCCCTGACGGTCGCCCATCTCACCGACGCGCGGCTCGACGTCTACGCCGCGATGGACGAGGCCGGCTTCGAGGGCGTGAAGGCGGCCGACCCCGAGGCGATCGTCATCGCCGGCGTCGGCGGGCCGCGCAGCAGCACCAGCCGCACCGGGGTCGGCGCCGTCGAGTGGCTGCGCGGCCTGGCGGACCGGACGATCCCGCTCGACGCGTACTCCCAGCACGTCTACCCGGCCGCGCCGCCGCTCGAGGAGACGACGGTGGTGCCCAGTTGGAGCACCATCGGGCGCTTCCTGACCGAGCTCGACGCGTTCCGCCCCGGCCTGGACCTCTACATCACCGAGGCCGGCTACACGACGGCGCCCGACGCGATTCCGCGAGACCCAGGTCACCGAGGACGAGCAGGCCGACTACCTCGACCAGATCTACTCGCTGCCGCAGCTGCGCAGCGAGCGGGTCAAGGCCGTCGTGTGGTTCAACCTCCAGGACAACGTCGACTGGCCGGCGGGCCTGCTGCGCGAGGACGGGTCGCGCAAGCCGAGCTACGGGCGCTTCCTCCGCGTGGTCGAGGACCAGGGAGGGACGACGCTGGGGGGCTAGGCGGCGCCCCCGCCGGCGCCGATGCTGAGGCGCAGGGTCTCGGTGGCGTCGTCGATCGGCTCGACGCTCCAGCCGTCCACCAGGCGCTCCAGGACCGGGCCCACGCCCGGCACGTCCTCGGCCACCATCTGGCTGCCCTGGCCGGCGGGCAGGGGGCCGACGGACAGGCCGACGGCGCCGTCCTCCACGTCGAGCTCGACCCGCACGACGCCGTCCACGGCATGACGGTTGGCGCCGCGGATCAGCACCGAGCTGGCCAGCTGGGCGTCCGACAGGCGGTCGAGCGGCAGGTCCACGCGCGCCGCCAGGGCGGCCACGACCCGCTCCAGGACGGGCTCGCGCAGATCCTCGGCACGCATCGTCAGGCGCCCCGCGGACGCTCTGCTCACCCGTCCTCCTGGCGGCTGCCCGGCGTGAAGCTCATGCGGACCTCGGTGATGCCGCCTTCGCTCGTGAAGTTGACCTCGTCGGCGATCGCGAGCATCAGGGGGAAGCCCAGCCCGAGCCCCGCCGACGGCGACGGCACGCGCGGCGAGATGCCCTGCCCGCGGTCGCGGACGGCCACCACGAGCTTCTCGGGCTCCGCCCAGGCGAAGACCTCGTAGACGCCCGTCGAGCCGGGGTACGCGTGCAGCACGGCGTTCGTGCACGCCTCGGTGACGGCGATCGAGATGTCGGTGCGGCTCTCGTCGCTCCAACCGAGGCGGTCGACGATCCCGCGCACCATCTGGCGCGCCAGCGCCACGCTGTCGGGTTCGGCCGGCATCGCCAGCTCGACGTCCGGGCGCTCAAGGGTCATCCCGGGCGGGAGTGTAGCCACGTCCGTGCCTCCCCGCGCGGCGTTTTCGATACCGACCATGCCACGGCCGTTCCCGAGCCCCAATCCGCCAAAACGTCCATTGTCACCGGCGGCCTGGCTCATCGCCCCGCATCGGATCAGGGTCGCCGGCGTTCTCGCGCAACGTCTCGAGCGCCCGCCGGATGAGGCGCGAGACGTGCATCTGGGAGATGCCGACGCGGTCCGCGATCTGCGACTGGGTCAGCCCCTCCTCGAAGCGCAGGTGCAGGATGATCCGCTCCCGGGCGGGCAGCTCGGCCAGGCCGGCGTCGATGGTCGCGCGGGCCTCGGCGGCCGCGTAGCCCTCCTCGTCGACGCCCACCGAGACGCCGACGTCCTCCTCGGCGTCCCCGCTCCCCACGGCGAGCGGGGCGGGCCGCTGCGCGCTGCCGGCGGCGAGCGCGTCGAGCACGTCGTCCAGGGGCAGACCGGTCTGCTCGGCGATCTCCCGCACGGACGGGCTGCGCCCGTTCTCGGCGGAGAACACCCCCACGGCGTGCGAGATCTGCGCGCGGGCCTCCTGGATGCCGCGCGGCACGCGCACGGTCCACGAGCGGTCGCGGAAGTGGCGGCGGATCTCGCCGAGGATCGTGGGCGTCGCGAAGCTGGCGAGCTTGAAGCCGCGCTCCGGCTCGAACCGGTCGATGGCCTTGATCAAGCCGATGGTCCCCACCTGCACCAGATCGTCGAGCGGCTCGCCGCGGTCGGCGTACCGGCGCGCGAGTCCGCGGACCAGGGGGAGGTGCTCGACGATGAGACGCTCGCGTTCGGCGGCGTCGAGTGTGCGGCCAGGTGTCAGGGGCACGGCCTCGCGGGCGGAGGAAAAGACCACCACGCAGTATGCCCGACCCCCGACGCGGACAAACGGGCCGGTCGCCCCTGATAGCCTCGACGGCGAATGAGCGAGGAGAGCGCCGCCAACTTCCGTGCCCACGCGGAGCAGCTCCCCGGCTCGGTCCTCGTCGTCGCCGAGGGTGAGCTCGACCTGGTCGGCGCGCCCCGTCTGCTGGCGGCCCTGCCCGGGCCGGGCGACGGCCCCGTGGTGATCGACCTCGGGTCGGTCGGCTTCATGGACAGCTCCGGGCTGCGGTCGCTGCTCGAGGCCCGCCAGCGCTGCCAGGACGCGCGGCCGCGGCTTCGCGCTCTCCCGCCCCTCCGACGCGGTCCAGCGGGTGCTCGAGCTCGTGGACCTGACGGGCGAGTTCGAGGTCGTGGAGCGCCCCGTCAGCTGATCGTGCCGGCGCCCGCGAGCGCCAGGACGATCACGCCGAGCACCACCCGGTAGACCACGAAGATCATCATCGAGTGGTTGGCGAGGTACCGCAGCAGGAACGCGATCGAGACGTAGCCGAAGACGAACGCCACGACGGTCGCCAGGGCGAGCGCGCCGAAGCTCACCGAGTCGTCGCCGGTGATCAGCTCCGTCAGGCCGTAGAGGCCCGACAGCACGATCGCCGGGATCGACAGCAGGAACGAGAAGCGCGCGGCCGCCTCGCGCTGCAGTCCCAGGAAGAGGCCGGCGGTGATCGTCGCGCCCGACCGCGAGGTGCCGGGGATCAGCGCCAGGGCCTGGGCGATGCCCACCCAGACGGCGTCGCGGCGGCGCACGTCGCCGAGGTCGCGGACGCGGCGGCCCACCCGGTCGGCGACGGCCAGCACCAGGCCCGCGACGATCAGCACGGCGCCGATCAGGTAGAGGTTGCGCGCCCCGGTCTCGATCTGGTCGTTGAACGCCAGGCCGACGACCCCGATCGGGATCGTCGCGATGATGACGTACCAGCCCATGCGGGCGTCGAGCTCGCCGCGCAGCTCCGGCCGGCGCAGGCTCGACAGCCACGTCGTGGTGATGCGCATCAGGTCGCGCCAGAAGTAGATGACGACCGCGACCATCGTCCCGAGCTGGATGACGGCCGTGAACAACGCCCCGGGGTCGTCCCAGCCGGCGAAGGCGGGGACGATCCGCAGGTGCGCGGTGCTCGAGATCGGGAGGAACTCGGTGAGCCCCTGGGCGATCCCGAGGACGATGCGCCTCGAGAACGGACAACGGTGCGGAACCCTAGGGGAGCGCCGGGTCGTCCGCGTTAGCGGACTGTCAGGCGGCGAACGATGTGCAGGCGGCCCAGGTCCGTGCCCGGCTCGGCGGCGCTGACCTCCAGGCGGTACGTCCCGGGGCGCAGGGCGCGTCCGGGGACGGCCAGCCGGAAGCGGGCGGGACCGTGGGCCGCGACGACCGCCTTCGCCACCGGCGCGCCCACCGCCTGCGCCGCGAACGCGGCGGCCGGGGCCGACGACTGGGCGGCGCCCGCGCGAACGGGGCGCAGCAGCGCGGTCACGGCCGCGGCGCGCACCAGGCGTCCGGACACGTGGACGGCGCGGCCCGGCCGCACCACGGCGGGCACCGTCAGCGCGCGGACGGCGCCCGCCGCGGACGGCGTGAAGCGGCGTTCCACGAAGCGCTTGTTGCCGGCGGCGTCGCGCACCGTGGCCACCACGCGGCGGGCGCGGCCCTCCGCGAACCGGCGCACCACGCGGGCCCCGGCGGCGGTCTCGCCCTCGCCGAAGCTCCAGCGCACCGGGCCGGCCGCGCCGCCGCGGACCCTGGAGCGGAACACCGCGCGGGTGCCGCGCCGCGCCACGGTCACCCGCAGGGAGGGGGCCGTCCGGTCCACCGTCACGGCGTGCCGGGCGGGGGAGGGGTCGGTCACGCCGGCCCCGTCGATCGCCTGCGCCTCGACCACGTGCCTGCCCTCGGGCAGCGACAGGCGCAGGGCCGTGTCGGCGCCGGGGACGCTCCACGGGCCGCCGTCCACGCGGGTGCGCACCTGGACGCCGCCGCCGGACAGGGCGACCTCGTACGCGAGCGTCCGGGCGTTGGTCTCGGCCGGCGGGGTGGCGGCGAAGCGGGTGTCCGGGGCGGGGCCGAAGGCGCGCTCGAGCGCCCGCACGGCGTCCACCCGGCCCGCGCCGGAGGCGGGGTCCGCGCCGGGCGCGCCGATGTCGACGGCGCTGTCGCGGAGGATGTCGGCCACCTGCGCGGGGCCCAGGCCGGGGTTGAGCTGCCGCACCAGCGCCGCCACGCCGGCGACGTGGGGCGCGGCCATCGAGGTGCCCGAGTAGGAGAGGTAGCCGGTGCCGACCGTCGACGTGATGCCGACGCCGGGGGCCACGAGGTCGGGCTTCTGCAGGACGGTGCCCGCCGCGGGCCCCAGGCCGTCGGTGTCCTGCCAGACGACGGGGCCGCGGCTGGAGAACGACGGCACGGCGCCGTCGCCGTCGATCGCGCCGACCGCGATCGCCTCCGGGTAGCCGGCGGGGCTGCCGACGCTGCCGGCCGTCGGGCCGGTGTTCCCGGCGGCGAAGACCGGCACGATGCCGAGGTCCAGCCAGCGGCGGATCATCGGCCGGAACCAGGTGTCGTTGGCGGAGGACGCCGACCACGAGTTGTTGATGATCGCCGGCTGGTCGGCGGTGCCCGGGTTGCCGTCGGGGTCGGTCATCCACTGGGCGGCGGCCAGCAGCGCGCTGCCGGTGCCGGAGCCGTTCGCGCCCATGGCCCGCGCCACCAGCAGCCTCGCGCCGGGCGCGACGCCGACGGGGCCGCCGCCGGCGCTCCCGCCGACCATCGTGCCGGCGGTGTGGGTGCCGTGGCCGTTGTCGTCCACCGGGGTCTGGTTGGCCGCCACGAAGTCGCGCCAGCCGGCGATCTTGCCGGCCAGGTCCTTCGCGGCGGGGTTGACGCCCGTGTCGATCGAGCCGATCAGCACGCCGTCGCCGCGCACGCCGAACGCCTGCCACGCGGCCGGCGCGTGGATGGCCTCCAGGCCCCAGTTGCCGCGGCCCGCGTCCGGGAAGGGTGTGGGGGCGGCGTCGGCGCCCGCGTCGGCGACCCGCACCGGCGTGTCGAGGTCCACCGACGCGACCGCCGGGTCGGCCGCGACCGCGCGGATCTCGTCCGGGGTGCCGGTGAACGCGGCGGCGTTCACGAGCCAGAACGCGCGGACCGGGCCGTCCACCTCGGCGGCGACGCCCGCCGCGTCGCCCGCCGCCGTGCGCCGCAGGGCGCGCAGCAGGGCCGCCGGCCGGTCGTCGAATGCGCCCTGGGGGACCTGGTCCGCGAACGTGGCGATCACCGCGATCCGGTCGCCGGGACCGGCCTGGGCGAGGCGGTCGGCGAGGTCCGCCGTCGGGGCGGCGCCGGCGGTCCCGGCGGTGCCCGTGAGTGCGGCGAGTGCGGCGATGGCGGCGAGGGCCTCGGCGACGCGGCGTCCGTGCCGGACCCCCGGGCGGTTCGTGCCCGGGATCAATCGAATCCGTTCCGTCGGATCGTTCGGTGCGTCCCCTGCATCGGCACCCGGATGGGGCGTCTTGACGCGCGGGGGCGCGCCGCGGGGGCCTCGCTACCATGGGTGCGTGCCCGTGTTCCTGTGCCCGCGTTGCGCGTATCGCGAGAGCGGTTCCGAGCGGAACGTCCGCCACCAGCCGCGTGGTTGCTCCCGCTGCGGCTTCGGCTTCGCGTTCGAGCTGCTGGAGGACTACTACGCCAGTCCGAAGACCGCGCTGATCGTGTGCGACCAGCAGCGGCGGATCCTCGTCGCCGGCCACTCGTCCTTCGCGGTCACGGGCTATGACGAGGGCGACCTGATCGGCTACGAGGTGATGGACCGCCTCGGGCTCGGCGGCTTCCCGGACGGCGACCCCGCCGCGCGCAGCCTGGAATGGGGCGTCCGGGTGCTGAACGTGCCGTGCACCTACCGCTTCGCCGGCCAGGACGAGGACCTCCCGGCCGTGGCCGACTTCTTCCCCGCGTACGACGAGGACGGTGGCCTGCTCGTCGCCCTGACCCCGCAGTAGGCTCTCCGGCGGACCACGTCGGAGGGGGGCGCATGGAGCGCAGGCGGCTGGGCGGTACCGACCTCGAGCTGAGCGTCATCGGGCTCGGCACATGGGTGTTCGGCGGGCGCTGGGGCGGCGCGGAGGACGAGGCGTCGCTGGCGGCGTGCCACGCGGCGCTCGACGCCGGGGTCAACTGGATCGACACGGCCGACATCTACGGCCAGGGCCGCGCGGAGCGGATCGTGGGGCAGGCCGTCCGCGACCGGCGCGACGAGGTGATCGTGGCGACCAAGGGCGGGGTCGCCTGGGAGCTCGAGCCGCAGTTCCGGATCTGGCGCGAGGCGTCCGCGGACTACCTGCGCATGGCCTGCGACCGCTCGCTCCGGGCGCTCGGCCTGGACCACATCGACCTGTACCAGGTCCACTGGCCGGTGGGCGGCGTGCCGGCGGAGGAGACGATCGGCGCGCTCCTGGAGCTGCGCGACGCCGGGAAGATCCGCGCGATCGGCGTCTCCAACTACCACCTGCCCGACCTCGAGGCGGCGGGGGCGGTGGCCCCCATCGACTCGTACCAGCCCGGCTACCACGTGATGCGGCGCGACATCGAGGACGGCGAGCTGCCGTGGTGCGCCGAGCACGGCGTGGGCGTGATCGCCTACGGCCCCCTGGCCCACGGCCTGCTGACCGGGAAGATGGACGCCTCCACGACGTTCGCGGAGAACGACTGGCGCGCCGGGAGCGAGCTGTTCGCCGACGAGGCGTTCCCGCAGCGGATCGCGGTGGTGGCGGAGCTGACGCAGTTGGCGGAGCAGTCGGGCCGCCCCGGCGGCGTCGCGGAGCTGGCGGTGGCGTGGGTGCTGCGCCGCCCGGAGGTGACGTCCGCGATCATCGGCGCCCGCTCCGCGGATCAGGCGACGCGCAACGCCGCGCTCGCGGGCGCGCCGCTGTCGGCCGACGAGGAGCGGGAGGTCGAGGCGATCCTGGCGCGGCACCCCGCGGCGTCGCGCCCCTACGGTCACGGCGAGCCGCCCGACCCCTCCGCGGCGGGTGACGAGTAGCATGACCTATGGCCACCGCCGGACCACGTCGCCGCTCCAGCGACGTCCGTCGCCCGCGTCCGCTCCCGTTCGGGCCGGCGCCCGGGGGATCGGCCCGGCCGACCCCGACGGCGTGATGCGGTCGATCGAGTACGCCCTGGAGGCGGCGCAGCGCCTCCGGCGCCCCATGACGCTCGTGGCGATCACCGCGCCCGTGCCGTGCACGGACGACGAGCTGGCGCGGCTGGCGGGCATCGTCCGCCGCACGGTGCGCGACACGGACGGGCTGTGGCGGGACGGGGAGGAGAGCCTCGTGCTGCTGCTCACCGACGCGGACGGCCCGAACTCCGAGCCGGCGCTCGCCCGGCTGCGCATGCGGCTGCGGAGCGAGGGGCTGTCGGGCGTGAGCATGGGCCGCGCGGCGCCGGCCCCCGGCATCGGCGCCCCCGACCTGCTGGGGCTGGCGCGCGACGACCTGCGCCCCATCGCCGGGAGACGGTCGGCGGGGTGACGCCGTGAGGGTGGCGCTGACGGGCGCCACCGGCCTCATCGGCGGGCACCTGGCGCGGGCGCTGATCGCCCGCGGCGACGAGGTGGTCGCGCTCGTCCGCGGGGAGCGCTCGGGGATCGACGGCGCGCGGGACGTCCACTGGGACCCCGCCGAGGGGGCGCTGCCCGCCGGCGCGCTGGAGGGCGTCGACGCGGTGGTGAACCTGGCCGGCGCGCCGCTCGCCGGGGTGCGCTGGACGGCGGACCGCAAGCGCCGGATCCGCGAGAGCCGCACCCTCACCACCCGGCTGGTGGTCAACGCGCTCGCCGCCGACGACGCGCCCCGGGTCCTGGTGAACGGGAGCGCGGTGGGCTACTACGGCGACGCGCGGGAGCCGGTCGATGAGACCGCCGCGCCGGGGTCCGACTTCCTGGCCGACACCTGCATCGCCTGGGAGCGCGAGGCGCTGCGCGCCCGCGACCACGGCGTCCGGGTGGCCCTGATCCGCACGGGGCTGGTGCTGGCCCGCGACGGCGGCGTCCTGCCGACGCTGGCGCGGCCGGTGAAGCTCTTCGCCGGCGGCCCGCTGGGCGATGGCCGCCAGTGGATGCCGTGGATCCACATCGACGACGAGATCGGGCTGCTGCTGATGATGCTCGATCGCGACGACGCCGACGGCCCGTTCAACGGGTCGGCGCCCGAGCCGGTGCAGCAGCGCGAGTTCGTCCGGACCCTCGCGAAGGTGCTGCAGCGCCCGGCGGTGGTGCCGGCGCCGGCCGTCGCGATCCGCCTGGCGCTCGGAGAGATGGCGGTGCTGGCCCTGGAGGGGCAGCGCGCCGTGCCCGCCGCCGCCCTCGCGGCGGGGTACCGCTTCACCCACACGGACCTGGAGGAGGCCCTCCGGGACCTCTACGGCTGGGACTGATCCTCCGGGAACAGGAGCTTGAGCTCGGCCTCCGCCTTCAGCCACGCCTCGCGGACGAACGTGCTGGAGACGGTGTACCTCGCCCCCGGAAGCACGCGCGCCAGCTTGATCTTCTCGGGGTCCTCACGCTCCTCGAGGTCCTCGATCATCGCCTTGTAGCCGGCCACCAGCTGCGCCATCTCCATGTGCTTCATCGCGATGGCGTCGAGCAGGTTGTAGACGGGGCCGTACGGGTCGCCGGTGGGCATCGTGCTCACGGGGATCGCCTCGGGGTCGGGAGCGGAGCGATGCTACCGTAGGCCCCGCATCGGGGGATTAGCTCAGCTGGGAGAGCGCCTGCTTTGCAAGCAGGAGGTCGTCGGTTCGATCCCGTCATCCTCCATCCCGCCGTCCTGGCGTTGTGCGGGGCCGATGCAGGATGATCGGCGTGCGGTGCGTCCCGACGCCGAGCTGGAGCAGGGCCGCGCGCTCTCCCGCCGGAGGGCGGTGGGCGGGCGCGCACGCGGCGCTCGCCGCCGCCGACCGGAGGGCGCCGCTCGGCGGCCACGACGTGGAGCTCCTGGCGCGGTCCGCCTACATGCTCGGGCGGGACGACGAGTACGCGGCGGCGATGGAGCGGGCGCACCGTGCGCATCTGGCGGCCGGGTGCCCGCGCGACGCGGCGCGCTGCGCCTGGTGGATCGGTCACGCGCGGCTCTTCCGCGGCGAGCCCGTCGCCGGCGCGCGGCTGGTTCGCCCGGGGCCGCCGGCTCCTCGCCGGGGAGCCCGCGGACTGCCCGGCGGCAGGGTGGGTGGGCCTCGCGGGCCTGCTCGAGTCGGTCATCGCCGGCGACCACGCGGCCGCGGAGCGCACCGCGGCTGCGATCGCGGCGATCGGGGAGCGCGCGGGCGACCGCGACCTGATGGCGATCGGGCTGATGGAGCAGGGGCACGCCATGGTGCGCCAGGGCCGCCGGGACCAGGGGCTGCGACTGGTCGACGAGTCGCTGCTGGCCGTGGCGACCGGGGAGCTGTCACCCATGGTCGCCGGCATCGTCTACTGCAACACGATCGCCTTCTGCCAGGGCGTCCTCGAGCTGGGGCGTGCCCGCGAGTGGACGGCGGCGCTGACGCGCTGGTGCGACGGCCAGCCGGAGATGGTCGCCCACCGGGGTGTGTGCCTGGTGCACCGGGCGCAGATCATGGTGCTCGCCGGCGACTGGTCCGGTGCGCTCGACGAGCTGCGCCGCCTCGCCGGTCCGCTCACCGCCGGCGTCCTGAACCGGCGTGCGCTCGGACTCGCGGCGTACGAGGAGGGCGAGGTGCAGCGCCTGCGCGGCGACCTGGCGGCGGCCGAGGCGGCCTACCGCACGGCGAGCGGCCTGGGCCACGATCCGCAGCCCGGGCTCGCTCTCGCGCGCCTCGCCCGGGGCGACGCGACGGTCGCCGCCGCCGGCATCCGGGTGGCGGTGAGCGCGACCCCCGTCGGCAGCCTGCGCCGGGCGGCGCTTCTGCAGGCCGCCGTCGAGATCATGCTCGCCGCAGGCGACGGGGAGGCGGCGCGGGCGGCGTGCCGCGAGCTCGCCGAGGCCGCAGACCGGCACCGGGCGGATGCGCTCGGCGCGATGGCGGCCGGTGCCCGCGGCGCGGTCGCGCTCTCCGCCGGCGACGCGGTGACGGCCGTGGTCGCGCTCCGCGACGCGCGTCGTGCGTGGGAGGAGCTCGGCGCGCCGTACGAGGCGGCGTGCGCGCAGGCGCGGGCGGCGCTCGCGGCGCGGGCGCTCGGCGACGAGGCGTCGGCGGCGCTCGGCCTGGAGGCCGCCCGCGCGGTGCTCGCGCAGCTGGACGCGGCGCCGGCGGTGGCCTGGGTGGACGCAGCGCGCTCCGGCGCGCCCCCGGAGCGCCACGGCCTCACGGCCCGCGAGACCGAGGTGCTGCGGCTGGTCGCCCGCGGCCGGACCAACCGCGAGATCGCGGCGTCCCTGGTGATCAGCGAGCGCACGCGTCGCCCGTCACCTGCAGAACGTCTACGCGAAGCTCCGCGTCCCGAGCCGGACGGCCGCCACCGCGTACGCCTTCGCCCACGGCCTCGCCGAGCCCGGCGGGGTGGCGAGGAATGACCACGACGCGCGTGCGACGGATGGTTGATCCGGCCGATGCCGGCGGCGCGCCCGCCGCCTACGGTCGTTGCGACGATCCCATCGCGACGAGGAGGCGATGATGTACGTGGTGGTCCGGCACCGGATCGGTGACCCGGCGACGGCGTTCGCCCGCGGCGAGCGGCTCATCCGCGGCGAGGGCGCCCCGGCCGGGGTGCGGCCCCTGCAGTTCTACCCGAGCGAGGACCGCGTGCTGGTGACCTGCCTGGTCGAGGCGGATGCGGTCGCCTCCGTCCAGGCGTGGGTGGACGAGACGCTCGGCGACGCGAGCGTGAACGACTGCTACGCCGTTGACGCGGACATCGCGTTCGCCGAGCGGCCGATCGGCCTGCCGGCGGAGCCGGCAGTCCGCGCCGGCGACTGACTGCGCGCGGCCGGGGGTGCGACGGGCGGCCCGTCAGCCCCCGGCACGTCCCCGACGCGCACGGCGCTACGTCGTGCCGATCGTGTCTTGTCACGCTCGGCTACGCGCTCTTCCAGACGGCGTCGCGCAACATCGGCCTGGTGACCGGGGCGTCGGTCATGGGCACCGTGTACGCGGCGGCCGGGATGCACGCGACGTTCGCCGTCGCCGCGGCGCTGGTCGGCGCCGGAATCGCTCGTGGCCGGCGGTCAGCCCGCGACTCGGACGGACGTCCCCGACGCGAACCGTCCCCGGCGCGACGACCCGCGCCAGCACGCCCAGCGCCGCGGCGTGGTGGCGGGCGACCGCCCGGAACATGTCCACGTCGGCGTCGAGGCCCGGCTGGGGGCGGGTGATCATCGTGCACCGGGTGCACGGCTGCTCGGCCCGCAGGCGCGCCCCGCCGACGGCGAGCTCGCGGCCCAGCCATCCGTCCTCGGTCCAGCCGTCGCCGCCGCCCTCCAGCAGCAGGTTGGGGCGGAAGCGCCGGACGTCCCATTCGCCGTCGTGCACCGCCCGCCCCGCGCGCAGGCTGTCGGCGGTGAGCAGCAGGAGCGGCAGCGCGTCGACGAACCGGCCCGCGGGCATGGTCCATTCGAGGACGTCGCTCGCGTCGTCGGTCGCGTCCGCGAAGAACTCCGCCCGGCCGCCCGGATCGTCGGCGGCCGGGACCAGCGCCACGTCGCGGCCGAGCCACGCCGCCAGCGCGGCGTCGGTCGCGGGCCCCGGACCGTCGAGGACGGTGCCGTCCGGCAGCGTCAGCACCGGACGGCCGCCGTCGCCGAGCCGCGCCGACGCCATCAGCAGCCGCGGCTCTCGGCGCCCCGTGAGGATCCGCCCGGTCCCCAGGTCGCGGATCCCCCAGCCCCGGTCGCCGGCGAGCCCGTCGGCCGTCACCTCGGCCGCCTCGAGCCGCTCGCCGCGCAGCGACTTGACCGGGTGGCGCCAGATCTCCGTGACCCGGGCGGCGGCGGTCACGGACCGGGCGCGAGCAGCGGGTCGCGGTGCCCCTCGAGCATCGCCTCGGCCAGCATGGGGCCCAGGACCGGGGCGTGCTTGAACAGGTTGCCGCCCGCGAACAGCGCCGCCGGGCCGTCGCCCGTCAGGGCGAATGCGTCGGGGTCGTCGCCCAGCTGGACGCTGTCGCAGGCCAGCAGGCCGGCGGGCGCGGGCTCCAGGCCGGGGAGGGCGGCGGACGCCCACGCGCGGGTCACCGCCACCGCCTCGGCCTCCGCGAGGTCGTCGGCGGCGTGCGTGCCCAGCGCGACGACGCCTCCGGGCAGCGCCGTGCCGTAGCCCGTCACGTCGGGCGCGTGGGCGCCGGAGCGCTCCAGCAGGCACGGCAGCCCCTCCCCGCCCGGCACGCGGAACGCGACCCGCAGGTGGCGGCGGACGCGCATCGGCATCGCGGCGGCCGGGTCCGTCGCGAGCGCGCCCGCGCGGGCGCCGGGGCAGGCGAGCAGCCGCGCGCAGGTCACGGGGCCGTCGCCGGTGTCGGCGCGGACGGCGTCGCCCTCGACGTGGATCCCCCGGACGGTGACCCGCCGGACCGCCGGCCCGAGCGCGGCGGCGAGGCCCGCCACCGCGGCGGCCGCGTCGATGGTGCCGCCGCCCGGGTCGAGCAGGCCGGGGCCGACGGGGGCGAGCGGGGCGGGCAGGTCGCCGGGCGCGAGGCGCTCGTGCCGGACGCCCGCGTCGGCGAGCCGGGCGGCGGCGTCGTCCACCCCCACGCCCACGAGGAGCGTCCCGCGGCCGTCCACGAGCGGGCGGCCGAGGCGCTCCGACAGGACGTCCCACGCCAGCCGGGAGCGGATGGCGAGCGACACGAGCTCCGGCCGCGCGTGGATGTGGCGGAAGATGCGCCCCGGCCCCGCGGAGCCGGCGCCGCCGGGCGGGCCGTCGTCGAGCACCACGACCGCCGCGCCGCGGTCCCGGGCGGCGAGCGCGGCCGCCATGCCCACCACGCCGGCGCCGACGACGACCAGGTCGGGCGGCCCCGTCACCGGGCGATCGGCGCGGCCGCGCCGCCGGTCGCCCGCAGCAGGTCCTCCGGCGCCAGCTCGACGTCCAGGCCGCGCCGCCCGGCCGAGACGAGGATCGCCGGGTGCCCCAGGGCGGAGTCGTCGAGGATCACCCGCAGGCGTGTCCGCCCGCCGAGGGGCGAGATGCCGCCGATCACCGAGCCGGTCAGGCGCTCCGCATCGGCCCGCTCGGCCATCGCGGCGCGCTTCGCGCCGGCGGCGCGCGCCAGCGCCTTCAGGTCGAGCCGCGCGGCGACCGGGACCACCGCGAGCACGTGGTCGTCGCCGGCCGCCGCCACGAGCGTCTTGAACACCCGCGCCGGGTCGGCCCCGAGCGCCCGGGCGGCCTCCTCGCCGTAGCCCAGCTCGGCGCTCGCGGCCGCGTCGTGGTCGTAGGGGCGCACGGCGTGGGGGATGCCCGCGGCCGCCAGCGCGTCCAGCGCCGCCGTGCCACCCTCCTGCCTGCGTCGCCTGGCCACCCGTCAAGGCTACGTGCCGCCCGCCGCGGCGGCCGCCCGCTCCAGGCGGCCAGCGAGGCCGCGGAGGTGGTCGCGGAGCTCGGGCGGGTCGTGGACCTCCATCTCCGCGTCGATCATCGCGAGGCGCAGCGCCAGCCAGCGGAGGTCATCGTCGCCGGTGCGGAACTCACAGGTGCTGTCGTCGATCGCGGTGACGGTGCCCCACCCCGCGCCGAAGCGGCGCCGCAGCTCGTCGGCGGGCAGGTGGACGGTGACGACGGCGGTGTGGCGGCCCGAGGTCTCCCACCGCCCCGCGGCGACGTAGGCGGCGGGGTCGCCGTCGCCCGGCAGGTCGCGCGGGCCGAACCGGTGGCCGGCGAGGGAGGGGGACGCGATCCGGTCGATCCGGAACGTCCGCCAGTCGCCTCGGGTCACGTCCCACCCCACCAGGTACCAGCGCCGCCCCAGGGCGACCAGGGCGTGCGGCTCCACGTCGCGCCGGCCGGTGGCGCCGTCGCGGCGGCGGTAGCCGAACCGCACGCGCTCGCCGTCGCGGCGCGCCGTCGCCAGCAGCGCCAGGTGCTGGGGGTTGAACCGTCGGCCCCGCGTCCTGGGGCAGGGTGAGGGCGGCGCCGAGGGCGCTCACCCGCCGTCGCAGGTGGCCGGGCAGCACCTGCTCCAGCTTCACCAGGGCCCGGAGTGACGTCTCCTCGATCCCGGTCACCGCCGCCCGGGCCGCCGTCCGCAGACCCACCGCGATCGCGACCGCCTCCTCCTCGTCCAGCAGCAGCGGCGGCATCGCCGCGCCCGCCGCGAGGCGGTAGCCGCCGGCGGGACCGCTCAGCGACTCCACGGGATAGCCGAGCCGCCGCAGCCGGCCGACGTCGCGGCGCACCGTCCGCTCGGTCACCTCCAGCCGGCGGGCCAGCTCGGGGCCCGGCCAGCCGCGCCGCGCCTGCAGCAGGGCGAGCAGCTCGAGCAGTCGGCTGGCGGTCTCCGTCACATGCGCATCATCGCGCAGATCGCGGACCGAACCTGTCCTCGATGTCTCCTAGCGTGGCCATCCACCACCATGAGGGAGGAGCGAGCGATGAACAACGAGCGCGAGACGTACCCGGCCGGCGTCCCCTGCTGGGTCGACACCGTCCACGACGACCCGGCGGCGGCTGCCGCGTTCTACCGCGAGGTCTTCGGCTGGGACATGCAGGACGCCCTGCCGCCGGACGCGGGCGCGCACTACTTCATGGCGCGGGTCGACGGCCGGCTCGTGGCGGCGGTCGGTTCACGCCCCGACGCGCTGCCGGCCGGCGCGGCGTGGAACACCTACATCGCCGTCGACGACGCCGACGCCGCGGCGGCGCGGGCGGAGGAGCTCGGCGGGTCGGTGGTGATGGGCCCGATGGACGTCGGCGAGGCGGGCCGCATGGCCGCGATCGCCGACCCGGAGGACGCGCTGTTCTTCGTGTGGCAGGCGGGGACGACGCACGGCGCCGAGCTGGTGAACGCCCCGGGGTCGTGGAACTTCTCGGGCGTCAACGCCCGCGACCCGGAGGCCGCCGCGACGTTCTACGGCGCGCTGTTCGGGTGGGAGGCCGGCCCGGCCGACCCGGACAGCGGTGCGCGCCTGGTCCACCTGCCGGGCTACGGCGACCACCTCGAGCAGCGCGACCCGGGGATGACGAAGCGGATGGCGGAGCTGGGCGCGCCCGAGCGCTTCGAGGACGCCGTCGGCTGGATCCTCCCGGTCGCCGACGGACTGGCGCCGCACTGGGACGTGACGTTCGCCGTCGCGGACGCGGACGCCACGGCCGCCCGGGCCGTCTCGAGCGGCGGCCGCATCGTGATGCCGCCCACCGACATGCCGTGGGTGCGGACGACGGTGATCTCCGACCCCGAGGGCGCCGGCTTCACCGCCAGCACGTTCGTGCCGCCCGGCCGGGAGGGCTGAGCAGGGCGGCCGCGCCGCAGGGGCGGGTACGGTCGGCCCGAGGATCCACGAGCCGAGGAGGACCCATGCCGAATCCGCCCCTGCCGCCGCGCGTCGAGGCGCTCGTCCGGCAGCCCAACGAGGCCGTCGTCGCCTCGATCCGGCCGGACGGCACGCCGCACACCGCCGCCACCTGGTACGACTGGGAGGACGGCCGGATCCTGCTGAACATGGACGCGGGGCGGCGCCGGCTGGACTTCATGCGCCGTGACCCGCGGGTGTCGCTGACGGTGCTTGCCGACGGCAACTGGTACCGCCACATCACCGCTCGAGGGCGAGGTGGAGGAGATCGTCGCAGACGACGGGCTGCGCGACATCGACCGGCTCTGCACCCGCTACCTGGGGCAGCCCTACAGCAATCGCGAGCGACCCGAGGGTTTCCGCGTGGGTGCGCGTGACGCGCTGGCACGGCTGGGACGCGGCGCATCCGATCGAGCGCGACGAGGACTTCAACGACTGACGGACTCCGGGAGCGGCGCCGGCCCAGAAGCGGGCGTGGACCACCCGGGCCCGCCGCGCCCCCGCGTGCGCCTGGACCACGATGGTCGCCACCACGAACAGCGCGACGCCGTTCGCGACCCAGCGGGCCGCCTCGTCGAACCCGAGCCAGGCGAGCGGGCGCCCGAGGACCCATCCGATCCCCCAGCCGATCGTCAGCATCAGCGCCAGGCCGAGCGCCGCCAGCACCAGGAGGCCGAGCGGGAGCGCCAGGTTCTGGAGCGCCGCCCACACCGCGCGCCGCACCCGCTGCGCCCGCGAGGGGCGGGCGGGCGGCGGCGGCCCGCCGAGCCCCTCGCCGAGGGTCTCGAGGAACGCCGCGTTGCCGTTGTACGCCGTGTGCGAGCTCATCAGCCCGCCGAGCCCGGGGACCGCGTGGTTCTCGGCCTCCGGCCAGCCGGGGAACGCCTGCAGGCGGCCGGACACGAGGTCGAGCCGGCTGGAGAAGTTGTCCCAGCGCATCGGCGGGTCGCCGGCCGCGGCGATGGCGCGCCCGTCGGCGGCGATGGCGGGGCCGCCCTCGGACCCCTCGAGCAGCCGCGTCCAGAAGAAGCGGAACTTCTCGAGGGGGCTCCCGATCGTGTAGAGCCGCGAGATCCGCGCCGGCGGGTCGCCCGCCGGTGCCCCGCCGGGAGCGGCGTTCATGGACGTGAACGCGATGACGGTGCCGAGGCTGTGCGCGACCACCTGGATCTCCCGGCACCCCGCCGACACCGCCGTCGCGGCGGCCGACTCGAACCGCACCCGGATCTCGCGCACCCGCGCCGCCAGCGCGGCGTGCTCGTCCCCGTCGGGGAACGCGCCGCGCAGGCCGTTGGCGTAGTTGAAGACGTCGGCGGCCACGCGGTCCATCAGGTCGTCGAAGCGCGTCGGCGCGACCGAGGGGGCCATCTCGGGCGGGGCGTCCGGGGAGCGGAATGGCGCCGCCAGCACGCGGGTGCCGATGTACGTCGCGTAGAGCAACGCGCTCAGCGGCGCGAGGATCACCGTCCAGCGCGCGACCCGGCCGGACGGACACACCTCGGGCGGCAGAGCCCCGGCGCGCCGGTTGAGGCGGGGGAACCACACGACCTCCCAGACGCGGTCGAAGTTGAAGGTGCCGCGGACGGCCTCGCCGTCCAGCAGGTCGGCCCACCAGACCTCCACCGCGTGGACGGGCGCGGGGCCGATGCCCTCGATCCGGGCCTGGTCGTCCGTGGGGCGCGTGACCGTCAGCGCATCGCCGTACGCGCGCCCCAGGCCCACGAGCAGCCCCTCCAGCGACCGGCCCCGGCGCTGCGAGCCGATGCCGTGGACCACGAGCAGCCCGATCGGGTCCGCCATGGCCCGGAGTCTCCACCGGCCGGGCGGCGGGCGTCCAGGCGGCCTCAGCCCTCCAGGGCGTCCCGGCGCCGCGCCAGCTCCGCGCGCTCCACCGCGTTGCCGCCCAGGGCGAGCGCCCGGTCGTAGGCGGCCCGCGCGCCGTCCCGGTCGCCGGCGCGGCGGAGCAGGTCGGCGTGGGCGGCGTGGAGCGGCGGGTAGGCCGCCAGGCGCGGCTCGTCGAGCAGCGGCGCGAGGAGCGCCAGCCCGGCCCGCGGGCCGTCCGCGAAGCCGACCGCGACGGCGCGGTTCAGCTCCACCACGGGGGACGGCGCGAGCCGGCCGAGCGCGCCGTACAGCTCCGCGATCGACGACCAGTCGACCGCCTCCTCCGACGGCGCGTCAACGTGCAGCGCCGCGATGGCCGCCTGCACCTGGAACGGGCCGGGGCGGCGCAGCGCCATGGCGGCGTCGAGCGCGGCGAGCCCCTCGTCGATGCGGTCCCGGTCCCAGCGTCCCCGGTCCTGGCGGTCGAGGGGGACGAAGCGGCCGGCGGCGTCGCGGCGGGCCGCCCGCCGGGCGTCGTGCAGCAGCATCAGCGCCAGCAGCCCGCGCGCCTCCGCGTCGTCCGGCATCAGCTCGCACACCAGGCGCCCGAGCCGGATCGCCTCGTCGCACAGGCCCTCGCGCACCAGGTCGTCGCCCGCGGTGGCGCCGTAGCCCTCGTTGAAGACGAGGTAGAGCACCTGGAGCACGCCGGCCGTGCGGTCCGGCAGGTCCTCGTCGGGCGGTACGCGGTAGGGGATGCCGGCCTCGGCGATCTTGCGCTTGGCGCGCACGATCCGCTGCGCGACCGCCGGCTCGGCCACCAGGAACGCCCGGGCGATCTCGGCGGTGGTGAGCCCGCCGAGCGACCGCAGCGTCAGCGCCACCCGGGACGACGGGGCCAGCGCGGGGTGGCAGCACGTGAAGATCAGCCGCAGGCGGTCGTCGCGGATCATCGACGCCTCCTCCTCGTCCGGGTGCTCCTGCTCCTGCAGGCGCACCAGCTCGGCCAGCCGCTCGGCGCGGCCGGCCACGGCGCGCTCGCGCCGCAGCCGGTCGATCGCCTTGCGCTGCGCCGTCGTGGTGATCCAGGCGGCAGGGTTCGCCGGCACGCCGTCGGCGGGCCATGCCGCCGCGGCCGCCGCGAACGCGTCCTGCACGGCGTCCTCGGCCATGCCGAAGTCGCCGAGCCGGCGGACGAGCGTGGCCAGCACGGCGCCGCGCTCCTCCCGGAAGACGCGCTCGACGGCGGCCGCCGGGGCCGTCATGACCCGCCCTGCCCCCAGACGGGCCGCACCTCCACCGACCCGTACTCGGCGCTGGGGATCCGCGCCGCCCACGAGGTGGCCACGTCCAGGTCGGGCGCGTCGATCAGGAAGAACCCGGCGAGGTACTCCTTGGTCTCGGCGAACGGGCCGTCGGTGACCTCGGTCGCCCCGCCGCGGACGCGGACGGTGGTGGCGACGTCCGTCCCGCCGAGGCCCTCGTTCGCCACGAGCAGGCCGGCGTCGGTCAGGTCCTTCAGGTAGCCCTGCCAGCGGGCCTGGGCCTCCGCCCAGCCCTCCTGCGTGGCGGGCTGCCCGCTGCCGTCGGCGGGCTGGTACATCAGGAGCATGTAGCGGGGCATCGCTGTCCTCCAGGGTCGCGGGGGAACCGCCGCGGGCGCGGCGTCACCATGGACGACGCCGCAGGGGCCCCCGGATCGACAGACTGCACGATGAGATGTCGTTCACCGATGCGGGAGGGCGCGGATGCGGCTGCAGGACCGGGTGATCGTGGTGACGGGCGGCTCGCAGGGGATCGGCGAGGCGCTGGCCAGGCGGTATGCCCGGGAGGGCGCCGGGGTGGCGATCCTCAACCGCGACCACGCGAGCGGCGCGGCGGTGGCGGAGTCGATCGCTGCGGACGGCGGCCGCGCCGTCGCGATCGCCTGCGATGTCTCCGACGTCGATGCGCTTCCCGCCGCGGTGGACGCCGTCCACGACGCGCTCGGCCCGGTGGACGTGCTGGTCAACAACGCCGGCGCGTTCGTGATGTCGCCGCTCGGCGGCAGCGACGAGGCCGGGTTCGACCTGATGATCGGCGCGAACCTGAAGGGCCCGTTCTTCCTGACCCAGGCGGTGCTGCCGGACTTCGAGGCGGCGGGGCGCGGCAAGGTCATCAACATCGGGTCGATCTTCGGCAACGACGGCTTCCCCGAGTCGTCCGTGTACTGCGCCACGAAGTCGGCGATCCACATGTTCACCAAGGTCTGGGCCCTCGACCTGCGCGAGCGCAACATCCAGGTCAACGCGATCGCGCCCGGCTTCATCGAGACCCCGCTCAACGCCGGCTTCCGCGCGAACAACGCCGACTACCGCCGCCGCGCCGACGAGCGGTTCGGCGGCCCCGGCGTGTGGATGCAGGCCGACGAGCTGACGGGCGCCGCCGTGTTCCTGGCCTCGGAGGACGCCGACTCGGTCACGGGCGCGACCCTCTACGTCAACCGCGGCTGGTCGGCCTACTAGGAGGCCTGGGACAGCATCCGCTCGGCGTCCGCCTGATGGGCGTGCCGCGCCCAGTCGGCGGGGGTGCCGCCGTGGCGGGCGTCGCGGAGCGAGGGGTCGGCACCCGCCTCCAGCAGGGCGGCGATCACGCCGGTTTGGCCGTCGCTCGCCGCGAGGTGCAGCGGTGTGGTGTCCTCTCCGTGGTCGGGGCCCCCGAACGTGGTGCGCCCCGACGGGTCGACGCCCAGGTCCAGGAGGCGGCGCAGCGCGGCGGTGCGCCCCAGCGCCGCCGCCCACGCGAGCGGGGTGCCGCGGTAGACGTCGCGGCCGGGGTCGGCGCCCAGGGCCACGAGCGCGTCGATCGCGTCCGCCTGGTCGGAGCGCGCCGCCCACGAGACGGCCTCGTCGCGCACCTCGGCAGGGTCGTCGGACGGACGCCACGCCGGGAAGCCCCCGTGGGGCCGGTAGAAGCCGCGGCCCGCCCCAGCGGCGGGGGTGCCGTCGAGCTCGCGGATGAGGTCGGTCATGCCGAGGCCCGCCGCGACGCGCAGGTTGCCGGGCGCGAGGCCCACCTCCGCGACCAGGGCGGGGGGCACCGGGTGTCCCCAGAACAGCGCCATGACGAGGGGGGTCCCGCCGTCGCCGCGCGCCGACCCGGAGGGCGGCGCGCCGGCGGCCAGCAGCATCCCGGCGAGGTCCGGCCGGCCCATGTACGCCGCCTGGTGCAGGGGGGCCCAGCCGTGCACGTTGCCGCGGCCGGGGTCGGCGCCGGCGGCCAGGAGGAGGCCCACCGACCGCGGGTCGCCCTGGGCGGTGGCGATGCCGAGCAGGTGGTTGCCGTTGGTCCCGCGCAGCGTCACCACGCCCGGGGACGCCGTGATCAGCTCGCCGAGGACCTCGGGGTGGCGGTTCTCGATCGCGTGGAACGCCCGCACGAAGGGGTCGTCCGGGTCGACGACCGGGGCCGCGGGCGACGCCATCGCCGCCCAGCTCGGGAACCCGTGGGCGCGGGCCAGGGCCATCCGGGCGCCGTCGAGGGTGGACGGCGCGTCCCAGCGGGCGAGCCACTCGACGGCCGAGGGGGTGCCGTCCTGCACCGACGCGAACAGGCCCACCGCGCGGTCCGCGAAGTAGTCGGCGCCCTCGCGGTACGCGTGCTCCCGGACGTCCTCGTCGGTCCCCATCGCCGGGAACCTATCCCGGCGGGCGCCCGTCGGTGGGCGTTCGCGCGCTCCCTGGCTCGGCTTCACCGTGCCCGAGGGCCCCCTAGGCGCGCTCGGCGGCCGCCGAGCGCCGGGCGGCGGGCAGCCGGACCACCGCCCGCAGGCCGCCGCCCTCCGCCTCCTCCAGCCGGACGGTGCCGCCGTCGGCCTCCACCAGGCGCTTCACGATCGCCAGCCCCAGGCCGGACCCGCGGCGGTCGTCGCGCCCGCGCCAGAAGCGGTCGAAGGCGTGCTCGCGCGACTCGGCGTCCATCCCCGGGCCCGCGTCGGTGACGGTGATCTCGGCCGCCGCGGCGTCCGCCGTGGCCGCCAGCGCGACCGCCGTGCCGGGCGGGGCGGCCTCGATCGCGTTGGCCAGGAGGTTGTCGAGCACCTGCTCCAGCGCGCCCTCGGCCAGCTCGCAGCGGATCCCGGGGGCGGCGACGACACCTCCAGCAGGACGTCCGCCTCGGCCGCCGCCGCGCCCCACGCGTCGCCGCGGGCCTCCAGCAGCGGGGCGAGCTCCCGGACGGCACGCTCGGGCGCGCGCCGGTCGGCCCGCGCCAGGGCCAGCAGCCCGTTGACGAGGCGTGACAGCCGCTCCACCTCCTCCAGGGCGCCGTCCAGGTCGGCCTCCGCGGCCGGGTCGGCGTCGTACCGCAGGTTCTCGATGCGCAGCCGCAGGGCGGTGAGCGGGCTCCGCAGCTGGTGGGACGCGTCGGCCACGAACTGCTCCTGGGTGCCCACCAGCACGTCCAGGCGGGCGACCATGTCGTTGAAGGCGCGCGCCACCTCGCGCACCTCCTCCGGGCCGCTCGCCGTGTCGGCGCGCGCCGCCAGGTCGCCGCCCTCCGCCGCCCGCGTCGCGTCGCGGAGGTCGGTGAGGGGGCGGCTCACCCACCGGGCCAGCCACATCCCGGCCAGGGCGACCACCGACAACACGATCAGCGCGATCGACCCCAGCACCAGCCAGTACCGCCGCACCAGCGCGTCGACCCGCGAGGTCGGCACGCTGGCCCGCACCGCGCCGTACACCCGGCCCCCCGACGCGACGGGCACGGCGACGTAGAGCAGCGACTCGCCGAGGGTCTCCGAGCGGCGCGTCCCCGTCGCGACGCCGCCGCCGAGGGCGGTCGCGATCTCCGGGCGCGTCGAGAAGTCGCGGCCCAGCTCGACGGGCCGTGTCGGAGTCGGCCAGCAGGCGGCCGCCGGCCCCGACCACCACCACGCGGGCGTCGGTGTCGGCGGCGTAGCGGTCCAGGATGCCGTCCAGCGCGGGGTCGCCGGGCGCGGCGCCCGTCCTGCAGGCGGTCCTCCACCAGCCCCGCCAGCGCCACCGCGTCGCGCTCCACCCGCACCTGCAGGTCGCGCCGCTGGCTGCGCCCGTTGACGATCCCGAGCGGCACCTCCAGCGCCACCAGCACGACGAACGCCAGGAGGAGGTAGGTGGCGACGAGCCGCCGGGTCACGGCGACCGGAGACGGAAACCGACGCCGCGGACGGTCTCGATCCAGGCGGGGTCGCCGAGCTTGCGGCGCAGGGCGGACACGTGCACGTCGATCGTCTTCGACGGCCCGTACCAGCGGGTCCCCCAGACGTCCTCCAGCAGGGTCCGGCGCTCCACCGCGGCGCCCGGGTCGGCCGCAAGCGCCACCAGCACCCCGTACTCCTTCGGCGTCAGCGCCAGCTCCTCGCCGTCCAGCGTCACCGCCCGCCGGCGGCGGTCGATGGCGAGCGGCCCCACCACCGTGACCGGGTCGGGCTCGGGCGCGCCGCCGACGCGCCGCATCACCGCGTGGATCCGGGCCACCAGCTCGCGCAGGCCGAACGGCTTGACCACGTAGTCGTCGGCGCCCAGCTCCAGGCCGATGACGCGGTCGACCTCCTCGCCCTTCGCCGTGACCATGATGATCGGCACCCGCGAGCGGGCGCGCATCTCGCGGGCGACCGCGTAGCCGTCGATGTCGGGCAGCCGCAGGTCCAGCAGCACCAGGTCCGGCTCGGGCGCCGCCAGGGCCGCCGCCCCGGTGGCGACGCGCTCGACGTCGAAGCCCTCCCGCCGCAGTCCCGCGACGAGCGGCTCGGCGATGCCGTCGTCGTCCTCGACCACCAGCAGGCGCATGGCCGCATCATGCCCCGTTCCGGACCGGACGCAGCGCGTCCTACCGTTCCCTTACCGAAGCGGGGACGACCCTTGGCGATGCCCGGGGCGATCCCTGCTCGCGCCGGTCCTACCGTCGGAGCCGACCGTACGGACCACATGGGAGGGACGTGATGAAGGGGCTGATCGTGGCCGGCGTGGCCGGCCTGGTGGGGGTCGCCGGCGTCGTCGGTCTGAGCAGCGCGGCCACCGGAGGCGGCGGTGACGGCCCGTCGGAGGCCGTCCCGGCGCTCACGACCACCACGACGACGACGGGGCCGACGCTCGCGGAGCGGCTGGCCGCGGTCCGGCGCGCCGAGCGCGCCGCCGACCGGGCGATGGCCCGCAGTGCGCCCGCGGCCCCGGCCGCGGTCGTCGACCACCTCCGGCCGCACCGTGACCGCGCCGCGCTCGGGAGACGACGACGGGACCTTCGACCAGGGGCCCGGCGACCGCGACCCGGCGACCGGAGCGTTCATCGAGGACGGGGACCACCACCACGACGGCGACGGCGGCGGCCACGGCCGCGGCCGGGGCCGCGGCGGTGACGACGACTGATGGCCGCCGCGGGTTTCAGGCGGGCGGTGACGGCGCTGGCCGCCGGCGGCACCGCGCTGGTGGCAGCCGCCATCGCGGGCCATCCGCTGCCCGGCGGCGGGGGCGCCGCCGCCCCGGCCGCCGCCCCGGCCGCGTCCCACGCCTCGTCGTCCGAGGCGGTCCTGGCGGCGCGCGAGCGCGCCGCGGCGCAGCGCCTGGCGTCGGCAGAGGCGCACCTGCGCGCGCTCGCGGCCGGCGTCCCGGCGGCGGCCCCCGCCGCGGCGCCGGTCGTGGTCGCGGCGCCGCCGGCCGCGGCGCCGCCGACCGCGGCGCCCGTCGCCCAGAGCGGGGCGTCGTGACGGCCCGCGCGCTCACCACGACGGGAGGTCCCGCATGACCCCGGAGATGCTGCCCTGGGTGATCTCGCGCGCCACGGGCTTCACCGCGTTCGCCCTGATCGCGTGCGCCATGGTCGCCGGGCTGCTGGTCCGCACCCGGGTCGCCGTGGGTCCCCTGAAGGGCGCCGGCATGGTCGACCTGCACCGGCACCTCTCGCTACTCGGCCTCGTCGCCATCGCGGTCCACGGCGGCGCGCTGCTGTTCGACGCGACGGTCAACGTGTCGCCGGCCGCACTGGTGGTGCCCGGGCTCATCGACCACCGGCCCGTCGCCACCGGCGTCGGGGTGGCGGTCGCCGAGCTCGCGCTCCTGATCCACCTGTCGTTCCGGTTCCGGTCCAGGATCGGGGTGAGGACCTGGCGGCGGCTGCACTGGGGCACCTACGCCGTGTTCCTCGGCGGGGCCCTCCACGGGATCCTGAGCGGCACCGACACCGGCGCCCTCCCCGCGCAGATGCTCTACGCGGGCGCGGTCGCCGCCGTCGCCGCCCTGACCGGCTGGCGGGCGGTCACGGCGCGACGCACCCGGAAGCACATGGCCGCGCCGGCGCGTCAGACTGCGCGCGTGGACGAGCCACGGACACGCGACCTGGAGCGCGCGGCGGCATGATCCCGCCTGGCGGCTGGCGTCGCGCGCTGCTGGTGGGGGCGGCCGTCGTCGCGGTGGCGGCGGTCGCCGTGTTCGCGAACCTCAGCCTGCTCGACGCGACCGGCGAGGACCGGCTCGGGCGACTGAACCAGGGCGACCCGTCGCTGACCGGCACGACCGCCCCGGCCACGGCCACGGCCACGCCGCCGGCCGTCACCCGGGCGCGCACGGCCACCACGGCGCCTGCCCGCGCCGGGACCGAGACGGACGACCACGGCGGCGGCGGCGGTGACGATTCGGGCGGGCGCGGCAGAGGCCGGGGGCGCGGCGGGGGCGACGACGACTGACACGGCATGATGGGCGCGTGCCGGCGGCCGCGCCCCTCGTCCGCGAGATCCCCTACGCCGACCCGCTCGCGCTGCTCGGGGCCGTGGCCGGCGACCCGCAGGTGGCGCTCCTGCACGGCGGGACCGCCGACGCGCGCGGCCGGCACTCGCTGCTGGCCCTCGAGCCGTTCGGCGTGCTGCGCTGCCGCGACGGGATCGTCGAGCGGGACGGCCGGGCGCTCGCGGCGGGGCCGTGGGAGGCGCTGCGGGACGTCGTCGCGCGGCACGCGGCGGCGGGCACCCCGGGGGTGCCGTTCGCGGGCGGCGCCGTGGGCTGGCTCGGCTACGAGCTGGGGCGCCACCTGGAGCCCGTGCCGCGGCCGCCCGCCGACGACCTCGACCTGCCCGAGATGGCGCTGCTGCTGTGCGACGTGGTCGTGGCGCTCGACAACGCCGCCCGCCGCGCCTGGATCGTGTCGAGCGGGCTGCCGGAGGCCGATCCGACGGCCCGGGCCGCCCGTGCCGCGGCCCGGCTGGACCACGTCGCGGGGCGTCTCGCCGGGGTGGGCCCGCTCGGCCCGCCGCCCGTCCCGGCGGCGGCGCCGTCCATCACGTCCAACTTCACGCGGGAGGCCTACGAGGACGCCGTCCGCCGGGTGATCGACCTGATCCTGGCGGGGGACGTCTTCCAGGCGAACCTCTCCCAGCGCTTCCGGGCCACCCTCCCGGATGGCCTCACGCCGTTCGGCCTGTTCCGGCGCCTCGCCCACGGCAACCCGGCGCCGTTCGCGGCGTACGTGAAGGACGACGACGTCGTCGTCGCCTCCTCGTCGCCGGAGCGCTTCCTGCGCCTCGACGGCCGCCGCGTCGAGACGCGCCCCATCAAGGGCACCCGCCCCCGGGGCGCCACCCCCGCCGAGGACGAGGCCCTGGCCGCGGAGCTGGCCGGCAGCGCGAAGGACCGGGCCGAGAACGTGATGATCGTCGACCTGCTGCGCAACGACCTCTCGCGCGTCTGCGAGGACGCGAGCGTCCGCGTGCCGGAGCTGTGCGCGGTGGAGCGCTTCGCCACGGTCATGCACCTGGTCTCGTCCGTCGTGGGCGAGCTGCGCCCCGGAATGGGCGCGGTCGACCTGCTGGCGGCGTGCTTCCCGGGCGGGTCGATCACCGGGGCGCCGAAGATCCGTGCGATGGAGATCATCGCGGAGCTGGAGCCCACCCGGCGGGGGCCCTACTGCGGCGCGATCGGCCTGGTCGGGTGGGACGGCGCCCTGGACACGAGCATCGCCATCCGGACGTTCGCGATCCGCGGGCGGGAGGCCACGTGGGGCGCCGGCGGCGGGGTGGTGGCCGACTCCGACCCGGCCGCCGAGTACGAGGAGACGCTCGCGAAGGCGCGGGCGCTGGTATGGGCGCTGTCGCCGTGACGGTGGTCCTGATCGACAACCGCGACTCGTTCGTGCACAACCTGGCCCGCTACGTCCGCGTGCTGGGGCGGCCGACGGAGGTCGTGCGCAGCGACGAGGTGACGGTGGACGACGTCGCCGCCCTCGCGCCCTCCCACCTGGTGGTGTCGCCCGGGCCGTGCGGTCCGGCCGAGGCCGGCGTCTCGGTGGCCCTCATCCGCGCGCTCGGCGGCCGGGTGCCGGTGCTCGGGGTCTGCCTGGGCCACCAGTGCATCGGCGCTGCGTACGGCGGACGGGTGGTGCGGGCGCTGCGGCCGATGCACGGCAAGGCGTCGCCGATCGCCCACGACGGCACCGGGGTGTTCGCCGGCCTGCCCGACCCGCTCCACGCCACCCGCTACCACTCGCTGGTGGTGTCCCCGGAGGGGCTGCCGGACGACCTGGTTCCCACCGCGTGGAGCGAGGAGGGGGAGATCATGGCCCTGCGCCACCGCGTCCACCCCGTCGTGGGCGTCCAGTTCCACCCGGAGTCGATCCTCACCGAGCACGGCGAGGCGCTGCTGCGGGCGTTCCTCGATCAGTCCCCGGGGGGCGGCAGGTAGGCGAACCTCGGGTCGTCCGGCGTGCCCGAGAACGGGCCGTCCTCGTCGCCCGGCCGCCAGCCGACCAGCTGGTCGATCCGCTTCGCGAGCTCCAGGTCGCGCTCGGTGACGCCGCCGACGTCGTGGCTGACGAGGGTCACCTCCACCTCGCCCCACGAGACCCGCAGGTCGGGGTGGTGCCACGCCACCTCGGCCAGGTGGCCGATGGTGGTCGTCACCATCAGGCTGGCCTTCCAGCCCGCGGTGCGGAACGTCCGGTGGATGCCGTCGTCCCCGAGGCTCCAGCCGGGCAGCTCGCCGGCGAGGCGCTCCCGCACCTCGCCGGCGTCCAGCACGCGCTTCGGGTCGGCGCTCATCAGTCTCGGGCGTTGCCCCACTTGTCGTCGTGCACCAGCGCCTTCCAGCCCCGGAAGTTGCGCTTCAGGGCGGGCGCGAGGCCGGTCGGGAACGACTCGGGGTAGCCGATCGGGGACACGATGGCCGGGTCGACCTCCGGCGGGAGGCCCAGGATGTCGCGCAGGCGGTCCTTCTCCCAGCGCTGGAACGCCGTGATCGGGACGCTGCCGAGGCCCTCGGCGCGGGCGGCGAGCATCAGGTTCTCGAAGGCGAAGGCCAGGGAGATGAGATCGTCCTCGTAGCCGCCGGGGAAGCCCTCAGGGTACCCCCGCGGGACGAGCAGGCCCACCACGAAGGCCGGCACGTGCCGGTAGGTGGACATCACGCCCTCGGCGTACTCCTTCGCCCACGCCGCGTGCTCCTCGTCGGTCGCGTCCCGCTTCGGGCGCATCAGGGCGAAGTAGGTCGCGCCGCCGTCGATGATGAGCTCGGCGATCGCCGTCCGCACCTCGGGGTCGCGCGCCACCAGCAGGCTCCACGCCTGCTGGCCGCCGCCCGTGGGCGCGCGGAGCGCGAGCCGCAGCAGCCCGTCCAGCGTGGCGTCGTCGACCGGCTTGTCGGTGTAGGTGCGCACCGCACGCCGCTTGCGGATGGCCTCCGTCACGTCCATCTGTACCCCCCTCCTCGCCGCCGGGTCCCGTGCAGTCTGCCGGACCCGGGGCGCCGCCGCGCGGGCTCGGTGAGCGCGGTCGCGTCCCGGCGCGCGCTCAGTAGCCGAGCCAGATCTTGAGGGCCGCGACGATCGCGGCGAGGACCACCGTCACGCCGCCGCGCAGCAGCGCCCGCCGGCGGCTCAGGCCGCCGTGACGGGACGCGACGTACGCGACGAAGGTCACGACCCCGGCGAGCGCGATCAGCGAGACGGCCGCCGCCGCGGTCGTGTCCAGCAGCAGCAGCGGGACGGTGGCGACGACGGCGACGCCCAGCGCGGCGAAGGCCTCCCAGGCCCCCTCGGCGAGCTCCTCGTGATTGATCCCCTCGCCGCGGAACAGGTGGGCGGAGGCGTTGAACGCGAACCAGTGGGCGAGCGCCAGGCCGAGCGCCGACCCCCAGATGACGGCGGCGACCTCCACGTCCTCGTCGAGGTCCTTCGCGGGGATCGTCGCGATGGCCCCCATCAGCACGACCGACACGTAGAGCACCATCGTCGCGACGGCCCGGCGCCTGTGGTGCGCATCCTCCACGGCCGCGACCCTATCGGCGCGCCGCCGCGAGGATCCGGGCGCGGGCCGAGCGGGTACGCTCGCCCGCGTGAACGCGGCCCTCTCGGCGCTGGGACTCCGGCGGACGCTCTTCCTCCTGGCGATCGTGCTGGTCTCGGTGCTCACCGGCGTCCTGCACTACGCGGGCGGGAGCGACGTGGCGGTGTTCGCGCTCGGCGTGGTCGCCCTCGGCGGCCTGGCCTGGGTCATCTCCTTCACCACCGAGGAGGTCGGCGAGCACTTCGGCCCCGCCATCACCGGGGTGCTGCAGTCCACGCTCGGCAACCTCCCCGAGCTGTTCGTGGTGCTGTTCGCCCTCTCCGCCGGGGAGGTGGTCGTGGCGCAGACGTCGATCCTGGGCTCGCTGTTCGCCAACGCGCTGCTGGTGCTGGGCGCGACGCTGTTCGTGGGCGCGCACGTGGCGCCGGACGGGCGGATGCGCTTCAGCACCCGCCTGCCCAACGACACGGCCACCCTGCTGCTGCTCGCCGTCTTCATCATCGTGGTGCTGGGGGTGTCCGACCAGATCGGCGACCGCGCGAGCCGCCACCAGGTGGCGATCTCGGTGGTGGGGGCCATCGTGCTGCTGGTGGTCTACGCGGTGTGGCTGGTGGCCTACCTGCGGTCGGACGAGGAGGAGCCGGCGCTCGAGGAGCCGCGCGCCGCCGGGCTGCCGATGCCCCTCGCGCTGGGGCTGCTGGCCGTCGGCGGCCTCGGCGCGGCCCTCGTGTCGGAGTGGTTCGTCGACTCCATCGACACCACCGCCAGGGAGCTCGGCCTGTCGAAGGCGTTCATCGGCCTGGTGATCGTCGCGATCGCCGGCAACGCGGTGGAGCACGTGGTGGGGGTGGTGCTCGCCGCGAAGGGCAAGTCCGACCTCGCGGTGTCGGTCGTGAAGAACTCGGTGGCGCAGATCGCGGCGTTCCTGTTCCCCGCGCTGGTGCTGCTGTCGCTGTTCTTCGACGACCGGCTCACGTTCGTCGCCTCGCCGGTGTACATCGGCGCGCTCGCCCTGATGGCGATCGCCGTCTGGCAGGTCACCGGCGACGGGGAGGCGACCGAGTTCGAGGGCATCGCCCTGATCGGGCTCTACGCCGTCCTGGCGACGCTCGCCTTCTACGAGTAGCGGCCCGGACGGCTCAGAAGGCGGAGAGCAGCCGCGGCGCCACCTGCTTCTTGCGGCTCATCACGCCCGGCAGGTCCAGCACCCCGTCGTTCGCCGGCACCCCGAACGCGCGCTCCACGGTCGCGACGTCGCCGGCGGCGAGCAGGTCGGTGCCCTTCTCGACGATGTCGGTGACCATCAGCGCCATCACGACGTAGTCCATCCGGGCGCGGACGTCCTCCATGGCGCCCAGCAGCTCCAGCCTGCGCGACAAGAGGCCGCGGCCGACCGTCTCGATCTGGGCGACGCAGAGGCGGCGCCCGTTGCGCACCTCGTACTCCTTGGCGTCGCGCCGGACGATCTCCTCGGCCGCGACGTCCCCCACGGCGGACGACGCCTCGAACATCTCCGTGCCGAACCCGCGGGCGTCGCAGGTCAGCAGCTCCTCGAGGTAGGCGACGACCGCGTGGTCGCGCTCGGTGGTGGTCGGGGAGCTGAGGATGACGGTGTCGGAGAGGATCGCCGCCAGCAGCATCGTCGCGGTCGGGCGCTGCGGCTCGCGCCCGTGTGACCGGAATCGCTCCACCACCAGCGTCGCGGTGCTGCCGACGGGGTCGAACGTCGCCGCCACGGGGAAGCGGGTCTCGATCGACCCGATGTGGTGGTGGTCGAGGATCTCGACGATGCTCGCCTCGGACACGCCGCGGACGCTCTGGGCCTGCTCGGCGTGGTCGACCAGCAGCACCTGGCGCGGCGTGGGGTTCACCAGCTCGGCGCGGGTCACCACGCCCGCGGGGGCGCCGCCGTCGTCGACCACCACGGCGGCGCTGTAGTGCACCTCGCGCATCCGCTCCGCCACGTCGGCCATCAGGTCGTCGGGCTCCACGGTCAGCGGGTCGGGGCTCATCACCTCGCGCACCGGCACCGACAGGGACACGAGCCGGCCGGTCACGTACGAGTCGAGCGGCGACAGCACGATCCCGGTGCCGGCGGCGCGCGCCAGGGCCAGCACCTCCTCGTCGGGCTCGGAGTCGTATGGCGACACCACCAGCGCGACGCCGATCTCGACCGCCCGCCGCTGCGCGTCCGCCCGGTTGCCGACCACGACGATGTCGTTCGCGCCCATCGTGCTGCCCATCGTGGTCACGTTGACCGTCACCGCCCACAGGCGGCCGTTGAGGCGCCGGGTGGGCGGCACCACCATCGTGCCGCCGAGCACCTCCACGATCAGGTCCGCCGACGCGGGACGGTCGGCGAAGCTCGACGGCTCGCTCGACTCCTTGATGTACCGCCGGGCGAGGTCGCGGGTGGTGAGGATCCCGGCGACGGCGCCCTCGTCGTCGAGGATCGGGATGATGTCCACGTCGCCCTTCGCCATCGCGAGGCCCACGTCGCGGAGCGACTCGCCGTGGCGGGCGACGGGGTGGTCCGACCGCATGACGTCCCGCGCGCGCAGGCGCACGTGGTCCAGCAGCTCGGGCTCGGCGGCGCCGCTGCGCTCCAGCGCCCACCGCGCCTGGGCGTTCAACTCTCCGAGCCGGACCGGCACATAGCGGTTGGACGGGTCGAGCCGGTTGCGCAGCTCGGCATAGCCGAGGGCCGACGCGATCGAGTCGAGGTCCGGGTTGCGGTGGCCGGTGACGTAGACGGTCGCCACGGCGGGCACGATGACACATGCGGGGCCGGCCATCTTCATCGTTTCTTCAGACGCCTTTCCCGTCGCTTCACACGAGCGCCCTACGGTGCCCCCGATGCCTGACGAGCCCACGACTCCCGCGGCGCGCATCGCCGCCCGCGCGGGGCGCCTGCGGACCGTGGGAATCGCCGGTGCGCTGGCGATGCTGGCGGCGTTCTCGGGCCTGGCGGCCGGCCGGATGGCGGCCGGCGACGACGACGCCGCGTCGCCCCCGGTCTCCGCGCCGTCGCGTGACGAGTCCGGGTCGGTGGGCGACTACCTCCGCGGCGTCCTGCCCGACGAGCTCTCGGGGGTGCTGCCGGACGCCGTCGTCGGGCCCGCCGCGCCGTCGGACACCCCCGACGCGTCCAGCGGGGCGTCGTGACCGGGCTGCGGCGCGCCGTCTTCCCCGCGATGGGGACCCGGGTCGAGGTGACGGTCAACCGGGACGCCGACCCGGACGCCGAAGGGGCGGTCCAGGCGCTGTTCGCCGAGCGCGAGTCCCTGCTCAGCCGCTTCCTGGCCGACTCGGCGCTCAGCAGGCTCAATGCCGCGGCGGGGCGGCCCGCGCCCGCCGGGCCGGTGGTGCTCGACGCGGTGGAGCGCGCGCTCGCCGCCGCCCGCGCGACCGCCGGGGTGTTCGACCCGGCGCTGGGCGTCCAGCTGCGCGGCCTGGGCTACGACCGCACGTGGGAGGAGGTGGCCGGCGCGCCGGGCGGCCCCGCCCGCACCGCGCCCGGCGGCGGCTGGCGCGGCGTCCGGGTTGACCGCGCCGCGGGGTGCGTCACGGTGCCGGTGGGCGTCGAGCTGGACCTCGGCGGGATCGCGAAGGGGATGACGGTCGACGCCGCGGTCGCGCTGCTGCGTGACGCGGGCGCGCGCTGCGGGCTGGTGAGCGCCGGCGGCGACCTCGCCGTGCTGGGCCGGCCACCGGGGCGCGCGGGATGGACGGTGGCCGTGCGCACGCCCGACGGCGCCGTCCCGGTCACGCTGGAGCGGGGTGCCCTGGCGACGTCGGGCGTGGAGCGCCGCAGCTGGGTGCGCGACGGGATCCGGCGCCACCACCTGATCGACCCCGCCACCGGCGCGCCCGCCGGCACCGGCCTCTGGTCGGCCACGGCCGTGGCGGGCACGTGCGAGCGCGCGGAGGTCGCGGCCACCGCGGCGTTCGTCCTCGGCGCGGGTCCGGGCTCGGCCCTGCTCGACCGCCTCGGCATGCCGGGGCTGCTGGTGGCGCCCTCGGGCGCCTCCCTGCCGGTGGGCGGGTGGCCCGCGGCGGAGGCGGCGTGAACCTGAACGACCTCGAGTGGGCCCTCGCGCGCGGCTCGGGCATGGCCGCGCTGGTGCTGCTGACCGTGGTGGTGGGGCTGGGGCTGGCGCTGTCGCTGCGGATGTCGTCCGACGCCTGGCCGCGTGTCCTGACCACCGCCGGCCACCGGCAGCTCACCAACCTCGCCCTGCTCATGACCGGGCTGCACCTGGCGATGCTGCTCGTCGACGCCGACGCCGCCATGTCCGTCGCCGACCTCGCGATCCCCTTCGCGTCCGGCTACCGGCCGGTCGCGACGGCCCTCGGGGTGCTCGGGCTCTACGTGCTGCTGGTGATCTGGGTCAGCACGCTCATGCGGGCGCGCCTGGGGCAGCGCCGCTGGCGGGCCCTGCACCGGGTCGCGATCGTCGCCTGGGCGCTCGCGATGCTGCACGGGGTGTTCGCCGGCTCCGACACGGGGACCCCGTGGGCCGTGTTCACCTACGCGCTGGCCGGGCTGGTCGTGGGGATGCTGTTCGCGGCGCGGGTCGCCGCGTCCCGTGGCTACAGCGCGGAGTCGAGCACGTCCGAGGCGGCGCGGAGCGCCTCCAGGCAGACGGGGTCGAACGCCGTCCCGGCGTCGCCCTCCATGATCTCGAGGACCCGCTCCCGCGGCATCGGCCCGCGGTAGGGCCGGTCGGCGGTGAGCGCCTCGTAGACGTCGGCGGTCGCGAGGATGCGGGCCTCCAGCGAGAGGTGCTCGGCGCCCACGCCGCGGTGGTAGCCGCGGCCGTCGAGCCGCTCGTGGTGGGCGGCGGCGTCCTCGGCGATCCCGGCGAAGGCCGAGATGCGGCTCAGGATCTCGTACGTGTGGCGGGGGTGGACCCGGATCTCGCCGAACTCCTCGTCGGTGAGCTTCCCGTTCTTGTCGAGGATCGTGTTCGACACGCCGAGCTTGCCGATGTCGTGGAGCAGCGCGGCGCGCCGCAGCCACCGGAGCCGCACCGGGTCGAACCCGAGCTCCTCGCCGATGCCGACGGCGTAGGTCGCGACCCCCACGGAGTGCTCGTGCGTGAAGTGCGACTTCGCGTCGATGACGCTCGCGAACGCCTCCGCCACGCGGTCGAGGCCCTCCTCGTCGGCCAGCGCCACCGTCGCCTCCGGCTCCAGGTCGCGGAGCACCTCGTTGGCGTTGTCGGACGCCAGCCGCAGCCAGAGCGGGTCGTCGGGGGAGGTCGCCAGGAACGCGTCGGCCAGCCGGGGGTCGAACCAGCTGCCGCGCCGGGCCCGGACCACGTCGATGGCCGCCTGCGGGCCGTCGGCGGTGGTGAAGACGTCCACCGTCTGGGCGATGCACGCGATGCGCGACACCAGGGGGATCGCGTCGCCCCCGAGGCCGTCGGGGCGGCCGCTGCCGTCCCAGTGCTCGTCGAGGGCCCGCACCGCCTCGGCCACGGCGGGCGCGAAGCCCATCATCGCCACGATCCGCGCGCCGCGGTCGCAGCGGGCCTCGTTGAGCTGGGACGCCTCCTTCGCGAGCGTCCGCAGGGCGCGGAGCAGCGTGGCGGCGCGGACGATCCGCGGCGCGCCGGGCGCCACCTCGCGGGCGGCGAAGCGGACGAAGTCCGCGGTGCTCGTCCAGTTCGACCTTGGAGAACTCGCGCTTCAGCGGGCCGTCCGGCGTCCGGAACAGCTCCGCCATCCGGGCGGCGCTGGTCGAGCAGCCGGCGTCCTTCAGGAGCGTCGCGTAGAAGACCTCCGCGCGGAGCTCGGACGGCAGGTCCAGGCGGTCCGCCAGGTGCATGCCGATCATGCACGCGCGCTGCGAGTGCCCGACGGGCTGGCCCTCGGTCAGGTCGAGCGCATGGGAGAGCGCGCCGATGACCTCCGACAGCTGGTACGACGCCGTGGCCTCCGCGGTGACGTTCACGGAGGAGGCATCGGCACGCGGATCCGTACCGTGAGGGCACCCGGCCCTCGAGGGTCGTCAGTCCTGCGTCGGGCGGGCGCCCGTCAGGGCCTCCAGCATGATCCGCACGTGCCCCTGGACGGCGGCGACCTGGCCGATCTCGTCCTGGGTCTCGATGTCCACCGGCCCGCCGGACGCGGCGCGCGCCGCCGATTTCGCGGCCGTCCCGAACGACAGGATCATGCGGCCGAGGTCCCCGCTGCGCCCGCGGATCTCCTCGAGCACCTCCTCCGCCAGGCCGTCGACCGCGGGGCCGAGCCAGCGCTCGATGCCGATCAGGAAGATCCGGACCCAGGCGGTGATGCGCAGCCGGAAGTGGAGGGCCGCGTCGAGCGACGGGTTGACGCCGGGGCGGGTGCCGAACTGGAGGTGCTCCTCCAGCGCGATCGCGCCGACCCCCGCCGCAAGGTGGTCCTCGTACAGCGGCTGGCACTCCGTGAACCACTCGGGGAGGGCGTCGGCGAACCCGGCGAGCCCGGTCGCGAGCGGCTCTGGCGCGGTCGCCGCGAGGGCCTCGGCGGCGTAGCGCAGGTGCGCCCGGATGGTGGGGTCGTCGGCGGGCGCCAGCTCGCGCTCGCCCTCCTGCTCCGCCGTCACCAGCTCGCGCAGGCGCCGGCCGTGCTCGCTCATCCAGGCGAGGACGTCACCGACCGCCGGCGCGCCGTCGATGCTCACCGCAGCCCGGCGCCCTTCGCGCGGTTGCACGGCGCGCACAGCACCTGGAGGTTCGCCGGGGTGGAGGAGCCCCCGAGCGCGACGGGGATCACGTGGTCGAACTGGAGCAGCTCCGCCGATCCGCAGGCCACGCAGCGGCCGCCGTCGCGCCGGAAGACCTCCACGCGCACGTCCTCGGGGATCGGCTCGCGCCGCGGGCCGGCCGCGGCGGCCTCGGCCTCCATCAGGTCGCGGGCCCGCGCGATCCGCTTCCGCAGCCGCCTGTCGCGCTCGTGGACGAGCGCCTCGACCTCGTCGGCCTCCAGCCCGTCGTCCTCCCAGAAGAAGCGGTCGCGGTACATCCACCACGTCCGCCGCTCGTCCTCGGCCACCGCCACCGGCACCCGTTCCTGCTCCCGCAGGATGGCGCGGTGCGACGCCGCGGAGATGAACGCGAACTCGCGCGCGCCGGTCACGAGCCGGCGGCGCAGGAATCCCCGCTCGTAGCGGGCGCCGGTGTCCTCGCGCAGCATGGTCCGATGGACGCTAGGGCAGCCACCGGACGCATCGTTCAGCGCTCGTGCCGCCGCCGGCGCCGGCGCTCGAGCAGTTCCGGGCGCGTCGCGTGCACCGCGAACCACAGCCCGCCCACGATCCCGCCCGCGAACAGCACCGTCACGCCGATCAGGATGCCCGCGATCACGTAGCCCGTCGTCATCATCGCCCGCCATGCTATCCGGCCGTCCAGGTGCCCGACCGTCCGCGCGGCGGGTGGCCCGCCGCGGCGCCCGCCGTACCGTCGGGATCGTGAACGTGACGACCGCAACGCAGGTGCTGGGGCTCCCGCCGCGCACCCCCGACCGGGACGACCTGGTCGGCGCGTGGCGCCGCTTCGCGCGGACCCACCACCCGGACCGCTGCCCGGGCGACCCGGGCGCCGCGTGGCGCTTCGCCACGGGACGGGAGGCGTTCGAGATCCTCATCGACCGCGTCGTCGAGCCCGCGCCGGCCCCGCCGGTGGTCGAGTACGGGCGCACGGGGGTGGTGCGCGGCCGCGATGCCGGGCGGGCCATCCCGTACGAGATGCGCCCCCTGCACACCCGGGAGTGGCGCGCCTAGCCGACATCGGCGGGGACGGCTGGTCTAGCCTGTCGGGCATCGAGCGGCCCTCCGACACGCCGGTCATCGGGATCTGCTCCGCGGTCGAGCGCGCCCAGTGGTCCGTCTGGGACATGCCCGCCGCGCTGGTCGCGATGAACTACATCGAGCAGGTGCAGCGCGCCGGCGGCGTGGCGGTGCTCATCCCGCCCGATCCCGTGCTGGCGGAGGACCCCGCCCGCGTGCTGGACCGCCTGGACGGCCTGCTGCTGGTGGGCGGCGTGGACGTGGGGGCCGGCGAGTACGGGGAGGAGCCGCACCCGCTGGCCGAGACGCCGGTGCCGCTGCGCGACGCCGTCGAGTCGGCACTGGCCCGCGAGGCGATGGCCCGGGGCCTGCCGGTGCTGGGGATCTGCCGTGGCGCGCAGGTCATCAACGTCGCCGCCGGCGGCACCCTGGTGCAGCACCTGCCCGACGTCCTGGGTCACGAGGACCACCGACGCCGCGTCGGCCGGTTCGAGGGCAACGAGCACGACGTTCACATCGAGCCGGGCTCCCGGGCCATGGATGCGGCGGGCGGCTCGCCGCACCGCGTGGTCTCGCACCACCACCAGGCGGTCGGCGAGGTGGGCGAGGGCCTGCGCGTCACCGCGCGGTCGGTCGGCGACGACCTCCCCGAGGCGGTCGAGGGCGACGGGGGCGGGTGGCTCCTGGGCGTGCAGTGGCACCCCGAGGCCGACCCCGGCAGCGGCGTGATCGCGGCGCTGGTGGGGGCGGCGAGGGAGCATCGGCGAGAGGGCGTGGATCGAGGAGAAGGGGGCGACCCCTCGACCCTCGCCGCTCACCGTGACGAACGGAGCTGACCCGGTAGGCAGTGCACTCCACCCCGCTCGCACCCCCAGTCTCGATGGCGGAGGCGCCGGGTTCCTTGGCCGGGCGTACAGGCTTGCGGCACCCGCGTTCCGCCCTGGCGGCGCGGTCTAGGCTGCGGGCGACGGGGCGTCGAGCGGGGAGGTCGGGGGATGGACATCACGGTGCGTCACGCGCCCAGCTTCTCGGTGGGACGCTGCGCGATGGGCGGGGGCGAGGTGCTGCGCGTCGAGGCCGGCGCGATGATGGCCACGTCGGACGGGGTGGCCATCGAGTCCGGCATGCAGGGCGGCCTGATGAAGTCGCTGCGCCGCGGCGTGCTGGGCGGCGAGTCGTTCTTCCTCACCACCTACACGGCGCCCGCCGGCGGCGGATGGGTGGACGTGGCGGCGCACCTGCCCGGCGACATGACGACCGTCGAGGTCCATGAGCAGCCCGTCTTCATCCAGCGCGGCTCGTACATCGCGTCCGAGGAGGGCGTTGACGTCGACACCCGGTGGGGCGGCTTCAAGACGATGTTCGGCGGCGAGGGCGGCTTCCTGCTGCGGGCGACCGGCCAGGGGACCGTGGTGCTCGGGTGCTACGGCGCCCTCGATCGCATCCGGCTGGCGTCGGGGGAGCGGGTGACCGTCGACTCGGGCCACATGGTGGCGTTCGACGAGGGGGTCACGTTCCGGCTGCGGCGCGCCGCCGAGGGGCGCACCATCCAGAGCCTGAAGAGCGGCGAGGGGTTCGTCTTCGACTTCGACGGCCCCGGCGAGGTGATGGTGCAGAGCCGCAACCCCGACGCCCTCGTCGAGTGGCTCACCAACGTGCTGCCCTTCTCCCGGAGCTAGGCCTCCGCCGGGCAGCCTGCGGGCGCGTCCTCAGCGGATCCGTCATCCGCCGGCGGGGCGCCCTTCGACGTGTCCTTCCCGGGGTCGTCCACCGGCGGCTCCTTGACCGGCGGCTCCTTCACGGGCGGCTCCTTCACGGGCGGCTCCTTCACGGGCGGCTCCTTCACGGGCGGCTCCTCGACCGGCGGCTCCTCGACCGGGGGCTCCTCCACCGGGGGCTCCTCCACCGGGGGCTCCTCCACCGGGGGCTCGGTCACGGGCGGCTCGGTCACGGGCGGCGCGGCGACGGGGGCCGCGATCGGCGGCGCGGGCGGGTCGGGCGTCGCGACGGGGACGTTGACCGGCGCGGCGGGACCACCGCCCACCACGGCCACCGGGGGCGTCGTGACGCCCGTCGCCGGCGGGGCGACGACCGGGCGCGGCCGCCGCGGCGGCGCGACCCGCGGCGCGGCGGGCGTCGCCTGGTCGGAGGGCGGCGCGACGACGACGACACGCGGGGTGGGGGCCGGCGCGGCCGGGCCCGGTGCGGCCTGGGCCGCCCCGCCCCTCGCGGGCGCCCCCGTCCGCGCCGGCGCCGGCGCCGGCGGGCGCGACGGGACGGTCGCGACCGCCGACTGGTCCTCCACCACCACGCGCAGGCTCGGCCGGGCGCGGTCGCCCCCGTCGCTCAGCGCCAGCGCGAGCCCGAGGAGCCCCGCCACCGCCAGCCCCGCCACCACGGCCGCCACCAGGGCGAGCCGGCGTCCGGGCGTCACGCGCCTCCCCGCACGCGGGCCAGGGCCTCGACCGCGGGCGGCCAGAACTGTCCGCCCGCGCAGGCGCGGCACTCGGCGAGCGCCTCGGCGGGCGTCGCGGGCGAGGTGGCGTAGGGGCGTTCCGAGGTCATGACGTCCCAGGCGTCGGCGAGGGCGAGGATCCGCGCGCCCTCCGGGCAGTCCTCCGCCAGGAGGCCGTCAGGATATCCGGTGCCGTCCCAGCGCTCGTGATGGGACCGTACCCAGCGAACCTGCTCCGGGGTGAGCGCCTCGTCGACGATTCGTGCACCCACCGTGGAATGCTCCTGCACCACGGCCCGCTCGTCGGGCTCCAAGGGCCGGGGGGCGAACAGCACCGCGTCGGGCACCACGATCTTCCCGACGTCATGGACGAGCCCCGCCTCGCGCAGCAGGGCCGCGCGCTCCGGGCTCCAGCCGAGCTCCTCGGCGATCTCGGCGCACAGGTCGCCGACCCGCTCCGAGTGGCGGCGGGTCGATCGGGTCCTTCGCGTCGACCACCCGCGCGAGCAGCCGCACGCTCACCAGCGCCTGCTGGCGGTCCAGCCGGTCGGCCTGCTCGCGCGCGGACAGGGGCTCCGGCGCATCGGGGGTCCACGACACCACCCGGTCGCGCCCGCGGTGCTTCGCCCAGTACAGGGCCCCGTCCGCCAGCCGGTAGAGCGTGCCGGCGTCCTGCGCGTGCGCCATGTCGCACACGCCCGCCGAGACGGTCATCCGCCCCACGGCGGGGAAGTCGGTGGCGGCGATCGCGCGCCGGATGCGCTCGGCGGCGCGCAGCGCCTCGTCCACGTCCGCGTCGGGGAGGAGCATCGCGAACTCCTCGCCGCCCACGCGGGCGATCAGCTCGCCGCTGCGCGTCTCCTCGCGCATCACGCGTGCCGCGTGCTCCAGCACCCGGTCCCCGGTCTGGTGCCCGTGGTGGTCGTTCACCCGCTTGAAGTGGTCGAGGTCCATCAGCACCAGCGCCACCCCGCGCCCCGTGCGGCGCGCCCGGCCCACCTCGGCGGCCAGCCGCTCGTGGAAGGTCCGGTGGTTCGCCAGGCCCGTGAGCGGGTCGACGGCCGCCATCTGCTCCGCCGCGGCCAGGCTCTCGAGGGTCTGGGCCTCCAGCCGCTTGCGGGCGGTCACGTCGCGGAACGTGATGACGGCGCCCGAGCGGCCGTCGTCGGCGATCGGCGTGGTGGTGAACTCGGCGGCGAACCGCGTGCCGTCGGGCCGGGCGATCTCGGCCTCGCCGGACGCCGGGCGCCCGGCGCGCAGGGCGGCGTCGGGGGAGGGCAGGCCCGTCTCGGCGATCGGGCGTCCCGCGATCGACTCGGCGCTGCGTCCCAGCATGCGCGCGGCCGCCGGGTTCACGAACCGGGCGCGGCCGTCGGGTCCGGCGCTCACGATGCCGTCGCCCGCGGAGGAGAGGATCAGGTCGTGCCGCAGCTGGAGCCGCGCCAGCTCGCCGCGGGCCGTCCGCTCGCGTCCCTCCGACTCCACGAACAGCAGGGTGACCACCCCGGCCAGCAGCAGCCCGCCCACCGCGATCGCCGCCGGCACGAGCTTCGAGGAGCCGCCGATGCCGCCGACGGCGACGGCCAGGTGGCGCCCCGCCACGTCGATCCCCGCCCGCTGCGGCGGCGCGGTGGCGGGGCCCGCGTCCTCCACGCGCACGGTCACGCCCGGCGGGAGGTCCGCGGCGGCGGCGCGCGCGAACGCCGGCACCGAGACCGTGGCGCTCACGAAGCCGCGCAGGGCCGCCCGCCGCTCCGCGGGGGTCGCGAGCCGCGCGCCGGCGCGGTACACGGGGGCCACCATCACGGCGCTCATGCCGCCACTCGCCTCGATCGGCGCCGACAGCCGCGTCTCCTGGCCGTCGCGGGCGGCGGCCAGCACCGCCGCGGCCTCCGCGCTGCCGAGGGGATCGCCGGCCGCGTCGCCGCTCGTCAGCGCGACGGCCGGCGGGCCCTCGACGGGCCCCTCGCTCCACGCGACCGCCCGCAGGGCGGGCTGCCGGCCGAGCATCGCCGCCGTGAAGCGCTCGAAGTCGGCCGCGGTCACGCCCGACGTTGACTCGAAGTAGGCGCGGAGGTCGTTGACCGTGTTCCGGGCGGTCTCCACCTCGGTCGCCAGCGCGCCCACGGCGCGCCCGGCGACCGCGTCGCGGTCCCGCTCGGCATCGCGGTCCGCGTCGCGGACCGCCGCGGCGGTCGCCAGCGCCGTCGCCACCAGGATCGCCGCGACGGCGGCGATGCCCAGCCATGTGATCGTCCGTCCCCTCAGGCGCCGCTCCACCCTTGACCAGTCAACGGTGGGAAGTCTGGCACGCCCCGCGCGTCCCTATCCTGGGCCGGGTGCTCGCGCTGCTCGACATCGACGGAACGCTGCTGATCGGGCGGCCCCACGCCCACACCGCGGCGCTCGCCGCGGCCGCGGCGGACGTCTTCGGGGTGCCGGCCACCCAGGACGACATCGTGGCGATCGGCCCCGGCGGCCGGACGGACCGGGAGATCGCCCGCCTGGTGCTGCTCCGCCACGGCGTGCCCGACGACCGCATCACCGCCGGGCTGCCGATGTGGATCGCGCGCGCCTGCGAGCTGTACCCGACGCTGGAGCCCCTCCACCCGCCGCCGGTCGTGGCCCCCGGCGCCGCCGACGGGCTCGAGGCGCTCCGCGACGACGGGGTCACGCTGGCGCTCCTCACCGGCAACCTGGAGCCGATCGCCCACGCGAAGATGGCGGCCGCGGGCCTGGGGGAGTGGTTCCCGCGCGGGCGGGGGGCGTTCGGGTCGGACCACGACCGCCGCGACGCGCTGGTGCCGATCGCCGTGGCCCGCGACGGGGGCGACCCGGACGTGGTGGTGGTCGGCGACACGCCGCGTGACATCGCCTGCGCCGTGGCTGGAGGAGCCCGCTGCGTGGCGGTCACGACGGGGGCGCACGGCCCCGTCGACCTGGCCGCCGCCGACGCCGTCGCGGACGGCCTGCCCGCCGCCGCGGCGGTGATCCGGGCCTGGCGGGCTCAGAGCCCGGCCGCGCGCGCCGCCGCGTCGTAGGCGGCGATCTCGCAGTCGGTCCGGCGCTCGACGACGGCGCGGATCGGCTCCCCGCCGATCGTCCCCTCCACCTCCAGCCGCCGGTCGCCGCCGTCGGCCGGCGAGCACGTGCGGGGGTCGTCGGCGGCGGCGACCGCCGCGATGACGCCGGCGCAGGCGTCGTGGTCGGCGATCGCGCAGTCCAGGTCCACCCGGAAGCGGCCGGCCGAGCCGCCCTCCACGGTCACGCTCAACCGGTCCGGCGGCGTCGCGCCGGTCCGCTCGGACGCGCCGGTCCCTCCGCACGCGCTCGCGAGGAGCAGGGTCGCGGCGACGGCGGCCGCGGCGCTCAAGAGCCGCGGCGCGGATGACGACGACCCGCCATGTGACCCCTCCGACCGCACTGGACCTCCTGTCGAGCCTCGCGCCGCGCCCTCCGCGCCGCCGCCCGGCGGAGGCGCGGCCGCGCGTCGCGACCTGGTGCGAGCGGTGTGGCGCACCCCGCAACCTGGGGCGGCGCGACTGCCCGGGCTGCGCGCTGCTCGCCGACTCGCGTGAGCGCATCGTGACCTATCTCGCCCGCCACGGCATGCCACCCGGTGGCCCCGTCGAGCTCGCGCGGCTGGCCGACGTGCCCCTCCGCGCGGTGGGCGCGATGATGGCCGAGGGGCGCGACTCGATCGGCGCCTAGGGGATGCTGCTCACCGCCAGGAAGCTCGTCTCGGACGGGCCCGCCTTCGGCGGTCCGTAGGCCAGCACCACCACGTCGCCGGACTTCAGGTCGGCGATCCGCATCGCCCGCTTGATCATGGTGAGCCGGTGCTGCTCCGGCGTGGAGGCGCGCGGCGGCAGCCAGCCCGGGACGACGCCCCACTCCAGCGCCAGCTGGCGGCGCACCCGCTCGTCCTCGGACAGCGCGATCACGCGCAGCCGGGGGCGGTACTTGGCGGCCGCGCGGACGGCGCCGCCGCTCACCGTCGAGACGATCAGGGCGACGGCATCGACCTGCTGGGCCAGGTGCACGGCCGCCTGCATCACCGCCTCGGGCCGGCTGGAGGTGGGGGACCGGACGTCCACCGACACCGGGAAGCCGCGCTCGGCCTCGATGGCGATCGACGCCATCGCCTCGACCGCCTCCACCGGGTAGCGGCCGACGGTGGTCTCGCCCGAGAGCATCACGGCCGACGTGCCGTCGAGGATGGCGTTCGCGATGTCCGACGCCTCCGCGCGCGTCGGCTCGGGCTGCTCGATCATCGACTCGAGCATCTGGGTGGCGGTGATCACCAGCTTCCCCTGGGCGCCGGAGCGGCGGATCACCTCCTTCTGGATCAGGGGGACGCGCTCGACGCCCGCTTCCACGCCCAGGTCGCCGCGCGCGACCATCAGGCCGTCGGAGACGTCGATGATCTCGTTGAGCGACTCGAACGCCTCGACCTTCTCGATCTTCGCGATCACCCGGGCGTGGGAGCCGAGGGCGTCCATCGCGCCGCGCAGCCGCCGCACGTCCTGGCCGGAGCGCACGAACGAGAGCGCGACGAGGTCGGCGTCCATCTCCACGCCGACCGCCAGGTCGGCGAGGTCCCGCTCGCCCAGGACCGGGATGGGCGACGCGACGTAGGTGCAGAAGATGCCCTTGCGCGGGGCGACCGCCCCGGGCCGCTGGCAGACGCCGGTCACCAGGCCCGCGGACGGGTCCGAGGCGACCACCCGGAAGCGGGGGGTGCCGTCGCCGATCACGATCTCGGAGCGGCCCACGCTGACGGCCTCGGCGAAGCCCGGCCAGTCGACCGGCACCGCGCCGCTCGGCGCGTCCTCGCCGGAGGCGAAGATCACCGACTCGCCGGGCGTCACCTGCCGGGGCCGCACCCCGGTGCCGAGGCGCATCTTCGGCCCGGCCAGGTCCAGGAGCAGCGAGAGCGGCCGCCCGGCCCGGGTGGCGGCGCCGCGCAGCTCGGCGGCGCGCCGGCGCCAGGCGTCCGGCGTGTCGTGCGCGCAGTTGATGCGACCACCGTCCATCCCGGCGGCGACCATCGCGTCGAGTCGCTTGGGGTCGTCGGTGGCCGGTCCGAGGGTCGCGAGGATCTTCGTCCGGCGGATTGCCACGGACGGACACCCTACTCTGGGCGTCGATGGCCGAGCGTTTCAACGTGGTGATCGGCGACGACGGCGCGCCCCGGGCCGAGAAGCGGGGCGACCCGGCGGCGCTCGACCGCGAGGCCGCGGCGCTGGCGGCGGTCACCGGCCGGCCGTGGGCGCCGGCGTTGCTGCGCCACGAGCCGGGGCTGCTGGTGACCGCCCGGGTGCCGGGCGGCCCGCGCGACCTCGCCGCCCTCGGGCCGGCCGACGCGCGCCGTCTGGGGGCGGTGCTGCGCGAGGTGCACGACACGCGGAGCAGCGCCGTCGGCGGCCTGTGGTGGTGGCGGGTGCCGGCGCGCGACCTCACCACCTACCGCGAGGGGCGCGTCCGCGACGCGGAGGCCGCCCTGGCGGGCACCCCGGACGCGGGGCTGCCGCACCGGTTCGCCGCCGAGCCGGTGCCGCCCGGCGACGCGTTCGGGCTGCTCCACGGCGACCTGGTGGCGGCCAACGTGCTGTGGCCGCCGGGCGGAGGACCGGTCCTGATCGACTGGGAGTTCCACCGGATGGGCGACCCCGCGGAGGACCTCGCCTACCTGGCGGAGGTCAACGCGCTGCCGGACGCCGTGCTCGCCGCGGTGGTCGAGGGGCACGGCATGCCCGGCATCGCGGCGCGGGTGGACGGGTGGCGCGGGCTGGCCGCCGCGGACGCCGGCGGGTGGTACCTGGGGCAGGGGATGCACGACGACGCGGAGCGGATGCTTGCGCGCGCGCGGGCGCGCGCCGCCATCAACCACCGCTAGGCGACCGCGGACCGGCGGTTTCCGTCGGGGGCCTTGTCCACGTGGAGAAGCCGGGACGGCACTTCTCATACCTGTGTCCAAAGCCCCCTCGGGTGAGCCCTTCGTAGCCTGGCTCCACTCCGGGGTCCCAGGGCCCCCGTCCATCCGCGCAAGGAGAGTAGATGCGTTTGAGGCCATTCCGGCTGGTGCCGGTGCTCGTAGCGGTGATGCTGCTGCTTGTGCCGGCCCTGGCCGCCGCGCAGGGCGAGCCCACAGACCAGGACATCGCGATCAACACGCTCCTGGTCTTCTTCGCTGCTGTCCTCGTTCTGTTCATGCAGGCCGGTTTCGCCATGCTCGAGGTCGGTCTCTCGCGCATGAAGAACGCTGGTGCGGTGATGGGGAAGATCCTCATCAACCTGTCCATCACGCTCCTCATGTTCTGGGCCGTGGGCTTCGCCTTCGCCTTCGGCACGGGGAACAACTTCATCGGTTCGAGCGGCTGGTTCATGGACAACGGGAACCCCGGGTCCGACTACGCCTCGCTCGCCTACAGCAACACGAACTTCGAGGTCACCTTCTTCTTCCAGGTGGTCTTCTGCGCCGTCTCGCTGGCGATCGTCTTCGGCGCGATGCTCGACCGCACGAAGTTCATCGGCTACGTCCTCTTCGCCATCGCCTTCAGCGGCGTGATCTACCCGATCGTCGCCCACTGGACGTGGGGTGGCGGCTGGCTCCTGCAGGACGGCTTCCAGGACTTCGCCGGGTCCTCGATCGTCCACCTGCAGGGCGCGCTCGCGGCGCTCGCGGGGACGCTGATCCTCGGGCCGCGCATCGGGAAGTTCCGTGACGGGAAGGCCGTGCCGATCCCCGGGCATTCCATGCCCCTCATGATCCTCGGCGTGATCATCCTGTGGGTCGGCTGGATGGGCTTCAACCCCGGTTCGTTCCTCAACGCGATCGGCGCGAACTTCGCCGACGTGGCGGTCAACACGAACCTGGCGGCCGCGGCCGGCGTCATCGGCGCCACCATCGGCTCGCTGCTGATCTTCAAGACGCTCGACGTGTCGCAGATGGGCAACGGCGCACTCGCAGGCCTCGTGGCGATCACCGCCCCATGTGCCTTCGTGGACCCGTGGGCCGCGGTGGTCATCGGCTTCATCGCCGGCATCATCGTCCCGCCGCTCGTCGTGGCCGTGGACAAGCTCAAGGTCGACGACCCGGTCGGCGCGATCCCGGTGCACGGCATGGCCGGCATCTGGGGCACGCTCGCCTGTGGCCTGTTCGCCACCCAGGAGCGCGCCACGTCCCTCGCCGTCGGCGAGGGTGGCCTCTTCACGGAGGGCAACGGCCACCAGCTGTGGGTGCAGTTCTACGGTGTGGCGGCCACGATCGGCTTCACCTTCACCGCGTCCTTCGTCGTCTTCCTGGCGATCAAGTACACGGTCGGCCTCCGCGTCAGCGAGGAGGACGAGCTGCGTGGCCTGGACATCTCGGAGCACGCGATGTTCGGCTACCCCGAGCGGTTCATCGACGTCCCCGGCGCGGAGCCGGAGTCGGCGGGGTACTCGTCGACCCCCGTCACCCCCGCGGGCTCGGCGACGGCGACGGCAACCAACCCCGCCACCACCTCCTAGGAGCCGGACGACGTGAAGAAGATCGAGGCGTTCATCCGCCACGAAGCCCTCGAGGCCATCCACGACCGCCTGGCGCAGATGGGGCTCCCCTCCATGAGCGTCACGGAGGTCAAGGGCTCCGGCCGCCAGAAGGGCTTCACCGAGAGCTACCGCGGCGCCAAGACGACCATCTTCCTCCGGCCGAAGCTGAAGCTGGAGATGGTGCTCGACGACGGCGACGTGGACCGCGCGATCGACTGCATCCTGGAGCTGGCCCACACGGGCGAGCCGGGCGACGGGAAGATCTTCATCTTCGACGTCGAGGAGTCGATCCGGGTCCGCACCGGGGAGCGCGGCGCCGCCGTGCTCGCCCCCCACCCGGAGGAGACCCCCGCCTAGGCGGAACCTCCCCCCGAACGCGATACGGCTGCACACGAGGCGCCGGCGGTCCCTGGGACCGCCGGCGCCGCCGTGTTCAGGGGCCCGCGGGCGGGACGACGAACACGTCCGGCCCCCGGAGGGCCGAGACGAGGTACGGCAGGGCGGCGTTGACGCGGAGGAACCCGGCCACGCCGACCAGCCGGTCGGCGAGCGGTGACGTGACGTCGCCGGGGATCCGGAATCGGACCTCCGTGACGGCATCGGGCCAGTCGGCGTCGCCGAAGCGGCCGGTCCGCCAGCCGTAGCTCCCGAGCTCGGTCCCGTCCACCTGGACGCCCACCTTGAAGCGGGCGCCGGTGGCGAAGAGCGCCGCGCCCGCCTCCACGTACATGACGATCATGAGGGGGTCCCCCGCGGTGACGAGCCCGGCGGAGCTCCCGCTCGCGGGCTCGACGCAGCGAAGGCCCGTGACCCGGGCATCGTTGGGGGGCAGCATGTCGGTCCTCCATGGGAGCGTCGGGCCGGCCCCGCGATCGTGGGCGGGCCGGCCCGGGCGCTCGGGATGGCTACGGCGTGAGGAGGATGGTCTCGCCGAGCGCGTGCGAGCCGTCGAACGGGGGGGCGGCGTTGCTGATGACGCGCGCCTGCGGCTCGAGGATGTCGCCGGCGCGGCCGGCGGTCGCGGCGCCGGGCACCGTGAAGGTGAAGGTGTTCAGCCCGGGGTTCGGCCAGGTGGCGTCACCGTAGTTGCCCACGACGTCCTGCTGGTTGAGCAGGCTCGGGTTGGTCCGGTCGGTCATGCTCATGCGGACGCGGTACTGGCCGCCCGTGCCGTGGAGGGCGACGCCGGCCTCGGCCTCGATCGTCACCTCGATGTTCTGCCCGGCGCGGAAGTCCTCGTCGGGGGTCTCGACGGTGAGGACGCCGACGTCGTTCGCTGCGATGGCCATCTGGATGCTCCTTCGTGAGGATGGGTGTGGCTGTGCGATGACGGAACCCGGGTCGTGTCGGAAACGTTTCGCGCGGATCTCGCCGGGTCGCGGCGCGGCGCGGCACCGGCGTCGGCGAGCGCCTCACGGAGTGCGGCGCGGGCGCGGTGGCGGCGGATGCGGAGGGCCACGGGGGTGAGGCCGAGCGCGGCGGCGGCCTCGGCCGGCCGCTGTCCGAGCGCGTCGCGCACGGCCACCTGGCGCTGGCCGGGCGGCAGGGCCCGCAGCGCCCCGCACAGCGCGCCCCCGAGCTCGTGGCCCCGGGCCTGCTCGTACGGGTCGTCCGCGAGGGGCGCGGAGACCTGCTCCAGGGCCTGCCCCGCCGCCGGTCGCCGCCGGCTCGCGAGCCGGCGCGCCTCGTTGCGGGCGATCACCGACAGCCACGCCGAGACGTCGCCCGGCACGATGCGGCGGATCGCGGCGAGGGCCCGCAGCCACGCCTCCTGGACGGCGTCGTCGGCGTCGTGGCTGTTGCCGAGGATGAGCGCGCAGAGCCGCCGCAGGCGGGCGTCGTGGCGCCCGACGAGGCTCGTCAGCGCGGCGTCGTCACCGTCGCGGGCGGCGAGTGCGAGGCGCACGTCGATGTCTGGGGCGGAGAGGGTGGATGCCATGGCCGACGGCTCACCCCGCGACCGCGTCCGCGGCGTCCCTGAGCGGGGCCGCGAGGGGTGCGGGGCGGGCGAACCGCAGGCGCACCCGGGTGCCGCGCCCGGCGCGGCGGACCTCGAGCTGGTCGGCGAGCGCGCTCATGATGATGAGCCCGCGGCCGTGGTCGCTCGAGGGGGGAGGAGTGGCCGGGATCCCGAGTGGCGCCCGCGCGCCGGGGCGCCCCCGGTCGGTCACCAGGACCTCGGCCGTGCCGGCTCCGGCGGCGACCGTGGTCTCGATCTCGAGCGGCGCGCCGGACATCGACCCGTGCTCGATCGCGTTGGCCAGGGCCTCGTCGACCGCGAGGATGGCGAGCTCCACCCCCTCATGGCCCCAGCCGGCGCTCCGGAGCATCTCGCGCACCGAGTCGCGACCCGTGGCGAGGGCGGCGGGCTCGGCGGCGAGGCGGAGCAGCCGGTGGGTGCGGGGTGGGCTGTGAGTCCTGATGTCCTGCCCGATGAACATGTCGTCCCTCCAGGTCCGGTGCCGTGCGGCGTTTTCGCGCCATATCGGTAACCGGCCCCTCTCACCGGGCGCTCACGGGCCTCCAACGCGGTCGGCGGTCGTCGTTCAAATGAACGTCGACCCCTCGTCCAAATGAACGCCGGGGGACGCGGGGGCGGGCGAACGCCCCGGTGGACCTCAGACCCCGGCGGGCCTCAGACCCGGGCGGGCTCCGGCTGGCGGGCGGGGTCGCCGGGGACGTCGAGGACGAAGCAGCTCCCGCCCTCGGGGCGGGCCTCCATCCGGACGTCGCCGCCCAGGGCCCGCGCGAGCTGGCGGGAGATGGCGAGGCCCAGGCCGGAGCCGTGGCGGCCGTCGGGGCTCTCGCTCGAGTGGAAGGCCTCGAAGATCCGCTCCCGCTCCTCCGGGGCCACCCCGGGGCCCGTGTCGCTCACCGCGACCTGGAAGCCGCCGTCCGGGCGGGCGGTGCCCTCCAGGCGGATCGTGCCGCCCGGGGGTGTCCAGTGGATCGCGTTGTCCAGCAGGTTCCCCACGATGCGCTGGAGGCGGCCCTCGTCCGTCACCACCGTCGGCAGCGGCTCGATGCCGCGCTCGAAGGCCACGCCGCGGGTCAGGGCCTCCGGCTCGAGGGCGTCGAACGCCCGGTCCAGCACCTCCGCCGGCCGCACCTCCGCCAGGTCCAGGGTGAAGCGGTGGGCGTCCAGGCGGGCGAGGTCCAGCAGGTCGGCGACGAGGGCGTCCAGGCGCGCCGCCTCGTTCTCGATCGCCGACAGCGACCGGGGGACGTCGTCCGGCGGCACCACCCCGTCCTGCAGGGCGGCGGCGTGGCCGCGGATGGCCGTCAGCGGCGTGCGCAGGTCGTGCGTCACCTTCATCAGGAACTCGCGGGTCTCGTCGTCGCGCTCGGCGAGGCGCCGCACCATCAGGTTGAAGTCGCTCGCCAGCTCATCCAGCTCACGCGTGCCCGTGGGCCCGAGGTCGGTCCGCAGGTCGCCGCCCGCCACGCGGTGCGTCGCCCGCTGCATCGCGGTGAGCGGGCGGGTGATCCGCGACGTCAGCAGCAGCGACAGGAGCAGGGCCACCGCCAGGCCGATCCCTGCGGCCAGGAACACCCACGGCGCCACGTCCGGCCACGCCGTCGCCGGCGTCCCCGGCGGGCGGGCCAGCAGGATCGCGCCGACCGCCTCGCCGCCCAGCATCACCGGCGCCGCCGCCGCCTCCGTCGTCGTCGCGCCCGGCGTCGCCGCGAAGTCGATCCGCTGCACCCCGTCGCGCTCCAGGATCCCGTAGTCCAGCTCGCGCGCCGCGACCTGCGGGATCTCGTCCGTGGGGCGGTCCGCGCCGGGGGAGAGGGGCAGTCCGGAGTAGTACAGCTGGGTCTGCGGCCCCACCAGCGCCTGCAGGCTCGCGGGCGACACGAAGCTGAACGTCACGCCGCCGGCCGCCTGCTTCTCGGCCTGGGTGCTCACGATCCTCGCGAGCGCGACCGCCTGGCGGTCGAGCTCGTCGCGGGCGACCTTCTGGGACTGGGCGCGGATCAGCCCGCCGCCGACCGCCGCGAACACGATCGCCGCGACGAACAGGCCGCCGGCGGCGGCGAGCGCGAGGCGGCCCCGCAGCGTCCGCCACGGCCGGGGGGCGCCGGACGGCGCCCACCGGTTCACCGCTTGGCGGGCACCTTGTAGCCCGTGCCCCAGACCGTCTGGATCGGGCACGCGTCGCCGAGCTTGCGGCGCAGCTGGCGCACGTGGACGTCGATCGTGCGGCTGTCGCCCAGGAACGTGTAGCCCCACACCCGCTCCAGGAGCTGCTCGCGCGTCAGCACCAGCCCGCGGTTCTCGATGAGCGTCACCAGGAGGTCGAACTCCTTCGGCGTGAGCTGGACGCCCTCGCCCTCCACGAACACCTCGCGGCCGCCCACCTCGATGCGCAGCGGGCCCGCCTCGATCGTGGTGCTCTCCGGCAGCCCGCCGTTCTGGCCGCGCGCCTCGCCGCGGCGCAGCACGGCGCGGACGCGCGCCACGAGCTCCCGCGGGTTGAACGGCTTGGTGATGTAGTCGTCGGCGCCCGAGCTCCAGCCCCACCACCTTGTCCACCGCGTCGTCGCGGGCGGTGAGCATGATGATCGGCGTGCTGCCGCCGCGGCGGAGCCGCTTCGTGATCTCGTAGCCGTCCATCCCGGGCAGCATCAGGTCGAGGATCACCAGGTCCGGCGGGTCGGACTCCGCCAGGCGCAGGCCCTCGTCGCCGCGGGCCGCGTGCGTCACCCCGAAGCCGGCGGCCTCCAGGTACATGCGCGCGAACGACGCGATGTTCGGCTCGTCCTCGACGATCAGGACGCGCTGGCGCTCGTCGGCGGGGGCCATCGGCGCCCGATGGTAGTCAGCCGGGCGGGCGCGGTCCACCGTCGAGCTCGTCCAGCCGGGCCGGCCGGGCGTCTGGGGGCGCGTGGAGGCGGGGGCGGTGCTCATGCCGCCCACCGGGTCAGTCGGGCAGCCGCACCGGCCGCGGGGCGCAGGTTTCGCACGTCCGTGTCCTCCTTCGCGCGGAAGTGGAGGAGGGTGCGATGCGGATCCATGCCGGCGTCCAGGCCGTCGGCGGGCCGGAGTTCAGCTGGTAGGTGCCCGTGCCCAGGAAACGGGCGCGTCCGTTGCCGGCGGCGGCGAACGTCAAGCCGCCTCCCTGCACCACCACCTGCACGTTGGAGCCGGTCACGAACAGGATCCCCGAGGCGCGCCGCACGCTGATCTTGCCCGCGGCGGTTGAACTTCAGCGCCTCGCCGCCGAGGTGGGCCGTGGCGTCGCCGGCGCGGTCCGTGATCTGCACGGAGCCCCGCTCGGGGATCGTCCCGTTCACCACCATCCGGCCCGCGAACGTGATCGCGCCGCTGCCCGTCGTCTGCACCTGCGCCGACGGGATGCGCCCGTCGAGCAGCCGCGGCCCGGTCTCGCGCGCCTGCGCCAGGACGGGGACGAACAGCATGACCGCGACGGCGAACGCCAGCGCGCGACGGAACACACCACCTCCGAAGGGTCCGACGACGGCCGACCACGGCGCGTCATCGCGTGGATGGAGGATCCATCGCCCGAATGTGTGAGAGGCGGTCCCGGAGTAAGAGGTTTGCGTCACGGTGTGATGGAAATGTGATGACGGCGGTGCGCCCGGGGGTCCCCGGGCCGCACCGGTCATCGGCCGCGACGCCTACGGGTTGAGCTTCACGCCCTCCGTGACGGTCACCGTCGGGGGCGCGTCGAGCTTCACGCCCTCCTCGCTGGTGGTCTGCGCCGTCGCCGGCTGCGCGGGCGCCTGGGTCGCCTCCTCGCCCTCCGGGACGGGTCGCGGCCCGCTCTCGAGGTAGGCCCAGATGATCTCGCCGCACTGCGGGCACGTCGGCAGCGGGCCGCGGTTCCGGATCTGGAACTGGCACGCCACGCAGCCGAACATCCCCTGCACCTTCTGCCCCACGTGGAAGCGTCGGGAGACCGGTGCGCTTCTCCGACTCCTCCGCGCCCTCGCGGGGGCTGAGGTTGCGTGAGGGGCGCTGCTGGCCGGGCCCCCCGCCGGGGCCACCGGTCTGGCGCCGCTGAGGTGGCAGGCTGGCCATGGAACCTCCCGGATCGGCCCCGCCGGACCGGCTGCGCATCCGCGTCCGCGAGGCGTATCGTTGGACGCTGGACAGGTTACCGCGCCAACGGCCCCGGACGGCGGGCCGGGTCGGCCACGAACCCGGAGGGGCGCCGCTGCGCGTCGCGCTGGCCCAGCTCAACACCGTCGTCGGTGACATCGAGGGGAACGCCGGCCGGATCGCCGGGGCACTCGCCGACGCGGCCGAGGCCGGAGCGGACGTCACGCTGGTCCCCGAGCTCGCGATCTCGGGCTACCCGCCCGAGGACCTGCTGCTGCGGCCCGCGTTCGCCGCGTCGGCCCGGCGACGCCCTCGACCGGGTGGCGGAGGGCGTGCGCGCCGGCATCGCGATCATCGGGTTCCCCGACTGGGACGGCGACTGCTACAACGCCGCCGCCGTCGTGGCCGACGGGCGCGTGCAGGCCGTGTACCGCAAGCGCTTCCTGCCGAACTACGGCGTCTTCGACGAGGCGCGCTACTTCGCCGCCGGCGACGCGCCGATGGTGCTCGAGGCGCTCGGCCTGCGCATCGGCCTCGCCGTCTGCGAGGACATCTGGTACCCGACGCCCGTCGCCGCCGACCTCGCCGTCGCCCGGGTGGACCTCGTCTGCTGCATCTCCTCGTCGCCCTACCACCGGCTGAAGGGCGACCGGCGGGAGGGGATGCTCGCCACCCGCGCCGACGACTGCGCCGCCGCGCTCGCCTTCTGCAACCAGGTGGGCGGCCAGGACGAGCTGGTGTTCGACGGCCGGTCCGCCGTGTTCGACCCCACGGGCGAGGTCATCGCCCGCGCGCCCCAGTTCCGCGAGCACCTGCTGCTGGCGGACATCGACCCCGCGGTGTCGGTGCGCCGCCGCCTGCGCGAGCCGCTCGGCCGCCGCCTGGCCGGCATGCCGGTGCCGCGAGACGGTGCGCGTCGAGACGCGCCGCCCGGCGGTGCGCAACGGCTCGCGGCCCCCGTTGCCGGAGCCGCGGGTCGCCGAGGTGCTCCACGACGAGGCCGAGGTGTGGGCCGCGCTGCGCACCGGCCTCGGCGACTACGTCGGCAAGAACGGCTTCCCCGGGGTGATCCTCGGGCTGTCCGGGCGGCATCGACTCCTCGCTCACGGCGGCGATCGCCGCGGACGCGCTCGGCGCGGAGCGGGTGACCGGCGTGGCCCTGCCGTCCGTGCACAGCTCGTCCGAGAGCCTCGACGGGCGCCGAGCAGCTGGCCGAGTCGCTCGGCATCCGCTTCGTCGTCGTCCCGATCGAGGGGATCGTGACGGCGTTCGAGGACGCCCTGGCGGAGATCTTCGCCGGCCTCGACCCGGACATCACCGAGGAGAACATCCAGGCCCGGGCGCGCGGTACCGTGCTCATGGCGCTCAGCGAACAAGCTGGGTGCGCTCGTGCTGGCCACCGGGAACAAGAGCGAGATCTCCGTCGGCTACTCCACGCTGTACGGGGACATGGTGGGCGGCTTCGCGCCGCTGCGGGACCTGTCCAAGACATGGGTCTACCGCCTGGCGCGGTGGCGCAACGCGTCGGAGGGGCGTGAGCGTGATTCCCGAGAGGACCATCGCGCGGCCGCCCACCGCCGAGCTGCGCCCCGGCCAGCTCGACCAGGACAGCCTGCCGCCCTACGACCTGCTCGACGCGATCCTGGAGGGATACGTCGAGCAGGGCCTCGAGCCCGCCGAGCTCGTCGGCGCAGGCTTCCCGGACGACGTCGTCGCGCGACGTCGTGCGATGGTGGACCGCGCCGAGTACAAGCGGCGCCAGGGCCCCGTCGGCATCAAGATCACGCCGCGGGCCTTCGGCGCGACCGCCGGATGCCGATCACCACCAGGCATGCGTAGCCGCGCCGACTCATCCGCCGCGCGCTCGGGATCGCCGCCGCGGTCGCCCTCATGGGCGGCGCCGCGGCCACCGCGTCCGCCGCGGGTCCGGCCAAGCCGCCCGACCCGCCCGCGGGCGCCGGGCAGGTGTCGTTCGGCCGCACACCCCGCCGGCGACAGCCGACCCTGCTGGTGACGTTCGGCGACACCGCCCGGGCGCGACCAGGCCGCGGCGCGCCTCGCGGGCCTGGGCGACGCGTGCGCCCCGGTGGTCCCCGAGGCGGGCGTCTGGGCGCTCGCGCCCGACGAGCCCGGCCACCGCCCGCGACCGCGCCCTCGCCCGCGCCCGCAGGTGACGGCGCGGAGTGGTCGCTCGCGCGCACCCCGACGACCGGCCGCCGCCGCCGGCGGCGCCCGGCCCGGCGCCGGCGTTCACCGACCCCCTACTTCACGCCGGCCACCCAGTGGGGCCTGCTCGCCGGCCCGACCTGGGCGGCCGACCTCACCACGCTCGGCCCGCGGCCGCGGATCGCCATCCTCGACAGCGGCATCGACGCGACCCACGAGGAGTGGGGCGGCCCCGCGAGCCCGCTGGTGGCGCCGCGCAGCACCCTCCGCGGCGACACCGACGCCTCCGATCACGGCGACACCGGACATGGCACCCACGTCGCCGGCATCGCCGCCGCGCCCGCCAACGGCGTCGGCGTGGTGGGCGTCGCGCCCGCCTCGCGACCGGCGGCCCAGGTGATCCCGGTGCAGATCGCCGACACGATGGGCGCCAGCACCGACGAGACGATGATGAAGGGCATCCGCCACGCCGTGAACAACGGCGCGAAGGTCATCAACATCTCGGCCGGCGGCCCGGGCTTCTCGCGCGCCTTCCAGGACACCGTCCTGTTCGCCACCCGCAAGGGCGCGCTGATCGTGGCGTCGGTCGGCAACCAGGGCCAGGACGTCAACGCCCTCAACTTCCCGGCGGGCTACAGCCGCGTGCTCGGCGTCGGCGCGCAGTGCGACGGCAACGTCACGTTCGACTGCCCGGTGGCCGTTCCAGACCGCGACCTTCTCGAACCACAACCGCACCGTCGACGTGATCGCCCCCGGCGTGAACGTCCTGTCGTCGGTGCCGGTGCGCGTGACCGATCGGGCCGTCGCCGCCGGGCTACGCGCTCAAGGACGGCACCTCGATGGCCGCCCCGTACGTGACCGGCGTCGCGGCGCTCGTCATGGCCGCGAACGCCGGTCGCCTCAGCCCCTACCAGGTGAGCCGGCAGATCACGAACACCGCGATCGACCTGGGCCGCAGCGGGCGCGACGACGTCAACGGCTGGGGCCTGGTCAACCCGCGGGCGGCGGTCACGCTGCGTGCGCCGGCCGACGACGCGTCCGAGGTCAACGACGACGTGAAGTGGGTCAAGACGCAGAAGACCTCGCTCGACCGCAGCGGCCACGCCACGATCACGGCGACCGCCGACCGCTACGAGGACCCCGACGACGTCTACCCGCTCCAGCTCAGCGCGCGGCGACCGCGTGGCGCTCACGCTGACGCACCGCACCGCCGTGCTGGACCTCTACCTGTGGGAGCCCGGCACCCCGACGGTGGGCACCGACAACGGCAACCTCGAGCGCCACCTGCTGCGGTTCCGGTCGGGCGGCCGGAAGAAGGTCGTGATCAACTACACCGCGGAGCGCTCCGGCCTCCACTTCGTGGACGTCTTCGCCCGCCGCGGCGGGGACGCCTACACGCTCCGCATCTCGCGAAAGCGCTGAGGGTAGTGTCCGCCCCATGGCGACCGGCCCCCACCTGATCCTCTTCTACGACTACGTCCCCGACATCGTCGAGCGGCGGGCGCCGCACCGCGAGGCGCACCTCGCCGCGATCGGGGCGTGGGTCGGCCGACGGGCGGGTGGTGATGGCCGGCGCCATCGGCGACCCCCCCACGGGCGCCGCCATCGTCTTCACCGGGGTCGGCCCGGACGAGGTCGAGGCCTTCGCCGACGCCGACCCCTACGTGCTGAACGGCCTCGTCACCGGACGGCGCATCGTCCCGTGGGCGGTGGCGGTGTCGGCGTGACCCGCACCGCGTTCGTCCACGCCGAGGGCGGCCCCTCCTACAACCTCGGCGACGACCACCCCATGACGCCGCTGCGGCGCCAGCTGGCGGTCGACCTGATCCGGGCGTACGGCCTGGACCGGACGGAGGGCGTGGAGACCATCGCGCCGCGCACCGCGACCGACGCGGAGATCGAGCGCGTCCACGCCCCGGCGTACGTCGCCGCGGTGAAGCGGTACAGCGAGACGCCCGCCCTGTCGGCGACGTGGGATGCGAGCCAGTGGGGCCTCTCCGCCGGCGGCGACACCCCGGCCTTCGCGGGGATGCACGAGGCGGCGGCGGCGGTCTGCGGCGCCTCGATCGAGGGCGCGATGGCGGTGTGGGAGGGCCGCGCCGACCAGGCGTTCGTCGCGGGCGGCGGCCTCCACCACGCGTTCGCCAACAAGGCGGCCGGGTTCTGCGTCTACAACGACCCGGCGGTCGCGATCCAGGCGATGCTCGACGCGGGCGCGGAGCGGGTCGCCTACATCGACATCGACGTCCACCACGGCGACGGCACCCAGTGGATCTTCTTCGAGGAGCCGCGCGTGCTGACGTGCTCCGTCCACGAGACGGGCCGCTACCTGTTCCCCGGGACGGGCGGGATGGCCGAGCGGGGTGTCGGCGCGGCGGAGGGCACGTCGGTCAACGTCCCGCTGCCGCCGTACGCCGGCGACCGCCCCTACCTGCGGGCGATCGAGGACGTCATCGCGCCGGCGGTCATGAACTTCGCGCCGGACGTGATCGTGACCCAGGACGGCGCCGACCCCCACCACGCCGACCCGCTCGCACACCTCCAGGTCACGATGGCGGCGTTCCCGCGGGCATACCGCGCGATCCACGAGCTGGCGCGCGCCGCCTGCGACGGCCGATGGGTGGCGCTCGGCGGGGGCGGCTACACGTTCCAGGTGGTCCCGCGGGCGTGGACGATGCTGTTCGCCGAGATGCTCGGGGTGGAGCTGCCGGACGCCATCCCGGAGACGTGGTGGTCCGCGGGGGAGCGGATGCTGGGCGTCCCGCTGCCGCGGCACATGTCGGACGATCCCGAGCCCGAGGTGGCCGCCGACGAGCGCACCCGGGCCGACGCCGACGGCGACCGGGTGGTCGACGAGGCGATGGCGTTCTTCCTGCCCTGAGCCCCCCGGCGGTCGAGCTGGCGGGGGTCGGGCTGTGGCGCGCCCGGCCCGGCGACGGCCGGGTCCGCATCCTCCGCGGCATCGACTGGCGGGTGGAGGCGGGGGAGCGGTGGGCGCTGATCGGCCCGAACGGCGCCGGCAAGACCACCCTGATGGGCGTCGCCGGGGCGGAGATGTTCCCCAGCGAGGGCGTCGCCTCCGTCCTCGGCCACCGGCTCGGCACCACCGACCTGCGCGAGCTCCGCTCCCGCGTCGGCCACGTGGACGCCGCCATGGCCGCCCGGTTCCGTCCCCGGGCCACGGCGACGGATGTCGTGCGCTCCGGCGTGACAGGGACGATCCTGGTCCGCCCGGAGCGCCTCACGGCGGGCGACCGCCGGCGCGCGGCGGACCTGCTCGAGGGGCTGGGGTGCGCGCACCTCGCCGACCGGCCCTTCGTGAACTTCTCGCGGGGCGAGCAGCAGCGGGTGCTGCTGGCGCGGGCCCTGGTGGCGCAGCCGGACCTGCTGCTGCTGGACGAGCCCACCGCCGGCCTGGACCTGCCCGGCCGGGAGGCGTTCCTGGCGGGCCTGGACGACCTGGCCCGCGCGCGGCCCGAGCTGACGACGGTGCACGTGAGCCACCACGTCGAGGAGCTGCCGGCCTCGCTCACGCACGCGCTGCTGCTGCGCGACGGCGCCGTCGTGGCGTCGGGCCCCGCGGGCGAGGCGCTGACCTCCGAGGCACTGTCGGCGTGCTTCGCCGCCCGCGTGCGCGTGGTGGCCGCCGGCGGGCGCCGGCTGGCCGTCATCGAGCCCGGCTAGACGGGCTCCCGGCCCCCGCCACGCGGTTGCGGCCCGCCTGCTTGGCCGCGTAGAGGCGGTCGTCCGCCTGACCGAACAGCGCCCCGGGGTCGTGCTCGCCGCGGGTGGCCGCAACGCCGAGGCTCACGGTGATCGGCTCGGCCGCCGGGGAGGCCGCCACGCCCGCCCGGATGCGCTCGGCCACCGCGGTCGCGGCCGCCTCGTCCGCCCCCGGCAGCAGCACGGCGAACTCCTCTCCGCCGACGCGGCACGCCCGGTCCTCGGCGCGCGCCACCTCACCGAGCACGCGCGCCACCGCGACCAGGACGTCGTCGCCCGCCAGGTGGCCGTGCTGGTCGTTGAAGCGCTTGAAGTGGTCGACGTCCAGCATCACCAGCCCCAGCGGGGCGCTCATCCGCCGGGCCCGCGCCAGCTCCTCGGTGACGGCCTCGTCGAAGGCCCGGCGGTTGCCCAGGCCCGTCAGCGGGTCGGACAGCGACAGGTGCTCCAGCCGGCGCAGCAGCTCGGCGTGCGACAGGGCGGTCGTCAGGGCCAGCGCAAGCGACTGGAGGGCGGGGATGTGCCGCCGCGTGCTGAGCCGCACGCTGCCGGCCCGCCGCGCGTGCCGGCGCGCCCGCAGGGCGCCGAGCACGCGGATCTCCCGGTCGCGCTCCCCGACGACCAGCGGCACCGCGATGCGCGCCCACTCGCCGTCGCGCCACACACGCTCCTCCCCGGTGCGGTCGTCCAGGTCGACCTTCACCTCCCACCCGGACGGCAGCAGCCGCGTCGCGGCGGCCTCGGCGATCCTCCGCAGCTCGGCGGGGTCGTTGACCCCCACGAACCGGCGCGACGCGTTGAAGAGGACCTTCTGCCGGTCCTCGTCGCGCTCGAGCTGGCCTTCGTTGACGGTGATGAGGCCACCGGCGACGGCGACGACGATCGCGGCCATGATCAGCGGGCCGGCGGTGCGCTCCGCGCTGCCTCCGGCGTCGATCCACTGCACCGCCCCCACGACGATCGCCGCCAGGATCAGCGCCTTCACGCCCGTCGGCACGCCGTGCGCCACCGTCGCGGCGAGCGCCATGACGGGCAACGCCCACAGCGCGAGGCTCTCGCACCCGTTCGAGACCACCGCGAGGCCCAGGATCAGCAACGCGTCGACGATCAGCGCGGCGTTGACGCCGTCCAGGAGGCGCCGGGGCCACCGGATGGAGGTGAGCCACAGGAGGGCCTGGACGACGATCGCGGCGAGGCACATCACCACCGCGAGCTCGCGCTCGCCGGCCGACATCCCCTCCGGGACCCCCGCCGCGGCCACCACCGCGAGCAGCAGGTACGCCGCGATGCGCCCGCGCAGCAGCGCCACGTGACGGTCCTCGAGATGCCATTTGCGCAGCCTGCGCTGGGTCGCGGCGGCGTTTGTCGGTGCGGACATCGCCCTCGCCATCGGGGTCTGAGACGGCACGTTAGCCGGTTCCGCCAAAATTCCCGCAGAGGGCTAAAGGTTCACCCCGGATCTGCCGAAGAGGGCATCGCCATGGGCCCCCGGTCACAGCCTCCAGCCCGTCCCGTCCGCCGCCGCCGCCCGCGGGGGCTCGCGATCGCCGCCGCCGCCCTCGCCATCGCCGCCGCGCCCGGCGTGGCCACGGCGGCGGAGCAGGTCGCCGTGTACCCGGTCGAGGCCGTGCCCGCCGAGGTCGCCCCGACGCCCGCCCCGCCGCCGACCGTCACGGACGACCACGAGGCGGCGCCCACGCCGGCGCCCGAGCCCTCCGGCGAGGCCGCCCCCGAGGAGCCGCCGGCGCCCGACGCCCCGACCCCCGCGCCGGTCCCCGGCCCCGAGCCCGCGCCCCGGTTCACGGCGCCCGCCGACGAGGATGGCGCGGGCGTGTTGACCCAGTCCCTGCTCGCCGTGGACGACTCCTCCCTGCTCGGCGTCCAGCTGGCCCCGCGGGTCGCGGCGACGCTCCCCGTCGCGCTCCCCCAGGCCGACATCGACGCCGACCTCGGCGTGGTGGCCATCTCGGTCGGCGTGGGCGACGACGACGCCACGCTGGCCATCGCCGCGGACGTCGGCGGCACCCCGCCCGCCGCCACGCCGGCCGAGCCGGCGACGCCCGCCACGCCCGGCGCCGGCGTCCCGAGCGCGCCGGCGACCCCCGCGACCCCGGCCACGCCCGCCCCGGCCGCCGCGGCGAACGCCGGCGACGCCGGCGCCGCGACCGCGAGCCCGCCCTCCCCGGCGGCCCCGTCCCAGGGCGCCGGCCGCGCGAGCGCGTCCCAGCGGCGCGCCGTCGCCCGCGAGGCCGCGGCGCCGGCCCGTTCGGCCACCGTCCCGTCGGCCCCGGTCCCGTCCGCCGCCCCCGCCCGCGCCGCCTCCCCGGCCGCCGCAACCCCGTCATCGTCCACGCCGGCGCCGTCGCCGGTGGACGGGGCGGACACGACCTCCGCCACGCGCACGCACACGGTCCACCGCGAGGTGCCCCCGCCGAAGCCGCCGGGCGGCCCGTTCCGGTCCGCGCTGTCGACGGCCACGCGGTCGCCGTGGCTGCCCTTCGGCGTGCTGCTCGCGGCCGCCCTCTACCTCCTCGGGCAGCGGCGCCTCGACCGGGGCCGCAAGCTGTCGTACGCCGGCCGGCCGGGCGAGCCGGACGACGAGTTCATCGAGCTGTAGCGGGCCTGACGGCGGCTAGCGGCCCGGCGGGTCCTCTCCGGCCGGCAGCTCCCGCGCGGCGTCCTCGGTCACCAGCCACACCAGCTCGCCGGCCGGGTCCAGGCGGCCGGCGGGGATCGTCCGGTCGCCCTCCAGGGCGCGCCGCACCATCGGCGCCTTCTCGCCGCTGCCCACCAGCATCAGCACGCGGCGGGCCGCGTTGATCACCGGCAGCGTCAGCGAGACCCGCCACGGCTGCGGCAGGTCGGGGCGGTGCACCGGGATCATCAGGCGGTCGGTGACCTCCACCTCGGCGGAGCCGGGGAAGAGGGAGGCGGTGTGGCCGTCGGGCCCCATCCCGAGCACCACGAGGTCGAAGACCGGATACGGGTCGCCCGGGATGGAGGCGCGCAGGTCCTCCTCGGCGCGTGCCGCGGCCTCCTCCGGCGGCAGCTCGCCGAGGATCCGGTGCACCTGGTCGGGGCGGAGCGGGATGCGGTCGAGCAGGGCGTCCTTGGCCATGTGGTAGTTCGAGCCCGCGTCGTCGGGCGGCACGCAGCGCTCGTCGCCGAAGAAGAACGTCACGCGCCCCCACGGCGGGCAGCGCGCCGCCAGCTGCTGGTATGCCGCCTTCGGCGTCCCCCCGCCGGCGAGCGCGATCGTCGCCCGGCCGCTGGCCGGCTGCGCCAGCGCGACCTTCTCGATGCGCGCGGCCGCCCGGTCGGCGAGCGTCGCCACGTCCTTCACCACGATGACCTCGGGGGCGCTCATGCCAGCCCCGCCGCGCAGGCGCCCGCCAGCGCGCGCTCGAAGGCCCGGTCGCGCCGCTGCAGCTCCAGCTCGCCGGCCAGCAGCATCGTGCGGTCGGGACGGGGGAGGGGCAGCACGCGGTGCCGCTCCGTGCCGTCGGGCTCCGTGACCGCGACCGAGGCGGCGTCGCGGCCCGGGGCCCGCTCGATCACGAGCCGGCGCCCGTGGACGCCCTGCAGGGTCACGGCCACCACCCCGGGGCCGTCGCCGTCGTCGCGCTCGCCCACCTCGGCCTCCAGCCCGGGGCCGATCACGTCGCGCAGCCAGCCGCCCACCAGCAGCGCGTCGGGCACCAGCCCCCCGGGGCCGTGGAGGATGGTGGCCGTCGCCGGCCCCCCGCGCAGGGCCGCGAGCGCGTCGCCCTCCAGCATCTGGGCGATCAGCTGGCGCCAGCCGGTGACCGCCGCCCACGAGAGGTCGGTCACGGCGGGGCGCGCCGCCGGCACCCAGCTCGACAGCGCCCGCACCGCCTCGCGCGCGTCGGTCCCGCGGGCCGCCTCGGTCACCACGCGGTCGGCGATCGCCACGAGCGGCGCCAGCGGCGTGTCGGCCCGGCGGTCGGGGGCCCACGGCCACCACAGGATGGTCGGCAGGTCGCTCCGCAGCAGCGGCACCGTGGCGCTCGCCGCGCCCGCCCGGACGGCGCCGTGCAGGATCAGGACCACGGTCTCGAGCGCGATGCGGGTGGCGCCGCCGGCGCCCCGGCACCCTGTGGTGACGCGCGCGTCGATGCCGTCGCCGTCGGGCTCGCCGCACAGCACCACCGCCCGTGACGGCTGGTGGTCGGCCAGCCGCTCGATCACCCGGAGCATCGCCTCCGTCTCGGAGGGGTGCCCCGCGTACGCGACCAGGTTCAGGACGCCGGAGAGCATGAACGGCGTGCCGCCGTCCGCGGGCCGCCGCTGGCGCGCGAGCTGCTGCGCGACCTCGTCGAGCGTCACGTGCGCGCCGGCCCATTCGGTCCTCGGCGGGGTGGCGACCGCGCTCACAGGCGCCTCCAGACGTGGCCGTCGCGGGCCAGCAGATCGTCGGCCGCCGCGGGGCCCCACGTGCCGGCCTCGTAGTTCGGGAAGCCGCCCCGCTCGGTCCCCCACTCGCGGATCACCCCGTCGGTGACCTCCCACGCACGCTCCACCTCGTCCCAGCGGGCGAAGAGCGTCGAGTCGCCGAGCAGCGCGTCCAGCAGCAGCCGCTCGTACGCCTCCGGCGACCCCCGCAGGAACGACGCGCCGTACGCGAAGTCCATGCTCACGGAGCGCATGTCCAGCTGAGGGCCCGGGACCTTCGCCAGGAAGCGCAGCGACGCGCCCTCGTCCGGCTGGATCCGCAGCACCAGCAGGTTCGGCTGCACGCTCTCGACCTCGGTCGTCGCGAACGGGAGGTGGGGGGCCGGCTTGAACTGGATGGCCACCTCCGTGGCTCGGCGCGGCAGGCGCTTGCCCGTACGAAGGTAGAACGGGGTGCCCGACCAGCGCCAGTTGTCCACCATCACCCGCATGGCCACGAACGTCTCGGTGTTGGACTCCGGGTCGACGCCGGGCTCCTCGCGATAGCCGGGGACCCGCTCGCCCCCGATCCACCCGGGACCGTACTGGCCGCGCACCGTGTCGCGACGGACGTCCGCCGGGTCGTCGAAGGGCGGGATCGCCCGGAGCACCTTCACCTTCTCGTCGCGCACGTCGCGGCTCTCGAACCGCGCCGGCGGCTCCATCGCGATGATCGAGAGGACCTGGAGCATGTGGTTCTGGACGATGTCGCGCAGGGCCCCGCTCTCGTCGTAGTAGCCGCCGCGGGTGCCGACGCCGAGGTCCTCGGCCACGGTGATCTGCACGTGGTCGACGTACCGGCGGTTCCAGATCGGCTCGAAGATCGCGTTCCCGAACCGCAGCACCAGCAGGTTCTGGACCGTCTCCTTCCCGAGGTAGTGGTCGATCCGGTACACCTGCCGCTCGCGGAACACGAGGCCCAGGCGCGCGTTGAGCTCCCGCGCGGACGCCAGGTCCTGACCGAAGGGCTTCTCGACCACCAGGCGCGCGAAGCGCCCCGCCGGCTCGTCCTCGTCCGCGAGCCCGACCCGGCCGAGGCTCTCGGCGATCACGGGGAAGAACTCGGGCGCGGTGGCCAGGTAGAAGAGCCGGTTCCCGCGGGTCCCGCGGTCCCGGTCCTTCGCGGCGAGCACCTCGGCCAGGCGGCGGTAGCCGGCCTCCTCGGTGAAGGGCACCGGGACGTAGAGCAGCCGCCGGGCGAACCCGTCCCAGATCTCGTCGTCCACGGGGATGCGGCTGTGCTTCTCGACGCCCTCGCGCATCATCGCCCGGAACGCATCGTCGGTCAGGTCCGCGCGGGCGGCCCCCACGATCGCGGTCTCCGGCGGCAGGAGCTGCTGGACGGCCAGGCTGTACAGCCCCGGCAGCAGCTTGCGCGACGTGAGATCGCCCGTGGCGCCGAAGATCACGATGACGGCCGGCGCCGGCGTCCGCTGCAGGCGGACGTCGTCGTGGGCCGGCGCCGGGAGGGTGGGGGAGCCCGTGCCGATCACGACAATCTCACGCTCGAGTCGAGGGTGAGACTCACCGGATGACACCCTTCGCGGCGGTGGCGACCGCCTCCCCGGTGATCCCGAGCGCCTCGAGCGCCTGGTCGCCCGGCGCCGACACGCCGAACCGGTCGATGGCGACCGCGCGGCCGTCCAGGCCGAGCCACTCGCCCCAGCCGAAGGGGCTGGCCGCCTCCACCGAGACGCGGGCGCGCAGCCCTGAGGGGAGCACCTCCTCGCGGTACGCGAGGTCCTGCTGCCGGAACAGCTCCATGGAGGGCATGCTGACCACCCGCGCCGAGACGCCGTCGGCCGCCAGCAGCTCCCGGGCGGCGAGCGCGGTGTGCAGCTCGGCGCCGGTGCCGATGAGGATGCAGTCGCCGCCGTCCTCCACCACGTAGGCCCCGCGCGCCACGGCCGGGTCGGGGCCGAGCGTCGGCAGGCCCTGGCGGCTCAGGACGAAGGCCGTGGGTCCGTCGGTGCGCTCGAGCGCGACCATCCAGGCCGCGGTGGCCTCGTTCGCGTCCGCCGGCCGCAGCGTCACGAGCCCGGGGATCGCGCGGAGCGCCGCCAGGTGCTCGATGGGCTGGTGCGTGGGGCCGTCCTCGCCCAGGGCGACCGAGTCGTGCGTGTAGACGAAGATCGACGGCAGCTTCATCAGCGCCGCCAGGCGGATCGTGTTCTTCATGTAGTCCGAGAACGTGAAGAACGTGGCGCAGGCGGGGCGCAGGCCGCCGTGGGCGACGAGGCCGTTGGTGATCGCCCCCATCGCGTGCTCGCGGACGCCGTAGTAGATGTTGCGCCCCGCGTAGTCGCCCCGGCGCACCACGCCGAGGTCCTTCAGGTCGGTGCTGGTGGACGTCGAGAGGTCGGCGGCGCCCTGGACGATCTCCGGGACGGCGTGGGCGAAGGCGTTCAGCGCCTTCCCCGCCGACGCGCGCGTCGCGAGCTTCTCGCCCGCCGCGAACGCCGGCGCCGCGTCGCGCCACCCGTCGGGCAGCCGGCCGTCGCCGCGGCGGCGCAGCTCCGCGGCCTCCTCCGGGAAGGCGGCGGCGTAGGCCTCCATCCGCTCCTCCCACTCGGACTGGATCTGCCGGCCGCGGGCGGCCATCTCCGGCGCCCACGCGGCGACCTCGTCCGGCACCAGGAACTGGGCGTCCTCCGGCCAGCCGTAGTTGCGCTTGGCGCCGGCGACCTCGTCGGGCCCGAGCGGCGACCCGTGGGCGCTCGAGGTGTCCTGCTTGGTGGGGGCGCCGTAGCCGATGTGCGTGTGCAGGGCGATCAGGGTGGGCCGGCCGTCGGGCTCCGCGGCCTCGGTGAGCGCCGCGTCGATCGCGTCGACGTCGTTGCCGTCCTCCACCCGCAGCACCCGCCAGCCGTAGGCGTCGAAGCGCGCGTGGACGTCCTCGCCGAACGCCAGGGTGGTCGGCCCGTCCAGGCTGATGTGGTTGTCGTCCCAGATCCCGACGAGCTTCTCGAGCCCCAGGAACCCGGCGATGGAGGCCGCCTCGTGCGAGATGCCCTCCATCAGGTCGCCGTCGGAGCAGATGAACCAGGTGCGGTGGTCCACGATCGCGTGGCCGTCGCGGTTGAACTCGGCGGCGAGCATCGCCTCGGCCAGGGCGAGCCCCACGGCGTTGCCGGTCCCCTGCCCGAGCGGGCCGGTGGTGATCTCGACGCCCGGCGTGTCGCCGCGCTCCGGGTGGCCCGGCGTCTGGGAGCCGAGCTGCCGGAACCGCATGAGCTGCTCCATCGGCAGGTCGTAGCCCGTCAGGTGGAGCATCGCGTAGAGGAGCGCCGACGCATGTCCCGCCGACAGCACGAAGCGGTCGCGCCCCGGCCACTCCGGGTCGGCCGGGTTGAAGCGCATGTGCCGGGTCCACAACGTCCACGCCGCGGGCGCCAGGCCCATCGGGGCGCCGGGATGGCCGCTGTTCGCGTGCTGGACGGCGTCGATGGCGAGCGTCCGCACGGTGGCGATCGCGAGGTCCGGTGGGGCGAGCGTGGTCGGCACGGGCCGCTCCTGGTCTGGGCTAGAGGGACACGTCGTGGGGATGGCTCTCGCGCAGGCCCCCGGGGGTGATCCGCACGAATCGGGCGTTGGCGTGGAACTCCGGGATCGTGCGGGCGTCCGAGTAGCTCATCCCGGACCGCAGGCCGCCCACCAGGCCGTGGAGGATGGTGGCGGCCGGGTCGCGCAGCGGCACGACCGCCTCGACGCCCTCCGGGACGATCGGGTTGAACTCGGTGGGGTCCTCGTTGTCCACGGCGCGCCGGGCGGCGGCCGCCCCCGCCGACGCCATGCCGCGGAACACCTTCACGCGGGTGCCGTTGCGCGCCACCACCACGCCCGGGCTCTCCGGGGTGCCGGCCAGCAGGTTCCCCACCATCACGGTCTCGGCGCCGGCGGCGATGGCCTTGGCCACGTCCCCGCCCGCACGGATGCCGCCGTCGGCGATCACGGGCACGCCGTGCGGCGCGACCGCCTCCGCGCACTCGAGCACCGCGCTGAACTGGGGGACCCCGACGCCGGCGACGATGCGGGTGGTGCAGACCGACCCGGGCCCGACGCCCACCTTCACCGCGTCCGCCCCGGCTGCCGCCAGCTCGCGGGCGCCCTCGGCGGTGGCGACGTTGCCGGCGATCACGTCGACGCCCGCGCCGAGCGCCTCGCGCACCTCGCCGATCGCGCGGACGGAGTGCTCGGCGTGGCCGTGGGCGATGTCGAGCACCACCACGTCCGCGCCCGCGTCCTGGAGCGCCCGTGCGCGCTCGATGAAGTCGCCCCGGACCCCGATGGCGGCGCCCACCGCCAGCCGGCCGCGGGCGTCCTTCGTCGCCTCGGGCCGCTCGGAGCGCTGCAGGATGTCGCGGAGGGTGATGAGCCCGACCAGCCGGTCCTCCTCGTCCACGAGCGGGAGCTTCTCGACGCGCGCGTCGCGCAGGATGCGCGCCGCCTCCTCGGTACCCGTCGCCGGGCCGCCCGTCACCAGTCGCTCCCGGGGCGTCATGAGCGTGGCGACCGTCTCGAGCGGGTCGGTGCGCAGCATCACGTCGCGCGCGGTGAGCACTCCGGCCAGGCGGCCGTCGGGGTGGGTCACCATCAGGCTCGTCACCCGCAGCCGGCGCATGACGCCCTGGGCCTCGACCAGCGTGGCGCCCGGCGCGATGGTGTGCGGGTCGCTGATCACCAGGGCCTCGGCGCGCTTCACGCGCGCCACCTCGGCCACCTGCTCGTCGATGGAGAGGAAGCGGTGGATGAACCCGATCCCGCCGGCCCGCGCCATCGCGATCGCCATGTCGGAGCCCGTGACCGTGTCCATGTTCGCGGACACCACGGGGATGGCGAGCCGCACGTTGCGGGAGAGCCGGGTGAACACGTCCACGTCCGACCGGGAGGCGATACCGCTTCGGCGCGGCGCGAGCAGGACGTCGTCGTAGGACAGGGCGAGCGGAATGCCGGCCTCGTTCACCGGCCCACCTTAGCCCAGGCGGCCCCTCCGCGACCCGCCCGGGACGTGAGGTAGCATCGCGCGATGGCGCCCCGCCCGCCCGTCGCGCTCGTCGCCGGCGCCCTCGCCTGTGCGGCACTCGCCGGATGCGGCGGCGGCGTGGACGCCGGACCCACCACGGCGACCCCCTCCGACTACATCGCCGCCGTCCAGCGGCTGGTGGATCCGCCCGCCCAGCTCGCCTCGTCGCTGGAGGAGCGCGGCCGCGCCGTCACCGGCGATGCGCCGTCGAAGCGGCGCATCGACCGGATCGTCGCCGCCGCCCGCGACCGCCTGGAGGAGTTCCGCGCCCTGCGCCTGGACGATCCGGCGCTGCGGCGCCAGCGGGACCGCCTGGCCGGCGCGTACGCGCGGATGATCCCGCGCATGCGCGGCGCCGCCGACGCCCTCGACTCCGGCGACCGCGCCACGCTGTCGCGCGCCTCCCGCCCCTTCCTCGACGCCCTGGACGCGCTGTCATCCGCGGCCGCCGCCTCCTCGTCGTCGCGCTGAGCGCCGCGCTGGCGGCCGGCGTGGCCGGCTGCGGCGGCGGCTCCATCGAGGCGGGCACCTCGTCCGTGCCCGACGGCACCCAGGTGTCGTCGCAGCGCTACCTGGCCGACACCGCCGCGGCGGCGGACGCGGTGGCCGACTTCTCGGCGCTCCTCTCCTCACTCGCCCCCGAGCCCCGGCCCGCGCAGCTGCGCGCCGCCGCCGCCGACCTCGCCGCCGCCCGCGACCGGGCGGCGCTGCTGTCCGCCCGCCTCCGCGCGGAGCGCCTGCAGGACCGGCGGCTCGAGGAGCAGCGGGCGGACGCCTCGGCCGCGCTCGTCGCGGTCGTCGCCGCGATGGACGACCTCGTCACCGCCGCCGGCCGCGGAGATCCCGACGCCGCGGCGGCCGCATCCAAGACGTTCAGCCAGGCCGTCGGCGAGCTGCGGAGCCTGCCCGCCCCGAGCTAGGCCCTCCGGGGCATCCAGCTTTCGCGCGGCGCTGCCGATGGGAGGTGTGCACGCCGCTCCGGGGGGAGCGGCGACGGTCGCACGACCAGCCCAAGGGATGGTGAGGTTGCAACAGGCCCCCGTTCGGGTGCTCATCGCAGGCCGGAACCCGGCGTGGACCGCCGGCATGGCGGCGTTCCTCTCCGGCCCCGAGCTGGAGGCGCGCACCGCCGTGACGGTGGATGGCGCCCTCGGCGCGCTCGACGCCGACCCGCACCACCTGCTGGTGGTGGGACGCGCGCTGCGCGACGCCCCCGGGTCCGAGCTGGCGCGCGAGGTGGCGCGCCGCCACCCGGGCGTCATCGTGGTCGTGGCGCTGGAGGACGGGTCACCCGAGGCCCAGCTGGAGGCGCTCGCCGCCGGCGCCGCCGGATGCATCCCGGCCGACGCGGATCGCGAGACGGTGACGGAGGCGGTCAGCGACGCCCTCCGCGGCGTCCCGCGCTTCGACCTGGACGCGCTGCGCCCGCTCGCCGACCTGATGCGCCGCACCGCCCCGCGGGAGGTGCTGCTGACCGAGCAGGAGCGGGTGGTGCTGCGCCTGATGCGGCAGCACCTGACCTACAAGGAGATCGCCCAGCGGCTGGGCGTCTCCTGGCACACGGTGCGGACCCACGCGCAGTCGATCCTCCGCAAGTCCGGCGTGCACTCGCGGCGCGACCTGGACGCCTGGGACCGGCGCCTCGACTCCGGAGTCAACCCGCCGGCGGGAGTCCATCCGCCGGCCGAGGTGGCCCGCTGAACCGCCGCAGCATCGCCCCCCCGGCGGGCCTCGCGCTGCTCGTGGCGGGCGGCGCGCTGCTGGTGCGCGTGGCCGTGATGATCGTCTCCGGCGACGGCGCCCCCTTCGGGTGGCTGTCCACCGCCGCCGCGTGCGTCCTGGCCGGGATCGCCCTGGTCCTGGTCGCGCTCCCCAAGATCGTCCCCTCGCCCGACGGCGACGGGACGGACGAGCCCACACCCGAGCTGCCGCGCGGGTGATGGGGCCCGCGTCCGGCGGGGGCCTTCGGGAGGCAGGCCCCCGCCGGTCGCGGACGTAGCCCGGTGACGCCGGTCAGGTGAGCCCGGCGAGCACGAGCCGGGCCTCCTGGACGATCTCGCCCACGAGGTGCTCGGCCGGCAACGCCTCTCCCGCCAGGCCCCCGGCCTGGCCGGCCCACAGCGCCATGTGCTCGGCGTCGCCCGCCGCGGCGGCCGCGGCACGCAGGTCGGCGCTGGCGCCCGCCTGACCGGGGTACCCGAGGCCGGGGGCGCCGAGCGCCTCCAGCTCCGTCACCAGGCGGTTCACCAGGCCGCGGGCGGGCCGCCCGGAGACGGCGCGGGTCACGACGGTGTCGGTGTCGCGGGAGCGGGCGATGCGCTGCTGGTAGGCGGCGGGGACGCCCGCCTCGGCGGCGACGAGGAACCGGGTGCCCATCTGGACCGCCTGCGCGCCCAGCGCCAGCGCCGCAGCCAGGCCGCGGCCGTCCATGATCCCCCCGGCCGCGATCACCGGGACGTCAACGGCGTCGACGACCTGGGGCACCAGGGCGAGGGTGCCGACGAGCGGCGGCAGGCCGTCCGGCGGGACGGCGAAGTCGGAGCGGTGGCCGCCGGCCTCGCCGCCCTGGGCCACGATGGCGTCGGCGCCCGACGCGACGGCGCGGACGGCGTCGGCGACGTTCGCGGCCATCGCGATCAACGGCACCTCGGCGGCCTCGGCCAGGTCGCGGACCACGCCGGGGTCGCCCAGGCCGACGCTCACGGCGGACGCCCCCGCCTCGAGCGCGGCGGCCACCAGGTCGCGCGCGGACGCCGGCGGCGGGGGCGCGGGCGGGTCGTCCGGGAGGCCCAGCTCGCGCCGCATCGCGACGAACACGGGGCCGGGGTCGGCGGCGCCGGGCGGGGGCGCCTCGGGCGGCGCGACCAGGACGTTGACGGCGATCGGCGCGTCGGTGAGCTCACGCGCCCGCGCGACGGCGGCCGCGGCGCGGTCCACCGACATCCCCGTGAGGCCGAACGTTCCGAGGCCGCCGCCGCGCGACACGGCAGCCACGAGCTCGGGGGTCGTGGGCCCTCCCGCCATGCCCGCAAGGACCACGGGATGGCGGATTCCGAGCCGCCGGCAGAGGCCGGTCGTCAGCACCGGGAGAGGAATTGCCCACGCCTCCTGGGGCCCCGATCCGTAAGGAATCGGCCCCGGACACCGATAGAGGGGGCAAGCCGGGCCTCACACCGGATCGTCCCCTCTACGCCGAGGTTATACACGAGATGCGTTCCAAGCTCATCGCTCTGTACGTCGCTGGTGCCGCCATCGCCACGCTCGTCGCCGCCAACGGCGCGATGGCCGCGACCTGGATCCGCCGGTAACTCTTCCCGGGGGCGCGCGCACCTCCCCCGGGCGCGCGCCCTCAGCTCGTCCGCGGCGCCGAAGTTCTTACAGATCCCCCTCGTCGAGCAGCCGGTCCACGGCCGCCATGAGCGCGGGGTCGTCCGGCTCGACCGATGAGTCGTAGCGGGCCACCAGCCGGCCCTGACGGTCGAGCAGGTACTTGGTGAAGTTCCAGCCGGGCTCCTCGCCCGCCGGCCCCGGCCGCGCGGCGATCCGCGCGAACAGCGGCTGCGCGTCGCCCCCCGTGACGCGCCCCTTCGCGGCGATGGGGAAGCTCACGCCGTAGTTCAGCTCGCAGAATTGCTTGATCTCCTCGCCGGACGCGAGCTCCTGGCGGAAGTCGTTGGAGGGGAAGCCGACGACCGTGAAGCCCTGCGCCCGCTTCGCCTCGTAGAGCGCCTCGAGCCCCTCGAACTGCGGCGTGAACCCGCACCGGCTGGCGGTGTTCACCACGAGCACCACCCGCCCCCGGAGCGCCGCGGGCCGCAGGGCGGTTCCGTCGATCAGCGTGATCGGCGCGGTCAGCAGCGACGCACCGCGGGCCCGGTCCCCGGGCAGGACGGGCGCGGTCCGCGCGGGCGGCGCCGCGGCCGCGGCGCCGCCCGCGGCGGACGGGGCCTGCTCGTCGCCGCAGCCCGCCGCGAGGACGACCGCGGCGACGGCGGCCAGCAGTGCGAGCGGGGTCCGGATGGGTGCCATCACCAGGAGCGTACGTACGCCGCCCCCGCCGGGACCAGGAACGGGGTCCGCCGTTCATCCCATCGGGAGGATGGCGCCCGCCCCCGAGGGTGATCTGCTGGCCCGGGGCCGGACCGGGTGGCCCCTCGTCCATCGAGGAGGAGACGCGGGTGAGCGACCGAGACGACGTCCAGCGGACGTCCCTGCCGATCCCCGACCAGGCCGTACGCGGGCCTCGTCACCTACGACGCCAAGGACCCGGCCGACGTCCTTCCCGCCGATCGAGCCGCTGCGGCCGCCGGCCGGCGCGCCGAACGTGCTCATCGTGCTGATCGACGACGTGCGGCTTCGGCGCCTCGAGCGCCTTCGGCGGGCCGATCGCCACGCCGACCGTTCGAGCGCCTCGCGGCGGGCGGCCTCAAGTACAACCGCTTCCACACGACGGCGCTCTGCTCGCCGACGCGGCAGGCCCTGCTCACCGGCCGCAACCACCACTCGGTGGGCATGGGCGGCATCACCGAGATCGCCACCTCCGCGCCCGGCTACAACTCGATCCGCCCCAACACGACGGCTCCGCTGGCCGAGACGCTCAAGCTGAACGGCTACTCGACGGCCCAGTTCGGCAAGTGCCACGAGGTCCCGGTGTGGGAGACCAGCCCGATGGGCCCGTTCGACGCGTGGCCGACGGGCAGCGGCTTCGAGCACTTCTACGGCTTCATCGGCGGCGAGACCAACCAGTACGCGCCGGCGATCTACCGCGACACGGTGCCGGTGGAGCCCGACCGCACGCCGGAGGAGGGCTACCACTTCACCGAGGACATGACCGACCGGGCGATCGACTGGGTGCGCCAGCAGAAGGCGCTGATGCCCGACAAGCCCTTCTTCATGTACTACGCCCCCGGCGCCACCCACGCGCCGCACCACGTGCCGACGGAGTGGTCCGACAAGTACGCGGGGCGCTTCGACGCACGGCTGGGACGCGCTGCGCGAGGAGACGTTCGCCCGCCAGAAGGCGCTCGGGGTGATCCCGCCCGACGCCGAGCTCACCGCGCGCCCCGCCGAGATCCCGGCCTGGGACGAGATGCCCGACGACCTGAAGCCCGTGCTCGCGCGCCAGATGGAGGTCTACGCCGGCTTCCTGGAGCACACCGACCACCACGTCGGCCGGCTCATCGACGCCCTCGCGCGACCTGGAGGTGCTCGACGACACCCTGGTCTACGTGATCATCGGCGACAACGGCGCCTCCGCCGAGGGCACCCCCAACGGCTGCTTCAACGAGCTCGTGGTGCTGAACGGCGCGTTCGGCCTCGAGACGACCGAGTTCATGGCCGACCGCATCGACGACTTCGGCACCCCGGCGGCGTACAACCACTACGCCGTCGGGCTGGGCCCACGCGATGGACACGCCCTACCAGTGGACCAAGCAGGTCGCCTCCCACTGGGGCGGCACCCGCAACGGCACCATCGTCCACTGGCCCGACGGCATCCCGGCGCACGGGCGAGATCCGCCACCAGTTCCACCACGTGATCGACGTGGCCCCCACGGTCCTGGAGGTCGCCGGGCTGCCGCAGCCGACGTTCGTCAACGGCGTGCAGCAGCGGCCGATCGAGGGCGTGAGCATGGCCTACACGTTCGACGAGCCGGCGCGCCGGCGAGCGCCACACGACCCAGTACTTCGAGATGTTCTGCAACCGCGGCATCTACCACGAGGGCTGGACGGCGTGCACCCGCCACAGCACGCCGTGGGTGGCGACCGAGATGCCGGCGTTCGACGACGACGTCTGGGAGCTCTACGCGCCCGACGACTGGACCCAGGCCCACGACCTGGCGGCCGAGCAGCCCGCGCGGCTGCACGAGCTCCAGCGCCTCTTCCTGATCGAGGCCGCCAAGTACAACGTGCTGCCGCTCGACGACCGGCGCTTCGAGCGCTTCGACCCCGACCTGGCCGGGCGCCCGCAGCTCATCCACGGCACGGTCCCAGCTCCTGTTCGCGGCCATGGGACGGCTCTCGGAGAGCTCCGTGGTGAACGTCAAGAACAGGTCGCACTCCGTGACCGCCCAGCTCCTGGTGCCGGAGGGCGGCGCGAACGGGGTGATCGTCGCCCAGGGCGGCGCCTTCGGCGGCTGGGCGCTCTACCTCCACGAGGGCAGGCCGGCCTACTGCTACAACCTCTTCGGCCTGCAGCGGTTCACGGTCCACGGCGACGCGCCGCTCCCGGCGGGCGAGCATCAGGTCCGGATGGAGTTCGCCTACGACGGCGGCGGCCTGGGCAAGGGCGGCACGGCCACGCTCTACGTGGACGGGGCTCCGGCCGGCGAGGGGCGCATCGACGCGACCGTGCCGATGGTCTTCTCCGCAGACGAGACGACCGACGTCGGCTCGGACAGCGCGACCCCGGTCAGCGACGACTACGGCGCGAAGGACAGCGCATTCACCGGCCGCATCGACTGGGTCCAGATCGACGTCGACGAGGCGGCCGACGACCTCGACCACCTGATCACCCCGGAGGAGCGGCTGCGGATCGCGATGGCCCGCCAATGAGGCGGCCGCCGGTGACTTCGCTACCCTGTGGGCGAACACCTGCGAATTGATGCGACATCGGTGGGCCTCGGCTCGGCGAAGGCAGCATTCGCCGAATCGAATGGAGACACCAGATGTCCGAAGGCACCGTGAAGTGGTTCTCGGCTGAGAAGGGGTTCGGCTTCATCACCCCCGACGACGGCTCGAAGGACTGCTTCGTGCACCACACCGCCATCCAGCGCGACGGCTACCGCAGCCTCGACGAGGGCCAGCGGGTTACGTTCGAGACCGAGGCGGGCCCCAAGGGGCCCCAGGCCGTGCAGGTCGTGCCCGTCTAGAACGGTGCGTCGCCACCGCCCGGCATCGCCGGGCGGTGGCGCCCTGAACCCCCGCGGCGCTCAACCCCCACCGTGCGGGGGCCGATAACCGGGGTGTGAGCACGTCACCCGACACGGACCGGGCTCCTGCGGCGATCGCGGTGCTCCGGACCGCGCTGGCCGAGCAGGCCGCCGCCCTCGCCGCCGATGAGCGTCGCGTGGACGCGGCGCTCGCCGACTACCTGGACCGCGCCGCCGCGTAGGCGGCGACCGCGCGAAGTCCGCCGGCGGCGTCGATGCTGCGATGCTGCCCGGCGGCATGGGGACCGGCGACAGGACACCGAGGGCGATGATCGCGCGTGTCCGAGGCCGGGCGAGGCGTGCGCGCCGCGAGGATGCGCGCGATGCCCTGGGGGCGCGACTCGCCCTGCTCAACCCGGAGGCGCTCGCCCGCGCGACCGGGCACCCGGTCATCCTCCACCGCCACCTCACGGCGGTCGGGCTGCCCGTCCCGCGCCTGCACGGCGTGGTGGGACGCGCCGGGGGATGGAGCGCCGCGGGGGCGCGTCCGGTGATCGGGCGGGCGCAGGCGGCGCGGTTCCTCGAGGGGCTGCCCGGCGACATCCGGCTGCAGCCGAACGGCGGCGCGGCGCGCGTGGTGCGCCGCGGCGGCGGGGACGACCTCGAGGCCGTGGTCGCGCAGCTCTTCGCGCCGGACGCGGCGGACCTCGTCGTCGTGCAGGAGTGGCGCGGGGTCGGCGCCCCGGTGCGGATCGTCACCGCGGTCGGCGATGACGGGGTCGCACGGGTCGCGCACCGCTGGGCCGCCCCGGACGCCGAGGCGGACGCACTCGCGCGCCGGGCGGCGACCGCCCTCATGCCGCAGCGCGCGCTGGCATGGGACATCGCCACCTCCCCGGCCGGCCCGGTGGTCCTCGCCGCCGACGGGCGCTGGGACGGCGCGCCGGGGCTCGACGCCGCGGCCACGCTCGCCGCGCTGGAGACCGCGCTCGCCCTGGGGGCGGCGGCGTGAGGCCGGCCACCGCGCTCCTGCGCCTGGGCGCCCTGGCCGAGGTGAGCCGGCGCGGCGCGGCGTCGTACGGCGTCAGCCGGCGCTCGGTCGCCCGGACGGCGTTGCGCCTGCGCCGCCGCAACGGCTTCAGCCTCGAGGGCGCGCTGGTCGACGGCCTCCTCGACCCCGCGATGCCCGACGCCGAGCGCTACGCGCACATCGGCGTCGCGCGGCGCCGCGCCGCCCAGGACCGCCTCAACCCCGTGTCGCTCGAACCCTTCACCGAGCAGAAGCTGCTGTTCCACGAGTACGTGCGCGCGAGCGGCCTGCCGGTGGCCGAGGTCTACGGCACCGCGGCTCCGGGCGGCGTCTGGGAGCGGCGCACGGGCTCCACCGGCCAGGGTACGGAGGCCTTCTCCGCGCTGCTCGCCTCGACGCCCGGCGAGGTCGTGGTGAAGCCGTCGTTCGGGAACCGCGGAACGGACGTCACCGTGCTCCTGCGCAACGGCCACGGATGGACCGGCCTGCGCGGCGCGCCGGCCGATCCGGCGGCCCTCTACGAGCGGATCCGGGCGGGGGATCCCGCGGACGTCCACCTCGTCCAGCGCCGGCTGCGCAACCACCCGCAGATCGAGGAGATCGCCGACAGCCCGGTGCTCCAGACGCTCCGGCTGATCACGATCGTTCGCCCGGACGGCAGCGTCTACTTCGTCAGCGCGATCCTCAAGATCGCGACCGGCGGCGCGGACACGGACAACTACCTCAAGGGCGCGACCGGCAACGGCTACAGCCTGGTCACCGTGGACGACGGCCGCCTCGGCGGGTTCATGACCCTCGCGCCGGACGGCGTCGGCACGGTCACCAGCCCGGAGGTCCCCGGCACGGGCGTACGCGTGATCGGGCGCCCGGTGCCGATGTTCGCCGAGTGCTGCGAGCTGGCCCGCCGCGCGGCGCTGCTCCTTCTGCCGATGCGCACCCTCGGCTGGGACATCGCGATCACGCCCGACGGCCCGGTGCTCCTCGAGGGCAACAACTGGTGGGCGACCTTCGAGGCGCTGGCCCCGGAGGGCTGGGCCCTCCTCACCCGCGTGCCCTGACCGGCGGCCCCGGGCGGGCCGCCGCGTCGGCGGCGACCGCACGGACGGCGCGCCCGTGGCGGGCCGTCGCCCCGGCGCCGAGCGGGCCGCCGGGCAACTCGACCACGAACGCGCTCGAGCCGGGGTCGCGCCGGTTCTGCCACCGCGTCGCCACGCCCGGGAGGAAGCCCAGCCGCCGTGCCGGCAGGCCGGACAGCCGCGCGTAGCGGCGGGGGAGGCGCTGGTCGCCCGCCGTCCCCGTGTCAACCAGGGTGAGCGCCTGGTGGAACCAGATCGTCACGGCCGGGTGGAGCCGCCGGACGAGGCGGGCGGCGAGCCGCGACTCCGGCTCCGACAGCGGCCGCGTCCCCGGGTAGTACGTCGCGAACGGCCGGCCGCCGGCCCGCCACGCGGCCGGGAAGTTCCGGTTCAGGTCAACGCCCCGGGCGTTCTGGCGGGTGCCCGCCGCGGCGCCGTCCGGGTTCAGGTCGTGGACCAGCCACAGCTCGACCCGCGGCTGGCGCACCGGGTGCGCCCGCAGCCACCGCACCACCGCCACCCCCGCGCGCTCGTTGCCGTGGATCGCGCCGACCACCAGCACCTTGGTGGGTGCCCGGCGGTCGCCGACGCGGGTGACGCGGATGGGCCGACCGTCCACGGACCGCCCGAGGACCGCGTCGTGCACGGTGACCCCGGGCGGCCCGGGGGCTGCGCCCGCCGAGGAGGCGGGCGCGGGGCCGGCGAGGCCCGTCGCGGCCAGGACGGCGGCGACGGGTGGAAGGACGAGGTGCCGGAGCCGGCTAGCCGGCGTCCGCGGCGGCGAGGCTGACCGCCTCCTCGCGCGCCTTCACCACATCCCAGGGGATCGTGATCGAGCGGCCGTCCATCTCGATGGAGCCGCTGCCGCGCAGCTTGCTGAACGCGGTGGTGACCGCCTCGCGCGACGCCCCCACCAGGGACGCCCACTGGGCGTGCGTCAGCTCGAGCCGCAGCTCGATGCCGGCGCGGGTGGCGACGCCGAACCCGTCGGCGAGCTGGTGGAGCCGCGCCCGCAGGCGGTCCTCCACGCGCATCTCGCTGACCAGCGCGACCGTCTCGCGCAGGGTGGCGACGCGGTCGGAGAGCAGCTCGGCGAGGTTGCGGCCCAGGCGCGGGTACCGCGCGATGAGGCCCTCCACGGCGCGCCCGGAGAGGGGCGACACGGCGGAGTCCTCCAGCGCGCTGATGCTCGCGGCGGGGGCGGCGCCCAGCGTGGAGTAGATCGCGCCCGGGTCGAGCAGCGAGATCATGATCTCGTGGCCCGGCGCCGTGCTCTCGAACAGGGCGAGGCGCCCCTCGCGCACGACGAAGAGGTGATCGGGCCGGCCGAGCGGCTCGGGCATCGACGCCCCCCGCGGCCAGCGCACGAGCGGGAGCCGGCTGTCGAGGAGCGCGAGGTCGCGCTCCGGCAGCCCGGCGAACAGATCCATTCGGGTGAGGCCGACGCGCCCTGCGCCGCTCACGCCGGAACCCCGCACGCCATCGGGGCGGAGTTCGGAGAGGGCAGTGACCATGCGGGCCACTGTGCCACCCCATTGTTATGGCGCTCTAAGAACCGTCGCAAGATGTCGGTGTGATGCCCGCATCGGTCCGTCGTCAATCGTGCGGGCCGTCCGAAACGTGCGGCGGGGCACCGGCGGGCGCCGCCTGGCGCCGCGCGCGCCGGTACGATCAGCGCCCACGACCCGGCGAGGAGCGCCCCTGACCGCGGAGAGGCCCAGCCCGGCCGTCCAGGACTACCTGAAGGCCATCTACCTGCTCGACGAGTCGGCCGACGAGGCGGGGCCGGTCACCACCACCGCGGTGGCCGAGGCGCTGGCCGTGACGACCGCGTCGGCGAGCAACATGCTGAAGAAGCTCGACGGGCTCGGCTACGTCGACCAGGTCCCGCGCCACGGCGTGGCCCTCACCGAGGCCGGCCGCCACGCCGCGCTCGAGGTGATCCGCCACCACCGCCTGCTCGAGACCTACCTCGCCACCCGGCTGGGCATGCCATGGGACGAGGTCCACCGGGAGGCGGAGGTGCTGGAGCACCACGTCTCCGAGGCGCTCGCGGACCGCATCGCGGAGGCCCTCGGCCACCCGGAGCGCGACCCGCACGGCCACCCCATCCCGACGAGCGCCGGCCTCATGCCGAGCGTCCCGTCGCGCCGCCTCAGCGAGATGGCCGAGGGCGCCGAGGCGGTCGTGGGGCGGGTCGACGACCGCGACGACGCCCTGCTGCGGTTCCTGGCCGAACGGGGACTGGTCCCCGACGCGCACGTGACCGTGCTGGGCCACGCGCCCTTCGGGGGCCCGATCTCGGTGCGGGTGGGCGGGCGCGTCGTGGACGTGCCCCCCGCAGCGGCCCATGCCGTGCACGTGGAGTGAGAACATGAGCGCGCGCTCATACCCGGTGGCACCCATGAAGGAGAGACCGTGATACCTAGACGGCCCCTGTTCCTCGCGCTGGCGTGCGTCGCGCTGATCGCCCTCGCGCTCGGCCTGGCCGCGTGCGGCGGGGACGACGACGACTCGGGCGCCGCCGCGCCGGCGACGACCGCGGCCGGCACCACGACCGCTCCCGCGACGCCGATCCCGACGGAGTCCACGCCCGCCACGACCGGCGGCGGCGCGGCGGGGGCGACGACGCTCGCCCTCCAGGCCGACCCCACCGGCCAGCTGAAGTTCGTGGAGTCGAAGCTGACCGCCAAGGCCGGTGAGATCACGATCAAGCTGACCAACGCGTCGGCCGTCCCGCACGACGTCGCGGTCGACGGCGCGTCGGGCGTCAGCGACCAGGTGCAGGACGGCGGCAGCGCCGAGCTGACCGTGAACCTGCCCGCCGGGACGTACCAGTACTACTGCACCGTCCCGGGCCACCGGCAGGCCGGCATGGTCGGGACTCTCACCGTCAACTAGAGGTCGATGAAGGGCTGGGCCTCGTCGATCAGATCGTCGAGGTCCACGCCCAGGCTCTGCATGAAGAACGGCGTGAGCAGGTTGAGCGTGTGCCGGCACGCCGGGCAGATCGGCAGCGGGGGCGGCGGGGGGAGACCCTCCGTCGCCCCCGTCAGCGTGAAGGCCTTCCCGCAGTACTTGGCGCACACGCCGCACGAACCGGCCTTGCAGTCGAGGCGCACCAGGTCCATCCCGGCGCCGCCGATCTGCGCGAGCCACGCCGCGTGCCGCTGCGCGTAGGCCTCGGCCTCGGCCACCAGCTCCGCACGGGCCTCGTCCGTCCAGCCGTCGCGCAGGGCGGTGGCGAACGGCTCGGGCGGGTCCGGGACGTCGCGGAAGCGCTCGGTCCAGCGGTCGATCTCGACCGCCCAGTCGCGGCCGGCGGCCTCGGCGATCAGTCCTCCACGAAGTCGACGCGCGGCGCGCGGTCGATCAGGCCGGCCTCGTGCCCGCGCCGCAGCAGCTCGGCGACGGCCGCGCGGCCGTCATCGCCGTAGTCGAGGGTGCGGTCGTTGACGTACATCCCCACGAAGCGGTCGGCCAGGTCCATGTCCAGGCCGCGGCCGAACTGCTCCGCGTGGGCGAGCGCGCCGGTGCGGTGCTCCAGGCCGTACGCGATCGACTCGCGCAGCAGGCGCGACAGGCGGGGCAGCGTGTCGCCCTCGTCCAGGTCGCGGCGCACGGCGTTCGCGCCGAGCGGCAGCGGCAGCCCGCCGGTCAGCTCGTGCCACCACTCGCCCAGGTCGAGGATCTTCCGCAGGCCCTGGGTGGCGTAGGTCAGCTGCCCCTCGTGGATGACCAGGCCGGCGTCCACCTCGCCCGCCTCCACCACGTCCAGGATCTCGTCGAACGGCGTGATCACCGGCTCGGGGATCCGGCCCACCGCGAGCTGCAGCTCCAGGAACGCGCTGGTCAGGAGCCCGGGGACCGCGACGCGCAGCGAGGGGAGCTGCTCCGGCTCGATCGCGGCGCCCTCGCGCACGACGACCATCGGGCCGTACTGCTCGCCCATCGAGGCGCCGTGCGGCAGCAGCCGGTACCGGTCCGACAGGTACGCGTACGCGTGGACCGACAGGGCCGTGACCTCCAGGCGCCCCTCCTTCGCCCACCCGTTCAGCGTCTCGATGTCCCGGAGGATGTGCTCGAAGCGGAAGCCGTCGGTGGGGATCAGGTCCTGGGCGAGCGCGTAGAACATGAACGCGTCGTCGGGGTCCGGGCTGTGGCCCAGTCGGATCAGGCGGTCGGCCACGTGACGTGCTCCCTCAGTCGAAGTACGTGTCGTCGGCGGTCCAGGGCGGGGCGCAGCCGCAGAGCAGCCGCACCGGCCCGTCGCCGGTGGCCCGGATCGTGTGCCACGACCCGGGCGGGATCAGGATGGCGTCGCCGGGGCCCACCTCGCGGACCTCGCCGTCGAGCTCCATCTCGCCGGTGCCCTCGACGAGGTAGTAGATCTCCTCCGCGACCCGGTGGTAGTGCCGGGTCGTCGACTCGCCCGCGTCGATGGTGGCCTCCGCGAGGCTCTGGTTCGCCACGGGGGCGTTGGAGCGGTCGAGCAGCGAGCGGATCGTGCTGCCGTCGGTCGTGACGAACGGGCGGGCGTCGTCGCGGGCGCGGATCTCCACGCCACGCAGGTTAGTGCCCCGAGCCGGAGATTGCGTGGATGTTCCCGGCTGCATCCCATCGCGATGCGGCGTCCTCGGCCCCAGCAATGGAACCACCATTACCGGGGATCTGCGTCCTTGCCTCGCGGGGGATTCGCTCGGGAACCGCAAACGAACCTCCGGCTCGGGGCACTTACCGCCGCCACCGCCCGGCCGCCGCCGTCAGGCGCTGCCGGCAGGGCTCGCAGAGCGCCCCCCAGTGGACGTCCGTCCCCCCGCACACCTCGCACACCGGGGAGCGCGCCTCCGGCATCGGCACCCGCTCGCCGCGGGCGCGCCGGAGCGCCGCGAGCTCCAGGCTGCGCAGCCGCTCCCACGCTGGCTCCGGACCGGTCACGTCACCTGCATCGGCAGCCCCGCGCGAGCGGACGAGGGGGCCGCGAGGACCCTCTACGGCATGGGCGCCTCGCGGATGACGCACATCCCCTCGCCCTCGGCGGCCAGGACGTCGCCGGGCAGGTGGATCGTGACCACCGCGCGGAACCCGCGCTCGCTCTGCTGCACCAGGCGGCCGCGGAGCGTCAGCTCCTGGCCCACCGGGATCGGGCGGCGCAGCCAGTAGCGCACCTTCGCGGTCATCCCCCACAGGCCGTGGGGCGCGCCGGCGTACACGAGCATCTCGTCCACCAGCATCCCGATCAGTCCGCCGTGCACGCGCTCCGGGTAGCCGATCTGGGTGGGCCGCGGCGTGTAGCGCGCGACGGCGTCCGTGCCGTCCTGGTGGATCCGCAGGTGCAGCCCCTCCGGGTTGGCCGGGCCGCAGACCAGGCAGTGGGGGAAGTCGGGCGGGTTGAGGAGCGGCAGATCGTCCACGGAGAGGGGAGATGCTACCGTCCGGCGGATGACCGCCCTCCTCGTCGTCGTCCACTCGATCAACGCCGTCCTGCTGGTGTTCCTGGTGCTGCTGCACAGCGGCAAGGACGCCGGGCTCTCCGGCGCGTTCGGCGTCGGCGGCGCGTCGAGCTCCTACGGCGGATCCACCGCGATCGTGGAGAAGAACCTCGACCGCGTGACGGTCGCCTCGGCGATCCTGTTCTTCGTCACGACCTTCCTGCTGGCGAAGGCCCTCTGACCGATCGCGGGCGGCGCCCGCGATTGGCTTACGTTTCCGAGGCCTGTACCGTCTCCGCGGGGATGCGGGAACGACGTGCCACGCGACGCGCGGTCCTGCTGGCCGTGGCCGTCGTGCTGCTGCTCGCGGGACTGCTGGCGGCCGGCTGCGGTTCTGACGACGGCGGCGACGCCGAGCGCGGCGGCACCCTCATCGACGCCGAGGACCAGGCCCCCGCGATCATCAACCCGCTCGTGGCCGACGGCGCCACCGTCGCCGCCCAGCGGGTGGTCTCGAACGTCCTCCAGAACCTCCTCACCAACGACGAGACCGGCGCGTACGTGCCGCAGCTCGCGGAGCGGGTGCCCTCCGGCGAGGACGTGGCCACCGGCCCGCTGCGGGTGACGTTCCACCTCCGGCCGGAGGCCCGCTGGTCGGACGGCGAGCCCGTCACGTCCGAGGACGTCGTCTTCACCTGGAAGACGATGACCTCCGACGAGAACCAGGTCGCGAGTCGCACCGGCTGGGACCAGATCCGCACGATCACCCCGGGCCGGACCGCGTCCGGCGGCGAGTGCCCCCCCGAGACGTGCTTCACCGTCACCTTCCGTGGCGACTACGCCCCGTGGAAGGACGTCTTCAGCGTCGCCGGCGGCTACTACGTGCTGCCGGAGCACGTCCTGCGCGGCAAGGACTTCGACACGGCCTGGAACACCGGCGGCATCGTCGGCTCCGGGCCGTTCACGCTCGAGGAGTTCAAGCCCGGCGTCCGCGCCGTCCTGGAGCGCGACCCGGACTGGTGGGGCTCGAAGGACACCGGCGGCGGGCCGTTCCTGGACCGGATCGTCGTGAACTTCCTCGACTCCCCCGCGGCGACCCTCACCGCCCTCCGGCAGGGCGAGGCGCAGATGGCGAGCTTCCTGCCCGACCCCGAGCTGGTCGGCCGGGCCCAGGACATCGCGGGGATGACGGTCCAGCAGGTGCCGTCGCTCTTCTTCGAGCACGTCGTGATCAACACCGAGGCGCCGCCGATGGACGACCCGGCCGTGCGGCGGGCGCTGGCCTACGCGATCGACCGCGACCAGCTGGTCGAGGTGCTGCAGGAGGGCGCCGTCCCGGTGCTCCAGAGCCTCCTGCGCCCCAGCCAGCTCGGCTACTCGCCGACGTACGAGCGGTACGGGTACGACCCGCAGCGCGCCATCGACATCCTGGAGGAGGCGGGGTGGGTCCGCGGCGACGACGGGATCTTCGCGAAGGACGGCCGGCGCCTCGAGATCCCCATGTCGACGCTGTCGGGCGACGAGCTGCGCCGCACGGAGGTGCGGCTCATGGCCGAGCAGGCCGCGAAGGCCGGCATCGACCTGCAGCTGCGCTCCCGCACCCCCGACCAGCTCTTCGGCAACGACCTGGGCCAGGGCGACTTCACGACGGCCCTGCTCGCCTTCGGCGGCGGGGTCGACCCGAGCCCGACGGCGCTGCTCGCGTCGGACCAGATCCCCTCGGAGGAGAACGGGTTCTCCGGCCAGAACGTGTACCGGTGGAGCGACCCGGAGGTGGACCGGCTGCTGCGGAGCTCCGACCGGGAGGTCGACGAGCCCGCCCGCGTCGAGCAGCTCGGCCGGATCCAGGAGATCCTGGCCGACCAGGTGCCCCTCATCCCGCTCTACGCGCAGCCCAACACCGTCGCCCACGTCGACGCGCTGCAGGGCGTGAAGGAGAACCCCACCCAGGCCGAGGTGTTCTGGAACAGCGGCGAGTGGTCGCTGGCCGGCGGCGGCGGATAGCCGACGCCCCATGAGCGTCGCCGCCTACGTGGGGCGGCGCCTGCTCGCCGCGGTGCCGCTGCTGCTCGCGGTCAGCGTCATCGCCTACGCGCTGCTCTACCGCGCCGCCGACCCCGAGGCGCGCCTGCGGCGCCTCCCCGGCGTCCGGGCGGAGGACGTCCAGCGGCTCGTGAAGCAGCAGGGCCTCGACCAGCCGTGGTACGAGGGCTACTGGCACTGGCTCACCGGGTTCCTCCAGGGCGACTGGGGGGTGAGCACCGCCAACCGGGGCGTCGACGCGATCGAGCCGATCAAGGACGCCCTGCCGGCGACCCTCGAGCTGATGCTGCTGGCCACGCTGCTCTCCGCGGTGCTGGCGCTGGTGCTCGGGGTGGTCTCCGCGCGGCGCCCCAACGGCCCGGGCGACACGTCGATCACCGCGTTCACCCACCTCGGCTTCGCCACGCCCACGTTCCTCGCGGGCGTGCTGCTGCAGCTCGCGGCGATCTGGATGCGCGACAACGGGTGGGCGATCCTCCCGTTCCTCGCCGGCCTGATCGTGATGCTGTGCAGCCTCGGGGGCGCCCTGCGCGGCGGGCGGATCGGGCGGGCGGCGTTCGCGACCGGCCTCGTGCTGGCCGCCCTGTCGGTGGTGCTGTGGGACCGGCTGGGGGGCGACGGCCAGGTGGTCTTCTACACGCAGCAGCGGTTCTCGTTCGGCAGCGAGGGCGACCTGTTCTCGGTCGACCACCTCCAGCACCTGGTGCTGCCGGTGCTGACGCTCGCGCTGGTGAACGTCGCCGTGTGGACCCGCTTCCAGCGCGCCTCGACGATCGAGGCGTTCGGCGCCGACCACGTCACCGCGGCGCGGGCGCGGGGCATCCCCGAGCACCGGATCACGACCCGGCACGTCCTGCGGGCGTCGCTCGCCCCGCTCGTGACCCTGGTGGCGCTCGACCTGGGGATCATGTTCTCCGGCGCGGTGGTCACCGAGTCGGTGTTCTCGTGGCCGGGCCTCGGCCGCCTGCTGCGCGACTCGGCGCTGTCGCGCGACGTGAACGTCGCGATGGGGATCGTGATGATCGGCGCCGTCGCGGTGGTGGTGGCCAACCTCGTCGCCGACCTGCTGTACGCGGCGCTCGACCCGCGGGTCGACCTGCGGGGGCGGCGACGGTGAGGGGGCGCGGGCTGGCGCGGCGCTTCGGCGCGGCCGGGTGGATCGGCGTGGCCGTCCTCGTCGTCGTCGGCGCTCGCGTGCCTGATCGGCCCCGAGCTGTCGCCCTACGGCCCCGACGAGCAGGACCTGGCGGCGCGCAACCAGGGGCCCAGCTGGGAGCACCCGTTCGGCACGGCGACCCTGGGGGAGGACGTGATGACCCGGGTGCTCGTGGCGGGGCGCATCTCCCTGGCGATCGGGTTCGGGACGGCGCTGGTCGCGACGCTGGTGGGGGCGGGGCTCGGCCTGATGGCGGGGTGGCGCGGAGGGTGGGTCGACGGCGCCCTGTCCCGGTTCGCGGAGCTGTTCCTGATCGTCCCCGCGTTCGTGGTGCTCATCGTCCTGTCGCTCACGTTCGAGCGGGTCGGCGTCGCGGAGGTGATCCTGATCCTGGCGATCCTGTCCTGGCCGCCGCTGTTCCGCCTGACGCGCGGGTCGGCGCTGTCGACGCGGGAGGCCGCCCACGTCGAGGCGGCCCGGGCGGCGGGGGCGGGAGGCGGCCGCATCCTGACGCGCCACCTGCTGCCGGCGGCGACGCCGGAGGTCGCCTCGTTCGCGGCGCTCGCCGTGGGGGTCGCGATCCTGGCCGAGAGCGCCCTGTCGTTCCTGTCGCTCGGCATCGACCCGGACGGCGACCCGTCGTGGGGCACGCTGCTCATCGGCGCGCCCGACACGATCGAGGACCGCCCGTGGCTCACCGTGTTCCCGGGGCTGGCGGTGGTGGTGACGGTGCTGGCCGCCGCCCTGGTGGGCGACGCCGTCCGCGCCGCCCTCGACCCGCGCTCGGCGGAGTCCCGGGCGCCCACGGCCGAGCGCCCCGCCTCCTAGCGGTCCCTACTTCTCGCTGCCGCCGCCGTGGGACTGGTCGGGGGCCACGGCCCACGCGTAGGCCTCGGCCAGCCGCAGCAGGGTGGTCGCGTTCGGGGCGACGGCCACCTGGTTCGTGATGGCGGCGAGGAGCGCGTCGCGGGCATCCTCGGCGGGGGTGGTCACGGGCTCCTCCGGGGTCGGTTCCACGGCGCGCAGCATAGGCGCCCCGCGGTCCCTCGTCCCCCCGGCCGCGGGTCGTTCGGCCCTCCGCCGTGGGCGCCCTTCCTGACGGCCGTTCCGATGGGTAGGGTTCCCGCGATGAACGTCGCCGCCAAGTGGGTCGGAGGGGCCGTCGCGGTCCCGCTGATCGCGATCGTGATCTACCTGGGAGGCGTCTTCAACGTCTACCTGATCGCCTGGATCGTCGAGGTGATCGGCAACATCTTCGGCTGATCCGGCCCCGGCGTGGCGCGGTGGACTCAGGGTTTCCTCCGGTCGCGCCGAAGAATTGGGCATGCGGCACGCGAAGAACCTCCTGGCGGGGTGGCTCGTCTGCTGGCAGCGCTCCTGCTGGCGCTAGCCCGAGCCCTCCCACCCGGCCGCCGGGCACCCGGCTCCTGAACGGCGGAAGCCCCGCCGGAGCGGGGCTTCGCGAGGTGCGCCCGAGAGGACTTGAACCTCCACGGACCATACGGTCCACAAGGCCCTCAACCTTGCGCGTCTACCAATTCCGCCACAGGCGCCTGAGGGTCGGCGGAGTATAGCGAGCCCGCCGCCGCGGCCGGATCGCGCGGCGGTTGTGGAGAATCCGCCGGTCCGTGATAGCGTGCCCCCGGAACACCTGTTCGCTTCCCGAAGGGGCATGCCACGATGGACGAGCTGACCGAGCGGCAGACGGCGATCCTCACCTTCATCGCGCGACATTGCCGCGATTCCGGCTACCCGCCCACCGTCCGAGAGATCGGTCTGGCCGTCGGGCTGGCGTCGCCGTCGACGGTGCACGCGCACCTCGCCAAGCTCGAGCAGGCCGGTCACATCAAGCGCGACCCCACCAAGCCGCGGGCGATGCTGGTCCGGGTGCCCGGCGAGGCGGTGTCCACGCCGCAGCCGTCGGTCGCCGCGCTCCCGCTGGTCGGCTCCGTCGCCGCCGGCGCGCCGACCCTGGCCGAGCAGGATGTCGAGGACTGGGTCACCTCCCCGTTCGAGGGCGACTTCGTCCTGCGGGTGAAGGGCGACTCCATGATCGAGGCGGGGATCCTCGAGGGCGACCTCGTGGTGGTGAAGCAGACCCCGACGGCGCGGGACGGCGAGATCGTGGTGGCCCAGATCGGCGAGGAGGCCACCGTCAAGCGCCTCCGCCGGGTCGACGGCCGCGTCCACCTGATGCCGGAGAACGCGGCCTACGAGCCGATCGTCCCGGACGAGGAGGTCACGCTCGCCGGCGTGGTCGTGGGGGTCCTCCGCAAGATCTGAGCGGCGTCCGGGGGCGGCGGCGCCGCACGCCCCGGGTGCAGGATCCCGGCGAGCGCCTCGACGCCGTTGACCAGTCGCGGTCCCGGCCGGGCCCACGACGCGTTCGCGTTGACCGCCCACACCTCCGCGCCGGCCGGCAGCACCCCGCGGCCCAGCAGGTCCCGGCCCGCCGCGGCGGCCGCCGCCAGCGGGAGACCGCACGGCGCGCACACCACCACCTCCGGCCGCGCCGCGGCGACGTCCTCCCAGGTGACGCGCTCGGACCTCCGTGCCGCCGACCCCAGGACGCCCTCGCCGCCGGCGGCCGCGACCATGTCCGGCACCCAGTGCCCCGGCGCGTACGGCGGGTCGGTCCACTCCAGCACCAGCGTCCGCGGCCGTCGCGCGCCCGCGACCCGGTCGCGGACCGCCGCCAGTCGCGCCTCCAGGCCGTCGACCAGCCGTCCGGCCGCCGCGCCGGCCCCGACCGCGGCGCCGAGCGTCCGGATCGATGCGAGGACCTCCGCAAGGTCGCCCGGCGCCACCGTCAGGACCCGGCCGTCGCAGCCCAGGTGGTCGAGCGCCGCCTCCACGTCGGCGGCGTCGACCGCGCAGACGGCACAGAGGTCCTGGGTCACCACCAGGTCGGCGTCGAGGCCGGCGAGGGCGCCCTCGTCGAGGTGGTAGAGGTCCTCGCCGGCCGCCATGCGCGCGGACACGGCGGCGTCGATCTCCGCGAGGGTCAGGCCCTCGGCGAGCGCGCTGGTGGAGACGATCCGCCGGGTGCGCGCCTCCGGTGGGTGGTCGCATTCGAAGGTGACGCCCACCACGTCGTCGCCGGCGCCGACGGCGAACAGGATCTCGGTGGCGGACGGGAGCAGCGAGACGATGCGCACGCCGCTACCCTGACACGGCAGGCCAGGCAGTCGCGGACCGCTCCGGCGGTCCGAGGAAAGTCCGGACACCGCAGAGCAGGGTGCTGGTTAACGGCCAGCGGGGGAAACCCCAGGGAAAGTGCCACAGAAACGACACAGCCCTCGGCGCGTGCGCCGGTGGCAACGGTGAAAAGGTGCGGTAAGAGCGCACCAGCGGTCTGGTGACAGGCCGGCTGGGTAAACCCCACCCGGTGCAAGGCCGAATCGGGACGCCACGGGTTGCTCGCCCAGTCCCAGGTAGGCCGCTCGAGGCGTCCCGTGAGGGGCGTCCCAGATGGATGGCTGCCCACGACAGAATCCGGCTTACGGCCTGCTGTCCCTGACGCCCACCTCGGTGGGCGTCAGGCATTTCAGGGGGCCCGGCGGCCCTCGGGCCGGCCCTGCCGGCCGCCGGCGCGGACGCCCAGCGCCTGCTGGAACCCGCGCGCCACCGCGGCCTGCGCGTGGTCGATCACGGCCAGCAGGGCGGGGATGCCGTGCGGCTCGAAGGGCGCGCCGTCCCGCTCGACGGCCTCCGCCTCGGCCTGCATCGCCATCGCCAACCGGGTGTGCTCGACCAGCACCCGGACCCCGGAGTCACCCTCCAGGCCGCCGCGCAGGCCGGCCAGCTCCGCCTGCCCCGACGCGAGGCCCGGGCGCCCCGTCTCGAGCCCGGTGGTCACCACCCGGACGAACCGCACCGCGACGCGGGTGAGCTGGGGCCGGCTCGGCGGCGGGAACGGGGTGGCGACGCCGTCGTCGTATCCGGCGACCGCCCGGTCCACGATCCCCTGGGTGCGGGAGTTCAGCTCGCGCGCGAGGCGGGGGCACGCCGGCACCTCCTGGGGCGCGCGGGTGAAGCGCCGCGTCTCGGGCGCGGCGGCGCCGCGGCGCGTGAGCCACGCCCGCAGCTCCTCGAGCTCGAAGCGGCGGTGGCCGCCCTCCGTGCGGTAGGCGGGGAGCCGCCCGTCGTCCGCCCATCCCCGCACCGTCGCCACGCTCACGCCGATCAGCGCCGCCGCCTCGCTGGCGGTCAGGCTCCGCCGCCCCCGCTCGGGGCGCCACGTGCGCTGCGGCGGCGGCTCGTCGTGGGCGTCGTCGGTCATCGCGTCTTCCCACCCCTGGTCTGCGCGTCTCGGGTCCCGCTGGATGCCGCGCTCGGCTCGCGGCGACGGAAGGAGTTTCGCCCGCGGGGGGCGAAGCCCTGCCCCAGCATGCACCACGACGCCCGCCCGCGCAGGCCCTGGAGCGCCACGATCGCAACGATCGTCGGCGCCGCAGTCGTGCTCGGGCTGGTCGCGCTCCTGGCCCTCGGGCTGGACCTGCGGCGCGAGGTCAACCGCGCCGGCGACCCCCTGGCCGCCGCCGCCGACCGCGCCGCCGCGCAGGTTGACGCGGCCCGCCCGGCGCAGGCCGGCCGGGTGCTGGGCGACACCGGCTACAGCGCCCGCCTCGTGGGCCCCGGCGGCCGCGTGCGGGTGCAGACCGGCCCCGCGGGCGACGTGTGGCGCGCCGGCGACGCCGGCACGGCCGGCGCGATCGCCACCGCCGGTGCGGGCGGCTGGACGCTGCGCGACGGGGCCGTCGAGGCCACCCGGGAGCTGCCGTCCGGCGCGCGGATCGTGCTCCGCGAGCCGCTGGCCCCGGGCGCCGGCACCATCGGCTCGGCCGGGCCGCCCGTCGCCGCGGCCGTCGCCGTGCTGGCCCTGCTGGCGGGCGTGCTGGTGTGGATCCTCGGGATCCGCCGCGAGCGCCGGCTGGCGCGCCTGACCGCCGCGGCGCAGGCGCTCGGCGGCGGCCGTCCCGCGCCGATCCGGCCCGAGGGCCGCGGCGGCTGGCGGGCGCTCTCGCGGTCGATGGCGACGGCGGCCGAGCGGGCCGGCGTGCTGCAGGCCTCGGCCGAGGCGCGGATGGAGGCGCTCGGCGCCGCCCTCGCGCCGATGGCGCACCCCGTCGCGGCGCTGACGCCGTCGGGCGGGCTGATCCGCAACGACGCCCTCGTGCGCATGGTCGATGAGCTCGGCCTGCAGGACGCGACCGCGGTCGACGCGGCCGTCACCATGGGGCTCACCTCCTCCGGCCCCGTCTCCCGCCGTCTGACGCTCGGCGACGGCCGCGCGCTGGAGGTCGAGGGCTGGTCCGTCCCGGGCGGCCGCGTGGTGGCCGTGGGCGAGCGGACCGAGCAGGCGCGCATGGCCGTCGTGCGCCGCCAGGTGACCGGCGCCGCGGCCCGCCATCTCCAGGCCCCGGTCAGCGAGATCCAGGCGCTCGGCTCGGACCTGGTCGGCCAGGTCCCGTCCTCGGCGGTCGGCACGGTGCGGCGCATCCAGGCCGCCGCCGACCGCATGGAGCGCCTGGTGGCGCAGCTCCTTCGCGGCACCCCCAACGACCCGCGTGCCCACCCCCTGCGGCTGCGCCCCGTCGGCGCGGGCGGGATCGCCTACGGGCTGGGCACGGCGTTCGACCGCCGGCTGCGCGACCGCGGCCTGCGCCTGGAGACCGACCTGCCGCCGGACCTCCCGCCCATGCGCACCGACGCGGGGCTGGTGCACGAGATCCTGAGCCACCTGATCGCGAACTCGGCGACGTACACCCCGCGGGGCGGGACGATCACCCTGTCCGGCCGCGCCCTGCCGGGCGGCACCGTCGAGCTGGCGGTCGGCGACACCGGCCCCGGCATCGCGGGTGACGAGATCCACGGCATCACCGAGCGGTTCGCCCGCGGCGCGACCGCGGCGGGGCTGCCGGGCGCGGGCCTCGGGCTCGGCGTGGCGACGCGCGCTGGCGGAGCGCCTCGGCGGCCGCCTGACCGTGGAGGCGGGGCCCGGACGGGAAGGCGCGGCTGGAGCTGCCCGCGGCCCTGGCCCCCGCTGCCGCGGCGCGCGAGGAGGCCCTCAGCCCGAGCCCGGAGCCAGCGGCCGCGCCATGAGGCTGGCGCCCGGGGCGCGGAACACCAGCCGCCCCGCCAGCATCCGCCGCCGCCGCGTCTCCTCGAACCCCGCCGCGGCGTAGAGCGCCCGGGCGGGCGCGTTGTCGGTCGTGACCCACAGCGTCAGGCGGCGCCGGCCGGCGCGGCGTCCCTCGCGGACGCAGGCCTCCAGCAGCGCGCGGCCCACGCCGCGGCGCCGGGCCCAGTCCGCGACGGCGAGCTCGTCGAGGTAGGCCTCGTCGGGGCGGATCCGCTCGTGGGCAAGCAGGCTGAGCACCAGGATCGCGCGCAGGGCCGTCCACCACCCCACCGCGCGGACGAGGGTGGTCGTCATACCGGTGGGCGGCCCTCCGCCGGTCACGAGGTGCACGGCGCCGGCGATCCGCCCGTCGAGCTCGGCCACCAGGTGGCGCGACCCGGTGCCGGCCTCCATGTCGTGGCGCACGAGGGCGGCGATCGCCCGGGCGGCGGCGCCCCCCAGGGCGGGGCGGTACTTGGCGGCGAGCCCCTCGGCGACGATCGCGGCGACCGCGTCGGCGTCCTCCGGCAGGGCGTCACGCACGAGCACGCGTGAGGGTGCGCTCACCCGTGGATCGTAGACGGCCCGGGCCGTCGCCCGGGCGGTAGCCTGGGGCGGCCGAGACATGAGGAGGTCACGATGGCGCGACTCGAGGCGGGGCAGCCGGCTCCGGACTTCACCCTGCAGGCCGACGACGGCTCCACCGTGCGCCGCTCCGACCTGGCCGGACAGACCGTCGCGCTCTACTTCTACCCGAAGGACGACACGGCCGGCTGCACCGCCGAGGCGTGCGAGTTCCGCGACATGCGGGCCGACTACGACGCCGCCGGCGTCCGGGTGATCGGGGTGAGCCCCGACCCGCCCAAGAGCCACGTGAAGTTCCGCGACAAGTACGACCTGCCGTTCACGCTCCTCAGCGACCCGGAGCACGAGGCCGCCGAGGCCTACGGCGTGTGGGTGGAGAAGTCGATGTACGGCAAGACGTACATGGGGGTGGAGCGCAGCACGTTCGTGATCGGGCCGGACGGGACGCTCCAGCAGGTGCTCTACAAGGTGAAGCCGAAGGGCCACGCGGCGAGCGTGCTCGAGCTGGTCGCGTAGCCGGTGGGCGCGAGGGGGCTCGTTGCGAGGCCGGTCTCGCAGCGCCCCCTGGCGATCCTCGCCTACGGGTCGCTGCTCCACACCCCGGGGGCGCTCGCGCCGCTGATCACCGGCGTCGTGCCGTGCCGGACGCCGTTCCCGGTGGAGTACGGGCGGGCGTCGCAGCGCTGGAACGGCGGGCCGGTGCTGGTGCCGCACCCCGACGGCGCGCCCGTTGACGGCGGGCTGCTGCTCCTGGCGCCGCACCTGGAGCTGGGGGAGGCGGCCGACATGCTCGCCGAGCGCGAGGGGCTCGCTGAGCGCCCGCGGGATCCTCCAGGTGGAGGTCCCGGGGCAGGAGCGGCTGGTGCTCACCTGCTCCTTGCCGCGGAACCTGCCCGCGCCGGACATGACGCCGGATGCGCTCGCGCGTCGGGCGGTGGCCAGCGTGCACGCCGACGGGCGCCGGAACGGGGTGCGCTACCTGGCCGCCGCGCTCGCCGCGGGGGTCGTCACGCCGCGCAGCGCGGCCTACCGCGACGGGGTGCTCGCGGCGGCCGGCGCGACGTCCCTTGAGGACGCGGAGCGGCTGCTAGCGTTGCCGCGTTCCGAGGACGGAGGGGGGATGGCGGATGGCCTGGGATGACGTCTCGCGATGGCAGCCGGTGGACCTGGCGGCCGCGTTCAAGATGGGCGACGCCGTGCAGCCGGTCGACGTGCGCGACATCGGCTATCGGGAGTCGGACGCCCAGGTGAAGAACGCCATCCGGATCGACCCGATGGAGTTCGAGGGCCAGATCGCCGGCCTCCCGGACGGCAAGGAGCTGATCTTCTACTGCGACCGCCCGGGGGAGGCGACGAGCCTCAAGATCGCGATGTGGGCGTTCGACAACGGGCGGTCCCGGGTGGGCGTCCTGGTCGGCGGATGGACCGCCTGGCAGGACGCCGGGTACCCGGTGGAGCCGAAGACGGGCTGAGCCCTCCGGGCGCCTACTCGGCGCCCTTGGGCTTGAGGCCGTAGGTGGTCTCGAGCCACTCCGGCAGGACCGCGGCGACGCGCACGGCACATCAGCTCGCGCTCGGAGATCGCCACGCGAGCGGCCACCTCGAGGGCCAGGCGGGCGTCGTCGCTGCGGATCCCCGGCACCCCCTCGACCGTCTTGTCGGCCTCGGCGCGGTTGTAGACCATCGCGCGGGCCGCCATCGACCAGTGCTCTTTGGTCCACTCGATCAGGGCCGTCTCCAGGGCGGTGGCCTCGTACTCGAAGAGCGCCTTCTGGAGCGGGCTGTACTGGGGACCGGGATCGTCGCGCTGCATGGTCACCTCGTGACGGGGGTTGACGCGATCCACTCTAGAGGGCGGGGTCCGGCGGCCGCCGTCGGCCCACGGCGGCGTAGACTCACCCCGTGCGGACGTACCTGCTCCTGTCGTCCCTCAGCCCCCAGGGGCTGCAGACGCTGGCGACCACGCCGGAGCGGCTCCTCGAGGTGAACCGCGAGATCGAGCGCCTCGGCGGGCGCGTGGTGAAGCAGTGGGCGCTGCTCGGCGCGTACGACTTCCTGAGCGTGGTGGAGGCGGCGGACGCCACCGTCATCGCGCGGATCACGATGGAGCTCGCGTCGCGCGGCAGCGCCAGCTTCGAGACGCTCCCGGCGCTCACCGTGGAGGAGCTGATCGAGACCCTGAGGACCCCGGAGGACTGATCCCGGGGCGACGGGTCAGCGGACCTGGCGCCACTCCTCGGAGCTGCAGAGCGGGCACGGCGGCAGCACCAGCACCCCGTCGCTCTCGCGGGGGGAGCTGACCAGCAGGTCGCACTCCGCGCACCGGAACGAGCCCGTCACCTCGTCACCGACCTGGAACAGGCCGTCGTTCCCCACGGTCGCCACGGTGCCCCTCAGGTGGCGACGGCCGCGACGATGCTGGCCGCGGCGACGAGCGTGAAGAGGGTGAGCCCCACCACCAGGAGCAGCCGTTCCGACACGCCGGCGAGGCGGCGGCCCTCCCGGTCCTCCATCCCGCGGCGCTTCGTCAGCAGGCGGGGGAGGCCGCCCTCGTCGAGCCAGCGCTCGCAGTAGGGGCAGAAGCGCGCCTCGGCGAGGAGGGGCAATCCGCAGCGGTGGCAGGCGGGCGCCTCGGAGCGGTGATGACCCTGAAGATCGGACTCGGCCCTCACGCCGGCGTCCCCTCCTGCACCTGGATTGTCGTCCCGCCGGGCGCCGCCCGGCACCCAGGGAGCATACACCCGGCCCCCGGTCGATCAACCGGTCGACGGCCCTCTCCCGACGTGTGTTTCGCGCCGTCGCAACCGGGGGGCCGACGGCCCCGTCAGCCCTCCTCGGGGCCCTTCCCGAAGAACTTCTCGGCCGCCTCCCAGCCCGGGCCGGGCCCGGGTTCGGGGGCGTCGCCGCCCACCATCGGGAACGCCGCGCGGGAGGGGTCGGCCGGCGTCGCCGCCGTCGGCTGGTCGTCGCCCTCGGCGCCCGGCTCCTCGTCGTCGGTGCGGAGCGAGTCGATCTCGGCGACCTTCGCCTCGATCTCCATCAGCTTCGACTCGACCGCCCCGATCTCGGTGGCGAGGGGCTCCTCGGGGACCTTCCCGGCGCGGACGAGCTCGTAGGTCCGCTCGCCGAGCTCCTCCAGGGCGGCCCGGTGCTGGCGCTGGAGCAACCGCCGCTCGCCCTCCACGCGCGCGCGCCTGAGCGACATCTGGACGTCCGACGCGAGGCGGTTCGCCTGCTTGGCGATGCTGTCCAGGACTGCCATGGCCGCCTCCTCGTGGGCGTGATGATGCGCGTCGCATACGGATTCTACCCCGGGCGTCGGCGCATCTGCGCGCGGCTTCCGGCATGGTCGTGGCGCCACGGGCGCGTCGCCGGGTCCCACCATCGCAGCATGGTCAGGACGGGGCGGGGACAGGCGGCGGTGGAATCGGTCGGCGTGACGGTCGCGATCGCGCTGTTCGTCGCCGCCCTGGCGGTGTGGATGGCCGGGAACGCCCGGCCCCCGGCGGCGCCCCCGGACGTGCTCGGCCACGTCGCCGACCCGCTCGGGTTCACCGCGCGCCGGGTCGAGCAGGCGTGGTCGCGCGACGACCTGCCCCCGTGGCTCGACACCGTCGCCCGCGGCCGCGGCGACCGCGCCATCGGGCGGTTCTTCCGGCGGGTGGGCGAGGGGGCCCGCGACGCCGTGGGCCTGGGGATCGCGTTCGACGAGGGGTGGCAGACCGGGATCCAGCCCGTCGTGCGGCGGCGGATCCGGGAGTTCCTCGCGGATCCGGTGGGCAGCGCCTCGTCGGTGGACCTGGCGAGCACGGCCGTCGGGCTCATCCAGCGGTCGGGGCGCCTGCCGGCATACATCCGGATGCTGCGCAGCATGCCGCCCCGTGAGGCCGCGCGCCGGCTCGGCCACGACCTGGGCGAGACCACCGGCGAGGTCGGCTTCGACGTCCTCGAGACGCTGGCCCAGCGGAAGGTCGCCGGTGCCGGCCGGGGCGGCCGGACGGGCGGCGGCGCAGGCGCGCCGCGGCCGTGACGGACCCGGCGCACATCCGGCACGGCCGGGCGTCGCGCCGTCGCAGGGTCCGCCCCGACCATCGGGGCGGAGGGTGGAACACACGAACTCGGGAGGGACGATGGGATACGTGATGGCGGCGTGGCTCCACGCGGTGGGCGCGTCGGCGGTCGAGTGGGCGCGGAGCCGCGACGGCCGCGGGCAGGGCACCGTCGAGTACGTCGGCGTGGTGGTGATGGTGACCCTGCTGATCGGGGCGGTCGCCGTCGCCGCGAAGGGGTGGGCGCCGGCGATCGGCGGCGACCTGCGGAAGGTCATCGCCGACGCGATCGACAAGGCGTCGGGCGGCATCTGATCGAGCTCGTATCCTCGGGACCGTGAGCGGTCCCGGCCAGGCGGCGCCCGAGCTCGTCGCGAGCGAGGGCGCCGCGCTGGGTTCGTCCGACCCGACGCGCCGGTGGGCGCTCCGCTTCGCGGACGGGTCGGTGCGCTTCCCGGGCGTCACCCGCATCGAGGGGTTCGCAGCCGCGGCGGCGCTCGCGGGCGAGCCCGACCCCGGGCGGGCGCTCGTGCAGGTGACGCTGCCGGTGGTGCTGAGCGACGGCGCCGGGCCGCACATGGTGGACGCCGAGGGGCGGCTGGTCCTCGCGCTCGGCCCCCACCCGCACGTGGCGGGGGCGTCGGTGGCGATGGGCGAGGCGGCGCCGGACCATGCGATCGGCCTCGTCGAGCCCGCCGACGGGGGGCTGTGGCGGTGGGTCGCGCGGGCGCGCGTGGCGCCGGAGGGCCGGGTCGCCGCCCTCGACGCGATCGACGACGCGCCCGACCGGGAGGCGGCCGTCCGGTGGGAGCGGGAGCGCGGGTAGTCTTCGCGGCGATGGAGTCCGACTACCGGATCGCGTTCACGGCCAGCTCAGGCGGACCGCTGCCGCTGGACGCGGCCGATCGCCTCCGCGCGGCCCTCGCGGGGATGCCGGGCGGGGCCGGCGTCGCCGAGGCCGGGCAGGACCGCCGTCGCCGGCGGGTGACCGCCACGTTCTGGATCGAGGTGCGCCTGGGGATGGCGGACGCCGCCCGCGACGGCAGCCGCCTCGCGAAGGAGGCGCTGAAGGTCGCGGGCATGGGGGAGGCGCAGCTCACGGAGCTGTCGGTGCGGATGGAGGATCGCCCGAAGGACCTGGACGGCGCGCGCCCCGCGGCGTAGGGCTGCGGAGGGCGTTCCCCTACACTTCTGCGCCGGAACGCCGATGGTCGGCGCAGGGCGACCGTGGGGAGCGACGTGGGCGAGGAGAGGGCCAGGGAGGCCCAGTTGACGGTCGGGGGGAGCGCGCTTCCCGGCGGGGTGATGATGCGGACGCGCACCCGCGTCGGCGTCGCCGTCCGCCGCGAGGAGGACGGCGAGATCGTGACGGAGGGCTTCACCGTGGAGCCCCCGAAGGGCCGCTGGGCCCGCTGGCCCCTCATGCGCGGCGTCGTGGCGATCCACGCCGCGCTCAAGACCGGCCAGAAGTCGATGGCGATCGGCGAGCGCCTCCGCTGGGAGGAGCTCCCGAAGGGCGAGACCGCCGCCGAGGAGCTGGAGGAGGAGCAGGCCACGCTCGGGTTCTGGGGGAAGGTCGCCGTCGGGTTCGGCGCCGTGCTGGGCGCGGGGCTCCAGATCGCGGCGTTCCGGATCGGGCCCGTCGTGATCGCCAAGGAGGCGGGCCTGGAGGGCGCGGCGTTCATCATCGCGGACGCGGCGATCCGGCTCGCGCTGCTGCTGGGCACGCTGCTGGTGCTGAGCCTGTTCCGCCCGTTCCGGAAGATCCTCAAGTACCACGGGGCCGAGCACCAGACGATCGCCGCCTTCGAGGCGGGGCGCCCCCTCACCGCCGCGGCCGCCGCCGGCTTCAGCAGGTTCCACCCGCGGTGCGGGACGTCGTTCCTGGTGGTGTCGGCGGTCGTGTCGATCGCGATCTACGGCGCCGTGCTGGCCATCACCGGCGTGTTCACCTACGCGGCCCTCATCGCGACCCGGCTGATCGGCGCGCCCATCGTGACCGCCGTCGCCTTCGAGCTGCAGCGCCAGGCTGCGAAGCACGCAGGGGGCCCCATGCGCTTCCTCTCATGGCCCGGGATGTGGGCGCAGCGGCTCACCACCGCCCCGCCCACGGCGGCGGAGCTCGAGGTGGCGTGCGCGGCGCTGACCTGCGCCCTGGAGGAGCAGGCGCGGGCCCACGAGACGGCGGAGGAGCGGCGCGAGGACCGCGACCCGGCCGCTGTCATCTCGCCGCAGCCGCTCGCCTGAAAAAAAACGCCCTCTCTGCAGGGTCGAAACACCGCTCGTCGCGGGCCGACGGGACGCTCGTGCCTCACCCCGGGAGTGGGCACCACTGGGACGTACAGCGTTCCCGCACCCGGACCAAGGAGACGCGATGAGCACGCGCCACGACATCGAGTACGACCAGACGGTCATCGGCCCGGAGACCTACTCCGAGCAGACCCAGCTTCCTCGCCTCGAGGACCTCGACGGCATGGAGGTGCGCGACCTGAACGGCGACAAGGTCGGCAAGGTCGATGACATCTACACCGACGAGCAAGGGCGGCTACGCCCGCTACCTGGCGGTGAAGACCGGCTGGTTCGGTGGCAAGCGGCACATGATCCCGGTGGACGACGTCCGCGTGGAGAGCGACGGCGACGACGCGCTACCTGGTGGTGCCGTACGACAAGGACCACCTGCGCGAGAGCCCGACCTTCGAGCGCGACGAGGACTTCACGCGCGAGCACGAGACGACCACCTACAGCCACTACGGCCGCACCGGGTACTGGGACGCGATCCGCGCCCGCCAGACCACGCCGGCGCCGACGCCGGAGATCGCCGAGGCGGAGGCCGACGACGCCATCAGCCGCGGCGACGACCCGCGCATCGTGGCCGTCAAGCGCTGGGGCGTCTGACCGCCGCACCGCGCTTCGCGCGCACCAACTCACCGACCGGCCGGGGGCCCGCACCAGCGGGCCCCCGGCGCGTCCGGGCTCAGTCCGCGGGCGTGGGCTTCGGCGGTGCCGGGGGCGGGGGAGGAGGCGGCGGCTTCGCCTCGGCCTCCTCCTCGGCGCGGCGACGCTCCTCGAGGCCGTGGCCCTCGATGTCGACCACCGGGACGATCCGCGCCAGCCAGCCCGGCAGCCACCACGTGCCCCGCCCCATCGCGACGAGCAGGGCCGGCGCCAGCACCAGCACCATCGTCCCCGCCAGGAAGACGGCGACCGCGAGGCCGACGCCGAACTGCTTCACGGTCGGGTCGCCGTTCAGCACGAAGCTGCCGAACACGCCGATCATGATCAGCGCCGCGGCGACGATGACGGGCGCGCTGGCCGACATGCCGCTCGCGACGGCGTCCCGCTCGTCGGCGCCCTTGCGGCGGTGCTCGGAGATCTGGGACAGCAGGAACACCTGGTAGTCCATCGAGAGGCCGAACAGCACCGCGAACATCATCAGCGGCACGTAGCTGGCGATCGGCACCGTGTCCCGCGTCGTCTCGACGCCGAACAGGCTGATGCCCCAGCCCCACTGGAACGCCGCGGTCAGCACGCCGAAGGCGGCCCCGACGCACAGCAGGTTGGTGACCGCCGCCTGGAGCGGCACCAGCAGCGAGCGGAAGGCGAGCAGCAGCACCAGGAAGCTGAGCGCCAGCACGGTGGCGATCACGAGCAGCAGGCGCGACGAGATCTTCGCGGCCAGATCGACGTTCGCGGCCGTCGATCCGCCCACGAACGCCTGGACGTCCTCGCCGGCCGTGGCCGCCGGGATCACCGACGAGCGGACGGTCTTCACCAGGTCGGCGGTCTCCGTCGCGGCGGGGGCCGTGGTGGGGACGGCGTTGAAGATGGCCGCGTCGCCGGACTTGTTGATGTCCGGGGGCGAGAGCACGGCGATCCCGGGCGTGGCGGTGAGGGCGTCCTGCAGCTTCACGAGGCGCGGGTCGGTGCCGCGGGAGTCGCCGCCGGCCTTCGTGAGCGTCGCGGTGAGCTGTTTCTTCAGCGCGTCCGCCTGCTTCTGCTGCTGCTGGGCGGTCGCCTGCAGCGCCTTCAGGTCCGCCTCCTGCGCCTGGAGGTCCGCCGCCTGCGACTGGAGCGACGCCGCCTGGCGCTTCAGGTCGGCGGCCTGGGCCTCGAGCGACCGCTTCTGGGCCTCGAGCCGGGCGGCCTCGGCGGCCATGTCGCGCACCTGCTGCGCGAGGCTGCGCGCCTCGTTCACGATCGTGGGGTTCGCCCGCCGCTGCGCCGCGGCCTGGCGGCGGAGCGCCGCCGCCTGGGCCTTCTGGGCGCGCTCCTGCGCGCGCGCGGCGGCCTGGATCTGCTGGCGCAGGGCCTGGGCCTGCTGCTCGAGGGCGGCGATCCGGTCCTCGACCCGCTGCCGGAGCTCGGGGTCGAGGATGCCGGGCAGCCGCGCCCTGGCCGCCTCGATCGCGGCGCGCACCGCCTGGAGCCGCTGCTCGGCGGCGCTGCCCTTCGCCGCCGCCTGGCGCGCTCGGGCCAGGAACGTCTCGGCGCGCTGCAGCAGATCGCCCCGGCGCCCTTCGATCGCGGCGATCTGGCGCTGGATCTGCGCGAGCTGGGCCTCGGCGCTCGCGCGCTGCGCGCGCAGCGCGGCGGCCTGGCGCTCCAGGTCGGCCTGCTGCGCCAGGAGCGCGGCCTGCTGCTGCTCCAGCTCGGCCTGCTGCGCCTTCAGGGCGGCGCCTGCTTCTCGAGCGCCGCCTGCTGCGCCTGGCCCTCCTTCTGCTCCTGCTCCAGCTCGGCCTTCAGCGCGTTGGCCTGGTCGATCTGCTTCTGCACCGCCGGGTCGGTCGTGGCGGGGGTCCCGAGCGCGACGGAGATCAGCAGCGGGCCGTTGTACCCCACGCCGAAGCCCTCGGTCATGAGGTCGTAGGCCTGGCGCTCGGTGGTGTCGGTGGGGGTCGCGCCGATGTCCTCCTGGCCGAGGTTCAGCGACAAGCACCGGGATCGCCAGGATGCCGAGCGCGACGACCGACGCGACGATCGCGATGTAGCGGGTGGCGGGTGAGGGTGCGGCCCCAGCCGGCCCACATCCCGGTCCCGGCGGGCTTGGTGCGGCGGGCGCAGCCAGGTGGGGAGGCGCAGGGCGTTGATCCGGTGCCCGAGCAGCGCGAGCAGGGCGGGCAGCAGCGTGAGCGCGGCCAGCACCGCGGTCAGGACGGCGACCGCCGAGGCGTAGCCGAGGGCCGTGACCAGCGGGATGCCGGCGACCGCGAGCGCGACGAGGGCGATCACGACGGTGCCGCCGGCGAAGGCGACCGCCCCGCCGGAGGTGGCGACGGTGAGCGCGATCGACTCGCGCATCTCCATGCCCTCGGCGAGCTGGCGGCGGTGCCGGTTGACCAGGAAGAGCGAGTAGTCGATCCCGACGCCCAGCCCGATCATGGTGGCCAGGGTGGGGGCGATGTCGGGGATGCCGACGACGTGGCCCATCAGGCCGATGCCCGTCAGCCCCACGATCAGGCCGGCGACGGCGGTGACGATCGGGATCCCCATCGCGACGGCGGTGCCGAACGCGAAGCTCAGGATGATCATCGCGGCGACGATGCCGACGAGCTCGCTGCTCTCGGTCTCCGGCTTGGAGAGCTCCGATCCGATGGAGCCCCCGGCGGCCACCTCCATCCCGGTGCCCCGGACGGGGGCCTCGGCCAGGTCGAGGATCTCCTGCGCCTCCTCCGTCGTGAGGTCCGCGGAGTTGATGTCGAGCAGCACCGGGATGAACGCGGTGGTGTCGTCCTTCGCGATCTGCGATGCGTTGTTCTGCCCGAAGGGGTTGGGCGCGCTGACGACGTCGGGGTGCTTCTGGAGGGCCTTCGCGGCGTTCCCGATCGCGGTCGTGTTCGCGTCGCTGTCGATCTTCCCGGAGCTCACGTGGAAGACGACGGGGCTCTTGCCGTTCTGCTGGGGCGGGAACTTGGCCGCGAGCAGGTCGGTGGCCTTCTGGCTGTCCGTCCCCGGCAGCGTGAGGTCGTTGGTCGTGAGCGCGCCGATGCGCGCCACGAGCAGGACCATCGCGATGATCACGACGACCCAGCCGATGAGCACGGGCAGCGGGTGGCGCGCCACCCACAGTCCCATGCGATGGAGGAACGCGGCCATCGGAGGGCGACGCTACCCCGACCGCCCCGTCACGGGAAAGCGCAACATGGTCGAGCGTGCAGCCGCCCGCCGCGGCGTGGCAACCTGCCCGCGTGGAACCCGACCTGCAGTCGCTCGTCATCATCGCGGTGCTGGCCGTGCTGGCGCCGATCATCGCGGACGTCCCGCGGCGGTTCCGGGTCGCGATCGTTGTGGTGGAGATCCTCCTGGGCATCCTCGTCGGGCCCGATGTGCTCGACCTGGTGCACACCGACCCGTTCACCGACGCGCTGGCGAGCATCGGGCTGGCGGCGCTGTTCTTCCTCGCGGGGTCGGAGATCGAGCTGAAGGCCATCCGCGGCCGGCCTCTGCGGCTGGCGGGTGGCGGCTGGCTGATCTCGCTGGCGATCGGCGCGGTCGCCGCCGTGGCACTCGATGCGACGGGCGTGATCGACGACCCGGTCCTCGTGGCGATCGCCCTGGCGACGACGGCGCTCGGCGTGCTCGTGCCGATCCTGCGCGACGAGGGGATGATGGGGACGCCGTTCGGGACGATGGTGATGGCGGCGGGGTCGGTCGGCGAGGTCGGGCCGATCATCCTGGTGTCGATCTTCCTGACGGCCGGCAAGAGCAGCCTGAGCGCCGCCCTGCTGCTGGCGGCCTTCGCGGGCGTGGCGATCGCGCTCGCCGTCGCGGCGCCGCACATCCGCATCCCGGTGGTCCAGCGGCTGATCCGGGACACGATGGAGGCGAGCGGCCAGCTCGCCGTCCGCATCTGCCTGCTCCTGCTGGTCGCCCTCGTCTACCTGGCGGTGGAGCTCGACCTCGAGCTGGTGCTCGGCGCCTTCGCCGCGGGGGTCATCTACGCCGTCGCGACGCAGGGGGCCCCGGGCTCCGCCGTCCTGAAGACGAAGCTCGACGCGATCGCATTCGGCTTCCTGGTCCCCGTCTTCTTCATCCGGAGCGGGCTGACGTTCGACCTGTCGGGCCTCCTGGACAGCCCCGCCGCGATCGCGCAGCTGCCGATCTTCCTGGCGCTCTTCCTCGTCGCCCGCGGCGTCCCCGCGGTACTGGAGGCGCGCCACCTGGGCCGCGACGCCGTCCTGCCGCTCGGCCTCCTGAGCGCCTCGACCCTCCCGCTGGTGGTGGCGATCTCCGAGGCCGGCGTCCGCGAGGACGAGCTCAGCAGCGCCACCGCCGCCGCCCTGGTGGGCGCGGCGATGATGACCGTCCTGGTGTACCCCGCCATCGCCCTGGCCCTCATGGGCCGGCGCCCGGAGGGCGAGCCCTCCGACGACCCCGAGCCGGAGGCCCTCTAGCCCGTCCCCGTGTCCGGCCCGTCCGTCAGACTGGCGCCGGAGGGCGCGTAGCTCAGCTGGTCAGAGCAGGGGACTCATAATCCTCTGGACCGCAGGTTCGAGTCCTGCCGCGCCCATCACGGTATTGAGGCGGGATCGCAGCTAGGGGACTGGGATCGAGGAACCAGAGTGCGCACGCACGTTGCGAGGTTCTTCCAGGTCTTGCGGTTCCATATCTGGGTTCCACCGCTTCACGAGGGACGCTTTCCGTCGTCTCGCTTGAGCTTGACCCCGTCGGCGGAGGATCCGACGTCCATGACGGTGTCCTGCCCCGTAGCGGTCACGGCTGAAGGGCAAATTGGAACACTGCCCGAGCGATCCCGGCTGCTCGTGAGAAGGGAGCGATATGACAACTCAGTCCAGTCAGAGCGTCCTGATCAACGGGTTTGGGGTGCTCTTCGTGATATTGAACGCGTTCGGGTTGGGCCTCAGGCTTTCGGTCGGCAAGCTGCTGGCACAGGCCTTTGCCCATTGGAAGATTGCCGTGTGGGCGTTGGTGATCAACTTCGTCATCATCCCGCTCGTGTTCATCGGCTATTTGCTGACGATAGCCTCGTCCATTCCTGGAGAGATCAAGGTCGGGTTCTGTGTCGCAGCCCTGTGTGCAGGTATGCCTTTCGCTCCCCTCCTCGCCCGGTTAGCCAAGGCGGATGTCAGCATATCCACCACGCTGTTGGTGGTCTTGACTGTCGCGACCATCATCGCCCTCCCGCTAGGGTTGCCCCTCGCCATCGATGCGGTTGACGCGCAACTCAAGACCTCTGCCTGGGATGTTGCTTGGCCGCTGCTGCTCTTCTTGCTCCTGCCGCTGGTTCTCGGGTGCGGCTTCAGGGTCTGGTGGCCCGACCTGACGCCGCCATTGGCACGGTGGGTTGTCCGAGTTGCGATTCTGTGTCTGCTCTTCAATCTCAACTTCACGCTGGTTGCGTATTGGGATCTGTTCGTGGAGACCTGGGGCACCGAGAGCTACATCGCGGCCCTTGCCGGTCCATTCATCGGCCTCGGGTGTGGCTACCTTCTCGTTTCCGGTCTTCGAGTCAAAGACGTGGGAATCAGGCATGCGACCGAGGTGACCACGGCGGTACGCAACATCGCTCCGATGCTCCTGATGATGATCTTTCCCTTTGCAGCCGACCCGCTGGTCACGGTGTCGATCACGATCCTCAACACCATCGGCATCGTGATCGTTGTACTATTCGTCCTGATGTGGAGGCGCGCTGCTTCACCATCGGACACTCACGCAACAACCAACCAGCCAGCAAGCGAAGGCCTGCCCCCGCCAACTTCGACGTGACGAGTGATCCACCCGTCGTCGCCGACCTCCCCGACGAAGGTGAGTTCTTCCTCGTCCCAGTAGGAGCGAATCCACCCCGGCATGTCGTCATCGTCGCACGTTCGAAACACCTCACATGCCGCATTGACACTTCGGGCTTGTAGAACCAACGACGTAAAGCTAATCAAGGAACTTGCTCGAACATTTGACGTTAGCAGGGATGCAATGAGCTTCTCGACTAGTCAATCTCGGCGAGCTTCGAACCGCGACCCAAGAGCGACGCCGGGCATCGTGAGATCCCACTCGCCCCCGAGGTCGTGTGGGCGGCCATCCGCCGCCAGCTCCCACCCGGCATGGACCTCGAGGACCTGGTCTTCACCGGCCCCGGCGGCGGCGTGGTGGCCCGGGGCACCCGGACGGTGCTGTAACGGCACAACTTCCGGCGCACCTACCACAGCGCCCTCACCAAGCTCGCCGACCCAGCCACCTTGTTGCGCCCCACCGCCGCCCGAGTGCTCAAGACGCTCCGCGCGACCGGCCCCCAGACGGCCGACGAGCTCGTGTCCGCACTCGCCCACCAGGGCCGAGCCATCCGACCCACCACCATCCAGACCGCCCTCGGTGAGCTCGCCGTGAATGGCCTGGCTGCTGCGGACGGGACAGGGCCTCGGCGCTGGTCACCACTCGTCACCTTCCAGCGATCCGCTGCTGGACGCAGTCGATCTCCGCGGCGCCCATGACTTCCGGCACAGCTTCGCGACCTGGCTCGAGGACGCGGGTATCCCAGCTCGGGTGATCGATGAGCTGATGGGCCATGAGGCCAGCACCCGCGGCGCCCAGCACCCGGGTAGCGCCATGGGTGCCCACTACCGCCACACCACCCCAGAGATGGCCACCCGCGTGGTCATGGCCATCCAGACCCGCCTGGCGGTTGTTGTTAGCGTCGCTGAGCAGGTGGTGGAGGCCCAGCCAACCCGGGTACCACGCAGCGTGTTCTGACGATTACGGACGGCGTTTTCTGGCAAATCTCTGGCAAATGGCGGTTGGGAGCGCTCCGGGCATGAAACAGGCCGGGGGCTGGACCCGGCCTGTGCTGCTGGTTTGGTGTGGAGCCCCCCGCCGGAATCGAACCGGCGACCCCATCCTTACCATTCGTGTTGCCGCGCACCTGTAATAAGGGGCCTGCAGGTCAGTGGACCGTGAGTGGCCGTGGTTGACCGTGAGGAACCGGTGGCGTCGTGCTCGGAATGGCACGGAGATGGCACGGCCGGTGAGAACGACCACGCCTCGCAGCTGGTCGCGAAGGCGCCAGCTCGGGCGATGGGCGAGGCCGGTCCAGGGCGACACGAGTCTCGTTGGCAAGGGCGCCAGCCCGCGACAGCGGACCGGCCGCGATCCTCAGCTACCGCGCCATGGGCCGCCGCCGGTGGCCTTGCTTCCGCATCGGGGCAAGGAGGACAGTGCGCGGCAGGGTACGGGAAAGGAGGACGAACATGGGGAAGGTCCGCACCGGGCTCGCAGTCTCGCTCGACGGGTTTATCAGTGGGCCGAACGACGGCCCTGAAGCACCCATGGGGGTCGGCGGCGAGCGGCTCGTGGCCTGGTACGGCGCTGGCGACACCGACTACCGGCTGCCTGGAACCGACATGGTCTTCAGGGTCTCGGCCCAGACCGCCGAGTTCCTCCGCGAGACGCGCGAAACGACCGGGGCGTTGGTGTTTGGTCGAAGGACCTTCGACCTCACCCATGGGTGGGGTGGCAACCACCCCTTGGATGTGCCGGTCTTTGTTGTCAGCAGCTCGGTCCCACCAGAGTGGGTCTACGAAGGATCGCCGTTCACCTTCGTCACCGACGGACTGGAGAGCGCCCTGGAGCAAGCCAAAGCGGTCGCTGGCGACAAGGACGTCGGGGTGGGCGCCGCGAGCATCGTGCAGCAGTGCATCCGAGCGGGACTCCTGGACGAGATCCACATCGACCTGGTGCCCGTCCTGCTCGGGGGCGGCGTCAGCATTGTTCGACCACCTCGGCACCGGGCCGATCGACCTGGAGCGCACGAGGGTGATCGAGGGTGCTGGGGTGACGCATCTTACCTTCCGCGTCGTGAAGTGAAGTACGCCCGATCTCGTCGTCACCTTGCAGTTCAAGCTCCGTCGTGTCGTCGCCGGGCCGGAGGGCGGCCGGAGGCCGCCCGCAGGGCCGGCCTTGAGTTCGTAGAGAAACTCCTCCCGACGAACCTCACCAGCACGGACACGACGGAGCGGAACGCTGGCATGCTTCGCGTCCCGCACCGTCGCATCGCTGGTCGAGCTGGCTACTGGCTCTGGCTCGGCGTCGCCCAGGTGCTCACACATTCGGGCACAGCAGCCACTCGCCGGGCAGCGCTATCCGCACGGCGTCCAGCGCGCCGGTCGTGCGAGCCCGAACCCACAACCAGGTCCCGGCAAAGTCACACAACAGCACCTCCGGGCCGGTCAACCAGCGCACCGATCCCCCCGGCAGGGCCCACATCGGGTAGTCAGGCATCGCCAGGCTGGCAAAGAGCTGCCCAACCAGCCCGGCCGTGGCTGGGTCCAGCTCGCGGTTGTCGCTCAACTCCACCGGGGCCGAGAACAAGGACTCCGACAGCACCATCTCCACGCAGCCCACCGAGCACCGCTCCAGAAACGGCTCCCAGCCGACGTCCTCGAAGTTGCGGGCCACCACGCCACCACCGGGGGATCAGGTTGCTCCATGGCGGCCAGCGGTACCCCCAGACGGCGACCGACTGGTTCTCCACGCGGTAGATCAGCACCTCGCCGGTCACGTCGATCTCCAGCTGCCGGTCGGGGTCAAGGAGCCGGTCCTGGACGCTGGTGAGGTCCTGGCGCCGCCCGAACAGGGCATAGGCCTCACGGATGGCTGGTGGCAGTCGGAGCCCGAGACGCCGCTCCGCGGCTCGCAGGTCGTCCTCGGTCCAGCCGTCCTCATCGGTCAGCGGTGTCAGCCAGCTCTGGGCGAAGCGCCGGATGAAGCGCCACGCCCCCTGGCGGCTGCCCAGGCTGGCCGCGACCTCCTGACCAAGATCGAACCCATCCGACATGGGAGGGGATGCTATCGGCGCATCTGGACAAGGCTGGCTCAGCGATGGTAACGACCGGAACGACGGAGCGGGACGCCGGCATGCTTCGCGTCCCGCTCGTGGCATCGCTGGTCGGGTAGCTGCTGGTCCTGGCTGCTCGCCGCCTTTGGCTGGTTGGTCCTCGGATGACGAGTGAAGGACAATCAGCGCTCCGGAAGCGAGCGTCCATGAGGCGGATCGTCGTCGGGTTGGCAGCGGGACTGCTGTTGGGCGGGTCCGCGATTGCGTCCATCCGCCGGCTTGCGCCGACACTTTCATCAAGGGCCTCAAGGTCAGCCATTTCGTTCGCGTGAGCGCGGAGTCGTCGGTCGGGCTGGTGACGGTGAAGGCTGGAGGCGGCAAGGTCCGCCACGACGAGAACTACATGGCGGAAACGTCGGTCGAGGTCGCTGCCACCAGCTGGGTCGGGACCTTGCCGACCACCCTGTGGGTCAGGGGCGGCGTCGTCAACCATCCCACTAAGGGGCTGCTGCGGACCGTCGGGTCCTCTGGGCCCTCGCCGGAGGCGTTCCGGCCTGGGACGCAATGGGTCGTCCAGGTCCGCACCGCCGATGCCTGGATGAGTCCCCACCCGCTACCCGTGGTGGGCAACACCGTGCGAATTCCCTGGCCCGCCGCAGACGACATCGACGGCGGTGACCCCAAGGTGGTCAGCCTCGACGCCCTACGAGGCCGAGCTGAGCGGTCGTCTCCACCCTCCACAGCCGGACGGCGGCCACCCCCCGAACCCCAGCACAGGGGCATAGTTGAGCGGTCGTCCCCACCTTCCACGGCCGAACGTCGGCTACCCCCCGAACCCCAGCACGCTGGGGTTCCCGAAGCCCCTCCTGGCGCTCCGACCGTCTGCACGGACGGTTGACCAGCCGCCGGGGAGGAGGCCCCACAGGGAAGGCCGATGGCTTGGTCAACAGGTGGTCTGCTCCTTCACCCCGTCCCGCTCGTCGCATCGCTGGTCGAGCGGCTACTGGCCTGGCTCCTCGTCGTCCTGGTCGTCGTCGCGGTCGCCCAGCGCAGGCTCGGCCCCAGCTCCTCGGCCACGACCTCGACGACCGATCGGGCGCTGCCGTCCTCAGCGGTCCAGCTCCGCTGCTGGAGTCGGCCCACGACCACGACCCGGCTGCCCTTGGCCAGGGACTCGGCGGCGTGCTCGGCCTGGTCGCGCCACACGACCACGGTGAAGAACGACGCCTCCTGCTCCCGCCGGCCCGACACGGCCACCCGGAACATGGCCCGGGCGATCCCGCCCTCGGTGTGGCGGACCTCGGGGTCGTCGGTGAGGTTGCCGGCGAAGCTCACGCCGGCCTCGGTCATGGTGTGCCCCTTCATCGTGCCGTGGGGCCGGCGCTGGTCCTGGCTTCGGATAGGATCGGCCGGCCGGGACGAATTGGGACATCGCGGGACGGCTACGGCTGGCCGTGTGATGGCACCAAGCTGCCGCCTGACAGGGGGAATCGGGTGAGGATTCGGAGACTGCTCGGAGCGGCGCTCGCGGGGTCGGTGCTGCTGGGCGGACTGTTGCTGGTGACCGTGACCGCCGGGCCGGGCGGCCGCATGTAGCTGCTTTGGTGGGGACTCGGAGCCGAAGCGCGCGGCCCGCTCTGACGCGATCTTTGTCGGGACGCTGGTTGGCGGCGGGCGGGTCGACCCGTCGGCCTCAGCCCCCAAGACCAGGAGCAGTACATTTCCGGTTCCGGCTCCGGTCGTGTTCACGTTCGAGGTGAGCCGGGTCTACAAGGGAGCGGTTGGCGAACGTCAGGAGATCGTCACCCCGGGGGGTGGCGGGCCCGGCTGCGGGGGGTTCGGGATCGGGTTCGCGGGGGGCCGGGCCGTCTTGGTGTTCGCGGATCAGGCGTCGAATGCCAACTACCAGGTCGGTCCCGGCCGGTACGGCTCGTCAATGTGCTCTGGATCACGGGCACTGTCCGACGGCGAACCGGCCGTCGGTGGGCTGTCGGCTCGTGAGCTGGACCGCTGGCCTTTTACGGCTGGCCTCATGGTTGGTGTCGGGGTCCTGGCCGCGGTGGTAGCGGTCGGACTGGCTGTCCTCAGGAGTCGGCGTCAGGCCAGCGCCGACTAGGCCTGTCTGGGTCATCGTGCTGTCCATCTGTTGCCTGGCCGGGCGGTCTGCCCTGCCCCGTG
>CAVVMP010000011.1:0-324560 GCA_963749475.1 Miltoncostaeaceae bacterium
CGGCGGCGACGGGCTCCTCCGGGGTCCGGATCCGCATGGCGTGGGGGCTCAGGGACGCGTCCGGCTGGAGGTCGATGCCGATGCCGGTGTCCTCCTCCAGGCCCTGGAGGCGGATCCGCTCCTCGCCGCTCATGACCTCGGCGATGCGGGGGTTCACGGCGACGGTGACGCGCTCGGCGGCGCGGCCCTTCAGGGCCTGGCGGAGCTCGCGCTCGATGGTGATCGCGTGGGTCTCGTCGCTCGGGATGACCCCGACGCCGGCGCAGGTGGGGCAGATGTCGGTCATGATCTCGCGCGGGCCGTCGGAGATGTTCTGGCGGGTCATCTCCACCAGGCCGAGCGGGGAGATGTTGACGACGTAGGTGCGGGTGCGGTCCTTCGCGAGGGCCTCGTCCAGCGCGGCCTTCACGGCGCGGCGGTTGCGCTCGTCGTCCATGTCGATGAAGTCGATGATGATGATCCCGCCGATGTCCCTGAGGCGCAGCTGGCGGACCACCTCGACCGCCGCCTCCAGGTTCGTCTTGGTGATCGTGTCCTCCAGGCGGTTGCCGCCCTTGCCGACGTTGCGGCCGGAGTTGACGTCGATGACGGTCATCGCCTCGGTGTCGTCGATCACCAGGTAGCCGCCCGACGGCAGCGGCGCGCGGCGCTCCATGGTGGAGCGCAGGCTCGCCTCGACGCCCTTCGCGGCGAACAGCGGCTCGTCCTCGTCCCAGTGGCGGACGCGGTCCCCCATCTCCGGGGAGGTGCGCCGCAGGAAGCCCTGGATCCGCTCGAACTGGGCCTCGTCGTTGACCAGCACCTCCTGCACGTCCGCGTTCAGGAGGTCGCGGATCACGCGGAGGGAGATGTCGGCCTCCGAGTAGAGCAGGGTCGGCGCCTTCGCCAGCTCCCCGCGCTCCTGGAGGGTCTGCCACAGGCGCTTCAGGAAGGCCAGGTCCCGCGCGATCTCGCGGGCGGACGCACCGGCCGCGGCGGTGCGGACGATCAGGCCGCCCTGCTCCATCGGCAGCGCGCCGCAGATGGAGCGGAGCCGGGTGCGCTCGTCGTCGGGCAGGCGCTTCGACACGCCCACGCCCTCGCCGAACGGCACGTACACCACGAAGCGCCCCGCCAGGGAGAGCTGCATGGTCAGCCGGACGCCCTTCGTGCCCATCGGGTCCTTCGTCGCCTGCACCAGGACCTCGTCGCCACGCTTCAGCAGGTCGGCGATCTGGCGCTTGCGCTTCGGCACCCCGAGGGCGACGACCTCGTCCACGTGGAGGAAGCCGTTCTTCTCCAGGCCGATCTCGATGAACGCGGCCTCCATGCCCGCGAGGACGTTCTCGACCCGGCCCTTCCACACATGTCCGACGACGGAGCGCTGGCCCCGCCGCTCGATGTAGCACTCGGCCGCGCGGCCGTCCTCCATGATGGCCACGCGGGTCTCGGCACGATCGACCGAGACCAGTATCTGCTTCGTCAGGACTGACTCCTCAATGGTTCGACGACGCCATGCCGAGGCGGCCGGCGACGCGTTCGAAGGCGGGGCGGAGGGGGTCCAGGGGGAGCCCCTCGACGAGTCCGTGACCGGACTCGAGACGGGCGAGGCTCGCCTCGCCGACCGCACGCGTGGCGCCGTACGCGACGGCGCCCCGGGCGGCCCAGCCGGCGCCGGGCACCAGGCCCACGGCGCTGCGCGCGATCGCGCGCCAGGCGAACCCCGCCCCGAACAGGCCGAGCCCTTCGAGCGCACGTTCGGGACCGAAGCGGTACCCGTACATGGCCTCGAGCTCGGCGACCAGGCGGATCTGGATGAGGGTGATGCCGGGCATGTCGACGCCCGGGAAGGGCAGCGCGCCGATGGCGGCGGACTGCCTGGCGCGGCGGCGGATGAGGTCGTCCCCGATCGCGCGGCGCAGGCCCGGGTAGCGCCGGCCGGAGGCGATGGCCTCGTCGCCCAGGTGGGGCAGGATCGCGTCGATCCCGGCCTTGCGCCCGTGTTCCCCGTCCAGGGAGGGGACGTGGGCGATGTTCGACATCTCGAGGCGGCGGCCGCGGAGCATCCGCTCCTCCATCTCGGCGCGCTCGGCGTCGCCGCCGATCAGCATCGCGATGGCGCCGCCGCCCTGCCGGCGGCGGGCGACGAGCGCCGGGGCGCCGATCGTGAGGTCGGTGTCGCGGCGCACCGGCAGGATCGCCAGGGCGTCCTCGTCCGGCGCGGTGACGTCGCCGTCCAGGATGCCGCGCAGCCGGGTCACGGAGGCCGCGTCGCCCGGCAGCAGGTGGATCCGGCCGCCGCCCTCGACGAGCTCGTCGGCCTCACGCACCGCCCCGGCGATCGGCCGGACCACGCGCAGGACCGCGCCCGCGCGCCCGACGAGCCCCACTACCCGGGCACCGCCGACCGGCGCTGGTGGATCCCGAGGAGCAGCCCGATGGCGACGAGGGTGGTCAGGGTGTGGCTTCCGCCGTAGCTCATGAGTGGGAGCGGGATGCCCGTGATGGGCATGATCCCGATCGTCATACCGATGTTAACGAAGACCTGGAAGCCGATCATGGCGACGACGGCTCCGGCGACCAGCATGTCCATCTGGCTGGAGGCGCGCGCCATGGTCCTCAGGCCCCGCCAGAGCACAAGGGCATAGAGCAGGATCAGCAGCCCTCCCCCCGCGAACCCGAACATCTCGGAGGTCGCGGCGAAGATGAAGTCGGTGTGGTGCTCCGGGATGAAGTCGCCGTTCGCCTGGGTGGCGCCGTCCGGTCCCTTCCCGAGCGCGCCGCCGGAGCCGATCGCGGTCTTGCTCTGGTCGAGCTGGTAGCCGGCGTCGCTGGTGTCGCGCTCCGCGCCGATGAACGCCGTGAGCCGCTCCACCTGGTAGTCCTGGAGCACCGTCACCCCGGCGTGCGGGAGGATCCACAGGACGCTGAGGATCGCGATCGCCAGGATCGACCCCGCCACCGCGAAGTGCGACCACGGCACGCCCACCAGGAACAGGATCGCCGCCAGGACCGCCGCGTACACCATCGACGTCCCGAGGTCGGGCTGCAGGAAGACGACGCCGGCGGGGATCGCCGCGATCACGCCGAGGAAGAGGGTGTAGCGCGGGCTGCCGAGGTCCTCGATCTTGTCGATGGCGAGCGCGGCCAGGACGATCGCCAGGGCGACCTTCCCCATCTCCGAGGGCTGGAGGTTGAACGGGCCCAGGTCGATCCAGCGGTTCGAGCCCTTCACCGCGGTGCCGACGACGTAGACCACGGCCAGGGCGCCCAGGAGGCCGCCCCAGATCGCCCACGCCCAGCGCGCCAGCCGGTCCAGGTTGATCCGCGTCGCCACCACCATCAGGACGACGCCCATGATCGTGAAGAGGATCTGGCGGTCCATGTAGAAATGCGGGTCGCCCGGGACGTCGTCCTCGGTGGTCTTGCCGACCACGAACACGCTGAACGTGCTGATCGCCGCGACCGCGAACAGCAGGATCCAGTCGAGGCCGACGATCGCCGACCGCAGCCGCTCGGAGACGCCCCCGCCGCGGGGTGGCGCGATGGTGGTCATCGGCTCTCCACCGTCGGCTGGCCGCACAGGTTGCCGTCGAAGCCGAGGTTCGCGCCCATCGTGCGGCACACCACCGGCGCGGCCGCGTTGGCGCCGGTGCCGCCGCGCTCGATGACCACGGCCACCACGATGCTCGGGTCGTCGTACGGGGCGTAGCCGACGAACCACGAGTGGTCCTCGCCCCCGTCGCCCGGCTCGGCGGTGCCGGTCTTGCCGGCCACCTTCGCGTCGTCGGGGAGGTTGGCGAACACGCTGGTGGAGGTGCCGTCGGCGCCGTTCGCCGCCAGGTAGAGCCCCTCGCGGATCTGCTCGAGGCCGCGCGATGTCGACCTGCCGCGTCGGCCGGCCCGCCGACAGCTGCTGCACCACGCGGCCGTTGGGGTCCCGGACGCTCTGCGCCACGGTCGGGGTCACGACCGTCCCGCCGTTCGCGATCGCGGCGTAGGCGACCGCCATCTGCACGGGCGTCACCTGCAGGAACCCCTGGCCGACGCCGAGCTGGATCGTGTCGCCGGCCAGCCAGGAGCGCTGGAAGTCCGTGTACTGCGACCCCGCGTAGGCCTTCCGCTTCCACGGCGGGTCGGGGACGTTGGCCGGGTTCTCGCTGGGGAGGTCGATCCCCGTGTCGCGCCCCAGGCCGAACTGGCGCGCCTCCTCCTGCAGCGGGTACACGCGCTTCTTCTCGTCCTGGGCGGCCCAGAGCCGGTCGGCCACCTGGTAGAAGAACGTGTCGCTGGAGACCTCGAGCGCCGTCGGCAGGGTGATCAGGCCGTGCGAGTGCAGCCTCGAAGTTGCGGAACACCTGCTTGTGGAGCGTGACGTCCGCCGGCGACTCCAGCTGCTCGTCCACGCCGAGCTCGCCGCCCTGGATGGCGGCGGCGGCGGTGAACGGCTTGAACGTCGAGCCCGCCGGATAGAGGCCCTGGATCGCCCGGTCCAGCAGCGGGAAGTCCGGGTCCTTGCCGATCCGCTCGATCTCCTTCGTCCTGCGCTTGACGAAGATCTCCGGGTTGAACGTCGGGTACGACGCGAGCGCCAGCACCTCGCCGGTGCGCGGGTCCATGGCGATCCCGGCCGCCCCCTTCGCGCCGGTGACGGCGGCGGCGTCGGCGAGCCCGCTCTCCAGCGCCTTCTGGGTCTTGCTGTCGATGGAGAGCTGGATGTTGCGGCCCGGGACCGGCGCGCGCGAGCTGATGTACTCGCGGCCCTGGGGCTCGCCGGCGGCGTCCACCTCCACCACCGCCCGCCCCGGGGTCCCCGTCAGGAACTCCTCGTACTGCTGCTCGATGCCGCCCTTCCCCACCACCTCGTCGCCCTGGTAGCCCTTGCGGCGGTAGGCGGCGATCTCGGTGGGCCCGATGCGGCCGGTCTGGCCGAGGATGTGGGCGGCGATCGAGCCCTCGGGGTACGAGCGCAGGTACGTCTTCTGGAGGCTGATCCCGGGGAAGTCGCGCTGGCGCTCGGCCAGGTACTGCGAGATGCCGGGGTCGACGTTCTGGGCCAGGATCACCGGCTCGAGCGGCTGGTCGTCGCCGCCGTTGACGTCCTTGACGAGCTCGCTCGCGGGGACGCCGATCACCTTCGACAGGCGGTTGAGGATCGCCACCCGGCGCGCGCCCTGCAGCTCGCGCGGCTGGGCGACCAGGTTCTCGCCGGTCGTGTTCTTGACCAGGGCGGTGCCGTTGCGGTCGACGATGTTGCCGCGCGGGGCCTCGGAGACGACGGTGCGCAGCCGGTTGCCCTCGGCCCGCTGGGCGTACTGCTCGCCGGCGATCACCTGGAGGAACCACAGCCGCACCAGCAGGATCCCGAGCAGCGCCATGGCGATGCCGCCGAGGATCGCGATGCGCACGGCGATCCTGGGGGTGAGCGCCGGCGCCCATCCCCCTCCCCGCCGCCGCCGAGGCGGCCGGGCGGGCGCCGTGGCCGGAACGTCGTGGTCACGAGGACATCCGGGCCCAGGGCTCCACCACGCGCGGCGCGCCGAGCAGGCGGCGCCCCACGAGGAGGACGGGCGGGCTGAGGAGGGCGGTCAGGGCGACGGTGGGCAGCAGCAGCTGGGCGACGAACTCGGACGCGGGCATGCTGTTGCCCAGCAGGAGCTGGAACACTGCGTAGCCGAGCTGGACGGCGAGGGTGGCGACCACGGACAGCAGCAGCGGCGCCAGCAGGCCCGACGACTCCTCGCTCTCGCAGTAGCGCCCGCACCACGCCCCCACCGCCAGGTAGAGGAGCGCCATCACGCCGAGGGTGCCGACCGGCGAGGTCAGCTCGATGAGCAGGCCGGCGCCGAACCCGGTGACGGCGCCCACCAGCGGCCCGCGCAGCAGCGCGACCACCACGACGGTCGGCGCGATCAGGTCGGGGATGCCGTCGGCCACGTTGATGTAGGGCATCACGGAGACCTCGAGCACCACCGCGACCACCACCATCAGCACGACCCAGCCGAGGCCGGTGCCGCGCGGGCGCGACCGCGGGACGCTGCTGGCGGGACCGAGCGCCCGCGTCGGCGTGTCGGTGGTCACCCGGCCGCGCGCTCCTTCGCCCTCTCGCTCTCGGGCACCAGCACGACGAGGTACGTGAGGCGGCGGGCGTCGACGTACGGGGTGACCTGCACGGTCTGCTGGACGTCCACCTCCTGGCTGCCGAAGCTGGTGACGGCCCCGACGGGGATGCCCGGCGGGTACACCGACAGCAGGTCCTTCACCTTGAAGCCGGAGGTGACGACGGTCTGCCCCTGGCGGATGCCGGCGGCCCGCGGCACGCCGGTCAGCTGGAGCTGGCCGGGGGTGGTGGACTGGAGGACGCCGGGGAAGTTGCCGGCCTCCGGGATCGTGGCCCCCACCTCGGTGCGCCCGTCGGTGATGAACGCGACGGCGGCCGAGTTGGAGCTGACGGAGGTGACGTACGCCCACGAGGGCCGCGCCGGTGCCGGTGCCGGCGACCACCGGCGAGTTGCGCACCACGCCGGACGAGCTGCCCACGTCGACGCGCGCCGACCGGTACCAGTCCGTCCAGGAGCGCTGGATCACCAGGCCCACCTCGCGCCGGTAGCCGCCCAGCTCCTTGCCGGTGTCGAGCATCGCGTCGACGCCGAGCAGCGATTCGAGCTCGGTGAGCCGCTGGTCGCGCACCACGTTGTCGGCGGCGCGCGCCTGGAGGTCGTTGACCTGGTCCTGGAGCGCCGCCGCGCGGTCGCGGGCGTCCTTGAGGCTCGTCATCCAGCCCCACCCGTCGCGGAACGGCTGGACGGCGCGCGTCGCGGCCTCCTGGACCGGCGCCATCACGCTCGCCGAGGTGGCCTGCACCCCGTGCAGCGGGCCCTCGGAGCCCTCGCGGAAGTAGCCGGTGAAGATCACGAGGCAGACGACCGCGAGGACGGCGATGACGCCACGCCGCACGGTCGCCCGTCGGCGGGCGATCCCTGAGGTTGCGGGCACGGCCATCAGCGGGCGCTGCGGGGGCGGGGTCCCCGGATCAGTACCGCTTGCGGTGTCGGCCGTTGGACGAGGCCTTCTGCATGACCTCGAACTCCTCCAGCGAGCGCCCGGAGCCCACCGCGACGCAGGTGAGCGGCGACTCGGCCACGTGGATCGGCATCTCGGTCTCGCGCCGCAGGCGCTCGTCCAGCCCCTGCAGCAGGGACCCGCCGCCGGCCATCATGATCCCGCGGTCCATGATGTCCGAGGCCAGCTCGGGCGGCGTCTTGTCGAGCGTGCTCTTCACCGCGTCGATGATCTGCACCATGGGCTCCTCGAGGGCCTCGCGGACGTCCTCGGAGGAGAGCACGACGGTCTTCGGAAGTCCCGTGATCATGTCGCGGCCCCGGATCTCGGCCTGCACCTCCTCGCGCAGCGGGTAGGCCGAGCCGATCTCGAGCTTCACCTCCTCGGCCGTCTGCGAGCCGATCATCAGCTTGTACTCCTTCTTGACGTAGCTGATGATCGCCTCGTCCAGCTCGTCGCCGCCGACGCGGATCGACTGGGCCACGACGATGCCGCCGAGGGAGATGACGGCCACCTCGGTGGTGCCGCCGCCGATGTCCACCACCATGTTCCCGGTGGGCTCGGCCACGGGCAGGCCGGCGCCGATCGCCGCCGCCATCGGCTCCTCGATCAGGAACGCGCTGCGGGCGCCCGCCGAGAGGGTCGCCTCCTCCACCGCGCGCTTCTCCACCCCGGTGACGCCGGAGGGCACGCAGACCACCACGCGGGGGTGCGCCCACCGGTTCTGGTGCACCTTCTGGATGAAGTGGCGCAGCATCTGCTCGGTCACGTCGAAGTCGGCGATGACGCCGTCCTTCAGCGGCCGGATGGCGCTGATGTTGCCGGGGGTGCGGCCGAGCATCCGCTTCGCCTCGATGCCGACGGCGTGGACCTCGCCGGAGCGCTGGTCGATCGCGACCACGGACGGCTCCGACAGCACGATCCCCCGGCCGCGCACGTAGACGAGGGTGTTCGCGGTGCCGAGGTCCACGGCCATGTCACGGCCGCCGAAACCGGTCAGGTAGCTCCAGAAGCCGATCGGTCGCCTCCCCTGATGATGCCGTTCCCCGCGGACAGCCCTGCAAAGCGCGGGATTCTACCCGACTCCGGTCATGGCGTCGGCAGCCGGCCGGTGCGCCCCGGGCCGCGGCGAGCGTACCGCCCCCGGACGAAGGTTGCCAACCCGGCCCCGCCCGCGTGCAACGAGGTGTCGACCGGGTCCGCTACCGTTTCCGCGATGGCTTCGCCGCCGCTCTTCGCCGACGACAACAGCTCGTACCGGCGGGCGATGCGCAAGCAACAGCGGGAGGAGAAGGTCCGCGAGGAGCGCCGTCGCCAGATCCTCGCGACGCTGCGGCGCCTCAAGGAGGAGGCCGCCGACGAGGAGGTCCTCGCCGCCCGCGAGCGGGCCCGCCGCCACGCCGACCTGCTGGAGCGCTACCCGCCCCTCTGGTAGGCCGCGGGACGGTGTCGCTCAGGCGTGCGTGTCCCGCCGCTCCAGCGCGTAGTCCACGGCCGCCTGGATGTCGGCCTCGCTCGCGTCGCCGGGGACGCCCCGGTGCCCGTACTGGGAGCCCCACAACGCCAGGATCGAGCCGGCCGCGTCGGCCAGCGCCTTCGCCTTCTGGTAGCCGCCGTACTCGACGAAGCGGGCCTTGCGGCCCGTCTGCCAGCGCCAGATCGTGTCGCCGTCGGCCTCGTGGATGATCGCGTAGCGCTTCTCGTCGCTCATCGTCCCCCCTCGGTCGTCGCGGCCAGTATGCCGCCGTCTCCACCGGCTCCGGCCCACGGGGCCAGGCCCAGGTCCTCGAGGGCCGCGCCGAGCGCGGCGACGGGGAGGCCCACCACCGTCGCGTAGCTCCCCTCGATCCGCTCCACCAGCGCCGCGCCGGCGCCCTGGATCGCGTACGCCCCCGCCCGCTCCCGCCACTCGCCCGCGTCGAGGTACCAGGCGAGCAGGCCCTCGGAGAAGGGGCGGAACGTCACCCGCGTCTCGTCCAGGACCTCGCGCCGAGGTCGCCGCCGTGCGAATGAACACCGCGGACACGACCGAATGAACGCGGCCGGACAGGGCGCGGAGCATCGCCTCCGCCTCCCCCCGGTCCGCCGCCTTGCCCAGGGCGCGGCCGTCCAGGAGGACCTCCGTGTCGGCCCCGATCACCGCGTCGCCGGGACCGAGGGCGGGCGTGGCGCGGGCGGCCACGTCCTCCGCCTTCGCCCGCGCGTTCGCGACGGGGTCGGCGCCCTCCACGACGCCGGACACCACCACCCGGAACTCCACCCCCAACGCGCCGAGCAGCGCCCGCCGCTGGGGCGAGCGCGACGCGAGGAGGATCACCCCCCGAGCTCGGGGAAGTGCAGCTTCAGCTCGCGGACGCCGGACTCGGGGCTGTCGGACCCGTGGATCACGTTCTGCCCGACCTCGAGCGCGAAGTCGCCGCGGATCGTCCCGGGCGGGGCGTCCATCGGGTTCGTCGGGCCCATCATCGTCCGCAGGGCGGCGACCGCCCCGTCGGGACCCTCCACCGCCATCATCACGACCGGACCCGAGGTGATGAAGTCCACCAGCTCGCCGAAGAAGGGCCGCTCACGGTGCTCGCCGTAGTGCTCCTCGGCGACCGTCCGTTCCATCACCGTCTTCTCGAGCGCGAGGATCGACAGGCCGCGGCGCTCGATGCGGAGGACGATCTCCCCCGTCAGGCCCGCCGCGACGCCGTCGGGCTTCACCATCACGAACGATCGCTCGCTCATACGTCTCCTGTGTCGGGATCCGGCCGTGGGCGCCGCCAGCGGCCCGTGCGGCCGGGGTCCCCGTCGGCCGGCCTGCGCCGTGCCTCACTCGAGGACGCGCTCGCGCGTGCCGGCGGCGGGTCGTTCACGTCGCGCGGCGGGGACGAGCGGTCCGCGGCCATCCGCAGCCGGAACTCGAGCTCCGTGAGCCGCTGATCGAGGTCGCGCACGTCGTCGTAGGACGCGACGCCCTGCTGGCGCAGCGCCCGCGCGAGGTTCTGGGGGTCGGACGCGACGCCCTCGCGGGCGAGCATCCGGCCGACGATCTGCTGCCCCTCGGCGTCGCCGAGCTCCCCGAGCCGCTGCTCCAGCGCGAGCAGCTCCAGCTCGCGCTCGCGCGCCTCGTCGAGGTACTCGGGCGGGCGGACGATCAGGTAGATGACCGTCCCGAGGAACGGGATCAGGACCGACAGGGCCACGCACGCGGCGATGGGGCCGGGCGCCTCGATGCGGCGCCGCGCGTCCTGGTAGGTCCAGTAGATGAGCGCGAGCCACAGCAGCACCACGAAGACGCGCAGCAGGATGCTGATCGCGCTCCAGAGGCCCGAGTCGAAGAAGTTCGAGATGGACTCGAACGGGTCGCTGCTGTCGGAGCTCGAACCTGCCTGGGCCGCGATGAAGCCGAGCATCACTGGGAGTCCTTGAGCATGGCGCTCTATTTCGCCTCGGGGGGGTCGATGCCCTTCCGGGCGCGGGGCATCCTAGCAGGGGGTTCCGCACCGGCCGCGACAACCAGTGGCCGCAGATCAGCCAGCAGGTACAGGGATCCGGCCACGAGCACCGCCCCCTCGGGCCCCGCCAGGTCGCGGGCCGCCGCCAGGGCCGCCGCGGGGTCCTCGACCGCCCGCGCCGGGACCCCCGCCTCGCGCGCCCGCGCGGCCAGGGCCTCCGACGGCACCGCCCGCGCGTGGCTCGACCGGGTGGCGACCACCTCCGCCACCACGCCCCGGAGCGCCCCCACCATCGCGCCGGCGTCCTTGTCGCCCAGCACCGACACCACCGCCACCGGCCGGCGGCCGGCCAGCTCCGCCGGCAGCGACGCCACCATCGCCTCCATCCCCGCCGGGTTGTGCGCGCCGTCGAGCAGCACGTCGGGGTGCCCCGGGAACAGCTCCAGCCGGCCGGGCATGCTCACGCCGCCCACCGCGTCGCGCAGCGGCCCCGGCTCGAGCGGCCCGCGCACGGCCAGCTCCGCCGCGGCCAGCGCGATCGCCAGGTTCGGGCGCTGGAACGCCCCCCGCAGCGCCAGCGGCAGCCCCGTGTAGACGGCGCGCGGCGTCGTGACCTCCACCCCCTCCGGGGTGTCCCGGGCCACCAGGCCCTCGCCGTAGCGCAGCGGCCGCAGGCCCCGGCGGGCGCACTCGCCGTCCACCGCCTCGCGGGCCGCGGGCGTGAGCGGCCCCACCACCAGCCGGTCCGACCCGTCGGCGGCCACGGCGAGCTTCTCCGCGGCGATCGCCGCCTCCGTGTCCCCCAGGAACTCGGTGTGCTCCAGGGTCACGTTGGTGAGGACCACGGCGGCGTCGTCCGGCAGCACGTTGGTCGCGTCCCAGCGGCCGCCGAGCCCCGCCTCCACCGCCATCGCGTCCACGCCCGCCGCCGCGAACGCCCGGAAGCCGATCGCGGTGAGCGCCTCGAACTGGGTGACGGTGTCCCCCTCCTCGAGCGGCAGCGCCTCGGCGGCGTCGCGCACGTCGGTGGCCGCCGCGGCGAAGGCGGCCTCGCCGACCGGGGCGCCGTCCAGCTGGACGCGCTCGGTCCAGTCGACGATGTGCGGCGACAGGTACGTCCCCACCCGCCGGCCGGTGCCCGCCAGCGCGGCGGCGGCGAGGCGGGTGGTCGAGCTCTTGCCGTTCGTCCCCACCACGTGGATGGCCGGGGCGGCGTCCTGCGGGTCGCCGAGCGCGGCGAGCAGCGCCCGGATGCGCTCCAGGCCGAAGCGCATTCCCAGGATCTCCAGCCCCCCGATCCAGGCGCGGGCCTCCCCGCCCGTCACCCCAGCGCGGCGATGCGGGCGGCCAGCGCCTCCCGCTCGGCGGCGTAGCGGGCCGCCTTCTCGCGCTCGGCCTCGACCAGGTGCGCTGGGGCGCGCTCCACGAAGCGCGCGTCGGCCAGCTTGCGCTGCGCCCGGTCGCGCTCGCCCTCGGCCTTGGCGAGCTCGTCCTCCAGCCGCGTCCGCTCCACCTCCGGGTCGACCGCCTCGGCCAGGGGCCCGACGCTGATCGACCGGCCGCCCGGCAGGAGCGTGGCGACCAGGGTCGGCCGCGCCGCCTCGTCGGCCTGCTCGACCGGGTCGAGGGCGGCGACCGCCGCGGCCGGGGCCGGGTCCATCGCCAGCCGGGTGCGGGGCGGCAGGTTGCGGCGGGAGCGGTAGGCGCGCAGCGCGGTCACGACCTCCTGCACGGCCTCCATCTCGGCCTCGGCGGCCGGGTCGGCCTCGCCCGGCGCGACCGGCGGGGCGTGCACCGCCAGGAGCCCCTCGGCGCCCGGCACGCGCGACCAGCACTCCTCGGTCACGAACGGCATGAGCGGGTGGACGAGCGCCAGGATCTGCTCGAGGGCGAAGCCGGCGACGTCGGGGGTCGCCTCGCCCGACTTCAGCAGCTCCAGGTACCAGTCGCAGTAGTCGTCGAACACCAGCTCGTAGACGAGCTTCGCGAGCTGCGACATCTCGAAGCGGGCGGTCAGGTCCGCCGCCTCGTCCACGGCCCGGGCGACCCGCGACGCGATCCACCGGTCGGCGAGCGTCCGGGGCTCGGGCGCGGCGAGGCCGGCGCGGCCGCCGCGGTCGACGACGAGCCGTGTGGCGTTCCAGAGCTTGGTGACGAGCTGGCGGCCCTGGTCGATGCGGTCGGCGGAGAAGCGCACGTCCTGGGTGCTCGACATCATCAGGAGGCCGAACCGCAGGGCGTCGGCGCCGTGCTGCTCGATGACCTCCAGCGGGTCGATGCCGGTGCCGAGCGACTTGCTCATGCGGCGCCCGTCGGGCGCCTGGATGACCGAGTGGATGTAGACCTCGGTGAACGGCTCCTCGTCCAGGAACTCGTCGCCCATCATCACCATGCGGGCGACCCACAGGAAGATGATGTCCCGCGCCGTCGAGAGGACGGTGGTCGGGTAGAACTTCTCCAGCTCGGGCGTCCGCTCGGGCCATCCGAGCGTGGCGAACGGCCAGAGCGCCGAGCTGAACCACGTGTCGAGGACGTCGGGGTCCCGCTCCCAGCCGTCGCCCGCCGGCTCGGTCAGGCCGACGTAGATCTCGTCGCCGCGGTACCAGACCGGGATCTGGTGGCCCCACCACAGCTGGCGGCTGACGCACCACGGCCGGATCTCGCGCATCCAGTTGAGGTAGACCTCGCCCCACTTCGGCGGGCGTGAAGCGCACGCGGCCCTGCTCGACGGCGGCGATCGCCGGCTCCGCCAGGCGGGTCATGTCGCAGAACCACTGGAGCGAGATGATCGGCTCGACCCGCGCGCCGGAGCGGTGGGAGAACGGCACCGTGTGGGTGTAGGCCTCCTCGCCGCGGATCAGCCCGATGGCCCGCAGGTCCTCGAGCACGCGCAGCTGGCACTCGGCGGGCGTCAGGCCGGCGTAGAAGTCGCCGGCGTCGGCGGTCATCTTCCCGTCCTCGCCGATGACGTTGATGGCGGGCAGGCCATGGCGCTGGGCGATGGCGAAGTCGTTGGGGTCGTGCGCCGGGGTGACCTTCAGCGCACCGGTGCCGAACTCGGGCTGGACGTGCTCGTCGCCCACGATCGGCAGCTCGCGGCCGACGAGCGGCAGCGTGACCGTCTGACCCGATGAGGTGCCGGTACCGCTCGTCCTCGGGGTGGACGGCGACGGCGGTGTCGCCGAGCATCGTCTCCGGGCGGACCGTCGCGACGATGATCTCCCCGGACCCGTCGGTGAGCGGGTACGCGATGGACACGAGCGTGTCGGTGACCTCGCGCTCCTCCACCTCCAGGTCGGAGATCGCCGAGCCGAGCCCGGGGTCCCAGTTGACCATGTAGCGGTCGCGGTAGATGTAGCCCTTCTCGTGGAGGGCCACGAACACGTGGAGGACGGCCTTCGCGTAGGCGTCGTCCATCGTGAACCGCTCGCGCCAGTAGTCGAGGGTGCAGCCGAGGCGCTTCAGCTGGCCGATGATCTGGCCGCCGTACTCCTCCTTCCACTCCCACACCCTGCGGACGAACTCGTCGCGGCCCAGCTCACGGCGGTAGATCCCCTCCGCCGCCAGGGCCTTCTCCACGACCGCCTGGGTGGCGATGCCCGCGTGGTCGGTCCCGCAGATCCACTCGACCTCGTCGCCGGCCATCCGGCGCGTCCGGACGAGCAGGTCCTGGATCGTGTTGTTCAGCGCGTGCCCCATGTGCAGCGCGCCCGTCACGTTCGGCGGCGGGATCGCGATCGCGAACGCGGGGCGGTCGCTCTGCGGGTCGGCGTGGCCCACGCCGGCGTCGGCCCACGCCGCGCTCCAGCGGGGCTCGACCTCGGACGGGACGAAGCGGGTCGGGGCGGTGCTGGACATCGGGCCCTCTAGTGTCGCGGGCCGGGGGTTCGTATGGGATTCCCGAGCGAATCCCCCGCTGGGCAAGGACGCAGATCCGGCCCAATATCGGGAATATTGGGTCGGCCGAGGACGCAGCCCAGCGATGGGATGCAGCCGGGAATCACCACGCCATCCCTGGCCCGCGACACTCTGGGCGTTATGCCGATTCCCCGCCGGCCTCGGCCGCGCGCCCGGGCGCCTCGGTCACGAGGGTCGGCGGGAGGCCCTTCTCGATCGTCTCCTTGGTGACCACGCACTTGCGCACGTCGTCACGGGAGGGAAGCTCGAACATGACGTTGAGCAGCGCCGCCTCCATGATGGAGCGCAGGCCGCGGGCGCCGGTCTCGCGCTCGAGCGCCTTGTCGGCGATCGCGTTGAGCGAGTCGTCGGCGAAGACCAGCTCGACGTCGTCGAAGCTGAAGAAGCGCCGGTACTGGCGGACGAGCGCGTTCTTCGGCTCGGTCAGGATCTGCACGAGGTCGTCCCGCTTGAGCTGGTGGACGGCCGAGATGACCGGCAGGCGGCCGATGAACTCCGGGATGAGCCCGTAGTTCATGAGGTCCTCCGGGAGGACCTGGCTGAACACGCCGTGCGGGTCGTGCTCCTGCCGCGTCTTGACGTCCGCGGCGAAGCCCACGCCCTTGTGGCCGATCCGGCGCTCGATGATCTTCTCGAGGTTCGCGAACGCGCCGCCGCAGATGAACAGCACGTTCGTGGTGTCGATGGTGAGGAACTCCTGGTGCGGGTGCTTGCGCCCGCCCTGCGGCGGCACCGACGCCACCGTGCCCTCCAGGATCTTCAGCAGCGCCTGCTGGACGCCCTCGCCCGACACGTCGCGCGTGATGGACGGGTTGTCCGCCTTGCGCGCGATCTTGTCGACCTCGTCGATGTAGATGATCCCGGTCTCGGCCTTCTTCACGTCGAAGTCGGCGGCCTGGATCAGCTTGAGGAGGATGTTCTCGACGTCCTCGCCCACGTAGCCGGCCTCGGTGAGGGCCGTGGCGTCCGCGATGGCGAACGGGACGTTGAGGATGCGCGCGAGCGTCTGCGCCAGGAGCGTCTTGCCGCAGCCGGTGGGACCCAGCAGCAGGATGTTGCTCTTCTGGAGCTCGATGTCGGAGTCGCCCGCCGACATCATGTTCACGCGCTTGTAGTGGTTGTAGACGGCGACGGCCAGCGTGCGCTTGGCCTCCTCCTGCCCCACCACGTAGTCGTTCAGGACGTCGTAGATCTCACGCGGGCGCGGGAGCGACTCCGGGTCGAAGCTGACCGGGGTGGTGAGCTCCTCGTCGATGATCTCGTTGCAGAGATCGATGCACTCGTCGCAGATGTACACGCCGGGGCCGGCGATCAGCTTCTTGACCTGCCGCTGCGACTTGCCGCAGAAGCTGCAGAGGAGCTGCTCGTTCGACTCTGAGGACTTGGCCATGAGGGCGGAGGCGGAGGCGCCTAGTGGGAGTCGATCACCCGGTTGACGATGCCGTACTCCTTGGCCTCCTGGCTCGACATGAAGAAGTCGCGCTCCGTGTCCTTCGCGACCTTCTCGATGTCCTGGCCGGTGTGCTTCGCGATGATCTCGTCGAGCCGCGTGCGCAGGTCGATGATCTCGCGGGCGTGGATCTCGATGTCCGTCGCCTGGCCGCTGAAGCCGCTGGAGACCTGGTGGATCAGGATCTTCGCGTTCGGCAGGGCCATCCGCTTGCCCGGGGCGCCGCCCGACAGGAGCAGGGCGCCCATGCTCATGGCGATCCCGACGCAGATCGTGGACACGTCCGGCTTGATGAACTGCATCGTGTCGTAGATCGCGAGGCCCGCGTAGACCGACCCGCCCGGGGAGTTGATGTAGAGCGAGATGTCCTTGTCCGGATCCTCGCTCTCGAGGTGCAGGAGCTGGGCGACGATCAGGTTGGCGATCTGGTCGTCGACGGGGGTCCCCAGGAAGACGATCCGCTCGTTGAGCAGCCGCGAGTAGATGTCGAACGAACGCTCGCCGCGCGACGTCTGCTCGACGACCATGGGGATCAACGGGCTCATACGATCAGGCTCCGATCATTGGTGCTAACGGGGGTCACCGGGCGTCCAGAGCTTCCCCGCAGGTGCGGGCTTCCCTGCCGGCTCGGCCGACTGGGCGACGGCCTTCTGGCGCGCCTGCTCGGGCGTCCACAGCTTCTCGCGGGCCTCGGCCTGGGCCATCGGGATGGCGGTGTGCCGAGTCCACCAGCTTCTGGACGGCCTTCTGGATGCGCATGTCCTGGCGGAGGGCCTCCCAGCCGCCGTGGTGCTGGAGCTCGTGCAGGAGCCGCTCGGGCGCCCGGCCGGTGGCCTCGGCGTCCGTCCGGACCTGCTCCTCCATCTCCTCGTCGGTGACCTCGATGCCCTCGGCGTCGGCGATGGCCTCGACCACCAGCTCGCGGCGCACGGCCATCTCGGCGTCCGGGCGCAGCTCCTCGACGATCTGCTCGAGCGTGCGGCCGGTCGCGGCGACGTACTGCTCGAACGAGACGCCCTCGGGAAGCTGGGACGCGGTCTGCTGGAGGATGGTGCCGACGCGGCGGTCGACCATCACGGCGGGGACGTCCACCGTCGCCTTCTCGACGACGGCGTCGATGACCATCCGCCGGAACAGCTCGTCGACCTGCGACTGCGCGTTCTCGTCCAGGCGGCGCTGGACGTCGGCCGTCAGCTCGTCGATCGTGTCGAACTCGCTGACGCCGATGGCGAGGTCGTCGTCCAGCTCCGGCAGGACCTTCTCCTGCACCTGCTTGACGGTGACCGTGTAGTCCACGGTGCGCCCGCGCAGCTCGGCCCGCTGGTCCTCGTCGCCGTAGGTGACCGGGAAGTCGACGCTCTCGCCGGCGCTCAGCCCCCGCAGCTTCTCGTCGAACTCCGGCACGAGGCGCCCGCCGCCGATCTCCACGAGGTAGTCGCGGGCCTGGGCGTTGCGGTGCTTCTTGCCGCCGATGGTGCCGTCGAAGTCGATGACGACGAAGTCGCCCTCCGCGGCGGCCCGCTCGACCGGCTGGAGCCGCGCGGCGCGCTCGCGGAGCGCGTCCAGCTGCTGGTCCAGCGCGCCCTCGGGGACCTCCGGCTCGGCCTTGCCGACCTCGAGGCCGGTGTAGTCGCCGAGGGTCGCGGTGGGCCGCACCTGGACCGTCGCCTGGAAGGTCAGCGCCGCCGGACTCCGGGACCTCCTCCAGGTCGAGGTCGGGGTCGTCGATCGGCTGCACGCCGGTCTCGGCGACCGCCTGCGAGTACCACTCGCCCAGCGAGCCCTTGAGCATCTCCTGCACGACGGCGTCGCGGCCGACGCGCTGGACGATCACCTCGGCCGGCGCCTTCCCCGGGCGGAACCCGGGGACCCGGACATCCCGCCCGAGCTGGCGGATCGCCCGGTCCATGCGCTTCTGGACCTCGTCCTCAGGCACCTCGACGTCCAGCCGGACGCGGTTCTCCTCGAGGTTCACGACCTCGGCGGTCAATGCCATCAGGCCGCCGCGGTCGTGCGCTGGATGTATGCGGGTGAGAGGACTCGAACCTCCAAGGGTTGCCCCACTAGGACCTAAACCTAGCGCGTCTACCGGTTCCGCCACACCCGCCGGAAGGCGGTCGTGAGGGGTGAACGATGGGACTCGAACCCACGACCGCCTGGACCACAACCAGGAGCTCTACCAACTGAGCTACGTTCACCGTAACGGGCGGGCCAGGCCCGCGCCCGCGGCAGTGTAGCGGAGGTTCGCCGGTGGGTCTCGTGCGCAGGAGGGGGTCCGGCTGGACCTGGGACGGCGTCGCGCCGCGCCGGTACGAGGCGGGCGCGGAGCGCCACGTGCTGGTCTCGGCCGCCGACGGCGCGGGCGACGTGGAGCTGCGCTACTTCCGGATCCCCGCCGGCGGCGCCTCGGCCCTCGAGCGCCACCGGCACGAGCACGCCATCCTGGTGCTACACGGGCGGGGGGAGGTCCTCCTGGGCGACGCCGTCCACGTCGTCGGCGAGGGCGATGCCGTCTTCGTCGGGTCCGAGGAGCTCCATCAGCTCCGGGCCCTCGACCATGAACCCCTCGGGTTCCTCTGCACGGCGCTCGTCGCGCGGGGGTCCGCCGGGCACTAGCGAGGGCGCGCGGCGACGCGCATCGGCAGGCCGCCCAGCGGGCGCAGGGTGATCTGCGGGGACAGCTCCAGCGTGTGCCCGGGCAGGCGCTCCAGCCGGTGCGTGCGGGCGATGACGGCGAGGGCGATGACGCCCTCCGCCAGCGCGAAGCCGCTGCCGATGCACTTGCGGGTGCCGGCACCGAAGGGCAGGTACGAGAACCGGTGGGGCGGCCCGCCGCCGTCGAGCCACCGCTCGGGCGCGAACTCGAGGGCGCGGGGCCACCGCGACCCGTCCCGGTGGAGCAGCCACGGCGGCGTCATCACGAGCATGCCCTCGTCCACCTGGTGACCGCCCAGCACGAAGGGCTCCACGCAGCGCCGGGCGATCATCCAGGCCGGCGGGTCGAGTCGGATCGCCTCGTCCAGCACCGCGGCCGTCCACGGCAGGCGCTCCAGGTCGGCGAGGGCGGCGGGCGGGCCGGGCAGGGCGTCGGCCTCGGCCTCCAGGCGCGCGCGTGCCTCCGGGTCGCCGGCCAGGAGCCACCACGCGAACGTCAGGGCGTTCGCGGTGGTCTCGAGGCCCGCGGCGAAGAGCGTCATCACCTCGTGGCGGACCTCCTCGTCGGTCATCCGGGCGCCATCGTGCGGCCCGATCCCACCGGTCAGCGACCCCTCTTGAGCGGGGGCCGCGGCCTCGCTTCGCTCGGCATCGGACCGGTGGGAGTCGTCGTCGCGCGCCGCGAGCAGCATGGAGAGCAGGTCGCCCCGGTCGCCGCCCTCGCGCCGGCGGCGGGCGATGACGTCGTTGACCATCGCCTCCAGGTCCGCCTTCGCCGCCCGGAACCGGCGGACGGTGCGGGTGGGGACGCGCATCCGGACGCCGGAGAACGGCAGCACCAGCAGGTCGAACGCCCGGAACACGTCCGCCAGCGCCTCCTCGACGCGCTCGCGGTCGGCGGCGACGTCGGTGCCGAAGAGCGCCTCCCCCGTGACGCCCATCGTCAGTCCCGACATCTCGCTGAAGACGTCCACCACCTCCCCGTCGCGCCACCCCTCCGCGGTGCGCGCGGCCCACGCGCCCATCACCGCTGCGTAGGCGTCGAGCCGCTCGCGGTGGAAGGCGGGCTGCATCAGGCGGCGCTGGCGCCGGTGGTGGTCGCCCTCCGAGGTGAGGAGCCCCTCCCCCAGCAGCACCTTGGCGCCCTCCAGGATGCGGCCCTTGCGCACCCGGGAGGCGTGGGTGGTGAAGACCTCCTGGACCAGCGCCGGGTCGGAGACCAGCAGCATGTCGAGCGGGCCCATGCGGAACCGGACGACCTCGCCGTACCGGTCGCGCAGGCGGGAGAACATGCCGAGCGCGTCGCGCCTGCGCTCGCCGATCAGGGCCAGCGAGCCGCGCCTGCCGGGACCCGGCGCCGTGCGCGTGCCCACCTCGACCGCCATGACCGCCTCCCGCTCCTCGCGGCCCTTCTACACCGTTCCTGGCCGGGCACGCCACGGTATGCGCCCCGCCCGCGGCGGGCGGCTCGGATCGTGGGACCCGCCCGGCTACCGGCGCGGAGGCGGAGGCGGAGGAGGCGGCGGCGGCGGGCCGTGCCCGTGGCCCCCGTGCATGCGCCGGCGGGGCACCGTGGTCACGTCGGTGCCGCCCATGAGCGACCAGGCGCGGATGCGCAGGCGCGGCGCCCCGGGCGGCGGCGGCGGCCCCTCCAGGCGCACGTCGTTGCCGCCCAGGAACGCGAACCCGCCGGCGTCCACCTCGACGCCCTCCGGGACCACGATCGTCGACCCGCCCATGAGCGAGAACACGGTGATCCCGGTCTCGGCCGCCTCGACGGTGGCCTGGCGCAGGTCCAGGTCGGCGCCCCCCATCACGTTCACCACGGTGCAGCGCGGCGCGATCCGCCAGCGCCCGGTGTGGTCGCCGCCGCCGAGGATGCCCAGCACCCACCGGGTGCCGCGGGGGGCGGGGCCGGACGCCGCGGCGGGCAGGTCGGCCGTGACCTCCGCCAGCTCGTCGCGGGAGGTTGCCTCGAGCGCCCGGTCCGTGCGGTCGCCCAGCTCCTCGAGCGTGATCCGGCCCTCGGCGGCCGCGCCGGCGAGTGTGCGCACGGCGGCGTCGCGCTCGGCATCCGACGCGCGGACCGGCGGACCGGGCGGGCCCCCCTGCTCCATGCCTCCACCAGACATGATCCGGGCGTCCGCATCAAGGGGAGGTCCCATGAAGCCCAGCCTGGTCCCCGGCATCGCGCACGAGCTGCGGTTCACGGTGCCCGTCGGCAAGACCGTGCCGCACCTCTACCCCGAGTCGCCGGCGTTCGCGGCGATGCCCGAGGTGTTCGCCACCGGGTTCATGGTGGGGCTGATCGAGTGGGCGTGCATCGACGCGGTCGCCCCGCACCTGGATGACGAGGAGATGTCGCTGGGCGTCCACATCGACCTGAGCCACGACGCCGCCACCCCTCCGGGGATGGAGGTCGTCGCGCGGGTGGTGCTGGAGGCGGTGCACGGGCGGCGCCTGCGCTTCTCGGCCGAGGCCCACGACGCGGCCGAGCGGATCTGCGCCGGCCAGCACGATCGGTTCGTGGTCGACCGCGGGCGGTTCGAGGCCGGGGTGGCCCGCAAGGCGGGCACGGACACCTAGGGCTCGACGACCACCTTGGTCGCCTCGCCGGAGCGGGCGAGGCGGAACGCCTCCTCCACCTCCTCCAGGGGGACGCGGTGGGAGATCACGGCGGCGGGGTCGATGGCGCCGGACGCGAGCACCGCCAGGGCGTCCCGGGTGTCGAGGGGGCCCGCCGAGTAGGTGTGCTGGATCGTCACCTCGCGGAAGAAGACGCCGCCGAGGTCGAGCGGCACCGGCGTCCCCGGGCGCGGCGGCGCGAACAGCTGGACGACGCCCGCGGGGCCGGCGAGGTGGAGGGCCCCGGCGATCGCCGCCGTGCGCGGACGTGCAGACGAACACCTGGTCGGCCAGCCCGCCGAGCGCGTCGGCGACGCCGGCAGGGTCGGCGTCGGGCAGCGCGGCGACCGCGCCGGCGGCGATCGCCGCGGCGCGCCGGCCCTCCCGCGGCTCCACCGCCACGACGGCGGCGGCTCCCGCCGCGAGCGCGGCGCCGATCTGCAGCAGGCCCATCGAGCCCGCGCCGACCACCGCGACGCGCACGCCGGGTCCGACGCCCGCCATCCGCTGCCCGTGGATGACGCAGCCGAGCGGCTCGATGAGGGTGGCCGCCCAGTCCGGGATCTCGTCCGGCAGGGCCAGCACGTCGAGGGCCGCGTTCTCGGCGGGCACGCGGATCATCTCCGCCAGGCCGCCGGGGTCGATCCGCGTCTCCCGGAACCGGGTGCACAGCGTGTGCCGCCCCGCCCGGCACAGGTCGCAGGTCATGCACGGCACGTGGTGGTGCACGAACACCCGCCGGCCCAGGGGAAGGGGCGGCGCCCCCTCCCCCGCCGCGATCACCTCTCCGGCGGGCTCGTGCCCGAGGACGGTCGGCGCCCGCGGCTCCTGGTACCAGTCCATGAGGTCGCTGCCGCACAGGCCGCAGGCGCGCACCCGCACCACCAGCTCGCCCAGCGCCGGCGACCGGGTCGGGCCGGTCCTCGAGCGCGATCCGGTCCCGCCCGTGGTAGACCGCGACGCGCACATCGCGAGACTACTGGCCGACGGGCGCCCCCAGCCGCGCGGCGATGGCGGTGACCCGCTCGCCGAGGTGGCGCGCCCCGTCCAGCTCCTCGTCGCCCGGGGCGTCCGTGCTGCTGGCGCCGTAGGGGTTGCCGCCCGACGCGAACACCCGCGGGTCGGTGTAGCCGGGGGCCACGACGATCGCGCCCCAGTGGTACATCGTCGCGTAGAGCGCCAGCAGCGTGCTCTCCTGCCCGCCGTGGGCGTTCTGGCTGCTGGTGAAGCCGGATGCGATCTTCCCGGCCAGCCTCCCCTCCGCCCACAGCGGCCCGGCCGAGTCGATGAACTGCTTGAGCTGGGCGGCGACGTTCCCGAACCGGGTGGGCGACCCGAACACGTACGCGTCGGCCCAGTCCAGGTCGTCGAGCGTGGCCACCTCGATGTCGCGCGTCGCCTCGCGGTGGGCGGCCCAGTCGGGGTTCTGCCGGATCGCCTCCTCCGGCGCGAGCTCCTCGACGCGGCGCAGGCGCACGTCGGCCCCCGCGTCCGCGGCGCCGTCGCGCACGGCCTCCGCGAGCCGGTGCACATGGCCGGTGGAGCTGTAGTAGATGACGGCGACGCGGGTCATGTAGCGGTCCCTCCGTGGTTTCCGGGTGCTCGGCCGCCGGGGCGGCCTCCCGGTGGGGTTCCCGGTCGGGCACGCCGGAACACCCCGTCGCGCGCCCCACGGGTCCGCCGAAGATGATGACGCCGGGATCGGACCGGAAGGAGGCGGCGATGAGCGCGTCGCCGGTGCTGCTGGTGCACGGCGCATGGACGGAGGGGTGGGCCTGGGGCTTCGTGCGCGCCCGGCTCGCCGAGCGCGGGGTGTGGAGCGCCGCGATCGACCTGCCGTCGGCGGGCCCGCTGCCGAGCGCGCTCCGCGACGACGTCGCCCGTGTGCGTGCCGCCCTGGACGTGCTGGACGGCCCCGTCGTGCTCGCCGCCCACGGGGACGCGGGCGTCGCCGCCACGGAGGCGGCGGCCGGCCACCCGGCGGTGGGCCACCTGGTCTACGTGTGCGCGGCGATGCCCGCGGAGGGCGAGTCGACCGGCTCGCTCATGGCGTCCGACCCCGTCCCGACGCCGCTGGCCGAGGCCATCCGGGTGCGCGGCGACGGACGCTCGTGGCTGGAGCCCGCCGGCGCGCGGGAGCTGCTGTTCGACGACGTCCCGGCGGAGGCCTCCGGGTCGATGGTCGCGGCCCTCGGCACGCACCGGCTGTCGGTCTTCGGCGAGGCGCCCGCGGCGATCGGCTGGCGGGAGCACCCCTCGACGTACGTCGTCGCGACCGAGGACCGGGTGCTCTCGCCCGACCTCCAGCGCCGGATGGCGCGGCACGCGACGCACGTGGTGGAGCTGCGGTCGGGCCACTTCCCGCTGCTGTCGTGCGCCGGCGAGCTGGCCCACACGATCGCGGAGGCCGCCCTGGCCCTCACCCCGGCGGGGCCGGCGCCGGCCGGGTGACGGCCACGCCGTGGCGCGCCGCCACGGCCAGCACCTGCTCCATCGGGGCGTCGCCGAGCGCCGCCGCCGCGCGGATGAAGGCCTCCATCGGGGCGCCCGGCGTGAACGTGACGTAGGCGGCCGCCTCCGCGCCGGACTCGTTGCGGACGGTGTGCTCGCGCCCGCCCGGGATGTGGACGACGGCGCCGGGGCCGGCGACGGTGCGCTCGGGCGCGCCGCCGTCGCCCACGCGGTAGATCGCCAGCTCGCCGTGCTCCACCCGGTAGGTCTCGGCGGACGCGTGGGTGTGGAGCGCCGGCGGCCCGCCGCCCGCGGGGATCCGCACCTCGAGCGCCAGCACGTCGCCGCCGGACTCGGCGCTCGTGACCCGCAGCGTCACCTCGTCGCCGCCCAGCCGGAACCGCTCCCCCGCCGCCGTCATCCCCGCCTCCCGATACGATGTGCAGGCGTCCTGCGTATTGGGATTGAAAGGCAGGCTCCCTGCGTATGTCAAGCCCTCCGCGGAACCTGGCGGTGCTGCTGCGGGACCCGTTCCTGGCGCTCACCGCCGAGCTGACCGATCGCCTGGCGGAGCGCGGGTTCCCGGAGGTGCGGCCGGCGCACGGCAACGTGTTCGGGTTCCTCGACGACGCGGGCACCCGGCTGGGCGTGCTGGCCGAGCGGGCGCAGGTGACGCGGCAGTCGATGGCGGAGCTGGTGGCGCACCTGGAGCGGCACGGCTTCGTGGAACTGGTCCCGGATCCGGGTGACCGGCGGGCGCGCCTGGTGCGGCCGACGGACCGCGGACGGGCCGTCCACGCGGAGGCGCGGGCGTTCATGGCGGAGGTGGAGGCGCGGTGGGCGGCGGCGCTCGGCGAGCGCGGCCTGCGGGACCTGCGGCGCCTGCTGGAGCGGATCCAGCCCGCCTAGGCGAACGCGCTGAGGCCCGTGATCTCGCGGCCGACGATGAGGGCGTGGACGACGTCGGTGCCCTCGACGGTGGCGACGACCTCGACGTCGCCGAGGTGCCGGCCCACCTCGTTCTCGAGGAGGATCCCGTTGCCGCCGAGCAGGTCGCGCGCCTCCGCGACGACGGCCTGGGCGCGGGCGGCGTTGTGCATCTTCGCGAGCGACGCCATGGCGGGGGTGACCTTCCCGAGGGGCGCGAGCTGGGCGAGGCGCAGGCAGATGAGGCGCATGCACGTGACGTCGGCCAGCATCTTCGCCAGTCGGAGCTGGGTGATCTGGTGGCCGGCGAGGGGGGCGCCGAACTGCTCCCGCTCGAGGGTGTACCGGACGGCGGCGTCGTAGGCGGCGGCGGCGTGGCCGAGCGCGCCCCACGCGATGCCGGGGCGGGCGGCGGTGAGGACGCGCACGGCGTCGTCGAAGGACGTGGCGTCGGCGAGCTTGTTCTCGGCGGGGACGCGGACGTCGCGGAGCACGATGTCGGCCTGCCAGGAGGCGCGCTTGGCGATCTTCCCGGTGATGAGGGTCGCCTCGACGCCGGGGGTGCCCTTCTCGACGACGTACGCGCCGACGTCCCCCTGCGCCGTCGCGGGCCCACACGACCATGAGGTCGGCGAAGACGGCGTTGCCGATCCAGCGCTTCTCCCCGTCGAGGACGTAGCCGTCGCCGAGGTGGCGGGCCTTCGTCTCCAGGACGACGGCGTCGGAGCCGTGGTCGGGCTCGGTCAGGGCGAACGCCCCGATCAGCTCGAGGTTCGCCATGGCGGGGAGCCAGCGGTCCTTCTGCTCCTCCGACCCGAGCATGGCGATCGCGTTCATCGCGAGGCCGGAGTGGACGCCGTGGAACGTGCTGATCGAGCCGTCGCCGCGGGCGAGCTCCATCGACACGAGGCCGGCGGCGAGGGGGCTCAGCCCGGGGAGGCCGTGGCCGGTGTGGGTGCCGCCGCAGACGTGGAGCTCGGCGAGGCCGGGCAGGAGGGCGAACGGGAACTCCGCCTTCTCCCAGTAGCCGTTGATGACCGGCCGGACCTGCTCGTCGCAGAAGCGGCGGACCTTCTCGCGGACCGCGCGCTCCTCCTCCGTGAGCTCGAGGTCGGTGAGGTAGAGGTCGCTGCTCGCCGGGTCGCGCGCGCTCACACCCGCAGCCTGCCAGGCTTGCGCGGGCTCCGTGCGCGAGCGGACGATGCGCGGGTCCCCGCGGACCCGACAAGGAGGGCGAGATGGCGACCTGCCAGCACACGGTGTGCACGTGCGAGGCGCCGGAGGGCAGCGACTACTGCTCCCCCTGGTGCGAGGCGAACCCGGACGCCGGCGAGTGCCACTGCCACCACGCCCACTGCGAGGCCCCGCACCACCACTAGGGCCCGGGGCGCCGGGAGGGCGTCCCGCGCGCTAGGGGGCGACCCGGACGACCTCGCCGGCGGAGAGGTGGCGGACGCCGTCGTCGGTGAGGAGGCGGAGGCGGCCGAGGTCGTCGCGTGCCGTCGGCGGTGCCGGTGAGCTCGCCGTCCGGGAGGCTCACCGCGATCCGGCGGCCCGCCAGCATGTCGCGCTCCGCGAAGGCCGCGGTGATCGGGGCCGGGCCCTCCCTCGTCCACTCCGCGTAGCGGCGCCCGAGGGCGGCGAGCAGGTCGACGAGGAGGTCGGCGCGCGGCGGCGCGGGCCCAGGTCGGCGAGGGCGCCGGGGCTCCAGCGGGCGTCGTCGAGGTCGGGGGCGGAGCGGACGTTCACGCCGATCCCGGCGACCGCCCACGCCACGTGCTCCTGGTCGGCCGACATCTCGCACAGGATCCCCGCGACCTTCCGGCCGCCGATGAGGATGTCGTTCGGCCACACGATCCGGGCGTCCGGGCCCAGCGCCTCCGCCGCGCCCACCGCCACCACCACCGGCAGCAACCCGGCGTCCACCGGCGCGACCCCGGGGCGCAGCAGCACCGAGACCAGCAGCGCATGGCCGCCCGCCGCCAGCCACGAACGCCCCCGCCGGCCCCGCCCCGCCGACTGGCGGTCGGCCCCCACCACCGTCCCCTCCGGCGCGCCGTCCCGCGCGAGGGCCGTCAGGTCGTCGTTCGTCGAGCCCGTCTCCGCATGCCATGTCACCGGGCCGGCCAGCGGCGGCGAGAGCCGTGGCGCGACCAGGGCCGGGACCACCGGGTCGGCCTCAGGGTCGAGCCGGTAGCCGTCCTGCCCGCCCGCGACGCCCAGCCCCCCGCGGCGCAGCGCCTCCACATGCCGGTGCACCGCGGCCCGCGAGCATCCGAGGAGCGCCGCGACGGCCTCGCCCGACACGCCCGCCGGCCCCGCCTGCACCAGCGCGGCGAGCACCTCCTCGCGGCGTGCGTCGGCCGCTGCGCTCATGTGTCGGGCGTCCCGTCCTCACCCGGCGCCTCGCCGGTGATCAGGCGCGCCCCGCGACCGTGGGTGATGAAGCTGACCGTCCAGCGGATGAACACCAGGACCCGGTTCTGGAGGCCCGTCAGGTAGAAGAGGTGGATCGTCAGCCACCCCAGCCACGCGAACAGGCCGGTGAGCTGGGCGCCCCTGATGACGCCGACGGCCTTCATCCGGCCGATCGTCGCCAGGTTGCCCTTGTCCCGGTACCGGAACGGGCCGGGCGGCTCCTGCCCCGCCAGCCGCGCCTTGACCACCTTCGCGGCGTAGCGGCCCATCTGCATCGCCGCCGGCGCCACGCCCGGCAGCGGGATCAGGCCGCCGTGGCCGTCGGACACGCGCGTCATGTCACCCAGCACCATGATCTCCGGGTGCATCGGCAGGGTCAGGTCGGGGAGCACCGTCACGCGTCCCGCTCGGTCGAGGTCGGCCCCCGTCGCCCGCGCCAGGACCGCTCCCAGCGGCGACGCCGCCACCCCCGCAGCCCAGACGATCGTCTGCGACTCCAGCCGCTCCGTCCCGCCGCCCGGCACCGACAGCGTCACGCCCTCCGCGTCCACCCCGGTCACCAGGCGGTCGAGCCGGACGGTGACGCCGAGCTTCTCGAGCTGCTCCTTCCCCTTCTGCGACAGCCGCTCCGGGAAGGCGAGCAGCACCCGGTCCGCACCCTCCACCAGCACGATCCGCGCGGTCCGGGGTCGATCTTGCGGAAGTCGCGCTTCACCGTGTCGCGCGCGATCTCCGCGATCTGACCGGCCAGCTCCACGCCCGTCGGCCCCCCGCCGACCACCACGAACGTGAGGTACTCGCGCTGCAGGTCCGGGTCGGGCTCGATCTCGGCCGCCTCGAACGCGCTCAGGATCCGCCGGCGCAGCTCCAGCGCGTCCTCCAGCGTCTTCAGGCCCGGCGCGAGCGGCTCCCACTCGTCGTGGCCGAAGTACGCGTGCCCCGCGCCGGCCGCCACGATCAGCGTGTCGTACGTGACGTCGGACGGGTGCCGCCCCGCCACCGACTCGCAGCGGATCCGGTGCCGCTCGACGTCGATGTCGGTGACGTCGGCGAGCATCACCGTCGTGTTCTTCGTGCCGCTTCAGCACCCCCCGCAGCGGCGACGCGATCTCGCCCGGCGACAGGGCGCCCGTCGCCACCTGGTAGAGGAGCGGCTGGAACAGGTGGAAGTTGCGCCGGTCGATCAGGGTCAGGTCGATGTCGGCGCGCTTCAGGTGGACGGCGGCCTGGAGACCGCCGAACCCGCCGCCGATGATGACGACGCGGTGTCGGGTGTGTTCGGCCACGCCTACCGCCCGAGCAGGATCTTGCGGACCTCGGTCTCCTTGCCGGGCTCCAGGATCGCGAGCACCTGGTCGCCCTCCTGGAGCACGGTGGCGCCGACGGCGATCTCCGCCTGTCCGTCGCGCAGCACCGAGATGAGGCGCGAGCCGATCGGGAAGCCGAGGTCCTCCACCGGCTTGCCCACGCACGGGCACCTCTTGTCGATCTCCACCTCGATGATCTCGAGGTTCTCCTTGCGCAGCTCGAGCAGGTGCACCAGATCGTGCTCGGGCACCTCGTGCTCGATCAGCGCCATGATCCGCTGCGTCGGGCACACCGTCGGCGTCACGCCGAGCAGGTCGAAGTGCGTCTGGTTGCGCGGGTCGTTGACGCGCGCGATCACCTTCTTCACGCCGTACCGCTCCCGGGCGAGCTGGGAGATGACGAGGTTGTCCTCGTCGTCGCCCGTCACCGCCACCACGATGTCCGGCGGCCGGGTGATCCCCGCCCGCTCCAGCACGTACAGCTCGGTGCCGTCGCCGTGGATCACGCGGTGGCCGAACTCGGCCTCCAGGTGGTCCGCCCGGGACGGCTTGTTCTCGACGACCACGACCTCCTGGTCGCGCTCCATCAGGCTGCGCGAGACGTTGGCGCCGACCTTCCCGCCGCCCACCACGATCGCAAACATCCCCTCAGGCCCTCCCCGCCGCGAGCGCCCAGCTCGCGAGCCCCTCGATGGCCATCTTCACGGGCGAGATGATGTGGAACCCGCGGTCCGCGTAGGCCTCCGCACGGGCGGGGTCCTGGATGCGCGCCGCGACGTGGGCCACCTCGTACTTCTGCGTCGCCACCTGGGCGATCACCAGGTTGGTGTTGTCGCCGTCGGTCGCGGCGATGAGCACGTCGGCGTCCTCGACGCCGGCCTCCTCGAGCACCTTCGCGTCCATCCCGTGGCCGAGCACGAGGGGTTGGCGCCAGTCCGGGCCGAGCCGCGACAGGTTCTCCTCCTGCAGCTCCACCACGGTGACCTCCCAGCCCTCGTCGGCCAGGGTGCGCGCCAGGGTCGCGCCCACGCGGCCGCACCCGATCACGATCGCCTTCATACGACCATCATGCCTCGAATTCGTCCTCCAGGACGCCCTCCGGATACGTCACGACCATCACTTCGCAGTGGGCGGTGCGCAGCACCTCGTCCACCGTGGGGCTGAAGAACCGCGTCTGCTTGCGCCACCGCGGCGCCGACCCCATCAGGATCAGGTCGGCCCCCGTCACGTCGGCCTCCTCGATGATCGCCTCGGCCAGCGAGCGCGCCCGCACCACGTGGCCGATCACGCTCACCCCGAGCTCCGCGGCGATCTCCCGCGCGTCCTCGATCGCCTCCAGCCCGCGGTGCTCCTCCTCCTCGTACTCGGCCTCCAGCGGCAGGGACATCGGGACCTTCACGACGTGCACCACGATGACCTCGGCGTCGCGGTCCCCCGCGAGCCGCACCGCGGTGGCCAGCACCTCCTGGCCGATGATCCCGAGCTTGAGCGGCACGAGGATCCGCTCCACCTCGCGGTCCGCCTCCTCGTCCTCCGACTCCTCCACCAGGTCCGGCACGGCGGGCGTCGCGCGCCCCAGCAGCGTCTCGCCGCCGGCCCGCCGCGACAGCAGGTAGACGACCGCGCCGAACGCCAGCCACAGGGAGCCGGCGATCGCCGTGCCCCCGTGGGTGAACATCGACGTGATCCACAGACCGAACGTGAGGATCGCGCCGACGATCGGCAGCACCGGCACGTCGGCACCGCCGACGCGGACCGATCCGGGGACGCGGAACGGCCGCTCCAGGTCGGGTTCCCGGATCCGCAGCCGCACCACCGCGAGCTGGGCGGCGGTCATCGCGATGAGCACCCCGAAGCTGAAGAGGCCCGCCAGGAACCGCGCCCCGTCGCCCACCACGTCGGCGATCACGATCAGCACCGGCGCGATCACCGCGGCGGCCAGGGTCGCCGCCGGCGTGGGCGTCCGGGCGCCCTTCTCGGGCCGGGCGAACGCGTGCGGCAGCATGTCGTACCGGGCCATGGAGTAGGCCAGGCGCTCCCCGCCCGCCATGGCGGTGGCGAGGATCGTGACCAGCACGAGCGCGTTGGAGACGCCGACGAAGACCTCCAGCGCGTCGCCGCCCCACGGCATCTCCTGGCCGATCGCCTGGGCGATGCCGGCCAGCGGCGCGTCGAGCCACGTCGTCCCCAGCGCGCTGGCCACGCCGTCGGGACCCGCCGGATCCGGGACCGCCGGGTAGGCCGACAGCCCCACCGTGGAGACCGCGACGTTGATGATCACGACGATCCCGATCCCGATGAACAGGCTGCGGGGCAGGGTGCGCCCCGGCTCGCCGGACCTCGGACGCGAAGTTCACGATCGTCTCGATGCCCGTGTAGGCCAGCGTGGCCAGCGAGAGCGCCAGCGCGATCGATCCGATCGACGGCGTCTCGCCCAGGTCGGTGCCGAAGCGCAGGACGTCGGGGTTGAAGACCAGCGCCAGCCCCACCACGGCCAGCAGCAGCTGCGCGAGCAGGGCCAGCGCCGACACCACCACGGCGATCGGGTAGAGCCGCACCCGCCGCGTCCAGCGGATGGCGGCGACGAACGCGATCACGCCGATCCCGAACACGGCGTCCCACGGGCCGTCCTGGATGGACTCCCAGTCGAACACCACCCCGAGGTAGTGCGGCACGAACAGCGCGGCGAGCGAGATCGACGACCAGGTAGTCGAGGAACAGCACCCAGCCGGCGACGAACCCGAGGGGGTCGCTGAACGCCCGCCGCACGAACGTCGCGGCGCCGCCGGTCTCGGGCATCGCCGACGCGCCCTCGGCGTACGACAGCGTGACCACGAGCACCAGGACGCCGACGGCGAGCAGCACCCAGGGCGTCGCGCCCGCCGCGTACAGGGCGACGATGCCGAGGGCGAAGATCAGCGATGAGCCGACCTCGCCGAACGCCACCAGCGCCAGGGAGCGGGCCCGCAGGCGGCGGGCCGGCCCCGTCAGCCGCGGCGCCACGCGCCTCCCGTCATCCACAGCCGCAGGACGCCCGCCACGATCATCAGGCCGCCGAGCAGCAGCCCGAGGCCGCCGCCGACCCCCAGGGCGATCGTCCGCGCGACCACCGCGACGCCGAGCGCGATGAGCAGGACGGAGAAGACCCGCGCGGCCCTCACGCGGCCACCGCCGCCGCCTTGGTCGCGGGCTTCGGCGCCGCCACCAGCACGCGGCACGGGCTGTGCTTCAGCACGTACCGGGCGGTGTGCCCGAAGACGGGGGCGCGGCGCCCGATGCCCCGCCGCGGCGCGCCGAGCACCACCAGCTGGGCGTCGCGGGCGACGACGTCCGCCACGATCGCGGGGCCGGCGGCGCGGGCGCGCTCCAGGCGGGTCACGGCCCGGACGCCGAAGCTCTCCACCAGGGCGCGCGCGTCGTCCAGCAGCGAGTTGGCCTCCCGCTCCGCCTCGGGGAGGCGGGCGGTCAGCGGCAGCTCCATCGGGATCTCGAGCACGTGGACCACCGCCACCCGCGACCGGCGCTCCGCCGCCAGCCGCGCCGCCGTGACGAGCGCCTCCTCCGACTCGGTGGAGCGCACCACCGGCACCACGATCGAGCGGTACTCGACCTCCAGGGTCCCGGCGAGCACCATCGCGGGGGCGCGGACCGTCTCCCGCAGCGGCAGCTGCAGCACCCGCCCGCGGTAGACCGCGTAGACCACGAAGCCGAGCGCCAGCCAGGCGAGGCCGGCCCACCGCGTCAGCGGCTCCTGCACGACCACCACCAGCCACGCGATCCCGGTCCCGAGGCCGCCGAGGATCGCGAACAGCGGCCAGTCGATCCCCCGGAACCGCACGTTCGGCACGGCACGGTAGATGAGCTCGTCGTCCCGTTTTCGCACCCGGAGCGCGATCAGGGAGACGTGGGCGATCGTGAACGACAGCATCGCCCCGAACGAGTAGATCGTGCCCAGGAAGTCGGTCTGGCCCGGCAGCAGCGCGAGGATCGCCGCGAAGCCGGCGAACACCACCAGCGCCAGCCACGGCGTCTTGAACCGCGGGTGGAGGCGGCGGAATCGCTCCGGCAGCTGCCGGTAGCTCGACATCGAATAGGTGATGCGCGAGGCGCCGATCACGCCCGCGTTGGCCGCGATGAGCAGGATCGTGGCGGCCAGCACCCCGACGTAGATCTCCAGCACGTGCGAGGGCCGTGCCGTCGATGCCCATGTTGTTGACCAGGCCCAGCACCGGGTCGTTGGCGTAGCCGCCCTCCTCCGGGCCGAGCCCCAGGGCGGTGGTGTAGACGCCGTCGGACCCCTGCGTCACCGGGAGCGCGGACAGCGCGATGGCCGGGAGCGTGAAGTAGATCGCGAACACCGCGATCGCGACGAGGGAGATCGAGCGCGGGATGTCCCGCGACGGGTCGCGCGCCTCCTCCGACAGGTTCGAGATCGTCTCGATGCCGGTGTAGGCGATCATCGCGACCGGGATCGCCAGGAAGAAGTCGGCCCAGGTCGGCGCGACGCCGAACGTGACGTTGTCGACCAGCGTCTGGGGGCTGAAGATCAGGACGAACCCGAGGATCACCAGGAGCGCCTGGGTGCCGAAGTCGATGACCGCGAGCAGGACGTTGAGCTTCGCGGCCTCCTTCACGCCCACGATGTTCACCGCGACCAGGATCACCACGATGAGGGCGCCGACGATGACGTCCCACGGGTTCTCCTTCAGGGGCTCCCAGAAGATCGAGAGGTAGTGCGGGACGAAGAACGCCGAGATGGCGATCGTGATGATGTAGTTGAGCATCTGGGCCCACCCCGCCCCGAACGAGACGAGCTCGTTGAAGGCGTGGCGCGCGAAGCTGGCCGAGCCGCCGGCCTCCGGGTAGCGGACGGTGCCCTCGGCGTACGTCGCCGCCGTCGCCGCGAAGATCAGGCCGGCGATCAGGAAGACGAGCGGGGTGAGGCCCAGCGCGAACGCCGCCGTGACCCCGAGCGCGTAGTAGATCGACGAGCCGACGTTCCCGTAGGCCGTCGCGAACAGCGCCGGTGCCCCGAGGACGCGCTCCAGCCCCTCCTGCTGACGGCGGCGGCGGGCCACGGCGGGACTCTACGTCGCGGAGGTCGCGGCCCGGGGGCCGGCGGTGGGGGTCAGCCCGCCGCCGGGCCGAGCGCGCGGCGCGCGAACCGCTCGACGCCTCCGATGAGCGGCACGCGGACCTCCGGCGGGCGGGTGGAGAGCCGGTGGCCCAGGAAGCGCCGGGCCGCGTCGGTGCGCAGCACCTGGAACGTCAGGGCGGGCAGCCGCTCGAGGGTGGCCCGCGCGAGCCACGCGGTGGCGGCGTGCCCGGCGAGGGTGCGCTGGACGCGCAGCCCGTACGGCTCCATCCCGCGCACCCGCCCCGCCAGCAGGTCGAGCGCGGTGGCGGTGGCGATCTCGGAGGACAGGAACGCCTCGAACATCCCGTCGCCGGAGAGCGGGTCGATCAGCCCGGCCGCGTCACCCACCACGGCCGCGCGGCCGCGGGCGACGCCCTGCCACGAGCGGCGCAGCGGCAGCCGGTGGCCGCGGACGTCGGTGAGCTCCTCCGGGCGCACGTCGTGCATCGCGCACAGCGCGTCCAGGAAGCGGCGCAGCCGCGGGCCCTCCGACGCCCAGCCGCCGACGCCGACGTTGATGTGGTCGCCCTTCGGGAAGATCCAGCCGTAGCCGCCGGGGACGGTGTCGATCTCGAGCGTCGCCCGGCCGCGGTGGACGGCCTCGCGCCCGGGCGTCATCGGCGCGTTGCCCTCCAGCGCCACGCCGAAGGTGCGGTCGCCGCCGAGGCCGAGCGCCTTCGCGGTGACCCCGTTCGCCCCGTCGGCGCCGATCAGCACGTCGGCGCCGATGCGCTCCCCGCCGTCGAGCGTGACCACCGGGCCGCCGTCGGGCCCGTCCAGCGCGATGTCCCGGACGCGGACGCCGTCGCGGAAGTCCGCGCCCGCCCCGGCGGCGGTCTCGGCCAGGAAGTGGTCGAGCCGGCGACGCTGGGTCATGAGGGCGATCGGGTCGTCGTACTCGTGGGTGGTCGCGGCGCGGAACCGCAGTCGGAGATCGACCCGGGCGATGGCGTCCTCCACGACGGGCGTCACGTCGATGGGCAGCGACTTCAGCGCCCGCCCGGTGAGCCCCCCTCCGCAGGGTTTGTCGCGCGGGAAATGCGCCCGGTCGAGCAGCGCCACCCGCGCGCCGCCGCGCACCAGGCGGTACGCCGCCGTCGACCCGCCAGGGCCGGCACCCACCACTACCGCATCGAACCGCTCCACCCCGCCTCCGTCTCGAGCCGACGCCCGGATGATGACGATCCCAGCGGCGGGCGGCAGGAGTATCCGTCATCGCTGCCGCGGGGCGTGTGCACCGGAGGCTACTTCCGCGCGTCGACCGCCTTGCGCAACTGCTCCTTGTTCATGGACGAGCGGCCCGGCACGTTCAGCTTCTTCGCCTCCTCGTAGAGCTGGTCGCGGGTGCGGCCCTTCGGCCGGTTCGTCCCCGACCGCTGCCCTCCGCGCCGGCTCGAGCTCATGTCCTTGGTGGACGTGCGCGACGAGGTCTTCGCCTCGCCGGAGCGGGCCCGCTCCTTGTTGACCGTCCGCGCGGCGATCTCCTCCGCCCGCTTCTCGGACTTGCCCTGCTTCTTCTGGCTGTCCTTGATGTGCTTGTACTGGCGTTCGCGCTTCGCGTTGCTGCCCGCCGGCATCGCACGCCTCCTCTCGCTCGTGGTGACGGTTGCGTACCCCCGCCCCGGGGGGCTCAGTCGCGCACCACGATCTCCGGGCGCCTGGTGACGGCGGCGACGCCGATGTGACGAACCCGCCGATCGCGGAGAGGATGCCGAGGGCGATCCCCAGGAGCTTGCGGGTGCTCAACCCGCCCGCCGCCCGATCGCCTCCGCCCGCTGCGCGATCGCGTCCAGCCGGGTCCGCAGCCCGGCGAGCTCGGCGCCGGACGCCCCGGGGATGCGGTCGATGTCGGTGGCCGTCTGCTCGGCGAGGTCGCGAAGCCGCCCCTCCGGAAGCCCGTCGGCGGTGCGCCGCGCCGCGCCGGCCAGCTCGCCCGAGTGGACGCGGACGAACGCGCCGGTCAGGTCGCCCTGGGCGGACGACCGCGCCAGCAGGGCCCCCTCGGCGGCGGCCGCCTGCACCGCCTGCGCCTCGACGGCCGTGCTCGAGCCACAGCCGGCGACGACCGGCAGCGCCAGCACCGCCGCGACCGTGAGCGCGGCCAGCCACCGGGGAGCCATGGATGGTGGCTTCCCCGGCGGGGTCCGTCGTACGCCCGCCACGGCCCCCGTCCCCGCCCGGGCCGGGCTGGCCAGAAGGGGCCCGCCCGGCATAGCGTGGACCGGCGGCGCCGGACCCGCCGCCGCCTGCGGACGTCACGAGGAGTGGTGCGATGGCCTTCTGCCTGGTCCAGGACTTCGTCGAGCCGGAGACGGATCGCTCGACGACCAACTACGACGCGATGCACGAGCGCCTGGCCCCACACGCGGCCACCGCCAAGGGGTTCATCGCCCACTCGGCGGGGTGGACGGGCAACGGATTCAGGATCATCGAGTTCTGGGAGTCCCGGGAGGACTGCGACGCGTTCATCCGCGATCACGTGATGCCGATGGTCGCCGAGGTGGTCGGCGACGCCGCCACCATGCCCACCACCACGGGGTACGACCTCCACAGCCTGGTGCTGGCCCCGCGCTGACGACGCGGGGCGGGCGTCCTAGACGGCGGTCCCCCGGACGATCTCGAACTGGTCGACGGTGCCGGTCAGCTCGAGGAGCCGCATGATCCGCTCCGAGGGGTTCAGCAGCCGCAGCCGGCCGCCGTCGGCGGTCGTGATGTCGTGCAGCTGGAACAGCGACCGCAGGCCGGTCGAGTCCATGAACCCGACGTCGGTCAGGTCGAGGTCGAACGGGACGGAGCCGTCGGCGATCTCGCGCACCCGCGCCACGAGGGCCCCGCTGGTGACCATGTCGATGTCGCCCGAGAGCACGTACACCATGCGGTCGTCGACGTGCCGGAGCTCGCCTCGCAGGAGTCCTCGGAAGTCATCGCTGTCGATCATGTCGGGAAGCGCCCCTGGAGGGGGCGCGACCACGCTAATCGCTCACCGCCCGCCCGGACAAGGGAGCCGGCGGAGGCTCACCCCCGCTCGGTCGGCGGCAGACCGAGGTCGGCGCGCAGGTCGCGCAGCAGGGCGCGGTGCCGCTCCACGGCCTCGGCGCCGTAGCTCGCCGGGGCGAGCGCCGCCAGGTCGTCGAGCGCATCACCGAGCGCCGCCCAGCACCACTGCTCCACCCGGTCCGCGTGCGGGCCCCAGTCCTGCATCCGCGCGAGGCGCGTGACCGCCGCGCGCACGGCGACGGCGTCGAGCGCGGCCAACTCATCCGCGCCGGCGTTCGCGGCCATGGGTGCGACGTCGGTCGGGATCGCGCTCATCCTTCTCCCCCCTCGGCCAGGACCTGTCGTCGGTGTCCTGGCGACTGAATAACACGCCGGGCAGGATGCGCGCACGCCTCTGCCGGGCCGCGTCTCGTGGGGCGGAACCACCCCTCGGCGCGGCCCGGGGGCCGAGGCCGAGGGTGGGTGCTCGGGGAGCGCCGGACCCACCCTCGTGATCGTCGGCAGCAGCTCCGGGCGAGACCTCCGCCCGATGCCGGCCCAGTCAGCCCGTGCCTCGCTGACGACGCGAACGTACGTCGCGCCGGCCCGGGCGGACGTCCCCCGAGAGGAGGGTTCTCCCCTCCCCGATCGGAGGGATCGGCAGGTCAGCCCGCGGGCGCCTCGTACACCGCGGCCTGCAGCCGGAAGCGCCGGGCGGGGTCGAACGGCATGCGCGGGTCGGGCCGTGGTTCGAACGGGCCGGCGCCCAGGACGGCGTGCGGGATCGGGTAGGCGTCGGGGTCGGTCACGAAGACCACGACGATGCGGCGGGGGTCGGCGGCGTGCGACGCGCGGACGCCGGCCATCACCTCGGCGACGACGTCGTCGTCGAACGGCGAGAAGAAGTGCAGCACGCAGGGCCCGTCCGGGACGGGGAGCGCGCGGGCGTCGGCGTGCACCAGGTCGATCGCCGGGCACCGCCGGCGCGGATTGCGGTAGGCGCGGACGTTCCGCCCGGCGGCCTCGTGCAGCTCGGCGGCGAACTCGACGCCGACGGCCCGCGCATACGGCTGCTCGGACGCGATGAGCAGCACGCGTCCCTTGCCGGAGCCGTAGTCCACGAACGTGTGGCCCCGCGGGTCGGGGACGGCCTGGCGCAGGACGCTGCGGCACGTGCGGGCGGCGAGGGGGTCGTAGAGGTGTCCGCCCTCCGGGCCGCGCCCGCCGATGGTGAGCTCCGACAGCGACACCGAGCCGACGGTCTCGACGCCGAAGCGCCGGTCGAAGCGGCGGTCCAGCAGGTACCCCGGCCCGGCGTTCCACGCGAGCCGCAGCGCGCCGTGGGTGCGGATCGCGTCGCGGATCTCCGCGGTGCTGCGGTCGCGGAAGAAGTGGAAGACCTTGCGCGGCAGCGTCGCGTTGCGGGACTCGTGGATCGGCGTCGTGTTCACGGGCATGGAACCGGGTGATCGTACGCACCCACCCGCCGTGTCACACGGCCCCTCGGCCGTGCGGCGGCTCAGCCCGCCCGGTGGGTGACCGCCTCGATGTTGTTCCCGTCCGGGTCCAGCACGAACGCCCCGTAGTAGCCCGGGTGGTAGTGCGCGCGGATGCCCGGAGCGCCGTTGTCGCGCCCGCCGGCGGCCAGCGCGGCGGCGTGGAACGCGTCCACCGTCGCGGGGTCGGCGGCGGCGAACGCCACGTGGACGGGCGCGCTCGGAGCGTCGCGCTCCATCACCCAGAACTCGGGCTTGCCGTCCACCCCGTAGCCGCATCCCGGCCCGAACTCCATCACCACGCCGAGCCCGAGTGGCGCGAGCGCGGCCCCGTAGAAGGCGCGGGCCGCCCCGATGTCGGCGACGTTGAGGATCACGTGGTCGAGCATGCCCGCTCCCCTCCTCAGGTGGCGGCGATCGTGACGTCGCGATCCACGGGCTCGGTCTGGCCGACGATGTCGAGCACGGGGCAGTGCTCATCGACGGCACGCACCAGCTCCGCGTAGCGGTGCGCCGGCTCGGGCCCGACCAGCTCGATCCGGTGGCGGATCGCGGTGAACCCCGGCCGGATCCCGTCGGCGAGGCCGAGGAGCCCGCGCAGGTCGAGGTCCCCCTCGGTCGCGAACCGGACCGTGTCGAGCCGGATGTCGAGCAGCGCGGCCCAGATCCGGTAGGTGATCGCCTGGCAGGTGCCGAGCGCCACCAGGACCAGCTCGACGGGGTTCGGGCCGGCGTCGGTGCCGCCGAGCGCCAGCGGCTCGTCCACCACGAGATCATGCGTGCGGACGGTCGCCTCGCATCGGACGCCCTCGGCGAGCTGCCCCTCCGCCCGGGCGGTGAAGGCGGCTGCGGCCGGGTCGCCCGTGATCGCGGCGATCACGTCCGGCAGCGGCGTGGGTGTGGCTTCGGTCGACATGGCCCCCTCCGGGGGTCGGCGTGGATGTGCGCCGACCCTCCGTCGGGACGGCCCGCGCGGCATCCGCGCGGGCCGCGGTCTGCGGTGCGCCTTTCCCGCAGCGTGCACGTGCGCTACGCGGGGGCGGTCCGCCCGAGCATCGTGGCCTGACGATCGTCGTGCGTCCCGGCTCGGAGGATCGGCGACGACGGCTTGAAGCCCTTCACCGTGCGGTAGATGCCGAGCAAGAGCTCCCAGAGGCCCTCGGGGATCGTCGCGATGCCCTGCAGGCTGCCGCCGGGATCGGCGATGTCGAACATCACGGCGGTGCCCGACAGGATGATGAGCGGCCCGCCGACGAGTCCGAGCCAGGTCATCGGTCGCGGCACCAGGCCGCAGCCTCGCACCCGAGAACCCGGTTCTCGGATGCTGGACACCAAACGACGGGTTCGACGCGTCGGTGGCTCACGACGGAGGTCGAGCAAGGGCCGGCTACGGCCAAGCGGACATCTTCAAGGGACACACGCCGCCGCGTTACCGCGTCCTCGGATTCGGCGAACGCTTCCGCTGGCGCTGTTTGAGCGTCACCGAGTCGTTCGCCGAGGACTGCTCCCCTCACCGCGGCACGACCGTGTTTATATGCACCAGCCGTCGAACCGGGTTGACCTGCTCCAACCGGGACCGCCACGGCTTCTGGTTGGGCCGCTATCGCGGCTATCGGGTGTTCTGAGCCCCGCCAGGGCGTTGGACATGCTCACCGCGATGACGGCGAAGGACATCAGCAGCCACGGTCCCGCCGTCGGCCGTTCTACTTCCCGGGCGTGGCCGCCTCATCAGGTCCGTCGCCGTCTGACCTCCGCCGCCCAGCGCTCCGCCAGGCGATGTAGACGGTTCCCACCCCCAGATTTCGCGGCGCGCAGGACAGGCGGTCCGGCGGCGGTGACAGCCAAACGGGCATGCGCACCATCGGTCGGTGGGCGATCGGGTCACGGAGATCCTTCGTGACCTGGGCCTCGGGAAAGACGTGGATCAGGTCGCGCATCGGGGCGACGATATCCACGGGCGGGCAGTGCACGCCAGCGGTGTCCCGGGATGCGCGCTCGCAAGCGACCTCGTCGTGATCGACACATCCACGACCACGGCCCAAAGGGCCAGGTCGATGCGTCGCGCGGCTCCGGAAGAGAGCCCGAGATGCTCCCTGCATGCTCCCGTGCGCTAGGCGTTCCCAGGACGCACTCCCCTGCACGTGGACGCCCCAGCCTCAGCGACGCCGCGCGGCCCGTTGTGGCCCCCACGGTGGTCGTGGGAGGGTTGTCCCTGGCGATGAAGAGGAGGAGATTGTGCGCCACGTTCTGCTGGTCCAGATGGACACCGCCAAGGCGAACGACTTGGTCCGCAGCGGGAAGCTCGGCGAGACGGTCGCGGCGATCCTCGCGGAGCAGAAGCCCGAGGCGGTCTACTTCACGGAGCTCGACGGGGTCCGCACGGGCATCGTGGTCATCGACGTCGCCGCGGAGTCCGACATCCCGCGGATCGCGGAGCCGTGGTTTCTCGCGCTCGACGCGAAGATCAGCTTCCGTCCCGCGATGGTTCCCGCCGACCTCGAGGCCGCGGGACCGGCCTTCGCGGCCGCGGTGCAGGCCTACGGCTGACGCGGGTCGCCGGGGAGTAGACGGGTCGAGAACGCAACGACGGCATCACGGGGGCTGAGGGCCACCCGACGACAGAGGGAGGCACGGACGTGCGCCTTGGCTTCTTCCTTCCGCACATCGGACCCTGGGCGGGTCCCGAAGCCCTGTCTCGGGTGGCCACAGAGGCCGAGGGGATCGGCTTCGACAGCCTCTGGGTGACCGAGCGGAGCCTGCTGCCGCTCGACCCGATCACGCCGTACCCCCTTGGCACGCTGCCGGACGTCTACCGACGGGTGCTCGACCCGCTCGATGCCCTCACCTTCGTGGCGGCCCAGACGAGCAGGGTCGCCCTCGGTCAGGCCGTCATAAACCTGCCCTGGTACAACCCGGTGCTGCTGTCCCGGCGCCTCGCGACCATCGACGTTCTCTCGAACGGACGGCTCCGGGTCGGGCTGGGGCAGGGATGGTCCGAGGACGAGTACCTCGCCGCCGGCTCCTCGTGGCAGAACCGGATCGCGCGCTTCGAGGAGTCGCTGGCCGTGCTGAAGATGATCTGGACGACAGACCCGGTCGAGTTCGAGGGCGAGTACCACACGATCCCTCGGTCCTGGATCGGGCCCAAGCCCATCCAGGAGCCCCATCCCCCGATCTACCTCGGCGCCTTCACCCCCGCCGCGGCGGCACGCGTCGGCCGCGTCGCCGACGGCTGGATCACGGTCGCGTACCCGGTCGCCGCGATGTCTGAGATGTTCGAGTCGATCAGGGCTGCGGCCGCCGAGGCCGGCCGGGATCCGGACGGACTGGAGCTCTTGGTGCGCGCGAACGTCGAGCTGTTCGACCGGCCGCTCGGAGACGACCGCATGATCTTCACCGGGACCCTCGAGCAGGTGGGCGCGGATGTGGCGGCGACGCGGGGGATGGGCGCGACCGAGCTGATGTTCGACGCCACGTTCGACCCGGGCGTCGAGTCGGTCGCCGACATCCTGAGGCTGATGGAGGTACTCCACGGGCTCGGCAAGGAGGCCGCGGCCACGGCGCCCGCGTGAGGGTTCGGGAGCGATCCGTCGATGCCCGCGGGGCCCCGGTCGGAGCGACGGGGCAACGGGTGGGCAACACATCACCCCTGCACCAGCGGCAAGATGGCGGAGCCGCCGACCGCGTGAAAGGCCGCCGCGCAGCCGTTCGGTGGCATCAGCTGCACCCAGCGGCAAGCGCCGCGGCTACCTCGTAATGGCGACCGCCATTGCGCCACGGGACACTAGTGACCGAGTCACTTGGTACGAGGTAAACGCGGTTACGCGGTAAGTCCCGGCCAGGCGACTGGAACTGGCCAACCCCGAGCGCGCGTCGCGCAGTGTCGAGGGTGTCCCCGCGTGGCAGCTGCTCCGCGGCGTCGGGGGAACTACCGACGTGTCGGGCCCCTGTCCGTGGAAGGCTCCGATCACTCATACGGGTGAGTGCACATGGTCCACGGGCAACGAGACGTCTGCGCCTACACCCTCGGCGAGGTGGCCGGGATGTCGGTGGCCGACCTCGCCGCACTCGCCATGCAGGCCGAGGAGAAGTCATCGGCGTTGTGGCGCGAGCACATCGACGCCGAGGGGCGCGTCCCGCCCGACGTGGAAGCCCGGTCACGACACCTCTCGCGGGTCAGCGCCATCCTCGGCATCCTGGTCGGCGAGCAGTCCTCCTGACGCGCTCCCGGGGCCGCCATCGTCGCCCGGGCCGCTTCGCGGGGCTCACGAACAGCGGCGGAGGGGGTGTCCCTCATGGACGCCCCCTCAACGCCCGGGGCGCCGGTGTGCCCCAACGGCGCTCCTGTGGTGACGTGCCGAGCGTCACCGGCCTCCACGGCAGGTGTCCGTACCTGTCGTGGGTGAGAAATTCCCGCTGATCACCGCGGCAAACACCCGCCGTGCCGTCCGCACGCTGGAACTACCAGGGGCCGGCGGAGGGCTCCGCGAGATGCGGGGACAGCCAAAGCCGTAGCCCGTGCCGCTCCGCTTCAGGGGCGATCTCGCCGACGGCGTGACGAATGCCATCACGGTAGGCGAGCGCGTAGATCTCGGCGGCGGTGACGAACAACTCGTCCATTTCCTTCGGGGGCAGGCCGCTCTCGGTGAGGGCCTCCTTGAAGGATCTGAGTAGGGGCTCCAGCGCCGCCACGGAGCGGGCGACACTCGCGTCCGCGTCGTCCGACACGCAGCTCTCCTTCGGTCCGGTGGTCCCTTGCGGTTACCCGGGGCCGCGGCGGCCACGCACCCTCGGGCGTTCGGATTTTGTGAGGCTCGCCGTATCCGCGTCGCTGAACGCGGTGGTCGCGACGAGTGCGGTCGTCACGGGGGGATCCGGCGGGAGTCCGAGGAAGCCCCCTATGCCGGTCAGCCTGAAGCACACGCCTGACGAACTCGCCCGTGACTCGAGGAAACCATCATCTCCGGGTGTTTCGTCGGCGCTCGGGGGAGTAGCGTCTTGACCGCGTGACCGAGAGAGAGGTCCGGCCTCGGGACGCCCAACGCCCGGGGGCCGCGCCCCGGGCGTTCGCTCGGGCGGGCGCGTCGTTCCGTCCTCGGGAACACGCCGCCGAGGCGCCGGAGGCGGGCCGCCCGGCGGCGGCGGCCACCCTCGGCACGGTTGCACGTCGTGTGGACCATCCGCCGGTAGCCGCGGCCGTCGGCGCGGTGGTCGCCAGTTCCGTGAGGCCGCGGATCACGGGTGCGGGCGACTACGGAGGCGGCGGTCGGATCGCTGCGAAAGCGTAGGTCCTGCGTCGTGTGCCGCGGCGCCCCCGACTCGAGCGGCGTGGCCCGACGCCGCTCGAGCCGGCGCCCGTCGGGCCACGCCGCAGGGCCGCGCAGCGCCGGCAATGCGAGCCTCGCGCGATCAGCGCCCCATCAGATGAAGCCGAGGAGGCGGGCCGGGTTCAGCCGGCGGCCAGCCGGCGGCGGCGCAGACGCGAGGTTCTCCGCTCCGGCACGCCCTGCACCAGCTATCGCGCCCCGAGCTCAGCTGACGCCTTCGGGGCGAACGCCTCCAGCGGCAGCATCCGCCGGCAGCGGGTGCACCCGTTCTCGCCGTGGATCACGTCCTGTCCGAGCGTCACCGCCCACCTCCTGTCCGCCCGCGAAAAGTTCTCTCACAAAGAGGGGCGCAGGTGTGGGCGTCCGCGAACGCCCCTGAGACCCGCCCCCCTCAGCATTCCGGGGGAATCCGTCCTGCTGTGTCCGGCGGGGTGTGGGGCGGCGGCGTTGGACCGCCGACCACCCCGCCCCCACTCCAAAAATCGGACCCCGAGACTGTGGTGAGGGATGCCGGCTGGGTGTTGGTGGGTGCGGCCCTTCACGAAACCCCCTCCCCCCCGAGACTGTGGCGAGGTGTGCCGGCTGGGTGTGGCGGACGGGCGCGCCACCGGGGCACACCCCCCGCTGCCCGCCCCGAGCTGGCGGCGATCGGGCCGGCGGACCGCCGGGGCCTCCACGCGCTCGCGCTCGGCGCGATCGCGGCGGTCGAAGCCGACGACGACCTGCTCGCGCAGCGCCTCGTCGCCGAGCTCGGGCGGCGGCCGCGCAGCTCATCGGACGACGCCGGGACCCTCGCACGCTGGGCGCAGCTCACGGTGACCTGGCGGACCGGAGGCGCCGTCGAGGTGGCGCGGCCCCTCGGCGTGCTCGCCGCGACCGGCCCGCCGTGGACGATGGTCGATCAGCTTGTCGCCGCCGCGGCGTCTGCGGCGGCCCGCGAGGCGGCGGACGTCGTCTCCGCGCGCCGGGTGCTCGCCGCCGCGGAGGCCGCCTCCGCCCCCGCCGGCCGAGGCCCCACCGACGTAGTCGCGCACTTGGTTCGCGCGGACGCCGCGCTCAAGGGGATGGCCGACGCACCGTCCGACGACGACCTCGCCGAAGCGGCCCGCGCCCTCGGCGACGCCGGCGTTACGGGGCTCGCGGCGGCCGCGCGCGCCGCGCGGGGCCGGCTGGCCGCCACGCAGGGCCACCGTGACCAGGCGATCGCCCACCTCGCCGCGGCCGCGGAGGACCATCTGCGCTCGGGACGCCACCGCGCGGCGAGCTCCCTCGTCGGCGATCTCGCCGGCCTCGGCCAGGCTGGCCGCCGGGCCGCCGCGGCGCTCGGCGCGGCACCGCTCACCGCCCGGGAGCGGGAGATCGCATGTCTGGCGGCAGACGGCCACACGGCGCAGGCGATCGCGGAGCGCCTCGTGATCAGCCGGCGGACCGTCGAAACCCACCTAGCGCACGTCTACGCCAAGCTGGCCGTGAGCGGCCGCCGGGAGATGGAGCGGCGCGCGGAGGAACTCGGCCTCCGCGGGTCCTGAGAAGGTGCGCCGCCCGGACGGCGCCACCGGTGCCCCACGACCGGGGCGAGGCCCACGCCCGTCGCGGGCGCTGTGGCGGTTGCCGCGCTCGAAGCGCTGAGACTCGAGAGAGCGCGCGTCGCCTCGAAGCGGTGGATCCAAACCACGCGGCCTACCCGCCTCAACTCATTCCCGCAACGTCTCCCGCAACGTCCGCGACGTTGCGGGAAGTTCCCGCAACGTATCCGGACGCATTCACTCGCGGAACCGCTACACCATCCACGGAATAGAAAACGCCCGCGTTTGCAGTCTTTCCGAGGCGCGCCCGGCAGGATTCGAACCTGCGACCCACGGCTTAGAAGGCCGTCGCTCTGTCCAGCTGAGCTACGGGCGCACTGGGGGGCACGGTAGCGGAGGCGCTCGACACCCGACCGGGCGGTGACGGGGAGCAGCCGCGGTCGTATGCTCGCCGTGGCGATGACGCCGCCCGCCAGCACCGAGCACGACGCCATCCGGCGGGATCCCGCGGCCGGGACGCCGGACGAGCGCCGCGAGCCGCCCGGGGTGGAGGAGGCGCTCGACGCCCACCCCATGCTCGCCCTCCAGCGCGGGGCGGGGAACGCGGCGGTGAGCCGGCTCATCGCGCGGCAGCCGGTCGGCGCGCCTCCGGGGCCGGTGGGGGCGGCGGACCTGGCCGCGTTCATGTCGCACCCGTACGCGGCGAAGAACGTCCACCCCACCACCGGGCGCGGCCTGTTCGACGCCGACTACGAGCCGTCGACCGGCGCGATGACCGTCACGGTGCGGGTCTGCTTCAAGTTCAAGACCGGCAACATCCTCGACTCGGACTGGCTCACGGCGATGGGCGGCTGGCCGGGCCTGATGAACACGTGGGCGGCCGGGGGGTGGACGGCGTCGGACTTCATCTGGACGGAGGACGAGAAGAAGGCCTGGGCGGCGCGGGCGATCGCCGACGTGCAAGGCCTGTGGAGCGAGCAGTTCGTCTTCTTCTCCCAGAAGCCCGGGTGGGAGTCGCTGCCGCCCGTGCACGTGAACGTCGTGATCCAGGAGGGGCCGGAGGACAAGTCCCAGTGGGTGATCGACGTCAACAAGTGGCCGCAGGCCGGCGGGCTGGACGAGTCGATGGACGTCCCCGGGGCGACCGACACCCAGAGCCACGGACGCCTCCAGGAGGAGACCCGGGACGCCGGTGGGGTCACCGAGCCCGACCAGGAGGACTTCACGCGCAGCACGTCCACGCGCAACCGCTACGGCCAGGTGGACACGGACAACCCCGGCATCGTGTTCTTCGACCAGGGCAAGTCGGACGTCTCCGCCGCGGACGTGGCCGACCTCCAGAAGTTCGGGGCGACCCTCGGCGCGCCCGACATCCCGCCCTTCCCCGTCGTGATCACCGGCCACGCGAGCGCGGAGGGCGAGGAGGAGAAGAACATGCGCCTCTCGGAGGCCCGGGCGCGCAACGTCTCCAACGAGATCGTGAAGGGCGGCGCGAAGACCACGCCCACCTCGGTCGGCAAGGGCGAGGAGGGCGCCACCGAGGACCCGACGTGGCGGATGGTCGAGATCGACGTCAAGGACTTCAAGTCGAAGCAGACGACCGTCAAGCACGAGTTCGGCCACATCCTCGGCCTGGGCGACGAGTACCCCACGAAGGACACCACCCCGCCCACCCCGCCCAGCAAGCGGCCCGTCGGCACCCCGGTGGCGCACTCGGCGCTGGCGCAGCGCCTCATCCCCGGCCAGCAGCCGATCCTGGCGCACCACGACGAGAGCATCATGAGCAACGGCGAAGAGGTGCGGCCCTACCACTACGTCACGTTCCTCGAGGCGCTCGGGAACATGACCGGGACCACGGGCACGTGGGGCATCGGCCCCGGCCCCGGCCCGGGCGGCCGGGGGCCGGGCGACTTCCCGGTGCCGGGGCCTGACGACGCCCGGACGGCGTAGCCGGTGGAGCCGCCGCCGCTGCCCGACGGCGTCCTGATCCAGTTGACCTACGAGGACTCCGAGGGGCGGGAGGCCGGGTGGCGGGTGTGGGCGGACGGCCGCCACGAGGGCCGCCGCGCCGGGGAGGACTGGCAGGCCGGGCCGCCGATCGACGCCGCCGGGCTGGAGGAGATCGCGCGGATCCTGGACGCCGAGGACCTCGCGGCGATGGAGGGCGAGCACCGCCGCGACGTGGAGACCGAGCACTCGAGCGCGCTCTGGTTCCAGATCGCGCGGGAGGGGCGCCCGCCGGTGACGGTCGGGCTCATCGACGGCGCGCGCCTCGACGCGCTCGACCGGCTCGTCGCCCGGCTGGGACCCGTGCTCTCGGGAGGCCTGGTGGAGTAGCCGGGCTGGACGGAGGGAGCGTGGGATGCGTTGATCACGCGTCACGTAAATCCGCTCTCCCCGAGGAGTCGCCGTGCCCGTCTGGCCCACGAAACCACGACCCCGCCTGGCCCTCGCCGTCGCCACAGGCCTCATCGTCCTGGCCGCCGGCGGAGCCGCCGTCGCACAACAGGACGGCGGGAACGCCGCCGCCGGCAGCGTCGGCACCGCCGCGCTGAAGGACGGCGCCGTGACCGGGATCAAGCTCGCCGACGGCGCCGTGACGACGCGCGCCATCCGCGAGAACGGGGTCCGCAGCGGTCGGATCGCCTCGAACGCCGTCACCAACCGGACGCTGGCCAACAACAGCGTCACCTCGAAGAAGATCGCCCAGGGCGGCGTGCAGCGCCTCGACCTGGCGATCGCGGCGCGCGTCCCGATCGTGGTGACCCGCGTGGTGGCCGGGCAGATCCCGAGCGGCGCCACCGACACCCTCGTCGCCCGCTGCGCGCCCGGCGAGGTGCTGCTGTCCGGCGGCTTCGGCGGCCTGCCGAGCACCGTCGCCCCCGGCGGCACCCAGGCCAACGTCCTGGCCAGCCGCCCCGACCCGGCGGCGGAGGGGCAGCCGCCCGCCGGCTGGTTCGTGACGTTCTCGAACCTCAGCACCTCGCTCGCGAACGTGACGGCGTACGCCGTCTGCGCCCAGAGCGGCTAGCGGAACGACCGCGGCCCCCGCCCTCTCGTGGAGGGCGGGGGCCGCGACGACCCTCAGATCAGCCCGACCGGGCTAGGAGAGGTACTTGTTCGCGTCGATCCCGTGCTCCTCCATGAGCTTGGTGAACGTCTCGCGCATCTCCTCCGGGTAGTCCGGCAGGCCTCCCTGCGCGAGGACCTCCTCGGCGCGCTTCTTGATGTTCGGGCCGAAGTCCCAGTCGTCGTCGTTGATGAGGCGCTTGACCTCCTTCTCCGGCCACGACACCACGCCCGGCTCACGCGAGAACTTGGCGGCGAGCGCCTCGATCTCGTCGATGCGGCCGCTCGTCGGCGCCTGCTCCTGGATCATGCCCTTCTCCTTCAGGGCGTCCTCCAGGCCGTCGACGAGGTTGAACGGGTTGCCCGGCTCGTCCTTCGAGAAGAGCTTCTCGAACTTCAGGCGGGGGCGCTGGCCGCCGGCCTTCGCGTCCTCGAGCGGGTAGCCGACCGCGTGGCCCCACGTGAGCTTGTAGTGCGGCGGGAGGCCGAACGCCTTCTCGATGCCGCCCGGCTTGCGGCCGAACGCGATGAGGATCGAGCCGACGTCGAGGGCGACGCCCGCGAGCATCGCCTGCGCCACGGCCTGGCCGGTCTCGAACCGGAGCAGCATCTCGGTGCGCTCCGTCGGGAAGCTCATGAGACGCGGGACCGTCTGCGTCATCGTGAACTCGTAGTTCCAGCCGTGGTACTTGGTGAGGGCGCCGGAGAGCGCGAGGGTCGAGAGACCGTCGTTGGCGCGGCCGTACCAGGCGTTCAGGTTCGTCAGCCAGAAGATCAGGTGCGAGCTCTGGTTGATGATCTGGACGTTGAAGCCGGACACGCACTCCTCGATCTCGTCCCAGAGATCAGTGCTGTCCTTCGTGACGACGATCGCCTCGGTGGCGTTGATGTTCCCCTGGCAGGAGGCGAGGCGCCCGGCCTGGAGCATGGTCTGGATCTTCCAGTCCTCGACCGTCTTCTCCGGGTCGTAGTACCGGATGCTGCGACGGTCCCCGATGGCCTGAAGAACGGTCTTGTCGGGAATCTCCGCTGCGCTTACTGACATCTCTCGCCCCCCTGGGGATTCGGATCTTCTCGGCGTGCGACTGCAGGGCGGGCTGCACACGGGACCCGCCGGCTCGCGCACTCTACAGTCGCGGTCGCGGTTGTGGCACCCGTTGCGAGGCACTCGCGCGCCGGCCGTTTCACCTCGTGGGAAGCCGCGCCCGATCCCCCCGGCGGGGGATGGCCCCAGACGGTAGGCTCCCGCGCCATGCCGAAACTACTGTTCGTCTCCGTTCCCACCGACGAGGTTCTCAACAAGGAGGGCAAGGTCCGCTACCCGGGGACCGACGCCGCCGTCGAGAAGCTCTCCGGCGAGGGCTGGGACGTCACCCTGTGTGACCCCCTCTGGCCCAAGCCCCTCGAGGCCGTGAAGGAGGGCGATTACGACGCCGTCCTCGTCTCGACCTACAAGGCCGTCCCGCGCTCGCGCGACGCCGCCTCGATGCTCTCCCGGATGCACCCCGACGTCCCGGTCTACACCGTCGGCGTGCTCCAGAAGGACGACGCCTTCCGCACCATGGCGCCCAGCGTGGGCGTCCTGAAGGGCATCGGGGAGCTCCCCAAGCCGTAGGCGCGCCCGGCCGGCCTCAGCCGGCCAGATGGGCGATCGTCGCGCCGTCCCCTCCCTGGTCGGGAGGGGCCGGCTCGGCGTGCGCCACCAGCGGGTGGCGGCCCAGCTCGTCGCGGACGGCGGCGCGCAGCGCGCCCGTGCCGTGCCCGTGGATCACCCGCACCGACGGCAGTCCCGCCATCGCTGCCGCGTCGATGCGCTCGCGGATCGTCGCGCGCGTCTCGTCCGCCCGCCGCCCGCGGACGTCCACCTCGATCGACGCCGGCGGCCCGCTCGGCGGGGGCGCCGCGACCGGCGGCGGCTCCGGCTCCGGCCGGCGGCGCTGGCGGTCGCGCCGCAGCCGGTCCAGCCGCAGCTGCATCCGCGCCGCGCCGCCCTGCACCTCGGCGCGCCCGCCCTCGATCGACACCACCGTGCCGCGGAAGCCCATCGCCGGGTCGACGACCGGCGTCGCCCACCGCGATCGGCCCGTCGTCGTCCGGGCCGGGGAGCGGCTGGTCGAGCGCCTCGCGCGCCCGCGCGGCGGCGGCCGAGGCGGCGCCCAGGCGGCGGTCGCGGTCGCGCTCGCGCTCCTGGGCGGCCCCCGTCGGCGACGCGGCCCGCGCCGCCTCCTCGCGGCGCGCCGCGGCGATCGCGCCGCGCAGGTCGGTCAGCTCGCGGCTGAGCGCCCGCAGCTCGGTCTCGGCCCGCTCCCGCGCCCTGACGCGCTCCTGCGTCGGCCGCCTCCTTCGAGCGGGCGATCCGCCGGTCCAGCTCCGCCTGGCGGGCGCGGGCGGCGCGCCCCTCCTCCTCGGCGGCCTCCCGCGCGGCGACCGCGGCGTCGCGCTCCTCCTCCGCGGCGGCGCGGGCGGCGGCGGCGTCGTCCAGCAGCGCCTCCAGGGCCCGGCGCTCCGGCGGGCCGGCGGCGCGCGCCGCCTCCACCACCGCGGGGTCCAGGCCCAGCCGCTCCGCGATGCCGAGCGCGTGCGACGCGCCCGGCTCGCCGAAGCCGAGCGTGTAGAGCGGCCGCAGCGACCGCATGTCCACCCCGACGGCGGCGTTGGCGGCGCCCTCCGCCGCGCTGGCCCACGCCTTCATCCCCGGGTGGTGGGTGGTCGCGACGACCAGGGCGCCCTGGTCGACGAGCCGGGCGACGACGGCCTGCGCCAGGCGCGCGCCCTCGTCGGGGTCGGTGCCGGCGGCGGGCTCGTCCAGCAGCACCAGCGACCGCCCCCCGGTGGCCTCCATGATCGCGATGAGGCGGCGCACGTGGGCGGAGAAGGTGGAGAGGCTCTCCGCGATCGACTGGTCGTCGCCGATGTCGGCCAGCACCCGGTCGAAGACCGGCATCGCGGGCCCGCTCGGCCGGCACCCGCAGCCCGCACTGGTGGAGCATCGCCAGCAGCCCGAGCGTCTTCAGCGCCACGGTCTTGCCGCCCGTGTTGGGGCCGGACACCACCAGCGCGCGGATGCCCTCCAGGGGCAGGTCGATCGGGACGGCGGTCGCCGGGTCGAGCAGCGGGTGGCGGGCGGCGCGCAGGTCCACCTCGCCCGCCGGCTCCACCGGGCAGCCGCGCCACGCGCGCGACAGCGCGCCGCACGCCAGCGCCAGGTCGAGCCGGGCGAGCGCCTCGGTGACGTCGCCGAGGACGCGGGCCTCCTCCCCCACCAGCCGCGACAGCATCATCAGGATCCGCTCCTGCTCCTGCTGCTCGCGCGCCTGGAGGTCGCGGGCCTCGTTGTTGGCCTCCACCACGGCCATCGGCTCGACGAAGATGCGTCTCGCCCGAGCCGGAGCTGTCGTGGACGATGCCCGGCACGGCGCTCCGCGACGACGCCTTCACGGCCAGCACCGGCCGGCCGGCCCGCTCGGTGGTGAACGACTCCTGCAGGTGGGAGCGCAGGCGCACCGCCAGCTCGCGCATCAGGTCGGCCGCGGTGCGGCGGGCGGCGGCGAGCCGCCGGCGCAGCGTCGCGAGCTCGGCCGTGGCGGTGTCGAGCAGGCCGCCGCGCGGGTCGAGCGCGCGAGCGAGCGCGGCCTCGACGCGGCGGGCGGCGCCGACGTCCGGCCACGCGACCGCCTCCGCCAGCCGGGGCGCGATGTCGTCGAGCTCCCCCACCGCCTCGCGCAACTCGAACCACACGCCGAGCGTCGTGAGCACCGCCAGCAGCTCCGGCGCGTCGAGCATCGCCCCGCGGACGGCGAGGGACACGTCCTCGCGGACGTCGCTCGCGCCGCCCGGCCCCGACAGCCCCCGGTCGCGCAGCAGCAGCGCCTCCTCGGTCTCGGCGCGGCGGGCGGCCACCGTCTCCGGGTCGGGCGACGGCGCCAGGGCGAGCGCCAGCGCCCTCCCGCCGGCGAAGGAGGTCATCCCCGCGAGCCGCTCGCGCACCGCGGGCAGCTCCAGCAGCTCGGCGCTCCTCGGGTCCATCACGCACAACGTAACGCGCAGTGCGGGAGGGGCGGGCGCCCCCGGATGCCGACATGAGGGTTGTACGTCCTCATCCACGGAAGGATCCGAACCATGAAGCGAGCGCTCTGTGGCGTCGCCGCCGCCGCCATCCTGGCCGGCGCGGCCGTCCCGGTCGCCTTCGCCGCCTCAGGCGGTGCGAAGGGTCCGGAGCCGAAGGTGACGTTCTGTCACCACACCTCGTCCACGACCAACCCGTACGTGAAGATCACGACCGCCAACGTCGCGCTCGTGCGGGCCCACATGAAGAACCACGACGACGTGATGCCGAATGCCGACGGCACCTGCCCGACGACGGTCGGGGGCGGCGGCGGCGGCGGCCCCGAGCTCTAGGAGGGCTCGGCTGCCGGAGGTGACTCGGTCCGGGGGCCCGCCAGGCGGGTCCCCGGGGCCGGGGGCGGCGTGATGCCGCGGCGGGCCGCCCACCACTCCTGCACCAGCACCTGGACGATCCCGGCGATCGGGATCGCCAGCAGGGCGCCGAGGATGCCGAGCAGGGTGCCGCCGATCAGGACGGCCAGGATCACCCACAGCGGGTTGAGCTGCACCGTGTACCGGTGGATCACGGGCTGGAAGACGTTGTTCTCGATCTGCTGGTAGACGATCAGGAAGACGATCGCGGCCACGCCGATCGGCCAGCCCTGGAAGAAGGCGACGGCGATGTACGGGATGCCGCCCACGGTGGCGCCGACCAGCGGCACCAGCGACGCGAGCCCCGCCCAGAAGGCGAGCAGCAGCGCGAACGGGACGTCGAGGATCGTGAGGAACAGCCAGACCGCGAACCCGCCGGTCAGCGCGACCAGGAAGATCCCGACGACGTAGCCGGCGATCACCCGGTAGATGCGGTCGGCGATCCGCTCCATCCGGATGCGCCGCGTCCCGGTGGCCTGCTCCAGCGCGAACGCCCGCGCGCGCGGGCCGTAGAGGCTCAGCAGGAAGCACAGCACCGCGATGCTGATGAGCGCCACCAGGCCGTTGAACACGCGGGTGGCCAGGTCGACCGCCGTGTCGGGGCCGGCGATGCCCGAGAGGGCGTCGGTGGACTGCTCCTCGATGTTGTTGAGGATGCCGTACTCCTCGTCCAGGTCCTGGACGAGGCTCGACTCCTCGAGCTGGTCGACGTAGTCGGGGACGGCCTCGGTCAGCTGCTGCCCCGCCTCGATGAGCGGCGGCACGAACACGAGCGCCGCGCCGGCCACCAGGCCGGTGCCGATGACGTAGACCATCAGGATCGCCGCGGCCCGGCGCAGCCGCAGCCGCTTCTGGAACAGCGACACCAGCGGGTTGATGGCGACGGCGAGGAACGCGGCGATCGCCACCCACGTCAGCACGCCGCGCGACAGCCACACCAGGTACAGGCCGACGGCCACGGCCAGCAGCACGCCGACCACCCGGAGGACGGTCCGGGTCGATGGCCAGTCCTCGTTCCGCACGGGTCTGGGTTCTCGCCGGGGGCCGCGACTCCTGGGCCGCGCCGTCGTAAGGTGACGCCCGGCCCGCGGACGGGAGGCGGAGATGGCGGAGCTGACGGACGAGGTCTACGACCGCGAGCTGCGGAGGATGCAGACGGAGCTGGTCGACCTCCAGGCGGCGGTGCGGGACCAGGGCCTGCGCGTGGCGATCCTGATGGAGGGTCGCGACACGGCCGGCAAGGGCGGCACCATCTCGCGCATCACGAAGGATCTGAACCCGCGCGCCTACCGCATCGTGGCCCTCGGCGTCCCGACGGAGCGCGAGCGGGGCGAGTGGTACTTCCAGCGCTACGTCGCCGAGCTGCCCTCGGAGGGCGAGATCGTGCTGTTCGACCGGTCCTGGTACAACCGCGCCGGCGTCGAGCGGGTGATGGGCTTCGCCACCGACGGGCAGGTGGAGGACTTCCTGCAGTCCGTCCCCGAGCTGGAGCGGATGCTGGTGCGCTCCGGCCTGATCCTGGTGAAGTACTGGCTCGAGGTGGGCCCGGAGCAGCAGGAGAAGCGGTTCAAGGAGCGCGCCGAGGACCCCACCAAGCGGTGGAAGCTCAGCCCGATCGACCTGAAGGCGCGCGACCGCTACGACAGGTACACGGAGGCGCGCGATGTCATGTTCGCGCGCACGAACATCCTCGAGGCGCCGTGGTACGTCGTGGACGCCGACAGCCAGAAGCGCGCCCGCCTGAACCTGATGGCGCACCTCCTGGAGATCCTCCCCTACCGGCGCGAGGACGACCCGCCGAAGCTGCCGAAGCGCAAGCGTAAGGGGCACGAGGCGTCCGTGCCGAGCGGCGTCCGGACCGTGCCGGAGCGCTGGTAGCTACCGCTCGTCGACGAGCCCGCCCGGCGCCAGCAGCCCCAGGACCACGCCGAACAGGGCGTGCATCGCCGCCTCCTGCGCCATCACCCGCGGGTCGGTGAGCAGGGGCCGGGGCCAGCGCCCGGAGCGCCGGTCCGGGTGGATGCGGTCGAGGAGGGCCATCCCCGGCCACGTGGCGACCGACTCGGCCGCGGCCCACCGCAGCCCGGCCACCGGTCCGCGCGCCCCCGCGGCGGCGAACGCCGCGCCGAACGCCGCGCCGTTCAGGCAGTGGATCAGCACCCCGGCCGGCAGCCACCATCGCTCCGACGCCACGCGCCCGAGCATCCGCGTGTCGGTGTAGTCGTGGCGCAGACCGCGGGCGGCGGCGAACTCCACCGCCGACCACACCGTCGCTGCGGCCGCGCCCGCGGCGGCGCCCCGGATCGCGCGCTCCACCAGCCTCACCGGGCCGTCACCGCCAGCGCGTGCGTCAGGCGGCGGGCCGCCTCCACGCCGCTCGCGAACACCCGGTGGTGGTCCTGGCCGCCGAACGACGCCCCCGTCACGGTGTCGCCCGCCAGCACGATCCGGGCGTCCGGCGGGTTGACCTCGTCGGCGTCGAGCCGGCCCTCCGGCACCGCGAAGCGCCAGCGCTTCACCTGGCTCCACGCCGGCTCGGCGCCGAGGAGGGCGGCCAGCGCCGGCAGCGCCTCCTCCAGCACGCGGGCGTCGGACGCGTCGAGGAGCGCCGCGCTCGCCTCCGGGCCGAGCCGCGCCACCACCGGCGCCGGGTCGCCGTCGCGGTCCTTCGCGGCCTCGCGCCGCACCTCCGCCAGCGGGCCGCGGGCGAGCGGCTCCACGGCCGCCCCCTGCGCCGCCCCCGGCACCCCGGCCAGCACCATCACCGCCGGCGCGTAGGCGAGCGTGCGGACCAGCCGCCGCCCGCGCCTCACCGCCGGGGCTTCGGTCGAGCAGGTCGGCCGCCTGGGGCGCGGGCGCCGTGACCACGACCCCGTCGACGACGCCGTGGGTGTTGCCCTGCTCGTCGCCGAGCTCGAAGCGCGCCGCCCGCGTCGCGGAGCGCCGCCAGCCGGACGCCCAGGCGCACGTCGAGCCCGCCGGCCATCAGCTTCGGCAGGCGGGTGGCCCCGGTCGCGAACGCGATGCCGTCGTCCAGGTCCACCCGGTCGTCGGCGTGCAGCGCATCGGCGAGCCCGCGGAGGGCCGTCCCGGCGGGCGCCGCGAGCACCGGGCTGCCGTGGTCGAGCACCGTGCCCTCGGCACGCCGCGTCGCCAGCCGCCCGCCGAGGCCGCGGCTCTTCTCCAGCACGACCACCTCGTGGCCGTCGGCCCGCAGCTCCCGCGCCGCGGCGAGGCCCGCGAGCCCCGCCCCCACCACCGCCACCCGCACGAACGACCTCCCGATCCCCTGACGGACGGAACCGGCGCGAGGTTACCCTGGGTCGCATGGCGCCCGTCGAGGATCCCCAACCCACGACCGCGAGCGGCCCGGTCCTGCTGACCGGCGCGACCGGCTACGTGGGCGGCCGGCTCCTGGGGCACCTCGAGGCGCTGGGCGTGCCGCTGCGCTGCATGGCGCGCCGGCCCGGGGTGCTGCGGGCGCGCACCGCGCCGGGGACCGAGGTGGTGTACGGCGACGTGGCCGACCCGCGGTCGCTGGACGCCGCGCTGGCCGGCGTGGACGTCGCGTACTACCTCATCCACTCCATGTCGGGCGCCGCCGACTACCGCCGCGCCGACCGCGAGGGCGCCGAGGCCTTCGGAGCCGCGGCCCGGGCCGCGGGGGTGCGCCGCGTCGTCTACCTCGGCGGCCTCGGCGACGGCCCCGGCCTGTCGCCGCACCTGGCGAGCCGCCAGGAGGCGGGCCGCGCGCTCGCCGCCTCCGGCGTCCCCACCGTGGAGCTGCGGGCGGGGATCGTGATCGGCTCGGGCAGCACCTCGTTCGAGATGATCCGCGCGCTGGTCGACCGCCTGCCGGTGATGATCACGCCGCGGTGGGTGGACACGCGCACCCAGCCCATCGCGATCGAGGACGTCATCGCCTGCCTCGTCGCGGCACGCACCGCGGCGGCGATCACCGGGAGCCGGATCGTGGAGATCGGCGGGCCCGACCGCGTGTCGTACGGCGAGCTGATGCGCGAGTACGCCCGCCAGCGCGGCCTGCGCCGGGCGATGATCCGCGTGCCCGCCCTCACCCCCCGCCTGTCGAGCCTGTGGCTCGGCCTGGTGACGCCGGTCTACGCCCGCGTCGGCCGCGAGCTGGTGGAGGGCCTGCGCAACGAGACGGTGGTGCGCGACCCCGCCGCGCAGCACGACCTGCTGGGCGTGCGCCCGCGCGGCGTGCACGACGCGATCGCCCGCGCGCTGGTCAACGAGGACCGCGACTTCGCCGCGACCCGCTGGTCGGACGCCCTCTCCTCCGGCCCGGCGCCCCGTCACTGGGGCACCGCCGTCGGGTCGCGCCTGATCGACTCCCGCGTGGAGCGCGTCCCGGTGCCGCCCGCCGTGGCGTTCGCGCCGATCCGGCGCATCGGCGGCCGTCGCGGCTGGTACTACGGCGACGCCCTCTGGCGCCTGCGGGGCATGCTCGACCTGCCGTTCGGCGGCGCGGGCATGCGGCGGGGACGGCGCGACCCCGAGCGCCTGCTGCCCGGCGACACGGTCGACTCATGGCGCGTCGAGGCGATCGAGCCGGACCGCCTGCTGCGCCTGGCCGCCGAGATGTGGGTCCCCGGCCGCGCGTGGCTCCAGTTCGAGGTCGAGCCGGACGGCGACGGGTCGGTGATCCGCCAGACGGCCGTCTTCGACCCCGCCGGCATCCTGGGGCGGGCGTACTGGTACGCCATCTCGCCCATCCACGGCTTCGTCTTCCGCGGCATGGTCCGCGGCATCGCCCGGGCGGCCACCGCGCCGCGCCCGGGCACACCCGAGGAGGTCCACGCGTGAGCGCACCCGCATCCGGCCTGGCCGACCGGCTCGTCAACTGGATGGCCGCCAACCGGTCGTCGCTCGACGAGCTGATGGCGCAGGAGGGCTCCCGCGCCATCCACGAGGAGTTCATCCTCGCGGAGGGCGGCACCCTCCCCGACCGCTCCGCGCGGATCGCCCGCGCCCGGACGGCCAGCGCCCGCGCCTGGATGCGGCACCTCGCCCAGGCGGTCGCCGCCGAGCTGCCGGGGACGCCGCCCGACCTGGCCGACCGCCTCACGGTCTGGATGAACGGCAACGGGGAGCGCCTCGAGGCGCTGGTCCTCGAGGAGCAGGCGGTGCTGGAGCGCCGCGGCGCATCGGGCGACCCGACGGCGGACCGGCGCGACGCCGAGCTGGCCGCGACCGCCCGGCTGTTCGCCGAGGGGTACGCGACGATCACCGACCCGGTGGACGGCGAGGGCGAGTCGCCCGCCGACTTCGGCCGGCGCGTCGCCGCATGGTCGCGCGCCGCCGAGGGGCGCCGCCGGGAGGCGGAGCGCGAGGCCGTCGAGGCCTGGGGCGCCGCGCCCCGGGGGCAGGAGATGACGGCGGCCCGGGAGTCGGCCCCCGAGCCGGACGAGCTGCGCGTGCAGGAGGCGGCCGCGGTGTGGGCCCACGTCCGCACGACCGCCGAGGCCCTCGAGGCGACGCTCGCCGCGCCGCCCGAGAGCCTCTAGGTCAGGCCGGCGCCGGGCTCAGGCCTCGGCGGTCTCCGGCGCCGGGTCCTGGCGCAGGCGCCGGATCAGGTCGGCCACGTCGGCCGTGCGCTGCTCCAGGTCGCGCTGGTACTCCTCCAGCCGCGCGAGCCACTCCTCCCGGTTGAAGGAGCGCATCCCGAACGGGCCGCGCGCCGGGCCGCATCCGCGGCCTCGGCCATGGTGTTGGTGACGATGGGTCATGGGTTCACCTCCCCTCCACGCTCGAGTCGTTCGATGAACGCGTCGAGGACGCCGCGGGCGTCGCGGAGCGCCTCCGTCCAGCGCCCCAGCAGGGCGCGGCCGGTGTCGGTCAGCCGGTAGACCCGCTTCGCGGGGCCGGGCAGGCCGGAATCCCACTCCGAGGCGACGATCTCCTCCTCCTCCAGCGAGCGCAGGAGGCGGTAGAGGTTGCCGAGGTCCAGCCTCCGCTCGTCGCGGAGCAGCTCGGGCACGCGCTCGAGCAGCTCGTAGCCGTGCATCGGCCGCTCCGAGAGCAGCAGCAGCACGACGGGCTCCACGAAGCGCTCCACCCGGGCGTGGACCTCCCAGGAGCCGGGGGCGACCTCGCGCCGGACGCGCGCTCCGCGCCCGCCCGGCCCGCGCCGCCCGGGGCCTTCGCCCCGCCGCATCCCGTGGTGTGGTCCTCCTCGCATGCCGGCACTATAGGTCAAATACATATGTTGTGTCCAGCGCACCCCTCGTGGCTACCGTCGGGGGGTGCTCTGCGAGCCCGCGCCCGCCATCACCGACCTCATCCTCGGCCTCGTCACGCTCGCCCTCGGCGCTGGCCCTGCGCGGGCGGCCGGACGTGCACCGCTACTGGCGTCTCACCTACTGGTGGTCCGGCGCCGCCGCCGTGGCCGGCTTCTTCCACCACGGCTGGGTGACGTGCTCCGAGACCTGGGCCGACCCGAGCTGGGCGGTCATCAGCGGGATGGTCGTGATCGCGATCTCGTACCTGCTGGCCGCGACGGTCATCGAGGTGCTGGGCCCCGGCCGCGGCCGCGTGTTCTGGGTGCTGCGGTCGGCGAGCCTGCTGGCCTACGCCATCGTCGCCCTCTCCGGCAACGCCGGCGTCGGCGCGATCCTGCTGTGCGAGGGCGTGACCATGATCGCGATCCTGGCGCTGTGGTTCATGGCCGCGGCCCGCGGGATGCCGCTGGCGCGGCAGGTGTGCGTCGCCCTGCTGGCGAGCGGGGCGGCGGCGGCCTTCCGGGCGATGCCGGACACGTGGACGGAGGTCGTCGGGCTCGACCCCATCTCGCTCTACCACCTGGCGCAGATCCCCGGGCTGGTGCTGCTGGCCCGCGCCCTGCTGACCCGCGCCCCCGAGCCGGGGGCGCGGCGGGCGGCCTACCCGGCCTCGGACGTCTCCGCGTAGGCGGCGATCCCGCCGGCCACGAGCGCGGTGTGCTGCTCGACGATCTGGGGGCTCACGTCGTCGCCACCCAGCACCATGCCGCGCACCAGCGGCGCGATCAGGAGGTCCGCGACGGCGCCGGGGTCGATGTCCGACCGGAGCTCGCCGTCGTCGATGCCGCGCTCGAGGATCTCCACGATCCGCTGCCGGCGGGGACCGAGGATGCTGTCGGAGAGCTCGCGGCCGATCTCCACGTCCTCCGCGCTCTCGAAGAGCGCCGACCGCAGGAAGCGCGACTCCGGCCCGGACACGAGCAGGGAACGGTCGTCCTGGAGCGCCTGGGTCAGCTCCTCCTGGACGTTCTCCCCCTCCACCTGCGGGACGTCCGCCCGCAGGTCGGCGATCGCCGCGACGATGACCTCCCGGCGGTTCGCCCACCGCAGGTAGATCGTGGGCTTGCCGACGCCGGAGCGGTCGGCGATCGCGGACATCGAGGCGCCGTGCACGCCGAGCTCTCCGGCCACCGCCCGGGCGGCGTCGAGGATCCGGCGGTTCGCGCCGGGGTCGCGCGGACGCCCCCGCTTGCGCTTCGGCGGCTCTCCGCCGTCCAGCTGCTGCTCCTGGCTCACTCGGCTCCCCATCTTTCGTCCCGGCGACGATACGCATCGCCATGATGCCCTTATTTAGTAAGAGAAGCCTGGGACCGCGCAACCCCCAAAGGGGGGCCGGGGTGACGGTCGTACTTGCCCCGCGGGCCGATCTCGCCTTCCATGTATGCAGGACTCGGGTCGTGCACGGACCTGCCGATACACCACCCGAGTCCAATGGCCGACGATTTGACCGCATCCCATCCGACGACGGTCCCGCTGCGCGCGTGCCTCGCGCGGGTGGCCGACCCCCGCGTCCGGCGCCCGCTCATCGCGGCCGTCGCGGTCGTCGTGCTCGGTCTGACCGCGTGGGGCGTCATGAACGCCGCGGACCCGTCGCGGCTCCGCGACAGCTTCACCGGCGTCAGCTGGCCGTGGATCGCCGCCGCCTGCGCCGCCTACGCGGCGACGCAGGTCATGTCCGCCCTGGTGTGGAAGGTGGGGCTCGACGCCGGCGGCCTCGGCGCCATCGACCGCGCCCACGTGATCCGCGCCCACCTGCTCGGCCGCGGCGCCTGTGAGCTGCTGCCCGCCCACCTCGGCGAGGCCGTCCGGTACGCGGCCGTCCGGCGCCACCCGGCCGCCGACGGCGGCGGGATGCAGATCGCCGGCAGCATGAGCGCCTTCAAGGTCCTGGACGGCGTGGTGACCTTCGCGGTCGTCGCGGCCGCGACCACGGTCGCCCCGCTGCCCGCGGGCTTCGCCCCCATCCGCTGGGCCGCCGGCCTGATGCTCGGCGGGCTCCTCGTCGCGGTGCTCGTGCTGTGGCGCTTCGGCGGCTCCCGCCTGTCGTTCCTGGTGCCCCGCCGGGCCCAGGGGCTGTTCGACACGTTCGGCCGCGGCGCGGGCCTGCTGGCGTGCCGGCGCTCGATCGTGATCGCCGGCGGCCTCCAGCTCTGCGCGATCGGCATGCGCATCCTCTCCCTGGCCGCCCTGCTCGCCGCCTTCGGCCTGCCGGCCGCCGCGGCGCCCCTGGTCTTCGGCCTCATGATCGTCTCGGGCTACCTCGCCATCTCCCCCGGAGGCGCCGGGGTGCGCGAGGCGGCGGTGGTGCCGGTGCTCGTGACGACCTACGGCCTCACGGCCGCCCCCGTCCTCGCCTTCAGCCTCGGCGTCCAGGCGATCGCCCTGGCGGTCTCCGTGCTCGGGGCGCTCGTCGCCCTGGTGCTCGAGCGCCGCCGCTCCGCCGCGCCCTCCCCCGGACCGGCGCTGGCCTAGCCCAGGGCCCGCGCGCCCGCCAGGGCGGCGAGCAGCGCGGGGTCGTCAAGCACCAGGCCGCCCACCCCGAGGGCGACCAGGCGCTCGGCGTGCGCGCGGTCCGCGACGTCCCACGTCATCACCAGCGGGTGGCGCCGGCGAAGGGCCGCGACCGTGGCGGCGTTCAGCAGGTCGGAGCGCACGCAGGCGGCGGCGCCGTCCGGGAGCGCCCTGCCCAGCAAGCGCGCCAGCTCCCGCCGCCCCGCCGCCGAGTAGGCCAGCCGGACGCCGTCCCGGCCGGCGACGCCGTCCAGGAGGCGCCAGCGCCGCGACGTGAGCGTGACGCGCGGCACGCCCGCGGCGCGCGCGGCGGCGAGCGCCTCGCGGGCGATGCCGGGGGCGCCGCCCTTGAGGTCGATCATCGGCTCCGCGCCGGCGGGGAGCGCGGCCAGCAGCGGGCCGAGGGTCGCGGACGGGCCCCGGGCGCGCCGAACGCCCTCCCGGTCCCACAGCACGGGCCCGTGCCGGCGCGGGTGGCGCACCTCGAGCGCCCCGCGCCGCAGGTGGACGTCGATCTCCAGGAGGTCCGCGCCCGCGGCGTGGGCGGCCGCGGCCCCGTCGGGCGTCTCGATCCGGTGCGCCGCGAGGAGCGGCCCGCTCACCAGTCCTCGAGCGGCGCCGTCTCCCCCGTCACGAGGAACGCCACCCGCGCGCCGAGCTCGGCGGCGTTGTTGGCGACCCGCTCGACGTGGCGCGCCACGAGGACGGCGGCCGCCGACCATGCCCGCATCCCGGGGCTGCCGGCCGCCTCCGTCACGGCGCGCAGCACCCCGTCGAGCATCGGGCTCACCGAGCGCGCCTCGCGCATCGCCCGCTCGCCGGCGGCCAGGTCGCCGCGGGCGATGGCCTGCACCGACTCGGCCAGGGCATCGACGGCGCGCTCGCCCATCCGCGCCACCAGGCCGCGGACGGTGGACATCTCCGCCTCCGGGGGGGGCACCGACCCCGCCAGCCGGGCGATCTGGACGGCCAGGTTCCCGACCCGCTCCAGGGCGACGGCGGCGATCAGCCCCACGTGGAGCAGCCGCAGGTCGCCCGCGAAGGCGCTCCAGTTGCGGTGCAGCTCGAGGATCCGCTCCTCGAGGGCCGCGCTGCGCACGTCGACCTCGCGGTCGGTGTCCGCGACGACCTCGGCCACCGCGGGGTCCGACTCCTCCCAGCCCGCGACGGCCCGCTCGACCTGCGCCAGGACCACGGTCGCGAGTTCCGCGAGGTCGTCACGCAGGGCGTGCGAAGCCGAGCGCCGGATCGCTCCTGGAGGAGGCCATACGCCCCGGAGGCTACGCCGGCTCGGCCGCCATCGTGCGGTCCCGTCCTGCGGCTTTCGCCGCGAAGAGCGCGGCGTCCGCGCGACGGAACAGCGCCGACCCGTCCGGATCGAGGTCGGTGAGCTGCGCGACGCCCACCGAGACGGTGAGCGTCTCCACCGGGCCGAAGGCCTCGCCGGCCACGGCGGCACGGAACCGCTCGGCTGCGGCGCGGGCCCCCGGCAGCGGCGTCCCGGGCATGAGCCAGCCGAACTCCTCGCCGCCGACGCGGGCCGCCAGGTCGACCACCCGGGCGTGTGCGGACAGGCGGGCGGCGACGGCGCGCAGGGTGGCGTCGCCCACCTCGTGGCCGTGGGCGTCGTTGACGGTCTTGAAGTGGTCGATGTCGATCACGGCCAGGCTCAGGACGCTGCCGAAGCGGGCGGTGCGCGCGATCTCCTCGTCGAGCTGGCGGTGGAAGGTCCCGTGGTGCGGCAGCCCCGTCAGGGGGTCGGTGCGCGCCTGGCGCACGAGCCGCTCGCGCACGTCGGCGTTGGCCACCGCCAGCCCCGCCAGCTCGGCGAAGCGCGAGAGGCGCTCCTCGGCGTCCTCGGTCAGGCGGCTCCCCTCCATGCTCACGGCGCCGAGGGCGCCCCAGAGCAGCCCGCCCACCCGGATGGGCACCACCACCGCCGCGCGCCAGGGGAACGGGACCTCGTACGGATACACGGCGCGGGCGGCCAGGCCGGTGGCGTAGACGCGCGCGGTGGCGCCCTCCCCCTCCAGCGGCAGCGCTTGGGGGCTCGCATCGGCCAGGCCGGGGTCGGCCGCCCACTGGCCCAGCATCACCGCCGTGCGCGCCGCGTCGTCGAACCGCACCACGCCCGCGCCGTCGGCCGACAGGAGGGTGCCGGCCTCCTCGGCGACCTGCGCGAAGAGCGCGCCGGAGTCCTCCTCGCGGGAGATGCCGTCCGCGATCCGCCGCAGCGCCGCCCGCTCCCCCTCGGCGGCGCGCGCGGCGTCGATGTCGGTGAGCACCACGGCCCCGCCGTCCTCGGCCGCGCGGATCACCAGGGAGAACCACCGGACCGCGCCGTCGGGCATGCGGACCCGCACCTCCACCGCCGGCGCGGGGCCCGTGGGCACCAGGTCGCGATCTGCGGGGTGGACCACCTCGCGCCAGTCGGTGCCGGGGGCGGGGCCGATGGCGTTCCAGCGGGCGTTGGCCTCGCGCACCAGCATCCCGCCGTCGATCACCGCCACCGCCGCCGGGACGCCGTCCATGACGGCGCGCAGCACGGAGGCGGAGCTCGAGATCGTCACGGCCGTGGCCGCCCGTGCGACCACTCGGGGTCGCGCTTGCCCAGGAACGCCGACATGCCCTCGCGGGCGTCGGCGGTGCCGGCGTTGCGGACCATGACCTCCGACGCGTGGCGGTACGCCTCCTCCAGCGGCAGGTCGAGGTTCTCCGACACCGCGGGCTTGCCGATGGCGAGCGTCTCGCCGCTGGCCGACGCGACCCGCCGGGCGAGGGCGTCGGCCGCCTCGTTCGAGGCGGGCGTGCTCGACGACCCGGTTCACGAGGCCCCAGGACAGGGCCGTTGCGGCGTCGATGGGGTCGCCGGTCAGGAGCATCTCCATCGCCCGGGTGCGCCCCACGGCGCGGGCCACCTCGACCATCGGCGTGGTGCAGAACAGGCCGATGCGGACGCCCGGCGTGGCGAAGGCGGCCGCCTCGGACGCGACGGCCAGGTCGCACGCGGCCACCAGCTGGCAGCCCGCCGCGGTGGCGAGTCCCTGCACGCGCGCCACGACCGGCTGGGGCGTGCGGTGGATCAGCAGCATCACCTCGGCGCACGCGTCGAACACCCGGCGGTGGACGGCCTCGTCGCCCTCGGTGATCTCGCGCAGGTCGTGGCCGGAGCTGAACACCGGCCCCTCCGCGCCGAGGACCACCGCGCGGACGTCGGCGTCGCCGGCCACCTCTGCGAGCGCGTCATGGAGGGCGACGAGCATCTCCACCGACAGGGCGTTGCGGCGCGCGGGACGGTTCAGCACCACGGTGGCGACGGCGCCGTCCCGGCGCACTGCCACCGGTGGTCCGTCCCCGTGGTTCGCCTCGCTCATCCGTCCTCCTCGGGCCCTCGCGCCCCCACGGTAGCGCCCGTCGCCGGGGCCTGTTCGGGGTCGGCCGCGCCATCGGCGATGATGCCGTCGTGCAGGTGCATCTCATCGATGGCACTTATGAACTGTTCCGCCACCATATGGGCCTCCCGGCGGATGTTGCGGCCGCGTCGAGGGCGGCCGCGACGCGCGGCGTGCTGCGGTCCGTGTGCGACCTCCTGGAGGGCGGCGCGACCCATGTCGGGGTGGCGTGCGACACCGTCATCGAGTCGTTCCGCAACGATCTCTGGCCCGACGTACAAGACCGGCGACGGGATCGAGCCGGCGTTGAAGGACCAGTTCCCGGTGGTCGAGCGCGCCCTGGAGGCGATGGGCGTGACGGTGTGGGGGATGGTCGACCTGGAGGCCGACGACGCCCTGGCCACCGCCGCCGCCCGGGCGGCCGCCGACGACGCCGTGGAGCGCGTGGTCATCTGCACGCCGGACAAGGACCTGGCGCAGTGCGTCGTGGGCACGCGGGTCGTGCAGTTGGACCGGCGGGCGGCGACCATCCGCGACGAGGACGGCGTGCGGGAGCGCTTCGGCGTCGACCCCGCCTCGATCCCCGACTACCTCGCGCTGGTGGGCGACTCCGCCGACGGCTTCCCGGGGCTGCCCGGCTGGGGCGCGAAGAGCGCGGCGGCGGTGCTGTCGCGCTGGGGGACGATCGAGGCGATCCCGCCCGACCTCGGGGACTGGGACGTCACCGTGCGCGGCGCGGCCCGGCTCTCGGCGGTGCTGGAGGAGGGCCGCGAGGTGGCGGCGCTCTTCAAGGTGCTCGCGACCCTCCGGGAGGACGCCCGCGGGGTGCTGGAGGACGGGGCGCCCTCGCTGGAGTGGACGGGGCCGGCCGACGGCTTCGACGACGTGTGCGCCGAGCTGGACGCCCCCGAGCTGCCCGCGCGCGTGGCCGCGCATCCGAGGTGTCCCTGACCGGCTTACCCCGGGGCGCCTCATGACGTGAGTCGCACCGATCGACGGACGGCCCCGGGGCGCGATCGCGCCCGGGCGGCGCCCCCGGCGTCCCTCCCCCTACGCCGCGATCCGGTCCGGAGACGCCTCCTCGGCGAGGAGCTGGACCAGGTCGTGGAGCTGCTGCGCGAGGCCCTCCTCCTTCAGGGAGCCGTCCTCCGCGAACCCGTCCTGCGCGTGGGCGAGGGCGACCTCGCCGTCCACGACCCTCGCGCCGGCCGAGCCCAGCACCTTCCGCAGCTCCGCCTGCGCCCACACCGCCCCGAAGGACCCGGTGGTGGCACCCATCACCGCGACCGGCTTGAACCGGAGCGGGCTCTCCAGCCGCGGCCGGCTGGCCCAGTCGATCGCGTTCTTCAGGCAGCCGGGGATCGAGCTGTTGTACTCCGGGGTCGCGATGAGGAGGGCGTCCGCCCGTGCGATCGCGTCGCGCAGGCGGGCCACCTCCGCGGGCGGCTCCGGGGTGTCCAGGTCCTCGTCGTAGGGCGGCACGTCGCGCAGGCCGTCCCAGACCTCGAATTGGACGCCCGCCGGCATCTCGCGCGCAGCCGCGTCGAGCAGCCGACCGTTGTGGGAGTCCGCGCGCAGGCTCCCGGAGATCCCGAGGATGACCATCGCTACGACTGGCGCAGCTCGAGCTGCGTCCGGAGGCGGACGTCGTTGCCGACGGCGAAGCCGCCGCCCGGCAGCGGAGCGTTCCAGTTGAGGCCGAACTCGGTGCGGTCGATCACGCCCTCCAGCTCCACGCCCACCACCTCGGCGTCACCGAGGCCGACGACGGGGCCGACGATCGTGCCCTGCAGCTCCACGTCCTTCGTGACGCCCTTCAGCGTCAGCGTCCCGCGGACCGTGAGCCGGTCGCCGTCGCGGACGATGTCCTGCGACTCGTAGCGGACCTCGGGGTACCGCTGGACGTCGAAGAAGTCCGGCGACGCGAGGTGACCGGTCAGGTTCTCGTCCTGGGTCGTGATGCTCGCCAGGCGGCCGATACCGAGGAGGTGGAGCGTGCCGTCCTCACGCGACGTCAGAGTCGCCTCGAAATCCGGCAGCGCGCCGCGGAACGTGGCGACCACCATGTGCTTCACCGAGAAGTCGAACGACGAGTGCGTCGGGTCGCTCACCCATGTACCCACGGGCACCGCCGTGATCTGCTGGGTCGTGCTCATGTCGAATCCCCTTCCGATCCGATACAATTGACTACGCAAGCAACTGTAGCGAGCACACTTTGACCAGTCAAGTATTGAGCCCTCAAGCTGAGCGCGCCGTGGCGGCCTGGGTCCGCCTGATGGGCGCGCACTCGGCCATGACGCGCTCCTTCAACGCCCACCTGCAGGCCACGGCCGGCATGACGGTCACCGACTTCGAGGTGCTGCGGCGCCTCTCGGACGAGGAGGGGGGCCGCATGCGGCGCGTCAACCTGGCGCCCGCCGTGGGCCTCACGCCCTCCGGGATCACCCGCCTGCTGGACGGCCTCGAGTCGGCCGGCCTCGTGTGCAAGGAGAACTGCGCGTCCGATGCCCGCGTCACCTACGCGGCCATCACCGACGACGGCCGGCGCGCGCTGGCCGACGCCGCCGCCACGCACCTGAAGGCGCTCGAGGCCCTCTTCGGCGAGCTCTACACGGCCGAGGAGGTCACCGCGCTGGCGGACCTGCTCGGGCGCCTTCCGGGTGCCCGCGAAGCCGCTCCCAGCTGCCCCACCCCGCCGGACTGACGACCGGGGGGCCCTCCGCCGCCGGCCCCAGGGGGCGGGGACCGGCGGCGGCGTTTTCCGAATCGCCCGGGACGACCGCGAGTCGCGCGGGCACCGCGCCGTTACCCCTCACCCGGACGGCCGAAACACCGGATTCACCGCCCCGCCGCGCGGGTAGCCCCTGGGCAGACCCCGCGTCAACGGAGGGATCCATGGCGGAACCGACAGGTGCTCACAGCGTCCAGCACGACGAACCGGCGATCCGGGACGTCGAGACACGCGAGGAGACCGTCGCCCGGGTCGTCGGCGAGGAGGAGGCGGTCGGCGCCAGGCACGGCGGCTCGCCCGACCCCAGCACGCGGCGCGGGCTCAACCGCGTCCTGTGGCGGACGGTCGCGATCTACGCCGGCATCGGCTTCGTGGCCGGTGCGATCATCGGCCTGGTCCTGAGCCTCTCGCCGGGGCCCTTCGAGACCAACGGCGCCGGGGAGACGGTCGGCTACATGATCGGACTGGGCCTGGCGCTCGCCCTGGTGGTGACGCTCCTGGCCTCGCTGTTCCTGCTGGAGCGCGAGGACGGCCGCATCGAGCGCGAGCTCGAGCAGCAGCGGACGGGCTCCAACCCGCCGCCCGCGTCGCCCAGCGCGCCGCAGCACGACCCGCCGGCCAGCTAGCGCGCAGCGCCCACGGGCGCCCGTCCCTCAGCGGGGCGCGGCGCCCGCCCGCTTCGCCCGCTTGGCGCGGTTCGTGCCGCTCAGCTCGACCTTGCGCAGCCGCACCGCCCCGGGCGTGACCTCCACGCACTCGTCGTCGCGCACGAACTCGAGCGCCGTGTCGAGCAGCACCCGCCGCGGCGGCACGAGCCGCACCAGCTCGTCGGAGGTGGACGACCGCATGTTGGTGAGCTTCTTCTCCTTGGTGGGGTTGACGTCGAGGTCGTCGCCGCGGCCGTTCTCGCCGACGATCGCGCCTTCGTAGACGTCCTCTCCCGGTCCCACGAAGAGCGTCCCGCGCTCCTGGAGCCCGAACAGCGCGAACGACGTGGTCATCCCCGAGCGGTCGGCCACCAGGCTGCCTCGCGGGCGGGTGCGGATGTCCCCCGCCCACGGGTCCCAGCGGTCGAACACGTGGTGCAGCAGGCCGGTGCCGCGCGTCTCGGTGAGGAACTCGGTGCGGAAGCCGACGAGCCCCCGGGCGGGCACGAGGTACTCCATCCGCGCCCAGCCGGTGCCGTGGTTCACGATCTGCTCCAGGCGCCCCTTGCGCAGCGCGAGCAGCTGGGTCACGACGCCCAGGAACTCCTCCGGGATGTCGATCGACGCCCGCTCGAGCGGCTCGTGGACGACGCCGTCGATCTCGCGGGTGAGCACCTGCGGCTTGCCGACGGTCAGCTCGAAGCCCTCGCGCCGCATCGTCTCCACCAGCACCGCCAGCTGGAGCTCGCCACGGCCCTGCACCTCCCACGAGTCGGGACGCTCGGTGAGCTCGACGCGCAGCGACACGTTGCCCACCAGCTCCTGGTCCAGCCGGTCCTTGATCTGCCGCGCGGTCAGGCGGTTGCCCTCGCGCCCGGCGAGCGGCGAGGTGTTGATCCCGATCGTGAGCGACAGGCTCGGCTCGTCGACCGCGATCACCGGCAGCGGGCGGGGGTCCTGCGGATCGGCGAGGGTCTCCCCGATCGTGACCTCCGCGATCCCCGCGACCGCCACGATGTCGCCGGCGGAGGCGTGATCGGCGGGCACGCGGTCGAGGGCATCGGTGACGTAGAGCTCGGTGATCCTGGCCGGCGCCACCGTCCCGTCCGCCCGGCACCACGCCACGGCCTGCCCGGCGCGGATCTCCCCCTCGTGGACGCGGCAGATCGCGAGGCGGCCCACGTAGCTCGACGCGGCCAGGTTGGTCACCAGCGCCTGGAGGGGCGCGCCCTCCGTGTACGTCGGCGCCGGGATGTGGTCGCGGAGCACGTCGAACAAGGGCTCCAGGTCGGTCCCGGGGACGTCGGGGCTGAGGGACGCCTGCCCGGCGCGCGCGTTGGTGTAGACGATCGGGAAGTCGATCTGCGACTCGTCGGCGTCGAGGTCCAGGAACAGCTCGTAGACCTCGTCGAGCACCTCGGCCACCCGCGCGTCGGGGCGGTCGATCTTGTTGACCACCAGCACCACCGGCAGGCGGGCGGCCAGGGCCTTGCGCAGGACGAAGCGGGTCTGCGGCAGCGGCCCCTCCGAGGCGTCGACCAGCAGGAGGACGCCGTCAACCATGTAGAGGCCGCGTTCCACCTCGCCGCCGAAGTCGGCGTGGCCCGGCGTGTCGATGATGTTGATCGTCATCCCGCCATGGCGCACGGCCGTGTTCTTGGCGAGGATCGTGATGCCCTTCTCGCGCTCCAGGTCGTTCGAGTCCATGACCCGGTCGGCCACGTCCTGGTTCGCGCGGAAGGCGCCCGACTGCCAGAGCATCGCGTCAACCAGGGTCGTCTTCCCGTGGTCAACGTGGGCCACGATGGCCACGTTCCTGAGATCGTCCCGGCTCGGCACGTCCGGGACTGTAGGGGGCTAGCCGGCTTCGCGCCGCTCCTGTGTCACCGCGACCAGCCGTCCGCCGACCTCGTCGACCCGGCCGGTGGCGAACGCCGTGCCCAGCGCCGCCGTGAGCTCGCGGTCGCCGATCGCCTCGGCCTCCACGCCCAGCCGCTCCGCGACCGCCGCCGGCAGCGCGCGCGGCGCCAGCCCGCCGGGACTCGCGCCGATCACCGCCGCGATGGCCTGGCCCAGGACGCCCGCGTCCGTGACCGGCGCGTCCACGACCGCCCGCAGGCGGCGCCCCGTCACCTCACCTCGTGCCTGATCCATCGGACCCTCCGTCGGAACGTGGGCGGCGATCCTACCCCGCCACCCGGACAGAACACATGTTCGCCGCCCCGGCCCGGTGTCCTTCCCGCCGGGCCGCGTCGTATCCTCCGCCGATGACGCGCCGCCGCACCGCCGCCCTGGCGGCCCTCGCCGCATCCGCCGGCGCCCTGGCCGCGGGGCTCGCCCTGGGCGCGCCCGGCGACGTCTCGGTGGCCTCGGTGAGCCAGGGGGGGACGCTCGGGGCGTCGCCGGTCGAGGCCGCCGCCGTGTCGGCGGACGGGCGGTACGTGGCGTTCACCTCCGCCGCCGACCTGGCGGGGACCGCGACGGGCGGCAAGCGCCAACTCTACGTCCGCGACCGGGCGGCGGGCACCACCCGGCTGGCCTCGTCGTCGGCGGCGGGGCAGGCGTCGGACGCCGACGTGGACGCCGAGGACGTGGCGAACGTCCAGTTCGCGATCTCCGCCGACGGCCGCTACGTCGTGTTCGCCGCGGCGGCGACGAACCTGACCCCCGCCGACACCGACGCGGCCAAGGACGTGTATCGCAAGGACATGGCGTCCGGCGCGGTCACCCTCGTCTCGGTGAACTCCTCGGGGGTGAAGGCGAACGGCGCGGTGACGGGCGACCCGGACGTGTCAGCGGACGGCTCGCGCGTGGTGTTCGGCAGCGGCCCCACCACGACCAACCTGACCCCCGGCGACGGCAACGCCTCGTCGGACGTCATGGTGCGCGACATCCCCGCGGGGACCACGACCCTGGCCGCGGTGCGGGCCGGTGGCGGGCTGCCGAACGGCACCACGGAGCGCCCGGCGATCAGCGCCGACGGACGTGTGGTGGCGTTCGAGGCGCCGGCCGGCACGAACGACGTTGTGCCGGGCGACACCGGCGGCGCGAACGACGTGTTCGTCCGCAACCTCGCCGCGGGGACCACGCTGGCGGCGAGCGACCCGGCCAAGACGACGGGGTCGGGCTTCCCGGACATCTCGGGCGACGGCCGCTTCGTCGCCTTCGAGACCGCCTTCGCGTACGACGCGGCGAACGACGGCAACGCCGCCAACGACGCGTACCGGCGCGACATGGCCACGGGGGCGTTCGCGGTCGCGTCCGCGAGGAACGGCGCGGACGCCGCGGGCAACGCCGGCGGGATCCGGCCGCAGATCTCGGCGGACGGGACGCGGGTGGCGTTCGCCTCCACCTCGGCCGACCTGGCCACGGACGGCAACGCCGCCGTGAAGGACGTCTTCGTGCGCGACCTCCCGTCGCGGACGACGCGCCTGGCGAGCGTACGGGCCGACGGCACCACCCAGAGCGGCAACGAGAGCGACCGGGCCGCCATCGCCGCCGACGGCGGGCCGGTGGCGTTCGTGTTCGACGACGCGGCCGCGGTGACGAAGCTGGTGGACACCGACGCGAACGCCCAGCCGGACGCCCTGCTCAAGGAGCTCACGCCGAGCGACGCCGCCGGGCCGGTGGTGACCGTGACGGGCCCCGCCGAGGGCTCGGTGCAGCGCGACGCGCAGGTGACAGTCGCGGGCACCGCGACCGACCCCTCGGGCGTTGCGACGGTGACCGTCAACGGCAACGCCGTCGCCCCAGGCGCGAACGGCGCCTTCTCCGCCACCGCCCTGCTCCAGACCGGCCCGAACGCGATCACGGTGGTCGCGACCGACGGCGCCGGCAACGCGACGACGCGCACGATCGACGTCATCCGGACGATCCCGAAGGCGGCGACCCGGATCCTGCGGTTCACCGCGACGGTCGCGGGCCGCCGGATCGTGGTGCGGCTGAACCTGACGAACCAGGCGCGGGTGCGGTTCACCGTGCTGCGGCGCGTCGTCCGCCCCAAGCCCCGCCGGGTGGTCCTGGTGCGGGTGGGCACGCCCGTCGTGAAGATCGTGAAGGCGGGGCCCCGGACCGTGTCGCTGGTGACGCCCTCGCGCAAGGCCGGCCGCTACGTCGTCCGGATCCAGCTCGTGGGCGCGACGGGCGCGGCGTCCACGCGCACCGACCCGTTCATCATCAGGGCGCCGAAGCGCCGCTGAGCCCGGGCCGGCGGCGGCCGGCGCGCTCTTCGGAAGTTCTTCGGTTGCTCTTCGCGGGCCCACAGGGCCTCCCCCTACCGTCGTGCTGGCGGAAAACGACCAGGGGGTTCCCGAGGTGACGTTCGGACGACGGAAGATCGCGGCGCTGGCGGCGGGTGCCATCGCGGTGGCGGGGATCAGCGCGGGGGCCGTCGCGGCGACGAACGGGTCGGCGGACCAGGCGTCCGACCTCGCGGCGGCGATCAACAAGCGGGCCGGCACGTCGATCACGGCGGACCAGGTGGAGGGCGCGTTCCAGGACCTCCTGAAGGCGCGCCTCGACGAGGCGGTGAAGGCCGGGCGCATCACGCAGGCCCAGGCCGACGAGATGCTCAAGCGCGCCCAGGACGACCCGGGCCTGCCCGGGTTCGGCGGTCCCGGCCGCGGCCCCGGCTTCGGGCACGGCCCCGGCATGCGCGGCGACGTGATGGACGCGGTCGCCGCGAAGCTGAAGCTCACCGAGGAGCAGCTGCACACCCGGCTCGAGTCCGGCAAGACGCTGGCGCAGGTGGCGCAGGCGCAGGGGGTCTCGCGCGCCGACCTGATCGCGACGCTCACCGCGGCGCTGAAGGCGGAGGGCGTGCCCGCCGCCCGGGTCGCCGAGCTGGCGAAGCACATCGCCGACGACACGCACGACGGCCCGGGCCCGGGCCGCGGACGGGGGTTCCACCCGTAGGTCCCCGCCGTCACGGCGGGCTGTCACGATCACGTCCGTGAGGATCCTGGTCGTCGACGACGAGCCGGCGGTGCGCGACGCGGTCCGGCGCGCGCTGGTGCTGTCCGGCTACACGGTCGATGTCGCCGACGGCGGCGGGGCGGCGGTCGCCGCCCTCGCCGCCGAGGCGCCGGACGCGGTCGTCCTGGACGTCGCGATGCCGGGCGTCGACGGCCTGGAGGTGTGCCGGCGGCTGCGGGCGAGCGGCGACCGCACGCCGGTGCTGATGCTCACGGCGCGCGACACGGTCGCCGACCGCGTGGAGGGGCTGGACGCCGGCGCCGACGACTACCTCGTCAAGCCGTTCGCGCTCGAGGAGCTGCTGGCGCGCCTGCGGGCGCTGCTGCGGCGCACCGGCCCCGACGGAGCCGGGGCAGGTCCTGCGGTTCGCCGACCTGGAGCTCGACCCGGCGGCGCGCACCGTCACCCGCGCGGCGCGGCGGGTGGACCTGACCCGCACGGAGTTCGGGCTGCTGGAGCTGCTGCTGCGCAACCCGCGGGTGGTGCTCACGCGCAGCGTCATCCACGAGCGGATCTGGGGGTACGACTTCGGCCCCGGCTCCAACGCGCTCGGCGTGTACGTCGGGTACCTTCGCCGCAAGCTCGAGGCGGGAGGGGAGTCACGCCTGATCCAGACGGTCCGCGGCGTCGGCTACGTGCTCCGCGAGGACTGACCCTCCGCCAGCGCCTGGCGATCGCCGCCGGGCTCGCCGTGGCCCTGGCCGTGGCGCTCGCGTCGCTCGCGGCGTACGTCGCCGTGGAGAACCGCCTGCGGGGTGACGTCAACTCGTCGCTGCGCGCCCAGGCCCGCGACATCAACGGCCGCATGGGCGGCGGCTTCGGCGACCGCTTCGGCGGGCCGGGGCGCCACGGGGAGGCGCCGGTCTACGCGCAGCTGGTGGGGGCGGACGGGACGACGTCGCAGCCGACCGGTGGGCGGGGTGGCGCTGCAGGTGGACGCGCGGGCGCGCGAGGTGGCCGCGGGCTCGCGGGCGCGCGTTCCTCTCCGACCAGACGGTGCAGGGCGCGCACCTGCGGGTGCTGACGACGCAGGTGGCGCCGGGCGTGGCGGCGCAGCTGGCGCGGGGGCTCGACGAGACGGACTCGCTGCTCGACCGGCTGCGGGTGGTGCTGCTGCTGGTGACGGCGGGCGGGGTGGTGACGGGCGCGGCGCTCGGCTGGTTCATCTCCGGGCGGGCGCTGCGGCCGGTGCGGGCGTTCACGGAGCGCACGGAGCGGATCGCCGGCGATGCGGACGTGGCGGCGCGGCTGCCGGAGGGCGGGACGGACGACGAGCTGGGGCGCCTGACGCGCTCGTTCAACACCACCCTGGACCAGTTGGAGCGCTCGGTGGAGGCGCAGCGTCAACTGGTCGCGGACGCGTCGCACGAGCTGCGGACGCCGCTGGCGAGCCTGCGGACGAACATCGAGGTGCTGCAGCGGGCGGACGGCCTGCCGGCGGCGGACCGCGCCGACCTGCTCCGGGACCTGGTGACGCAGACGGACGAGCTGACGAACCTCGTCGCGGACGTGGTCGACCTGAGCCGCCGCGGGGAGTCGCAGGCCGACTTCGAGGACGTCCGGCTGGACGAGGTGGTGCGGGCGGGCCTGGAGCGCGCGCGGCGGCTGGCACCGCAGGTGGTCTTCGCGGAGCGGATCGAGCCGTGGCTGGTGCGCGGCAACCCGGAGCGCCTCACCCGCCTGGTGGCGAACCTTCTCGACAACGCGATCAAGTGGAGCCCACCGGGCGCGACGGTGGAGGTCGCCCTCCGCGACGGCGAGCTCATCGTCCGCGACCACGGCCCGGGGTTCGCGGAGGACGACATCCCCCTGGTCTTCGACCGCTTCTACCGCGCGGACGCCGCCCGGGCCCTCCCCGGCTCCGGCCTGGGCCTCGCGATCGTCCGGCAGGTCGCCGAGGCCCACGGCGGCCGCGCCACCGCCGAGAACGCCGACGGCGGCGGCGCCCTCCTGCGGGTCACCCTCCCCGCGGCCGAGGCCTGACCCGGGACGGGGTCAGGGCAGCAGGCCCTGGAGGGCGTCGACCACGTCGCCGGCGTCGAGGTCGCGGACGCGGCCGGCGAAGTCGGAGATCGCTCCGCCTCCCCGGATGAGCTCCTGGATGGGGACCCGGCGGACGACGCCGCGGAGGACCTCGGCGACGACGGAGTTCAGGGAGCCGCGCGCCTCGGCGTCGTCGATCGCGCGGATCGTGCCGGCGCGGATCGACGCCTCCACCTGCTGGGGCGTCCACGGGATCGGGTCGACCCCCACGCCGTCCGGGGCGAACGAGAGGACCAGGGCCTCCCTGGTGACGCCGAGGTCGCAGGCGGCGCCCGCCAGGCCGTCCAGGACGACGCCCTGGAGGGTCGCGTCGAACCCCCCGCCTCCCTCCCGGACGCGGGTGACGCACGGATCGGCGATCTGCGAGCGGCCGAGGTCCTCCCCGCCCGCGGCGAGGACGCCCACCACCAGCGCCACGGCGGCGACCGCCACGGCGCCGAGCCCGGCCAGCGCGGCGGCGGGCGGCGCCCGGCCCCCCGCGTCCCGCCGCATCGCCGCCAGCCCCCACGCCACCGGGAACAGCGCCAGGATCGCGAACAGCGCCGACACCAGGAACGCCTGCCGGAAGCTCCTGGTGATGCTGTCCTCGATCGCGCCCAGCAGGTCGTCGCGCACCACCGCGAGGTCGGCGTTGCTGTCGGCGCCCCGCTGCGCGAACACCTTCCCGAGATCCGGGACCGACCCGCGCGGCGTGCGGTCGAACTCGTCCGCCAGGTCCAGCGCCAGCGGCACCTTGTCCTGGAGGGCCAGCTTCGCGTCCAGGATCACGCGGGTCGCCTCCACCGTCGCCCGGTCGGCGCCCTCGTCCAGGTCGACGGCCAGGAGCGGCGCCACCACCACCAGCGCCGCCACCAGGCCGACGTGCCGCGCCGCCACCGAGCGCGTCGCCGCCACCGCCAGGCCCGACCCGCCCGTGACCGACGCGGTGGTGAGCGGCGGCACCAGCAGGCCGAACCCCGCGCCGCACACGGCGAGCGCCGCAGCCGCCCACCAGCCGCTCACCGCCGGGATCAGCGCCAGGCCCACCAGGCCCGCCGCCAGCACCGGCGCCCCCGCCACGCACGACGGCCCCGGGCCCACCCGCCGGCTGAGCGGCGCCACGAGGACCGCCGCGACCGGGAGCGCGCTCACCACCACCGCACCCGACAGCGGGCCGAACCCCCACACCGTCACGATCAGCAGCACCGCCAGGAACAGGGCCCCGACGAGCGCGCCGAACGCGAACACCAGCCCCAGCTGCGACCACAGCGGGGGGCGGACGCCGTCGTCGCGCTCCACCCCCAGGGCGCGCAGCCGGCGGTCGGCGAGGACGGGCAGCGCGAGCGCCGCCACCGGCGCCTGGACGAGGAAGATCGCCCGCCAGTCGGCCAGCTCGGTGATGATCCCGCCCGCCGCCGGCCCCACCACCGCGCCCGCCGACCCCGCGAGCGCCCAGATCGCCCGCCCCTTCTGCTCGCCGCCGCCCACGGCCACCAGCGCCGGCAGGGACGCCGCCAGCAGCATCGCCCCGCCGAGCCCCTGCACCCCGCGGAGCGTCACCAGCACCGGCAGGTCCGGGGCCAGGCCGCAGCCGAGCGAGGCGACCGCGAAGATCGCCAGCCCCCCGACCAGCACCGGGAGCGGGCGCACGCGGCGCATCACCGGGATGAGCGCGAACGCCACCACCGCGACCACCAGGTTGTAGGAGGTGATCACGAACGAGGCGCCCAGGATGGACGCGTCCAGCTCCCCGTAGATCTCGGGGAGGCCGAGCATGACGATCGACGAGTCCGCGAACGCCAGGCCCACCGCAACGGCCAGCAGCACCACCGCAGCGGCGCGCCGGTCGATCGAGACGGTGGCCACGCCGATCCCCCTCAGCCGGTCCGGCGGGCCGCCGTCAATCCCCGCGCAGCAGCAGCACGAGGGCGACGGCCAGGAGGCCGAGCGCGACGATCCGCTCCCAGCCGAAGTGGATGGGCTTCTGCCCCAGCCACCCGAAGCGGTCGATCAGGGCCGCGGCGGCCACCTGCCCCAGCACGACGGAGACGAACGTGGTGGTGACGCCCACCCGCGGCGCCGCCAGGAGCGTGGTGACGACGAAGAACGCGCCGAGCGCGCCGCCCAGGTACGCCCACCACGGCCCGCCGCCGACGCTCCCGAGGTTCTCCACGTCGCCCACGATCACCACCGCCGCGACCAGGATCACGAGCCCGGTGGCGAACGACACGGTCGCGCTGCCCACCGGCGAGGCGAGCACGCTCCGGAGCCGGGCGTTCACCGGCGCCTGCACCGCGATCATCGCGCCCCCGAGCAGGGGCAGCAGCGCGTAGAGGACGCGGGTCATCGGCGCCCCGGGCTAGGGCAGCAGCGGCGACGGAGGGATGCGCGTCGTCCCCGCCGGGCGGTCGAGCACGAGCCCGACCTCGTCGACGAAGCACCAGCTCCAGTCCTCACCGGGCTCCAGGGAGCGGATGAGGGGGTGCCCGTCGTCGGCGGCGTGGCGCGACGCGTGCCGGTTGGGCGAGCTGTCACAGCACCCGACGCGGCCGCAGGAGAGGCAGATCCGCAGGTGCACCCAGCCGTCGCCGATCCGCAGGCACTCCTCGCAGCCCGCCACCTCCTCGGGAAGGCGGTCCAGCAGCACCTGCTCGAGGTGGGTGCACGGCGGGTCCGTCGCCATGCGGCCGAGGCTACTCCCCGCCGCCGGGCGCGGCACGCACGATCACGCAGAACGGCCCGATCTGGCGCAGGCGCTCCGCCGGTATCTCCCGGTCGCCGCAGACGAACGCGCCGATCTCCCCCGAGCCCTCGTCGAACAGCACGTCGGTCAGGGCGCCCAGGGAGTCGCCGCGGTCGTCCAGCACCAGGCGGCCGTCCAGGTCGAGGTCGCCCCCCGCCACCGCACGCTCGCGGTCGTCGCCCGGCGGGCGCAGGGCCCCGTCGCCGTTCACGACGATCCCGTCGGGGCCGAACCCGGTGACGTCGGCCCACCCGACCATCATCGCCCGCTTGCGCTTCCCCGCCACGTGCAGCGACGTGATGCGGCGGGCGGGGACGTCGACCACCACGTGGATCAGCTCGCCGAGCCGATCCGCGCTCGCGCGGCTCAGGACCGGTCGGCCGTCGGCCTCGCTCAGGCGGATCACCGGTGACCCTCCGCCAGCCGGGCGCGGTAGTCGGCGACGGCGCTCCCGAAGCCGGAGAGGTCGTCGCGCACGAAGCCCTCCACCTCCGCGGGGACCATCAGCGTCTCGCCGGACACCGCGATCGTCTCCCCCACCGGGATCAGCAGCGTCGCGGCGTCCTTGTCGCGCTGCACGTCCGGCCCGTGGACCTCGTAGCCCACGATCCGGGCGTCGCCGCCGACCTCCAGGATCACGTCCACCACCGTGCCGAGGGCCTTCCCCGCGTCGGTCATGACCGTCGCGCCGATCACGTCGCGGTCGCGGCCCTCCGCCCGCGCCTCGTCGATCGCGGCGTCCTGCGCCGTCAGCACCCCGGGATCGTCGATCATCACCGCGTCCCGCCCCAGGGCCCCGAGGCGCTCCCACGGCAGCACCTCCTTCAGCGGCGAGCCGAGGAATCCGCGCTTGTTGAGCGTGAAGCCCACCACCGACGCGGAGGGGTGGGAGATGACCACGTCCTTCACCTCCGCGACCGCGTCGGCGGAACTGATCGCCACGACCGGCCGTCCGGTGATCTCGCGGGCGCGCATCAGCACGGTCACGGCCGCCGCCTCCGGCGCGTCGCCACCACGCCGCCGGCCCGCCGGCGCCGCTGCGCCACGATCCCGATCGCCGCCACGACGACGACCACGATCACGATGGTCCACAAGATCTCCATCCGCCCCTCCCGGCGCCGCTCCGAACGGGTGATGCCCGCGCCGGGGGCGATGGGAACCCGGATCAGCACGGTGCGGCGGGCCCGGGGGCGCCCTGCCCGGTCCCGTTGACGCGCCATCGACCCGGCGACTTCAATGCGGATCAGTTACGGAATCTGCCCGGGGGGTGGACGGTGAGAGGGCGCACGCGGCTCGTCGCGGCGGGGACGGCAATGCTCGCGGTGATCCTGATGGTCGCCGCCGGATCGACGGTGGCGGCCAAGCAGGCGAAGCCCGCCAAGCCCACGCCCACGCCCTCCAAGGCCGCGCTGAGCTTCACTCCCGCCGCGCACGACTTCGGTCGCGTCGCCGAGGGCGTCGCGGTGACCCGGACCTTCACGCTCACCAACACCGGGCGCGCCGCCACCGGCCGGCTCACGACTCGGCTGACGGGCCCGGACGCCCTCACCGTGACCGGTGACGCCTGCCGGTCGAGGCCGCTCCGGCCCGGCAGGTCCTGCACCATCGTGGTGCGGTTCGCCCCGACGGAGGCCGCGAGCGTGTCCGCCACCCTGGTGGCCGCCGCCGGCACGCACCATCGCGTGACCGCCCGGGCGTCCATCAGCGGCACCGGGACGGAGCTGGGCGCGACCGAGGACGCCGGTCGGATCTACTGGGCCGACCAGCAGTCGGGCACGATCGACCGCACCCTGGTCGCCAGCCCTGCGCCGGAGACGGTGGTGGGCGGACAGGCTCAGCCGGCAGGGGTGGCGGTGAGCATCAGCCACGTCTACTGGACCAGCGGCGGGCGGATCATGCGGTCCGACCTGGACGGGACGAACGTGAAGGCGATCGTCACCGGGCAGAGCGGGCCGTACGGGCTCGCGGTGGACGGCGGCAGCCTGTACTGGTCGAACCCCGGCGACGGGACGATCTGGAGGGCCGCCCGGGACGGCAGCGGCGCGCAGGCCGTCGCGACCGGCCAGGCGAGTCCCCAGGGCGTCGCGGTCAACGCCACCCACCTCTATTGGGCCAACAGCCAGGACGGCTCCATCTGGCGGGCCGGCCTGGACGGCAGCGGGGCGGAGGCCATCCGCAACGGCGAGGCCGTCCCGTACGGCATCGCCGTCACCGGGACACGGCTGTACTGGACCGGAAGCGCCGACGGCTCGGTCTGGAGCGCCGACCTGGACGGGAGCAACCCTCAGCAACTCGTCCAGGGCCAGACGTTCCCGCTCGGGATCGCGGTCGGCGCCGACGCGATCTACTACAGCGACGGCGCGACCGGCACCATCACCCGGGCCGGCCTCGACGGATCCGCTCCGCAGGTGATCGCACAGGGGCAGGGACAGCCGCAGTTGCTGGCCTACGCGCCGCCGGTGCCCACGGCCTCGCTCTACTGGCCCCAGATGGGCGCCGGGACCATCAACGCCTCCGACCTCGATGGCGGCAACCCGCGCGCGATCGTCACCGGGCAGGGCGAGCCCCCGGCGGTCGTGGCCACGAGCCGCTACGCGTTCTGGACGGACGGAGATGACACGGTGTTCCGGGCGTACCTGGACGGCACCGACGTCGTGCCCCTCGTCCAGAACATCACCGGTGGCCCCCAATCGGTGGCGGTCGATGGCACCTGGGTGTACTGGGCCAACAACGGCGACGGCACGATCTGGCGGACCGCGCAGGACGGGAGCGGCAGCCCCCAGCGCCTCGTCACCGGTGCGGACAACATCTTCGGGCTGGCCGTGGACGCCACGCACCTCTACTGGACCGACCCCCAGGACTTCAAGGTCTGGCGCGCCGGCCTCGACGGCAGCGGCGCCACGGCGATCGCGACCGACCAGGCGTTCCCGCAGGGCATCGCCGTGGACCCCGATCACCTCTATTGGGCGACGGTGGGCGACCAGTCGATCTGGCGGTCCAACCTGGACGGCACCGACGCCAAGGCCCTCGTCACGCTCGCCGGCGTGCCGTCCGGGGTCGCGGTGACGACGGACAACCTCTTCTGGAGCGAGTCCGGCGCAGGCACCATCACGCGCGCCGCACTCGACGGCACGGGCGGGCAGGTCGTCGTCTCCGGGCAGAACCAGCCGTACCTGATCGGCGCGACGCCTCCCCCGCCGGCCCAGCTCGCGGCCAGCCCCGCCACGTTCGACTTCGGACAGGTCGGGACGGACGAGTCGGCGACGCAGACGTTCACGCTCACGAACCAGGGCGGGGAGGCCACCGGCGCGCTCACGGCCGCCGTGACCGGAGCGCCCGGCTTCACCGTCACCGCCGGCACCTGCGCCGGCGTGAGCATGGCGCCGGGCGCCTCCTGCACGGTCACCGTGCGGTTCGCCCCCGTGAGCGCGGGCGCGCTCGCCGCCACCCTGGCCGTGACCAGCCAGAGCACCCCGGCGAGCGCCGACATCGCCCTCAGCGGGACCGGCGAGCCCGTCCGCGCCGTCTACTGGACGACCGACGCGGACAATCAGCCGGGGGCGACCGGCGGCGTCAGCCGGATCCGGCCCGACGGCACCGGCGCGACGACCCTCGTCCCCGGCCTGGCCAACGCAACCGGGGTCGCGGCCAACAGCACGAGCCTGTTCTGGATCGACGGCGACACCATCTTCGTCGCCGATCGCGACGGCACCAACCGGCGCGCGCTCATCTCGGGACAGGTGGGCGCGCAGTGGCTCGCGATCGACGACGCCCACATCTACTGGACGATCCTGCCCGACAGCCCCCCGGGCACCGTCTGGCGGGCCGGTCTCGACGGCACGGGCCGGCAGCAGATCGGCACCGGTGGACAGCTCATGGGTGGGGTGGCCGTCAACGCCACGCACGTGTACTGGGCCAGCAGCACGAGCTTCGAGCCCGGCCACGGCACGATCACACGGGCGAACCTGGACGGCACCGGCGCCCAGGACATCGCCACCGGGCAGGACGGGGCGATGGGCGTCGCCGTCGACGACGACTTCGTCTACTGGGCGAGCAGCGGCGCCGACGGCAACAACGACGACGAGGTGATCATCCGCGCCAACCTCGACGGGACCGGCGCGCAGGCCATCATCGGCGGGATCAATCCCATCGGCGTGGCGAGCGACGGGAACCAGATCCTCTGGACCGACGGCTTCCGCGGCACGGTCAACGCCGCGAGCCGCGGCGGCGGGGGCCAGCACGTCATCATCGGGGGCCAGGCCTCCGCCATGGGGATCGCGCTCGGGCCGGAGGCCCCCGCGACGGGCTGACGCAGTCGCGCCTCCCCGATCAGGGGAGGCGCCTCAGCCCCGCCAGGGTCTCGGTGAGGAGGGCGGTGGAGGAGGCCGCCTTCGTGTGGTCGCCCAGGGCGCTGACGTTGGCCAGGTAGACGTGCTCGAGCCCCGCGGCGCGGAAGGGCCGCAGGCGCTCGACGATGTCGTCGGGCGTCCCCCACATCACGTACGACTCGAGCAGCGCGTCGGGGACGGCGGCAGCCATCCGCAGGCCCTCCTCGCGGCCGACCCGGGTGGGGACGTAGTGGACCAGGCCCCAGCCCTCCGCGATCGGCGGCTCCGCGCCGGCGCGGCGGAAGTCCTCGGCCGGCGCGGTCAGCGCGACGAAGCGCATGAGGGTGCTGCCGAGCATCCGGCGAGCGGTCTCCCGGTCCTCGTCCACCACGATCCACGCGTAGAGCCCGGCGGTGACGTGGTCGCGGGGACGGCCGGCCGCGGCGGACGCGTCCCGGATCCGCCCGAGGGCCGGCCCGTACTCGTCCGGGTCGGTCAGGATGGGGAGCCACCCGTCGGCCAGCCGCCCCGTGGCCTCGAGCATCCGGGGGCGGTGGGCGGCCACCCAGATCGGCGGGGGCGCGTCGCCGTAGGGCTCGGCGCCCAGGATCGCGTCGTCGAGCGTGAAGTGCTCGCCACGGTACGAGACCGGGTCGATCGTGCCCCACAGCAGCCGGATGACCTCGAGCGCCTCGATCAGGCGCGACGCGCGCCGGTCGTACGGGAGCCCGTACGGGAGGATGTTCTCGGCCTCCCCCACGCCGATCCCGAGGATCGCGCGGCCCTTCGACACGTGGTCGAGCGTCAGGAACGTCTGCGCCAGCACCGCGGGGTGGCGGCGCACCGGGTCGGTGACCGCGGTGCCGAGGCGGATCCGCTCGGTGGCGGTCGCCGCGGCCGCCATCACGACGGCGGGGTCGAGGAACGTGTGGGGGCTGCGCACCGCGGCGGCCATCGGCGTGACGTCCGGCGTCCACACCCCGGGCGGGAACCAGTGGAGGAAGTGGTCCGACCACCAGACGGCGTCGAACCCCGCCGCCTCGGACGCCCGGACGCCCGCCAGCGCGGCGTCGAGGGGCGGCCGGATCCCGGCGTAGGCGCCCACGTGGAGTGGCCGCATCAGGGCACCGCGTCCGCGACCAGGTCCCACGTGCGTGCTGCGTCGGCGCCGGCCACCGGCGCAGGCTACGAGAACCCCGGTCGCCCCCGCCCGGCCCGGTGTCCGGAAACGTGGGCGATGCGTCCTTGCGCGGACCCGCCCGGGGACGGACGCTTGCGGCACCCACGCCCGCCCGATCGGAGGACCGCCCGTGAGCACCGACGCCCCCGCGCCCGACCGCGCCATCGTCCTGATCCACGGCTTCTGGGTCACGCCCCGCAGCTGGGAGGACTGGATCGCACGCTACGAGTCCAAGGGCTACACCGTGCTGGCGCCCGGCGTACCCCGGGTTCGAGGTCGAGGTGGAGGCCCTCAACGCCGACCCGGCGCCGATCGAGGCCCTCACCATCGACGCGATCGTCGGCCACCTGACGGAGGTCGTGGAGGGGCTCGACACCCCGCCGATCCTGATGGGCCACTCGGCCGGCGGCGTCTTCACCCAGGTGCTGCTGGACCACGGCCTCGGCGCGTGCGGCGTGGCGATCAACTCCGCCCCCACCGAGGGCGTGCCCGGTGGTGCCGCTGTCGCAGATCAAGGCGACCTTCCCGGTGCTGAGGAACCCCGCCAACCGTCACAAGGCGGTGGGCTTCACCCACGAGCAGTGGCACTACGCGTTCACCAACGGCTTCTCGGAGGAGGAGTCGCGGCGGCTGTACGAGCGGTACCACGTGCCCGCGTCGGGCTCGATCTTCTGGGAGAGCGCCTTCGCGACGGTCACGCCCGGCCATCAGGGGTCGTACGTGGACTACGACAACCCGGACCGGGCGCCGCTGCTCTTCATCTCGGGGGCCGACGACCACCTGATGCCGCCGTCGATCCAGCGCTCCAACGCGAAGCACTACAAGGCCGAGGGGACCCTGACCGAGGTGATCGAGTACCCCGGGCCGCACCTGCTGCCCTCGTGGCCGGGCTGGGAGGTCGTGGCCGACCACGCGCTGGAGTGGGCCGAGGCGAACGCCCGCTGACGCCGTGGAGGGGCTCCGCGTCACCCACGTCGGCGGGCCGACGGTCCTGATCGAGCGCGCCGGCTGGACGCTGCTCACCGACCCGACCTTCGACCCCGCGGGCGGCGCGTACCGGTTCGGCTGGGGCACGGGGTCGCGCAAGACCGCCGGCCCGGCGCTGGCCCCCGCCGACCTGCCGCCCCTCGACGCGGTGCTGCTCACGCACGACCACCACGGCGACAACCTGGACGGCGCCGGAAGGGCGCTGCTGCCGTCCGCCGGGACCGTGGTCACCACGGAGTCCGGGGCGCGCCGCCTGGGCGGCGCCGCCCGCGGCCTGGCGCCGTGGGCGACGACGCGGCTGGAGGCGCCCGGGCGGCCGGGGATCACGATCACGGCCACGCCGTGCCGGCACGGCCCGCCAGGGTTCGGCCCGATCGTGGGCGACGTGGTGGGCTTCGCGCTGGCGTGGGACGGCGACGAGGGCGGCGCCCTGTGGGTCACCGGCGACACGGTGCTGTTCGACGGCGTCCGCGGCGTGGCCGGCCGCGTTCGACGTGGACGTGGCGCTGGTGCACCTCGGCGGCGTGCGCTTCCCCGTGACGGGACCGCTGCGATTCACGATGACCGCCGCGCAGGCGGCGGAGCTGATCGGCCTGGTGCGCCCCCGGGTGGCGGTCCCCGTCCACTACGAGGGCTGGGCCCACTTCCAGGAGGGCCGGGCGGCGGCGGAGCGCGAGTTGGCGGGCGCGCCCGAGGACGTGCGCCGCGCCGTTCGGTGGATCCCGATCGGTGCGCCGGTCGACGACCTCTGAGCCATACTGCGGGGGTGGCCCCGCGCACGATCATGCTGCTCGCGTTCGACGGGGCCGGGTTCCTGGACGTCGCCGGGCCGGCGGAGGTGTTCGCCGTGGCCGACGCGCTGGTGGACTCCGAGGGCTACCGGGTGACGATGGCGTCGCCGGACGGCCGGGACGCGACCTCCAGCTCGGGCTTCCGGATGGGGGTGGCGTCCGCCGCCGCCGACGTGCCGGGCCCGGTCAACACCGTCGTGGTGCCCGGCACGTGGACGTGGCCGGAGGCGACCGAGGACGCCGCCCTGATCGAGACCGTCCGCGACAGCGCGGCGCGCAGCCGCCGCGTCGCCGGCGTCTGCGTGGGCGCGTTCCTGCTCGCGGCCGCAGGGCTGCTCGAGGGGCGGCGCGCGACCACCCACTGGCAGTTCGCCGGCGAGCTGGCGGAGCGGCACCCCGGCGTGCACGTGGACGCCGACCGGATCTTCGTGGAGGACGGCGACGTGTACACGTCGGCGGGGGTCACGGCGGGGATCGACCTGGCGCTGGCGCTGGTCGAGGCCGACCTCGGGCCCGGCATCGCCCGCCGCGTCGCGCGCCACCTGGTGGTGTTCATGCAGCGGCCCGGCGGCCAGGCGCAGTTCAGCGTGCGGCTCCAGGCCGAGCCGGTCGAGCGGCCGGCCCTGCGGGCGCTGCTCGACGAGATCGCCGCCGACCCGGCCGGCGACCACCGCCTGCCGGCGCTGAGCCGCCGCGCCGGCTTCAGCGAGCGGCACCTCTCGCGCGTGTTCGCCCGCGAGCTCGGCACCACCCCCGGCCGCTACGTCGAACGGGCGCGGATCGAGGCCGCCCGGGCGCTGCTGGAGACGTCGGACGCGCCCCTGGGGGCGATCGCGCGGGAGGCGGGGCTCGGGTCGGCGGAGACGCTGCGCCGCGCCTTCGTGCGGCACGTCGGCGTGACCCCCGACGCCTACCGGCGCCGGTTCGTCACGACCGGGGTCGCCGCGACCGCCTAGCCCGACCGGGGCAGGCGCCGGCGTGCCGTGGACAGCCGGTGCCGCATCCCGGCGGGCGTCTGCAGGTCGCCGGCGAGGGCGGCGTCCACCACGTCGGCGAGCGGGTCGGGCACCGGATACCCGCGGGCGCGCACCGACTCGCCGGCCTCCGGCTCCCGGCCCGTGAGCAACTGGTGCAGGACCTCGCCGACCGCCCGGCAGACGGCGGCCTCGCCGCCGCCGTCGAGTTCGAACCGCGTGACGCGCAGCTCGCGGTCGCGGTCCAGGATCGCCGCGGCGGGGATCGCACCCGCCCCCTCCGGCACCGCGCGGCGCGCGGCCTCCGCCGCCTCCAGCAGGGCGATGCCGATCGTGACGGCCGCGTCGGCGGCGATCGGCCGGCCCCCGGGCGGGACCACCCGGCTGAGCGGGGTGCCGTCGACGAGCGGCGACACCAGGTAGCGGCCGCCCTCGTCCGTCGTCCCCTCGTCCAGCACGGGGACGCCGTGCGACGTCGCGAACTGCAGGCTGCGCAGCACGGAGGTGAGGCGCGCGAGGGCGGCCGCCCCCTCCGGTCCCGAGACCCGCACCACGACCGGGCGCGCGAGCGACAGGTCCTCGGCGCGGAACACGCCGTCGCCGAGCCGCCGCTGCAGGCGGTAGCGCCCGTCCATCAGGTCCCCCACATCGCTCACGCCGCACCTCCAAGCCGTCCCGTCCACGAGCAGGATCGCAGGTAGCCTGCCCCCATGGCTGCACGGAACCGCCTGGAGACGCTGCTCCCGCGCTACGAGGCCTTCCTGGACGAGGTGGCGGACCTCGACCGCGCGCTCGCCGGGCGCGGCGCCGGCACGCCCTGGCAGCCGGAGCTCGACGCCGAGGGGCGGATGCACCCGGAGGTGTGGGAGGCCCGGCGGGAGGTGCAGCGCCGCGCGGCCGCCGCCGGCCTGTACGCGCCGCACATGCCGCGGGAGGTCGGCGGCCTGGGGCTTTCGCGCGTGGAGTGCATGCGGATCGAGGAGCTCGTCTACCGGCGGGCGGGCCTGGGCCTGGGGCTCTGCGCCCTGGCGTGGACGGAGGGGCCGAGCCCCAACCTGGCCCACCTGGGGCCGGAGGGCCGGGAGCGGTTCCTGCGGCCGCTGATGCGCGCCGAGACGACGTGCGCATTCGCCAACACCGAGCCCGCAGCGGGGTCGGACGTGCTGTCGATGAGCACCCGCGCGGAGCGCGACGGCGACGAGTGGGTGATCACCGGCCGCAAGGCGTGGATCACCAACGCCCACTTCTGCGACGTCGCGCAGGTGGTGGCGGTCACCGAGCCCGGCGGGGGCAGCCGCTCCCTCTCCATGTTCGTGGTGGAGGCCGGCCGGGACGGGTTCCGCCGCGGGCCCGACGCGCCGACGATGATGGACGACGGCCTCACGGGCGAGCTGGTGCTGGACGGCGTGCGGGTGCCGGACGCCAACCGGATCGGGGACGTCGGGCAGGGCCTGCAGCTGGCGCTCATGTGGATCAACTGGCGCAGGATGTGCCGCGGCGGGATGTGCGCCGGCTGGGGCGCGTGGCTGCGCGACCGTGCGGTGGCCCGCGCGCGCACCCGCCGGTCGGGCGGGCGGCCCATCGGCGAGCTGCAGGCGGTGCAGCACATGCTGGCCGACATGGACGCCGACGTGTACGCCGCCCGCGCCCTGTCGCTGGAGGCGCAGGCCGAGCTCGACACCCTCGGGCCGTTCGCGATCCCCCTCCACCCCGACGCGATCCGCCTGATCAGCCTGATCGCGCTGGTCAACGACGAGGCCTTCTTCCGCGTCGCCGACCGCGCCGTCCAGATCCACGGCGCCTCCGGCCTGGGCCGCGGCAGCCCGGAGGAGAAGCTGTTCCGGGTGGCGCGCAACCTGCGGATCCCGGCGGGCACGGTGGAGATCCAGCGCAACGCGATCGCCCGCACGCTGCTGCGGTGACCGGCCCGGCCTGTGTGACCGGCCGCTTCCAGCCGGTGCACGAGGACCACCTGCGGCTCTTCCGGATGGGCCTGGAGGAGCGCGGGCGCCTGATCGTCGGCATCACCAACCCCGACCCGTCGAGCCGCCGGCCCGAGCCGGGCAGCGCGCACCGCCACCGCGAGGACGCGAACCCGTTCACCTACTGGGAGCGGGCGGAGCTGCTGCTGGCGGCCCTCGGCCACGACCCGCGGGCCCTGCTCGTGCCGTTCGACCTCGGCCGCCCGGAGCTGTGGGAGTGCTACGCCCCGCTCGACGCCGTGCAGTACGTCGGGCGCGGCGGCGCGTGGGAGACCGAGAAGGCCCGCCGCCTGGCCGACGCGGGCTACCGGGTGGTCGAGGCGGAGCCGGGACCGGGCGACCGGCGCACCTCCACGGAGATCCGGCGCCGCCATGCGGGCCGGCGGGGACTGGGAGCGGCTGGTCCCGCCCGCGACCGTGGCGCCCCTGCGGGCGATGCTGGCGCGCCGGCGCGCCCGGGGCGTCGTGCTGTGACCCAGGACGACCGCGTCCCGGCGGTCCTGGTGATCCTCGACGGGCTGGGCGACCGGCCCGTCCCCGAGCTCGGCGGCCGGACCCCGGCGGAGGCGGCCCGCACCCCGGTCCTGGACGAGCTCGCCCGCCGCGGCGCGAGCGGGTGGCACGTCCCCCTCGGGCCCGGGCGGGCCCCGTCGTCCGAGCTGGCCCACTGGGCGCTCCTCGGCTACGAGGACCGGCCGTTCCCGGGGCGCGCGGTGCTGGAGGGCCTCGGCGCCGGCCTCGAGGTCCCGGAGGGGATCGCGGTCGCTGCACGCCTCGCTCCGCACCTCCGCGCGCCGACGGCGACGTGGTCCGCGTGACCGGGCCGCCCTGGGCCTGACGACGCCGAGGACGCGGAGGCCCTGCTGTACGCGCTCCGTGCAATTGAGACCCGCACGGCGTCGCAATTGCGACGACCTGGGACGGCCGGGGGAGGCGCTCCTGCGGTTCCCGGCGCACGCGAGCGGGGACGTCTCCGACTCGGATCCGTTCTTCGAGGACCTCCACCCGTGGCTGCGGCCGGTGGCGACGTCGCCGGCGGGTGAGGCGCTCGCGGCGGACCTCACCGCGTTCCTGCTCGCGGCGCGCGACGCCCTGGGGGCGTCGCCGGTCAACCGGGCCCGGGCGGACCGCGGGGCGCCCCCGCTCGACCTGCTCACCACCAAGTGGGCGGGGTCGCGGGGGCCCCTGCCGTCCTTCGCCGAGGTCGCCGGGGTCGCCGGCGGCGCGGTCACCAGCAGCGCCCTCTACCGGGGACTCGCGCGGCTGCTGGGGCTGCGGAGCGTGGACGTGCCCTCACGCGCCGACCTGGCGGCGGAGATGGCGGAGCGGGTCGCGGCGGCGGAGGCGCTGATCGGCGACGGCGCGCGGTTCGTCCACGTCCACACGAAGGCCACGGACGAGGCCGGCCACACGAAGGATCCGTACGCGAAGCGCGACGCCCTGGAGGCGATCGACGACGGGCTGGCCGGCCTGCTCCCCCTGGCCGGCCGCGCCGTGGTGGCGGTCACGGGCGACCACGCCACCCCCTCCACCGGGTCCGTGATGCACACGGGCGACCCGACGCCGTTCGCCATGGCCGGCGGCGCGGTGCGCCCGGACGGAGTGTCGGCGCTCGGCGAGGCGCCGGCCCGCGCCGGCGACCTGGGCGTGCTGCGCGCGTCGGACGTCCTGCCGCTGATGTTCAGCGCCGCGGGGCGCCCCGCGTTCCTGGGCCACCGGATCGGACCGCGGCGCACGATCGCGCTGCCCGACGCCCCGGAGCCGATGCGCCCGGGGCGGGGCGGTCAGGCGGGGACGACCTCGGGGATGTAGCGGGCGCCGGGCACCAGGTCGGCGGCGCGGGAGGCCACGGCGTGGACCGCCCCGACGAACTCCCCGACCGACGGGCGCGGATCGTCCATCCGGGTCATCACCGCCATGGTGGCCGGCGGGACGTCCGCGAAGGGGACCATCGCGATCCCCGGAACGTGGAAGAACCGCAGCACCGACGGGATCGAGGTGATCACGTTGTCGAGATAGGCGACCGCCTGGAGCACCCCGGCGACGCTGGAGGCGCCCTCCCCCATGCGCGGCCGCAGGCCGCCGAGGGAGTCGGTGGCGGCCCAGAAGTCGGTGATCGGCCCCATCCCCGGGCCCACCTCCACCCACGCCTCGTCCTGCAGCTCGCGGATCTCGATCACTTCGGCGCCCGCCAGGCGGTGGCCGGCCGGCAGGAACGCCACGCGCCGCTCGTTGACCACCTCCTCGAACCGGATCCGCTCGTCGCCCTCCCCCGGCACCGGCGGCCGCACCAGCGCGACGTCCACCTCGCCCGACAGCAGGGCGTTGGGCTGCTCGGTCACGTCGCGCAGCTCCACCCGGACGTCGGGGTGGGCGCGGCGGAACGTCTGGATGATCGGCGCCGTCATCTCGGCGAATCCGTTCGAGCCGATGCCGACCACCAGGCGGCCCGCGCCGGCGAGGGCGCCGGCGTTGACGGCGTGCTGGGCCTCGTCGACCCGCACCAGGATGTCGCGGGCGCGCGGCAGCAGCTCCGAGCCGGCGGCGGTGAGGGCCACCGTCCTGGGGGTGCGCACGAACAGCACCGCGCCCAGCTTGTCCTCCAGCCGGCGCACCGTCTGCGACAGCGAGGGCGGCGCGATGCCGAGCATGCGCGCCGCGTTGGTGAAGTGGAGCTCGTCGGCGACGGCGACGAACGCGCGGAACTCCGCCATCGTCGGCGCCACGGGGACGGGGTCCCCCCTGACTGACACGCGTGCCCTCCTCGGCTGGTCCGAAGCCTCGCCCCGACGCTAACGGTTGCGCCGGGGCGAGGGCAAACGGTCATGCCCGAGGAGCGGTCTCACCCTCCGTGGATGCCTGGACGGGCGTGGGAACGGGGGCCGGGGCGGCCGGGGGCGACGGGTCCTCCCCCGTCAGGCCCCCCTTGAAGTCCCGTATCCCCCGGCCGAGGTTGCGGCCCATCTCCGGCAGGCGCTTCGGGCCGAAGATCAGCAGCGCGATGGCCAGGACGATGATGATCTGGACCGGCGAGATGTCGAACATCAGTGCACTTCGAGCGGCGTCGGGTCCGTGGTCTGGACCTTCTCCACGAACTGGAGGTACACGCCGTCCGGGTCCTTGATGTTGAGGACCTTGCGGGTGCCGAAGTCGCCGAGGTCCCAGGTCTCCGGGGGGCCCATGAGGGTCTTCTTCGGGTTCTTCAGCAGGCGCTGCAGCTTCTCGTAGACCACCTGGACGCTGTTGACCTCCCAGGCCAGGTTCATGGCGCCGAGGTTGTTGTACTGCGAGTAGGGCTTCCCGTAGCCGCCGGGCAGCTGCCACTCGAGCAGGTTGACGGAGTTCCGGCCGTCGCCGCGCGGGACCATGATCGCCGCGTCGAAATCGACCAGCCCGGTCCAGATGGCGCCGCTCGGGGTGCGGATGGTGTCGCCGAGCGAGCCGTTCGTCGCCGCCTGCGGCTGCGACGGGTTGAGCCGGATCTGCATGTCGAAGCCCATCACGCCCGAGTAGAACTTGAACGACCGCTGGATGTCGCGGCAGTTGACGTTCGGGCCGGTGTTGGTGTCGGGCGGGCCGCCCGGCGTCGGGTCGAGCGGGCCGGTGTACTCCAGCGTGGTCCCGTCGGGGTCGCGGAACGCGAACGAGTAGATGGTCAGGTCGTCGCGGATCGGGATCGCGCTCGGCGGGCCGTACGGGCGGCCGCCGGCCGCCAGGGCCGCCTCGTAGCGGGCCGTCTGCCCGGTCTGCGAGGCGCTGGCGTGCTGGCGGTACCAGCCGATGTGGTTGGCCTCCTTGTAGGGCGATCCGACCGGCGTCGGGTCGAGCCACTGCACCAGCAGGATGCCGGCGCCCTGGAAGGGCTGGGAGTCGCGCATCAGGCGGGCCTTGAACTGGCCCTTGCTGATGCCGAGGCTCGGGAACGCCTGCGCGGGCCCGTTCATCTCCTCGGCGCGCTTGACCGGCCACGTCTTCTCGTAGAACTCGATCGCCCGGTCCAGATCCGACACGTTGATCCAGTACCAGACGGACTTGCTGATGTTGCCTCCGAGGCTGGCCTCACCCGGCAGGTCGTACGCCGGCTTGCCCTTGCCCTGGGCGAGCGCGCGCTCGGTCAGCAGGCCGCCGGCGGCCGTGGCGCCGAGCCCCGCAAGCCCTGCACGCGTGAGGAATTCGCGGCGGTCCGAGCCGCGAATGATGTCGTCGGTCACATGCCCTCCCGGGAGTCGGGACCTCGTTACGATGGTCACGACCCTAGGGACGCGCGTGAGGATGTATCAATGCTCCCCGACGGTCACATATCAACAATAGGATTCACGTGAATCTTGCGTTCGCCGTGACCCTAACGCGCGCTGGATTCACCTTGGCGGCCGCGATGCTCCGCCGAGCGGGACCCGGATCACCGCGCCCTCGTCGGGCAGCAGCACCCACGCCGCCCGGAACCCGACGGCGAGGCCCGGCGGCGTCGCCGGCCCGGGCACCCGGGGGGACATGCCGAGCGCCCTCTCCGCACCCTTCCGGCCGGCCCGCGTGAACGACGTCAGGCGCCGGGTCGTGGTGCCGTCCCGCGCCGTGTCGCTCGACACCGCCCACACCCGCCCCGCGGCGGGCGCGAGCGTCCAGCCGTCGCCGCCCCGGGCGATGACGCGGCGGCGCGGCAGCGCCTGCGCGACCTCCCGGCCCCGGGCGGTCCACAGCCGCGCGGCGTCCACCGGCACCACCGCGCCGGACAGGCCCGCGCCTCCCCGGATCGGGAGGGTCGCGCCGGACGCGACCGCGAACCTCCCGGCGGTCAGGCCGTCGCGGAAGTCGTCGCCGGCCGCCACCAGCCAGAGCACGCCCCCGGCGAGCGACCCGGCGGAGACGCTGAGGCCCGGCATCCGCAGGGGCGCGCCGACGGGCGTCGCGGACGCGGGGTCGATGCGGTACGCCACGCCCGGGGCGGCGGTGGCCGGCCCGATCGTCCCGACCTCCTCCGGGACGCAGGCGCCGGCCACCCAGACACCCTGGCGCCCCGCCACCGGGGTCCCGCGGCCGCACAGCCGCGAGGAGGCGGTGACCGCGCCGCTCGCCGGGTCGAGCCGCAGCAGCTCCGCGCCGCGCGTGACCCACACGCCGCCCCGGCGGCCAGGCCGGTGCGCCGAAGATGCGGCGGACCGCCCCGGACGCCGGTTCGAGCCGGCGCACCGTCGCCCCGCCGGCGTCCTGGCCGAGCACCCAGACGCCCCCCGCGCCCACGACGATCCGCGACGGCGCCGGCCCCACGGGCACATGACGCCGGGCGGGGCGCGTGACGCGCACCGTCACGGCGGGGGACGGCACCGCGCCCGCGGCCGCGAGCCGGAGCCGGAACGTGCCCCGCGCGTGCATCCGCACCGACGCGCGCGCCGTGCCGCCGGAATCCGCCGGCACGAGCGGGACCGTCGGACGGCGCCGACGCCGCGGAGGCGCCGCGGAGGCGCTCGGGGCCCCCACGCTCGCCGGCGACGGCGTAGAAGGGCGGCGCCCAGGCATCATGCGCGTCGGCCACGAGGCTCGGCTTTCCCACATCCGGTGTCCGTGCCAACGCCGTCGCACCGTCATGTGCGCCGCCCGATGCTCGGTACGCAGAGAGGACATCGCGGAAGGTCGGCCGCACGTGTCTCGCCGAACACGACTCGAAGGGCGCCCTCGATGACGCAGAGACTTCGCCGACGCCGACGCCTGCGCGGCCGCCGGGGATGAAAACGCGGGTCGTCATCGCGGGCGGGGGCGTCGTCGGCCTCGAGACAGCGTTGGCGCTTCGCGCGTACGCCGGCGCGGCGATCGAGACGGAAGTCCTCGAGGTCCGCTCCGCCTTCGAGTTCCCCGCTGTCGCCCCGGCACGCGCCTTCGGCTGGGCGGGGCGAATCGTGCTCATGTCCTCCCTCGCCGAGCGGGGCGGATTTCGGCTGCGGCACGGCGCGCTCTCGGCGGTCGAGGCCGACCGTCAGCTCGTGATCACGACTGACGATGAAGCCATCGGCTACGACCGTCTCGTGCTGGCGGTGGGCGCGCGGCCCACGACCCCACTCGAGTCGAGCCTCACGTTCCGGGGGCCGAGGGACGTGGTCCCCTTTCAGCGGCTCCTCGCGCGGATGGTCCGCGGCGCTCGTCACGGCGCCGTCACCGAGCTCGCATTCGTGGTTCCCCCCGGGTGCGGGTGGCCGCTCCCGGCGTACGAGCTCGCCTATGCGACGGCCCGCCGCCTGGAACGGCGGGGCCTTCGCGACGCCGTCCGGATCACGCTCGTAACAGCGGAGGAGCACCCGCTCGACGTCTTCGGCGCTCAGGTGAGCGCCACCATCGCCGACGACCTGAAGCAGCTCGGGATCACGACGGTCACCCGCGCGGTCGCCTGCGACTGGTCGTTGGGCCGGCTGCACCTGCGGCCCGCCGGCTCGGTCGCGGCGGACCGGGTGGTGAGCTTGCCGAGCGTGCGCGGTCCCCGCGTCAGCGGCGTCCCCTCGGACCCCGACGGGTTCATCCCCACGGACCGCAGCGGACGCGTGGTGGGTCTCGATGACGTCTATGCGGTCGGCGACGCCACGGACTTCCCCGTGAAGCAGGGTGGCGTGGGTTGCCAGCACGCCGACGCGGTCGCCGCCCGCATCGCCGCGGAGACGGCCGGCCTTCCGGTCCCGGTGCCCGTAGAGCCGGTTCTGCGAGCGCAGCTCTGGGACGACGAACGCGGGCGGGGCCTGCTCGCGGTGCTGCCCGGCGGCCATGCCGCCCGCGACGGAACGACGTGGAGGACTGCCGACCTGTGGCCATGGCACCAGAAGATCGCGTGCCGCTTCCTCATGCCCGTCCTCGACGACCTGCTCAGTCCGCCGCGGCAGCACAGGTCCCTCCGGTGAGCCGCTGGTGCGTCCCTCGGCCGCGGGCGGCCTCACCGGGGCCGGCTCACCCCTCGGCGGAGGCGAGGCGGTCGTCCAGCGTGGCCAGGAGTGCCTCGCAGTCGGCGACGAACGCGTCGAGGCCCTGGCGCTCGAGGGCGTCGGTGACGTCATCGATCGCCACGCCCAGCTCGCCCAGCCGCCGCATCACGTCCCGCGCCGCCGCGCGCCCCGCGCGCGCCGTGCCGGCGCGCGCCCGGCCGTGCTCCGCGACGGCGAGGAGGGTGGCCTCGGCATGGTGTTGACAGTGTCCGGGGCGATCAGGTCCGCGACGTAGCGCGTGTCCTCATACGGCCGGGTACCCGAGGCGGGCATGGCGAGCGCCGAGGCGAGGCTTCGCGCTGGCAGCGCGGAGGACAGGTCCGGCCGTGGTGCCGCCGGGCAGTCGCCGCCCGGGCACGGCGCGGACACCGGACGGGGGCGGGCCACGCCGCCGTGCCCGCCGGGCGGACGCTCACCCAGACGCCCGGATCCCCGCCGGCCCGCGACGAGGCCAGCACGGATTCCCCGGAGGGGGTCATCGCGACGTCGGGCGGCACGACGCCGGTGCCCGACTCGAGCACGATGGGGGCCAGCCAGCGCGCCCCCGGCGCCGCCCGGGCGGCGGGGACATGCGCCGCGACGAGCAGCGGCGAGCACGGCGCTGGCGAGGACGGTGGACCGCCGGGTGCAGGTCACGCGGTCATCATCGTCGGGGGCGGGCGCCCACGGGATGCGCAAATCGTACGGGTCGTGTGAAGGATCCTACGCGGGCGTGCTCACGAAGGTCGTGATCCGCACCAGCGAGGGCGCCCGCGGTGTCGAGCCGAAGCCGAACCGCACCGGCGGGTTGACCGGCGCCATCGGTCCCTGGTCCCGCCCCTCCCACCGCACGGCCGCCGCCGTGATGCGCCGCAGGTCGCGTGCGGCGTACCACTCCGTGCGCCCGCCGCCCGCGCTGCCGTGGGTGCGGACCCGCGGGCCGAGCCGCGCGGGCACGTCGGCGGCGCGGATCCACCAGCGGCGGCCGGCGAGCCGCGGCGGCACGGCGCGCAGCAGCAGCCCCAGGGCGGGCCGGCCGCCGACCGCGAACCGCAGGTCGAGCGGCCCGGCGGCGACCGACCACCACGCGCCGTCCACCCGGACCGCGACGGGCACCACCCGCACCTCGTCGAACCGGTACGTCGCCGCCACGTAGTCGGCCACGCCCGGGGTGGGGGCCAGCAGCAGGCGGTGCCCGTCGGCGCGCTCCACCATCACGTCGGCGAACGACCCGAGCGGCGAGCGCGGCCAGTGCCCGAGCACCGCGCGCAGGCCCGACGCGGTGCCCACGCCCGCGATCCACCCGTCGAACATGTCCACCGGCACGGCCACACCGTATTCTGACCGGGTGGAGAACGGATCCCCGGAGGTCGCCGACGCGCCCGACCGCAGCCGGTACGAGGCGCACGTTGACGGGGAGCTCGCGGGGGTGGCCGAGTACCGCGACCGCCGCGACCAGCGGATCTTCATGCACACCACCGTGACGCTGGAGGGGCGCGGCGTGGGCGGCGCCCTGCGCGCGCGGGGCGCTCGACGACGTCCGCGCCCGCGGGATGCGCGCCGTCCCGAAGTGCCCGTTCATCGCGGCGTGGATCCGCCGCCACCCCGACTACGAGGACCTGGTGCCCGAGGACCGGCGCGACCTCCTGGAGGAGCGCGCGTGAGGCGCGTGGCGCTCACCCTGGCGGGCCTGGCCGCGGCCGGCGGCGCCGCCGCGGCGGTCCCGGCCGCTCTCCCCGGCGGCGGGCACGCCGACGCTCAGTGCATCGCCGTGGTGTACTCGAACGGCGCCCCGTTCTACGGCGTGGCCGGCGACCTCGAGGCCGCCGACCTGGCCGGCCGCGCCGGGACCGGCGTCGTGCCCGGCTGCAACGACGTCGTCGTCATCGGCGCCCCCGCGCCCCCGCCGGAGCCCGACGTGACGGTTCCCCTGCGGCGCCTGGCGGACGTGGCGCCACGGTTCGCGGTCGCGATGCGCACCTCCGGCGGCCCCGCCCTCCTGATGATCCGCGACGGCGTCCCGTGCGCCCGCCCGACCGTCGGCGCCACCCTCGCGTGCCTGCGCGCGACGACGAAGCGGTTCCTGCGCGGGCCCTCCCTCATCGCTCCGCTCAGCGCGCCGCCGGGCGGGACGATCCGCGTCGCACTCCGTCTGCCGGGACGCGCCGCCGGACCGCCCTCCGGGCCCGTGGTGCTGCGCCACGTCGAGCCCTCGCCCGGACCCGGTGCCGGGGCCGGTCGTGCGCTCGGGCGACGCCGTCGTCCTGCCCGACGTCGCGCCGGGCGAGTATCGCCTGGTCACCCTCGTCGGGCAGCGGCGGCGATGCGCGCGGGATCGCCGCGCGCATCACCATCCGCTGACCCGCTACGCCGCCTTCCGCGGGGCGATGTTGGGGTTGAACCGGAAGACGTTGTCCGGGTCGTACGCCGTCTTCGCCTCGACCAGCCGGCCGTAGTTCCGGCCGAAGGTCGTCTTCAGCCCGGCCTCCCCCTCCTCGAGCATCCCCGCGAAGTTGAGGTACAGCTTGCCGGACGAGAACCGCTGCGCCGCGGCGATGAACTCGCGCGTCCACAGCACGTTCAGCGCGTCGTGCGCCGGGTCGTCCCACGTCGCGTCCACCGACAGGTGGAACGGCGCCGAGCGGTCCCCGAAGGCGGTCGCCTCCGCGGGCACCCGGCCCATCGCGCCGCCCAGGTGGCGCACCACGATCGGGCTGTGCGGCGACGGCGACTGCAGCGCACGCTCCGTGATCACGTCGATCGCGTCGTCGCCGAGGGCGTCCAGGTACAGCCCCTTCCAGTAGTAGCGGCGGCCCGCGCCGAACAGCGGGTCCAGCGCGCGCTGCTCCTCCACGTACGTCGTGGCGGCGCTGGCGTCCACGATCGGCTCGCCCAGCTCGCGCAGCGGCCGCAGCGCCGCCTCGGCCTCCGCGACGGGCCCGGCGAAGTTGCCGATCACCGCCAGCATCGGCGCGTGGTGCATCGGCTCCGGGATGTCGGGGACGGCCGGGAACGTCCAGTACAGCGCCTCCGACGTGACCGCCTCCGGCATCCGCGTGACCGCGTCGCGCCAGCGGCCGAGGATCTCGCGGCCCTGCTCCACCGGGTAGAAGACCTTCGCCACGAAGACCTCCGGCCCGTGCAGGTGCGCGCGGTACTCGAACGCGGTGACCACGCCGAAGTTGCCGCCCCCGCCCCGCAGCGCCCAGAACAGCTCCGGGTGCTCGTCGGCGCTCGCGTGCAGCAGCCGGCCGCCGGCCGTGACGATGTCGGCGCCCACCAGGTTGTCGATCGTCATCCCGTGCGCCCGGCGCTGGCTGGACAGCCCGCCCGAGAGCGTGAGCCCGGCGATGCCCGTCTCGGACACCACGCCGCCCGGCACCGCCAGCCCGAACGGCTGGGTCTCGCGGTCGACGTCCCCCCACGTGCACCCCGCCTGCGCCCACACGGTCCGGCGCGCCGGGTCGACGCGCACGCCCCGCATCCCGGACACGTCCACCACCACGCCGTCGTCGCAGACGGCCGTGCCCGCCACGTTGTGCCCGCCGCCGCGCACCGCGACCGGCAGGTCGTGCGCACGCGCGTACGTCACCGCGGCCATCACGTCGCCCACCCCCGCGCACATCACGATCAGCGCCGGACGGCGGTCGATCATCCCGTTCCACACGCTGCGGGCCGCGTCGTAGTCCGCGTCGCCCGGGACCACGACGCGGCCCCGCAGCCGGTCGGTGAGCTCCTGGATCGTCGGACGCGCCTGCGTCCGCTGCTGGTCGGTCGTTGCCATCGCCTCCACCCCTCTCCGTCAAAGTTAGTACGAACGGTCGTGCGGACTAGAGTACGAACGATCGTGCTAAGTTGTCAAGCGATGGCGAGGCGACCTGGGAAGGCGGTCGTCGCGAAGGCGACGGCGCGGGCTGGGACGGAGGCGGCGGAGACGCCGGCGCGGCCGGCCGACGGCAAGGGGGACCGCGGGGGCGGGCGGCGACCCCGGTCGGACGGGCTGCGAAGCCGCAGGGCGATCCTGGCGGCGGCGGCGGAGCTGGCCACGGTGGAGGGCCTGGAGGGGCTGTCGATCGGACGGCTGGCGGAGCACGTCGGGATGAGCAAGAGCGGCCTGTACGCCCACTTCGGGTCGAAGGAGGAGCTGCAGATCGCGACGGTCGACACCGCGCGCGAGATCTTCGACAGCGAGGTGACGGAGCGGGCGGCGACGGCGTCGGAGGGGGTGACGCGGCTGCGGGCGACGTGCGAGGCGTTCCTGGACTACCTGGTGCGGGGCGTGTTCCCCGGCGGGTGCTTCTTCGTGTCGGCGGCGGTCGAGCTGGACGCGAAGGAGGGGCGGGTGCCCGACCACCTGCGGGAGGTCTACTCCGAGCTGCTCGACGACCTGGTGACGCAGGCGCTGAAGGCGGTGGAGCTGGGCGAGCTGGCGCCGACGACCGACGTCGGCCAGCTGGTGTTCGAGCTGGATTCGCTGATGCTCGGGGCGAACGTCGCGTTCGCCTTCTTCAAGGACGGGCAGGCGCCCGATCGGGCCCGCGCGGGGATCGCCGCCCGGCTGGAGGCGGCGCGGGCCTGAGCGGGGCGGGCGCGGCGCGGCTCACAGGACGTCCACAGGCGGCTCCCGGCCGGCCCCGATGGGCGGGGTCGATGCTGCGGATACACCCGAGCAAAGGAGCCGAGATGACCGAGCCGACCGACATCGCCGACGCACGCCGTGACCGCGACGCGGGCCGGGCCGTGGCGCCCGCGGGGATCGCGGTGGCCCTGCCCGTGGCGGGGACCCCGGGGACGGGGGCGCTCGTGACGGGCGCCCGCGCGCGGGTGCGCCACCCCGGGCGCACCGCGACGATCCGCCTGCTGCCCCTGCGGGCCGGCCGGGCGTGGCCGCGCCGGATGGCGGCGTGACGGTTCGACGTCCCGCCCGGCGTCCGGCAGGACATGTCCGGGCGTCCGTTCGACGCGGGCCGCGCCGGGGAAGCATCCCGGCGTGGCCCGGTACGAGGTCAACCCGGAGGCGGTGTCGCGGCTCGAGGAGCGCATCCGCGGGCGCCAGTACGTGCTGCGCAGCGAGTGGGGGGACGCGCAGCCGTCGGCGGACGACGAGAACGCGTACCTGGAGTCGCACTCGTGGGAGGACTACGCGAGCTGGCACATCGCGCTCACCGACGGCGCGACGGATGAGACGAAGGGGCGGTACGCGTTCGTGTGCGGCGACTTCCGCCGCGTCCACCGCTCCGGCCTGATCGCCTGCGTGTACCGGGCGGCGGAATGGCGGCACAAGTCCGTGGAGCTCGCCGCCCACGAGCTGCTGCAGCTGCTCGACCGCACCAGCGCCTGACGGCGCCCGCGGCGAGGGGGTCGTTCAGCGGATGGACGGCGCTGCCGATGCCAGTGGTGGGCGCGCACCGAGACCGGAGCGCGCGCCGTCCCGCACGACACCGCGCTCCGGCGGCGGCGGCCGCCCACCGGCGGCCGCCGCACCGCTCAGGCGGGGGCGCGCTCCCAGTCCGTGGTGACCGGCGACGGGGCCCGGAGCGACTGGAGCACCACGCAGTAGCGCTCCGTCAGCGCGATGAGCTTCGCGAGGGCCTCCTCGTCGGCGTCGCTGTCGAGGACGAAGCGCAGGCGGATCGCGTGGAAGCCCACGGGCGCGTCGCGGTCGACGGCCAGCGTTCCGCGGAAGTCCAGGTCGCCCTCCGCGTGGACGGTGCCCTCCACCGGCACGCCGATCGCGGTGGCGACCGCGCGCATCGTGACGCCGGCGCAGGCGGCGAGGGCCTCCAGCAGCATGTCGCCCGAGCAGAGCTCCGCGCCGCTGCCGCCCGTGGCCGGGTGGAGCCCCGCCGCCGCCAGGGCGCGACCCGTGGTGACGTTGCAGGTGATGCCCGCCCCCAGGGACGCCTCGGCGCGGAGCGTCACCACCGCCGACTCCGGGTCCTCCCGGTAGCGCGCCTTCAGCGGCGCCTGGACCTCTCGCAGCTCCTCAGCCCGCATGCCGATCCCCCTCTCCCGTGGCCGGAGGGCGAGCCTACGCCGCCGCCGCGGTCGTCCGCCGCGGTCGCGCGCGGACCGGCTGGGTTCCGGGAGACGCCCCGGGTCCCGATCATCGACGGGTGACCGCCGAGGCCACCCCCATCGTGCTCGCCCGCGTCGTCCCGCTCGACACGCTCGATCCCGCCGAGCCGGCCGAGTCGGCCGTGCTGATGCTGTGCGAGGAGGCGACCACCCTGGTCGCGGCCGCCTCGTGGTGCGACGCGGTGCTGGAGCGGCACCTCGGCTTCGGCGTCGGCGACGTCATCGCCGTGGTCCTGTTCCGCGTCGCCCGCGACGACGGCGGGTCACCGTGGCAGTGGGCCGTGGTGGGCGACGTCCCGCCGGCGCTCATGTGGTCGGAGGGGATGCTCACCCCCGCGCGTGCGCTGGAGGGGTACGTTGCCGCCATGCGCGACGAGGTCACGATGATCCGCGGCACCGGCCCGCTCGACGGGCTGGTGCGGATCGACGCCCCCGAGGAGGTCCGCTGGGCCGACGCGCTCGAGCGGCGGCTCGACTACATCGAGTCCGCGCTGCTGCCCGACTGCCGCGCCGGCGCGCATGTGGCGGGGTGAGCGCTTCGAGATCGCGGATCCGTCCACGCCGCTGGGGATGCTCCAGCGCGGCAGGGGCGCCGCGTACCTGTGGGCCCGCGGGGCGCAGCCGGAGGAGGCCGCCCGCCTGCTGCTGCGGTGCCTGGAGGAGGACCCCCGCTGGGACCGGGCCGTCGAGGACCGCACGCCGCTCTACGTGGACGTCGCGCACCGCGTGCGCCTCCACCCCGCCCCCCTCCTGGCGATCCTGCACCAGGACCCCGCGCTCCACCCCCAGGCGTCGCATTGGATGACGGCCACGGTCCTCGCCGCCCTGGCCCGCCACGGCGACCGGGAGGCGCGGGAGGGCCTGCTGGACGTGGTGGCGACCGGCGCCGGGTGGGAGCCCGCCGCGTTCCTGCTGGTGGAGAACGACATGACGGAGGGGCTCGAGATCACCCTGGCGCGCCGGATGCGCGAGGACGACGCCGCCCGTGAGGAGATGACGGACGGGCTGCTGGATCCCTGGCGGCACGAGCCGTGGCGCAGCTGGAGCCGGAGGGAGCTGGTGCTCGAGACGATCGCCGAGGCGCGCCGGGCGCGCGACCGCGAGCGGGCGGCCCGGGCGCCGAACCCCGGCATGGACCTGGAGGAGCTGCTGGCCCACCCCGACCGCCTGCCCGCGGCGGAGGCGCTGGCGGAGAGCGCCGTCCGCGACGGGCGCCTCCACTGGGTGGCCCGCGACCCCCTCTCGCCCCACCGGGGCCGGGCCTTCCTGGCTCTCTCCATGCGCGGCGACGAGGAGCTGGTGGACGAGGCCGCCGCGGTCGTCTCGGCCGACGAGCGCCCGCTGGCGACCGACGCCCGCCGCTACCTGCGCGACCTGCCGCCCGGCCCCGCGCGGGCGCACGCGCTGGAGTGGCGCGAGGGCGACGACGTCCGCCTCGCCGAGCTGGCCCGCCAGATGCGCTGCGACGAGGCCACCGAGGCCGACGTGGCCGAGATCATCGGGTGGATGGAGCCGGCCCTCGACGGCGGGCGCATGCTCGAGCTGTGCGATGTGCTCGACGCGCTCGAGCACTTCCCCGGCCTCGGGCCCTTCCCGGGCGTCGACCGTGTCTTCGAGGAGGCCCCCTACTCGTATGCCCGCATCCGGGCCGTCGCGCTGATGCGCCTGAGCGACCCGGAGTTCGGGGACCGGCGCGCCGACGAGTGCCTGTGGGACGGCGAGGAGCGCATCCGCGAGCTCGGCGCCGAGGCGCAGGACTAGCCGGGGCCCCCACCGGCGGCGCGGACGTTCACGCGACGTTGGGCAGGCCTTCACGCGACCTTGATGTGGGAACGCTTCACTCGGGGCATGAACGTGCGTGAGCCGAACCGACCCTCCGAGGAGCACATGTCCACGAGCCTCCCTCCCCTCAGCCAGCACCACGACCGGGGGCGCGGGACACCGCCCGGCGGGGGCGGCGACACCCCGCGCAGCCCGCGCGGCTGGCCGGGCCGGCGGTCCCTGGCGGTGCTGATGACCGGCACGGCGCTGCTCGGCGGCGGCGCGACGGCGGGGATCCTCGCGGCCACGGGCCAGCTCGACGGCGGCGGCACCACCACGACGGTGATCGAGCGCCCGGCGACGATCCCGGCGTCGACGACCACCGCCGCGGGCACCTCCGAGGGCATCGACGCGGCGGCGGTGTACGCGGCGGCCTCGCCCGGCGTCGTGAACATCACGTCGGAGGGCGTCACCGCCTCGTCGCCCGACCCGTTCGGCCAGGGCGGGCAGTCGCAGGGCACCGCCACCGGCTCCGGATTCGTCGCCGACGCCCAGGGTCACATCGTGACCGCGGCCCACGTCGTGGACGGCGCCTCGAAGATCACGATCCGCTTCAGCGACGGCACCAGCCGGGTCGCGACGCTGCAGGGCAAGGACGACGCCACCGACATCGCGGTGCTGAAGGTCGACCCCTCCGGGCTCACCCTGCACCCGCTGCAGCTCGGCAGCTCCGCCGCGCTGAAGGTGGGCGACGAGCTCGCCGCGATCGGCAGCCCCTTCGGCTACGCGTCGAGCCTCTCCACCGGCATCGTCTCCGGCCTGGACCGCACGATCGAGGCCCCGAACGGCTTCACCGTGGCGCACGCCATCCAGACCGACGCGGCGCTGAACCCCGGCAACTCCGGGGGCCCGATCCTCGACGCCCAGGGCCGGGTGGTCGGCGTGGCCGACCAGATCGCCACGGGCGGCACCGAGCAGAGCGCGGGCGTCGGCTTCGCGGTGCCGATCGACCTGGTCGCCGACGAGATCGACCAGCTGGCCGCCGGCCGGACGGTCGCGCACGCCTACCTCGGCGTCTCGACGGGCGACACCACCGGCACCTCCGGCGCCGCGGTCGGCGACGTCGTGCAGGGCGGCCCGGCGGCGACCGCCGGCCTGCGCGCCGGCGACGTGGTCACCGCGATCGACGGCAAGCCGATCGAGGGCAGCGCCGACCTGGTGGCCGCCATCGCGGCGAAGTCGCCGGGCGACTCGATCGTGCTCACCGTCCGGCGCGGCTCCGGCACGGAGACGATCACCGCGACGCTGGGCACCCAGCCGGCGCAGCGGAGCGCGACCCCCTAGACGCTCGGGGGCCGCCGGCCGGCGGGCGGGGCGCTCGGCACCAGCGCCGCGCCCGCCGGGGCGGACACCCACGGCGGGGGCGGCGCCGCGGGGAGGACGGCCGCACATCCCCCGGAGCGGACTGGGACCGGGGGACGGGGCAGGTGCCGTCCTGCGGCGCCCCTACCCCGATCGGCCCATCCCCAATCCGACGGCCGCGACGGCCGATCGGTAGGAGCTGGCGGATCGGGACGTCCGTCTGGCCCGCAGCGCGACCTTCGGCAGGCGGGTTCCCCACCTTTCGCCAGTGGTGGCGCGGCCTCCGGCTCGCTGGGCTTTGCGGCCCCAGGGCATCCAGGCGGAGGCGCGGGCGCGCATGACGGACACCATCGCTCGAGGCACGCTGCTGCGGCGCGCGGCGTCCGGCGTGGCCGCTGCCGTCGCGGGCGGGGTGGCCGTCGGCGTGCTGCCGCGCGTCGCGGGCTCGGCGCCCTCGGCGGCGCAGGACGACCGGGTGCTGGCGCTCGCCCTCGGCCTGGAGCAGGCGCAGCAGGCGCTGTACGAGGCGGCGGATGCCGCCGGCATCCTCGACGGCGACCTCGCGGAGTTCGTGGCGACCGCCCTCGAGCAGGAGGCCGTCCACGTGCGCAGCGTCGCGACGCTGGCCGGGGGCGGCGGCGCGCCGCCGTCGTTCGACTTCGCGGACGCCGTCGCCGACCCCGACCGCTTCTCCAGCACGGCGATCCGGCTGGAGAACATCACGATCCAGGCCTACAACGGCCAGGTCGCCAACCTCACGCCGACGCCCCGGGCGGAGTGGGCGCGCGTGATCTCGGTGGACGCGCGCCACGCCGGGTGGATGCGGGGCATCGTGGGCGACCGGCCCGCCGGCCAGGCCGTCAACGCGGGGGCATCCGCCGAGGACACCCTGGCGGCGCTGGCATCCCTCGGCATCGACCTGGGAGCCACTCCGTGAGCGGCCGGCGCGCCGCCGGCCTGATCGACGCCGCCCGGCTCGACCCCGCCGGGGCGCTGGCCGGGGCGGCCGACGCCTGCTCGCGCCGCGGCTTCATCGCGATGGCCGGCGCCGGGGCGCTGGCGCTCGCGCTGCCCGCCGCCGCCTCCGCGAAGGACGCCGCCGCCAACGACACGGCGATCCTGAACTTCGCACTGACGCTCGAGTACCTCCAGGCCGCCTTCTACACCGAGGCGGAGCGGCTCAACGCCCTGACCGGCCTGGCGGCGGCGGCGTCGATCCACAGCGTCGAGGCGCGCCACGCCGCATGGATCCGCTACGTGGCCGGGGTGGCGCCGGCCGCCGACGCCCTGGACGACCCGATCGCCGACGCCGACGCCCGCGCGCTGGTGGCGCGCACCGGGTTCGTGCGTCCCCGGCCCGCGACCGTCGCGCGCAGCGCGCCCGCGTTCACGGGGTGAGCGGGCGCACCCCGAGCGCGCGCATCGCGGCCGCCACAGGCCTGGCGCTGGCCGCGGCCACGGCGGTCGCGCTCACCGGCTGCGCCGACGCGGGGAGCGGCGGGGCCGTCGCCGCGACCGCCCCGCTCCCGCCCCCGCCCGAGCCGTTCGCGGTGCCCACGCCGCGCCGTCTGTCCGATTCGGCGGCGGGCGCCCAGTACGCCGCCGTCCTGCGGGCGACGACGGCGCGCGCCCGTCCCGACGCCGGGTCCCCGGCCGTCGGCGCGGTGGACCCCCGCACGCCGGAGGGGACCGAGAACATCGTGCTCATCGAGGGCCGGGCCACCGACGCCGGCGGCCGGGTGTGGGTGCGCGCCCTGCTGGCGTCGCGGACGACCGCGACCGGCTGGATCCCCCGCGAGGACCTGGGCGGCTACACCCGCGTCGCCACCCACCTGGTGGTGGACCTGAGGACGCGGACCCTGACGCTGCGGCGCGGCGGCGACGTGCTGCTGTCGGCGCCCGTCGGCGTCGGCACGCCCGACGCCCCGACCCCGGCCGGCGAGTTCTACGTCCGCAACAAGCTCACCCGCTACCGCTCCCCCGCGTACGGGCCCGTCGCGTTCGGCACCAGCGCGCGGTCGCCGACGCTCACCGACTGGCCGGCGGGCGGGTTCGTGGGCATCCACGGCACGGACCGGCCCGACCTGCTGCCGGGGCGGGTGTCCCACGGGTGCATCCGCATGCGCAACGCCGACATCCTGCGGCTCGAGCGGCTCATGCCGGTCGGGACGCCCCTCACGATCTCGTGAGCGCCGGCCGCCTGCGCACCGCGCTCGTCGTGATCGGGGTCCTGGCCGTTGCCGCCGGGACCGCGCACGCACAGGAGGGCGGCTCGATCTACGACCGCTTTCCGCTGGATCCGGCCGACCGGGCGGCGCCCGCCGCACCCGTGAGGCCGGCCACGCCGGCGCCGGAGACCCCCTCACCGGCGCCGGCGACCCCTGTACGGCGGGCGACGACCGTGACATCGGAGGACGGCGGCATGACGATCGTGCTGATCGCGGGTGGCGTGCTGCTGGGCGCGCTCATCATCACGATGCTGGCGGTGGAGGCGCGGAACACCCGCGCGCCACGGATGCCCGCCCCGCACCCGGAGGCCCTGGCGCGCCCCGAGACCGTGGCGCGCCCGGCGCCCGCCCCACGTGCGGTACCGACCCCGGCCCCGGGCCCGACCCCGGGCCCGGCGAGCGCTGCGGCGCGGCGCTCGCCGCACGCCGTCCCCTATCCCGACCACCCGGTCGCCGCGCCGCCGCCGCGCTGGAAGCCGAAGGGCCACGCGTCGCCGTACCCCGACCACCCCGTGGCGGCGCCGCCGCCCCGCGCCGTGCGGACGCCCGCGCCTCCTCCTCCCGAGGTGCCGGCCCCGGCCGGCCCTGGGGTGATCCGCGCCACCGACCTGCCCCACCCGGTCGCGGGGTCCCAGCCCGAGGAGGAGCCGTTCGTGCCCGTCCGCCGCTTCGAGCGCCGCGCCGAGCGGGCGCGCGACGTGCCGTACCCCGCCGGGCCGCGCCGGCGGGGCGTCGCGCCCCCGTCACCGGACGGCGGCACCGCCGTGGCGACCCGACCGGTCGCCACGGCGGTGACGGCGCCCGCACCCCCGGCCCCCCCGCCCGCCCGGCCCGCCCCGGTGCCGGAGGCGCCCGTCCGGGGGCCCTACGGCACGGCCCGGATCCCGACCGGCGAGATCATCGGCGGGCTGGCCGCCGACGCGGCGCGTGCGGCGGCGGTGGCCGCCGCCACCGCGCTGACGCGCGCCTCGGAGGCGCGCCAGGCCATCGGCCGGGCGCTGAACCGGGCCCGCAGGAGGGACCCGGAGCGGTGACGCCCTAGCCCGTGGGGCCGCGCGCGGTGCCGCCCCACAGGGCGCCCACCGAGCCGAGCACCACCAGCACGGCGCCGAGGGTCTCGGCCACCGTGAGCCGCTGGCCGAGCAGCGCGAACCCCACCACCGCCGCGATCGCCGGCTCCAGGCTCAGCAGCACCGCGACCGTGCCGGCGCGCATCCGTCGCAGCGCCTCCATCTCGAGCGCCGTCGGCACGACGATGCCGGCGAGCGCCACCAGCACGCCGACGCCCAGCACGGACGGCGCCGCGATCGCGCCTGCCGAGGCGAGCGTGAACGGCGACACCAGCACGGCCGCGATCGTCACCGACAGGGCGAGCCCGTCGAACCCATCGGCCTGGTCGCCCACCCGCTGGCTCGCGATCAGGTACGCGCCGAGGCCGGCGGCCGCGAGCAGGGCCAGCCCGACGCCCGCGGGCGACCCGCCGCCGGCGAGGTTCCCGGCCAGCGCGGCCACGCCGAGCAGCGCGAGCGCCACCCACAGCAGGTCGATGCGCCGCCGGCTTGCCGCGACGGCCACGGTCAGCGGGCCCAGGAACTCGATGGTCGCCGCCACGCCCAGCGGGACGCGGTTGACGGCGCCGTAGAACGCGGTGCCCATCACGGCCAGGGTCGCCCCGAGCAGGCCGAGTTGCGCCCACTCGCGGCGCGAGCGGCCGCGCACCCGGGGCCGCGCGATCGCCAGCAGCACCACCGCCGCCAGCGTCAGGCGCAGCCCCGCGGTCGCGCCCCACCCGACGCTGGCGAACAGCGTGGTGGCCATGGCGGTGCCCACGAAGACCGATGTCGACGCCGCCACGATCAGGAGCGGTGCGAAGGACGGCGGCCGCCGGGTGACGACGGCGCCGGGCACGGCGACGGACGGGGTGGTCCCCGCCTCGCCGCCCGCGCCCGCCAGCCGCACCCTCATGCCCCGCCCCCTCCAGAAAATTCGCTCCCCTCAGGGTACGTGAGCGGCCGGGCGCCGGCCGTGGGGCGAGCGGGGAAGCGGGTCTGGCAAGGTCGGTCGGTTCCGTGAGCCTTCTCTCATCCATCACGCCGGACGTCCGCCCGCTGCGGGAGTCCCGCGACTTCCGCCTGCTCATGCTCGGCCAGCTCGTGACCGGGCTGGGCAGCCAGGCGGCGCTGGTGGCCCTGCCGTTCCAGGTCTACGAGCTCACGGGGTCGGCGTTCATGACCGGCCTGGTGGGCCTGGTGGAGCTGTTCCCGGTGGTCCTCGCGTCGTTGCTGGCCGGCGCGATCGCCGACCGCTTCGACCGGCGGCGGCTGCTGGAGCTCTGCCAGATCGCCCTGGTGCTGCTGGCCGCGGGGCTCACGGCCGCGACGGTCCACGGCGACCCGCCGGTCTGGCTGCTGTTCCTGCTGGCCGCCGCGACCGCGGGCGCCTCGACGGTGGAGCGGGTCACGCGCGGCGCGATCGTGCCGTCGACGGTGCCGCCGCGGCTGCTGCGCGGGGCCCTGTCGATGAGCTTCGGCCTGGCGCAGGTCACGATGGTGATCGGCCCGGCGGCGGGCGGCCTGCTGATCGCCGGGTCCGGGATCGCGTCGGCCTACGCGCTCGACGCCGTCACGTGCCTCGGCATGTGGGCGGCGGCGCACGCCATGTCGCCGCAGCCGCCCGCGACCGTGGAGCACCGGGAGCCCGTGCTGAGGTCCATCCGGTCGGGCCTGGCGTTCGTGCGCCGCTCGCAGTCGCTCATCGGGAGCTTCGTGATCGACCTGGCGGCGATGGGCTTCGGCATGCCGCGGGCCCTCTTCCCCGTGCTGGCCGTGAGCGTGTTCCACGCCGGGCCGGAGGGGGCCGGCCTGCTGCTGGCGGCGGTCTCCGCCGGCGCAACCGTCGGGGCGCTCACGACGGGCTGGCTCCAGGAGGCGCGCTTCCTGGGCCGGATCACCCTGGCGGCGGTGGCGGTGTGGGGGCTGGCGATCGCGGCGGCCGGCCTCATGACGAGCCTGTGGCCGGCGGCGGCCCTGTTCGCCGTGGCGGGCGCGGCCGACAGCATCAGCGCCGTGTGCCGGACCACGATCATGCAGTCGGTGACCCCCGACCACATGCGCGGGCGGATGTCGTCGGTCTTCATCCTGGTCGTGACGAGCGGCCCGCGGCTGGGCGACGTGGAGTCGGGCACGGTGGCCGCGCTCACCACGCCCCAGGTGTCGGTGGTGTCGGGAGGGCTCGCGTGCCTGGGGGCCGTGGCGCTGGTGGCGGTGCTCCTCCCGGACCTGGTCCGCTACGACGCCGCCGAGATGGCGAGCCTGGGCGCCGAGCCGGCGTAGCCGCCGCCGCCGGGCGCCTTGCCCGGGTGATGGGCGTCACGTAGACCTCCGGCGATGACCACGGACCCGCCCTTCCGCGACGAGACCGAGGCCGAGCGCCTGGACCGCCAGCTTGCGGAGCTCCTCCAGGAGCTGCGGGTCATCCTGCCCGGTGTCCAGGTGCTGTTCGCGTTCCTGCTGACCGTGCCGTTCAGCGCCCGGTTCGAGGAGGTGACCGACACCCAGCGTGGCGTCTACGTGGGCGTGCTCCTGGCGACGGCGCTCGCGACGATCCTGCTGATGGCGCCGACGGCGCTCCACCGCCTGCGCTTCCGCCAGCACCGCAAGCGCGAGATCGTCGATACCGCCCACCGCCTCACGCTCGCCGGGCTGGCGGTGCTCGCGCTCGCCGTGTCGGCCGCGGTGTTCCTGATGGTCGACATGACCTACGGGCGCACGGGCGGGCTGGTGGCCGGGCTGGCCACGATGGCTGCAGCCGTCGTGTTCTGGTGGCTCATCCCGATCTCCGGACGGCGGCCCACCGGCAAGCACCCGGAGGCCTAGGGCCGGGGTCCCGGCTCCCAGCCGTCGCGCCGCATCCGCCGGCACTCCGCGAGACCCTCGCGGGCGGCCCCGGCGTCCTGGATCGTGGCGTGCGATGCGCTCGCGGCGTTCAGCTCGCACACCACGCGGCGGCCGCCCGTGAGGGGCGGCGCCGGCGTGTCGCGCGCAATCGTCCACCCGGCCCCGCCGTACGGGGGCGCCTGGATCGCGAACTGGGCGCACGCCACGTAGGCCTCCGGCCCCTGGAAGGCGGCGCGCACCGGGCGCGCGGGGTTCTGCACCAGGCAGCGCTCGATGCCCGCGACGACCGGCGTGGTGGCCGGCGCGGTCTCGGCGACGGTGGCGGAGCCGGCGCCGTCGTCACCGTCGTCCTGGCAGCCGACGACGCCGACCACGATCGCGAGGGCGATCACGAGCGCCACGATGAGGCCCACCACGACCCCGGCGGGGAGGCGGTACAGCGGGTTGTCGATCCGGCGCGCCATCGCGCGGAAGCTACCCGGACGTCGCCGCCCGGACGCCCGCGCCCGCGGCGGGACGGTCGGTCAGTCGGCGTCGGCGAGCCGGTACCAGCGGCGCCCGCCGCCGTCGGCCCAGACCCGCACCCGTCCCCGCCGTACCAGGATGCGCAACGCCGACTCGATCGCCGGGACGGGGGCTCGGACACCGAAGTGGCGCTCCAGGTCCATCGCGAGGTGCGCGGCCGCGGACCAGCCGGATCGGCGCGGCGTGAGGCGGGCGGCCATGCAGTCCTCGAGGATGTCGATGAGGCGACCCGGGCGGCCGAGGCTGGCCCCGGTCTCCTCCGTCTGGCGTCCCCCGCTCAGGAGGCGCCCCCGCACACCGGGTGACGCGTTCGTGCCATCGGTTCTCGGCTGCCGCTCACGGACGCCACCCCTGGTCGCGCGCGATCGTGGTCACGGTTCCCTGACCTCTTCCTCGACCACGACGGTGGGACCCTCGATCCCCTCATCGGGGGATGCCCCGCCGGACGGCCCGGGGAACGACATCCGGCGCGTCACCTGGCGCGAGAGGGAGCGCAACGCGCCGGCATGGCTCACGCCGCGGCCCCGGACCGCACCGAGGACCGGGTGCTCGCTCGTCGCCCGCCACAGCACCATCGGCCACACAGGCGGCTGCTGGCGGCGCCCTCCTCGCCGTGCGCTACGGCCTGGAGCTCGTCCTGCTGCTGGGGTGACCGCGGGCCGGGCTCAGACGAGCAGGCCGAGCTCCCCCGCCCGGTGGGCGGCCTCGACGCGCGAGCGGCACCCGAGGCGGCGCAGGATGTTGCGCACGTGCATGTCGACGGTGCGCGGGCTGAGGTAGAGCTCCCGGGCGATCTCGCGGTTCGTCCTGCCGACCGCGACGAGCCGGACCACCTCCAGCTCGCGGCGCGACAGCCCGGAACCCTCCGCGTCGGCCTCGGCCCGCCGCCCCAGCCGCCCGGCGACCGACTCGCCCAGCGCGGCGACCTCGCGCGCGGTCTCCACCGCCAGGAGGCGCGACCCGAGCCGGCGCGCCCCGCGGTAGGCCTCGTCGAGACGCTCCAGCGCGCCCTCCCGCTCGCCCGCCGCCGCGAGCGCGACGCCCGCCCGCATCCCGATCTCCTCCCGGTCGACCGGGACGTCGAGGGTGCGATGGATGTCGAGGGCGCGGCTGATCTGCTCGGCGGCCGTGGCCGCGTCGTCCTGCGCCAGGGCGATCTCGCCGACGGCATGGGCCAGGGCGGCGAGCGCGTCGGGGTGCCCGGTGCGGGACGCGATCGCGGCGAGGGCCTCGGCGCAGCGGTGGGCGCCGGACAGGTCGCCCCGCTCGGAGAGGAAGCGCGCCGACCAGCGCAGGCCGCGGACCGCGTAGTGGTGGTCCTCGCTCCGCTCCCACCGCGCCAGCACCTCGGCGCAGCGGCGCGTCGCCTCCTCGTCGGCGCCCTCGTAGGCCGCGAGCTGCGCGAGGGCCGTGGTGCTGTCCACGGCCATGTTGAAGTGGTCGACGCGCGACGCGGCGGCGAGGCACGACGCCAGCATCCTGCGGGCCAGCGTCGGCTTGCCCTGGTGGAGGTGGATCGCGCCGAGCAGCCCCTCGGCCACCCACGCCGCCGCCCCGTTCGCGATGACCTCACGGCCCAGCTCGATCGCGCGCGGCCACTCGCCGCACTCGCGGAGCACGAACACCATGCACGTGACGCAGGCGGTGGCCACGTCGGCGCCGGCGCCGGTCTCGCAGAGGGCCAGGGCGGTGTCGAGCGTCTCCTCGGCGGTCCGGTAGTCGCCCGCGTCGTAGATCACGAGGCTCAGCCGCTGGTAGAGCTCGGCGGCGGCGGAGGACGACTCCGACGCCACGGCGAGCTCCAGTCCCCGGCGGACGGTGGCGAGCCCCTCCGCGTGGTCGCCGCGCTTCGCCGTGACGACGCCCTCCAGGCCGAGCGCGCGGGCCTCCACCTCGGGCCGGCCGGCCTGGCGGGCGGCGGCGGCGGCGGCGCGGGCGTGGTCGATGGCGGGCGTGTACTCGGCCTTCGCCCGGAGGTAGTTGGCGGCGCCGAGGTGCTCCATCGCGGCCTCGGCGGGGCGGGTGGCGGCGGCGAACGCCTCGGCGGCCGCGCGGCGGGCGGCGAGCGCCGACTCGCGGTCGCCGCGCAGGTCGTGGACGGCGGCCAGGCAGCGCAGGGCCTCGGCGCGCTCGCCCTGCCGCGACTCGCCCAGCAGGTCGCACACCTCGCGCCACGCGCGCGCCGCCTCCGTCGGCTCACCGGCCAGCTCGGCGCTGCGCGCGTAGGCCGCCAGGACGGCGAGCCGCTCCTCCACGTCCTCGCCCTCCGGCCACAGCTCCAGCGCCTGGCGCCACGCGCGGGCGGCGTCGCGGTGGGCGTGGACCGCGCGGAGCTCCTCCGCCGCCCGCAGCAGCGCGGTCCGCGCCCGGGCGGGCTCCCGGGCGCCCATCCAGTGGGCGGCGATCTCCATGGACGGGGCGGCGGCGGCCTCGAGCGCCCCGGCGAGCTCCCGGTGCAGCGCGCGGCGGCGCAGCCACGGGACGTCGGCGTAGAGCGCCTCGCGGGTGAGCGCGTGCCGGAACGCCCCGCGGCCGTCGCCGTCCTCGCGGACCCAGCCCCGCTCGACCAGCTCGGCCACGCCGTCGGCGCACGCCACGTCGGCCACGAGCACCAGGTCGAAGGTCGTCCCCGCGACGGCGGCGGCGTCGGCGGCGGTGCGGCCCTCCTGCGACAGCTCCACGGCGGCGAGCAGCACGGCGTCGCGCACCGTCTCCGGGACGGGGACCTCCCCCTCCCCGCCCACCTCCAGGCCCTGCGGCCCGGGGACCAGCGCGCCCGACGCGCTCGAGCGCCCGCGCGAGCTCCTCGGTGAAGAACGGCACGCCCTGCGCGCGGTCGTGGAGCGTCCGCGCGAGCGCCGGGGACGGCGGGTCGCCCAGGACGGTGGCGGCGAGGGCCGCGGTCTCGTCGGGGCCGAGGGGGCCCACGGCCAGCTCCGCCAGCCGTCCCCGCCGGCGCAGCTCGTGCCGCAGGCGGCGCATCCCGTGGTCGCGGGGCAGCCCGTCGGAGCGGTAGGCGCCGAGCACCAGCGCGGGCACGTCGGCGAGCGGCTCCGCGATCCCCGCCACCAGCTCGAGGGTGGCGTCGTCGCTCCAGTGGAGGTCGTCGAGCACCAGCAGCAGCGGCCCGTCGGCCGTCGCGGCGGCCAGCACGCCGCGGACCGCCTCCGCAAGGGCGGGCGGGTGCGGGTCGGCCGGTGGAGGGCCGAGCTCGGGGAGCACCATCGCCAGGTGGTCCCGGAGGCCGCCGGCGCCGTCGACGACGCCGGGGTCGGCGCGCAGGTGGGCGCGGAGCGCCTGGGCGAGCGGGGCGTAGGGCGACCCGCCGGCGGCGTCCGCCCGCCCCCGCAGGACGGTCAGGCCGGATTGCGCCGCCAGGTCGTCGGCGAGCCGGGTCTTGCCCACCCCGGCCTCCCCGGCGAGCAGCACCACGCGGCCCGCGCCGGCGCGGGCGCCCTCCAGGGCCTCCTCGAGCCACCGCTGCTCGGCGTCGCGGCCGACCAGGGCGGGACGGGTGCGCATGGTGGCGAGCCTAGCCCGCCGGCGGCCGCGGACGCGACCACCGGCGGGCAGGGGGCTCAGGCGGTCGTCGCAACCGGGTCCGGCCGGAGGATGACCGTGTCGAGGACCGGGATGATCTCGTCGCACGGCAGGCCGGAGGCCTCGGCGTGGCGGCGGATCGCCTCGGCGCTCTCGCCCTGGTAGATGCAGACGGTGCCGACGTCGCCGGCCTCCTCGTCGAGGGCGTAGCTGCGGATCCAGCGGACCCCGGAGCCCGGCTGGTCGCCGACCTCCGCGGAACGCGCGCCCGCCACCTGCAGGTCCTCCACGGTGGCCCAGCCGTTGCGCCGCATGATCACGTACAGGTTCATGGCTCCTCCATCGGTCGTGCGTTCGGTGTGGGAGCACGCTACGAGTGGCCCCCGGGGCCGGGCATCCGCGGTACTGCCGTATGACGCGGTGCCGTATGCCGTACTTCGTCGATTCGCCCGGGTGAGCGCGCCCGCGCGCGATGCGGGCGGGTCACCCCCGCCCTACCGTCGCGGGATGGACCCGGCGGAGGAGGCGACGGTGCGGATCGACCAGGCCACGGCCACAACGGCGGTCGGCGGCGACGGGCCACCCCCGCACGCCCTGGACGGGGCGGACGTCGCGGCCGGGCTCAGGACCGACCCCGCCGCGGGGCTCGGGAACGCCGAGGTCGCGACGCGGCTCGGGCAGTACGGCCCGAACGCGATCGCCGCCGAGAAGCCCCCGTCGATCTGGGAGATCGCGCTCGTCCAGCTGCGCGAGCCGATGAACATCATGCTCATCGCGGTCGTCGTGGTGAGCCTGGTGATCGGCGAGGTGTCGACCGCCGTCGTCGTCGGCCTCCTGATCCTGCTCAACCTCGTGCTGGGGACCCGGCAGGAGCTGCAGGCGCGGGCGAGCATCGACGCCCTCGCGAACCTCCAGGTGCCGCAGGCGCGGGTGGTCCGAGACGGCGGGGTCGCTCCTGATCCCGTCGACCGACGTCGTGCCCGGCGACATCGTCCAGCTCGAGTCGGGCGACATCGTCCCCGCCGACGGGCGCATCCTGCGCTCCGCCACCCTCGAGACCCAGGAGGCGGCCCTCACGGGCGAGAGCGCGCCCGTCTCGAAGGAGGCGGCGCCGGTCCTCGACGCGGACACCCCCGTCGGCGACCGCGCCAACATGCTGTTCCAGAACACCGCCGTCACCCGCGGCACCGCGACCATGGTCGTCACCGCGACCGGCATGGGCACCCAGATGGGCCAGATCGCGACGATGCTGACCTCGGTCACCCGCACGCGGTCGCCGCTCCAGCGCGAGCTGGACACGCTGACCAAGGTGCTCGGGATCATCGCGTGGACGGCGGTGCTGATCATCGTCATCGTGGGCATCGCCCGCGGCGAGTCGTTCACCGACGTCGTGCTGCTCGGCACCGCGATGGCGATCTCCGCCATCCCCACCGGCATGCCGGCGTTCGTCTCCGGCCTGCTGTCGCTGGGCGCGAAGGAGCTGGCGGAGTCGAAGGCCGTGGTCAAGAACCTGAACGACGTCGAGACGCTCGGCGCCACCAGCGTCATCAACACCGACAAGACCGGGACGCTGACGCTGAACGAGATGATGGTCTCGCTCGTCTACGCGAACGGCTCGTGGTTCCCGGTGGAGGGCGAGGGCTACCGCAAGAGCGGCGCGATCACGTCGGTCGCGGGGGTCCCCGTCCCCGACTTCACCCGTCTCGCGCTGGGGCTGGTGCTGGCCAGCGACGCGACCGTCGGCGACGACGGCAGCGTGGTGGGCGACCCCACCGAGGCCGCCCTCGTCGTGCTGGCGGCGAAGCTCGGCGTCGACGCCGGCGAGACCCGCCGCACCTACCCGCGCCTGGCCGAGGTCCCGTTCGACTCGGACTACAAGTTCATGGCGACGTTCCACCGCGTCGAGCTGGACGGCACGGAGCACCTGCGTGGAGCTGGTGAAGGGCGCGCCCGACGTGGTGCTGGCGCGCTGCAACCGCGCGGGCGGCCCGCTCAGCGCGGACCAGGCGCCGATCGACGAGGCGCGCGACGACATCGACGCCGCGAACGCCCGGATGGGCGGGCGGGGCCTCCGGGTGCTCGCCTTCGCCGCCCGGCTGGTGGACGAGGACGAGCTCACCGCGGCGGGCGAGGACCCGATGCCCCTTGTCCAGGACCTCTCCTTCGTCGCGCTGACCGGGATCATCGACCCGCTGCGGTCCGAGGCGAAGAGCGCCGTGACCACCGCGCTCGGCGCCGGCATCGACGTCCGCATGATCACCGGCGACCACGCCGTCACCGCCGGCGCCATCGGCGAGGAGCTGGGGCTCGGCCCCGGCGCCATCAGCGGCGCGGAGCTGCAGGCGCTCGACGACGACGAGATCAAGCGCCGGCTGCCCGGCCTGCACGTCTTCGGCCGCGTGACGCCGCAGGACAAGCTGCGGCTTGCCCGCCTCATGCAGGAGCAGGGCCAGATCGTGGCGATGACCGGCGACGCGGTGAACGACGCGGCCGCGCTGAAGCAGGCCGACATCGGCGTGGCGATGGGCAGCGGCAGCGAGGTGACCAAGCAGGCCGCCCGGATGATCCTGACCGACGACAACTTCGGGACGCTGGTGCACGCCGTGGAGATCGGCCGGCGCGTCTACGACAAGGTCGTGTCCTACGTCCGCTACCAGATGACCCAGCTGCTTGCGCTGGTGCTCCTGTTCCTCGCGGCGACCGCGTTCGACCTCAACAACGGCGTGGCGATGACGCCGCTGATGGTGCTGTACCTGCTGTTCTTCGCCACCGCCGGCGGCGTCGTGGTGATCGCCATCGACCCGGGCGACCCCGATGTGATGCACCGCCCGCCGCGCGACCCGGCGCTGCCGATCACCAACCGCACGGCGGTGTCGATGTGGCTGCTCTACGCGGCCGTGCTGTTCGTCGCGGCGCTCATACCGCTGGTCGCGGGGCCGGACGAGCCGAGCGAGGACGTGGCGTCGGCCTCCATGACCATGACGTTCGTGGTGATGGGCCTCGGCACGATCTTCAACGCCCTCGCCAACCGGCGCGACCCGGCCCCCGGCCTGACGCCCCCGATCCTGAAGGCAGCGGGCGTCTCGATGGTGATCCTGGTGATGGTCGTCCTGGCCACCGAGCTGCCCGGCCTGCAGCACGGCCTGCTCACCACCTCGCTCACCGGCCGCGAGTGGATGGCCTGCCTCGGGCTCGCCGCCCTGCTCCCCCTGACGATCGAGGCAAGCAAGTGGGTGCGCCGCCGCGAGGCCGCGCAGCCGCCCACGCCGATCGACGCCCGGGAGGCGGTCAGCCCCGGCAGGGCGCGGACGTGACGTGACCACCGCCGCGCCGGCCGCGTCCGGCCGGGCGTCCCGCCTCTTCCCGATCGTCGGCTGGCTGCCCCGGTACGAGCGGCGGTGGCTGCGGGGGGACGTGGCCGCCGGCATCGCCGTGACCGCGCTCGTGGTGCCCAAGAACCTGGGCTACGCGGGGATCGCCGGGATCCCGCTCCAGAACGGGCTCTACGCCGCGGCGGCGGGCGCCCTGATCTACGCGGTGTTCTGCACGTCGCGGCAGATCTCCACGGGGCCCAGCTCGTCGCTGGCCGCCGTCGCCGGCGGCGCGGTGCTCGTGACCGGCCTGGCGGGCGACGAGGCGGCGGAGCTCGTCGCGGCGATCGCGCTGCTCAGCGGCATGCTGTTCCTGCTCCTGGCCGCCCTGCGGATGGGGTGGATCTCCCAGTTCCTGTCGAAGGCGGTCGTGACCGGCTTCCTGGCGGGGGCGGCCATCGACGTGGTGATCGGAGAGCTGCCGAAGCTGACCGGCACGTCGGCGGACAAGGTGACGGCGTGGACGGAGCTCGGCGCGTGGGCCCGGACGCTGGGTGACATCCACTGGGCCACGCTGCTGGTCGGCGCCGTCGCCTTGGGCGTGATCCTGGCGCTGCGGTTCCTGACGCCGGCCGTCCCGGGCGCCCTGGTCCTGCTGGTGGGCGGGCTGCTCGCGTCGGCCGCCTTCGACATGGGGGCGCACGGGGTGGCCCTGGTGGGAGACGTGCCGCGGGGGCTGCCGGCGCCCGAGTTCCCCGACCTCGGGCTGGTGGGCGATCACGCCGGGGTGGTGGTGGCGGCGTCGGCGGCGCTGCTGCTGATCGGCTTCTCCCAGACGGCCGGCGACGCGCGCGCGTTCGCCTCGCGCCACCGCTACAGGGTGGACATCAACCAGGAGTCGGTGGCGCAGGGCATGGCGAACGCCGGGGCGGGGATCTTCCAGGGCATGCCGGTGTCCACCAGCCTGTCGGCGAGCTCCCTGAACGAGTCGTCGGGGGCGCGGACGCCGGTCGCCTCCCTCGTCACCGGGGGCCTGGTGCTGGCGACGCTGGTGGTGCTGGCGCCGCTCTTCTCCGACCTCCCGAAGGCCGTGCTCGCCGCGATCATCATCGACGCCGTCGTGTTCGGGATGATCGACGTGGGCGAGTTCCGCCGCCTCCACCGGGTGTCCCGCTTCGACTTCTGGATCGCGGTGGCGGCGTTCGTCGCGGTGCTGGCGGCCGGCGTGCTGGCCGGCGTCATCGTCGGCGTGGTGCTGTCGCTCGGGTGGCTGGTGTACGTGGCGACGCGCCCGCCGATGCCGCTCCTGGGGCGCGCGGCCGGCACCCACGTGTTCCGCGACCTGGACGACCACCCGGGCGACGAGACGCTGCCCGGCGTCGCCGTGCTGCGCTTCGACGGTGGGCTCTTCTTCGCCACCGCGGAGTCGCTCGAGAACCGCGTCCGGGCGATCGCCGACGGCGACGCCCCGCTCGCGGCGGTGGTGCTCGACTTCGAGGGCGTCAACTTCATCGACGCCCAGGGCGCCGCCGCGGTCCGGGAGGTCCACGACCTCCTCGCGGCCGACGGCGTCGCCCTTCACATCGCGCGCGCCAAGCCGCAGGTGCTGCGGGTGCTGGGAGCGGACGGGGCGTTGGCGCACATCGGCGCCGGCCACGTCCACCCCAGCCTGCACCTGGCGGTCGAGGCGCAGCGCCGGGACGCGCCGACCGCGGGGGTGACGTGATGGGCACGGAGGAGATCGTCCCGCGCTGGGAGTGGCGCACGTTCGACGAGGTGGCGCCCGCCGCGGCGCGCTTCGCGTCGGAGACGCCCGACGACGTCCAGGACAGCGACGAGCTCTACATGGTGTCGGGCGGCGGCGAGGACACGGTGAAGGTGCGCGCCGGGCTGGTCGACGTGAAGATGCTCGAGGAGATCGACGACCACGGTCTGGAGCGGTGGCGGCCCGTGCTGAAGCGCCCGACGACGCTCACCACCGAGGACGTGCGCATTCTGGCGGAGGCGCTTCACGCCACCGAGCTGCGCACCGTCGCCGTCCACAAGCGGCGCGTCCGCTACCGGCTCGGCGGATGCGCCGCCGAGGTCACGGACCTGCGGGTCAACGGCCGGGAGATGCGGACGTTCGCGATCGAGTCGGAGGACCCGGCTGCCGTGGTCAACGTCCTCCGCGAGCTCGGGCTCGACGGGCACCCCAACGTGAGCTACCCGCGGCGCCTCCGGGCCCTGACCGGGCTCCTGCCGCCGCGCGGCGCGGTGATCGACATCGGCACCAACTCGGTGAAGCTGCACATCGGCGAGCGGGACGGCACGGGGTGGCGCACCCTGGCGGACGGCGCGTCGGTGACCCGCCTCGGCGAGGGGCTGCACCCGGACGGGGACCTGGGGGCGGCGCCGATCGCCCGCACCGTCGAGGCGGTGTGCGGCATGGTCCACGAGGCCCGCCGGGAGGGCGCGCCGATCGTCGCGGTCGGCACGGCGGCGCTGCGCATCGCCGGCAACACCGCGGCCTTCACCGCTGCGGTGCGCGAACGGTGCGGCGTCGAGGTGGAGGTGATCCCCGGCGAGGAGGAGGCCCGGCTGGGGTTCGTCGCGGCGACGTCCGCGCCGGGACGCGACGGCTCCCTGGTCGTGTTCGAGACGGGCGGCGGCAGCTCGCAGTTCACGTTCGGCACCGGCGGCCGCATCGACGACCGCTTCAGCATCGACCTCGGGGCGGTCGCCGTGACGGAGCGCTTCGGCCTGGACGGTCCCGTCTCCCCCGCCGTCCTCGGACAGGCGGGCGCGGCGGTGGCCTCCGAGCTCGGCGGCCTGGACGACCGCCCCCGCCCGGAGGCGGTCATCGGCGTCGGCGGCGTGTTCACGAACCTCGCCGCCGTGATGCACGGCCTCGTCTCCTACGACCCGGACGTGGTGGACGGGACGGCCCTGGACCGCGCCGAGATCGACCGCCAGATCGGCCGCTACCGCACGATGAGCGGCCGACCGCCGCCGCGGCATCGTGGGGCTGCAGCCCGCCCGGGCGGAGGTGATCCTGGGCGGCGCCGTCATCGTCCGCGCGGTGCTCGAGACCCTGGGCCACGACGCGGTCACCGTGAGCGACCGTGGCCTGCGCCACGCGCTCCTGGAGGAGCGCTTCTGAGGAGGTCGGTGTGGCATTGAGCGCGGTCGCGTCGGGCCTCCCGGCCCGTGTGCGCGAGCACAACACCACGCTGGTGGCCGCCGGCGTCGCGTTCTACGCCTTCCTGGCGCTCGTCCCGACCCTGGTGGCGCTGATCTCGGTCTACGGCCTGGTGGCCGACCCCGCCGACGTGCGGCAGCAGGTGCAGGACCTGAGCTCCTCCCTCCCGGCGGAGGTGGAGGACTTCCTCGTCTACCAGCTCACGCAGATCATCAACGCGAACCGCAGCGGCCTCTCCGTGACGCTGGTCGTCGCGATCGTCCTCGCGTTGTGGAGCGCGTCGGGCGGCACCGCCGCGCTGATCACCGGCATCCACGTGGCGCGCGAACGCGAGGAGCCGACGGGCTTCGTCGCCAAGAAGGGCAAGGCCCTGCTGCTCACGCTCGCGGCGATCGTCTTCCTGGCGATCGTGATCTTCCTCGTCGCGGCCGTCCCGCCGCTGCTCGACGACGCGGGCCTCGGCGACGCCGGCCGGCTCGCGTTCGACATCCTGCGATGGCCGGTCCTGGCGGTCGTGATGCTCATCGGCATCGGGTTGCTGTACCGCTTCTCCGCGGGCCCGCACCCCCGCGCGTGGCTCGGCGTCGTGACGCTCGGCGCGGTGGTGGCGATGGTCGTCTGGCTCGTCGTCTCCGGCCTCTTCGCCGCGTACACCGCGAACTTCGCGAGCTACGGCAAGACGTACGGCGCGCTCGCCTCGATCGTCGTGGTGCTGCTGTGGCTCTGGCTCACGTGCCTCGCGCTCCTGATCGGCGCGGAGACCGACGGCGGCGACGAGGGGTGACGCCGGGCGGCGGCGCGCTCAGTCCTTGCGCCCCTTCCCCTTCCCCTTCGCCTTCACGTTCCCCCGCCCGCAGCGGTGGGCCTCCTTCAGGGCGTCCCGCCGCGTCCGCTCCTGCCAGTCGGTGCCGCCGATCTCCACCGCGCGCCGCAGGGGGTCGACGGCCTCGGCGCAGCGGCTGAGGGCGATGAGCGCGCGCCCCCGGTTGTAGCTGGCGTTGCCCTCGTAGTCCGCGCCGGTGCCGCCGAGCGTCGCGAGCGCCCGCTCGGCCAGGGCGAGGCCCGTCGCGGCGTCCCCCGCATCGAGGGCGGCGGTCGAGCGGTCCGTCAGGCTCACCGCCTCGCCGGCGGGAGGCGCCTGCGCGGGCGCGGCCGGCGCGGTGGGCGCGGAGCGGACGACCGTCTGCACGACGGTCCGGACCTGCGACCGGGCCGCGGGTGCCGGTGCGTTCCCGCCGTCACCGCCGTCGTCGTCCATCGTCGCCACCGTGATCGCCACACCGGCCGCGACGGCCGCGATCGCCGCCGCGGCCGCGATCGCGCGGCCCCGCCGCGGGGCGGGGGTCGACGGTGGAGGTGGCGCGACCGCCGGCATCACCGCGGTCGTGGACCGCGGGGCGGCGAGCGCGGCGGCGAGCGCCGCCGCCAGGTCGCCCGCGGCCGGGAAGCGCGCCGCCGGGTCCTTCGCCATGCCGCGCCGCAGGACGTCGTCCACGGCAAGCGGCAGCGCAGGGTCGCGGTCGCGCGCGCTCGGCACCGGGGCGTACGCGTGCGCCGTCAGCTCCGCGACGCCGGTTCGCGGCGCGAAGGGGCGCTCGCCGGTGAGCAACTCGAAGGCGACGGCGGCGAGCGAGTACCCGTCGCTGGCCGGCGTCGCGGACAACCCCTGCGCCTGCTCGGGCGACGCGTAGCCGGACGTGCCGAGCACCGTCCCCGCCGCCGTGAGCGTGTTGCCGTGCTCGCCCAGCACCCGGGCGATCCCGAAGTCGACCACCTTCACCTGCTCATCGGCGTCGAGGAGCAGGTTGGCGGGCTTGACGTCGCGATGGACCACCCCGGCCGCGTGGGCCGCGTCGAGCGCGGCGGCCGTCTGCGCGATCCAGGCGAGCGCCTGCGCCCGCGGCGGCCGCCCCCGGGCGAGGCGGTCGGCGAGCGTCCCGCCGGGCACCAGCTCCATGACCATGAACGACCGCCCGCGGTGCTCGCCGACGTCGTAGACGGCGGCGACATTCGGGTGGTGGATACGGGCCGCGGAGACGGCCTCCCGCCGGAAGCGCCGTCCGCCGGTCTCGTCGTGGGCGGCGGCGTCCGACGGCACCTTGACGGCGACGTCGCGGCCCAGCCGCTCGTCGTGCGCGCGGTAGACGGCGCCCATGCCGCCGACGGCGATGAGGACGGGATCCCGGTACCGGGCGGGAAGCACCCCGGCAAAGCGGTCGGCCCGCCCGGTGCGGTCGGGTGGGTCCACGGGTGAACGGTGCCCGCCGGAGCGGGACGCGACACACCGCCGCCCGGGACGGCGGCGTGGTCCTCAGCGTCCCCCGCGGCGCGCGGGCCGCTCGGGAGTGGGGTCGCGGCCCCAGTCGTGCACCACGGCGGTGCTGACGATCAGGTCCTGGACGGAGTCGGCCTTCCGGCTCACGGCGGACCACAGCAGCCCCACGGGGAAGAGGACGCAGAGGACGGCGCGGACGAACGCGCGGCGGTACGACAGGTCGCTGCCGTCCTCGTCCAGGACGCGCAGCCCCATCAGGAGCTTGCCGACGGTGCGCCCGTCCAGCCCCCAGCCGTACGTGAGGTAGGCCAGCAGCAGCACGACGGCGCCGGCGCGGACGGGGATCATGTTGGTGAAGTCCAGGTCGAAGGTGCCCACCCAGAGGAACTGCACCGACTCGCTCACCAGCAGCAGGAGGAGGCCCAGCAGGACCACGACCACCGTGTCGATCACGTCCGCGACGACGCGTGACAGCAGCCCCGCGCGGCTGACGGCGCTGCCGGGGGCGGGGATGACGGCGCCCCGCGGGTCCCGGCCCAGCACGCGGTCGAACGCCCCGCTCCACACCGCGGTCGGCGCGCATGCCCTGCAGCCGCGCGTCCCGGATGACGTCGCCGCCGAGGCCGACCGTCAACTCGCGGACGATCTCGCCAAGGTCGAGCCCCTCGACCGCCTCCCGCGCGACGGATCCGACGTCCACCTTCTCCACCACGTGCTCGATGTCCACCCGATCGATCAGGGGGTTCGGATCGACGCGGTCCAGCACGGCGTCCACGTCGACGCGCGCGAGCACCTTGTTCACGTCGACCCGCTCGAGCACGCTGTTGACGTCCACCCGCTCGAGGATCGCGTTGACGTCGATGTGCTCGATGACGCTCGGCGCGATCCGTCCCACCACCGCCCCGGCGACCTCGCCGATCGCGCGCCCCGGGCCGCCCAGGTGCGGCGACGGCTCCTGCGCCGCCGGGAGCGGCCGCGTCGCGTCGGGCGGCGTCGCGTCGGGTGCAGGCTCGCCGCCGTCGCCGGACGGCCGCACCACCCGCTCCGCCACCGACATCACGGCGTCGCCGACCATCGACCCGAACTCGCCGACCGCGCCCCGCCCGCTTCCCTGCCGTCCGTCCGCCATCGAGACCTCCCACGCGGTGATCGCGGCGCATACGTACCACGCCGTGGGATACCGTGCCGCGCGTGCGTTACTGGGTCCTGGGGTTGATGCTCGTGGCGCTCGGCTGTGCAGCCGCCTCGTGGACCCCCTCCCCGGCCGCCGCGGCCCCGGCCGCGGAGGTCGCGCTGGCGCGCCAGTACGCGCCCGTCGTCCGCCTGACCGGGCGGTCGGGCGGCTCCTGCGGGATCGACGTCCCCTACCAGCCGGTGGACGTCGCGGACCTGATGGGGAACGACGAGATCGCGCTGCGCGGGCCGTGGGACACCACGAACCTCGTGGGCGTGGCGCCGACCGCGGGCCGGCTCGCGCGGGGCCTGTGGGACTACCACCTCGACTTCCCGGGCGACGCCCTCCGGCCCGGGTGCACCTACGAGGAGTGGGCCGAGCGCCTGGCGTCCCGGCCCACGGTGTACGCGCACGTCGTCCGGGAGCCCGGCGTCCCCGGGAGGCTCGCCCTCCAGTACTGGTTCTTCTACGTCTTCAACGACTGGAACAACACCCACGAGGGCGACTGGGAGATGATCCAGCTCAACTTCGACGCCGGGACCGCCGAGGAGGCGCTCGCCCGGAGGCCCGTCGAGGTCGGCTTCAGCCAGCACTCCAGCGCCGAGCGCGCCCGGTGGGGCGACGACAAGCTCGAGCTGGTGGACGGCACCCACCCGGTGGTCCACCCCGCCGCCGGCTCGCAGGCCAACTTCTACGGGTCGCGGCTCTACCTGATGCGCAGCGACGCGGAGGGCCTGGGGTGCGACGACACGCGGGATCCGGCCCGCACGATCACGCCCGCGGTCCAGACGATCCCGTCCGACGGCGCGGCCGCCGTGGCCGCCTACCCGTGGCTCGGGTTCGACGGGCGGTGGGGCGAGAAGCACGCCGCCTTCTTCAACGGGCCGGTCGGCCCGAACCGGACCCTGCGCTGGACCCACCCCTTCACGTGGGCCGAGCGGAGCTGGCGCGCCGCGAGCTTCAGCGTCCCGGCGAGCGGGCTGGTCGGCACCAACGCCACCGACGTCTTCTGCGGCTCCATCGAGCGCGGCTCCACGGTGCTGCGGCAGATCAAGATCAACCCCGGGCGGACGGCGCTGGTGATCGCCGGGATCGTGCTGCTGCTGCTCTGGCCGCTCACGCGCACCCGGTGGGGGCCGTCCACGCCGCGGCCCCTCGCATCCCGTCGCGCGTGGGGGCAGATCATCACTGCGGGGGCCCGGGCGTTCGCCGGACGGCCCCTCGTCTTCATCGGGATCGGGCTGCTCTTCATCCCGCTGGCGCTCATCACGACGGGGCTGCAGTGGCTGCTGTTCCGGGCGACCGCGCTCGCGCCGCTCGTCGAACGACGCCGGGGAGCGCCACGCCTGGGTGGACGCCATGGCGCTGGGGCTCGGCCTGGTGCTCACGCTCATCGGCTTCGCCGTCGTCCAGGCCGCCACCGCCCGGGCCCTGATCGACATCGAGGCCCGCCGTCCGGTGACGGCCTGGTCGGCCTACCGCGCGGTGTGGCCGAAGCTGGGCCCGCTGGCGGCGGCCGTGGCGGTCGCCGTCGCGGTGACGCTGGTGCTCGACGTCAGCGTCGTGCTCATCCCGATCGCCGCGTACATCCTCGTGCGCTGGTCGCTGCTCGGGGTGGTGGCGGGCGCCGAGGACGACCCCCAGCCCGGAATCCTGCGCCGCAGCACGGCGCTCACCCGCGGGAACTGGTGGCGCACGGGCACCATCGTCCTGGGCCTCACCGGTCTGGCCCTGCTGACCGGCCCCGCCCTCGGCGTGCTGGTGCTCCTGTTCACGGGGGCGGCGTTCGACTTCGTGAACCTGATCGCCGCGGCGGTGTACGTGGTGGCGTTGCCGTTCGCCGCCGCCGTCGTCACGTATCTCTACTTCGACCTGAGGGTGAGGCACGAGGAGGCGCCGGCGGAGGCGGAGCTCCCCGCCGGCGCCGTCCCCCCGCCGACCCGGTGAGGCTCACGCCCTGCGGAACGCGCGGACGGCCAGCGGGACGAACACGAGGAGCAGGGCGGCGAGCCAGGCGATCATCCCCAGCGCCGGCGCCAGCGCGCTCCCGTGGCCGACCATGAGGTCGCGCGCCGCGTCAACGGCGAGCGTGACCGGGTTGACGTCGGCGACGGCCTGGACGGCCCCGGGCATCGAGTCCGTCGGCACGAACGCGGAGGACGCGAACACCAGCGGGATGACCCAGAGGAAGCCGACCGACTGGGCGGTCTCCGGGTCCCGGACCGCGAGCCCGACGAAGGCGCTGATCCACGAGAACACGTACGCGAACGCGAGCACCAGGACCATCGCCAGCGCGATCTCCCATGCGGGCTCGCTCGGCCGGAAGCCGACGGCCACGCCGATCAGCAGCATCGCGACGAGCGTGACGGCGTTCGTCACGAGGTCGGCCGCGGTGCGCCCGAGGAGCACGGCCGAGCGGGAGATCGGCAGCGAGCGGAAGCGATCGACCACGCCGGCCTTCACGTCCTCGGTCAGCCCGAGCCCCGTCGTCAGCGAGCCGAAGACGGCCGACATCACGATGATGCCGGGGATCAGGAAGTCGACGTAGCTCAGGTCGCCCGTATCGATCGCGCCCCCGAAGACGTACCGGAAGAGCAGCACGAGGATCACCGGCTGCAGGACGAGGTAGGAGATGAAGGTCGGCCGGCGCATGACCTTGCGCAGCTGGCGGGCGGCCATCACGCGGGTGTCGGCGGCGGTCTCGGCCAGGGTCAGCCGGGCCCGCTCGGGCGCGGCGTTGATCGTGGCTGTGGCGGTTGTGGTGGTCATGCTGCCTCCTTCTCGCGCTGGGTGGTCTGCTCGTCCGCCGGGCGTCCGGTGAGGGCGAGGAAGACGTCCTCGAGGCTGGGCTCGTGCAGCTCCACGGCGGCGACCGGCATGCCCCAGGAGTCGAGGCGCCGGACCGCCTCCGCCGAGGCGGACGGGTCGGCGACCGCCAGCCGGACCTCACCGCCGGCCGCGTCGACCCGCGGCTCGTCGCCGGCGGACAGGTTCGCCAGCGCCGCGGCTGCGTCGCCGGCGGAGCCCGGATCCGCGAGCCGCACCATCAACACGTTGCCGCCGATCTCCTCCTTCAGCCGCGCAGGCGTTCCCTGCGCAACGATTCGCCCCCGGTCGACCACGGCGATCCGCTGTGCCAGGCGGTCCGCCTCGTCGAGGTACTGGGTCGTGAGCAGCACTGTCGTGCCCTCGCGGCGGAGCTCGTCGACGATGGTCCACAGCTCCTGCCGCGAGCGCGGGTCCAGGCCGGTCGTCGGCTCGTCCAGCAGCACCACCGGCGGGCGGCCGATCAGCCCCGCGGCCAGGTCGAGCCGGCGGCGCATGCCGCCGGAGTAGCCTCCCGCGCGCCGGTCGGCGGCCTCGGCGAGCGCGAAGCGTTCCAGCAACTCGCCCGTGCGCCGGCGCGCCTCCGCACGGCCGAGCCTGGACAGCAGCCCGATCATCTCCAGGTTCTCGCGCCCGCTCAGCTCCTCGTCCACGGCCGCGAACTGCCCGGCCAGGCCGATGCGCCGGCGGACCGCCAGCGGCTCGGCGGACACGTCGTGGCCGAGCACCTCCGCCCGCCCCGCCGTCGGCGCCAGCAGCGTCGCCAGGATCCTCACCAGCGTGGTCTTGCCGGCCCCGTTCGGGCCGAGCAGGCCGAACACGGTGCCCCGCTCGACCGAGAGGTCGAGGCCGTCGAGCGCGACCACGTCGCCGAACCGCCTGCCGAGCTCGTGCACCTCGATCGCAGCGTTCCCGTCCATCGTCATCTCCCGTCGTCCCGGCCGGTCGCGGACGCGCCGGCCCGTCGCGCGGGCGCCGCCCGCGCGGTGTCGTCGTGATGTGGGCGTCCCCGGGGCCGGGGACGCGGTCGTTCAGGTCGTCGCCGGGCTCGGGGTCATCTGGGCCGAGGACGCGGCACGGCGGATCGTGATGTCGCCGAGGCCGGTGCGGACCCGAACCTCGACGGTCTCCTCGCCCGCGACGGGCGGACCGCTGGCCTCGAGCGCGTTGTTCACGGCCCCATGGCCGGTGGCGAGGTCGAGCCACGCGGCCGTCCCGTCGGCGATGCCGACGTCAACCGCGCCGGAGCCGGTCTCCGCCACCAGCGACCCGCGTTCGGCTGCGCCGACGCGGACGGCGCCGTTGGCCGTCGCGGCGCTGACCGAGGCGTGGGCGACCCCCACCGCGATGTCCCCGTTGGCCGACCTGATCCGGAGGTCGCCGGCGACCTCGTCCACCCGGCTGTCGCCGTTCGAGTTCTTGACGAGGGCCGCGCCGCCGATCTCGCCGGCGCGGACCGCGCCGGAGCCGGTGGTGAGCTTGGCGTCGCCGCGCGAGCGGACCAGGGTGACGTCGCCCGCGCCGACCTCGAGCACGACCGCCGCCGCATCGTCGACCTCGATGACGCCGGTCGCCGTCTTCAGCCGGAGGTCCCCGAGCGGCCCGGTGCCGCGGAACGACCCCATCGCCGCGTCGCCGCTGACGCGGGAGCCCGCGGGCAACTCGACCAGCAGGTTAACGGACCCGGCATCGCTGAACGGGCTGAGCGTGCGCCAGCGCCGCTTGCGCTTGATCCGGAGATGGCCGTCGGCGTACTCGACCAGGGTCTCCTCGGCCGCCGTCACGTCAGCGCGGCTGGCGGGATCGCTGGGCCGCACCTCCACGACGGTGTCCTGCCGATCGCTCGCCGCGACGCGCACGTCGCCGACGACGACGTCGATGGTCGCGGAGATCGGTCCAGGCGTTTCGAATCCAGGCATCGCTATCGCCCCCATCCGGTGTATCGCCGACCGCCGCCCGATCCGCCCTTCGCGGGGGGCGGGCCCCCTTCGCCGCGCTCAACCGCAGCGGCGACGGCCCGCACCAGCCAGGCGTTGATCGAGAGGCCTTCGCGGTCGGCGGCCTGCTCGACCCGGCTCTTCAGCTGGTCGGGCAGACGCAGGTTGATCCGGGCCACGTTCCCTTCCGAGGCCGCCGCCGGCGCGGCCGGCACACCCGGCTGGTCGCCGGCCTCCGGCGCCCCGCCGGCGTGCTCGGCGCCCGGCGTCGAGACCACGAACTCGGGCTCGCCGCCACGCAGCCGCACGTCCACCGAGCCCGGCGCCAGCTCGCGCGTGATCTCCGCCGCGGCGCTCGACAGCGCCTCGAGCAGCATCAGCCGCACGGCCGCATCCATCGGCGCCGTGAGGCGCTGGGCCAGCGCGCGAGCCTCCTCGCCGCCGGCCTCGGCCGCCGCCGCGAGCTGTTCGCGCAGGTCTTCGACGTACGGTGTCAGGTTCATGGCACCATTGTGGCACCACTATGGCACCACGTCAAGTGCCATGGCTACGGCACCGTGATGGTCACGAGGGCGCTGCCCTTCCTCCCGCCGGGATCGGTGACGGTGATGCGGCCGAAGTAGCGGCCGGCCTTCCAGTTGCTGCCCTGCGGCCCCGGGTGCACCCAGAACAGGTAGGTGCCGTCGCCGCCGTCCTGGAACAGGAACGTCGATGCACAGCCGGTGCCGCCGGCGGGGCAGCGCACGGCGCCGGGGCCGCCGGCGGGTACGAACCGGTTGCTCCAGTCGAACGCCGCCGACCCGAGGCCGGGGCGCGGCTTGCCGTTGCGGGTCACGAGCACCGCGACGGCGACCGGGTTGTGGTTGGTCGAGGCGGCCGGCAGGAACGTGTGGCCGCTGCCGCCGTCGCCGCACTGCACGGAGGCGCTGCCGCACGCCGCCTCGTCGACGGCCGCCTGCACCTCCAGGCGCGGGCCGTTCAGGAGCTTGGTGACGTCGGCGCGCAACGCGGCGAGGCCGGGGGTGGCGCTCCCGCCCCCCGACGTCGCGCCGAGCGCGATGGTCGCCGCGATCGCGACCGCGGCGACTGCTCCGAGGATGGCGAGGGTCCGGTGTGAGCGCACGTGGCACCTCCTCTGTCGGTGTGACGAACTCGCCGCGACGCTACGTCGGCTGCTGCGGCGCGTCACGCGGTCGTCCGCCGATGCTTGTCCTCCCGGGCCCGGAACGCTTCGATCGCCGGATGAGGCCCGTCCTCGCCATCGCGCTCGCCGTGGCCGCCGCGGCGCTCGTCAGCGCCTGCGGCGGCGGTGGTGAGGAGCTGTCCAGGGGGGACGCCGCCTTCGCCGACCGCATGCGCGGCGAGATCGCCGAGACCGGCCTCCTGCTCGCGGCGGTGAACGACTGCGGCGACGATGTCGCCTGCATGCGCCGGCAGGGCGGACCGCTGGCCGACCGCGCCGGTTACGCGGCCCAGGCGCTCGCGGACGACGTCCCCGGGCTCGACGATCCGTGCCTGCGGGATCTGGGCGAGCCGCTGATCGGCTATCTGCAGGCCGCAGGCGACGTGGGAATCGCCGCCAAGGCGGGCGATCTCGACTCGGTGGCCCTCCGCACGGACCGCGCCTCCGAGCAGAGGCGCACCATCCAGGACCGGATCGTCGCGTGCGTGCCGGGCGCCGCGGACGACCCCCGGCTGTCAGCCGCCCGCGAGCTCGGCGCGGCCTTCGACGACCTCCTCCCATCCATCGACCGGCTCGACCGTTGCCGGACGGCCGAGTGCCTCATCGGCGCGGGCTCGGCCATCAGGGCCGCGGCCGAGGCCTCGCGGGCCCGGCTCGCGAAGGTCGACGCCGGCCGGCTGCCGGCGTGCTACCGCGAGGCGCTCGCCGCCGCCGACCGGGCGCTCGGCGCCTACGCTCGCGGCGGCACGGCGTTGAACGCGCTGGATCCCGACCGCGCCCTCGTCGCGTTCCGGCGCGGCGCGCGCGCCGAGTCCGCAGTCGGCCGCAACATCGCGCGCTGCGGGCGCTGACGGCCCGCGGTAGCCGGGCATCTCCCGGGTGGGACACTGCCCACATGGTCACGTGGGCCCTCGACCTCGACGGCGTCCTCTGGCGTGGGGCGGTGAGCATCCCGGGCGCAGCGGAGGCGGTCGCGCGCCTCCGGGCGCGCGGCGCGCGCGTCGTCTTCCTGACCAACAACGCCGGCCCGACCATCGCCGAGCACCTCGCGAAGCTGGAGGCGATGGGCGTCGGGGCCGATGCCGGCGACCTCATCACGTCCGCCGAGGCGGCGGCGACGCTGCTCGAGCCGGGCTCGACGGCGCTCGCGGCCGCCGGCCCCGGGGTGCGCGAGGCGCTCGAGGCGCGCGGCGTGCGGATCGTCCAGGAGGGTCCCGCCGACGCCGTCGTCGTCGGTTGGCACCGTGAGTTCGACTTCCAGGGCCTGGCCCGAGCGGCCGACGCGGTCCGCGCCGGGGCGCGGCTCATCGGCACGAACGAGGATGCGACGTTCCCCACGCCCGACGGGCTGCTCCCGGGCGCCGGCGCGCTCCTGGCGGCGGTGGCCTATGCGTCGGGCGCGACGGCCGAGGTCGCGGGCAAGCCCCACGCGCCCATGCAGCGACTCGTCGCCGAGAGGGTGGGCTCCGTGGCGGTCATGGTCGGCGATCGCCCGTCCACCGACGGGGCGCTCGCCCGGGCCCTCGGCGCCCAGTTCGCCCTCGTCCTCAGCGGTGTCACCGCCGAGCGGGATCTGGACGGCCTCACACCCGCACCCGACTCGGTGGCTCCCGACCTGGCGTCGCTCGTCAATGGAGCGTGGGCCGGTAGGTGAGCTCGTGGATGTCACCGTCGAGCGTCCGGCTCTCGATCAGCTCGAGGTCGAAGTCGGCCGCACCCTTGAAGATCGGGTCGAGCCCGGTCTGACCGGTGATGACGGGGAAGAGCGTCACCTGCACGCGGTCGACGAGGCCGGCGGCCATCAGCGCCTGGTTCAACGACAGGCTGCCGTGCGAGCGCAGCGGCACCTCGGACTCCTCCTTGAGCCGGGCGACGACGTCGACGGCGTCACCGCTCGCGACGGTCGCGTCCGGCCAGTCGAGGGGCTCCTCCAGCGTCAACGACACCACCGTTGCCGGCATCTTCCACATCCGGGTGACCCAGGGGTCGCGCACCTCGGACTCCTCGGTGCTGTCGGCCAGCATCCGCGAGAACAGGCGGTACGTGTTGGCCCCGAAGACCATCCGGTGCTCCACGTCGTACAGGGCGAGGCGGTGGTCGAGCAGCTCGGGGCCCTGCTTGCCCCAGTAGCCGGTCCAGTCGCCGCCGGCGGCGCCGTAGCCGTCGAGGCTGGAGAAGACGTCGAACGTGTAGGTGGCGGCCATGTCGTCCTCCTCGGGTGCGGCGCGGGGCGATGACGCTCCGCCTCGGCGCAGATCGACCTCGACCGAGCTCGGCGGAGCGGTCAGCAGGCGCCGGACGCTCTCGCAGGCGGCCGTCCCGACTCGCGTCAGCCTGAACTCCGGCAGTACCCGGCCGGCCGGCCCGGCAACCCGTGACGTCACCTGAACTGCGTGACGACCGGTCACCCGGCGCTGCGGCACGCTCCGGTTCTCCGGCGTACGCATCGCGAGGGGAGCACGGTGAGCGACTTCGAGCACGAGGAGCACCTCTCGCGCGAGCGCGCCGCAGAGCGCCTGACGGACATCGCCTACGCGCTCACGGTGGGCGGGACCCTCGAGGTCAGTGCGGGCGGTCGCCGGGTCAGCGTCCCGCTCGCGGAAACGGTGCTGCTGACGCGCGGGAGCACCACCGACGGCGACCACGTCAACGTCGAGGTCCGGCTGACGTGGTCGGCGCCGGCGACCGGCGGGATCACCAAGTCCGTGTGATGAGCGCTCACCCATGGGCGGCGGAGGGTCGGGGCGCTCAGAGACGCAACGGAGGCGTCGCCGCGGCGGCGGCGTCGCGAGAGGAGGACCGCATGAGCGAACGGGCTGCACCAGGAAACGCCGGAGCGCCGTCGACCGGGGCGGGGTTCGCCGCGCTCACGCGGGAGATCACCAGCCTGTGGTGGCTCTCGCTCGTGGCGGGGATCTGCTGGATCATCGTCGCGATCGCGATCCTGCAGTTCGACGAGACGTCGGTCAGGACCGTCGGCCTCATCGTGGGTTTCATGTTCCTCTTCGCCGGCTTCCAGAACCTGGCGCTGGCCGCTGCGCCGATCCCCATGCGCTGGGTGTGGGTGACGTTCGGCGTGATGCTGGTCATCGCGGGGCTCGTGAGCCTCGCCGACCCGGAGGATACGTTCGCCGGCCTGGCGGACCTGCTCAGCTTCCTGTTCCTGCTCGTCGGCCTGTGGTGGATCGTGCGGGCCTTCCTCGAGCAGGCGGTGAACCGGCTCTGGTGGCTGGGTCTGATCTCCGGCGTCCTGATGACCGTCATCGCGTTCTGGACGGCGGGGCAGTTCTTCATCGAGAAGGCCTATGTGCTTCTCGTCTTCGCCGGCGCCTGGGCGGTGATGGAGGGCGTGGGCGACATCGCTCGCGCGTTCACCCTCCGGGATCTGCACCAGGCGGCGTAGGCCGGCGTCAGGAGACGTGGGCGCGGGCCGGGGGCGCGGCGAGGAGCCCCAGGTCCCGCGCCCGCGCGACCGCCGCGCCGCGGCTGTGCGCGTCGAGCTTCGCGTAGATGCGGCGCATATGCGTCCGGACGGTGTTGGCGGACACGTAGAGCTCGGCGGCGATCTCCGGTGCTGTGAGGTTGCTCGGGAGGTACCTGAGCACCCGGAGCTCGGCCTCGCTCAGATCCTCCCGCAGCGGCTCGACCGCGCCGCGCCGTTGGGGCGCGCGGCCGGCCAGCACACCGAGGATCGTCGCGAGCAGCGCCGCGTGGCGGGTGCGGTGGCGCGGATGACGCTCGAGCAGGTCGCGGACGGGCGCGAGGGTGAACTGCAGCATGACGCCGTCCGGCTCCGCCAGCTCGAGCGCACGCTCGATCGCCGCCTCCGAGCCGGCCCGGTCACCGAGCTGGTCGCGCGCCGCGGCGTCGAAGAGCAGCGCGTGGATCGTCGCCCATCGCGGATGGAGCGTCGTGGGTGTGCCGGCGATCATGGGCGCGAGCGTCTCGAGCACCTGGCGCGGGTCGCCGTCGCCGAGCGCGAGGGCGGCGCGGGCGAGGCGCATCCCGGCCCCGTCGAGCTCGTCGGGCCGCGCGGCGGCGAGCGCGGTGCGGGCCGCGTCGCGGTCGCCGCCGAGCGCCTCGACCAGGACGATCAGCCCTCCCACGTCGAGGCGGAGGGGATGGAGAGGGTCGAGCGACCCGAGGAGCAGGTGCATCGCGCGGAGCTCGTCGAGGGCCTCCACGAGGCGGCCCTGCCCGAGCCGCGCGAAGGCGCGGGCGTAGTGCAGGGTCGGCTCGCGCTCGACCTCCGGGGTCGGCGGGTGGTCGCCCGCGATCCGGTCGAGCCACCCCTCCGCGTCGTCGACCCGCCCGAGCCACGCGAGCGCCGTGACCGCCGCGGCCACCGCGGGAGCGAGGATGCGATGCGTGCCCCACCCATGCGCCTCGGCGATCACCGCGGCCTCCTCGCTGAGCTGCAGCGGGACATCCGGCGGCGCGCTCGCGAGGATCGCGGCCAGGGCGAGATGGCCGAGGCACCCGACCTCGACGTAGGGGCGGCCGATGCGCCGCGCCAGCACGAGCGCCTCCTCGAGGTCCCGGCGCGCCTCGCCCAGGCGCAGCGACCACAGCTCCGCGATGCCGAGGCTCAGGAGCGCCGACGCGCGATGGTCGTTCCCCCGCGCGAGTTCGTCCTCCGTGCGTGCCTCCCAGGAGCTCAGCTCCTGCTGGGCCGTCGCGAGGTCGCCGCGCCCGCAGGCGATCCAGAGCCGGGCGCTCGCCAGCCGCAGGTCGAAGAGGCGCCGGCGCGCCTCGGGCACCGTGGCGGCCAGCCGCTCGGCGGCTGCGACGTGGGTCGCGGACGCTTCGAGCAGGCCGTCGTACAGCCGCGACGTCGCGAAGGCGAGCGCCAGTTCGGCGTCGCGCTCGGCGGCGTCGGACGGGAACGCCGCCAGCAGCGCGCGAAGCGTCGCGGCCCGTCCGTCGAAGACGAGCTCGACGGCGCTGTCGGCCACGAGCCGCGACGCGTGCGCCCAGTCTCCCGCCGACTGTGCGTGCCGGATCGCGCCGGCCGGATCGCCGTGCTCCTCGAGCCATGCCGCAGCGGCGCCGTGCAGCGGCGCGATGAGGGCCGGCGAGCGGCGGCGGAGCTCGAGCCTCAGGAGGTCGGACAGGAGATGGTGGTAGCGGAACCACGAGCGGCCGGCGTCCAGCGCCACGACGAACGCGTTGGCCTCCTCCAGGTCCTGCAGGATGGCCTCCGATCCCGCGCGTCCCGTCAGCGTGTCGGCGAGGGCGCCGCTCACCCGCTCGAGGATCGACGTCCGCAGGAGCAGGTCCCGTACGTCCGGCGCCTGCCGCTCCAGCACCTCGGCCAACAGGTAGCCGGCGACCGTGCGCTCGCTGCCGGAGAACTCGGAGACGAACCGCTCCGGCTCGGGGTGTCCCGCGAGCGAGATCGCGGCGAGCCGGAGGCCGGCCGCCCAGCCCTCGGTCCGCTCCCAGAGCTGCGCCGTCGTGTGATCCGCGAGCGTGACGCCGCTGGCGGCGAGAAGGGCAGCCGTCTCGTCCTGCGAGAAGCGGAGATCGGCGCCGCGGATCTCCGTCAGCGCGCCCACCAGCCGAAGCCGGTGCAGCCCGAGCTCCGGATCCCCGCGGGTGGCCAGGACCACGCGCAGCGCAGGAGGGGGCTCGGCGAGGAAGCGCTCGAGCAGCCGGAGCGCCTCCGCGGACCGCAGCTCGTGCAGATCGTCGATGACCAGGACGACCGGGCTCTCGAGCGCACGCAGGTCGGAGCGGAGACGTTCGACGACGTCCTCACCGCCGAAGACGGGCGTCGCCGCGACGCGTTCCACCAGCCCGGCCGCGCCCGCCGCGCCGGCGACGGCGTCCACGACGGACAGCCAGAAGCGCTGACCGTCGTGCTCGGCGCGCTCGACCGACACCCACGCGACACGGCCCAGCCCCTCCGACTCCGCCCAGAGCCGCAGGAGCACCGTCTTCCCGCTGCCCGCCGGCGCGCACACCAGGGCGACGCCGCCGGGATCGACGTCCGTCAGGCGCTCCATCAGCGGGCGGCGGACGACCAGCCCCCGCGGGGCCGCGGGCGCTGCGCTCGCATGTGTCCTGCGCCTCACGAGATCCACCCCGCAGATCGCGGCTCTGCGAGTCGCTCCGTTGGACCCTAACCCCACCCGACCGATCACCTCAACGGGGTGACGACCGATCACCCCCCCGTGGGGGAGGCTGGGCACATGGGGAAGTCGATGAACTGGCATCCGGTCCCGCCGCCGCAGCGGCCCGTGCTCTTCCTCAACCCGCGATCCGGCGGTGGCAGAGCCGTGCGAGCAGGCGTCGTGGAGCGGGCGCAGCAGCTCGGCGTGTCCGTGATCATGCTGGATGCCGGCGACCGCCTGGAGGAACGGGTGGCCGCGGCGGCCGCGGGCGGCGCCGACGCGCTCGGCATGGCCGGCGGTGACGGGTCGCAGAGCGTCGTCGCGGCCGCCGCCGCGGCGCTCGGACTCCCGTTCGTGCCCGTCCCCGGGGGCACGCGGGACCACTTCGTCCTCGATCTCGGGCTGGACCGCCGCGACCCGGTCGGCGCGCTCGACGCGTTCAGCGAGGGCGTCGAGGGGCGCGTCGACCTGGCCGATGTGAACGGCCGCAGCTTCCTGAACAACGTCTCGATCGGAATCTACGGCGATGCCGTCCACCAATCGCAGTACCGCGACGCGAAGACGCGGACGCTCCTGGCTGTCGCGCGGGCGCGTGTGCTGTCCGTCCGCGAGGCGCCGGGGCTGCGCCTCGTCGACGACGTCGGCGTCGCCCACGTTCGACCCCGCGGTCGTCCTCGTGTCGAACGGGCCCTACGCGCTCGAGCGGCCACCGGCGCCGGGCGCTCGCCCCGCGCTCGACAGCGGGCGGCTCGGCGTCATCGTCCTCGACGCACCGGCGCCCGGCCCGCGCCCCCCGGCGCGGGCATGGACCACGGCGAGCCTCGACGTCCAGGCACCCGGAACCGTGCGCGCGGGAATCGACGGCGAGGCGGTCGACCTGGAGCCGCCGCTGGCGTTCGGGATCCGGCCGGGAGTCCTGCGCATCCGCATCCCCTCGTCGCGCGCGTCACGCGCGGGGCGCTGACGCTCGGAACCGGGGCGCAGCCGGCGCGGGCCGGCGGGCCGCGCGGGGGCGGAGGCCGCGCCGGGCGGCGCGGCCTCCCCGTCGCGAGCTCACGACCCGGATGACACCGGCTGGCCACCCTTTGCGTTCGCGGCCGCGTCCTCCGCGTCCATCCGCGCGAGGACCGCGTCCAACGCGGCGTACTCGGCCTCGATGACCGCCCAGTACGCGGCGTCGATCGCGGCCTGCGCGTCGTCCTCGGCGCGTTCGGCGCGACGCCGGGCCTTGCCGACGTCGAACGCCACCTTCTTCCGCTCCATGTCGTCGCGCACGGAGTCGATGCGGTCGTTCCACGACGCCTGGGCGTCGATCCACCAGTCGGCGACCTCGCCCCGGCGTTCCGCGGCCGTCGCCCGCAGCTTCTCGCGCTCGTCCCGCGCCGCGGCGCGTGCCGTCTCGACCTCGCGCTCGACGTCGGCCTTCGCCTGGGTGCGAGCGGTCTCCGCGCGGGTCTCCGTCTCCTTCGCCCGCGCCGCCAGCTTCGTCAACTCGTTCGACAGTGCCATCTCGGCTCCTTATCCGCCGTTCGTAGGGGAGCCGCGCCGGTGCCGTCGATCGACTCGGCGCGACCACCTCGGACTCTCGGCGGGGATCAGGTGACCCGTCGTCACGCATTCTTGGTGACGCGAGTCGTGGACGATCAGCGGGTGGGCCCGTCACCCCGGCCGCGCTGGTCGCGCCGCGCCTCGTCCACCGCGGCGTACGAGCGCACCTCCTGCGTGAGCCGCAGGATCTGGCGCGAGAGGTCGAGCAGCTGCTGGTTCTGGGTGTCCTCCTTCCGGACGGTCCGCCACTGCTGATCGGCGATGACCTCTCGCTTCGCGTCCGCGCGGTTCTGGCTGATCAACACGAACGTCGAGAGGAAGATGGCCTCGAGCGAGACGATCATGGTGAGCAGGCCGAACGGGTAGTCCTCGAGGCCGAAGGCGATCCAGCATGTGAACCACAGGATGTGGATGTAGACGAAGGTCATCGATCCGGCGAATGCGGTGATCGCGTCCGCGACGCGATTCTGGGCATCCGCCGCCCGCACCTTTGCGTGCTCCAGCAGAGCGGGGTTGTGCGGCGGCGGGGGCTTGGACGGGACGAACCAGCGCCGCAGCCGCCCGCCGGCGCTGCTGCGCGGGCCCGTCGCCGTCGGGGTGCCGTCGTCCATCGCGATCCCTCCCGTGTCAGGCACCACTCGCCGGCGCTTCGGCGAGGCCGTCGTCACTGGAACGAGGCGACCCTTCGGCGGGCGACGGGACGCCCTTTTGGCTCGTGCGTCGGATCGTAGGCCAGCACGGTCCCGGCGATCACATCCGGGCGCGCCTCTGCCATCAGTCAGCCCCCTCCCGCGTGATCACGACACCGACCCTCCCGGGGCGGCGACGCCCTCCTGAAGGGCTGGGATCCCCCTGAGAGAGAGGGTTCTCGCTCACGTGCGTGAAGGGGGCTGCGACCGCTCCGGCGATGAGCGGAAATTCGCCTCGAGGGCGGAGCGGCCGAGCCTGACAGCGGCGGCGGCGCCCCTCGTCTGCGAATCCGTCTCAAGGATCTACGAGGGTGAGCTGAGCGCAACAAGAGAAAGCCCCACGCCCTTGGAAGGTGAGCGAGGTGTCCGCAGGCCCCAGAATCGCGACGATCGGCATCTACGGCTTCGACGCCGAGTCCTTCCTCGGCCGGCTGCAGGACGCGGACGTCGAGCTGGTGTTCGACGTGCGTCAGCGCCGCGGTGTCCGAGGGGCCGAGTACGCCTGGGCCAACTCACGCCGCCTGCAGGCGGCCCTCGCGGATGCCGGGATCTTCTACGAGCACCGCCCCGAGCTCGCCCCGACCACCGAGCTGCGCCGCCTGCAGTACGCGGAGGACGATCGCCTCGGCGTCGGCAAGCGCTCCCGTCGGACGCTCGCCGATGAGTACGCCCGGCGGTACACCGCCGAGATCCTGGACCACGCCGACCTGCTGCCGATCGCCTCGGGGCTGTCGGGCCTCGGCAAGCCGGCCCTCCTCTGCGTCGAGCGCGACCCCGAGGCCTGCCACCGCTCGCTCATCGCGCAGCGGCTCGCCGAGCGGTACAACGCCGTCGTGGAGCACCTCCACCCGGCGTGACCCGGGAGGAACGCTCCGGAGCGCGTTCGGATACAGCCCAAGCCGGAGAGGGGATTCGAACCCCTGACCTGCCGCTTACAAGGCGGCTGCTCTGACCGACTGAGCTACTCCGGCGGACGGGGTGAGTATCGCGCGTCCGCCCGGGGTGGACGCGGGGTCAGCGTGTCCGCGTGACCCCGGAGTCGGACCGGCGCTTCGTGCTGCCGAACGCGTAGATGAGCACCGCGGCGACGAGGACGGCGAGGATCAGCTCGATGAACCAGCCCACGTCGAACAGCCCGGCGAGGACGCCTCCGAGGAGGGCGCCCACGATCCCGAACACGATCGTCTGCATCACGCCGACCCCGCGGGCGTCGTCCGTGAGCACCAGCCGCGCGAGCAGGCCGACGACGAGACCGACGATCGCCCACCACACCACGTGGAGCAGGATCCCCAGCAGGGCGGACCCCACGATGGCGAGCACGACGATCGCCAGGAGGATGAAGAAGACCACGGTCATGCCCTCAGGGTAGTCGGCCGCGGCGGCGGGTGACGAGTGCCGGGCGGGCGCACGCGCCGGGAAGAAGACGGCCACCCGGCGGTAGGTATGGGCGGTGACCTCGATCGCATGCGGCCATGGAGGGACATCCGGGTCCCTTGTCCCACCCGGCCCGCGTCCGCGAGGGTGTGACGGACGCGCGGGCGGAGGCCCGGACCAGATCGCGACGGAGCGCAGCCGACGACCCGTGGGGACTTTCGGCCGGAGACGGGGGGACGAGGGCGCGGACCCGCTGGCGCGGGACCGGCGGCTGATCCGGGCGATCCGGGCCGGCTCCGAGGACGCCGCAGACGAGCTCGTGCGGGCGTACCTGCCGCGGTCGTACCGGGCGGCGCTGCTGATCGTCGGCGACCGGCACCTGGCGGAGGACGTGGTGCAGGACGCGTTCGAGCGGGCCCTGAAGGCGCTCGACCGCTACGACGACACCCGGCCGTTCGCGCCGTGGCTCCACCGGATCGTCGCGAACAAGGCGCTCGACGCCATCCGGCGGCGCGACGAGCCGTTCGAGTTCAACGACGAGCAGCACGCCGACCGCGACCCGTACGCCATCGCCGACACCTCGCGGGAGCTCGTGGAGGCCGTCCGGCTCCTCCCCGAGGACCGCCGCGTCGTCGTGGTGCTGCGGCTCCTGTTCGGCTACACGCCGGACGAGGTGGCGGCGATGCTCGACGTCCGCGTCGGCACCATCCACTCGCGGCTCTCCCGCGGCCTCGACCAGCTCCGCGAACAGCTCGGGGTGTCCCGTGAGGCCTGAGGACGACGCCGGCCGGCGGATCGCCGAGCGGATGGACGAGATCCCCGTCCCCGACGGGCTGGAGGACCGCGTCCGGGCGGCCGCCCGGGAGACCGTCCGCGCGGGCGGCGGGGGCGCCCGCACCCGGCGCCGGCGGCGCCGCCGCATCGCGATCCTGGCCACGGCCGTGATCGTCGCCGGCGGCGCGGGGTCCGCCGCCGGCTACTGGCTCGCCACCCGCGGCGACGACGTCAACGCGGTCCCCGCCGGCCCCGCGGCGCGCGCCGCGATCTCCGAGTCCGCCGTCCTCGCCCGGCTGCCGTGGCTCTCGCAGCCGAACGGGAGCCCGGCCCTGGCCGACACCCCGGTCGCCCCGTCGCTGGCGTTCCCGCCCGGGACGACGTACCCCGCCGCGCTCGACCGGCTCCTGCGGTCGGTGGTGGAGCGCGGCGAGCTGCCCCGCGGCACCACCCTCCGGTCCCCGCTGCCGGCGGGCGTGGTCTGGGCGCCCGGCGCCGCCGGAGCGGGGCCGCGCCTGGATCTGCGCGCGCCCCTCGGGTACGGGCTCGGGAACGGGGCGGTCCGGCCGGTGTCGTTCAGGCTCCCGGCGGACGCGACGCGCGCCCAGGCCACCGCGGTCGCGGCCGCGCTGACGCGCCTCCGCGTCAACGGCGGGCCCCTGCCGGCCGGCCTCCGCCTCGACGTCCCACCGCTCGCGCCCTGCCAGGTGCTGCTCCCCGGTGAGCGCAACGCCACCTGCCGGGCCGCCGCCGGCACGCGCTAGGAGCACCCGGGAAGAAATCGTGTCGCCCGGCGTATGACGGGCGATGGAGCAGCGTGGAACCGGACGCCGTGGCCTGATCGTCGCCCTCGTCGTGGCCGCGTTCGCCGCGCTCGTCCCCGCCCTGTCCGGGTGCGCCGCCGACGCCGATCCGATCGCCGCCGCGCAGGGCCCCACCGGCCCCGGCCTGGACCTGGCGACCGCGCCGTGGGTCGCCGTGCCCGACGGGAACAACCACATCGCGACGGCGCCGGAGTGGCCCTCACTGCGGTTCGCGCCCGGCATCACCTACGCCGGCGCGCTCCACCGCCTGTACGTCGCGGCGCGCACCGGCGCCGCATCGGTGGAGGACGCCGAGGTGATGCCGCCGTTGCCGCGCGAGGTGGTCTACGTCGCGCCCGCCACCGACGCGGACGGGCTGCAGCTCTCGCTGCTCGCCCCGTGGGGCTGGACCGGGAGCGACGGCGCCATCGGGCTGCCGAGCATCGGCATGCCCGGCAGCCTGAGCCGCGAGGAGGCCATGCGCCGCGTGCGGGAGGCCGAGGCCCGGGGGATGCCGCTGCCCGAGGGCGGACGCGTGGACGTGCCGCAGCTCCCGCCGTGTCAGATCGCCCACGGCACGCCCGACCAGCGCCCGCCGTGCTGACGCGCCGCCGGGTCGCCGCCGTGGCCGCCGCCGGCGCGCTCGCCGTCGCCGCGCCCCAGGCCGGGGCGCTGTTCGACCAACTGCGGGGTGAGCGCCTCCGGCGGCTTCGCCAACTGCCTCGCGCTCAGCAACCCCACGGCGGAGATCGTGAAGGCGAACCAGGCCGCAGGGACGCCCTACCGGTTCCAGCTCGTCCGGTTCAGCGACGGCGCCCGCTGGGGCTGGTGGCAGTGGGCGGACACGAACTATCACTTCCCCGCGCTGTCGCTGTCCGGGGTGATCACGGGGCAGGTCGACAACCTCGGCTCCGGGACCCCCACCTACTACGTCGAGCTCGACTGACGGCCGGCCCCGTCAGGGGCGGCGGTCGTCCAGGACCCGGCGGGCGACGACGTCCCCGTCGCGGTCGCGGGCGACGACGGTGACCTTCTTCGGCGTGCCGCGGGCGACGGCGAGGTAGGCGCCGCCCCGCCGGACCGACCGGAGGCGGCGACCGGATCCGTCGACGGCCTCCACGGTCGCGACGCGGGGCTTCACGCGCCCCACCACGACGCTCCGCGCGCGCCCGACCCGCCCGTCGAAGCAGACGGTCAGGACCGGCGGCTTCACGGCGCACGGTGCGCCGGCGATGTCCTGGGCGCGCGGGCTGCTGAGCATCCACCAGACGTCGCCCTCGAGGGTCCCCGACCACAGCGTCCAGGCGCCGTCGTCCGCCGGCAGCGAGAGCAGGAACACCGGGTCGTCGATCTGCTCCCGCACCCCGGTGGGCGGGGCCGGGGTTCCGGCCGTCGCCGCGGGGGCGGTGACCAGCGCCGCCGTCAGGGCGACGGCGCCGAGGCGGCGGATGGAGACGGCGGGCGGCATCGCTGGGCGGAAGACTCTCACGCGCCCCGACCGGGCGACGAGGCCGCCCGGGGGTCAGCCCGTGCCGAGCGCCGCCAGGGGCAGGTCGAGCGCGGCGGACGAGTCGAGCACGGCGAGGAACGCGTCCACCAGGCCGGCGTCGAACTGGCTGCCGCGCCCCGCCAGGAGCTCGGCGCGGGCCGCCTCCTCGGGCATGCCGGCGCGGTACGGGCGGTCGGCGGTCATCGCCTCGTACGCGTCCGCGATGCCCAGGATGAGGGCCTCCAGCGGGATGGCGTCGGCGGCGAGGCCGAACGGATAGCCGCGCCCGTCGGGGCGCTCGTGGTGGTGCAGCACCCAGCCGCGGACGTCCGCCAGTTCCGGGTGGACCAGCATGTTGGCGCCGATCTCCGGGTGGCGCCGCATGTCCGCCCACTCCGCGGCGGAGAGGGGGCCGGCCTTGAAGAGGATCGCGTCGGCGATGCCGACCTTGCCGACGTCGTGGAGCATCCCGGCGATCCGGACCTCCTCGACCCGGTCGCCGTCCATCCCGACCTGTGCCGCCATCGCCGCGGCGAACGCGCCGACACGGTCGGAGTGCGCGCGCGTGTGCGGGTCGCGGGCGTCCACCGCCGCCGCCAGGGCGAGCACCGACGCGACGTAGCCGTCGTGGCCGGCCGACGCGCGCCCCCCGGCGGCGGTGTGCGCGCGGACGGCCCGCGGGTCGAACACCACGCTGCGGTCGCGCCCCGAGGTCTTCGCCTCGTACATCGCGGCGTCGGCGGCGTGCACGGCGTCGCCCACCGACAGGCCGTGCTCCGGGAAGGCGGCGATGCCCACGCTGGCGGTCAAGGGGACCCCGCCGGGCATGGGGATGTCGGCGATCCGGGCGCGCAGCCGCTCCGCCACGAGCCACGCCCCCTTGGGGCCCGTCCCCGGGAGCAGCACCACGAACTCCTCGCCCCCGATCCGCGACGCCAGGTCGCCGGGCCGCAGCCCCGCCTCGATCGCCCGCGCCACCGCCCGCAGGCACGCGTCGCCCCCGTCGCGCCCGTGGGCGGCGTTCACCAGCTTGAAGGCGTCGAGGTCGAGGATCAGCACGGCGAAGCGGACGTCGGCGCCGACGGCGTCGAGGGCGTCGATGCGCCGCTCCAGCACCCGCCGGTTCGGCAGGCCGGTCAGGGCGTCCTCGTCGGCCAGGCGCTCGGCGTGCGCGAGGCTCGCGAGGGCCTCGGCGTGGGTGCGGGCGTTCGACAGCGCCAACGTCGCGATGTTCGCCAGGCCGCGGGCGACGGAGCGCTCCTCGGCGGAGAACCGTCGCGGCCATCGGGTCGTCCTGGACGAGCATCCGCCACAGGGGGAGCTCGGCGGGGCCGATCCCCGCGCCCACTCGAGCGCGCGGCGCACGTCCGGGTCGGCCTCCGTGGTGTGGACGTCAACGACCACGCGCGCGACCGGGTCGCACTCGCGACCCGGGGCGCCGTTCAGGGGCGGGGGACCCGGACCACCTGGCGGCCCGACGCCGTGAGCACCCACACGTCCTCGCGCGTCAGCGCCATGCGCCCCGAGAGCGGCGCCGGCGACGCCGCCCGGGCCCGCACGCGCCCGGCCGGGTCGAGGCGCAGCACGGTGCGCCCGCCGGCCGCAACCGCCCACAGCTCCGCGCCGTCCGCCGCGATCGCCCGCAGGCGCCGTCGCACCGTCCGCGCCGGCCCGGCGAGGCCCGCCCGGAGCAGCCGGCCGTCGCGCGCGAGCACCCACGCGCCGCGCCGCCCGGCGGCCAGCGCGGCCGTCGCCGTCCGGCCGGGCAGCCGGGTGAGACGCACGGGCCGCCCCGTCGCCGGGTCGCGGCGCTCGATCCGCACGCCGCCCGATCCCTCCACCAGCAGCCACAGCGCCCGGCCGTCGCCAGCGGCGGCGCGCACCCGCCCCGGCGTGAGCCCGGCGTCCCGGGCCGCGCCGTCGCGGCCGACGCCCCGCAGCACCTGCCCCTCCGGGCACGCGGGGCCCACGGCGCAGGGCTCCACCGTCCACAGCACCGCCCCGGCGCGCGCCAGCAGCGGGGTCGGCCCGACGGCGAGGCGGTCGCCGCGCAGCCCGTCCCCGTCCGCCGCGGGGCGCGTGAGGGCGCCGGCGGACGCGTCGCGCAGCCAGGCCAGCCGGCCGTCGGAGACCAGGTCCTCGCCCTCCGCGAGGGTGCCCGACCCCGGGAGGCGCCGGCCGGTGCCGGCGTCGATGCCCGTCAGGCGGCCGCCGTCCCCCTCCACCCACAGCACGCCCGGGTCGCCCGCGATCCGCGCCGCGGACGTCCGCAGCGGCACCAGCGAGGCGGCGGGACGGCCCGGGAGGGAGACGCCCGCCTCGCCCATCGCCGCCAGCAGCTGCTCCCGGAGCAGGGTCGCCAGGCCCAGGGCCCCGGTCGCGTTGAGGTGGAGCCCGTCCGCCGCGAACCACGGCCGCCCGGCGCTGTACGCGTTCCAGTCGGCCACCCGCACCACCAGCCCGTCGGGGCCGCCGCCGCGGGCGGCCGCCCGGATGCGGTCGTTGATGGGCCGGAAGTAGGACCGCTGCTCGCGCAGCGTCACCCAGACCACCGCGCGCACGCCCGCCTGCCGGAGGGCCGACAGCACGGCGGGCACGTCGTAGACGCGCGCCTCGTCGTTGTAGCCCACGTTGATGATCGCCGCGTCGCCGATCCCGGGGCCGAGGGAGCGGATCACATCGAGGGCCGAGGGCGGCGTGCCGCCCAGGCACCCGGGGTACGCGAGCCGCCGGCACACGTCGGCCTCCACCCGCAGGCGCAGGCCGCGGCCCAGGTACCGGACGGCCTGGGGCGCGAAGCCGAACGACGCCTGCACGGAGTCGCCGAGCACCGTCACCGTGGGCGGCGCGGCCTGCGCGGGCGCCGCCCACGCCGCCACGAGGGCGACGGCGACGGCGACCAGCAGCGCCCGGACGCGCGTCCTAGACGAAGTGGACGGCGATTCGGGTGACCTTGTCGCGCTTCAGGGTGAACAGGGTCTCCGTCGCCCGCTTGCGGAACCTCGAGGGCAGGCGGCACTCGACGGTGCCGGCGATCGCGCCGGGCCGGCACTTCGCCTTCGGGTACGCCGACGTCACCTTCGCCCGGCTCGACCCGATCCTCACGCCCGACGCCGTCGCCTGGGGCCCGCGCACCACGGCGATCTCGAAGGCCTTGCCGGCGATGAAGTAGATGCCGATCCCGCGGCTCTTCACGTAGCGGTAGTTCAGGACGTTGCTGCCGGCCTCGGGGGGCCCGAGCACCTTCTTCACCTGCGCGGTGCTGTCGCCCACGAAGACGCCGGCCACGCCCTTGCCCGGCGCGATCCTGGCCTGGGCCAGCGCGGGGACCGCGCAGAGCGCGGCGAGCGCCCCGGCGCACGCCGCCGCCACGAGCCGTCGCCGCCGGGTCCCGATCCGCCTGGTGCCGAGCTGCATCACGCGCCTCCTGTCGTGGTCGCCGGGGCGGCCCCGTCGGGGCCCAGGGCATCTTCCAGGATGCGGGCGTACAGACGCATCCCCCTGGGGTTCATGTGCGCGCCGTCCACCAGCAGGCCCGGACCGCCGGACGCCGCGTACCAGTCGATGACCTGCACGTTCGGGAACCGCGCGGGCGCGGCGCGGATCGCGCGGTTCACCGAGTCCTGCCACGGCAGCGGCACCCGCACCGTCAGCAGGACCACCCGCGGCCGGCCGGCGAGCCGCGCGAGCAGCGCGTCGAGGTCGGCCGGGTCGACGAAGTCGTTGTTGCCCAGGTGGATCACGGGGATCGCGTCGGCGGGGAGCCGCCGCAGCCGGCCCATCAGGATCTGGGCGCCCTCGGGGAAGCGCCGGCCCACGGCGGCGTCCACCACGGCACGCCGGCCGAACGTCCGCTCGATCGTCCGCGACGCGCCGAGCATCACCGAGTCGCCGATGAACACCAGCCGCGGCCCCCGGGTGGCCGTCGCGCCGGCCGCCGCGGGCGCCTCCCCCGCCGACGCCACCCCGATGCCGGGGACGTGGGACGTGCCCGCCGGCACCACGGCCACCGCGACCGCCAGGCCCACCACCGCCAGCGCCGCGGACGACGCCGCCGCCAGCCGCACCGGCCGGCGCACGCGGCCCAGCCGGGCGCGCACGCCGGCGATCCCGTGGCGCCGGAACGGCACCTCCACGTACCGGTACGAGAGGACCGCCGCCAGCATCGTCAGCGCCAGGCGGAGGATCACGAGGGGGACGCCGTCCAGGGGGACGTCCACGTGGGGCCGCGTGAGCATGATCACCGGCCAGTGCCACAGGTAGATGCTGTAGCTGCGCAGGCCGATCCACACGAGCGGCGCCCACGCCGCGGCCCGCGCCATCGGCGCCGACGAGTCGGCCAGCACCGCCACCACCCCGGCGGCGAGGAGCGCCACCATCAGGAAGCCGCCGCGGTAGAGGCGCTCGTCCAGGTCGCCCAGCCGCAGCATCGCCGCGAGCAGGCCCGCGGCGCAGGCGAACCCCGCCACGTCGAGCGCCCGGCGGCGCGCCGGCGACCACGCCGAGCGGTCGCGCAGCCGCCACGGGACCAGCGCGAGCGCGACCCCCACGAGCAGCGCCACCGCCCGGGTGTCGGTGCCGTAGTAGATCCGGGAGGGGTCGGTGAACGGCTTCCACAGGACCCACGCGAGCACGGCCGACCCGAGCGCCGCGGCCGCCACCAGGGCGAGCAGCGCCCGCCGCCGCAGGGCGAGCACCCCCACCGCCAGGATCGGCGGCCACACCAGGTAGAACTGCTCCTCGATCGCCAGCGACCAGAGGTGCAGGAACACCGACGGCCGCCCGAACCGGTCGAAGTACGGCACGTCGGCGTAGATGAACTGCCAGTTGACGACGTAGAGCAGCGCGGCGACCACCTGCCCGCGCAGCCGGCTCACCTCCCCCGCGTGCAGGACGAGCATCGCGACCAGCACCACGGCGATCATCACCAGCACCGCCGGCAGCAGGCGCCGGGCGCGGCGCATCCAGAAGCGGCGCAGGTCGATCCGGCCGGTCTCGTCGTGCTCCGACAGCAGCAGCGAGGTGATCAGGTAGCCGCTGATCACCAGGAACACGTCGACGCCCAGGAACCCGCCGGGCAGCCACGACGCCCCCAGGTGGTAGGTCAGGACGGAGCCGACCGCGACGGCCCGCAGGCCGTCGATGCCAGGCATGTACGCGAGGCGGCGGGGCGGCATCGCGCGACTGTACGTCACCCCCCGGCGCCCTCCGCCACCCCCTCGGGTGGTAGACAACCGCCCATGACGGCGGTGGTGCTGGGCACGGGCGCGATGGCGCCGGAGATCGCGGTGGCGCTCGCCGCGGCGGGCCACCGCGTGACGGTGGCGGGGCGCGCGCCGGAGCGGGCGGCGGACGCCGCCGCGCGGTCCGTGGCGCTCGGCGGCGACGCCGCGGCGATCGGCGCCGCCCAGATCGGCCCGGACGCCGTCGCCGGCGCGGACCTGGTGGTCGAGACGATCGCCGAGGACCTGGAGGCCAAGCGCGACCTGCTGCGCCGCGTGGAGCCCTGGCTGGCCGGCGACGCCGTCGTGGCCTCCAACACGTCGAGCCTGCGGATCGCCGACCTGGCCGAGGCGATGGCGCGCCCCGCCCGGCTCGCCGGGCTCCACTTCCTGAAGCCGGCGCACCTCACGTCGGTGGTCGAGGTGGTGGCCGGGCCGGCGACGGACGCGGCGACCGTGGCGGCGCTGCGCGACGTGGCCGCCCGGATGGGGAAGGCCCCGCTGGTGTCGGCGGACGTCCCCGGCTTCATCTGGAACCGGATCCAGTTCGCGGTGCTGCGCGAGTGCCTGCACATGCTGGAGGCGGGGGTCGCGGACGCCGCCGCCATCGACGCGGCGATGTCCGACGGCCTGGCCCCGCGGTGGATGGCCGCCGGCCCCCTGGCGACCGCCGACCTGGGCGGCCTGCGGACGTTCGCGGCGGTGTCGCGCGGCCTGTTCCCCCACCTCGCCGACTCCCACGACGCCCCGGCCCTCCTCGAGGACGCCGCCGCCTCCGGCACGCCGCTCGCCCCGTGGACGGCCGGCGCCGGCGACGAGGTGGCGCGCCTGCGCGCCGACGCCCTGGCGGCGGGGCGGGAGATCGCCGCGCGGCGCCGGGCGCTGGGCGCGTGATCGTCCTCTCGGCGCACCTCGGCACCCTCTTCCAGGAGCTCGACCCGCTCGACCGCCCCGCCGCCGCCCGCGACGCCGGGTTCGGGGTGGTCGAGGCGTGGTGGCCGCCGGCCTCCGAGCCGGGACGCTGGGCGGGGGCGGTGCGCGCCGCCGGGCTGCGCGCCGTGATGGTGAACGCCGACGGGGGCGACCTGGCGGCGGGCGAGCGGGGCTTCTGCAACCTGCCGGATCGCGCGGGCGACGTCGTGGCGTCGGCCGTCGCCGCCGCCGGCGTGGTGGCCGCCGCCGGGGGCGACCGCGTCAACCTGCTGGTGGGCCGGTTCACGCCGGACCGCCCGGAGGAGGACCAGCTCGCGGCCGCGGCGGAGGCGGTCCGCGCGGCCGCGGACGCCGTCGCGGCGCAGGGCGTGACCATCGTGGTCGAGCACCTGAACGCGGTCGAGGTCAACCGGCCCCTCGTGCCCACCCCGGCCGCTGCGGCGGCGTTCGTGGAGCGGGTCGGGCACCCGGGCGTGCGGGTGCTCTTCGACGCCTACCACGCCGCGATGGCGGGGCTCGACCCGCTGGAGGAGGCGGCGCGGGTGGCCCCCCTCATCGGGCACGTGCAGTTCGCCGACCACCCCGGCCGCGGCGCGCCGGGGACGGGGACCCTCGACCTCTGGGCGCTGGTCGACCGGCTCGCCGCGCTCGGCTACGACGGGGCGGTGGGGCTCGAGTTCCTCCCCGGCGGCCCGACGCCGCCGATACCGGCCCGCGGCTGACGCGGGACGCGTCGAGGCCGGGCGCACCCCGGCCCCTCATGCCGGGGCCACCGCGGCCGATGGGGTACCGGATCGCCGGAGGGGCCGGCGGCCGCTCCGAGGAGGAACCTCACGTGATGCACCGCCTGGTCACCCGCAGCGACTTCGACGGCCTGGTGTGCGCCGTCCTCCTGCGTCACCTCGACCTCATCGACGACATCGCGTTCGTCCACCCGAAGGACGTGCAGGACGGGGTCGTCGAGATCACCGGGCGCGACATCCTGACCAACCTCCCGTACGCGCCGGACGCGGCGATGGTGTTCGACCACCACCACTCGGAGGGCATCCGGGTGGGCGGCGGCGCGGCGAACCACGTGATCGACGCGGACGCGCCGTCGGCGGCCCGCGTCGTCTACGACCACTTCGGGGGCGCGGAGCGGTTCCCGCAGGTGTCGGACGAGCTGCTCGCCGCCGTCGACCAGGCCGACTCGGCCGCCTACGCGCCGAACGACATCCTGGAGCCGCAGGGCTGGACGCTCCTCAACTTCATCATGGACAGCCGCACCGGCCTGGGCCGCTTCCGCGACTTCCGGATCTCCAACTACGAGCTGATGATGGACCTGATCGAGGCCTGCATCCGGCACGAGACGGTGGAGGAGATCCTGGCGCTGCCGGACGTCGCCGAGCGGGTGGTGCTGTACCGCGAGCAGCGCGACCTGTTCGTCGCCCAGCTGCGGCGCGTGTCGACCCTCCACGGCGACGTGGTGGTGGTGGACCTGCGCGGCGAGGACGTCATCCACGCCGGCAACCGCTTCATGGTCTACGCGCTGTACCCGGAGGCCCGCGTCTCCGTGCACGTGATCCCGGGCAAGGAGGGCCGCAACACGGTCCTGGCCGTGGGCCGCTCCATCATCGACCGCTCCTCCACCGCCGACATCGGCGCCGCCATGCTCCGCCACGGCGGCGGCGGCCACCGCGCGGCGGGCACCTGCCAGGTGCCGCACGAGCGCGCGGAGGCCGTGCTCGCCGAGGTGATCGGCGCGATCGGCTCGTCGCCGGTCGCCGTCTGAGCTACCCCAGGGGCGCGCCGAAGGTCCGCGTGACCCGCGCCCCCTTCTGGACGTAGGTGACCTTCCCGGCGAGGTGCCCCGTCGCGCCCGCCGGGACCGTCCCGGAGCACGCCGCGCGGCCCGCCGCGTTGATGCTGCCCCGGGCGGTGACCGCCCGCCCGCCGGCCCGGAAGGTGCAGGTCACCTTGCCGCCGGCCGCGGGATCGCCGGGCGCCCCGAACGTGACGTCCCGGACGAACAGGGCGGCCCGGAACGTGCCGCCCGCCGCCGGCCGCGCGGGCGACAGGTTGGACGACCGGATCAGCAGCTTGGTGGGCAGCTTCAGCTCGTAGGTCCACCCGGCGTCAACGGGAGCGAAGTCGGTGTCGCTCTCGAGGTTCGGGTCGCCCTCCGGCGAGATCGTGAAGCTCCCGACGCCGGCGATCAACGCGCGCGTCCCGGCCAGGTCGCGCCGGTTGACCGTGATCGTCACCGCCCCCGGTTCGAACGTGGTCTTGAGGGACCGCGGGATGAACGGCCGGCCGGCTCCGGCCGCCGTGACCGGCGACAGGAGCGCGATGCCGCCGTTGACGGTGATCAGGTGGTCGATCGCCTCGGCCTCGCGGCGCAGATCCGTGTCGAGCGGGAGGAAGAGCCCCATGTTCGGCGGCAGCGTCGCCGCGGCCGGGATCACCACCCGGAAGCTGATGTTCCCGGCGTCGTCGTTGCGGACCGTGAAGAACGTGATGTCGAACCCGGCGCCCGCGTCGCCCGCGGGGTCGCTGCTGCTCCGCGATCCCGCCCCGTCCGCGAGCGGCACCGCGGCCGCCAACGCACCCGCCGCCAATCCCGCAGCCGCAATCGCGACCACGCCACGTGATCTGGCCACACCCCACCCCCGGTCCGGATTTCGCGGGACCTTTCCGGAACGCGTCAGGTACGTCAACGCGCGTCTCGCGTACCGAGCCACCGCCTCGGGTACCGGGTCCCGGCAAACGGGACGGGGAGGCGACGATGGCGGTGCGAGCGCGCATGATCGACGTGGTGGACCCCGCCCACGGGTCGGTGCTCGGGCGGGTCGACGAGGCGGGCGAGGAGGGCGCCGCGGCGGCCGTGGAGGCGGCGGCGGCCGCCCAGCGCGCCTGGGCCCGCACCCCGCCCGCCGGACGCGGCGAGGCGCTCCGCGCGGCGGCGGCGGCCCTGCGCGCCCGGGCGCACGACGTCGCGCAACTCCAGTCGCGCGAGAACGGCCGCCCGCTGGCGGAGTCCGTCGGTGGCGTCATGGCCGGAGCCGGCACGCTCGAGGAGTACGCCGCCATGGCCACCATGCCCCGCGGCCGCACCCTGGCCGGCGCGTGGGACGCCACCGACTTCGCGGCGCCCGAGCCGCGCGGCGTGGCGGCGGCGCTCGTCCCCTGGAACGACCCGATCGCCATCGCGTGCGGGCCCGTCGGCGCCTGCCTGGCGGCGGGGAACGCGATCGTGGTGAAGCCGTCGGAGAAGACGCCGCTCTCCACGATGCTGCTGGCCGAGGTGCTCGCGCCGCACCTCCCCGACGACGTGCTGTCCGTGGTCACCGGCGGGCCGGAGACCGGGCGGGCGCTCATCGCCCGCCCCGAGGTGCGGCTGGTGCTCCACACCGGCTCGGTCGCCACCGGGCGCGAGGTGGCGGCGGCGTGCGGGCGGCGCCTGGTCAAGGCGGTGCTCGAGCTGGGCGGCAAGGATCCGCTGATCGTCGATGAGGACGTCAACCCGGACTGGGCGGCCGGACAGGCCGCCACCGGCGCGTTCGCCAACGCCGGCCAGGTCTGCACGTCGGTGGAGCGCATCTACGTGCACCGGGCCGTGGCGGGCGCGTTCATCGCCGCCCTGGCCGGGCGGGCGGAGGCCCTGCGCGCCGGCGACCCGCTCGACCCGTCCACCACCCTCGGGCCGCTGATCGACGAGGGGCAGCGGGAGGTGGTGGAGGACCACGTGGGCGAGGCGGTCGCGCTGGGCGCCCAGGTCGTCACGGGCGGCGCCCGCCTGGACGGGGACGGCTTCTTCCACGCCCCCACGGTCCTGACCGGCGTGGGCGACCGGATGCGGGTGATGCGCGACGAGACGTTCGGCCCGGTCGCCGCCGTCCAGACGGTGGACACGTTCGACGACGCCCTGCGCCTGGCGAACGAGGGCGACCACGGGCTCGCGGCGACGGTCCTGACCCGCTCCCAGGCCAACGCCCAGCGCGCGTGGCGCGAGCTGCAGGTGGGGACCGTCAAGATCAACGCCGTGTGGGGCGGCGCGCCCGGCGGGTCGGCCGAGCCGCGGCGCGGCAGCGGCCTGGGCCTGGGCTACGGGCCGGGGCTGCTCCGGGAGGTGAGCGCCCAGAAGGTGGTCCACATGGAGCCCGCCCCCTGAGGGTCAGCCCAGGCGGGACGTCCGGAGCGGCTCGCCCGCGGGGGTCTCCTCGCGCTCGGCGGGGATCACCGCGAGGTGGGAGGCGGAGGCGAGCGACGTGATGGCGTGCGACCCCTGGCGCGGCAGCGGGTGCAGCGCGCCGTCCATCTCGCGGCAGCGGATGAGCTCGGTGCGCGGCGTGTCCTTCCGGTAGGCCGACCCGAGCGGCATCCGCACGTCCCAGTCGTCGGGCCACCCGAGCAGCTCGCGGCCGAACGCGTGGAAGCAGACGGCGGACGACACCGGGTTCCCGGGGAGGCCCAGCACGCGCTGCCCGCCGCGCTCGCCCAGCCACAGCGGGTGGCCGGGGCGGATCGCGGCGCCGAAGAACACCTGGGCCACCCCGCAGGCCTCGAGCGCGGGCCGCAGGTGGTCGTGGCGGCCCACCGAGACGCCGCCGATGGTGACGAGCACGTCGGGGCGGTCGCCGTCGAGCGCCTCCCGCAGCGCCGTCTCGGTGGCGGCGCGGTCGTCCGGCACCAGCACCAGGCGCAGCACCTCGGCGCCCGCCGCCCGCGCCTGGGCGGCGATGCCGTGGCGGTTGGAGTCGAAGACCTGACCGGGGCCGGGCCGGCCGCCGGGCTGCACCAGCTCGTCGCCGCTCCCCACGACGACCACCCGCGGGCGGCGCAGGCACGACACCACCGCGTGCCCGGCGGCCGCGACCACCCCCACCTCGTGGGGCGCCACCCGGTGGCCGGCGGGCAGCAGCACCTGCCCCTCGCGCACGTCCTCTCCGCGGCGGCGCAGCGACATCCCCGCGGGCGGCGGCACGGTGGCGGCGACGGCGTCGCCCCGGTCGTCGGCGTCCTCCTTGCGCAGGATCGCGTCGACGCCCTCCGGCACCTCGGCCCCGGTGGAGATGCGCACCGCCTCGCCCGGACCGACCGTCCCGGCGAACGGCACCCCGGCGCGGCTCTCCCCCACCAGCCGCGCCGCCCGGCCGCCGGCCACGTCGCCGGCCCGCACCGCGAAGCCGTCCATCGCCGAGTTGGTGAAGGCCGGGTGGTCGGTGCGCGACCGGACGTGCTCGGCCAGCACCCGCCCCGCCAGCGCGTCGAGCGCCACCGGCTCGGCCGGGAGGGCGACCGCCCGCGCGCGCATCGCCGCGCGCGCCTCGTCGAAGGTCAGGCCGTGCCCGTGGTGCGCCACGCGGCGGACTATCGCAGTCCGGCGCGCAGGGCGAGGATCCGGGCGACCGCCGCCTCGGCCTCCGCCCGCGGCAGCGCGCCGGTGCGGACGGCCCGCGCCAGGGCCGCCGCCGACGCCGTGCCGGCCCCGTAGCCCGTGTGGAGCAGCATGTCGCTGCCCGCCTCCGCCGCCCGGACCGCCACGGCCCCCGTGCCGCCGGCGGGCGCCAGGGCGGGCGTGTCGAGCGCGTCCGTCACGGTGACCCCTCCGAACCCCAGCTCGCCGCGCAGCAGGTCGGTCGCAACGCGCCGCGACAGGGCCGCCGGGCGGGACGGGTCGAGCGCCGGGTAGGTCGCCGTGCCGAGCATCACCAGGGGCACGCCGTGCGCCACGAGCGCGCGGAACGGCCGCAGGTCCACGCGCCGCAGGTCGGCGAGGCCCACCGCGAGCCGCGCCGGGGCCTCGTCGGTGGAGCGGGTCGCCGCGCCGAGGCCCGGGAAGTGCTTCGCCGCCGGGACCACCCCGGCGTCGCGCAGGCCCGCCGAGAACGCGACGGCGCTGCCGGCCACGCGACCGGGCGAGCGGCCGAACGTGCGGCCGGTGGCCTCCAGGAACGAGCCGGGGCGGGCGACGTCGGCGACCGGCGCCAGGTCGACGTTGACGCCGGCGCCCGCCAGGAAGCGCCCGGTGGCCCGGCCGGCGGCGCGCGCCGCGCGCGGCCCCTCGCGGCCGAGGTCGGCGGCGCTCCGCGACGGGGGCCCGTCGAGGCGCCGCACCAGCCCGCCCTCCTGGTCGATCATCACCAGCAGGGGCACGTCCACCGCCGCCGGCCGTGGGATGGCCTGGAGCCGGCGGGTCAGCGCCCGCGCCGCCGCGGGCGACGGCACGTTGGGCCCCAGCAGGATCACCGCCCCGGCCTCGCCGCGGCGGATGCGCCGCACCAGGTCGGGCGGCGGCGCCGTGCCGGGGAAGCCGTAGACCATCCGCTGCCCGGCGAGCTGCGCCGGCGTGAGCGACGCCGGCGACGGTGCGGGCGCCGCGGCGGGCGGCGCCCCGGCCCCGCCGGCGACGACCAGCGCGACGAGCCCGCCGAGCAGCGCGGAGGTCAGCTCAGTCCTCCTCCCGGCCCTCGAAGTCGAGCGACGCGGAGTTGATGCAGAAGCGCAGGCCCGTCGGCGCGGGGCCGTCGGGGAACACGTGGCCCAGGTGCGCGCCGCAGTTGCGGCACACCACCTCGGTGCGGACCATCCCGTGGCTCGTGTCGTCCTTGCCCTCCACCCCGCGCTCCGTCGCCGGGGCGGTGAAGCTGGGCCATCCGGTGCCGGACTCGAACTTGGTCTCCGAGTCGAACAGCGGCTCCCCGCAGCAGACGCAGGTGTAGACGCCGTCGGCGTGATGGTCCCAGAACCGCCCGGTGAACGCGCGCTCGGTGGCGCCCTGGCGGGTCACCGCGTACTGCTCGGGCGTGAGCCGCTCCTTGTAGTCCACGTCGCGGGCGTCGTCGTCGGCCATCTCGTCCCCCTCCTCGTGAAACGCTCCTTGCAGAGAGTGGCACAGGACCGTCCCGTGGCGACCGGGAGGGTGAAGACCGCCCCCCTCGCCGCCGACAGGGACAGGGTGACGCGACGCATCCTCCTGCCCGTCGCCGCCGCGCTCGGCCTCCTGTGGGGCGCCGGCGCGGCGGCGGCGGCGTCACAGCCGCCACCCCCCGTGGCGCCGGTCGCCCAGGCCCCCGCCGTGCCGGTCGCGCCCGCCCCCCCGGTCCCGGTCGCGCCGGCCACCCCGGCCACGCCGGCCACGCCGGCCGTGCCCACCGCGCCGGCCGTGCGCGCCTCGCAGGACGCCTGGGCCGCCCCGGCGGCCACGCGGCTCGCCGCCGCCGGCGCCTGGCCCGAGCTGGCGGGCGACGACCTGTCGCGCGACGCCACCCGCGCCGACCTGGACCGCGCGATCGGCGCGATCACCGGCACGCGGCCGGCGAGCCCGAACCCCGCCGCCCCCGCGACGGCGTGGCAGAGCCACCTGCTGGTGGTCCGGGCGCTGGGCCTCGAGGCCGAGCGCCGCGGCATCGCCCGCATCGCGGTGGACGGCGGCGGCGTGCTGCGGATGCCACGCTTCGCGGGCAGCGAGGTGCTCGCCCGCGAGCTGGGCCTGGTCTACAACCAGCCGTCCTCCCAGGACGGCCGCGAGCGCGCGAAGGGCCAGCCGCTGCGCCTGGCCGACCTCGCGTACATGGCCGACCGGGCGCGGGGCGTGTCGCCGTGGCAGACGGCGGGCCTCGCCCGCTACCGCGACGTGCGCCTGCCGGCCATGAGCCCGGGGCGCCTGGCGGTGGTGCAGGCGGCGCTGTGGCAGATCGGCCAGCCGTACGTGTGGGCCGGCGACTGGCCGGGCGTCCGCTCCCCGTGGGGCGCGCAGGCGCACGGCGGGTTCGACTGCTCCGGCCTGGTGTGGTGGGCGTTCAAGGGCAGCGCGGGCCCGAGCCAGATGAGCCTCGGCACCGGCCTGCTGGGCCGGACCGCGGACGCGATGGCCTGGGAGCGCCCCGCCGAGCGCGAGGCCGTGGACGCGGCGCTCCCCGGCGACCTCGTGTTCTTCGGGCCGAAGGGGCCCGCCAGCCCGCGCGGGTCGATCTCGCACACCGGCATCGCCCTCGGCGGCGGGTGGATGGTCCACTCCTCCGGGTCGCGCGGCGGGGTGTCGATCAGCTGGCTCCCCACGTACTGGCCGTCGGCGACGGCCTGGGCCCGGCGCGTGGCGCAGCTGGGCGCGTAGCGCGGAGCGGCCCCGGGGTCGTAGGGTCTCCCCCCGTGGGAGGGCTCCGAGTCCTGCGAAGCACGAACGCCGGCGGGTTGATCGAGCTCAGCCTCGTCTCCGCCGTCGCGACGGTGCTCATCATCCGCCTGATCCTGCAGCTGAGCGGCTACCCGCAGCTCGGCGGGGGCGGGCTGCACATCGGCCACGTCCTCTACGGCGGGCTGATCATGTTCCTGTCGCTGATGCTCCTCTTCAGCGTCATGAACCCGGCGGCGCCGTGGCTGGCGGCGTTCGCCGGCGGCGTGGGCTTCGGCTTCTTCATCGACGAGGTCGGCAAGTTCATCTCGAAGGACGTGAACTACTTCTTCGAGCCCGCGGTCGCCGTGATCTACGCGGTGTTCATGATCCTGTTCGTCGCCCTCGCCGGGGTGCGGCGCTGGGAGTCGGCGATGACGCCGCAGGACGCCCTGGCCAACGCGCTGTCGCTGCTGCGCTCCGACGCGAGCGGCGGCATGGACGCCGAGACCCGCGACCGCATCGGCGCCCTGCTGGACCGCGCCGACCCCGCCGACCCGCTCGTCGGCGTGCTGCGCGCCCACGTCAACGACCTCCCGGTTGGTCGCGGCCACCGCCCGTCGCCGTACTTCGTGGCGCGGGCCTGGCTGGCCGACCGGTACCGGGCCCTGGTGCGGCGGCCGCACTTCGAGACCGCGATCGTGGTCGTGGCCGCCGTCTACTTCCTGACGAAGGTGCCGCTCACGATCCGCGTGCAGACCGACACGACCGGCCTCGACCATGACGGCGGCAACGCCGACGTGGCGCACGTGGTGCAGCTGATCGCCGCCATCGCCAGCGGGCTCTGCGTGGTGGTGGGGGCGTGGCGGCTGCGCCGCCGGTCCCGGGTGAGCGGCTACCGCTGGTTCGTGCGCGCCGTGCTGATCTCGATCTTCGTGTACGAGGTCTTCGCCTTCTACTACGCCCAGTTCGCCGCGCTCGAGAGCCTGGCGATCGACCTGCTCCTCTACGCGGCGCTGAGCTACATGATCGGGCGCGAGCGGGTCGAGGCGGAGGTGGCCCAGCACGCGGCCGCCGGGGCGCTGGCGAGCCCCCGCGGCGTAGGCTCCGGCGCATGATCGGCCGGATGCGTGCGGCGGTCCGCGAGCAGCAGCGACAGGGGGCGTTCGAGCCCGTCGCCAAGCGCGTCCGCGCGCTGCTGGACGGGACGACCGTCGTGGACTCGACCAGGTCGGCGCTGGTGTGGGAGCCGCGCCGCGTGGTCCCCTCCTACGCCGTCCCCGAGGACGACATCCTGGGCGAGGTGGTCCCCGACGACCGGCCGCCGCCGCCGGACGACGGCATCCCGGCCCTGCACCCCGGCATCCCCTTCGCCGTCCACACCGCCCCCGGCGAGCGGGTGCTGGTGCGCCCGGCCGGCGGGCCGGACGCCGCCGAGGGCTTCCGCCTGACCGACCCGGGCGTCGAGGGCCTGGTGCTGCTCGACTTCCGCGGCTTCGACGCGTGGCTGGAGGAGGACGAGCCCATCGTGAGCCACCCGCGCGACCCGTTCCACCGCGTCAACACGATGCGCTCGTCGCGGCATGTCCGGGTGGAGCTCGGCGGCGAGGTGCTGGCCGAGACGCGCCGGCCGGTGCTGCTGTTCGAGACGAGCCTGCCGATGCGCGCGTACATCCCGCGGGAGGACGTGCGGATGGACCTGCTGGTCCCCACCGGCACCCACACCGCCTGCGCGTACAAGGGCGACGCGCGCTACTGGTCGGTGGAGGGCGCCGGCGCGGCGGGCGAGGACCTGGCGTGGAGCTACGAGGCGCCGCTGCACGACGCGCGGCGGGTGAAGGACCTGATCGCGTTCTTCGACGAGCGCACCGATGTCACGGTTGACGGGGAGCTTCAGGAGCGGCCCAACACCCCCTGGAGCCCCAACTGGGACGGCCGGATGGGCTGATCGGCGGCGCGCCGGTCGGTGGATTTGGGGTTTCGGTATTGCGCCGGTCGTGTGGGCCGATGTGAGGTCGCACCTTCCGAGAACGGAGGAGCGATGCGATCAGCTTGGACGGCCGTGGCCGCCGGGGTGGCGCTGGGGGCCGTCGCGGCCTTCGGTGCGGCGGGGGCGGCGGCCGGCACGGGCCCCGGTGCGCAGGCGGATCAGGCGCCACCGGCGTTCAACGTGGTCAGCACGACGAAGGTCGGGTCGAAGCCCGGCCGTCTCACCTACGGCTACGGCGCGACGTGGACGCTGAACGGCGACGGGAGCGTCAGCCGCGTCGAACGCGACCACCCACGCCGTGAAGACCGTGAAGCTCGGGCCCAACCCGCGCGACATCCGGGCCGGCTACAACAAGATCTGGGTCCTCACGTCCACGAAGACGCAGGCCAAGATCTTCCCGCTGACGGCCGCGGGCGACCCGGTGGGCTCCCCGATCGTCTTCAACCTGGGTTCGACGACCGACCAGGGGTCCGGCGCGCAGAACGGCGCCAACACGCTCGGCATCGGGTCCGGATACGTCTGGGCCGCCGGCGTGAAGACGTGGCAGAAGCTCGCGAAGATCGACCCGGACACCAACAAGGTGACGATCAAGACCTGGCCGATCCCGGCGGCGTTCACCGCCGCGGCGAGCGCGCTGTGGATGGTCACGCCCAACCAGGCGTCGATCCAGAAGCGCAACCCGTCCAACCTGTCGATCCAGACGACGCTGAAGGTGAGCGGCTTCACGGGCGGCAGCGCCCAGTCGCTCTGGCTGACCTACGGGGCCAACTTCCTGTGGCTCTCGTCGACGACGCCGAACGACGACGGCGCCATCGCGAAGGTCTCGCCCGCGACCGGCCTGGTGCCGGGCGCGGTCAGCTCGGGCCTGGACATCGGCCTCACGTGCACCGCCGCGGGAGCCGGCGCGGTGTGGGCGACGCAGCGGCCGGACGGCCTGTCGGGAACGCCCGCCCTGCTGTTCCGCCTCGACCAGACCAACCTGAAGACCGTGGCCTCCGGGACGCTGCCGATCGGCGCGAACCCCGGCGCGGTGCAGTGCGTGACCGTGGGCGGCGGGCTCGTCTACGTCACCGACGGGGTCGGATCGCTCTCCACCATCCAGCCCTGAGCCCGTCCGCCGGGGGGGCGCCTGCGGGCGCCCCCTACGGCGACGGGCTGCCGAGGTAGGTCAGGACCGCCAGGACGCGCCGGTGGCCGCCGTCGGCCTGGGCCAGCCCGAGCTTGCCGAAGATGTTGGAGATGTGCTTCTCGACGGCCCCATCCGTCACGACGAGGGTCGCGGCGATGGCGGCGTTGGAGCGCCCCTCCGCCATCAGGCCCAGCACCTCGCGCTCGCGCGGGGTCAGGGCGGCCAGCGGGGACGCGGGGCCCCGACGGGCGACGAGCTGGGCCACCACCTCCGGGTCCATCGCGGTGCCGCCGCCGGCGACGCGGCGGACGGCGTCCACGAACTCGGCGGGGTCGGCGACCCGGTCCTTCAGCAGGTAGCCCACCCCCGCCCCGCCGTCGGCGAGCAGCTCCACGGCGTAGGTCTGCTCCACGTACTGGGAGATGACCAGCACCGGCGTGCCCGGCACGCGGCGGCGCGCCTCGATCGCGGCCCGGAGGCCCTCGTCGGTGAAGCCGGGCGGCAGGCGCACGTCGGTGACGGCCACGTCCGGCCGCTCCCTCTCCACCGCGCGGACCAGGGCGTCGCCGTCCTCGACGGCGGCCACGACGTCCATGCCGTGGTCGCGCAGCAGGCGGGTGAGGCCGTCGCGCAGCAGCGCGAGGTCCTCGGCGATCACGACCCGCATGGCAGCTCCACGCTCAGGACCGTACCGCCGCCGGGGGCGTCCGCGACGGTCATGACGCCGTCGAGCGCCTCCACCCGGTGGCGCAGGCCGCGCAGACCCTGGCCCGTGGGGTCGGCCCCGCCCCGGCCGTCGTCGGCCACCACCACCCCGAGCACCGGCCCGCGCCGGGCCACCCGGACGGCGACCCGGCTCGCCGCGCTGTGCTTGTTGGCGTTGGTGAGGGCCTCGGCCACCACGAAGTAGGCCGCCGCCTCGACGGCCGCCGCGGGCCGCTCGCCGGTCTCGACCTCGAGCTCGACCGGGATGTGGCTGTGGCCCGCGAGCGTCGCCAGGGCGGCGGGCAGCCCGCGGTCGGTCAGGACGACCGGATGGATGCCCCGGGCCAGGTCGCGGAGCTCGGTGATCGCCTGCTTCGCCTGCTCGTGCGCGTCGGCCACCAGCTCCTGGGCGCCGGGGTCGCCGGCCAGGCGCTCGCGCGCCATGCCGAGGTCCATCGCGAGCGCCACCAGACGCGCCTGTGCGCCGTCGTGCAGGTCGCGCTCGATCCGGCGCAGCTCGGCGGCCTGCTGGTCAACGGCCCCCGCGCGGGTGGCGGTGAGGACGTCGATCCGCTCGGCCATCTCGCGACGGTCGTCCTCGCGGCCGTTCCGGACGATGAGGGCGTGGACGCCGACGGCCCCGAAGAGCGGCAGCGCCACCCACGCCGGCCAGAAGTAGCCGCCCGGGGTCGACATGGCCCAGACGAACACCAGGTAGAGCCACACGACCGCCGTGATGCCGGCGTGGATCACGAGTCCCCGGCGCCGGTCCGCGAACGCCGGCACGGCGTACGCGACGACCGCGTGGATCCCCAGCGGCACGCCGAGGATGCTGATCACCCAGGCCGGCCAGAAGTAGCCGCCCGGCGTGGTCAGCAGCCAGATCAACGTGAGGCCGAGCCCGAGCCCGACGGTGACCCACGTGTGGATCTTCAGCGCCCGGGTCACCCCAGGGCCATCGGGCCCCTGCAGCGCGCGCCGGGACTCCCTGCGCTCCCCCATCGTGAGGAGGATACGGGCGAGCGGCGCCCAGGCCGCCGCGGCGGGACGCACGAGCCAGACGCCGAGGAACGCCGCGGCGGCCCCCAGCGGGATGCACAGGAGCGCCTCGCCGATCGAATCGGCCTCGGCGAACCCGAGGTCGGGGGGCGCCCAGCGGTAGTACGCGGGGGCCACCATGAGCTGGATCCCGCCGCCGATCAGCCCGACGAGCACCGCGGCGAGCGGCAGGCCGAGGACGAACCGCAGCAGCAGGTAGAGCTGCTCGCGCCACGCGCCCGGGTCGGTGACCCAGGCGCGCAGGCTGTTGAGCACGGAGCCCTGCCAGACCGGCCTCGACGGGCGGGGGACCCGCACGTCGATGAGGCCGGCCGCGAGGCGGCGCTCCAGGTCCCCCACGCCCCGCGTGGCGAACGCGAGGCCGAGGAGGACCGGGATCCCGAGGAGGGTGATCGCCAGGCCGAGGCCCGACGACCACCCCACCACCAGGAGGACGAACCAGGCGGGCCCCAGGATCAGGGCGCTCGCCAGGAACCCGAGGGGGCGGAGCACCCTCATGGCGGCGCTCATGCCGGCACCGCCTCGCGGCGACGCCGCCAGGTCCGCTCGCCGGCCATCGCGAGGACCGCCGGGACGATGAGGCAGCGGATCAGGAGCGCGTCGATGGCGATCGCCGCGGCGAGGCCGAAGCCGAACTCCTTGAGCCCCATGTCCGAGCCGGTGGCGAAGCCGCCGAACGCGACGACCATGATCGCGGCCGCCGTCACGATGATCCGGCCGGTGCCCCGCAGGCCGCCGCAGACGGCGTCCCGGTTGCGGGCCCCGCCCTCGCGCAGCTCGCGGATGCGCTCGGTCAGGAACACCTGGTAGTCCATCGAGATGCCGAAGAGGAACGCGAACACGAACACCGGCACCCAGTTCGCGATGCCGCGCACGTCGTGGTCCACGCCGAGCAGGTCGGCGCCGATCCCCTTCTGGAACACGAGGTACAGCAGGCCGTACGTCGCGAGCAGCGACAGGCCGGACATCAGCACCGCCGTGAGCGGCACCAGCCAGGAGCGGAAGGCGCGCATCAGGGCGACGAACGTCAGCACGAGCACGCCGACCACGAGCCACGGGAACGGGCCGTAGATGGCGTCGTTGAAGTCGTTGTTCATCGCGGGCTCGCCGGTGAGCAGCACGCGGCCGCCGTCCGGCAGGGCCGCGGTGATGTCGGCCTCACGATCGCGCATGACCGAGTTCAGCGCCCGGGCCGAGTCGGAGACGGCGTCCCCGCGGGGGGCGACGTCCATCAGCGCGTACCGGCCGGTCGCGTCCACCAGGCCGTCCTGGGCCGCGGCGCGGAACGACGCCGGGTCGGTCGTGTCGGGCCAGGTGACCCCGCTGACCGACGGCTCCTCGCGGAGCTGGTCGGCGACCCTGTCGAGGGCCGCGATCGTCCGCGGCGCGTACGCCCCGCCCGCGCGCCCGGTGTCGACCACGTAGACGTTCGGGTTGGCGGCTCCGCCGAGCTCGGCGGACACCAGGCGGCCGGCCTGGACGGCCTCGACGTCGGGCGCGTCGGCGAGCTGGTCCTGGTGGATCCCCATGTTCGGGGCCTGGAGGGCCAGGATCACGATGCCGGCGAGGGCGATCGCGGCGAGGGGCGCGCCCCAGCCGGTCACGAGCTTCGACAGCGGTCCCCAGATCGCGCCCTCCCGCAGGCGCCAGCGCCGCGGGTAGACGCGCAGCGAGTCAACCCGGCGGCCCAGCGCGCAGAGCACGGCGGGCAGCAGGGTCAGGCCGGTCAGCACGGCGGAGACCGGGACGAGCATCCCGCCGATCCCCATCGAGCGGATGAACGGGACGGGGAGCGCGACGAGCACGGCGAGCCCGATCGCGACGGTGACGCCCGAGAGCATCACGGCGCGCCCGGCGGTCGCCATCGTGCGGCCGGTCGCCTCGATCCGGTCGGCGCCCCTCGCCATCTCCTCGCGGAAGCGGGAGACCATCAGCAGGGCGTAGTCGACGCCGATCGCGACGCCCACCAGCGTGATCACGTTGGTGACGAGATCGGCGATCTCCATCCCCTGGCCGAACAGGTACGTGCCGGCGAACGCCAGCATGATCGTGGCCCCCGCCATGAGCAGCGGCAGCAGCGCGCTGACCACGCTCCCGAAGAAGAGCAGCAGCACGAACAGCGCGACCGGCAGCACGATCATCTCGGCCCGGGCGAGGTCGTCGTCGACGATCGGCCCGGTGTCGTGCTCCACCGCCGCCTCGCCGCCGACGAGGGTCGGCTGGAAGCCGTCGGGCGTGCCGAGCGCCGCGCGGATCCGGGGCATCATGTCGGCGGCGACCTGCTCGTCGACGGGGATGCTGAGGGTCGCGAACGTCATGTGGCCGTCCTGGCCCACCAGGTCGCGGCTGCCGGTGGAGAAGTACGAGACCACGCGGGTGCCGGGCACGAGCGCGGCGGCGCGGTCGAGGGACGCGGTGACGGCGGACCGGTAGCCCGCGTCGTCAACCGTCAGATCCCGGTTGCGGAAGACGGGCTGGATTTCACTCGAGTCCTTCCCGTCCGAGAAGTGCGTCTCGATGAGCTCGAGGCCCTTCTGCCCCTCGGTGCCCGGGAGCGTCGCCTCGGAGGTCGTCACGTCGCCGAGGCGGCCGCCCAGCATCACGGCGCCCACCAGCAGGGCGATCCAGAGGGGGATGATCACCCACCGGAGGCGCCCCATGAGGCGCCCGTGGCGCTCGAGGAGCGTGCGTCGCGCGGTCGGTTGCATGAGCCTTTCCCTTCGCTCGGAAGCAGGTGGGCTCAGGCTCGATCAGCCGCTCCCCGAACGGGATCCGGCGGCCCGGCGTCTTGGTCCGGGGGGCTCCGGGCGGTGCCGTGGTGGGGCTGGCCCCACCCCCGTCCGACCCACGCCTAACCGAACGAGCCCGGGACCGGCCTCACGACCTCGAGGACCGCCCAGGCGGCGCGCGCGTCTTCGGGCGGGAGGACGTCGAACAGGGGAGGGCGGAGACGACGGAGGCCGCCGAACGCCGTCCGCCGCTCCCGCCGATCCGGATAGAGGCGGGTCATCGGACGCGGGCTGCCGATGTGCGCGTACTTGAGCAGCCAGATGAGGGCGCTCATGCGGGCGTCGGCAACGGCGCCGCTGGCGATGGCGGCGCGCACCTCGTCGGCGACGTACTCCGGCGTGGTCGCCTGGGCGCGTGGCGGATCCATCCGCACGAAGAGGATCTCCTCGGGCACGGGCCTTCCGCTGATGAGCTGCTCGAGGGCGATGGCGGCGCCGTCGAGGTGAGTCAGCAGGTGCTGACGCGCCTCGACTTCCTGGTCCCACGACAACCACCACCATCGCTCGGTGAGCGGGGCGTGGCGACGGAACGGCCAGGGCTCGTTCATCAGGCCGCCGACGTTAGGCGCGAACAGCGCCGGGACACCAGCCCCGGACCGCCGCGGTGTCGCTGCGTGAGATCCGGGCGCCGGATCCACAAGCTGTTGCCCGTGCGCCGTCGCCGGGCATAGCGTCGCGCTGCCCGGTCCGGGCGGTGACCGGGATCGGGTCACCACAGCGGAGGGGGAGCGGGGATGGATCACGCGGCGACGGTCCGGCACATCTACGAGCACATCAGCGCCCACGACCTCGACGGCTTCGGCGAGCACCTCGCCGACGACTTCGTCGAGCACGAGGAGCTCCCCGTGGGCGCTCCGACGAAGGAGGGCGTCATCGCGTTCTTCACCATGCAGATCGCGGCGTTCTCCGACCTCGCCATGATCCCCGACGAGGTCATCGACGCCGGCGACAAGCTCGTCGCCCGGGTGCGGTTCACGGGGACCAACGACGGCGACTTCATGGAGATGCCGGCCACCGGGAAGACGGTCGACGTCCAGGCCATCGACATCTTCCGCTTCGCCGACGACGGCCTGGTCCACGAGCACTGGGGCGTGTTCGACGCGCTGGGGATGATGCAGCAGCTCGGGGCCCTGCCCGGCTGAGGTCGGGGGGCGCGGCCCTCCCGGGCGTGCGCGTGTCCCAATTGAGAATGGCGAGTCTCAATTGAGGTCGCGGCGCGCCTCACGCGGAACGCGTCGCGGCGATCTCCCCCCGCACCCGGTCCGGATCCGCGACCCCGGGGACGATCTCGCCCTGGCCGCGGCGCCTGGGATGATCCCTCGCGATGGTCTCCCACGCCGAACGGCGGGCGCTCCTCGCCGGGGCCCGCGCCGCCCTCGCCCACGGGTGGCGCGAGGGGACGACCACCGACGGGATCCCCTACGCCTACACGCGGCCGGCCGCGCGCTATCCCGACCAGTTCTTCTGGGACTCGTGCTTCCACGCCGTCGCCTGGAGCCGCATCGATCCCGCGCGGGCGCGGGCCGAGCTGCGGTCGCTCGTCGCCGCCCAGCGCCCCGACGGCCACATCGGCCACACGATCTTCTGGAACGGCCGCGTCCGCGCCATGCGCGCCCCGATCTACAACGTCCTCGAGCGCGACGACGCCGCGACGGCCACCATCCAGCCGCCGCTCCTCGGCTGGGCGTGGGAGCAGGTCGCCGCCCGCTCCCCCGACGAGCCCGGCTTCGCCGCCGAAGGCGTCGCCCCCATCGCGGCGCTCCACAGGTGGCTCGACCGTGAGCGCGGCGAGCCGGACGGGCTCATCGGGATCCTCCAGCCCGACGAGTCCGGCCTGGATGCCAGTCCCGCCTATGACGCCCCCCTCGGTCGACGGGCGCACGGGAGGCCCGGCTTCATGCGCGTGCTGTGGTTCAACCGGCGCCGCGGGTACCGGTACCGGGAGGTCGTCGCCGACGGCGGCTTCCACGCCGTCGACCCCCTCGTCAACACCGCCCTCGCCATGTCCTGGGCGTCGCTCGGTCGTCTCGGCCACCCCGACGGCGCCCGGCGGGCCGCCGCGATCACCGCCGCCATGGTCGACCGGCTGCACGACCCGGCGACCGGGCTCTTCTACCCCGAGGGACCCGACGGGCGGCCGCTGCGGGTGTCCACCTGGGCGTCGCTCGCGCCGCTCGCCCTGGACGACCTCCCCGCCGAGACGGGCCGGCGGCTCGTGGAGGAGCACCTCCTCGACCCCTCCCGCTACTGGCTCCCCTACCCCGTGCCGAGCACCGCCGCCGACGAGGGGGCGTTCCGCGCGGGACGGATCGGCCGCGTCCTCCCCCGCTACTGGCGCGGCCCCACCTGGCTGTTCTCCCTGCTCCCGCTGCTCGTGGGCCTGCAACGCGCCGGCCGCGCCGACGCGGCACGCGACCTGGCCGTCCGCAGCGCGCGCCTCGTGCACCGGTCGGGCTTCCGCGAGTACTACAACCCGTACACCGGCGACGGGCTCGGCGCGGGCGGCTTCGCCACCAGCACCGTCGTGGTCGACGCGCTCGCGCGCGTCCACGCCTGAGCGCGGCCGCGCTCAGGCGCCGAGCGCCGGCTCCCCCAGGTTCGCGAGACGGGCGTTCTGGCGGTAGTCGATGGGGACGGTGACGAGGGATGGCCCGTCCTCGGCCATGGCCGCCCGGAGCGCCTCCCCCACCGCCGCGCCGTCCGTCGCGTGGCGGTGGCTCCAGCCGAAGGCGCGCGCCAGGTCGGCCCACACCGGGTTCCCGAACTCGATCGCGTGGGTGCGGCCGAAGCGGCGCTCCTGCTTCCAGCCGATCACGCCGTACGCGCCGTCCACCCACACCACCACGTTCACCGGGAGCCCCAGGCGGGTGGCGGTCTCCATCTCCTGGACGTTCATCATGAAGCCGCCGTCGCCGCTCACGCTCACCACGCGCTGCTCCGGGCGGGCGAGGCACGCCGCGATCGCCCCCGGCAGGCCGATGCCCATCGTCGCGAAGCCGTTGCTGATGATGACCGTGTTCGGCTCGTACGCCGGGAACAGGCGCCCCAGCCACAGCTTGTGCGCCCCCACGTCGGAGACGAGGACGTCGTCCGGCGCCATCGCGTCCCGGATCGCCACGATCGCGGCCTGCGGGCTCACCATCCCCGGCCGCTCGGCCAGGGCCCGCAGCTCCGTCAGCACCGACACCCGCAGGCGGGTCGCGAACGCCGGCTCCTCCCCTGCGGGCAGCTCCTCCCCCAAGGCGTCGAGGGCGTCGCCGATCGTGGCGACCACCTCCACCTCCGGGATGTAGTGCGTGTCCACCTCGGCGGGGCGGGCGTCCACGTGGACGATCCGCTTGTCGTTGCGCGGGTTCCAGCCGGCGGGGCCGAACTCGACGAGGTCGTAGCCGACGCACACCACCACGTCCGCCTCGTCCAGGCCGGCGGTCATCGAGTCGCGCGCCTGCAGGCCCACGGCCGGCAGCGACAGCAGCGACCGGTCGTCCAGCGCGCCCTTGCCCATGAACGTCGGGCTCGCCGGGATCCCCGCATGCGCGCAGAGGGCGCGCAGGTTGGGTGACGCGCCCGCGCGGATCACCCCGTTGCCGGTGATGATCACCGGCCGGCGCGCCTCCCGGATCACCGCCGCCGCCGCCCGCACCGCGGCCGGATCGGGCAGGCCCACGCCGGGCGCGCTCTTCGGCAGCGGCCGGCTCGACGACGGCAGGTCGGCCGCCGCGATCGTCTCCGACAGCTCCAGGTGCGTCGGCCCCGGCCGCTCCGCCTCCGCCAGCTTGAACGCCTTGCGAACCACCTCCGGCACCGTCTCCGGCCGCTCGATGCGGGCGTTCCACTTGGTGACCGGGCGCAGCACGTCCACCACGTCCACGTACTGGTGGCTCTCCTTGTGGACCAGGTCCAGCCGCACCTGGCCGGTGATCGCGACCATCGGGGCGTAGTCGAGGTAGGCGTCGCCGATGCCGGTGATGAGGTTCGTCGCCCCCGGGCCGAGCGTCCCCAGGCACACCCCGGCCCGGCCGGTCAGGCGGCCGTGGACGTCGGCCATGAAGGCGGCGCCCTGCTCGTGGCGGACGATGACGATCTCGATCGGCGACTCCCGGAGGGCCTCCACGATCTCCAGGGTCTCCTCGCCGGGGATCGCGTAGATCCGCTCGACGCCCTCGGCCTCCAGGCACCGCACCATCAACACCGCCGCCTGCACCCGCGCCTCCTCTCGGCAACGCCCGTCTCGGAGGGTACCCGCGCGGGTATCCTCGACACGTAGCGGCGACCGAGGAACGGGGTTCCAGCGATGGCGATCCACAGTCCGGCTCTCGATCCCTCCCAGCCCACCGGGCTGCTGCTCGACGGGATGTTCGAAGGGCGCGACACCGAGCTCACGGTCGAGAACCCCTACACCGGCGACACGATCGCGACCGTCGCCGTGGGCAACGAGGAGGACGTCGCCCACGCCGTCGCGGAGGCGCTGAAGCACCTGCCGCCCGCCCCCGCCGCCGACCGCGCCGCCATCCTGGACCGCGCCGCCCGCCTGGTCTCCGAGCGCGCCGAGACCTTCGCCCGCACCATCTGCCTCGAGGCCGGCAAGCCGCTGAAGCAGGCCCGCGCCGAGACCCAGCGCTGCGTCAACACCCTCACCTTCGCGGCGGTGGAGGCGCGCTCGCTCGCCGGCGAGGTGGTCCCCATGGACGCCAGCGCCGCCGGCGCCGGCAAGCTCGGCGTGATCGTCCGCGAGCCGCGCGGCGTGGTCGGCGCGATCTCGCCGTTCAACTTCCCGCTCAACCTCGTGTGCCACAAGCTGGCGCCCGCGATCGCCGCCGGGTGCCCGGTGGTGCTGAAGCCGGCGTCCTCCACCCCGCTGTCGGCGCTGCTGCTGGCGCGGACCCTCAAGGAGGCCGGCCTGCCGGACGGCGCCCTCTCGGTGGTGGTCGGCGGCGGCGGCACCGTCGGCAACGCGATCGTCGACCACCCCGACGTGCCGATCATCTCGTTCACCGGCAGCCCGCCCGTCGGCTGGGGCATCCGCCAGCGCCAGCCGCGCAAGGAGGTGGCGCTCGAGCTCGGCAACTCCACCCCGGTGATCGTGGAGGCCGACGCCGACCTCGAGACCGCCGCGAAGAAGCTCGCCGCGTCCGGCTACACCCACGCCGGCCAGTCCTGCATCTCCGTCCAGCGCGTCTACGTGCAGAACGGCGCGCTCGACCGGTTCCGCGACCTCTTCGTCCAGGCGGTCCAGGCGCTGAAGGTGGGCGACCCGATGGACGCCGAGACCGACGTCGGACCGGTGATCGACACCGAGAACCGCGACCGCATCGTCGAGTGGATCGACGAGGCGCGGCGCGCGGGCGCCGAGGCGCTCACCGGCGGCACCGTGCAGGACGGCCTGATCCAGCCGACCGTGCTCGAGGGCATCGACCCGCAGATGAAGGTGTCGTGCGAGGAGGTGTTCGGGCCGGTGGTAGGGCTCGCCGGCTACGACACCATCGACGAGGCCATCGACCTGGCCAACTCCTCGCCGTTCGGGCTCCAGGCCGGCATCTTCACCGGCCGCGCCGACGCCGCGCTCGGCTGGGCGCGCCGCCTCCACTTCGGCGGGGTGCTGATCAACGAGACGCCCACCTTCCGCGCCGACCAGATGCCGTACGGCGGCGTGAAGGACAGCGGCAACACCCGGGAGGGCCCCCACTTCGCCGTGCGGACCATGACCGAGCAGAAGCTCATCCTGGTCCAGATCCCCCACTAGGGACCGCGCCGCAACATGCAGAGGGCGGGCCGGCTCGCCCTCGCCGGCGGGGTGGTGGTGGCTGCCGCCGTCGTCGTGACGGTCGCGCTGCTGTCGCGCGGCGGCGAGGGGCCCGGCGCCACGACCGGGACGGGCACGGCGGCCACCGCGCCGACGGGGCCGGGCACCGCGCCCGTCCCGCCCGTCCCGGGGCCGGCGCCGCCCCCCGCCGACTTCCCCGGCGCGCCGCCGGCCACCGCGCCGGTCGAGGTGGAGCGCACGCCGGGCGGCGCCCCGGTGGAGACCCGCTACTTCGACGATCAGGGGGATCTGACCGTCGTGATCGCCGCGCTCCGCGCCGCCCCCGCCGCCTCGGGACCGGGCGCGGTGGTGCGCTGCGGGTCGGCCGCCCGCGCCGACGCCGGCTACCGCTGGACGCGCTTCCCCGTCAATTGGCGCCTCTCGCGGGTCGCGTCGCCCCCCGGGGTGCGCCGCCCGGCCGCCCTGGCGGCGATCCGGAGGGCGCGCGGCGTGTGGAACGCGACCCGCTCCCATTGCCGGAACCTCCGCGACGCCAGCCGCGCCCGCTTCCGCTTCGCCGGCTCCACCCCCCGGCGGGTCGCCCGCGACGGCGTGAGCACCGTCGACGTGGGCAGCGTCGCGGCGCTCGGAGGCGCCTGCCCCGGAGCCGTGGCGTGCACGATCACCTTCGTCGTGGGCGGCAACCGCGCCGTCGAGAGCGACACGCGGGTCTCCTCGACCGACGTCGCCGGCTTCAGCACCGCCCGGCGCCCGGCGCGCCGCAAGCTCGACCTGCAGAGCGTGATGGTCCACGAGAGCGGCCACACGCTCGGCTTCGGCCACGTGAACGCCCGCGACGTGGTGATGAACCCGTTCGTGCGGCGCGGCGGCGTCAGCGGCCGCCTGCTCGGGCGGGGCGATGCGATCGCGAGCAACGCGAAGTACTAGCCGCCTGACGGGAGGTGCGTTCGGAGGGGGCGGGGTCCCGCCCGCCCCCTCCGCTGAGCCGACGACCCGGGTGCCCTCCGGATCACCGGTCGCGACGCTCGTCGATCGAGGGTCGGCCTCGTTCGCGTGCGCCGTCCCGCACGGGATGCATCGTCGCCCTGAAGCCCGGCTTCATCCCTCCATCGAGGGATTCCGACATGCGACCCCCGTGTCGCACGTGTCCGGAAGCCGCGTGGCGAACCGGCGCGCGCGGCGCGTCACCCGCAAGGAGGATTACGGACGGACGGACGTCATCAATGAGAGGTCTTTACCGAACGATCGGGCCGAACATAGGATCGCGCCCGACCTCCGCCCACATCGCCGCTTTCGGCGAATCCGGTACGGCGGAGCAACCGGACAAGGGGGACTTCCATGGCGTTGCGTTCACGTGCGGGGACGCCTCGTGCTCGTCGGCGCCGGGGCGCTCGGCGCAGCGCTCCTCGTGCCGAGCATGGCCAGCGCGGCGACCAGCAAGGTGCTCTGGGGCGACTTCGCGAACAGGCCCCCGACCGAGTTCCTGGCGCAGTACCCGCACCAGGTCACGGTCAGCAAGGGCGACAAGGTCCAGTGGACCATCCTCGGGTTCCACACGGTCGTCGTGACGAAGAAGGGCAAGGAGAAGCCGCTGGCGGTGCCCGTCGGCCCGTCGAGCACGTTGAACCCGCCGTTCAACGACCCGGCCGGCGCCCCGTACTGGTGGGGCGGGACGACGCCGCTGATCCAGCTCAACCCCAAGGCGCTGAGCCCCGCGGGCGGCACGACGCAGAACGGCAAGAAGACGATCAGCTCCGGCGTCCTGAACGGCAACACGCCGAAGTTCACGGTCACCTTCACGAAGAACGGGACCTACACGGTGCGCTGCAACGTCCACCCGGGCATGAGGGGCACCGTCAAGGTGGTCAACGATTCGGGCGACACGGCGAAGAAGCAGCGCCAGCGCGCCGCCGCGGACAAGAAGAAGGACGCGAAGGCCATCAACACCGCGGCCACGAAGGCTGCCAGGGGCAACGGGACCACGATCACGATCGGCCCCGGCACGGCCAACGGCGAGCTCTTCGGCTTCGCGCCCGCCGCGGAGACCGTCCCCGTCGGCAGCACCGTCACGTTCAAGATGGGCGGCAAGAACGAGATCCACACCGCCTCGTTCGGCCCCGAGCCGTTCCTCTCGGCAGTGGCCAAGAAGTCGTTCGAGGGCTCCGGCCTCGACGTGTTCGGCGAGGGCGCCTACCCGAGCGACAACCCGGCGCTGGGTGCACCCGCGGTCACCCCGACCTCGCACGGCAACGGCTTCGTGAACAGCGGCGTGCTCCAGGACCCCGGCATCGGGTTCGGGCTGCCCACCAAGTTCACGGTGACCTTCCCGGTCGCGGGGACCTACGTCTACCACTGCCTCGTCCACTTCGACATGAAGGGCACGATCACTGTCGGCTGACAGTCATCGCCCGCGCGTGCGACGGCCGGCCCTCGGGCCGGCCGTCGTGTGTTCGGCGCTGGTCCTGCTGCTCGCGTGGCTCCTTCTGGTCCCCGCCCGGGCGCACGCCGCGACCCGCGAGTACTGGATCGCGGCCGTCAACCAGCAGTGGGACGTCGCCCCCAACGGCGGCGACCCCGTCATGGGGACCCGGCTCGCGCCCGCCGACCGCACGTTCACGGCGGTCGTCTACCGGCGGTACACCAGGGGCTTCCGCACGCCCTGGCCCAACACCGCGGAGTCCGGCGACAACGACGGGATGCCCGGCCCCACCATCCGCGCCGAGGTGGGCGACACCGTGATCGTCCACTTCCGCAACCGCGACCACCACTACGGGCTGCCGCACTCCATGCACTTCCACGCGTTCAAGTACGCGCCGCCCAGCGACGGGGCGTTCATCCCGTACCGCTCCAGCGGCGGGGGCAACGTGCCGGTCGGCAAGGGCTGGACCTACCGGCTGAAGGCGGTGAAGGACTCCTACGGCGTGTGGCCCTACCACGACCACTCGACCAGCATGCACCAGTCCATCGAGCTCGGCCTGTTCGGGGCGATCGTGATCCCGAAGCCGGGCGAGCCGAAGCCCGACCGCGAGTTCGTCGTGTACCTGAACAACCAGAAGGGCTTCGACACGATCAACGGGCGCGCGTTCATCGGCAACACGCCCACGTTCCACGCGAAGGTCGGCGACCTCGTGCAGTGGGACGTCGTGGCGCTCGGCGAGAACTTCCACGTCTTCCACGTCCACGGCCACCGCTGGCTGCGGCACGGCGTGCCCACCGACTCCGAGCTGCTGGGCCCGTCCAGCACCCTGAAGGTCCGCTTCCGGGAGGACGCCCCGGGGACCTGGTACTGGCATTGCCACGTCGAGTCGCACCAGGACAACGGGATGATCGGGCTCTACCGGGTGGAGCGGTGATCGTCCTCGCGCAGCACCCCGCCACGCCGGACGTCCCGGCGGCCGCGGTCGTCCGCACCGTCGCGATCTCGGACGCCGGGTTCTCCCCCGGCGCGCTGGTGGTGGCGCCGGGGACGACCGTGACCTGGACGAACGGCGGCCGGTCGCGCCACACCGTCACCGCCGACGGCGGCGCCTTCCACTCCCCCACCCTCATCCCCGGCGACAAGTTCACCGTCGCCGCGCCCTCCACCACCGGCGTCTACGCCTACCACTGCAATTTCCACTCGTTCATGCGCGGCACGGTGACGGTGTCGCTCGTGTCGCTGGCGGCGCCGGCGCCGGTCACCGTCGGCGGGCGCCCCGCGCTCACCGGCACCGTGCCGGGCGCCGAGGAGGGCACCGCCGTCCACTTGGAGCGCCGCCTGCCCGGGGCGTGGGAGGAGGTGGGCGTCGCAACGCACCGACGCCGGCGGCGCCTACACGCTCACCGGGCCGCAGCTCACCGCGCGGACCGCGTTCCGGGCCGTCGTGGGCGACGCCGTGAGCCCCAGCATCCGCGCCGCCGTCCAGCCGGCCGTGATCGTCACGCGCACCGGCGCGCGGCTCGCGGTGCGGGTGCGCCCCGCCGGCGGCGGGGCCGTGCACCTGGAGCGGCTCGACCTGGACACGTACCGCTGGGGGATGGTCGCCGGGCGGCGGCTGTCGGCCGGACGGGCCCGCTTCACCCTCGGGGCACCCGGGGTCTACCGTGCGATGGTCGAGGCGCGCGGGGGGCTGTCCGAGGCCGCGTCGCGCGTCGTCCAGTTCCGACCCGGAGCCTTCCGCGAATGACCCGCCGCCGTCCGGCCGCCATCGGCGCCGCCCTGCTCCTGCTGCTCGGCATCCTCGTCGCCGCGGGGTGCGGCGGCGACGACTCGGGCGACGGCGCCGCAGCCGACGTCGTGTCGGTCACGTCCGAGCCGGAGCACCTGGGCCACACCGGGACGGTCCCGTTCGAGGGCGGCACCATCTCGCCGATGCGGGAGGCCCCGCCGCTGGTGGGGAAGGACATCGACGGCAAGACGGTGGACATCCGGGACCTGAAGGGCCACCCGGTCCTGGTGACGTTCGTCTACGCGAACTGCCCCGACGTCTGCCCGTTGATCATGACCAACCTCCGCCAGGTGCGGGAGAAGAGCGACCTCGGCAAGCAGATGCGCGTGATCGCCGTCTCGGTCGACCCGAAGGGCGACACCGTCCCGACCGTCCGGAAGTTCCTCCAGCGCCAGCGGGTCGGCAGCTTCGTGGACTACGTGGTGGGCGACCGCGCCCAGCTCGAGCCGCTGTGGTCGGACTGGCAGGTGGCCACCCAGGTCCCGAAGGACAACCCCGAGCTGATCGAGCACTCGGCGCTCATCTACGGCGTCACCGCCAGCGGCCAGCTCGCGACGGCCTACCCCGTCGGGTTCGAGCCGGACGCCATCGTGCGCGACCTGGACCTGCTGGCCGAGAACTGACGTCCGACGTGGCCTGAGCGCGTGGAGTCACCCACCTAGAGCTCGAGCATCGCCGCGGCGACCTCACCGGCGGCCGCGTCGGGGATCGCGGTGGCGGCGCGTTCGAGCACGAGCAGTCGTGCACCGTCTCGCGGGCGAGCACTTCCCGTTGCCGGACGGGGAGGAACGGGTCGCGCTAAGGCCTCATCCGACCGTGCACCACGCAGCGCCGGGACCTGGCCGGCGTTCACGGCGATCACCGGCCTGTCGCTGTACGGCCGCGAGATCGTCGTGGTCGGGTCGGGAGCTCGGGCAGGGCGTGCGCTCGCGCCCGCGGCGTGGAGGCGAGCGTACGGAGAACGACCTGGATCCGGCCCATCTGGTGCAGGCGCAGCACCACGGCTGCCGCGTCGCCAACCTCGACGACGCCGTGCGCCGGGCCGGCGTAGTTGTCACCGCGACCGGGTTCGACGGCGTCGTGGGAGCGGCGCAGATGGAGCGCCTCACCAGACGGCGCGATCCTCATGAACGTCGGCCACAGCGACCGTGAGATCGACGTTCACTGGCTGGACCGGCACCCCCGCACCGCCGCTGCGCCGTCACCTCGAGCGGTACGACGTGGACGGCCGGCGCGTGCACCTTGGCCATCTGCACCGCGGGCGCCGTGCCCGGCGTGCGGTCCCAGATGCGCTCGGCGGTCGCACGCGCCGCGGCGGGGTCGTCGCCGCGGATCTCGGCGCGCCGTCGCCAGGCGCGCGTCGGACGGGCGCGGCGCCACGGCAGGGCCGTCGGCCCGTGACCGACGGCCCGTTCGCGGAGACGAAGGACCTCATCGCGGGGTGGATGGTCATCGACGTCGAGTCCTACGACCGCGCCGTCGAGCTCGCCGGCGAGCTGTCCGCCGCGCCGGGCGCTGGCGGCGAGCCGATCCACGAGTGGCTCGAGCTCCGGCCGTTCATGGCGGAGCGCCCCACGGTCACGGAATGACGCCCGGGATGCCGGCGGTGGACGAGCCAGCGCTGCAGTCTCTCGTTCCCGCCGTCATCGGCATCCTCGTCCGCCGCGGAGCCGACTTCGCGGCGGCCGAGGACGCCGTCCAGGAGAGTCTGCTCGAGGCGCTGGGCGCGTGGCGGACGGGCGCCCCGGACGACCCGAGGGCGTGGCTGGTCACGGTGGCGTGGCGGAAGTTCGTCGACGCCGGGCGGGCCGACGCGTCACGCCGGGCGCGCGAGGAGCGCGTCGCCGCCGAGCCCGGGCCCGGGCCGGTCGCCGATGTCGACGACACGCTGCAGCTCTACTTCCTCTGCGCGCACCCTTCGCTGACGGCGGCCTCGGCGGTCGCGCTCACGCTGCGCGCCCTCGGGGGCCTGACCACCCGCCAGATCGCTGACGCCTACCTGGTGCCGGAGGCGACGATGGCCCAGCGCATCAGTCGCGCCAAGCGCACAGTCGCCGACGTCCGCTTCGACGCAGCCGGGCGACGCGCGGACCGTCGCGCGGGTCTTGTACCTCGTGTTCAACGAGGGCTACTCCGGCGACGTCGACCTCGCCGCCGAGGCGATCCGCCTGACGCGCGAGCTGCACGCCCGCACCGACGACCCGGAGGTCGCCGGCCTCCTCGCGCTGATGCTGCTGCACCACGCCCGCCGCCCCGCGCGCACCCGTGCGGACGGCAGCCTCGTCGCGCTCGCCGAGCAGGACCGCGGGCGCTGGGACACGGCGCTCATCGCCGAGGGCGTCGCGATCCTCCAGCGGGCGCTGGCTCGCGACCGCCTGGGCGAGTTCCAGGCACAGGCGGCGATCGCGGCGCTGCACGCCGACGCGCAGCGCGCGGAGGAGACGGACTGGGTCCAGATCGTGGAGTGGTACGACGAGCTCGTCCGGCTCACGGACAGCCCGATCGCGCGGCTGAACCGCGCCGTCGCCGTCGGGGAGGCCGACGGCGCCCGGGCGGGGCTCGCGCCCTCGCCGAGCTCGACCCGGCGCTGCCGCGCCACGCGGCGGTCGCCGCGTACCTCCACGACCGCGGCGGGGACGCGGCGACCGCCGCCCGCCTCTACGCCGAGGCGGCCGCCGCCGCGCCGAACCTCGCGGAGCGCGACCACCTCACGCGCCAGGCGGCGCGGATCAACACCGGGCTGCGCGGCGGCGGGCAGGCGCGCCCCTAGGCGTGGCGCCGGCGGGCCCGGCGACGGTTGCGCATGTCGTCCACGCCGAACACGGCCTGCAGGATCGCGTTGACGGCCCAGATCACGATCGTCCCGCCCACGGCCGGCCAGAAGCCGTCGATGTCGAAGCCGGAGACCAGCCAGGCGGTCAGCGCCAGCATCAGCAGGTTCACGAAGAACAGCGCGATGCCGAGCGTCAGGATGATGAGCGGCAGGGCCAGCAGCGTCGTGATCGGCTTGATCAGCCAATTGACCAGGCCGAACACCGCGCCCGCGATCACGACCTTCCACTTGTCGTCGAACGTGATCCCGTCGATGAGCCAGTCGGCGACGAACAGCGCGGCGACGTTGCAGGCCCAGAGGGCGAGGAGCCGGGAGATCACCGCACCGCGTCCCGCGCGCGCATCCGCGCCACCTCGGCGGCGTCGCGCTCCTCGATGCGCGCCGCCTCCTCCAGGATCTCGCGCAGGTCGCCCGCCGGGATGACGACGGCGCCGGAGCGATCGGCGTAGATCCAGTCCCCGGGCAGCACGGTCACGCCGTCCACGGCGACGGGCACGCCGGCGTCCCACGGCATGATCGCCTCGCCCCCCTGGCGGACCGTCTCGCCCCGGCACCACGCGCCGATGCCCAGGTTGACCACCTCGTCCCAGTCGCGCAGCCGGGCGTCGGCGACCAGTCCCGCCAGCCCCAGGTTCGCGAGGCGGCTGAGCTTCTTCCCGCCCGCCACCGGCTGGTCCGGGTGGCCCCAGCTCGAGACCGCCAGCACGCAGCCCTCCGGGTCACGGCCCGCCACCGCCCGGTCGAGCATCGCCGAGAAGTCGTGGACGTCCGGGTCGATCAGGTCGGCCCGCAGCGGCATGAACTGCATGGTGACCACCGGGCCCAGCATCCAGCGCTCCGGCGCCGGGCTCACCAGGTCCACGATGTGGGCGCGGTGCACGTGGCGACGCATCAGGGCGTCGCAGATCGCCGAGCAGCTCACCTGCTCCGCGATCGCGCGCAGGTCGTCGCCCACGGTCAATCCTCGTGGCGCGTGAAGACCAGGCAGGCGTTGTGCCCGCCGAATCCGAACGAGTTGGACACGGCGGCGTTGACGCGCACCGAGCGCGGCTCCAGCACGTGGTCGAACGGCGCCTCGGGGTCCGGGTCGTCCAGGTTCAGCGTCGCTGGGAGCGTGTCGCGGGCGAACGCCATGAGCGTCGCGACGGCCTCGACCCCGCCGGCGCCGCCCAGCGCATGGCCGTGGGCCGACTTGGTGGACGACACGGCCGCCTCCCCCAGCCCGGCGCGCTGCAGGGCGCGGGCCTCGGCGATGTCGCCGGCGAGCGTGGAGGTGGCGTGCGCGTTGACGTAGCCGACGTCCCCGGCGGTCAGGCCCGCGTCCTCCAGCGCGATCCGCATCGCGCGGGCCGGGCCCTCGCCGGTGGCGTCCGGGTCGGTGGGGTGGTCGGCGTCGCACGAGCTGCCGTAGCCGGCCAGCTCGGCGTAGATGCGGGCGCCGCGCGCCAGGGCGTGCTCGCGCTCCTCCAGCAGCACCAGGCCGGCGCCCTCCCCCATGACGAACCCGTGACGCCCGCGGTCGAACGGCCGGGACGCCACCTCGGGCGGCGTGTCCTCGGTGCTCAGGGCCCCGACCTTGATGTAGCCGGCGATCACCAGCGGCGAGATCGGCGCGTCGGCGCCGCCCGCCAGCATCGCCTCGGCCCGCCCCTCGCGGATGAGCGAGACGGCGTTGCCGATCGCGTCCGACCCGGCCGCGCAGGCGGTGGCGGGCGCGGCGGACGGGCCGCGCAGCCCCAGGGCGCGCGCCGCCGCGGCGCACGGGTGGTTGGCCAGCGACGAGGGGATCGCCAGGGGCCCCACGCGGTCGGGGCCGCGCTCCAGGAACGCGCGGTGCGCCTCCAACAGCGTCTCGGCGCCGCCGTGCACGCTGCCCAGCGAGATGCCGACCCGCTCCCACTCGAGGCCGAGCGGGCCCGCGTCGTCGAGGGCCAGGGCGGCGGCGACCGCGGCGAGCCGGCCGCTGCGGTCCATGCGGCGGGCGTCCTTCACGCCGAAGCGCTCGCGGGCGTCCTCACCCTCCGTCACCGGGAAGGCGTTGAACTCGCCCACGCCCTCCAGATCGACCCGGCCCGCGCCGGTGCGCCCGTCCGACAGGGCGTCCCAGAACGCGGCGACTCCGGCGCCGATGGGGCTCACGATCCCCGCTCCCGTGATCACGACCCGTCGGCGCACCGCGGGCATCATCGCAGACGCCCGATCATCCCGGCCGCGCCTGCGTCGAATCCGCTATCGTGCAGAACCATGCAGGAACCCGCACGAACCAGCAGACTGGGAGCCGAGCGCCGGGCGGCGATGCTCGCGGTGCTCGAGCGCGACGGCAAGCTGGTGGCCTCGCGCCTCGTTGACGAGCTCGGCGTGTCGGAGGACACCGTGCGCCGCGACCTGCGCGATCTGGCCGCCCGAGGCCTGGTGCAGCGCGTGCACGGGGGCGCGCTGCCGCCCGCACCCCAGCCCGGAAGCTTCGCCGACCGGCGCGAGACGTCCACCGAGGAGAAGGCCGCGATCGCCCGGGCGGTCGCGGACGTCGTCGCCGACGCGCGGGTGCTGCTGATCGACGGTTCCACCACCAACCTCGCGGTCGCTCGCCTGCTGCCCGGTACCCGGGTCGGCACCGTGCTCACCAACTCGCCGCCGATCGCCGCCGCGCTGGCCGACCACCCCACCGTGGAGGTCGTGGTGATCGGCGGCCGCCTGGACAAGCGCGCGCAGGTGACGGTCGGCGCGTCGGCCGTCGACATGATCCGGAGCGTGCGGGCCGACGCCTGCCTGCTCGGCGTCTGCGCGCTCCACCCGGAGGTGGGCCTGACCACCGACGACCTGGACGAGGCCGAGGTGAAGCGGGCGATGGTGCGCGCGTCGGGCGAGGTGATCGCCCCGGCCACGTCCGACAAGCTGCGCGCCGCGAGCGCGTACCTGGTGGCGCCGGTGCAGGAGGTGACGCACCTGGTCGCCGAGCCGGACGCGCCGGACGAGTTGCTCGACCCGTACCGGGCCCTGGGGCTGAGCGTGCTGCGCGCGTGAGCCCCCGCGTCGCCACCACCGGCCTCTTCGTGGTGAACGGGGCCGTGATCGGGGTCTGGGTGTCGCAGATCCCCGGGATCCAGGAGCGCTTCGGCCTGTCGTCGGTCCAGGTGGGGCTGATGATCCTCTGCATGTCGCTGGCCGTGATCGTCGCGGTCCCGGTGGCCGGGCAGGCCGTGGCGCGGCGCGGATCCGGGCCGGTCGCCGTGGCCGGCGGCGCCGCCTGCGTGGTGGCCGTGAACCTGCCGGTCCTGGCGCCCGACCCGCTGCTGACGGCCGCCGCCCTGGTGGTGCTCGGGGGCGCCAGCGCCGCGATGGACGTGGCGATGAACAGCCACGGCGTCCACATCGAGACCGCGGGCGAGCGGCCGATCATGTCGTCGCTCCACGCCGGCTGGGCGCTCGGGGGCGCCGCCGGCGCCGCCATCGGCGCGGCGGGCGCCGCGCTGGGCCTCGACGGCCGGGTGACGGTCGCGATCGCGGCGGTGCTGCTGGCGGCGCTGCTCGCCGCCTGCGCCCCGCGCCTCGGTCCCGGCTCGGTCGCCGAGGGCGACGCCGCGGCGCCGTTCACCCTGCCCTCCCGCGGCGTCGCCCTGCTCGCCGCGCTGTGCCTGCTGGTGATGATGACCGAGGGGGCCATGGCGGACTGGAGCGGGATCCTGATGCGCAACGACCTCGGCGCGTCCGCCGCCGTCGCCGCGCTGGCCTACGCCGTGTTCACCGTCGGAATGACGGTCGGGCGGCTGGTGGGCGACGCCCTCAACCGGCGTTTCGGCCCGGTGTGGCTGTTGCGCGGCGGCGCCGCGCTCACGGCGGTGCCGCTGGCCGTGATGCTCGTCTCCGGGTCCGCGCAGGTCGCCCTGGCCGCGCTGTTCCTGGTGGGGCTCGGTGTGGCGAACGGGGTGCCGCTCATGTTCAGCGCGGCCGGCCGCCAGCCCGGCACCGCCCCCGGGCCCGGGATCGCGGCGGTGTCGTCCACCGGTTCGATCGGCTTCCTGCTGGGCCCGCCGCTCATCGGCGTGCTGGCGGGCGCGACGACGCTGCCGTGGGCGCTCGGCGTGCTGGTCCCGGCGGCCGTCCTGGTGGGGCTGCTCGCGCGGCGGGCCGCCGGCGGCCCGCGCCCCGGCGCGCGCGCCGCCCGCCAGGGCGCGACCGTGCTGGGGGCGGGATGACGCCGCCGGCGGTGCTCTCCGACATGGACGGGACCCTCGTCGACTCCATGGCCGCCGCGCGCCGGGCGTGGGCCGCGTGGGGGCGCCGCCGCGGCATCGACGGCGTGGCCCACCAGGAGGCCCACCAGGGGCGGCCCGCCCGCGAGGTGATCGCGCTGGTCGTCGACGACCCCGGCCTGGTCGACGAGGACACGGCCTTCGTCCGCGAGGCGGAGATCGCCGACGTGGCGGGCGTGGTCGCCTTCGCCGGCGCCGCCGAGGTGCTCTCCCTGCCGCGCGTCGCGATCGTGACCTCGTGCGAGCGCCCCCTGGCCCTCGCCCGCCTGCGCGCCGTCGGCCTCCCCGTGCCGGAGGTGCTGGTGACCGCCGACCAGATCGGCCGCGGCAAGCCCGCACCGGACGCCTACCTGCTGGCCGCCGCGCGCCTGGGGGTCGACCCGGCGGAGTGCGTGGTGCTGGAGGACGCCCCCGCCGGCGTCGCCGCGGGCCGGGCGGCGGGCATGTCCGTGTGGGCGGTCGCCACCACCCACGACGCCGCCGACCTCGGCGCCGCCGACCGCGTGGCCGGGGGGCTCACGGAGCTGCTGCCGGCCCTGCGGGCGCCGCGCGCGCCGCGCGCGCCATCGCCCCGAGCGGCGTGAGCCCGTCCCGCGCCGCGGCCGCCTCGGCCGCGTCGAAGCGCGCGGCGGCGTCGGCGGGGCGCCGGAGCCGGGACGCCAGGCGCCCGAGCATCGTGTTGACCAGCCCGTAGCAGCAGGACGCCCGGCCCGACAGCACCAGCCGGCCGGCGAACGGCGCCAGCAGGCGCTCGGCGTCGGCCATCACCGCCTCGTCGCCCAGGGCCAGGGCGGCCTCGCCGGCCTCGTGCATCGCCGACATCCAGTTGACGTCGCGGGGGACGTCGGCGAAGCCGTCGCGGGCGACGATCGCGAGGTGGGCACGGGCGGCGGCGGCGTCGCCGCGCGCCGCGAGGACCCAGGCCAGCATGCTGCGGTAGGCGATGCTCACGGGCGACGTGGCCACGAAGCGCTCCAGCGCCGCCACGTCCTCCTCGCCGGTGCGGCCCTCGATGAAGCGGGCCGTGATCCCGTTCATGAACGCGAAGAAGGCGGCGTTGCCGTCGCCGGCCGCCGCGCCCAGCTCGGCGCCGCGCGCCGCGAGCCGCGCCCCGGCGGCGGGGTCGCCGCGCAGCACGGCGATCAGGCCGCGCCACATGGGGCCGTACCAGCGGTACGCCGGCAGGCAGAGGGCGTCGGCCAGATCCTCGTGGGCGCTGAGCTCACGCTCGGCGGCGCGCACCTCGCCGCCCTCCAGCAGGTCGACCACCAGCCAGTGGTGGCCCTGGAGCTCGCGCTCGCGGTCGCCCAGCCCTCGGCCGAGGACGATCAGCTCGCGGGCGGTCGCCGCGCGCTCGTCCAGGTGGTCGGGGTCCCAGAGGCCGATGCGCCGGGCCACGAGCGCCTCCAGCAGCGCGTCCGGGTCGCCCGAGGCGCGCGCCAGATCGACCGCCTCGGCGCTCAACGTCAGCCGGTCGCCGCCCGCCGCGTAGTGGCGCTCGGTCGCCAGCCGTGCCACCAGGCGCGCCCGCAGCGCCGGGTCGCCGTCGCCGAGGGTGGCGATCGCCTCGCGCAGCAGCGCCGACCGCGCCGGGTCCTCCCCGGTCACCACCACGCCGAGGCCGCCGGCGCCGATGGCGGCCCGGGCCAGCAGCACGCCGTCCCCGGCGGCGCGCGCGATGGCGGCCGCCTGGTCGAACGCCGCGCGCGCCGCGTCGCCCGCGCCGGCCCGCGCCCGGGCCTGGCCCAGGCGCACGAGCAGGTCGCCGCGGCGGGCGCCGTCCAGGCCCGGGATGACGAGCGTCCGCTCCAGGTGCTCGGCCGCCTGCGCGTAGGCCGCGCGCGCCATCGCCTGCTCCGCGGCCGAGCACGCCGTGTCGGCCGCCACCTCGGGGTCGGCCTCGGCCCCCGCCGCGGCCAGGTGGTAGGCGGCGAGGGGACCGGCGTCGCCGCCGGTGCCGTCGATCGCCTCGGCCACCGCCACGTGGAGGCGGGCGCGGCGGGCGGCCGACAGCTCGCCCACCAGGGTCTCGCGCACGAGGGCGTGGGCGAAGTCGAAGGCGCCGTCGTCGGCCGCCTCGCGGGTCAGGCGGGCGGCGGTGGCGCGCTCCAGCGCGTCGAGGGCCATCGCCGGCTCCACGGGCGCGGCCCCGGCGGCCCGCGCCGCGCGGGCGCAGGCCTCCAGGTCGTCGGCGGTCACGGCGCTCCCCATCACGGCGGCCAGCCGCAGCAGCCACCGCTCGTCCGGCTCCAGGCGGTCGAGGCGCCGGGTCACGGCCTCCCGGACGCCGGCAGGCAGGCCCAGGGCGTCGCCGGCGGGCCACGCGCCGCGGCCCAGGACGCCCGACTCCTCCAGCTCGCGCAGCGTCTCCTCCACGCAGAAGGGGTTGCCGCCGGTGCGGTCGTGCAGCGCCCGCACCAGGTCGGCGGGGGCGCCGGGGCCCGCCCAGCCCTCGACGATCGCGGCGGTGGCGGCCTCGTCGACCGGCGCCAGCGCGATGGACGTCAGGGCGCCGTCGCCCCGCGCGGCGGCCAGCAGCTCGGCCAGCGCGGGCGGCGGGGCGGCGTCGTCGCGCCGCGTGAGCAGCAGCAGCAGCGGCCGCCCGGCGAGCGCGCCGGCGGCGTGCGCCAGGAGGGTCGCCGAGCCGCCGTCCATCCACTGGGCGTCGTCCACCAGCAGCAGCGCGGGCCCGTCGGCGCAGGCGGCGGCGAGCGCCCCCGCCACGGCCTCCGCCAGGCGGAAGCGGGCGCCGTCGGGATCGCCCGTCACGGGCCGCGGGAGGCGGGCCGCCAGGTCGGGCACCAGCCGGGCGAGCTCCCCGGCGAGCGGCCCCAGGGCCGCCGCCGGCCGCGACGCGACCAGGGGCCGCAACGCCTCGGCCAGCACGCCGTGGAGGGCCGCCGCGTCCTCGCGCGCCCGCCCGAGCAGCACGGTCGCGCCGGCGGCGTGGGCGTGGCGCGCCAGGTCCGACGCCAGGCGCGTCTTCCCCACGCCGGGCTCCCCGGCCAGCACGGCGACCCGCGGGCCGGCCTCCACCGCCTCCGCCCAGGCGCGCCGCAGGGCGGCCTCCTCGCGGTCCCGCCCGGCCAGCGGCGTCCGCGGCCGCCGGCGCAGCGGCTCGGGCAGCGGCGGCCCGGCGGCCGCCCCGTCGGCGGCGGCGGGCGCGGGGGGCGCCTCCTCGAGCAGCGCCCGCGTCTCGCGCGTGGGCGCCACGCCGAGCCGGTCGCGCAGCAGGTCGCGCAGCCGCTCGTACGCCGCCCGGGCCGCCGCCCGGTCGCCCGCCACGGTCAGGCGGCGGATCAGCTCCCGGTGCGAGGCCTCGGCCAGGGGGTCGAGCGCCACCAGGGCGCGGGTCACCCGGATCGCCTCCGCCACGTCGCCGGCCCCCTCCGCCGCGGCGGCCTGCGCGGCCAGGACCTCCGCGCGGGCGGCGCGGTGGCGCTCGCGGGCGTCGTGCACCCACTCGGCGTCGAGCCCGGGCAGCAGGTCACCGTCCAGGAGCGCCGCCGCCTCGGCCTGCCGCCCCGCCCCCGCGAGCGCCGCGGCCCGGCGGACGTTGACCTCCACCTCGTCCGGCGGGCCCAGGCCCACCCGGTCGCGGGTCGCCACCAGGTGGCGGGCGCCGTCGTCGCCCAGCGCCCGCCGCGCCGCCGTCAGGGCGTTGCGCAGGCTGGCGCGCGCGCTGTCCTCGCGCACGTCGGGCCACAGCGCCCCCGCCACGCGCGAGCGCGCGTGGAGGCCGGGGTGCAGCGCCAGCCAGGCCAGCGCGAGCCGGCCCGGCCGGCCCGGCGGGACCGCCCGCTCCACCCCGTCCACCTCCAGCGCGAGCCCACCGACCGTGCGCACGCGGAGCATGCGCCGATCCTCATTCACGGGGCGGTGACGGTGCAATCGCGGGGCGGGGACGAGGCGGCGCGACGCTCGCGCCACCCCAACCGAGGAGGACCGATGACCAGCACCGACATCGACGTGGCACCGGCTCCGGCCGCGGCGCCCGTCGCCGACCCCGAGGCCCTGATCGAGCGGATGTTCGCGGCCGGCCTCGCCGCGATGGACCTGATCGCCGTGTACCTGGGCGACCGTCTCGGGCTGTACCGGCTGCTCGCGGAGGCGCCCCGCACGGCGGGCGAGCTCGCCGCCGCGGCGGGCGCGGACGAGCGCTACCTGCGCGAGTGGCTCGAGCAGCAGGCCGTGACCGCCATCCTGACCGTGGACGACCCGGACGCCGACCCGGCGGACCGGCGCTTCCACCTCCCCGCCGGGTACCACCCGAGCTTCCTCGACCCGGACAGCCCCCTCCACCTGGCGCCCCCCATGGCCCGCGCGATGGTGGCGGTCACCCGGCAGGCGCCCGCGCTGCTGCGTGCGTTCCGCACCGGCGAGGGCGTGGCCTACGAGGCGTACGGCCCGGACATGCGCGAGGCGATCGAGGCGTTCAACCGCCCCGCGTTCGTGAACCTGCTCTGCGACGCGTGGCTGCCGGCCATGCCCGACATCGACGCCCGCCTGCGGACCCCGGGCGCCCGGGTGGCCGAGCTCGCCTGCGGATCGGGCCGGGCGGCGATCGCGCTGGCCCTGGGCTACCCGGGCCTGCGGATCGACGGCTTCGACCTGGACGAGGCGTCGGTCGACCGCGCCCGCGCCAGCGCCGCCGAGGCCGGCGTGGACGACCGGGTGACGTTCGCGGTGCGGGACGCGTCCTCGGACGCGGGCGGCGGCGGCTACGACCTGGTGTGCGTCTTCGAGGCGCTCCACGACATGGCCCGCCCGGTGGAGGCGCTCACCGCCGCCCGGGCGCTCGCCGCCCCCGACGGCCACGTCCTGGTGGTCGACGAGCGCACCGGCGAGCGCTTCACCGCCCCGGGCGACGACCTGGAGCGCTTCTTCTACGGCTCCAGCGTCGCCTTCTGCCTGCCCACCGCCCGCACGGAGCGGCCCTCCGCCGCGACCGGGACGGTGATGCGCCCGTCCACGCTCGCGACGTACGCTCGCGACGCGGGGTTCGCCCGCGTGGAGGAGGCGCCGATCGACTACCCGTTCTGGCGCTTCTACCGCCTCCACGCGGCCTGAGACGAGGACACCCATGATCTGCTTCCTGACCGAGCGCCGGCTGAAGCCCGGCTCGTGGGACGACTTCCGCCGCGCCTGGGAGCCGGCGGACCCGCCGCCCGCCGGGGGCCGCGCGTACCACGTGCGCGACCTGGACGACCCGGACCACGTGATCTCGTTCGGCCTGTTCGACGTCGACCGGGCCACGTTCGACGGGATGCGCACGGACGCGCGCTTCGCGGAGCTGCAGAAGGCGCGCTTCGCGGCGATGGCCCCGTTCGTGGTCGAGACCGGCGCTGACGGCATCTTCGAGGTGATCGAGGTCGTCGAGGAGCCGGGTTCCGGCGGCTGACCGGGCAGATCGCGGTGGCCGCGGGCGGCGGCGACATCGACGTCGCCCGCGCGCTATCCCGCGGTGGGAAGGCGAGCGGTGCGGAACCGGCGTTGGTAGGCGGCGGGGCTGATGGACAGCTCTCTCGCAAAGACCCGTCGCATGCTCTCGTAGCTGGGGAATCCCGCGAGCGCGGCGGCGTCCGTCGCGGTGTGCCCCTGGTCGAGGAGCGCCCGGGACATGTCGAATCGGACCTTCTCGACGAGCGCGAGCGCCAGATCGATCCCGGCGGTCACCCCCGCCGAGGTGTACGTGTCGCCGTCACGGACGTCGATCGCGTCGGGTTGAACGCGGCACGTCGGGCACCGGGCGGCGAGCTCGTGCGTGACGCGCCAGTGCGTGGTCGCACGCTTGCCGTCCAGGAGGCCGGCGGCAGCCAGGACGAACGCGCCCGTGCAGATCGACGCGATGCGGCGCGCGGCGGCCGCCGGCACCCGCGCCGCCTCCGCGAGCGACCGGGGTACTCGTGCGCGCGGATAGCGGTCCGAGCCGGGCACCAGGTACGTGTCGGCGGCGGCCTCGCCGGAGACGGCACCGTCCACGGTGACCGTGAACGCCTCCGCCGGCCCGGCGACGTCCAGCAGGGTCACCTCGTCGTAGACGAGGAACGCGACGCGGCGCGACACGGCTCATTGGTACCGCGCCCGTCCGGATCCGGGTGGTTCGTGGCCGGATGACCGCAGCGCCGGTCGCGTGCGGTCGGCAGCATGCGGTCATGGCAGAGGTCATCGCAGGGGTGGAGGTTCCCGGGACGGCGGCGGTCGCCGACGCGTCCCGTCTCATCCGGGGGATGACCAGCCCGCTCATCTACCACCACTCGCGCCGGGTGTTCCTCTTCGGCCGGATCCACGCGCAGCGGCTCGGCCTGGAGCCGGATCCCGAGCTCCTGTACCTGGCCGCGATGTTCCACGACACCGGCCTCGCGACGCCCTTCTCCGACGCCGAGCAGCGGTTCGAGGTCGATGGGGCCGACCACGGGCGCAGGTTCCTGCTGGAGCGCGGTTTCCCCACGGCGGCCGCCGACACCGTGTGGACCGCGATCGCGCTCCACACGACCCCGGGGATCCCCGGCCGCATGGGCCCGGAGATCGCCGCGGTCCATCTCGGCGTGCTGACCGACGTGGTCGGCGCCGGCCTGGACGGGCTGGACGCCGATCAGGTGGCCGAGATCCTCGCCGTCCACCCGCGGGGAGACTTCAAGAACGCCTTCCTGCGCGAGTACCTCGACGGGCTGAAGGACCGCCCGGACACCACGGACGGAACCGTGAACTCCGACGTCCTGGAGCACTTCATCCCCGGTTTCCGGCGCACGACCACCGTCGAGCGGATCCTCGGCTCCGCCTGGCCGACGTGAGCCGTTCGAGCGACCCTCTTCTGGAAAGGACCGACATGCAGGCCATCACCGTTCGCGACCGTGACGCCGGAGTCGGGGGGCTCACCCTGACCGACCTACCCCACCCCCACGCCGCCGAGAACGACGTCATCGTGCGCGTCCACGCCGCCGGCTTCACCCCCGGCGAGCTCGGGTGGCCCGCCACCTGGACCGACCGCGCCGGCCGCGACCGCACGCCCAGCGTGCCCGGGCACGAGCTGTCCGGAGTCGTCGCCGAGCTCGGCTACGGCACCACCGGCCTCACCGTCGGTCAGCGGGTGTTCGGCATCACCGACTGGGCGCGCGACGGCTCCCTGGCCGAGTACACCGCCGTGGAGGCGCGCAACCTCGCCCCCCTCCCCGCCGACATCGACCACACGGTGGCGGCGGCGCTGCCGATCTCGGGGCTCACCGCGTGGCAGGGGCTCTTCGACCACGCGCGGCTCACCACCGGCCAGACCGTGCTGATCCACGGCGCCGCCGGCGGCGTCGGATCGATCGCCGTCCAGCTCGCCCGGGAGGTGGGTGCCCGGGTGATCGGCACCGGACGGGCCGCCGACCGCGACGTCGCGCTCGGCCTCGGCGCGGACGCCTTCGTGGACCTCGACGCCGAGCCGTTGGAGGACGTCGGCCGGTTCGACGTGGTCTTCGACGTCATCGGCGGCGAGGTCCTCGAGCGGTCGATCGCGCTCGTGCGCCCCGGCGGCACCCTCGTGACCATCGCCGCGCCGCCCGCGGTGCACCCCGAGGACGGGCGCGCCATCTTCTTCGTGGTCGAGCCCGATCGCGCGCGGCTTGCGGACCTGGCCCAGCGCGTGCGGGACGGACGCCTCACGCCGATCGTCGGTGCCGTGCGCCCCCTCGGCGAGACGGCCGCCGCGTTCGCCCCCGACCGGCGCACCTCCGGGAAGACGATCATCCGGGTCGCGGACGACCGGGACGCGGAAGGCTCGTGACGCCCCGCGTCACGCGGCGGGGTCCACCGCGATGCCCCACGACCCGACGAACTGCCCGCCCGGGTGGAGGGCGACGAGCCCCGCGCCGGAGTTGAACGCGTCGGCCGCGCACGACATGGGCTCCACGGCGACGCCCCGGCGGCGGCGCTCCGGGGGCAGCGTGTCGCCCGTGAAGACCATGACGAACCCGAACGCGCCGTCCATCCAGAGCCGCAGCCGCCCCGCCGGCCCGTCCAGCGACACGGCCGCGCGGCCGTCGGCGTCGCGGTCGAGGCCGGTGAAGCAGTGGTCCAGGACGGATCCGCCGATCGCCCGGCCGGCGCGCAGGTCCAGGTCGCCGTCCACCGGCCGGCGCTCACCGGTGGGGATGCCGGCGTCGTCGGCGGGCATCCACGCCTCGGCCGGGACGGTCAGGACCGCGTCGTCCACCAGGGCGGTCCCGGCCGTCAGGTAGGGGTGGAACCCGGCGCCGAACGGCGCGGGCCCGTCGCCCACGTTCGTCGCGGTGAGCGTCACCGCGAGCCCGCCGGCATTGATGACGTACTGGACCCCCAGGTCCAGCGCGAACGGATAGGCGGGCTGCGGGTGGAGGCGCAGCCGCATCGTCACGCGGTCCTCCGTCCAGTCGGTCGCGCGCCAGTTGGACCACCGCACCAGCCCGTGGATCGCGTTGCCGCGGGCCGGCTCCGACAGGGGCGCCCGGATGCCCGTGCCCTCCCACTCGTACGTCCCGCCCGCAAGCCGGTTGGGCCACGGGATGAGCAGCTGGCCGCGGCCGCCGCCCGCCATCTCCCACTCGCCGTACCCGTCGAGCACCGGCACGCCGTCGTGGGTGAGGGCCCGCAGACCGCCCCCCACCTGCACGACCACGGCCTCCCAGAGGCCGTCGCCGATCGTGATCTGCTCGCCGCTCGGCGGAACCATTGGCGGCACATTCGCACGTCGTGAGAGCATCGTCATCGTCGGATCGACCGGGGGGTGCCGTGGCGGGCGTGCGCGTGCTGGTGGGGACCAAGAAGGGCGCCTTCACGATCAGCGCCGACGGCACACGGCGCGACTGGCGGATCGCCGGGCCGTTCTTCGGCGGCTGGACGGTGATGCACGTCAACGGCTCCCCCGCCGACCCCGACCGGCTCTGGGCGTCGCAGTGGACCGACTGGCACGGCCAGGTGGTGCAGCGCTCCGACGACGGCGGGGCGACGTGGGAGCCGGTCGGCAACGGCTTCGCGTACGAGGGCGACCCCGGCACGCACCTCTGGTACGACGGCACGCCGCACCCGTGGGAGTTCAACCGCGTGTGGCACGTCGAGCCCTCGCCGGACGACCCCGACGTGGTGTTCGCCGGCGTGGAGGACGCCGGCCTGTTCCGCTCCGCCGACGGCGGGGCCACGTGGACCGAGCTGCCGGCCCTGCGGGCCCACGGCCGCGGCCCGGACTGGCACCCCGGCGCCGGCGGCATGTGCCTGCACACCGTGATCATCGACCCGGCCGACACGCGGCGGATGTTCGTGGCGATCTCCGCCGCCGGCGCCTTCCGCACGGAGGACGGGGGCCAGACGTGGAGCATCGCCACCGGCGGGCTGCGGTCCGAGTTCCTCCCCGACCCGGGGGCGCCGCTCGGCCACTGCGTCCACAACCTGGCGATGCACCCGGACCGCCCGGACACGCTGTTCATGCAGAAGCACTGGGACGTCTGCCGCAGCGACGACGCGGGCGACTCGTGGACGGAGGTGAGCGGCGACCTGCCCAGCGACTTCGGCTTCCCCGTCGCCGTGCACGCCCACGAGCCGGAGACGGTCTACGTGGTCCCGATCCTGAGCGACGCGGAGCACTACCCGCCGGAGGGCCGGCTCCGGGTGGCCCGCAGCCGCACCGGCGGGGGCGAGTGGGAGCTGCTCGAGCGGGGGCTCCCCCAGCGCGACTGCTACGTCAACGTCCTGCGCGACGCGATGGCGGTGGACGGCCTCGACGACTGCGGCGTCTACGTCGGCACCACCGGGGGCCAGGTCTTCGCGTCCGCCGATGCGGGCGACACGTGGACCGCGATCGCCGAGCACCTCCCGGCGGTGCTCTCGGTGGAGGTCCAGACGATCCCGTGACCCCGGTCCGGGTGTCGCTCCCCCATCACCTGCGCACCCTCGCCGGCGTCCCGGCGGAGGTGGTGGTCGAGGTGGACGGCGACCCGTCGGTCGACGCGGTCCTGGATCGTCTCGAGCGCGACCATCCCGCGCTGCGCGGCACGATCCGCGACCCCGACACCGGCCGGCGGCGGCCGTACATGCGCTACATGGCGTGCGGACGGGACCTCTCGCACGAGCCGGGCGCCGCGCCGCTGCCCGGCCCGGTGGCCGCGGGCGACGAGCCGCTGCGCGTGGTCGGGGCGATCTCGGGGGGCTGACCGGGCGTCAGGCGGGCTGCAGGGCCCCGGCGAGGTCGCGACGCGAGCGGATGCCGAGCTTGCGGTACACGCTCGACAGGTGGACCTCGATCGTCTTGGGGGTCACGTACAGCAGCTGGGCGATGTCCTTGTTGGTGTGCCCCTCGGTGGCGAGGTCGGCCACGCGCCGCTCGCTGGCGGTCAGGGCGCCGACGCCGGAGAGGGCGTCGGACCGCGCGCGGACGCCGGCGGCCTGCAGCTCGGCGCGGGCGCGCTCGGCCAGCGGCGGCGCGCCGCACGCCGCCGCCAGGGACAGCCCGCGGGCGAGGGGCTCGCGGGCGTCGGTGGGGCGGCGGGCCAGCCGCAGGGCGGTGCCCAGCGCGACGAGCGACTTCGCCAGCTCCAGGCGCGCGGGCGACCCGTCCAGCACGCGCACCGACTCCTCCAGCGCGGGGATCCCCGCCTCGCGCTCGATCACGCCCTGCACGCGCAGCGCGCGGCCGATCGCGCCCGGCGCGCCCCAGATGCGGGCCTGCTCCAGGTCGGCGCGGATCAGCTCGAGGGCCTCGCCGGCGCGGCCCAGCCGCGCCAGCGCCTCGGCGGCCGGCGGGCGCCACGGCGCCCACGCCGGGTTCACGATCCGCGGGAAGTACTGGCGGTATCGCTCGGCCAGCGCCACCACCTCCTCGTCGCGGCCCTCCGCGAGCATCAGCCCGAGGCGCGCGCCGAGGAGCAGGCGGGAGACGTCGGCTGTGGGCGGCACCTCCACGACGTCGGCCGACGCCCGCGCCGCGGCGAGGTCGCCGCGCTCCACCTGGATCTCCGCGAGCAGCGCCGCCGGGTACGCCAGCAGCTGCGGCGGCTGCCCCCACGCGACCATCTCCTCCGCGGCGCTGCGGATCGACTCCTCCGCCTCCGCCAGCTCGCCGCGACGCATCAGCGTGAAGCCGCGCCAGAGGTTGACGGTGAGCACGCCGATCAGCGAGCCCTTGCGGTGGGTGCGGGCGCGCACCTCGTCCCAGATCTCCAGCGCGTCCGGGCGGTCGGCGAGCGCCGGGAGGATGGCGGCCGCCACGTAGATGAGGTTGTCGTCGACCTCCACCAGCCGGCCGTCGGCCAGCGCGCGCGTCGCGAGCGCCGCGGTCTCCCCGGCCGTGCCGCCGACGAGGGACCACTCCAGGGCCGCCATCGCCATGAGCAGCAGGGTCCCGACGCCCAGGACCTCGTCGGGGTCGCGCCAGGCGTCGAGGCGGCGCAGGTCGTCGTGGGCGCCGGCGCCGAAGAACACGGTCATGTGCCCCATCGCCTCCAGGCGGCGGCGCTCGTCCTCCAGCTCCGGCGGCAGCTCCGACGCGGTTCGCAGCACCACGTCGCGGGCCTCCTCCGCCCGCCCGGTGAACACCAGCGACCTGGCCAGCTCGTAGGTCGCGGTCGCGCGGGCGTGCAGGTCGGTCAGCGTGTCCCGCGCCTCGGCCAGGTGCACCGCGGCGTCCGGGCCGCTCGTCATCACCTCCATCCGCCCGAGCTCGAAGACCACCTCGGCGCGGCGGTCCTGCGGGGGCGGCTCCTCCAGGGCGCGCCGCATGTAGGCCACCGCGCTGTCCGGCGCGCCGCGGGCGGTGGCGGTCCGGGCGGCCCGCTGGAGCGTGTCCACCACGTCGGGGTCGCCGCCGCGCGCCATCTGCAGGATGTGGGCGGCGATGCGCTCGTCGGAGGCGTCGGCGGACGCCAGCAGCGCCGCGGCCCGCTCGTGGCGCCGCTCCCGCTCGCCGGGCGCGATGTCGCTGTACACGGCGTCGCGCACCAGCGGGTGCACGAACCCGAGGGGCGTCTCCGGCACCAGGATCTCGGCGCGCGCGAGCTCCCCGGTCGCCTCGGCCGCCGCCTCCGGGTCGATGCCCGCCAGCGCCGCGACCAGCCGCAGGTCGCTCCCGTCGCCAAGCACCGCCAGCGCCCGGGTGACCGCCACCGCGTCCGGCGAGAGGCGCGACAGGCGGGCCAGCACCGCCCGCGACACGGCCCGCGACCCCACACCGGCCACCGCGTCGGCGTGACGGGCGTCCATCGCCACGCCCTCCGCCCGCAGCGCCCGCAGCAGCTCGGTCAGCAGCAGGGGGTTGCCGCCCGTCGCGCGGTGGCACGCGGCGGCGAAGCCGCGGTCGGCGCTGCCGACCCGCCCGGCGATGAGCGCCGACGTGGCGTCCGACGACAGCGGGCCGGGGGCCAGCACCCGGGTGCCGGGGTCGCGGGTGATCTCGGCCACCAGGGCGGGATCGGTGCCCGGCTCGGCGGTCCGCAGCCCGGCGACCACGCCCACCGGCAGCGCCTCGAGGCGCCCCGCGAGGTAGGCGACGAACCGCAGCGAGCTGCGGTCGGCCCAGTGCAGGTCGTCCACCACCAGCAGCAGCGGGCCGTCGCCGGCGAGGTTCACCACCAGCCAGAACAGCCCGTGGAGCGCGGCGAACGACGCGTCGCCCTCCGCCCCGTCGGCGTCGAGGCTGCCGAAGATGGGGCGGGCGCCCTGGGCGGCGCCGGCGAACGCCCGCTCGGCCACCGCGGGGTCCACCAGGAGGCCCTCCACGAGCTGGCGCACCACCCCGAAGGCGAAGTCGCGCTCGATCTCCGACCCGCGCGCCGTGAGCACCCGCATCCCCCGCGCCGCCGCGCGGCGGCGCGCCTCCTGGACGAGCCGCGTCTTGCCGATCCCGGCCGGGCCCTCGATCAGCACGATCCCGCCGTCGCCGCGCGCCGCGCCGTTGACCGCGGCGTCGATCTCGGCGACCTCGCGGTCGCGTTCGAGGAGGTCGTCGCTGGCGGAGGGTCCCTCCCCGGTGGGTCCGTTCATGCCCGGGTGATGATATTTCGGGGGCCCGCCCGCCGCACGCCGCGTGGCGGCCGGGCCACCGGGTGTAGGACGATGGCGCGCGATGTCGCTGACGATCCGTCTCCTCGGGCCCCCGGCGATCGCGCGCAGCGGCGCCCCCGTGCCCCCGCCGCGCGGCGGAAAGGCGTGGGGGCTGCTCGCCCACGCGCTGCTGAGCGGCAGGCCCGTCGGCCGGCGCGAGCTGGCCGCCCTGCTCTTCCCCGAGGCCGACGACCCGCTGGGTGCGCTGCGGTGGAGCCTCGCGGAGCTGCGCCGGGCCCTCGGCCTGCCGGACGCGCTCCGCGGCGACCCGCCGGTGCTGGAGCTGCCGCCCGGCACCGTGGTGGACGCCCTGGCCCCGTCGCCCGACGACGCCGGCGGCGAGCTGCTGGAGGGCCTGTCGTTCGACTCGAGCCCCGGCTTCGACGCGTGGCTGTCCGTGGAGCGGCGCCGGCAGGCGTCGGCGTGCGAGGCGGTGCTGCACGAGGCGGCCCTCGCCGCCCTGGCCGCCGGCCGCACGGACGACGCGGTCCGGCTCGCCACCCGCACGGTCGCGCTCAACCCGCTGGACGAGGGCCATCACGAGCTGCTGGTCCGCAGCCTCGCCCTGGCGGGCGACCGGGCCGGCGCGCTCGCCCAGGCCGACCGCTGCGACGCGCTCCTGGTGCAGGAGCTCGGCGTGCACCCCTCGCCGGCGGTGCGCCGCGCCGCCTACGCCGCCGACCCGCCGCCGGGGCCGCCGCCGTCGGGCGGGCGCGCCGCCGCCCGCGGGCAGATCGAGGCCGGCGAGGCCGCTGCCGCCGCGGGCGCGGTCGAGACGGCGGTCGACCGCCTGCGCCGCGCGTGCTCGGAGGCCGCCGCCAGCGGCGACGGCGCGCTGCGGGCCGAGGCGCTCGTCGCCCTCGGCACCACCCTCATCCACGCGTGCCGGGGGCGCGACGAGGAGGGCTCCGCCGTGCTCCACCAGGCGATCGCCGTGGCGGAGCGGGCGGAGGACCGCGCCAGCGGCGTCGCCGCCCGCCGCGAGCTGGGCTACGTCTACGTGCAGGCGGGGGTGCGGGAGCGGGCCGAGCGCTGGCTGCGGGCGGCGGAGGCGATGGCGGAGGGCGACGCCGAGCTGGCCTCCGTCCACGCGTTCCAGGGGATGGACCTCTCGGACCGCGCGGACTACGGGCCCGCGCTGGAGCGGCTGGAGGAGTCGGTGCGCCGCGCCGAGGCAGCCGGGAACGGACGGCTGGCGGCGTGGTCGGGGTCGCTGATCGGGCGGCTGCACCTGCTGCGCGGCGACGACGCCGCGGCGGCGGCGGCGCTCGACCGCACGCTCGACGTGGTCCGACGGGGAGCGCTGGCTGGCGTTCCGCCCGTGGCCGGAGACGCTGGTCGCCGAGCTCGAGATGCGCGCCGGCGACGTGGACGGCGCCGCCGACCGCCTGGAGCACGCCTGGGCGCTCGCCTGCCAGGTGGAGGACCCGTGCTGGGAGGGATTCTCGGCACGGGCGATCGGCCTGCTGGAGGAGGGCCGCGGGCGCTCGACGGAGGCGCGCCGGTGGCTGGCGGAGGCCGCGACCCGCTGCACGCGGGTCCCCGACCGCTACGTGTGGGCCCACGGCTACGTGCTGGACGCGCATGCCGCGCTGTCGGTGCGCGCCGGCGACCCGGACGCGATGGTCACCGCCCACGAGCTGCTGGACCTGGCGGCGCGCTGCGGGATGCGCGAGCTGGTGGTCCGCGCCCAGCTCCACCTCGCCGCCCTCGGCGTGGAGGGGATGCTCGAGTCGGCGACCCTGCTGGCACGGGACATCGACAACCCCGTGCTGGTGCCGCTGCTCGCCACCGCCGCGTAGGCCTCACACGCCCTCACACGCTCCCTCACACGGGCGCGTCGGAAGGTGCCCCCACACCGTCTGACACGACACAGGGGGACACCATGACGACGGAGACGCACACCCAGCAGCAGACGCCCACGATGGCGGACAAGCTCCGCGCGACGTGGGACGCGGGCGACTACGCCGAGGTGGCCGAGCGCCTGGTGATGCCGCTCGGGCCGGTGGCCGTGGAGGCCGCGGCCATCACGGCCGGCGACGAGGTGCTCGACGTGGCGACCGGCACCGGCAACGCCGCCATCCCGGCGGCCGCGATCGGCGCCCGGGTGACCGGCATCGACATCGCCCCGGGCCTCATCGAGACCGCCCGCACCCGGGCCGCCCAGGCCGGCCTGACGATCGACTTGGCCGAGGGCGACGCGGAGGACCTGCCGTACGCCGACGCGAGCTTCGACGTCGTCACGTCCACCCTCGGCGTGCAGTTCGCGCCGCACCACGAGCAGGCCGCCGCAGAACTGGCGCGCGTGCTGCGGCCCGGGGGCCGCATGGCGCTGTGCAATTGGACGCCGCAGGGCTACATCGGCCGCTTCTTCGCGACGCTCTCGCCCTACATGCCGGCGCCGCCCGCCGGCGTCTCGCCGCCGCCGAAGTGGGGCGACCCGGACCACGTGACGGCGCTCTTCGAGGGCACGGGCATCACGTTGACGTTCGCGCGCCGGACGGTCGACTTCCGCGACCGGTCCCCGGAGGCGTTCATCGACTTCATGGCCACCTGCTACGGCCCGCTCGTCAAGGCCCGGGAGCTCCTGACGGCCGACGGCCGCTGGGACGACCTGCGCGCCGACCTCATCGCGCTGAGCGCCGCGATGGACGAGGGCACGGCCGGGGCGTTCCGCGCCCCGAGCGAGTACCTGGTGGTGACCGGCCGCAAGGCCTAGGCCGGGCGGCGTAGGCTGGGCTCCGTCCCCTCCGGGACGGAGCCCATGCCCGACGACCGCCTCGCCACCCCGCTCCCCACGTTCGCGGACACGCGGCTGGCCGCGCACCGGCTGGCCGTGTACGTCGTGTCGCCGGCGCGTCGGCGCGCGACGGGACGCATCGGTCTCCGGGCCGGCGACGGCGCCGTGTACGTGACGCCCCCGTTCGACGGGCGGGTGGTGCGGCTGGAGCCCGGCGGGCTGGTCGACGACCGGGAGGGCGCCCGCGAGGCGGCGCCCGTCACGACGCTCGGCGGCGCCGCCGCGTTCCTCCTCGACGGGCCGCCCGACGTGGACTACGCGAAGGACTTCGACGTCCCCGACCCGGGCGACCTCGACGCCCCGCTGGCGCTCGACCCGGCCGCCGCCGATCAGCTCGGCGCCTGGTACCGGTTCGGCTTCGCCGTGCTCGGGGCGATGCGCGACGAGGCGGGCGGGGACGCGAGCGAGATCCAGCTGTGGCCGGAGCACTTCGACGCCGCCGTGGACGCGCCGTGCGGGGGCGGGCGTATCACGTTCGGCGCCTCCCCCGGGGACGCCACCTCCGACGAGCCGTACCTCTACGTGCTGCCCGCCCGGGCCGGTGGAGCCCGGCGGGACGTGGAACGCGACCGGCTTCACGGGTGCGGTGCTGCCGCTGTCGGCGTTCGTGGACGCCGGCGACCAGCGGGCCGCCGCGCTCGCGTTCCTGCGGAGCCGCCGGGACGCCGCGGCCTGATGCGCCGCCTGCTGCCGGAGCCGGCGGCGGACGTGGCGCCCGAGGAGGCCTACGCCGACGTCCCGGTCGCGGCCGGCCGGCCGGGGGTGCGGGTGAACATGGTCGCGAGCCTCGACGGCGCGATCACGCTCGACGGCCGCTCCGGCACGCTCGGCGGCGACGCCGACCGGCGCGTGTTCCGCGTGCTCCGCGCGCTGGCCGACGTGGTGCTGGTCGCCGCGGGGACGATGCGCACGGAGGGCTACGGCCCGCCCATCCTCTCCGAGGAGGCGCAGGCGGCCCGCCGCGCCCGCGGCCAGGCGCGGCTGCCGCGGATCGCGGTGGTCACGCGGTCGCTGCAGCTCGACTGGGGGTCGCGGTTCTTCGCCGAGGCGCCCGAGGACGCGCGGCCCATCGTGGTCACGAGCGCCGGCGCGCCGGAGGAGGGGCGCCGCCGCGCGGCGGAGGTCGCCGACGTCCTCATCGCCGGCGACGACGACGTCGATCTGGCCGGCGCGCTCACCCGTCTCGGCCAGGACGGGGTCGCCTCGGTGCTCTGCGAGGGCGGCCCGAGCCTGAACCGCGCCCTCGCCGCCGAGGGCCTGCTCGACGAGCTGTGCCTCACCGTCTCCCCCCGCCTGGTCGGCGGCGCCGGCCCGCGGATGCTCGCGGCGGACCCGCCCATCCCGGGCGGCCTGCCGATGCGCCTCCACGCCGCCTACGAGGACGACGGCTTCCTCTTCCTCCGCCACCGCACCGCGTAGTCCCGCCCCGTCGGGGGTTCATTCGATCACGCCCGCGACGATCGAATGAACGCAGATCGAGACGATCGCGTATGCATCGGCGCCTTCCGGCCATGGAGACGCTCGCACCGCCGTCGTTGACTGGACGCGTCCAAACGAACGCGGAGGTGCGGTTCAAATGAACGCGGAGACGACGACGCTGGTGATCGGGGGGACCGGGACGACGGGCCGGCGGGTGGCGGAGCGGCTGTGGGACCGGGGGGCGACGGTGCGGATCGGGTCGCGGCGGGGGACGCCGCCGTTCGAGTGGGGGGACCCGGGGACGTGGGACGCGGTGCTCACCGGCGTGGACGCCGCCTACGTGGCGTTCTCGCCGGACCTGGCGATGCCCGGGTCGGGCGCCTCGGTGGCGGCGCTGACGCGGCGGGCGGTGGAGCACGGGGTGCGACGGCTGGTGCTGCTGTCCGGCCGCGGCGAGCCGGCCGCCCAGGAGGCGGAGGCCTTGTTCGCGGCGGCGGCGGAGCCGGCGGAGTGGACGGTGCTGCGGGCGAGCTGGTTCAGCCAGGACTTCAGCGAGACGTTCCTGGCCGAGGGGACCCGTGCCGGCGAGCTGGCGCTGCCGGTGGGCGACGTCCCGGAGCCGTTCGTGGACGCCGAGGACATCGCCGACGTGGCGGTCGCCGCCCTCACCCAGGACGGCCACGCCGGGCGCACCTACGAGCTGACCGGCCCGCGGGCGATCACCTTCGACGAGGCGGTCCGCACGATCGCCGCGGCGGCACGGCGGGACATCCGGCTGGTGCGGATCAGCCACGACGCGCTCCGGGACGGCCTGACGGCGGAGGGCGTGCCGGCCGAGACGGCGGACTTCATCGGCGTCCTGTTCCGCGAGGTCCTCGACGGGCGCAACGCGGCCCCCGCGGACGGCGTCCGGCAGGCCCTCGGCCGCCCGCCGCGCGACTTCGCGGAGTTCGCGCGCACGGCCGCGGCGGCCGGCGCGTGGCGGCCGCACCCGGCGGCGGTCTGAGTCCGCTGGGGGCGCGGCCGCCGGGCCGCGCCCCCGCCCCGCTCACGTACGGCTCAGTACCACTTCCCCCGCGCGAATCCGCCGAAGGCGATGAGGCCGATCAGCACGATGACGATCCCGAGCCAGAGGGGCCCGAAGATCGCCACCAGGATGCCGACGATCACGATGATCCCGCCGAGGCCGATCCCGCCGATACGTGTGTCACGCGTGGCCATAGCCGCTCCAGTGTCGAATCCGGTCAGCGGGATCTTCCCCGCCACGGCCGGAGGCTAACGCGGGTCGCGCCCCCCACGGGGCAACTCGCAGGCCTCGGGGGGCAGCTCGCCGTCGGCGAGGATGTCCTGGTCGAGCTCGCGGATCGAGCGGGCGAACGCCTCGCCGCCGTACGCGGCGTACAGGTGGCGGACGATGTGCCGCGACTCGACGACGACGGTGTCGCCGTCCACGAGCACCGGAACGCGGCGCTGGCCGCTGATCGCCTCCACCTCGTCGCGCTCGTCGCGGGGGTACGCCACCTCGACCAGCTCGACGGAGGCGGCGACGTTCTCGATCGCCTGGCGCGCGGCCGCGCACCATGGGCATTTCCAGCGGTGGTAGAGCCGCACGGGGACCTCCGGGGTCGCCTCAGGCCCCGGGGACGGCGGGACGGGGCCGCGCCACTCTAGGATGCCGCGCGGTGACCCCGCCCGCCGACATGGGCTCCAATGCGCCGATCGAGGTCGTCCAGGGGGTGGACGAGGACCGCATCGTCGTGCGTGCGGACCTCGACCTGTCCCTCGCCGAGCCGCTCCGGACCCGCGCCCTGGACCTCCTCGCGGGCGCCGACGGACGGCGCCTCACGATCGACCTGACCCCCACGCCGTTCCTCGACTCCTCGGGCGTGCAGGCCCTGGTCAAGGTGGCGGGCGCGGCGCGGCCGGCCCGTTTCCGGGTGATCGCGGCGGGGCAGCCGTATCAGGTGCTCGAGCTCACCGAGGTCTTCCAGCTCCTCGGGGTCGAGCGGGCGGACCGGCCGTGACCGCCTCGATGCGCCGGACCGAGATCCCCCGCTCGTCGGGCGCACCCGCAGCGGCCCGACGGATGGTGGACGCGCTGGCGCTCGACCTGGACACCGCCGACGCCGTCCGGCTTGCCGTGTCCGAGCTGGTGAGCAACGCGGTGATGCACGGCACCGGCACGATCGCGGTCGCCCTCGGCGTGGACGAGGAGGGCGTCCACGTCGTGGTGAGCGACAGGGGCGTCGGCTTCAGCCCCATCGGCCAGCCGGTCATGCCGCCCGCCGACGCGGCCGGCGGCCGGGGCCTGGCCCTCGTGGCGATGCTGTCCGTCCGCTGGGGCGTCCTCCCCGGCGACCCCACCGAGGTGTGGTGCCTCATCGCCATCCGGGGATGACGCCCCTGGACGGCTCGTCACGCGTACGTGATGAGCGGCTTGCTGATCCCGTCCTCCAGGTGCTGCTCGGGTGAGGCCGCGGATCAGGCGGACGACAGCCAGGCGGTGAGCTGCCGGCGCAGCTCCGCGCGATCGTCCGCGGACCGGCAGAGGTAGCGGTCGGTGACCCCGAGCGCGGGGCACTCCCGGCGGGCGTAGCCGACGGCGAGGAGGCGCTGCACGACGTCCATCGCCGCCGTGAGGTCGCCGTCGAAGTGGACCACCAGCTCATGGAGGTCGAGGCTGGCGCTGCAGTGTTGGTCCGTCCCGAGCTCGGTGGCGAGGATCTCGATGCCGGGATCGTCCGCGGGCGGGGCGAGCGCGTACCAGCGCACGGGCCGGGGGCGGCGGGGTCGCGTGGCCTCGAGGTAGGCCGGCAGCTCGTCGAAGCGCCGCTCGCGGACGATCCGCGCGAGCCACTTCAGATCGATGCCGCGCCAGTCCTCATCCATGTATCGGGAGTATCCGGGACCGGCGCGAAGCGACGGGCCCGGAGATCGCCAGAGACCCGGCCGCCGCAAGGCGGCCGGGTATCGGGACGCCCGGATTCGAACCGGGGACCCCCGCCACCCAAAGGCGGTGCGCTACCAGGCTGCGCCACGTCCCGATGGGCCCAGCGTAGCCGAGGCCTACGCCGTCGAGGAGCCGGCCTCCGGGTCGGTGGCGGTCTCGGCGGTGGATGCGGTCTCCGCGGCGGCGAGGAAGGTCGCGGAGATCGACGGCTCCGCCGCCGGCCGCAGGGCCGGTGCAGACGCCGGCGCGGGGGCCGGGGTCGCGGGGGCGGTGGGACCGAAGGGGTTGCGGAAGCAGGAGGCGACGATCGCATCGGCCATCGCGGCGTCCATCGGGTCGAACGCCACGCCCACGCGGTGGGTCTCCGTGCCGCGGATGCGCTTCACCGTCGCGACGCGGCCCGTCACCTCGACCGGGCCGTCGTCGAGGAGGATCACCAGGCGGACGCGGTCGCCGCGGTCGCGCGGCCAGTCCACGATCAGGCGGGCGCCGTAGCGGCCGAGGTCGTCGATGTGCCCGGCCAGCGACGGCAGGCCGCCGTCGTCCGGCGCCCAGGCGGCCTCGAGGCTCACCGGGAAGCGGTGGCTGCGGCGGCGGTGCTGCACGCCCGTCGCCCAGAACGCGACGTAGAGGATGAGGGCGACGTTCACGAGGGCCCACACCGTGGTGACCGTCGACGCGCCGGCGGCGAGCCGGATGGGCCAGTCGAGCATCTGCGCGGCCGTCTGCGCCGCGATGCCGGCGATCGCCAGGGCGGCGAGGGTCAGCGGCACGCGCAGCGCGCGCAGCACCGGGGAGCCGCCCGGAGCGGGCGCCCTTCGGCGTCACCGCGAAGCCCTTCCCCCGTCCCCGCGGCAGCGCGGCCAGCGCGCGCAGGTAGCCCTCCATGCGCACCACCGCGTAGCGCTCGCCCTCCAGCGGGCGGTAGCGGCCGAGGGTGAGCGCCCACGAGGTGAGCGGGACGAGCACGAACTGCGGCGACGAAGACCGCCAGGTAGAGCGCCGGGCTGGCGGCGATCGGCACGGCGCCGGTCGCGAGGACGACCGGGGGCACCATGAAGCCGATCACGCGCTGCAACCCCTCGAAGAAGTGGAGGCAGCTGGCCGAGTACTCCAGGCGCTGCGCCCACGACAGGCCGCGGCGGAACATCGGCCACTCCAGCCGGAGCATCTGGACCGAGCCGCGCGCCCAGCGGCCGCGCTGGACCACGAACGGCGCCGATCTCCTCCGGCGCCAGGCCGAGGGCCATGACCTCGTCGTGGTACACGACCCGCCAGCCGCGGCGGTTCAGCACCAGGCTCGTGTGGGCGTCCTCCACCACCGTGCGGGTCGCGACGCCGCCGACGTCGTCCAGCGCCGCGCGCCGCAGCACCGACGGGCAGCCGCACCAGAAGGCCGCCGCGTGGCGGTCCTTCCCGGGCAGGATCACGTCGAAGAAGATGCTCTGCTCGTTGCGGAGTGGGTCGTCGTGCGTGCCGCGGGTGGCCGAAGCCGCGGTTGAAGAACGACTGGGGACCCTGCACCACCGCCACCGCGGGGTCGGCCATGTAGCCGAGCATCCGCTCGAGCAGCTCCGGCCGCGGCACGTGGTCGGCGTCGAGGGTCACCAGGAACTCGGCGCCGGACGAACCGCAGGGCGTGGTTGATGTTCCCCGCCTTCGCGTGCGCGCGCGGCGCGGGGCGGCTCAGGTAGCGGGCGCCCAGCTGGTCGCACATCTCCGACACCCAGGCGCGGCCGCCGTCGTCGAGCACCCACACCTCCGGCGGCACGTCGTTGCGGATGCCGAGGGCGCCGACCACCGTCGGGCGCAGCACGTCCTCGTCCTCGTCGAACGTCGCGATCAGCACCGCCACGCGGCGGCCCGCCAGGGGCGGCGGCGGCGTCCGGCGGGTCGTGCGCCAGCACGAGAACGCCAGGAGCAGCAGCATCACGAACCCGTAGGTCTCCGCCAGGATGAGCGGCAGGCCCAGCCACATGGCGGTGCCGTCCAGGGTGAAGCCCCAGCGCCACACCAGGTAGGCGCCGGCGGCGAGGATCGCGAGCAACGCGACGGCCTGGGCCCAGCGCGCGGCGGGCGCGAGGGGCGGGCGGGCGGTCGAGCCGGCCTGGCTCTCGGTGCCCTCCTCCATGGCGGTCGGGTTCGGCATCCATGCCTCTCTGGGTCGTGCTCCCGGTCCCGGGCGGGAACGTGGTGGCCGACGTCCTTATCGGCCTCCCCGAGCGGGATTCGAGGCTTGCGTCAGGCCGCGGGCGCGCGCCTCGCGAGGCCCAGGGCGTACTCCGGCCAGAAGGCCCCGGCGGGCGGTCCGCCGTTGCAGGCGCCGTCCGACTCGCCCGGCCGCTTCACCCACAGCAGCCCGTCGGCGAGGGGGTCGCCGGTGTCGGTGGTCGGCGACGGCCCCAGGGCGCGGTCCGGCGGGTTGCACCACTCGCCGGAGGGCGGGGCGCCGAGCCCGTTGCGGCTGGTGTCGACCACGAACCGGGCGCCGCCGGTGCGGGCCGACACCGCCCGGCCGAACGCGAGGGACCGCGCGGTGGTGGCGAAGCCGGAGACGTTGACGGAGAAGCCGCGCGCACCGGCCACGCCGGCGGCGCGCAGGCGCTTCGCGATCTTCCGGGCGGGCATCCACCCGGGGTTGCCCGCGTCGATGTACACCGCGGTCTGCGGCAGGGCGGAGAGCGTGGCGACGGCGTCGCGGATCAGGGCGCTGCGCTCCGTCCGCAGGGCGCGCGGCAGGCAGCCCATGCCCGCCAGGGCGTCGGGCTCCAGGATCACGATCGCGGGGGCGCTCCCGATGCCCCGCGCCATCTGGGCGATCCACGCCCGGTAGGCGCGGCCGTCGGAGGCGCCGCCCGACGAGTGCTGCCCGCAGTCGCGGTGCGGGATGTTGTAGGCCACCAGGATCGGGGTCGCGCCGGTCCTGAGCCCCGCCCTGACCCGCGCGGCGACCGTGCCGCGCACGTCGCGCCGCCACTCCCCCAGCCACAGCCCCTGGGGCTGGTCCGCGATCCGCGCCAGGAGCGCGGCGTCGTCGGGCCGTGACCCCTGCCAGCTGCGCTCGCGGGCGCGGACGGCGCTGTGGGGCTCGACGTAGAGCGGCCGCGCCGCCACCGGGTTCGGCTGCAGGCTGCGGTCGCCGGCGACGCCACCCACGGGCGTGAGCGAGCCGATCGGACCCGCCTGCGCCCCGGCCGCGCCGGACGGAGCGAGGATCGCGACGCCCATCGCGACGGCGATCAGGGCGGCCCTGAGGGCCGTTGATGGGCACAGGGGTCGGTTGGGCACGTTTGGGCTGGATGGCACGTGCCGCCCCTATCGGCAGCCCGCGCGCGGACTGAAGCCTACGGAAACCTCATACATGCGTCGCGCGGCCGGGCGGCCCGCGACCTCAGGTTCCCCGCGGCCGTTGCCGACGTGCTCGGGGATGGAGCGCTCGCCCTGGACCCGCCGGCTGGCGGGCATCGCCGTCTGCGTGGCGTTCCTCGTGGTCGCCGGCGCCGCCATCTCGGTGCCGTGGATCACGCGCGAGGACCCCGTGCGGGAGACCGCCCTGCCGACGGTCGACCCGCTGACGCTGCCGGTCCCCGACCCGCAGCGCAATCTCGCCGACCCGGTGCTGAAGGCGCTGCCGCCGAAGGAGGGCGTCCTCCTCGGCGTCTCCAACTTCCACCTCGTCTCCGCCACCGGCGCCGTCGCCGACTGGACGGCCGCGAACGGCCCCCGCCCACGCATCATCAACTGGTTCCAGCAGTGGCTCACCGGCGAGCGGCGCTTCCGTCCCGACTGGGCCCACCGGGTGGCCCGCGCCGGGGCGATCCCGATGATCACCTGGGAGCCGTGGAGCGCCCCGGAGGGCGAGACGCACGTCGCCGAGCAGCCGGAGATCAGCCTGGCCCGCATCGCCGACGGCCACTTCGACAAGCTCATCCGCGCGTGGGCACGCGACGTCGCCGCCTACCGCGGCCCCGTCTACATCCGGCTGATGCACGAGATGAACGGCACCTGGTACCCCTGGGGCGTCCACGTGAACGGCAACACCCCCGACGACTTCGTGCGGGCGTGGCGGCACGTGCACCGCATCTTCGACCGCGCCGGCGCCCGCAACGTCAGCTGGATCTGGTCGATCAACAACCTGGAGCGGATCGCGGGCGAGAACCACGACATCGAGGCGTACTACCCGGGCCGCAAGTGGGTCGACTGGGTGTCGACCAGCGGGTTCAACTGGGGCAACGCCTACGAGTGGAGCTCATGGCGGACCGCCGACCCGCTGTACCGCGCCACCTACGACCAGCTCGTCCGGTTCGGCAAGCCGGTGATGATCAGCGAGATCGGCACCACGGGTGACGGCGGCGACGCCCGCGTCTGGATCCGTCAGACGTTCCAGACCCTCCGCGCCTCGTACCCGCGGCTGCGCGCGGTGCTCTGGTACGACGACATCGACGGCGGCGGCCTCGACTTCCGCCTGCAGGGCCAGACGGCCGGCGCCCTGTCGCAGCCGGGCACGCTGGGCAAGGGCTGGCTGCAGAAGCCGCGCTTCAGCGTCGTCGCCCGCCGCCCCTAGTCAGAAGAAGCGGATGTCCCGGGTCACGACCCGGGCGGGCGGGCCCTGGCGGCCGCTGGCGGCGCCCTTGCGGACGGCCAGGCGGATCCCGGCGGGGGCGCGCGGGTCGAACGTCTTGGCGCGGAACGGCACCCGCACGCAGACGTGAACTTCGTGCCGGGCGGCGGTGAAGGCGACGATCTTCTGGCCGAACAGGCGGCGGCTCTTCGGGCCGGAGAAGATCTCCACCAGGACGCGGGCCGGCGCGTTGACGACGACCTTCACGTTCACGCACTTCGTGCGCTTCAGGTTCTTCAGCGAGATGCGCTTGGGGGCGGTGATGGTCGCGGGCCCGTTCCGGATGGTCCGCGGGTTCTCGATGATCGTCGCCGGGTCCTGGACGTAGGTGGTCCAGAGCGACGCGCGCGGCTGGTTGGTGACGACGGTGCCGGCGAGCACCAGGTCGGTGCCCACGGCCACCGAGTCGAGGTTGCGCGCGTCCACGAAGCCGCCGCCCGCGGGGCGGCCGAGGTTCTGGACGGTGCCGCCCGCGCCCTTCGCGTTGCCGAGCTTGGCGGCGTAGAAGCCCTTGGTGGTGCCGAGGTCGTACCAGCCGACCCACAGGCGCCCGTCGGCGCGGTAGGCGGCCGTCAGCGGCAGCCCGAGGCTGAGCCGCGCGCCGCCGCCGATGTTGGTCGGCCCGCCCTCGCCCGGCGCCCACGACGCCAGGCGCAGCGGCGCCGTCGGCGAGGTCTGCGCGCCGTAGACGATCCGGCAGGCGGCGGCGCACGCCAGCGCCAGGTGGAACCCGTTGTTGGCCGGCGACTCGCTCTGCGGCACCTTCGTGGGCTGCGCGCCCGCGAGGGGGCCGCCGGTGGTCGGGTCGAGCTGGAGGAGGTAGATGCCGATGTTGCCGCTCGCGTTGGAGTACCAGGCCACCCAGAGGCGCCCGGCGGCGTCCTGGCCGAGGGCCGGGTTGTAGCCCGCGGGGCCGCCGAGCAGGTTCTGGAGAATGGGCGTCTGGGCGGGATCCGGGGCCGAATCCCGGTACACACGGACCTCGCCGTTCGTCATGTTCGCGACCTCGAAGCCGCCGCCGGCGAGGGCGATCGCATCGATCGCGCCCGACAGCTCCTGGGCGATCTCCGTCGCGGCGCCGCCAGGCTGCCCCTCGGTCAGCGCGGGGGTCAGGTACGTGCGCGACTGGCCGTTGATGACGCCGCCCGTGACGACGTGCAGTTCCCCGGCGCTGTTCACGAACACCCCCGGCCGCGCGGAGACGTTGGTGTACCCGCCGGTGGCGGTGGCCGTGGCCCCGGCGCCCGCCAGCGACGCCTGCGGCGTGGGCGCCCAGCCGCGGAAGGCGATGGAGGTGGCCAGGTCCGTCGTCTGGCCCGACGGCCACGCGGCCACCACGCGCCCGCCGTTCACGGCGAGGGACGCCTGGTCGATCGACGACACGTCGTCGCCCGACACCTTCGCCCACCCCGCCCCGAGGGCGGCGGGCGCGGCGGCCGCGAGGGTCGACGAGCGCGGCGGCGAGGGTCAGGGTGCGTCGCACGGCGGCACTTTCTCACAGGTTCCGCCGCGCGCGCACCTCCCCGTATGTCGAGGGTGAGCGGGCCTCAGCCGGCGGGCTCGGCGGGCGTCGGCCCCTCCTCCTTCACCTCGTTCCTCGTCGCCCACAGCGACGCGAGCACCGCGGTGCCGAGCACCACCACCACCGCGCCGAGGGTGACGTAGACGGGCGGGTGCCAGACGTCGGCCAGCAGCATCTTCACGCCCACCAGGCCGAGCACCACCGCGAGGCCGTAGTTGAGGTACTGGAAGCGGTCGAGGGCCCCGACGATCACGAAGTAGCCGGCCCGCAGGCCCATCAGGGCGAACGCGTTGGCGGCCAGGACGATGAACGCCTCGTCGGTCACGGCGAAGATCGCGGGGATCGAGTCGATGGCGAACAGCACGTCGGTGCTGGCCACCACCAGCAGCACGGCGAAGATCGGCGTGGCCAGGCGCATCCCGTCCTTGCGGATGAAGACCTTGGTGCCGTGGTACTCGGGCGTGCTCGGCACGTACCGCCGCACGAGCTGGAGCAGCTTGTTGTGGCTCGGGTCCACCTGCTCGCCGTGGTGGGTCGCCAGGCGGTACGCCGTGAAGATCAGGAACGCCCCGAAGATGTAGATCACCCACCCGGCCGCGCCGAGCGCGGCGGCGCCGATGGCGATGAAGATCGCCGCGGAACACGAGCGCTCCGAGCACGCCGTACATCAGCACCCGCGGCTGGAGCTCCGGCGGGACCAGGAAGTACGTGAAGATCACGGCGAACACGAACAGGTTGTCGATCGAGAGGCTCCACTCGATCAGGTAACCCGAGAGGTACTCGCCGGCGGCGGTGCCGCCCTGCGTGAGCGCCAGGACGATCGCGAACGACAGGCCGAGCGCGATCCAGCCGACGCTCCAGATCGCGGCCTTCTTGACGGAGACCCGCTCGTCGCCCCTCCCGAAGAAGAAGAGGTCGACTGCGGCCAGCACCGGGACGCCCAGGATGAGCGCGATCCATGCCCAGAGCGGTGGTTCCACGAGGAGCATTCCCCTTCGACGCGACGACAGTGCGCCGAAGGTCTCCCCCGCCCGCCGCGCAGCGCGCGGCCGGCCTGCGTCACCGGACCGCGGTGCGGCCGTACTGACGATGACGCCGTTCCCGGGGTACTCCCCTACGGTCGCCGGGGATGGTACCCGCCGGATCTGAGCCCGCTCTCATCGGCGGACAATCCCGCCGGCCAAGCAGCACCTCTCTACACGGGCGCTGCGACCGCGCTTCGCGCGGTAGGGCCGGCGGGAATTTGCGGTCTCAGCCCCGGCGGGGGCGCTTCCGCGCGGCGGCTCCGGACGTCGCGTACGTCAGCGCGACCGCCGCCTCCGGGCCCGCCGCGCGGAACGTGAGGCTCTCCTCCAGGAACAGCGTGACCGTCGCGGCGTCGTGCGTGCGATAGCCGATCGCGAGGTCCTGCCCCACCATCAGCTCGAAGTCGTCGCCGCGCAGGCTCACCACCAGCGCGCCGTCGACGGCGGGCGCCCACAGCACCGGGCCCTTCGCGATGAGGCGCAGCTGCTCGAGCACCGGGTAGCCGCCGTGCTGGGTGGACTCGACGACCCCCTGCCAGCAGCGCGGGCCCAGCAGGATGGCGTACGGCCCGTCCACGCCGGCGCGGCGCAGCGTGTCGACCGCCTTCGCCACGAACGTCGGGTACTGGTCGTACTCGGGCGTGATCTCGACCGGGTCGTGCGTGGAGGTCTGGACGATCCCGCGGACGCCCGACGGCGGGTCGCCGCCGAAGACCAGCCGGTCCTCGGCCAGGGCGGCGCGCCGGGCGGCGTTGACCACCGGGTCCCAGTCGGCGTCGGGGGCGCCGCGGTCGACCGCGTCGATCTCCTCCCGGTCCAGCACGAAGGGCGTGCGCAGCTCCACGAACGGCTGCACCAGGCGGATCTGGCGCTCCACGCCCTCCGCCGGGCCGTCGTCGGTGTCCGCGACGCGGCCGAGGCCCAGGGCCGAGTGGTCCCACCCGAGCGGGCCGGTGAAGTCCACGACCTTGCGGGCGGTCAGGAAGTTGCGCAGCGCGCGGCGGGCCTCGTCGTCGATCTGCTGCCAGGCCGCATCGCTGATGGGCGCGAGCTCGCGATGGAGGTGGTTCACGTCAGGCCTCCCCGCGCAGGCTGCCGATGCCGAGGCTGCCGTCCCCGGCGCCCCCGCCCTGGCCGCCGCCGCCCTCGGCCTCCTGCTCCAGTCCCACGATGGAGCCGGAGGTGAACAGGTAGGTGCGCAGGTGGTCGTCGAGCACCGGGTCCTGGCGGCGCATCCACTCGAGGCTCATCGCGGCGTGCTCGGTCTCCTCGTCGCGGTTGTGCGCGAGGACCGCCTTCAGGTCGGGGTCGCGCGTCGCGTCGATGCGCTGCTGGTACCAGTCCATGGCCTCCAGCTCCTCCATGAGCGAGACGAGCCCGCGGTGGCGCTCGAGGGTCTCCGGGCGGAGGTCCTCCCGCGCCTCGTGCAGGCCCATGCTGGAATCCGCCACCGCTCCTCCTTACGCCAAGTCGTCCTCGCGGGCGTCCGCGAGGCCCTCGCCGAGCCGTACCCGGTCCCCGTCGACGACCAACGTCGCGGACAGCACCTCCCAGTGGCGCGCGATCCGCGCCATCACCAGATCGACGCGGCCATCGCCCTCCGGCCCGCGCACCGGCACCGTCAGGTTGGCCTGGGCGGCGCCGGAGCCCGAGGGCACCTCGCCCTCGGGCGGGTCGGCCTCCACCGGCTCGCCGAGCGCCTCCACCACGGCCGGGTGGCCCTCGGCGAAGCGCCGGGCGGTGGCGCCGGCGTCGCGGCTGCCGCGCCGCCACCCGCGCCACAGGATGAAGGCCGCGGCGGCCAGGAACACGTAGGCCGAGATGCCGGCGATCACGCCGAGCGTCTCCTGCGACGCGTCGAGGCGCCGGAACGTGAACGCCACCACCAGGAAGATCCCGAAGATCCACGCCGCGGTGATCATCAGGTGCCGCTGCGTGCCCGGGGCGAGCTTCGTCATCAGGCCGCCGTCCCCCACTCGTCGGCCAGGCGCGCCAGCGTGGAGCGGTAGCGCGCCACCGACTCCTCGCGGCCCAGCAGCGCGAGGCTCTCGTAGGTCCCGGTCGAGATCAGGTGGCCGGTCACGGCGATGCGCTGGGGCTCCAGGAAGTCGCGCGCGGCCTCGCCCATCACGTGGAGCTGGTCCTGGAGCGCCTCCTTCACGGCGTCGAGCGTCCAGTCCGGCAGCGCCTCCAGGCGGCCGAGCCCGCCGCCGATCACCTGGATCGAGTGCTTCACGTCGGCGGTGAGCACCTCCCATGCGGCCGGCTCGATGGTGAGCGGCTCGAACAGCCAGCCCGCCAGCGCCTCGTACTCGGCGAGCGTGGACATCTTGCGCTTCACCAGCGGCGCGCTGGCGCGCACGAGCGCCTCCGCCCCGTCGCCGTGGCGGTCGATGAAGCCGGTCTTGCGGAGGTAGCCGGCCAGCTCGTCCTCGAACTCGTCGTTCGGCATCAGCCGCATGTGGCGGCCGTTCAGCACGGTCAGCTTCTTCATGTCGAAGATCGCCGGGCTCTTGGACACGCGGCCGATCGAGAACCCGGCGACGAGCTCGTCCCGGGAGAAGATCGTGGTCTTGTCGTCGAAGCTCCAGCCGAGCAGCGCCAGCGCGTTGACCGTGGCGCGCGGCAGGTAGCCCGCCTCCTCCAGGTCCTCCACCGACGCCGCGCCGTGGCGCTTGGACAGCCGCTTGCGGTCCTCGCCGAGGATGAGGGGGATGTGCGCGTAGTCGGGGGTCGCCGCGCCGAGCGCCCGGATCACCAGCATCTGCTTCGGCGTGTTGGAGATGTGGTCCTCGCCGCGGATGACGTGCGTGATGCCCATCTCCATGTCGTCGACGGCGGCCGCGAGGTTGTAGGTGGGCGTGCCGTCGGAGCGGGCCACGATGAAGTCCTCGATGGCGCCGTGCTCGAACGTGACGGGGCCGCGGACGTAGTCCTCGATGACCGTCCGGCCCTCGACATCGACGGCGAAGCGCCACGCCGGGCGGCGCCCGGCCGCCTCGAGCTCCGCGATCTCCTCGGGGCTGCGGTCGCGCTTCCCGCGCACCACGGGCGCGCGCTTGTCGGCCCGGGCGGCGGCGCGCTGCGCCTCGACCTCCTCCTCGGTCTCGTAGGCGGGGTAGATCGCGCCGGCGGCCCGGAGGCGCTCGATCGCGGCGGCGTACACGTCGCCACGCTCGCTCTGGCGGTACGGGCCCTCGTCCCAGTCGAGCCCGAGCCACGTCATCGCGCGGAGGATCTCGGCCTCGCTCTCCGGCGTGGACCGCTCGCGGTCGGTGTCCTCCAGCCGCAGCACGAAGGTCCCGCCGGTGTGCCGGGCGATGAGCCAATTGAACAGCGCCGTGCGCGCGCCGCCCACATGGAGCCTGCCGGTCGGGCTCGGGGCGAAGCGCACGCGCGCCGGTCCGGTCACCTCGGGTCGCTGGCGTGACACGGCCCGTAGGATAGTCACCGTGAGATTCGGCGCCCACGTCTCCTCCTCCGGGGGCATCTCGAAGGCGATCGGGCGGGGGCGCGACCTCGGCTGCGAGAGCCTCCAGGTCTTCACGCACAACCCGCGCACCTGGCGGCCGATCAACCACAGCGACGAGGAGATCGCCGCGTTCCGCGCGGGCGCCGAGGAGGCCGGGCTGACGCCGCTCGTGAGCCACGGGCTCTACCTGATCAACCTCGGCGCGCCCGACAAGGAGGTGCCGACGGGCCCGCCCGGCAAGCCGGCGACGGCCACCCGGAACATCTACCGCTCGTCGGTGGAGAGCGTGGTCCAGCACCTCGAGGTGGGCGAGAAGCTGGGCCTCGCGGGCGTGGTGCTGCACGTCGGGTCGTTCAAGGGCTCGGCCGAGGGCGAGGCGATCGCGCGGATCGGCGCGGGCATCGCGGAGGCGTTCGACGCGGCGCCGGGCGGGTGCTGCGTCTTCCTGGAGAACACGGCGGGCGCGGGCGACACGATCGGCCGCACCTTCGCCCAGCTGCGGGCGGTGGCCGACGCGGTGGGCGCGCCGGAGCGGCTGGGGTTCTGCCTCGACACCCAGCACCTCTTCGCGTCCGGCTACCCCATCCACGAGCCGGGCGGCGTCGACGCCGTGCTGGAGGACTTCGACCGCGAGATCGGCATCGCCCGCCTGCGCTGCCTCCACCTGAACGACTCGAAGGTGGGCTTCGCCTCGAACCGCGACCGCCACGACAACATCGGCGACGGCGAGATCGGCGAGGCGGGCTTCCGGAACTTCCTGGGCGCGACGGCGCTGCAGGGGCTCCCCGCGATCCTGGAGGTCCCCGGGATCGACGGCGGCGGCACGGACCTGGAGAACATGAAGCGGATCCGCGCGCTCCACCAGGAGGCGCTCGCCGCGGCCTGACCGGGGCCCCGCCGATCAGTTTCCGGCGGTTCGGACCGATGCAGGTCCCATGCGGGTGCGCGCGGTCACCGCAGCCCTCGGCCTGATGGCCACTCTCGCCGTGCTGGTGGTCGGCCTCGCCGATCCCGCGCTGAGCGACCGGATCGGGCTGGGCGACTGGGGTCAGGCGGCCGCCGAGGCCGTCGCCGCCGCGGCGTGTGCCCTCGCGGCGTCGCGCACGCGCAGCCGCGCCCGCCTGGTGTGGGGGCTCTTCGCCGCCGGCCTCGCCATCTGGGCGGTCACCGACGGACTGCACGGCTTCGCCACGCTGCGCGGCTGGGAGGTCGGCGAGGTGAGCCTCTTCGACGTGGGCTGGCTCAGCTTCTACGGCCCGATGCTCGCCGGCGCCTTCCTCCTCTACCTGCGGCTGCGGCCGGAGCGCGGTTGGCAGGGGGTGCTGGACGGCCTGCTCCTCAGCACGGCCGCCGCGACCGTCGGGTGGCAGTTCGTGATCGAGCCCGTGGCGTCGCAGGCGTCCGGCGGGACCACCGGCGCGCTGGTCGCGGTGCTCTACCCCGTCCTCGACCTCAGCAGCCTCGTCGCGATCGCCTGGGTGGTCCTCCGCCAGCGCCAGCGGACGCCGGGGTGGTTGCGCTGGGTGGCGGTGGCGCTCGCGGGGCAGGCGCTGGCCGGCCTGATCTACGTGGCCGCGGCCGTGCACGACCAGTCCATCGAGGCCATCTCCGCGGCGACGTACATGCTGTCGGCGGGCGCCTGGACGATGGCCGCCCTCACCCGCATCCAGGTCGCCGAGCGCCGCCCGTGGCACGCCGGCAGCCACGACACGCCGCCGCCGTGGAGCGAGAGCGTGCCGTTCATGCTGGGCGCCGCCGTCGTCGCGCTGAGCGCCGTCGCCACCACCGCGAAGGAGGTCCAGGTGGCCGCCGTCGTGGCCGGCGTGATCATGGCCGTCCGCGCCATCGACGCGCTCGCCGTCCGCCGCATCCTGCTCGCCGAGCGCGACCGCCTGCTGGTGACCGACCCCCTGACGGGCGCGTACAACCGGCGCTTCCTGAGCCAGGAGGCCGACCGCGCCTTCGCCCGCGCCCGCCGCGGGGAGGAGGGCGTCTCCGCGATCGCCCTCGACCTGGACGGCTTCAAGGCGGTGAACGACCGCTTCGGCCACGGGGCGGGCGATGAGCTGCTGCGCGCCGTCGTCGAGGCGGTCGGGCGCGACCTGCGCCTCAGCGACCTGCTGTGCCGGCTGGGCGGCGACGAGTTCCTGATCCTGTGCCCGGCCACGGATGCCGTCGGCGCCCACGAGCTCGCCGACCGGATCCGCCACCGGGTCCGCGAGACCGCGGCCGATCTGGTGCCGGAGCAGTCCGTGACGGTGTCGGCCGGAGTCGCGACCTTCCCCGGCGACGCCGCCGACCCGGCCGACCTGATGCGCCACGCCGACATCGCCCTCTACGCCGGCAAGCGCGGCGGCCGCGACCGCGTCGTCGCGTTCGCGGACGTCGACGCCGAGGAGGCCGTTGGTACAGTGCCCGAGCGCCTCGGAGCGCCGACGCGGGCGTAGCTCAACGGTAGAGCGCTGGCCTTCCAAGCCATCGACGGGGGTTCGACTCCCCTCGCCCGCTCCTCCGTCCCACGACCGCGCTGGCGGTGAGCCCCCTCAGCTCGTGGCGGCCTCGGCCTCCCCTCCCTTCGGCGCCCGCGGCGGGAGCAGCCCGAGCGCGAAGATGAGCAGCCCCACGCCGGCGAGCAGCAGCGCGATGCCGACCAGCAGCGAGAACAGCACGAGCAGCGACGCCATGTACGACACGTCGAGGCCCGTGGCAAGCGCCGTCTCGGTGACCCAGAGGTTCCGCGCCGTGTTCGAGGCGGGCTTGTTGGTCTCCGGATCGATCGTGGCGAACTCGGGGTTGTTGGTCGCGCCGTCCGCCGTCAGCTGGTCCTGCGGCGTCCCCGGCTTGGCCAGGTACTGCCCCATCTCCGCGTAGACGTAGCCGCCGGAGGACTCAAGCGCGTGGATGTGCATGTACTCGGCGAAGCACCGGGCCCGCGGGCCGCTGTCGATGGGCTTGCCGGCGACGTCGCAGTCGGGGATGTCAACGTTCTCGAGCCCCGCCGCCTCGATCCCCGGCTTGATCCCCGCCGGGCTCATGTCCGGCGTGCCGACGATCTTCTGCTGCTCCAGCTCGTCGTTGACGATCCCGCGCCCGAGAAACGCCAGCACGATCACGGCGATCCCGAAGGCCACCAGCACGCCGCCGGACGCCACCCCGCCCCATCGCAGGATGCGCTCGCGTGTCATCGCACACCTCCCCCGTCGTTTACCGTCACCCCGCGGCGACCGTCCCACGGGCGCGGGGAGGGTGCGCCGCCGGGTGCCGCGCCACCCGGGTGATTGCTGCCGCGCGCCAGATACATCGGAGAGCTATATTTCTCTGCGATGGATTCGCCGGTCGCCGACGCAGCCTCCGCCGAGCGCCTCGCCGCGGTCGAGACGATCGCGCGCGAGTTGCTTCCGCGGACGTCGCTGATCGCCCGGCTGCTGCTGCGGCGGGGCACGTCCGGGCTGAGCCGGGCCGAGGCCGGGGTGCTGAGCGCCGTCGCGGCGGGACCCCTCCGGATCACCGAGCTCGCCGCCTCGCAGGCCCTGGCGCAGCCCACCGTGACCCAGCTGGTGGGGCGCCTGGAGGACCGCGGCCTGCTCCGGCGGAAGCGGGACCGCGACGGACGGGCGGGTGGTGCTCGTCTCCTCCACCCGGGAGGGCCGCGCCGCGCTCGACGGGCTCCGCCGTGAGTACCAGGCGGTGCTGCGCGACCAGCTCGCCGGCCATTCCGACGAGGACGTCCTGGCCCTGGCCGCCGCCACCGAGCTGATCCAGGAGATCATCGACGCCCTCCAGCGGGACGTGCCGTGACGGCGGCCACGCGGCTGCGGCTGCTCACGCCCGTCCTGTTCCTGGTCACGTGCGTCGTCGCGGTGATCTCGTCGCTGGGGGCGCCGCTGGTGCCGCTGGTGTCGCGCGACATGGGGGTCTCGCTCAGCGACGCCCAGTGGTCGCTCACCGCGACGCTGCTGATGGGCGCCGTCAGCGCGCCGATCATGGGGCGCCTGGGCGACGGCCGGTGGCGCCGCGAGGCGATCGCCGGCGGCGTGATGGTGGTGCTGGCCGGCTGCGCGCTGGCGGCGGTCGCGTCGTCGCTGCCGCTGCTGGTGGTGGGGCGCACGATGCAGGGCGTCGGCCTGGGCCTCGTGCCCCTCGCGATGGCCGCCGCCCGCGACGCGCTCCCGGCGCCCCGCGTCGGTCCCGCGATCGCCCTCCTGTCCGTCGCCGCGGCGGCGGGCGTCGGCGCCGGCTACCCCATCAGCGGGTTCATCGCGGAGCACATGGGGCTGAGCGCCGCCTACTGGTTCGGCGCGATCTTCAGCGCCCTCGCGCTCGCCGCGCTGCTCCCCGTGGTGCCGCGGGCGAGCGAGACCACCGACGCCCCCCTCGACGGGCGCGGCGCGGTCCTGCTGTCGGCCGGGCTGGTCGCGCTGCTCCTCGCGATCGGGCAGGGCGGGGCGTGGGGCTGGACGTCCCCCGTGATCCTGTCGCTCCTCGCCGTGGCGGTCGTGGTGATCGCCGTCTGGGTGGTGGTCCAGTTGCACGTGCCCACGCCGCTCGTCGACATCCGCCTGCTGCGCCACCCCGCGGTGCTGACCGCCAACGTGTGCGCGTTCGTGCTGGGCGCGGCGATGTACCTGTTCCTCTCGTCGATGACGGCCTTCGTGCAGGTCCCTGCGGGCGCCGGGTTCGGCTTCGGCGGCACCGTCCTGACCGCCGGCCTCTGCCTCGTCCCCTTCTCGATCACCAGCCTCGCCGCCAGCCGGACGCTGCCATGGGCGTCGCGGGTGCTGACGCCGCGCGGCGTGCTGCCCACCGGCTGCCTGATCGTCGCCGCCGGCGGCGCCTTCTTCGCCCTCGAGCACACCCACCTGTGGGAGGCGTTCGCGACGATGGCGATCGTCGGCGTCGGCCTGGGCTACACCTTCGCCGCGATCCCGGGCCTGATCGTCCTGGCGGTCCCCGGCGAGGAGACCGGCAGCGCGATGGGCTTCTACCAGGTGGTCCGGTACATCGGGTTCTCGATCGGGAGCGCCCTGGCCGCGTCGGTGCTCGCCGCCCACACCGCCGCCGGCGCCGCCCTGCCGGGGGAGTCCGGCTTCGTGACCGCTCTCGCGCTGGGCGCCGGCCTGTGCGTGACCGCCGGCGTCGTCGCGTGGATCCTCCCGGGCCCCTCCCCCGGCGACGAGCCGGGGGAGGTGCGCGAGCTCGAGATCGAGGACGCCGAGCTCGCGACGGGCGGGCTGTGGGGCGTCACACGGGGACTCCGAGCTCCCGCGCCTTCGCCTCCGCGTCGAATCCGTGCAGACGGGCCAGGTTCCCGCCCAGGATCTTCCGCTTCGCCTGCTCGGTGAGCGGCGGCCAGCCGTACTCCTCGGTGACGTGGGCCGGCAGCTCGAAGTTCCAGAACTCCTCGAGCGCCCACTGCGGGTGCCAGATCGGCGACTCGCCGCCGTAGATGATCTTGTCCTCCCCGCACCACCACAGCATCTTCCCGAGCTGCTCGGCGAAGAGCCGCGGGTGGCGGGAGATGAAGTTCACGGTCGCGGCGATCGACGCGTAGAGGTTCGGGAACCGCACGATCTGCCACAGCACCTCGTCGAGCCACGGCAGCCCGACGTGGAAGATCACGAAGTTGATGTCGGGGAAGTTCGCCGCCGCGCCGTCCATGTCGAACGTGCGCGTGTGCTCCACCGGCTGCGGGCCGAGCGGGACGCCCTTGTGGACGCCCACGAGGTTCACCCCGAGCTTCTGCGCGTGCTCGAACACCGGGAACGCCACGCGCGGGTCGTCCATGCGCCACGGGAACGGCTGACCGTAGTCGTAGCGGACGTTGTAGAACTTGAACGCCTTCGCGCCGTGGTCCTCGACCTGGCGGGTCATCAGGTCGAGCGCCTTCTTGCCCTCGAGCGGGTTGACCGAGCCCCAGAACACCGCGCGGTCCGGGTGCTTCGCCGCCATCTCGGCGCACTTCTCCCACGGGGAGAGGCCGTCCTGGAACAGGTCGGTCAGCGGCAGCGGCTGGGCCACGATCATGTCCGTGTCCGAGCCCTCGATGACCATGTCGTAGATCTCGTCGACCGACCACTCCTTGAAGAACTCGTCGCGGCTCAGGACGGTCTCGCCGTTCTTGGTGAGGAACTGGTGGAAGGCGTAGAGGTGCTCGTCGAACATCTCGCCGGGCGGCCCCAGCGCGTTGCGCTTGTCGAAGTTGAAGATGTGGCAGACGCAGTCGAAGACGAACGCCGGGACCTTCCGCTCCCGGGTCCCCGCGCCGGTGGCGGCGGCGTCGGTGGTGGCCATGGTCAGGCTCCTCCGTTGGCGGCGAGGCGCCGCTCGCGGTACGGCAGCAGCTCCTCGAGGGGCAGCGACAGGGTGCGGGCGGCCGACTCGGAGAGCCGCTCCGGCGTCCACACCGGGTCCCACAGGATCTCGACGTCGACGCGCTCCACGCCGTCGAGGTCGCGCAGCGCGGCGGGGATCGCGTCGGACATCGACGCGACGAACGGGCACCAGCCGGTGGTCAGGACGAGGCCGACGCGCACGCGGCCGCCGTCGACGTGGACGTCCTCCACGACGCCCATGTCCACGATGGAGATGCCGCGGTCGGCGCAGCAGGGGTCGTAGACCCCGCGCAGGACGTCCATCACGGCGTCCCGGTCGGGGCCGGCGGGTGGGCTCATGGCCTCCTCCTGGTCGGGCCTGGCGCCTCGAGCTCCCAGGCGATGCGCAGTCCGGTGGTGGTCGTGGCGCGGAGCGGGTCCGCGGGCAGGGCGCGGCTGGCGCGAAGGCCCCAGCCGGTGTCGAGGTGGCAGCCGCCGCGCACGCCGCCGCCAGCCGTCGGCGTCGGGCGGGTCGTCCACCCACTCCCAGACGTTGCCGGCCAGGTCCTCGGCCCCGCACGGCGCGGCGCCGGAGGGATGCGCCCCCACGGGGGCGGCGGTCCACGCGCCGCCCTCCGCGCATGCGCAGCGGCCGGGGTCGAACACGTCGCCCCACGGGTAGGCCCGCCCGTCGGCGCCGCGGGCGGCGGCCTCCCACTCGTCGCCCGTCGGCAGGCGCACCGGGCGCCCGAGGACGGCGGACGCCCAGTCGCAGACGGCCCGCGCCTGGGCGAACGTGAGCCCGGTGGCCGGGTGGTCGGCCAGGACCTCGGCGTCGGCGCGGGCCGCCACGTCGGGGGGCAGCGGGTGGCCGGTGGACCACGCGAAGTCGCGCAGGAGCGCGTTGGTGAGCGGGTACCGGCCGATCGCGAACGGCCAGAGCGACGACCTCCCGCTCCTCGCCCGGCTCGCCCAGCGTGACCATGCCGCCCGGCACGGTCACGGCGTCGCCGAGCCGCGCGCTCGTCACCGGTGGCGGTGCGATGGCCACCGCCCGAGCCTCCCGGCGCGGCGGGACCGGCGCCACCCCCCGGATTTCACATGGCGAAAACCGCGTCTTCACGGGGCGGCGGGCGCGGGATAGGCTCGCCGGAGGGCTCACGCCAGGTGCGGGCCCCGGGGGTTCGATGCGGAGAACGGCCCAGGACGCGCGGGACACCGGCGGCGCGGTTCGCGTGGGCCCGCTCGGCCCGGCGGCGGGGCCGCCGAAGGACAACCTGGCGTCCGTGAGTCGCGCGCTGGACGTGCTCGAGACGGTCGCCGCCGCGCCCGACCCGCTGCCGGCGAAGGCGGTCGCGCAGACCCTCGGGATCGGCCTGGGCACGACGTACCACGTGCTGAACACGCTGGAGCACGCCGGGTACGTGGTGCGGCTGGGCCGCGGCCGGTTCGGCCTCGGGCCGAAGGTGCCGGAGCTCTACCGCCTGTTCCACCGCCGCCACGACCTGGTGCCCGCGGTGCGGCCGCTGCTCGGCGAGCTGGCCGAGCGCGCCGAGGAGGACGCGTACCTCGCCGTCTTCCGCGACGGCGAGGTGGTGGTGGCCGAGGTGGTCGGCGCGTCGCGCGCGCTCCACGTGAACGGCCTGGAGGTCGGTTTCACCCGCATCGCCCACACCACCGCGATCGGGAAGGTGCTGCTGGCGTCGGCGCCGGACGACGACCTGGACGACTACCTCCGCGAGCGCCGCCTGGTCCCCTACACCCACCGCACGCTCGTGGAGCGCCGGCACATCAAGCGCCACCTCCGCGTCGTGCGCGAGCGCGGCATCGGGAAGGACCTGGAGGAGCTCGCCGACGGGTGCTGCTGCGTCGCGGTCCCGGTGCTCGACGGGCGGGGCGCGACGGTCGCGGCGATCGGCCTCTCCACGCCGGCCGAGCGCTGGCGCACGCAGGAGCGCGGGCTCACCGAGCTGTGCTGCGACATCGGCGTCCGGGCGTCCAACGCGCTGCGGGGCGGCCTCGCCGTGAGGGGGTCGTGACGGTGCGGTGAGTGGCCCCTGGTGGGCTGGCCCCGCACGAACACGCCACCCCCGCCTGGAGGCCCTCATGCGCGACACGCTCACACCCGTGACCCAGCACCTCGCCGTCTGGGACCTGCACCGGGACGCCGGCTGGGTGGCCCTCTACGGCGAGGACTGCCGTCCCCTCACCTGGACCGCGGTCGAGGATGCAAGCGATTTCGAGGCGATCGTTAGCATGCTGTCGGACCGCCGCGGGCTCTGCTTCGACGCCAGGATGTCGGTGGTCCGCCGGATCGAGGAGCCGGGGGTGGACGGTCACGACGGGGTCGACGGGTGAGGCTGTCCGCCGGACAGCGCGTCATCCTGCGCGCCTCGCACGCCCTGGACCGCGTCGCGCCGTGGCACCGGCTGTGGCGGCCGCTCGGCCTGCTGGGCCTCCTGGGGATCCGGATCGCCCTCCGGGCCCACAACCTCTACGACCCGGCGCCGCCGCGCGACGGCGCCCCCGCCCCCGCGGCCGGCGGCCCCGGCCGTCCGTTCGGCCGCAACCAGCCGCTGTGGGCGATACGGCCCGCCGACCCGGAGGCGCTCCTCACGCCGAGCCCCCGGGTGATCAGCGAGCGGCTGCTGGCCCGCGACGGCGGGTTCCGCCCGGTCTCGTTCCTGAACCTGCTCGCCGCGTCGTGGCTCCAGTTCATGGTCCACGACTGGATGAGCCACGGGCCCGGCGCCGCGGGCGACGAGATCCGGGTGCCACTGGCCGACGACGACCGGTGGGCGGCTCGCAGCCCGGGCGGCGACATGCTGGTGCGCCGCACCCGCGCCTCCCGCGACCCGGACGCGCCGCCCGGCGCCCCGGTGTTCGACAACGCCGAGTCGGCGTGGTGGGACGGCTCCCAGCTGTACGGCAGCACGCCCGAGCGCGAGGCGCAGGTGCGCGAGGGGTCGGGCGGCCGGCTCACGATCGGCCTGGACGGGCTGCTGCCGCTGGAGGGCCGCTCCGGGGTGGACCTGACGGGCGTGAACGGCAACTGGTGGCTCGGCCTCGCCGCGATGCACACGCTGTTCGCGCGGGAGCACAACGCGGTGTGCGCGATGCTCGCCGCGGCGCACCCGGACTGGGACGACGACCGCCTGTTCGCCGTCGCCCGCCGCATCACCGCCGCGGTGATGGCGAAGATCCACACGGTCGAGTGGACCACCGCGATCGCCCCCCACCCCACCGTCGCCAAGGCGATGCGCAGCAACTGGTACGGCCTGCTCGGCCCGCGCGGGTCGCGGCTGCTGCGGCGGTGGACCCGCGCCGACTTCCTCATCGGGATCCCGGGGAGCCGGTGCGAGGACAACGGCGTGCCCTACTCCCTCACGGAGGAGTTCGTCGCCGTCTACCGCATGCATCCGCTGCTGCCCGACGAGATGGCGCTGCAGAACGGGACCGCGAACGGCGCGGGCGGCTGGACGCGGGTGACGATGAAGGACGTCACCGGCCCCGCCGCCCGGCAGGTGATGGAGTCGTACGGCCTGGGGGGCGTGATCGCCTCGTTCGGCCACGTGCGCCCCGGGATGCTGGCGCTGCACAACTACCCCGACACCCTCCGCGACCTGGAGCGCCCCACCGCCGGCCAGGGGTCCGAGCGGCGGATCGACCTGGCGGCGGTCGACGTGATCCGCGACCGGGAGCGGGGCATCCCCCGCTACAACGACTTCCGCCGGATGCTCCGGATGCGCCCCGTCCGGTCGTTCGAGGAGCTGACCGGCGGCGACGCCACCACGGCCGCGGAGCTGCGCGAGGTGTACGGCGACCTCGAGACGGTGGACCTGATGGTCGGCTGCTACGCCGAGCCGCTGCTCCCCGGCTTCGGCTTCAGCGAGACCGCGTTCCGCATCTTCATCCTGATGGCGTCGCGGCGCCTGAAGGCCGACCCCCGCTACACCGACGAGTGGGGCCCGGAGCACCTCACGCCCGAGGGGATGCGCTGGATCGAGGACGCCACCATGGCCGGCGTGATCCGCCGGCACGTCCCGGAGCTCGCCCCCGCCCTCGACGCCCTCCCGGGGAGCCCGTTCGCCCCCTGGGGTCCGGAGCCGTCGTTCAAATGAACAACGAGGTCACGGCCGAATGAACACCACGGTCACCGGCGGGGCGTCCCGCATCCACGCGCTCACCGACGGCACCGCCGGGCGGGTGCACGCATACCTGCTGGAGGACGACGACGGCCTCACGCTGATCGACACCCTCTCGGCCGACGACGGGGCCGAGGTGATCCGGGCCCTCGGGCGCATCGGGCGGTCGGTCACCGACCTGCGCCGGATCGTCCTGACGCACGCGCACCGCTCCCACGTCCGGGGGGCGGCGTGGCTCAAGGGCGCGAGCGGCGCGAAGGTGTACGCGAGCCCGTTCGAGGCGTCGATCGTCGCGGGGGAGCGCCCGTCCGCCCCGACGGGCTTCTGGCCGCGCCGGCCGTTCCGCGTCTACCACCTGCAGGCGGGCCTGACCCTCGGCTACTACGCCGAGCGCGCGGGTCACCGCTACCGCGTGCTGTCCGCCCCGAAATGCGAGACGGACGTCGAGGTCCGGCACGGCGACGCGGTCGGCTCCCTCCAGGCGGTCCACACCCCGGGCCACACCGACGGGAGCATGTCGTTCTACTGGCCCGCCCAGCGGGCGCTCTTCACCGGGGACGTCCTGGTGACGTGGCCGAAGGTCGAGATCGGCTGGCGCGGCCTCTCCACCGACATGGACCGCAACCGCCGCTCACTCGCGGAGCTTGCGAGCGTCGGCGACGTCGAGTGGATCGGCACCGGCCACGGGCCGCCCCTGACCCACGACGCCGCCGACACCGTCCGCAGGCTGCTGCTCGGCGCGCCGGCGGCGTAGGAACGGCGCGGGGCGCCGGTATACGCTCACCTCGCTCGGCCGGACCGTCGAGGGAGCGTGTGGGAGCGATGCAGGTGCGCGTCCGCCTCGGGGCCGGACTGGCCCGGCTCTCCACGGCGCCGTCGCTCACCCTGGAGCTCGACGACGGCGCGACCGTCGACGACGCGCTCGTCCGCCTGCGCGAGCGCGAGCCGGAGCTGGCGCCCGCGCTGCGCTCGGCCCTGCCGGTGATCGGCGGGGCGCACGCCGATCCGGGCCGGCGCCTCGAGGACCGCCAGGAGATCGCCCTGCTGCTGCCCGTCTCGGGCGGCTGACCGGCGGGACCGCCCGCCACGACCGAGGAGGAGCCCCCATGGCCACCCAGGAATCCTCACCGCGGACCGGCGAGGCCCGCCAGACCGTCCTGGTCGACACCTTCACGGACGGGCTGCTCGGCCCCGAGGTGCCGATGCTCGGCCCGGTGGCCGACGGGGGGCACATCGTCTGGAACCCGACGCCGGGATGCTGGGGGCCGATGATCACGCCCTCGATCCGCGGCGGCCACGAGGTCTGCCGGCCGGTCGCCGTGGAGGGCGCGACGCCGGGTGACGCCGTGGCGATCCGGATCAAGGACATCGAGGTCACCTCCCTCGCGACGTCCTCCGGGAACGACCAGGCGATGGAGGGCCGCTTCAACGGCGACCCCTACATCGCCGCGGTGTGCCCGGGCTGCGGCACCGAGTGGCCGGAGACCCGCGTCGAGGGCATCGGCCCGGAGTCGGTGCGCTGCGCCGGCTGCGGCGCGGACTGCACGCCGTTCACGTTCACCAACGGCTACACGATCGCGTTCGACGAGCTGCGCTCCGTCGGCGTCACCGTGCCGCGCGAAGCGGCGGAGGGCTTCGCCCGCGAGGCCGCCCGCGTCGCGGCGCTGCCCGACAACTCCGTCCAGAACCCGATCCTCGGCTTCGCGCCGCACGACATCGTGGCGCTGGCGACGCGCCTGCGCCCGTTCCTGGGCCAGATCGGGACGTCGCCGTCGACGACGATCCCCGACTCCCACAACGCGGGCGACTTCGGCGCGTTCCTGATCGGGGCGCCGCACCGCTACGCGCTCGAGGCGCAGGAGCTCCAGCGCCACAAGACCGACGGGCACATGGACATCGACGCGGCACGAGCGGGGGCGATCCTGATCTGCCCGGTGAAGCTCGAGGGCGCCGGGGTCTACGTGGGCGACATGCACGCACTGCAGGGAGACGGCGAGATCGCGGGCCACACCTGCGACGTGGCGGGCACCGTCACGCTGCAGGTCGAGGTCCTGAACGGCCTCGGCAACGACGGCCCGATCCTGTTCCCGCTGGAGGAGGACCTGCCCTTCCTGGCCAGGCCGCTCAGCGACACCGAGCGCGAGCGGGCCCTGGCGCTCGCCCGCCGGCACGGCCTCGACGGGCTCGAGGAGTCGCTTCCCATCTCCGTCGTCGGCTCGGGCCCCGACCTCAACTCGGCCACCGACAACGGGCTCGCGAGGGCCGCGGACCTGCTCGGCCTCTCGGTCCCCGAGGTGATGAACCGGGCGACCATCGCGGGCGCGATCGAGATCGGCCGGCACCCCGGCGTCGTGCAGGTGACGTTCCGGGCGCCCGCCGACCGGCTCGACGCGTGCGGCCTGCTGGGCTACGCCATCGAGCAGTACGGCGAGCCGTGAGCCGCTGATGCCCGGCGCGCCGGGCCTGTCATAGACTCGTCGCGACGCCCGGGAGCCGCCGTGCCGCTGCCACCGAACGTGTTCCTCGAGAATCCGACGCACTTCGACGGGACCGGGCTCGCCCGCCGCGACCCGGCGTACATCCGCGAGCTGATGCCGCTGTTCGAGCTCGCGCACCGGTACTGGTTCCGCGCCAGGGTGACGGGGCTCGAGCACCTGCCGCGGGAGGGGCCGGCACTCCTCGTCGGCAACCACAGCGGGGGGATCATGACCCCCGACACCGCGATCACGCTCCATGCGTGGATGACCGCCCACGGGCCCGACGTACCGATGTACGGGCTCGTCCACCCGGCGATCTTCAAGGTCCCGTACCTCAACGTGCACACCATGAAGATCGGCGGCATCCGCGCGCATCCCCGCCAGGCGATGGAGGCGTTCGACGCCGGCGCGGTCGTGCTGGTCTACCCGGGCGGCGGCGACGAGGCGTACCGCAGCTACGCCCGCCGCAACCAGATCGATCTGATGGGGCGCACGGGGTTCATCAAGCTGGCGATGAAGTACCGCGCGCCGATCATCCCGCTCGTCGCCGCGGGCGGGCACGAGACGCTCATCGTCCTCCACGACGGCGAGGGCCTCGCGCGCCGCCTCCGCCTGGACCGCCGGGGCCTCCCGCGGCTGCCGATATCGGTCACGTTGCCCTGGGGGATCACGCTCGGGTTCATGTACAACATCCCGTTCCCGGCGCGCATCGACATCCGGGTGGGGCCGCCGATCGACCTGGACGACATCGACCCCGCCGACATGCGCGACCGGCGCGTCGTCCGCGACTGCTACGAGCGCATCGAGGGGCGGATGCAGGAGATGCTGGACGAGATGGTCGCCGCCCGGGCATGACCTCCGCGGCAACGCCCCCCGGCGGCCCCACGATGCGCGAGAAGGAGCGCGCGGGGCGCGCGGGCGGCGGCCACGACGGCTTCTTCGACACCCTCGCCCGCTACCGCGAGGAGGTCCTCGGGGAGCTGCGCGACCTGATCCCGGACAACGGCTACCGCGGGGTCCTCTACGACCTGATGCTCGAGTACCCCCTCCGGGAGGGGAAGGGCTTCCGGCCCGCGCTCTGCCTGGCGACGTGCCAGGGGTGCGGCGGCCGGCTCGCCGACGCGGTGACCTCGGCGGCCGCACTCGAGCTGTTCCACAACGCGTTCCTGATCCACGACGACCTGGAGGACGGGTCGCTCAACCGGCGGGGCAGCCCCACGCTCCACGCCAAGTACGGGGTCGGCATCGCCGCCAACGTCGGCGACGGCATGAACGTGCTGGCGCTGGGCACGCTGCTGCGCAACGTCGAGGTGATCGGACTGGAGCGCGCGCTGGCGACCGTGCGGGAGGCGGAGCGCATGGCCCGCGAGTCGGTGGAGGGGCAGGCGATCGAGCTGGACTGGATCCGCGCACAACCGCTCGGACCTCGGGGTGCGCGACTACCTCACCATGTGCCGGAAGAAGACCTGCTGGTACACGTGCATCGCCCCCATGCGCATCGGCGCGCTGATCGCGGGGGCGCCCCGGGAGCGGCTCGACCGGTTCGACGCGTTCGGCTTCCACGTGGGGGCGGCGTTCCAGATCCAGGACGACGTGCTGAACCTGACGGCGGAGGAACACCTCTACGGCAAGGAGATCGGGGGCGACATCGCCGAGGGCAAGCGCACGGTGATGGTGGTGCACATGCTGGCCACCGCGACGTCCCGCGACCGCGCCCGCCTGGTGCGCATCTTCGGCAAGGACCGGGACGGCAAGACTCCGTCCGAGCTCGCGTTCGTGCGGGCCGCGATGGACGCCTGCGGATCGATCGACTTCGCGCGTGCGCTCGCCCACCGGCTGGCGCTCCGCGCGGAGATGCTGTTCGGGCGCGACCTGCGGTGGCTCCCCGCCTCGCCCCACCGGCGGTTCCTGGGCGAGATGATCGACTACATGATCACCCGCCGGCTCTGACGCGACCGGCCGCGGCCGGCTGCGCGGCGCGGTACTCGTCGAGCAGCTCGCGCAGGCGGGGAGCGCGGACCGCCCCCTCGACGAACGCGCTCAGCGCGCGCGCCAGCCGCAGCACGGCCTCCGGATCCCCGCGCACGTCCAGCCGCCCCGCCTCCACGGCGCCCAGCATGTCCAGCCGGCCGTCGATCAGGTCGAGCACCGCGCCGTCGCGCGCCACCACCCGGCCCGCCACCGGCCGCGTGGCGCGGCGGCGCACCCACGCCCGGTCGCCGCGGACCTCCACCGCGAAGCGGTCGCCGTCCACCTGCAGGAGCACGGCGCCGGGGCGCAGCTCGTCCACCATGCGGTGATGGGCCGCGGGCGCCTCGGACCGCAGGAGGTCCAGCGCGCGCCGCACGAATCCGGCGGTCGTCGAATGGGGCATCCGCGCCATCGCCCCGTCATGCCCCCATGAACTCGAACACCGCCCGCGCGGCGAACGCCACGTCGCGGCCGGCGGCGCGGCCCTCCACCCGCATGTCCCCCACCACCTCGGCCAGGCGCACGAACCCGGCGCCCATCTCGCTGGGGACGACGACCTCGACCACGCTCGCCGGGTCGAACCGCAGCGCGAGCCGGTCCATCCCGTCGTCGGCCTCCACCTCGACCGAGCCCGGGACGGCCGAGGCGGTTCCCTGCGCGAGGAGCCCCATCACCCCCGGCACCCGGCGCACCACGCCGCCGTCGAACCGTCCCCGCATCCGCGCCCGGAGCTCGTCGCGGGCGAACACCCGCACCAGCTCGGTCCCGCTCCAGAGCGAGAGCGTGTGCTCCTTCGCCACCACCCCGCCGCGGTCGGACGTGCGGTCGTAGACGACGGTGAGCCCCGGGCCGCCGTCCGCGCCGGCGGGCTCGCGGACCACCCCCCACTGCCACCCGAAGTCCTCGCCCCACCACCACCGGCCCCAGTTGTGGTCGTGATAGCCGCGCCAGCCCTCGAGCGGCCCGCGCCACCCCGGCAGCCGGGCCGTTCCCCCCACCGCCAGATCGGGGACGATGAGCCAGTTGACGTAGCCGCTGCCCACCGGCGTGTCGTGCCAGATCATCGCCGGCGCCGCGGCCGGCGCCAGCTCGGCGCGGACGGCCACCGAGCCGTCGCGCAGGGCCGCCGCGACCCGGTAGCGGCCGGCGCGGAACCCGATGCGCTGGCGCCCCACCCGCAGCCCCGGGGAACGCCCCGACACCGCGGCCTCGCCCCCGGCGTAGAGGTCAACGCCGCCCGACCAGCCCTCGGGCCCGTGTGCGAGGAGCACCACCTTCGCCTGGCCGCCGGGACCGGAGAGGTCCCCGTCGACGCTCAGGTTCACGATCACGGTGCGCTCGCCGCCGTCGAACAGCACGAAGTGGTGCCACTCCTTGTACCGGCCGGCGTCGGGGGCGCCGGGATCCGGGGGGTGCAGCCGGTCGATGACGCCGAGCGCCTCGGCGACGGCCTCCGTCACCGCAGCAGCGGCTCGTCCCGCCGGGGCGCCGCCGGCCACGGGTCGGCGACGGGCGCGTCGCGCTCGTCGGCGAGCGCGTCGTCGACCAGCGACACCAACCCCAGCATCGCCAGCAGGAACGGGTTGCGCTGGTCGAACTCGTGGTCGTCAGTCACTCGACGCCACCGCGAACTTCAGGGGGCGGCCGCCCCGCTGAGGCTCCTGCGCGTCGACGAGCGCCAGGAGGTCCTCGGCCATCGCCCGCGGGGACCCGGGCCCGCGGTCCGCCCCCGCCAGGAACTGGTCGAGGCCCGCCGCCGTCCAGAGCGCCCGCCCCTCGCGCGCCGTCGACGCCCCCGCCAGGACGTGCCGCCAGCGGTCGCCGTCCGGCGTCGTGGCGAACCTGCGCCCCTCCTCCACCAGGGCCAGCAGCAGCGCACGCAGCAGCGCCCGGTCCAGGCGCTCCCCGGCCGGGTCCCGCGGCCCGCGACCCGGCGCGGCGGCGAGCGTCAGCGTCGGGATCACGTCGCCTGAGCCGCGCTCCGCTTCGCGGGCGTCTTCCTCGCAGGCGTCTTCTTCGCGGCGGGCGTCTTCGCGGCGGGCGTCTTCGCGGCGGCCTTCTTCGCGGCGGGCGTCTTCGCGGCGGGCGTCTTCGCCGGGCGCTTCGGCCGCGGCGGCGGGGCCTCCACGTCGAGCCGCACGGCGATCCGGACGGCGTCGACGCCGGCGGCATTGATCGTGCCGTGGTAGACGGCGCCCGGCGCCATGTCCTTCCCGACCGGGACGATCACCGCCACCTGCACCTCCTGGCCGGGCGTCAGCTCGGCGCGCGGCGGGTCGAAGACGACTGCCGGGCCGGCCTCCTCGCCGGTCCCCTCGCGACGGAGCGGGCTGGCGACGAGCTCCACGCTCATCGGCGTGGTGGTGGTGTTCTCGACCCGGAACGCCGAGCGGACCGTGCTCCCTGGCTGCCCGCTCAGGCGCATCTCGGGATCGGGGCCCTCCCCGTCCGGCTCGGCGGGCTCCGGCTCGACGCCGAGCAGGGCCCGTGTGCGTTCGTGGAACTCGGCCGTCATGTCGATGAGGGCGCCGTAGTACTCGAGCTGGAGCCGCACCAGCTCCCGCACCACGCCCTCGCCGGGGACGACGGGCGCGCCGTTGGGGCTCACCCGGAAGCGGCCGAGCAGCTCCGCGCCGCCGCGCAGCGCCTGCAGGTCCGCCTTCAGCTTCCTGGCCACGAGGTCGCCGACCATCCGCCGGACCTCGGGGTCCCCGAGGATCGCCCCGAGTCCCGTGGGGTCCGGTGGCAGGGCCGACATCAGCGCGCCGTTCGGCCCCGTCGCTCCCCGCAGGGTCCCGGCGCGTCGGCCCCCGCACAGCAGACGTCGAACGTGGGGGCGCGTCCTTCCGGGCGCACGCGCAGCCGCACCCGCAGCTCCTGCGGGTCGCAGCATCTTGAGGACACCGTCAGGACGGCGATGTACTCCCGGCCCGGCTGGAAGGCCGCCGTCACCTCGACGCCCAGGGTCACCGAGCCGGTCTCCGTCTCCAGCAGGACGAGCGTTCCGGGGTCAACGGTGGGCGCGGGCGCCGTGACGCCGTCCTCGGTCGCGAACTGCCCGGCGGTCAGGACGAGCCGGCGGCCCCGGCCGGATCGGTTCAGGAGACGCGCCGGGATGCGGATCGTCTCGCCGACGTAGACGTCGCGGGTCACCGTCCCGAGCCGGAGGTCGCAGTCGTGGTGCTCGGGCGGGGGGCACACCGACAGTCGCAGGCCCGCGGCGTCGGCGAGCGTCCACGTGGTGCTGCGGATCCGGCGCAGGTTGCGGGCGACCGTGCTCACGTCGCCTCCGGGCTCGCGGCCGTGCGCTTGGCCTTCGGCCGGGGCGCCGCCTCGGCGGTGACCTGGACGAGGAGCGACGCGCCGACGAGCCGGAGCATCCCCGAGTACGTGCGCCCGGCGCTCATGTCGGGCGGCAGGTGCAGCTCCAGATCCACGGCGCGCGTCTCGCCGGGCTCGACCGGGGCCGGGTCGGCCGCCCGGACGCGCATGTGGTCGACGCGGGTGCCCGCGACCCGGCGCACCGCCTCGTCGAGCACCGCCTGGGCGCCGCGCTCGCCCTCCGCGCGCAGTGCGCCCTCCAGGCTGCGGCAGACCCCGCCGTCCTCGTCGAGCGTGACCGCCCCGAGCCGGTCGAGGGGCACGGGGACGTTGCCCAGGTTCGCCAGCACGACCCGCGCGGTCACGGTCGCGCCGGGCGCCCCGCGGACCGCGACCGCCGGCGGCGAGATGCGGACACGGGGGTGCTCCGCCACCTCCACGACGGCCGTCGTGCGCGCGTCCCCCACCACCACCTCCACCTCGCGGCGACCGGGCGGCGTGTGCGGATCGAGGCGCAGGCGCACCCGCACCCGGGCCGACTCGCCGGGGGCGACGGTGAACGCCACGGGGACCGTCCCGGCGCCGGCGACCTCCACCGAGCGGACGACCAGCGCCTCGGCGCCCCGGTTCTCGACCTCGACGTGCCCGGTCACCCGCCGCGGCGAGCCGGCGAGCAGCGACGCGCTCGCGCGGACCGTCGGCCTGCGGGGCCGGGTCGTCGACACCGGATCAGCCCTTCGGATCCTTCGGCGGCCGGTCGTCCACCTCGACGCAGGGGTCCTCGCAGTCCGGGACGCAGTCGTCGCGGATCACCGCCGGCTCGCCGCACACCGAGAACGACAGCGCGTCAACCCCGAGGAGCGTCAGCGGGAACACGGAGAGCCCGAAGTTCATGTTCACCGGGAAGCGGATGCGCGACCGCGCGAGCGTGACCGTCCGGATCAGATCCGTGATCTGGTCGAACGTCAGGTGCGGGAGGTTGCGCAGGTCCAGGTCGATCCCCGCGTTGGCGGTGATCGGCGCCTTCGGATCGCCCTTCAGCGTCGCCGAGACGTCGAGCGGATCGAGGTGCATCGCGATCGGCGCGTCCCGGCTGCCCGTGATGACCGACGTCGTCGTGGCCCGCACGTCCGACACCGTGGTGACCGTCGCGTCCACCCCCATGTCGATGTCGAAGTCGGTGGGGATGAGCTTGATGTCGGGCGAGCCCATCTGCCGAGCCTCCTCGGGATGTGGACTTCGTGACCGGACGGCGTTTTCTCGGAGATCCGACTCTATTCGCGCCTCTGCGGCGCGTCCACCGTCAGAGCAGCGACGCGTACAGCTCCCGGGTCTCCGCGCTCGGCTCGATCCCCAGGCGGCCCCGCAGCGTCGCCCGGCACGCGTGGAACTGCCGGAGAGCAAGGGGGCGCTCACCCGCCTGCGCGTAGGCGCGCATCAGCGACCGGTGCCACCCCTCGCGCTCCGGGTCGGCGTCCAGGAGGCGGCGGAGACGGTCGATCGCGGCGGCGGGGCGGCCCGTGTCCATCAGCGCCGCGGCCAGGCGCTCCAGCAGGGCGACCCGCTCGTGCTCCAGCTCGCGGCGGAGGTCCTCCGCCCACGGCTCGTAGGGGAAGTCCGGCAGGAAGTCGCCGCGCCACAGGGTCTCCGCGCGGAGCATCCGGCCCAGGGCGACGTCGTCGGTCGCCCCGGCGACGCCGCGCGCCAGCTCCAGGAACTCGCCCGCGTCCCAGGAGTCCCGGTCCCCCAGCGCCAGGCGGTACAGCTCGCCCTCCCGCACCACCAGGGACCCGCCGGACCGGGGCGACGCGGCCGGCTCCAGGGTGCGGCGCAGCTCGTGGAGCGTCGTGTCCAGCGCGCGGGCGCCGCGCTCCGGCGCGAGGTCGGGCCACAGGTGCTCCAGCAGGCGGTCGCGGTGCGCCCCGCGCGCCCCGGCGCACACCAGCGCGCCGAGCAGGGCCCGCGCCTTCGCCCGCGTGAACGCGGTGTCCGGCACCCGCGCGCCGGCCCGGTACACCCGCAGGCCGCCGAACGTCTCGATGCGGATCGGCTGGCGCGGCCGCCGCTCCAGCACCACGCGGGCGCGCTCGGCGGCCGCCGCCACCCCGGGGTCGTCCTCGGCCAGCAGCAGGCGCATCGTCTCGGCGTCGACGTCCGTCTCCTCGTCCACCGCGTCCGCCAGGCGGGCCAGCGCGGCCGGGCGTCCGGCGACCGCCGACACCGCGTCGTGCAGCACCTCGCGCCCCGCGCCGGCCGCCAGCGCCGCCGCCGTGCCGGCGCCCGGCAGGTCCTCGGCGATCGCCCGCGCCAGCAGCGCCGCCGCCCGCGGCCGCTCCCGCCGCGCCCACAGCACCGCCAGGTCGTGCTCGGCGCTCAGCGCCAGGGCGTCGGCGAGCCGCTGGTCGCCGAGCGCCGTCCCCTGGTGCACGAACGCCGACAGCAGGCTGGCGCGCGCCCGGAACCAGTCGAGCCGATAGCGGTCGGCGATCGCGACCGCCTCCTCCGCGATGTCCCGGGCGAGCTCGTCATGGCGGACGTCCACCGCCGCGAGCACCAGCTCGCACTGCACCGTCGGGATCTCGTACGAGTCGCCGTAGGCACGCATGGCATCCCGCGCCGCGCCGATCCGCGCGAGGGCCGTCCCCGTGTCGCCGATCGACGCCGCGAGGCGCGCGAGGCCCGCGGTGATGCGGTATCCGACGTTCGTCCCGCGCCCCGCCGCGACGACCCGCCGCGCCTCCGGCTCGAGCGCCGCCAAGCCCTCCCAGTCGCCCAGCCCGCAGAGCGATGTCAACCTCCACCAGAGGTTGAGGAGTCCGGGCGCGGACCGCATCCCGACCGACGCGGACAGCTCCACCACCGTCCGCGCCTCCGCCAGCCCCGCGTGCCAGCGGCCGGCGTCCACCAGGATCGCCGCCCGGAAGCCCCGGCCGAACGCCTGGAGCATCCGGGAGTCCTCCACCTCGATCGGCTCCAGCCGCGCCAAGGCGCCGTCGATGCGCGCGAGCGCCGCGTCGATGCGGCCGCCGGGATAGTCGAAGTAGAAGCCGCGCGCCATCTCCGCGCAGGGCTCCAGCAGCGCCTGCTCGCGGCGGCCGGCCGACGCGAGCGCCGCCACCATCAGGCGCTCCGCCTGCTCCGGCTGGACCCCCACGGCGTGGGCCACCGCGACGATCATCGTGGCCATCGCGCCCACGGGGCCGGCGGCGGCGAGCCGGTCGAGGTACGGCTCGGCCATCGCGACCCGCGCGGCCGGCGGCACGCCCGCGGTGAGCATCGCCTGCTGCGAGCGGTACAGCGCGCCGGCGGCCCGCTCCAGGTCGCCCTCCGCCACCAGCCGGGCGATGGCGTCGTCCCACGCCTCGAAGGCGCCCCGCCCGTCGCCGGCGAGGTACGCCAGCAGCGCGCCCGCCAGCGCGATCCGCGGCCGTGGGCGCCACACGTCCTCGGGGATCCGCGCCAGCCACGCCGCCAGCGTCTGGCGTTCCGGCGTCGGCACCATCGACTCGGCCACCGGCTCCAGCGCCGTGGCGGCCTCCTCCATCGCGCCCGCCTCCAGGAAGTGGCGGACCGCCTCCTGGTGGTCGCCCGACGCCTGCCACGCCTGCCCCGCCTTCAGGTGCAGCGCCGGCAGCGACTCGGGCTCGTGCTCGGCCAGGTGCCGCAGCAGGAACGCGTGGAAGAGGTGGTGGTACCGGTGCCAGCCCCCCTCCGCCTGGACGATGAACAGGTGCGAGTCGATCAGGCCTCGGATCACGTCGCGGGCGTCCGCGCGTCCCGACACCGCCGCGGCGTGCGCGGGCGTGAACCGCTCCAGCACCGACGTGTCGAGCAGGAACCGCTGGGTGTCGGCCGGCAGGCCGCCGAGCACCTCCTCGGCGAGGTAGTCGAAGTGCGCCCCGCCGGCCACCCGCGCCCCGGCGCCGCCGCCGGCCGACCGGGTGGCCAGCAGCAGGCCGGCCACCCACCCCTCGGTGCGGTCGTGGATCACGCCGATCTCGTCCTCGGCGAGCCCGCCCGGCGCGTCCTCCAGCAGCGCGGCGGCCTCGTCGAAGCTGAACGCCAGCTCCTCCTCGCCGATCTGCGTCACCCCGCCGGCGGCGGACCGCGTGATCGCCGGGCCGAGCGCCCGCCGCCCCGTCATCGCCAGGTGGACGTTCGGGGGGAGGTCGGCGGCGAGCAGCGCCAGCGCGTCGGCCACCGGGCCCTCGAGGGCGTGGACGTCGTCGAGCGCCAGCACGAAGTCGTCCGGGATGGTCGCGACCAGCTCGTTGGCGAGGGCGGCGATCTGGTCCTCCGGGGCGCCGCCCGGCGGCAGCGCCGACGCGACGCCCGGGAACGCCTCGGCGATCCCGGCGGCGACGTGTGCCAGCAGCATGTCCGGCGTGCGCAGCCGCGCGTCGCACGAGAGCCACACCCACGGCGTGGGCGAGGTCTCGAGCGCCTGCACCAGCAGGGTCGTCTTCCCGTACCCGGCGCCGGCGACGAGCGCCAGCACGCGCCCGCCGAACCCCCGCTGCACGCGGGTCACGAGCGTCGGCCGCGCCACCGAGTTGGGCGGCAGCCGCGGCGGCAGGAGCCGCGTGCGGAGCACCCCCGGCGACCCCGCCGGCGCGGGTCTCTCGGTCGTCGTCATGGCACGTCCCACCCCGGATCGTCGGGCGCGATCATCCCACCGCGCCGCCCGCTGTGGCGAGCGGAAACGGCCGGAACCGCCGGTTGATGGTCAGCTCTCGCCCTTGACGAGCACCGCCGAGAGGCGGCCGCCGCCGCCCTCGCCGACCGACACGACCTTCCAGCCGTCCGCCGAGCGCCGGTTCAGGACGTCCGAGATGGACGACGCGTCGCCCGTCTCCACCGCGTACTCCGGCGGCGGAACCGTGTCATCCTCGCCGCGCTCGAACCGCTTCTTGAAGTGGTTGTAGGGGCGGACGACCAGGAAGAAGACGATCAGCGCGATCAGGAGGAACGTGATGATCGCGTTGAAGAACAGGCCGTACTGGAACCGGCTCCCGTTGATCGTGAAGTCGAGGCCGGAGAAGTCCGGCTGACCGCCGATCGCCGCGATCAGCGGCGTCACGATGTTGGCGACGAACGCCGCCACCACCGCGCCGAACGCCGTCGCGATGATGACCGCGACGGCCAGGGCGACGACGTCGCCCTTCAGCACGAACTCCTTGAAGTCCCGCATGGCGTTCCTCATGGGCGCCTCCCCGTTCCCAGATGACGGATCGGGGAGAAGCGTAACCGCCGGCGGGCGGGCGCCGGCGGGGACCGCCCGCGGTCAGCCCTGGGGGGCGCTCCTGGCGAAGCGCCGGCCCTCGACGGCCAGGACGTCCTCGTCGTTGAGCGGCATCACCGCGACCGCGTCCGCGCCGCGCCCGAGCCCGATCAGGTCGCCCACGCGGCGCTCGATCTGGAGGAAGCGGTCGATGGAGGCGAGGTCGCCGGCGGAGGCGGCCGGGTACAGCGCCCGCCACAGCTCCATCAGCGCGTCAACGTGCAGGGCGAGGCGCTCGTCGGCCTGAGCGGAGACGTCCCTGGTCTCCCGGGCGATGGCCCGGCGGATCGCAGATTTCGACAGCCCCGTCTTCGCGGCGATCGCCTCCGGGGCGACACCGGCGCGGCCCAACTGGACGGCCATGGTCCGTTGTCGGGCGGCCATCTCGCGGCGCTGCTGGACGTCCTCGGTCCCCACCCTGAACCCCCCTCGGTCGCCTGGAGGCACCATAGGTCATGGCTCCGAGAAATTCGCAACACGCTTGGGAAAACCGTCCGGACGGCTAGGCCGCGTCGGAGCTTTCCTGCGGTTTCAGTTGATGCGCGACTCCCGGCCCGCCCACTCGCGCTCGCGCAGCTCGAACTTGCGCACCTTGCCGGTGGACGTGCGCGGCAACTCGTCGAGCAGCTCGAACGCGTCGGGGCACTTGTAGCCGGCCAGGCGCTCGCGGACGTGGGCGGTGAGGTCGTCCGACGCGGGCGGCGCGGCGCCGGGGCGGACCACCACGAACGCCTTCGGCCGCTCGCCCCACTTGTCGTCGGGGATGCCGATCACCGCCGCCTCGAGCACGGCGGGGTGGCTCACGATGGCCTGCTCCACCTCGATGGTCGAGATGTTCTCGCCGCCGGAGACCACCACGTCCTTCGCCCGGTCGCGCAGCTCGACGTAGCCGTCGGGGTGGTGGACGCCGAGGTCGCCGGAGTGGAAGACGCCGCCGCGGAAGGCCGCGGCCGTCGCCTCGGGGTCGGCGAAGTAGCCCTTCATCACGTTGTTGCCGGACATCACGATCTCGCCGACGGTCTCGCCGTCGCGCGGCACGTCGCGGCCCTGCTCGTCGACCACCCGGATCGGGTCGGCCATCACCATCGCCACGCCCTGGCGGGACAGCAGGCGCGCCCGCGCCCCGGCGTCCTCGTCCTCCCAGCCGACCTGCCACTGGCACACGGTGTGGGGCCCGTACGTCTCGGTGAGCCCGTAGACGTGGATGACGTGCGCGCCGATCGCCTCGGTCTGGGCCAGGATCGTCGGGCTGGGCGGGGCGGCTGCGACGGTCACCGTGAGCGGGCGCTCCACGGGGTGGGCGGCCGGGTCGTTCACCAGCACCGACAGCACCGCCGGCGCGCCGCACAGGTGGGTGACGCCCTCGAGGTCGATGAGCTCCCAGATGCGATCGCCGCGCACCGCCCGCAGGCACACCTGCCGCCCGCCGGCGCCGACGATCGCCCACGGGTGGCACCAGCCGTTGCAGTGGAACATCGGGAGCGTCCACAGGTACACGGTGTCGGGCCCGTGGAGGTGGGTGATGTTCTCGCCGAGCGCGTTCAGGTACGCGCCGCGGTGCGTGTACATCACGCCCTTCGGGTCGCCCGTGGTGCCGGACGTGTAGTTGATCGAGATCGTCGCGTCCTCGTCGCCGACGGTCCACGGCAGGGGCGCGTCCGAGCCGCGGGCGCGGAGCTCCGGATACGGCGTCCCGGGGAGCGCGGCGCCGTCGCGCTCGTCGTCCCACACCACCTCCCCCACCCCGAGGTCGTCGATGACCGGGAGCACGGTGCCGGCCAGCGACGCGTGGGCCACGAGCATCCGCGACCCGGAGTGGAGCAGGATCGAGCGGACCTCGAGCGGGGCGAGGCGGGTGTTGACGGCGACCAGGACGCCGCCCGCCAGCGGGACCGCGAAGTGCCCGACCAGCATCGCGATCGAGTTGGGCGCCAGGTACGCGACGCGGTCGCCGGGGGCGATCCCGGAGGCGCGCAGCGCGTTCGCAAGCCGCGTGACCTCGGCGGCCAGCTCGGCGTGGGTCAGGCGCTCGTCGCCGTCGACCACCGCCACGCGGTCGGCGAAGACGTCGGCGGAGCGCTCCAGGAAGGCGAGCGGTGTGAGCTGGCGGATGTGGACGGGCACGGACGCTTTCCTATGCGCCCGGGGGGCGGGCGGTCAACCAGGGAGGCCGTCCGGCGTGAGCCCGGCGATGCGCGGGCGCACCGCGGCCGCCAGCGCCAGGTCGGCGTCCGCCGGCGGGTACACCGCGTTCGGGATCGCCAGCACGCGCATGCCGGCGGCGGCCCCCGCGCGGATCCCGGCGCCCGAGTCCTCCACCGCCACCGCGTCGCCCGGCGCCACGCCGAGCAGCTCCAGGGCGCGCAGGTAGACGTCCGGCGCCGGCTTGCCCCGCGGCACCTCCTGCGACGAGACCGTCGCGCCGAAGCACTCCGCGAGGCCGGCGATGCGGAGCACCGCGGCGATCAGGCCCGGCGTCGAGGAGCTCGCGAGCCCGAGGGGCAGCTCCGCCGCCAGCGCCCGGACCGCGTCGGCGGCGCCGGGCAGCAGCGTCAGGTCCCGCTCGTAGCTCGCCACGAGGCGCCGCTCGACCTCGGCGGCGATCTCCTCCGGGGGCATCGGGACGCCGAGGTCGTCGTGCATGTACGCCGTCCACTCCGGGGTGGACATGCCCATCATCGTGGTGTGGGCGTCGGCCGCCCAGCGGCCGCCGCGCTCGCGGGCCAGGTCCTCGCGGACGCGGTCCCAGACCTCCTCGGTGGACACGATCACCCCGTCGAGGTCGAACACGACGGCCCTGGGCGCGGGGCTCACCCGTCGGCCCCGGCGCGGTAGCGGTGGATCGCGAGCGGCACGAAGACGAGCAGGATGCCCGCCGTCCACGCGAGGCTCGCCAGCACCTCGGCGCCCCACGGCCCGCCGAGCACCAGCGCCCGCATCGCATTCACCGCCGCCGTCACCGGCTGGTGCTCGGCGAACGTCGCGAGCCAGTCCGGCATGCTCGCCGTCGAGACGAAGGCGCTCGACGCGAAGACCAGCGGCAGCAGCACCGGGAAGGCGGCCGCCTGGGCGGTCTCGGCGTTCGGCACCGACAGGCCCACCCACGCGAAGATCCACGACAGCGAGAAGCCGAACAGCAGCAGCACGGCCATGCCGAGCAGGAGCTTCGGCACGTCCGTCTGCAGCCGGAACCCCACCGCGAACCCGATGCCGAGCATCAGCGTGACCACGAACACGTTGCGCACCAGGTCCGCCAGCGTGCGCCCGGCCAGGAGCGCGTAGCGCGCCATCGGCAGGGAGCGGAGCCGCTCCACCAGGCCCCTGTTGCGGTCCTCGGCCAGGCCGACCGCCGTCTGCACGGCGCCGAACGCCACGACCTGGGCGAAGATCCCCGGCATCAGGTAGTTGACGTAGTCGACGCCCGGGATGCGGATCGACCCGCCGAACACGTAGCGGAACATCAGCACGAACAGCAGCGGCTGGATCGTGGCGAACACGAGCAGCTGCGGCAGGCGCAGGATCGTGAGCAGGTTGCGCCACGTCATGAAGGCCACGTCGCGCGCGCCCATGGCGAACGCGGACGGCCCGCGGGCGGGCGTGGCGGCGATCGCGTCGGTCGTCATCGCAGGGCCTCCTCCGGGGCGGCGGCCGCCGGGGCGGCCTCGTCGGGCGCGTGGCGGCCGGTCAGGGTCAGGAACACGTCGTCCAGGGACGGCTCGCGGACGGCCGCGGTCGCGGGCTCCAGCCCCGCGCCGTCGAGCGCGCGGACCGTCGCGATCAGCGCGCGCGTGCCGTCGGTCGTGTTCAGGCGCACGCCGGCGCCGTCGTGGGTCACCGCGCCGATGTCGAGCCCCTCGAGCACGCCGGCGGCCACGGCCGCCTGGCCCTCGTCGGGCATCGTCAGCTCCACCACGGTGGCGCCGAGGCGGCGCTTCAGCTCGGCGGAGGTGCCCTCCACCAGGACGGTGCCGCGGTCGATCACCACGATCCGGTCCGCCAGGAGGTCGGCCTCCTCGAGGTACTGGGTGGTCAGCAGCACCGTGGTCCCGTCCGCCACCAGGCCCCGGACCACGTCCCACAGGTCGTTGCGGCTCTGCGGGTCGAGCCCCGTGGTGGGCTCGTCCAGGAACAGGACCGGCGGCCGGTGGACGAGCGCCGCGGCCAGGTCGAGCCGGCGGCGCATGCCGCCGGAGTAGGTGCGGGCGGTGCGGTCGGCGGCGTCGGTCAGGTCGAAGCGCTCGAGCAGCTCGTCGGCGCGCCGGCCGATCTCGCGCCGCGGCAGGTGGGTCAACCCACCGATCAGGATCAGGTTCTCGCGGCCGGTCAGGTTGCCGTCGACGGCCGCGAACTGCCCGGCCAGTCCGATGCGGGTGCGGACGAGGTCGGGGTGGGCCGCCACGTCGATGCCCAGCACGCGGGCCTCGCCGCCGTCGGCCTCGAGGACCGTGGCCAGGATGCGGACGGCGGTGGTCTTCCCCGCCCCGTTCGGCCCGAGCAGGCCGAGGACCGTCCCGGCGGGCACGGCGAGGTCGACGCCGTCGAGCGCGCGCACCTCCCCGTACGTCTTCACCAGCCCGCGGGCCTCGATCGCGGGCGTGCCGCCTCCGCTCATGGCCTCCACCTCCTGCTCGCTGCACCGGACAGGTGGTTGATCGTAGGCGATCATTGGCATGTGTCAACTATTGACGATCTGTAGTAATGTCACCTCCATGGGGGGTCCGGGCGCGGAGGCGTGGGCGATGCTGGTGGGGATCTCGTTGTCCCTGCGGGCCCAGTGGCTTGAGGCCGGGCAGCAGGAGGGCCTCACCCCGCCGCAGGCGATGTCGCTCATGTCGCTGAGCGCCGACGAGCCCCGCCGGCTCGGCGAGCTGGCGCGGTCCATGCACTGCGACGCGTCGTACGCCACCGCCCTCGCCGACCGGCTCGAGGAGCGCGGGTTCGTGGAGCGGCGCACCTCCACGACCGACCGCCGCGTGAAGGAGCTGGTCCCCACCGCGGCGGGGCTCGCCGCCCAGGCGCGGCTGAAGGCCGCCTACACCGCCCCGCCGCCGGGGATGGAGGACCTGCCGCTCGAGGACCAGGAGGCGCTGCTGCGCGTCGCCCGGGCGCTGGCCGCGCGCATCGACCCCGAGCACGCCGCCCGCTTCAACCTCGCCCCCGCGGAGGGCGCGCCCGGGTAACCTGCCGCCCGTCGAACGGTCGACCGGACGCGGAGGACGGGATGGAGGCGCGGCTGCTCGAGTCGGTGTTCCCCACCGACACGAACCCGCAGGGCAACCTCTTCGGCGGCACCCTGATGGCGTGGATGGACAAGGCGGCCGGCTTCGCCGCCATGCGCCGCTCGCGCAGCACGGTGGTGACCCGCGCGATCGAGGACATCGCGTTCCAGGTCCCGATCCTCCAGGGCGAGCTGGTGGAGATCTACGCGAAGGTCGTCGCCGTGGGCCGCACGAGCATGCGCGTGCGGGTGCAGGTGAGCAAGGAGAACCCCCGCACCGGCACCAGCGAGCTGTGCGTGGTGGGCCACTTCACGATGGTCGCCATGGGGCCCGACCGCACCCCCACCGAGGTCCCGCCCGAGGAGGGCGTCGCCGCCGAGGCCTGACCGGCGCGACGGCAGGCCCGGCGAAGCGACGCGCTAGCCGGGGAGCCCCCACTCGTGGACGGGGTCCCCTCCCGAGAAGCGGTCGAGGTAGGCCTCCGTCATCTCCGCCAGGGCGCGGCGGCGGGTGGCGCCCGCCGCCTCGAACGCCGCCAGCGCCGCCCGCTGCCAGCCCGCCCCTGTGACGCCGCGGCGCACCCGCTCCACCACGACCGACAGCAGGTCGTCGGCCTCCGCGGCGCTCACGCCGCACGCCGTGAGGCCCGCGCGGGCGGCCGGGGCGAGGCGGGTGACCAGCTCGCCGGCCGGCCACGGCCGGGGTGACGGCGCCTCCGAGGACGGCCACAGGAGCACCGCGTCCAGGCCGTCCCGGGCGGCGGCCGTGAAGTTGCGCCGCGCGAACTCGAACGGCATCGAGCGGCACATCCACTCCATCTGCGGCGCCAGCGCCATCGTGAGCCCCACCAGGTACGCGACGTTCGCGCGCATGTCCGTCAGCGACGGGCCGGCGGGCAGCGCGCGCATCTCGATCCGCAGGTGGGGGTCGTCGCCCGGGTTGACCACCGCCCGGTTCCAGCGCCACACCGTGCCGTGGTGGAGCCGCAGCTCGTCGAGTCCCGGGACGCCGCCGGCCGCCACCGCCGCCATCGGGTCGTCGCCGCTCAGCACCGGCAGCAGCGGCACGTGCAGCGCGACGCTCTCGGCGAACGGCTCCAGCGGCCCCGCGATCCACCCGTGCCCGAACGCCGCCCGCGACGGCAGCCACTCCTCGCTGACCGGCGCCCGGTCGTCGACCGCCTGCGCGAACAGCGCCACCCGGGTCTCCTGCCACAGCAGCCGCTCCAGCAGGATCGGCGAGTTCACGGACGCCGCCAGGATCGGCGCGATCGCCGTCTGGGCCGCGTTGAACGTCGCCGCGAACGCAGACGGCGGCACCCGCAGGTGCACGTGCAGGCCGGTCGCGGCCCCCTCCAGCGTCAGGTCCTGCCACGACGTGTCCAGCGGCTCGGGCCCGTCGATGCGGATCGCGAACGGCCCGCCGCGCAGCCCGAGCAGCCCCTCCCCCAGCGCTCGGTAGCGCGGCGAGTCGCTCATCGCCGCCGGGCCCAGGTGGTCCTCGCGGAGCGTCGGGACGATCCCGATGGCCAGGGGGCGCGCGCCCAGCGGCGCCGCGGCCGCCGCCAGCCGGCCGAGGCCGGCCGCGAGGTCGCCCATCGCCCCGGAGAAGGGCCTGCCCGCCAGCGGATAGGACGGCGAGTTCAGCTCCAGGTTGAACCGGTCGAGCTCCAGCTCCAGCGCCGGGTCGTCCGCCGCCGCCCGCACGGCGTCGTTCACGGGTGCCGGCAACGCGGCGTCGTCGATCAGCCCGATCTCGAGCTCCACGCCGATCGACGGGGGCCCCGCACCGAACCCCGGCCGCTCCAGGAGCGTCCCGAGGGCGCTCAGCCCCTCGCGGCACCGCTCCGAGAACCGTCGCCGGTCCTGCGCGGGAAACGTCTCGCTCTCGATCTCCTGGCCCACGCCACCCCAGTTCCCGGCGGCCACCGGCGTGAGACCCGGTGGCGGCGCATCGTCCCGCGGAGTAGAACCGACCGGTGCCCCGGCGACCAGTCCCCCCCACGTGACAGACGGCGGGGAGGGGGCCGGGACCCTGCGCTACGCGTCGAGGCGGGGGCGCATCGTGCTGCTGGCGACGGTGCTCGGGTCGGGCATCGCCTTCCTCGACGCCACGGTCGTCAACGTCGCGCTGCCGGCCATCGGCGAGGACTTCGACGCCGGGTTCGCGGAGCTCCAGTGGACGGTCAACGCGTACGCGCTCACCCTCGCCGGCCTGCTCCTGATCGGCGGGTCCCTCGGCGACCACTTCGGGCGCCGCCGGCTGTTCGCGATCGGCGTCGCGTGGTTCGCGGTCGCGTCGCTGCTCTGTGCGGTGGCGCCGGACGTCGAGATGCTGATCGCGGCCCGCGCCATCCAGGGGGTGGGCGCCGCGCTGCTGACGCCCGGCAGCCTCGCGATCCTGGAGGCGAGCTTCCACCCCGACGACCGCGGGGCGGCGATCGGGGCCTGGTCGGGGCTCGCCGGCATCACCACCGCCATCGGCCCGTTCCTGGGCGGGTGGCTGGTGGAGGCGGTCTCGTGGCGCCTGATCTTCCTCATCAACCTGCCGCTCGCCGCGGTGGTGCTCTGGGCGACGCGCGCCATCCCCGAGTCGCGCGACGAGTCGGTGCAGGGCCAGCGCCTCGACCTGACGGGCGCGGCGCTCACCGCGTTCGGCCTCGCGGGGATCACCTACGCCCTGACGGAGGGCCCGACGAGCGGCTGGACCGAGCCGGGCACCGTCCTCCTCGGGCTGCTGGGCGTCGTCGCGCTCGTCGCGTTCGTGCCCGTCGAGCGGCGCAGCCGGCACCCGCTGGTGCCGCTCGACATGTTCGCGTCGCGGACGTTCTCGATCGCCAACGGGCTCACGTTCCTCGTCTACGGGGCCCTCGGGGCGGCGTTCTTCCTGCTGCCGATCGAGCTCCAGATCGTCGCGGGGTTCTCGCCGATCGCGTCGGGCGCGGCGCTCGTCCCCATGACCGTGGTGATGCTGCTGCTCTCCAAGCGCGCGGGGCACCTCGCGGCCCGCATCGGACCGCGGCTGCCGATGGGCCTCGGGCCGATCGGCGCCGCGGCGGGCCTGCTCCTGCTGCTGCGGATCGGGCCGGACGCGGACTACGTCACCGACGTCCTTCCCGGCGTGATCGTGTTCGCGCTCGGCATGTCGCTGACGGTGGCGCCGCTCAACGTGACGGTGCTCGGGGCGGCGGGCGAGGCCCGCGCCGGCGTGGCGTCGGCGGTGAACAACGCCGTCGCGCGGGTGGCGGGGCTGCTCGCCGTGGCCACGATCCCCGTCGTCGCCGGCATCACGGGAAGCGACTACCTGGATCCGTCCGACTTCGACGACGGCTTCACGACGGCCCTCATGATCTGCGCCGTCCTCTGCGCCGCGGGCGGCATCCTGGCCCTCGTCGGCATCCGGCCCACCGCGCCGCCCGCCCCGGCCGCGACCGAGACCCCCACCCACTGCGCCCTCAACGGCCCGCCGACCGAGATCCCCGTCGAGCGGGGCGCCGCCCCCGCCCCGGCCGCCCGGTAGGGTCCGCCCCGTGTGCGTGATCTGCACCATGGGCGGCGTCGCCACGTCCGCCCAGGCCGCGACCCTCTTCGGCGCGCCGCTGGTCTACGCGGGCTACCGGCGCGTCCGTCGCGCGCTGCGGCTGCCCGACACGTCGGTCGCCGCCGTCGAGGCGCGGGCTCAGGAGTGGGTGACGGAACCCGCCCGCACGAGCGTCTCGAGCGCGTCGACCACCTCGCCCGAGAACTGCCCGCCGGTGCAGCGCCGGCACTCGGCCAGCGCCTCGTCGGTGCTGAGCGGCTCGTGGTAGGACCGCACCGAGGTCATCACGTCCCATGAGTCGGCGAGCGCGAGGATGCGCGCGCCCAGCGGGATGCGGTCGCCCTTGAGCCCGTTGGGGTAGCCCGACCCGTCCCAGCGCTCGTGGTGCCCGCGCACCCACTCCACCTGCTCGGGCGTCAGGACGTCCACCACCATCTCCGCGCCGATCTGGGCGTGCTGCTTGATCTCCTCGTACTCCTCGCGTGGTCAGTCGCCCCGGCTTGAAGAGGATCCGGTCCGGGACGCCGATCTTGCCGACGTCGTGGACGAGCCCCGCCTCGCGGAGCCGCACGAGCGACTCGCCCTCCCACCCGAGCGCCGTCCCGATCGCCACGGCCAGCTCCGCGACCCGCTCCGAGTGCTCGCGGGTGGAGCTGTCCTTCGCGTCGACGGCGCGGGCCAGGACCCGGATGCTCTGGAGCGCCTGGAGCCGCTGGAGCCGGTCGGCCCGCTCCTGGGCCGACAGCTCCTCGACGACCTTCGGGGAGTAGAGGAACGCGACGTCGCGCCCGTGCTGCTTCGCCCAGTAGAGGGCGCCCTCCGCGAGCCGCTGCAGCTCGCCCGCCGTCCCGGCCTGCGCCAGGTCGCAGACGCCCGCGGACACCGTGATCGTCCCGACCTCGCCGATGGCGGTGCGCGCGACGAGCTCCCGGGCGCGGTCGACCGCCTGCCACGCCTCCATCGCCTCGGTCTCGGGCATGAGCCAGGCGAGCTCCTCGCCTCCGATCCGGGCGATCATGTCGCCGTCGCGCCCTGCCGACTGCAGCAGCGTCGAGATCGTGACGAGCACCCGGTCGCCGGCCTCGTGGCCGTAGCGCTCGTTGACCCGGCGGAAGCGGTCGATGTCGATCAGCGCCAGCGCCAGGCTCCGGCGGTGGCGGCGCGCGCGCGACACCTCCTCCGACAGCCGCTCCTGGAACTGTCGGTGGTTCGGCAGGCCGGTGAGGGGGTCGCGCCGCGACGTCTCCTGCGCCCGCGCCGCGCTCTCCAGGCTCTCGGCGTGCAGGCGCGCGTTGGCCAGCGCCACCGAGACCATGCCCGCCAGGCTCTCCATCGCCGTCCGCTCGTGGCGGGTGAACAGCCGCGGGGCGCGGAAGCTCAGGAACAGGCTGCCGAGCAGCTCCGGCACGCCGCCGCGCTGCACGGAGTGGTGCTCGAGGCGCAACCCCACCAGCGCGCCGGCGCCGAGCCGGCGGGCGACGGCCGGCGGGATCGCCGGGTCCATCGCCAGGTCCTCGACGACCATGGTCGGCGAGTCCTGCTGCAGGAGGAGCTGCCACACGGGGATCTGCGACCGGGTCAGGCCCCGCGCCCCCTCGAGGTAGGCGCGCCGCCGCGGGTCGACCTCGGTGGTGTGGACCGACTGGACCCGCTCGCCGTTCGGGGTGTGGACGTAGCACGTGGCGCGGTCCGCCTGCGCCGCCTGGCGGGCCGTGGCGACCACCCGCTCGATGGTCGTCTCCAGGTCGAGGTCGCCGCGGAAGATCGCGGCGAGCGTCTCGTTCACCACGCCCTCGCGCGTCTCGGCGGTCGCGATCGCCAGGCCGGCCAGGTCGCTGAGCCGGGTGAGGCGGGCCTCGTCGGACTCGTCCAGGGAGTTCGGCGCCCGCGTCCCCGCCCAGAGCGCCCCCCACAGCCGCCCGCGGGCCCGGATCGGCGAGGCGACGACGCACCGGATGGGCGGAAGGTGGCCGAGGCCCGCGATCTGGGTCGGGCCGAGCAGCGCGTGGAGGTCCTCGATCCGCGCGCTGCGGCCGGTGCGGTGCACCTCGGCCAGGGCGCTCGGCGCCTCGAGCGGCGTCGCCTCGCCGACCGTCATCCGGATGGCGTCGTCCACGGCCCACGCGCCGACGTGCGCCGCCGCGCGGCTCCCGTCGAACCGCACGACCCCCGCAGCCTCCCCGCCGACGAGGAGCCCGGCCTCCTCGGCGACGCGCCCGAAGACCTCGCCGGGCTCGGGATCGCCCGCCAGGAACAGCGCGACGCGCCGGATGGCGCCCTGCTCCTGCTCCACCCGGCGCCGGCGGCTGATGTCCCGGGCGATGCCGGCGTAGCCGATCGTGGCTCCGCCCTCGTCGACGATCGGCGAGAGCGAGCGGGCCACCGCCAGGCGCCCGCCGTCGCGGCGCACGAACGTCCACTCGCGGGCGTCGTCCTGGTCCTCCGCCGACCGGATGAGCGCCATCAGGCCGTCCGGCACGCCGGCGAGCCGCGCGAACTCCGCGAGCTCGGCGGGGTCGTGGCCGAACGTGAGGTCGTGGAGGCCCACGACCTCGTCGGCCCCGTAGCCGAGCATCTGCTGCGCGCCGTCGCTCCACTCGACCACGCGGCCGTCGGCGTCGGCGATGGCCACGGCGAGACCGCGGGCGGCGCGCATCAGACCGCTCAGGCGGTCGCCCGGCCGGAGCCCCTCGCTCACCTCGTGGTCACAGGTCGGACGTAATCCGCCACCCGCGAAGCCTTACGTTCCCGGGGCGTTCGCGCAACTGTCCGGAGACTGGACGACGGTGCAGTCGCAACCGTCGAGGGTCTAGTCGGCGGTTATCACCCAGCGTCGAAACGCCAACATCTGCCGGCGCCAGAACCACCGCACGAGCGGCTTCATGAGTCGCGCGCCACGGCCGCGGAACGTCTCCTCCATCCGGAAGACGCACCCCTCGCCGCGGGGCAGGAAGCGGTACGTGTGCCGCCCGCCGATCCCGAGGCCCGCCGCCTCGGTGGTGATCGCCACGGGCGGATCGACGACCACCAGCACGGCCTCGAAGGTCCGGGGGCGGTGGCCCACGCGCAGCCGCGCCCCCACCGTCCAGGGCTCGCCGGCGAGCCAGCGGGCGTCGGCGGAGCCCATCCAGTCCCAGCGGGGCCAGTCCTCCACGCGCGACCAGAGCTCCCACGCCCGCTCCGCCGTCACCGGCAGGGGCAGCTCGCCCGCCACGCGCAGCTCGGACACTAGTGACCCGTCCCGGAGGTCCCGCGGCGTTTCCCGGCTGCATCGCATCGCGGGCCCGCGTCCTCGACCTCGGCGATAGGGCCCACTATCGCCGAGGATCTGCGTCCTTGACCCACGGGCGATTCGCTCGGGAAACGCCGTACCGAACCTCCGGCGCGGGTCACTTGGCGCCGGTCAGGCGGGCCCGCTCCACCAGCCGCGCGGCCATCGCCCGGGTCGCCTCGTCGATCATCTCGCCGTCGAGCGACGCCGCCCCCTCGCCGCGCGCCGCGGCCGCCGCGTGTGCGTCCAGGACGCGCTCGGGCGTGGGCGAGGGCCGCCTCGGGGACGCCGTACACGTCGTTGAGCGGGCCGATCTGACGGGGGTGGATGCTCCACTTGCCGTCGTAGCCCAGGCCGCGCGAGCGCCGCGCCGACGCCACCAGGCCGTCCTCGTCGTCGATGACCGCCCAGGGGCCGTCAACCGCCTGGACCCCGGCGGCCCGGGCCGCGACCACCACCCGCCCGAGCACGTGGTGCCAGCCGTCGCCGGGGTAGTCCGGCACCGGCGCGCCGATGGCGGTGTGGGGCATGCCGAGCGACGCCGCCAGGTCGCCGGGGCCCACCACCAGGGCCTCGACGCGCGGCGCCGCCGCGATCGCCTCGGCGTTGACCAGGCCCTGCGGGGTCTCGATCTGCGCCTCCAGGCCGATGCCGCCCGCGGGCAGCCCGAGCTCGTGCTCCAGGGCGCTCAGCAGGTGGTCGGCGAAGTGGACGTGGCCGGGGTCGTCAACCTTCGGCAGCACGAGCACCTGCACGGCGGCGCCCGCCGCCTCCATCACGGCCACGACGTCGCGGTGGCAGTGCGGCGTGTCCACCGCGTTCACCCGGACCGCCACCGTCGCGCCCCCGGCGCCCGCGCGGGCGGCGGCGGCCACGGCCGCGCGCGCCGGCGCCTTGGCGTCCTCGGCGACGGCGTCCTCCAGGTCCAGGATCACCTCGTCGGCGCCCAGGCCGGGGACCTTGGCCAGCATCCGCGGGCTCGACCCCGGGACGACGTGGCAGCTGCGCCGCGCGCGATGGGTCCGCGCCACGGGATCCCTCAGCGGCGCTTTCGCAGCATCCCGAAGACGCCGCGGACGATCTCGCGCGTGACCTGCTTGCCGATCCCCGACCCGAGGATGTCGCCCACCTGGTCGGCGATCGTCTCGGGCGGGCGCTCCTGCGGGGCGCTCCGCCGGCGCGGCGCCGGGGCGGGCGCGGGCTCGGGGGTGGGCGGCGGCGGGGCCTCGGCGGGCGGCGCGGCCGCCTCGATGCGGGCGGCGAGCATCTCGGCGGCGCTGTCCCGGTCCAGGCGCTCGGCGTACCTGGGCCGCAGCGGCGACGCCGCGATGGCCGCGGCCCGCTCCTCCGGCGTGAGGGGCGTCATCCGCGATGCCGGCGGGAACAGCCGCGTCGCCGCGACGGGCGTCGGCACGCCGCGCGGGTCGAGCGCCGTGATCGCGGCCTCGCCGATCCCGAGCGACTGGAGGGTCTCGGCGAGCTCGTAGTTCGCCGTCGTCGGGAACGTCTCGACGGCCGCCTTCAGCGCCCGGGCGTCGCGGGGCGTGAACGCGCGGACCGCGTGCTGCACCCGGTGGCCGAGCTGCGACAGCACCACGTCCGGGAGATCGGTCGGGAGCTGGGTGATGAAGAACACGCCGACGCCCTTCGAGCGGATCAGCCGGACGGTCTGGGCGACGGAGTCCAGGAACGCATCGGAGGCCCCGTCGAAGAGCAGGTGGGCCTCGTCGAAGAAGAACACCAGCGTCGGCTTGTCGGGGTCGCCGACCTCCGGGAGCGACTCGAACAGCTCGGCCAGCACCCACATCAGGAACGTGGAGAAGAGCGCCGGCTTGCGGGCGACGTCCACGAGGTTCAGCACGGACACCACGCCGCGGCCGTCGGGCGCGGTGCGCAGCAGGTCCGGCACCGCGAACGCCGGCTCGCCGAAGAACACGTCGCCGCCGTCCGCCTCGAGCTGCGACACCTTGCGCAGCAGCACGCCGGCGGTCGCGCTCGAGATGCCGCCGATCGCCTTCAGCTCGGCCTTGCCGTCGCCCGTGAGCCACCCGAGCGCGGCGCGCAGGTCCTCCAGGTCGATGAGCGCGAGGCCCTTCTGGTCGCAGTAGCGGAAGACGAGCCCGAGGCTCTCCTCCTGCGTCTCGTTGAGCTCCAGCACCTTCGCGAACAGCGTCGGGCCGAACTCGGTGACCGTCGCCCGCACGGCCACGCCGTCCTGGCCGGTCAGCGACAGCAGCTCCACGGGGCACGCGGCCGGCGTCCACGCAGAGGCCAGGTCCGTCGCGCGTCCGGTCAGCCGGTCGTCGGCCGCCCCGGCCGCGCCGATGCCGGCCAGGTCGCCCTTCATGTCGGCGGCGAAGACGGGGCACCCCGCCGCCGAGATCTGCTCGGCGATGAGCTGGAGGGTGCGCGTCTTGCCCGTCCCGGTGGCGCCGGCGATGAGGCCGTGGCGGTTGAGGAGGCCGATCGGGATCCCCACCTCCACGCCCGTGTCGGGCGCCGCGGGATCCTGGAACGGGCGGCCCAGGCGGATCGCCGGGACGCCGAACCCGTAGCCCGTCGCCATGTCCTCGTGGAAGCCCATCAGCCCGCCCAGTCGCGCATGTGGCGGACGCTACAGGGCGGCCCGCGGGCGGAAGCCCGCTGACGGATCTTCGTACGCAGGGCCCAAGTGACGCGCCCGGAGGGCGCTCAGACTCGGCCCCATGACACATCACCACACCGACGGTGACGCCCGGTGGGTCCCCTGCGGCACCTGCTGGGGCCAGCGTCGCCTCTGGTCACCCGCCCCCGACGGAGCGCTCCGCCCGGAGGCCTGTCCCACGTGCCTCGGCCTGGGCGAGCGCCTGCTCGGCGGCGACCAGGTCCCCGCGCCGGCGTCAGGCTGACGCCGCCGGCCGCGGCCCTACGGCTTGCGGCGCTTCTTCTTGCCGGGCCCGCCGTTCTCGGGCCGCAGCGGGCACCCCGCGCACATCCGCTTGGAGTCGCAGCAACGCTTCTTGATCCGGACCTTCTTGGTCTTGATCGTGTGCTTTCCGGCGCCCAAGGCGCTGGCAGCATAGCGACCGAACCCCCGATGTGAGGGCCGTCGAATGTCCCGCGTGCGGTGGGCGGTCTAGCCCGACAGGCCGAGCAGCCACCCCGCGATCAGGATCAGCACGGCGAGCGCGCCGATCGCGAAGGGGTGAAGGTGATTCAGGAGGCGGTCCACGGTGGTCTCCCAGGCGGCGATGGCCGGTGGTGGGTCCTTCGCCCCGGCGCTCGGCTACCCTCCCGCCTCGGTGATCAAGTACATCGGCTCGAAGCGGGCGCTCGCGCCGCTGCTCGAGCACGTGGCGTGGCGGCTGCCCGTGCGGTCGGTCTGCGACCTCTTCGCCGGCACCACCCGCGCCGGGCAGGCCTTCCGCCGCGCCGGCCGCCGCGTCGTGTCGAACGACCTGGCGACCTACTCGGAGGCGTTCGGCCAGGCCTACATCGCCGCGGACGATCGCCTCGACCGCGCCGCCCTCGGCCGCCACCTCGCAGCGCCTGGGGGCGCTGCCCGGCGCGCCGGGCTACGTCGCCGACGTCTTCTGCGGGCAGGCCCGCTACTTCTCGCCCGACAACGGCGCGCGCATCGACGCGATCCGCGCCGCCATCGACGACGTCCCGGCCGACGCGCGGATGCGCGGCGCGCTCCTGACGAGCCTGCTCGAGGCCGCCGACCGCGTGGACTCCACGTGCGGTCTCCAGATGGCCTACCTCAAGCGCCCGGCCCCGCGCAGCCTGCGCCCGCTGGAGCTGCGGCCGCCCGAGGCGGTCCCCGGGCCTGCGGGCGAGGTGGCGCGGATGGACGCCCGCGACCTGGCCGCGTCGCTGGACGGCGTCGACGCCGCCTACCTCGACCCGCCCTACAACCAGCACTCCTACTTCGCGAACTACCACGTGTGGGAGACGATCGTCCGCGGCGACCGCCCCGAGGCCTACGGCGTGGCGCGCAAGCGGGTCGACTGCCGCGCCGTGCGCAGCCCCTTCAACAGCAGCCGGGCGGCGTGGGACGCGCTGGAGGCGCTCGTCGGCGCGCTCACCACCCCGTGGGTGATCCTCTCGGTGAACGACGAGGGCTTCCACGAGCCGGCCCACGTCGCCGAGTTGCTCGCGTCGCGGGGCCACGTGGCCGCCATGGCGATCGACGTGCCCCGCTACGTCGGCGCGCGCATCGGCATCCACAACCCGGCCGGCGAGCGCGTGGGGCGCGTGTCGCACGTCCGCGCCACCGAGTGGCTCATGGTCTGCGGACCGGACCGCGGGGCCGTCATGCGGGCGTTCGACGGCGCGACTCCGCGACCGCCGCGACGCCGTGCGGCTTCCGCAGCGGCGCGGGCAGGAACCGCGCGCCGGGCCCGCCACTCCCCGCGCTGTCGCCCGGGTTCATGAGCGCGCAGGCGCCGAGCGACAGGCACCCGCACCCGATGCACGAGCTCAGCCGCCCGCGCAGGGCCTCGAGCGCCTCGATCTGCTCGTCGAGCCGCGACCGCCACGACGCGGACAGGCGCGCCCAGTCGTCCGCGGTCGGCGGCCGCCCCTCCGGGAGGGTCCCGAGCGCGTCGCGGATCTCGTCGAGCGACAGCCCCACGTTCTGGGCCGCGCGGATGAACGCGATCCGGCGCAGCGCGCTGCGCGGATAGCGCCGCTGGCCGCCGGGCGAGCGCACCGACGGCACCAGCCCCTCCCGGTCGTAGAAGCGCAGCGCCGACGCGGCGATCCCCGCCCGGCGGCTCACCGTGCCGATGCTCAGCAGATCCGACCCGTCCATCGATCCGTCCCCGACAGCCCTTGACTTGAAGTTGACTTCAACTCCTACGGTACCAGCAACCGATGCGGAGGTGGGTCATGCGGGACCGGGTCGCGGTCATCACGGGGGCGTCGCGGGGGCTGGGCCGCGCGCTGGCCGAGGAGCTCAACTGGCGTGGATGGCGCCTCGTCGTGGACGCGCGTGACGAGGCGCGGCTGCACGCGGCGGTGGAGGCCCTTCCCCTCCCCCGCCGCGTGACGGCCATCGCCGGCGACGTCGCGGACGCGGCGCACCGGCGGGCGCTGGCCGGGGCGGTCGGGGAGCTCGGGCGCCTGGACCTCCTGGTCAACAACGCGAGCGTGCTGGGCCCGAGCCCGCGGCCGGGGCTCCGCGACCTGCCGGCCGACGAGCTGGCGCGCATCCTGGCGGTCAACGCCATCGCACCGCTCGCGCTGGCGCAGCGGCTGCTGCCGCGGCTGGAGGCGGCCGGCGGGCGGCTGGTGAACGTCACGTCAGACGCCGCCGTCGAGCCGTACGCCGGCTGGGGCGGCTACGGGGCGGCGAAGGCCGCCCTCGACCAGCTCTCGGCGGTGCTGGCGGTGGAGCACCCCCGGCGTGGCGGTGTACGCGTTCGACCCGGGCGACATGGCGACCGCCCTCATGCAGGAGGCGTACCCGGGCGAGGACGTCTCGGGCCTGCCGGCCCCGGAGACGGTGGTGCCGGCCCTGATGCGCCTGGTGGAGGGGTCGCTCCCCAGCGGGCGCTACCGCGCCGGCGACCTGCGGCCCGCTGCGGCCGCGACGGCGTGAGCGCGCTCGCCGCCGCCGCGCGACCGGTCGACTTCGTCCTGCCGGAGGGCGCCGAGGCCGCCGAGCCGCCCGAGCGGCGCGGCGTCCCCCGCGACGGCGTGCGCCTGCTGGTGGCGCGCCCGGACGGCGTCGCCCACCACCGCTTCCGCGACCTCCCCGGGCTGCTGCGCGAGGGCGATCTGCTGGTCGTCAACACGTCGGCCACCCTCCCGGCCGCGCTGGACGGGGTGCGCGAGGACGGGCGCCCCGTGGTGGTCCACGTGGCGACGCCGCTGTCGGACGACCGCTGGGTCGTCGAGCCGCGGCGGCCCGACGGGCGCGGGCCCGAGACCTCCGTCGGCGCGGGGGAGCGGATCCGGGTGACCGGCGGGGCGGTGCTGCGGCTCGACGCGCCGTACCCGGACGCGGCCGCCGCGCCCGGCCGGCTCTGGCGGGCGGAGGTGCAGCCGCCGGCGGGGGCGATCGCCTACCTCACGGTCCACGGCAGGCCGATCGCCTACGCCTACCGGCGGGGCGACGTGACGCTGGACGAGCTCCAGAACGTCTACGCCACCCACCCCGGCAGCGCGGAGATGGCCAGCGCCGGGCGGCCGTTCACGGCGCCGCTCCTGGTGGCGCTCATGGCGCGCGGCGTGGCGGTGGCGCCCGTGGTGCTCCACGCCGGCGTGTCGAGCCCGGAGCTCCACGAGCCGCCCGCCCCGGAGCGGCTGCGGGTGCCGGCCGCCACCGCCCGCCTGGTGGCGGCCACCCGGCACGGCGGCGGCCGGGTGGTCGCGGTGGGGACGACGGTGGTGCGGGCGCTCGAGAGCGCGGTGGACGACGACGGCGAGCCGGCGCCGCGCCGCGGATGGACCGACCTGGTCCTCGGCCCCGACCGCCCCGCCCGGGTGGTCGACGGCCTCGTCACCGGGCTCCACCCGCCGGAGGCGAGCCACCTGCTGCTGCTGGAGGCCGTCGCCGGCAGGCCCCTGGTGGAGACGGCCTACGCGGAGGCGGTCGCCGCCGGGTACCGCTGGCACGAGTTCGGGGACTCGATGCTCCTGTTGCCCTGATCCAGATTGAGCACCGCGGGTCTCAATTGCTCCGGGGGGCTCGAGCGAGGCCCGATCGGTCAATGGACCGGCACGGCCTCCAGCGGGGCGATGACGCCGCCCGCCGACACCCGGCGGGCGCCGCGCCCGGGGGCGCCGGAGATGACGCGGGGCTCGGCGCCGTCGGCCAGGTGGACGGCGGCGCCGTCGTCCACCGCGATCGTCGGCGGCATGTCGCCCCGGTCGATCAGGTCGATCAGCGCGGGGATACGCGCAGGGTCGCCGTCGGCGTGGGGGCAGAGCCCGCCCGGCAGGAACCCCAGGCCGCGCACGGGGGCGAAGCCGGCACCCAGCGAGTTGGTGAGGCCGTGCTCGAACCAGCAGATGGCCCCGGCGCTGACCCCGGACATCACGGTGCCCTGCTCCCACGCGGCGCGCAGGACGTCCCCGAGGCCGTGCACGTCCCACACCGCCATCAGGTTCGCGCTGCTGCCCCCGGCGACGTAGATCACGTCCTGCGCCAGCAGGTGCTCGGCGACGCCCTCGGGGTGGGGCCGGAACAGGGCGATGTGCGTCGCGCGGCACGGAACCCGCCCGAAGAACTCGTGGAAGCGGGTGATCACCCAATCCGAATCGCCGCTCGCCGTGGCGAGGAGGCAGACGCTGGGGGTGTCGGTGGGGGCCAGGCCGAGGATGTAGTCCTCGAGCGGGCCGCCGCCCGGCTCGCCCGACCACCCCCCGCCTCCGCAGGCGACGATGTGACGATTCATGACCTCCGGGAACCCTAGCGCCGGTGGATCTGGACACCGGGCCATGGGTCGCCGCCGAAGTCTGTGTCCGCGTCCGTCGCGCGGGATCGCGCCGCTGCCCAGGATCGGCGCCATGGCTCGCAGGACCGCACGGGCGGCGCGCACGGCGCAGCGACCACGGCAGATCGTGGCGATGGGCGGCGGCGGGTTCACGGAGGAGCCGGACAACCCGGTCCTCGACGACTGGGTGCTCGACGCCTGCGGGGCGGAGCGGCCGCGGGTGCTGTTCATGCCCACCGCCGGCGGCGACAACCCGAGCTACGTCACGAAGTTCTACACCGCGTTCAGCGGCGGGCACTGCGACCCGTCGCACCTGCAGTTGTTCAACCGCCAGGTCGACGACGTGCGCGCGCTCATCCTGTCGCAGGACGTCGTCTACGTCGGCGGCGGCAACACCGTGAACCTGCTGGCGGTGTGGCGAGCACAGGGCATCGACCGGGTGATGCGCGAGGCGTGGGAGCGCGGCGTGGTGCTCGCCGGGCTCTGCGCCGGCTCGATGTGCTGGTTCGAGGGCGGCGTGACCGCCGCCTTCGGTACGCGGCTGGTCCGGTTCGAGGACGGGCTGGGGCTGCTGCCGGGCAGCAACTGCCCGCACTACCGCCACCGCCGGGACGCGTACACCGCGGCGCTCACCGCCGGCCTGGCGCCGGGCCTGGCCGCCGACGACGGCGTGGCGCTGCACTTCGTCGACCGCCGGCTGGCGGCGGTCGTCGCGTCCCGCGAGGGCCGGCACGCGTATCGCGTGGGGGTCGCGGGTGAGCGGGTGGTCGAGGCGCCCCTGCGTCCGATCCTGCTGGACCGGGCATGCGGCTATCCGGCCGCCCGACGCGCACTCCGCGCCGGCGGGGAGGTCCGTCCGGCCCTCGCCGCCGCGCGGTAGGCGCGACGGCGAGGCGGACGATCAGCTGCCTCGGGTGTCTCCTTACTTCAGGCGGAAGGTGATACGGCCCCGGTTGAGGTCGTACGGCGAGAGTTCCACCTTCACCCGGTCGCCCGGGTTGATGCGGATCCGGAACCGGCGGAGCTTGCCGGCCATGTGGGCCAGCACCTCGTGCTCGTTGTCCAGAACCACGCGGAACATGGTGTTCGGGAGGGCCTCCGTGACCTCACCCTCCACCTCGATCGCCTCTTCCTTCTGCTTCGTCGCCAGAACTTCTCCCTTCAGTGCGCCGCAGGCGCCGCCTTCGCTACGAGAGCACCGAGACGGCCGAAGCCTGCGGGCCCTTCTGGCCCTCAGTCGCCTCGTACGTGACTCGCTGCCCCTCCTCGAGGTTCCGGTACCCCGACCCCTGGATCTCGGAGAAATGAACGAACAGGTCCTTGCCACCGTCGTCCGGCGTGATGAACCCGTAGCCCTTCTCTGCGGAGAACCACTTCACGACACCCTCGGCCATTGATCTTCCTTCGTTGTTCCACACGGCTGACCCCGTGGATCGGGGCCCGGTGCATCGTAGCTCACACCGCGGCGGACGGGAGGCGCTCCTCCATCCGATCGAGCGCGAGCGTGAGATCCGTCGCCGCAAGGTCGTACAGGACGCCGTTCTCGATGGCCGTCACGGGGCCCTCCAGCGGGTCCGCGTCCTCCAGCGCGTTGAGGACGAACCTGATGGGGATGTCGTGGGTCACCACCAGCGGCGTCCGGGCCCGCACGGTCAGCAGGCGGCGGAAGCCGCGGACGTATCGGGCGAGGACGTCCAGGCGGCTCTCCCCGCCCTCGGGCCGGGCGTCCTCCCCGCCGTCGCGGCGGAACGCGCGGTACGCCTCGACGTCGGCCCCCTCGAACTCCCCCAGGCGGACGTCGTCCAGGTCGGGGCAGATCGCACGGGGCACGTCGCGGCCCGCCAGCAGGATGTCGAGGGTGACCGCGGTCCGCGGGAACCTCGTCCGCACGCCCAGATCGATGGGCAGCGCCGCCACCCGCGAGTGCAGCCGCGCCACCTGCGCCATCCCCGCGTCGCTCAGCCGCACGTCGACCGACGGGTCGCCGTTGAGCAACCGGCGCTCGTTGTAGATCGTCCGGCCGTGCCGGACGATGACGATGCGATCGGGCACGTCGGCAGCGTACCCCGGGTTTCGCGCTCCGCGGGACGCGGCATAGACTCGGACGGTGACGCATCTCCGCCGGGCCGCGCTGGGCTACGTGACGTACCGGCTGGGCCGGCGGATCGCCACACGCAAGCTGCGCCGCGCCTTCGGCGCCATGAGACCCGAAGACGCGGATGGAGGTCAGAGGATGAAGACTGCGAAGAACGCGAAGGCCGCGGCCCGCGCCGTCGCCCTCGTCGAGGTGGTGCGGCCGGTCGTGACGAAGGCCATGAACGACCCGGAGTTCCACGACGCGCTCCGCAAGGCGTTCACCACCGGGCGCGACGTGAAGGACGAGCTCAGCGGCCAGAAGCCGACGGCGGCCGCGCGCAAGCTCGCGAACGACCGCAAGCTCCAGAAGCGCGTCGAGAGCTCGGCCCAGGACCTGCAGAAGGCGGTCTCGGGGCTCGTGGAGCGCCAAGAAGAAGAAGGGCGGGTTCAAGCGGTTCGTCGGGCGCGTCGCGGTCGTCGGCGCGGTGGCCGGCGGCGTGGTGGTGGTGCTGCGCAAGCTCAAGCGCGGCGGCGACGAGCCCACCTACTGACCCGGAGGGCGCCCGCGAGGGCGCCTTCCCCGTCTTCCTGGAGATGGGCCTGGGCGTCAACCTCGTCGGCGAGGACCCCACGAAGGCGGCCCGGCGGGCGGCCCGCGAGGCGATGGGCCGCACGTCGCTGCCCGGCCTCCGCGAGCTGATCCCGGGCGGCGACCGCGCCGACATGCGCGTCGAGGTGACCGTCGCCGTCCCCGGCCACGAGGGCGTCAACCCGGACGCCGTGGCGGCGATCTTCCCGTACGGCCGGGTGACGGTCACGGCGCGCGAGGGCGGGCTGCGGATGCCGAACGGCACCGACGGCGGCCCCGGCGCCGACCACCTGATCTGCGCGGTCGCCGTCGTCGCCGTCGGCTGGTAGTGGGTCCCACCGGGGCGCGCCCCGCGCCCGGCGCGATACCGTCGCGCCCCGTGAGCAGCGCCGACGCCCCCGCACTGGACTGCACCGACGTCCGGAAGGGCTTCGGCGGCGGGGTGCAGGCGCTCGACGGCCTGGACCTGCGGGTGCCCGCCGGGGCGTTCTTCGGGCTCCTGGGGCCCAACGGCGCCGGCAAGACGACCCTCATCCGGAGCATCGTGGGCCTCACGACGCCGGACAGCGGAGCGATCCGCGTGTTCGGCCTGTCCTCGCGCGGCGAGACCGCGGCCGAGGCGCGCCGCACGATCGGCTACGCCCCCCAGGACGTCGCGCTCGACCGGTTCGTCCCGGTGCGCGAGCTGCTGACGCTCCACGGCCGCTACTTCGGCCTGACCCGCGCGGAGGCGAACGCCCGGGCCGCCGAGATGCTCGCGGCGTTCGACCTCTCCGGGAAGGCCGACGCGTACGCCCACCACCTGTCGGGCGGCATGCGCCGCCGCCTGCTGCTGGCGCGCGCGCTGCTGCACCGGCCGCGGCTCGTGATCCTGGACGAGCCCACCGCCGGGGTGGACATCGAGCTGCGCCACGACCTCTGGGCCTACATCCGGGCGCTCCACGCCGACGGCACCACCATCCTCCTCACCACCCACTACCTCGAGGAGGCCGAGGCCCTCTGCGAGCAGGTGGCGTTCATCCGCGGCGGGCCGGATCGTCGCGGAGGGAACGCCGCCGGGCCTGCGCGAGCGGTTCGGCGCCCCGCGCCTGGAGGACGTGTACCTGCACCTGGTGGGGCGGTGACCACCGCCGACATCCGGCGGGCCCGGGCGCGCGGGGTGGCCGCCCTGGCCGAGCGCGAGGTGCTCCGCGTCCTGCGCCTCTGGACGCAGACGATCGCCCCGCCGGTGGTCGCGGCCGTCCTGTTCATCGTGGTGTTCGGCGTGGCGCTCGGCGGGTCGATCAAGGTGATCGACGGCGTCCCCTACGAGCAGTTCATCGTCCCGGGCCTGGTGCTGATGGGCGTGGCGACGTCGGCGTTCGGCAACAACGCCACCTCGATCTACCAGGCGCGCAACGACGGGTTCATCGAGGACCCGGCGTCCAGCCCGATGAGCCCCACGCAGCTGCTGATCGGCTACATGGCCGGCGGCGTGGTCCGGAGCCTGCTGATCGGCGTGCTGACGCTCGGCGCCGCCCGGCTGTTCGTGGACTTCCCGATGGCGCACCCGCTGGTCCTGGCGCTGGTCCTGGTCGGCACGAGCGTCGCGTTCACGGCCCTCGGCACCGTCGTCGGCCTCTACTCCACCGGGTGGGACCAGCAGAACGTGGTGGGCAACCTGGTGATCCAGCCGCTCGTGTTCCTGGGCGGCGTGTTCTACGCGGTCGACCGCCTCGGCCAGCCGTGGAGGGGGCTGACCCACGCCGACCCGATCTTCTACATGGTGGTCGCCGCCCGCCACGGCGTCCTCGGCGACTCGGAGGTGGCGCTGGCGCTGTCGCTCGGCGTGACCCTCGGGATCGCGGTCGCCATGACCGCATGGGCCTGGACGGCGTTCCTACGCGGCGTGGGGATCCGCACGTAGAGTCCGCCGCCATGGAGCCCGGCGACATCATGCGTCGCACCTGGGAGCTGTACCGAGCCCACCCGCGGCACCTGATCGGCATCGCGGCCGTCGTGTTCGTACCGCTGGGGGTCATCGGCGGCCTGCTCGCCGGGCTCGGCTGGCCCGGCGTGGTCGTCGCCAACCTGCTGGGCCTGGCCGCGATCTTCTTCGTGCAGGGCGCGTTGGTGAAGGCCGTCGAGGACGTCCGGGACGGGCGCGCCGACCTCGGCATCGCCGAGACCTTCGGCCATGCCGGCGGGCGACTGATGGCGCTGGCCGCGGCCGGCGTCCTGGCCCTGATCGGCGTCTGCATCGGCCTGGCGTTGCTGATCGTCCCCGGCCTGGTGCTCCTGACGTGGTGGCTGGTGGTCTCACCGGTGATCATGCTCGAGCACCGCCCGGTCCTCGAAAGCTTCGGCCGCAGCCGGGAGCTGGTGCAGGGCTCGGGCTGGCCGGTGTTCGGGGTCGCGGTGCTGACTCTGCTCATCATCCTGGTGCTCGGACTCGTGCTGGCGCAGGCGCTCTCGCCGATCGACAGCGATTCGTGGACCATCCTCATCGGCCAGGCCGTGACCAACAGCCTCGCCGCCCCGTTCGCGGCCGTGGCGTGGACGCTGACGTACTTCCGGCTGCGCGACATCGAGGAGGCACGGTGAGGCGGACGGTCATGGCGATCGGGGCGGCGCTGGCGGCGCTCGTCCTCGCTGCGGGGCTCGCGGCGTGCGGCGGGGACGACGGCGGATCGGCGGACGCCGGCGCGGCGGCCACGGCCACCTCGTCCACGGGCGTGGCGGCACCGTCGGCCGGGGGCGGGACGGTCACGAACGCCGACGGCGCCACGTGCAGCGCGGCCGAGCCCGAGCCGCCGGCCGACCCGAAGACCTACGACGCGCCGCCGCCACTCACCATCGACCCGTCGAAGACGTACACGGCGACCATCGCGACGTCCTGCGGCGACATCGTGGTCCGCCTCGACGCGAAGGCGGCGCCCCACACGGTCAACAACTTCGTGTTCCTCGCGCGCCAGGGCTTCTACGACGGGCTCACGTTCCACCGGGTCGTCCCCGGCTTCGTGATCCAGGGCGGCGACCCGTCGGGCGACGGCACCGGCGGCCCCGGCTACACGTTCGCCGACGAGCTCCCGGACGACGGCTACCCCACCGGCAGCGTCGCCATGGCCAACTCGGGCCCCGGCACCAACGGCTCCCAGTTCTTCGTCGTCACCGGCGACGCGAGCTTCCTGCCGAACTCCTACTCGCGCTTCGGGCGCGTCACGGAGGGGCTCGACGTGGCGAAGACGATCGAGCGTTTCGCCGACCCGTCCGCCGACCCCGGCGACCCCGCGAGCCAGGTGCCCACGTCCACGATCTGGATCGACTCGGTCACGATCGACGAGTCGTGACGCCGGGCGGGGCTACTCCGAGAAGTCGTCCTGCTGGACCGGGGGCCCCATGCGGTTGAGGAGCTCGGCGGGCATGAGGTACTGACGCCCCTCCGGGCCCTCGCCGCGTGCGTAGCCGGCGGCGGTCTCCTCCGGCACGTCGATCGCGAAGACCACCCACGCGTCGCCCTGGTCCGCGGTGGGCGGGCGGTCGCTGACCCACACGCCGGTGCCGCCCTGGCCGGGGACCGGCCGGTCGCGGAAGCCGCCGCTCTGGATGGCCAGCGCCTCGTCGTAGGCGGCGGCGGCGAACACGCGCATCCGGCGCTCCCGCGGCACCATCGGGCGGCGCCCCTCGTCGTCGGTGCTCGTGGACTCGTGCAGGAGGTCCACCACCACGTGGGTGATCGGCACCCGGTAGCGCTCGCGCGCCTTGCGCACGACCTGCCGCTCCAGCCAGTTCGACCGCGCCGGCGGGTGGGTGGAGATGACGATCTCGTCGGGGTCGAACACGCGGAGGGCGTCGTCCAGGGCCTGCATCGGGTCGGCGTCGCCGAGGGTGCCGCGGGCGTTCATGCCCGCCGCCCCGAACGCCCGGACCGACTCCTCCAGCCGCGCCGCGGCCTCGCTCTGGCGGCGCTCCGAGTCGGACGACAGCCAGTGCTCGAGCCGGCTCTTCGCCAGCGCCGGCGCCACGACCACCACCTCGGCGCCCTCGCCCGCCCGGTACCGCACCTCGTCGACCACGCCGCGCGCGGCGCAGGTCTCGTTCGCGAGGACCAGGATCCGCCGGGGACGCGCCCCGGAGCCCGACGGCGGGGACATGTGACGAATGTATCGAACACCCGGCGCGGGGTCCAGCCCGGCGGCGGGATGGGACGGGTAGGATGGTGGGCGATGGGACGCGCGCATTCGGTCGACGACTACCTCGAGGCCATCTACTTCCTCGCGACCCCGGTCGGCGAGTACGGCCCCATCGTGGGCGAGTCGCCGGTGCCGGCGGCGCGGGTGGCGGAGATGCTCAGCGTGACCCCGCCGACCGCGAGCGAGATGCTCAAGCGGCTCGAGGCCGACGGGCTCATCGAGCGGGGTCCGCGCAAGGCGCCCCTGCTGACCAAGAAGGGCCGCGCCGAGGCGGAGCGGGTGGTCCGCCACCACCGCATCATCGAGCGCTTCCTCACCGACTTCATGGGCTACTCGGCCGCCGAGTCGCACGTGCACGCGGACGACATCGGCGACGCCTTCAGCGACGAGATGGTCGAGCGGCTCTCCGTGCAGCTCGGCGAGCCGGACCGCTGCCCCCACGGCTGGCCCGTGGACCCCTCCCACGAGCAGGAGGAGAACCGGGAGCTGCGCGCGCTCAGCCAGATCGAGGTCGGGCCGGCGAAGATCGTGCGCCTGGCCGAGCACGACGGCGACCTGCTCCACTGGTTCTACGACCAGGGCCTGGTCCCCGGAACCGACCTCGAGGTGACCCGCATCGACCCCTCGGCGGGCCAGCTGACTGTGCGGATCGACGGCGAGGAGCGGGTGATCGGGGAGCGCGCCGCCGCCGGGCTGTACGTCCTCCCGGCCACGGTCGCCTGACGCGCTGACCGCCCCTTCGGGGGCACCCACGGCCCGTAGTAAGGTGCGCCGAATGCGTACGGCCGCCCCCCTGTCGCCCCCCGCCCCCGTCGTGGCGGGCGAGGCGGTGACGGTGCGGGGGGTGGAGAAGGCGTTCGGCGACGCGCCCGTGCTGCGCGGCGCGGACCTTGCGGTCCCCGCCGGCCGGCTGGTCGCCCTGCTCGGCCCCAGCGGCTGCGGCAAGACCACGCTCCTGCGCACGATCGCCGGACTGGAGCGGCCGGAGGCCGGCGAGATCCGCGTGGGCGCCCGCGTGCTGTCGGGCGAGGGCACGTTCACGCCGCCCGAGCGGCGGCGCATCGGCATGGTGTTCCAGGACGCCGCGCTGTTCCCCCATCTGAGCGTCGGGCGCAACGTCGCGTACGGCCTTCCCCGCCGCGACCCGCGGCGCGCCGGCCGCGTCAACGCCGCCCTGGCCCTCGTGGGGCTCAGCGGGCTGGCCGACCGCGCCCCCGCGACGCTCTCCGGCGGCCAGGCCCAGCGCGTCGCGCTGGCCCGCGCGCTGGCGCCCGCGTCGACGGTGATCCTGCTCGACGAGCCGTTCTCGGGCCTCGACGCGCCGCTGCGCGCGGAGCTGCGGCTGGAGGTGCGGCGGGTGCTCGCCCAGACCGGCGCCACCGGCATCTTCGTGACCCACGACCAGGAGGAGGCGTTCGTCGTGGGCGACGAGGTCGCCGTGATGCAGGAGGGCCGCATCCTCCAGCAGGCCGACGCCGCCACGCTCTACGAGCTGCCCGCCAGCCGCGAGGTCGCCCGGTTCGTGGGCGACGCCAACCTGGTGGACGGCGTCGGCCAGGGCGACGTGGCGCGGACGCCGGTCGGCGCGGTGCCCCTCCAGGCCCCCCGCACCGGCGCGGTGCAGGTGATGATCCGGCCGGAGCGGCTCCTGGCCGCGCCGGGCGGCGCGGCGACGGTCGAGGCGGTCGAGTACTTCGGCCACGACGCGGTCTACCGGGTGCGCCTGGCCGACGGAGAGGTGGTGCGCTCCCGGGTGATCGGCGCCCCGGCGCTGGGCGCCGGCGACGCCGTGACGCTCGCCTTCACCGGCGCGCCCACGGTCGCCTTCCCCGCACCCTGACCCACGACGCCGACCTGATCGTCCTGGGGGCGGGCCCCGCCGGCGTCGGCGCCGCCCAGCGCGCCGCCCGGGCGGGCCACCGCGTGGTGCTGCTGGAGCGCGCGGACCGGGTGGGCGGGGCGGCGGGCAGCATCACCGTCGCCGGGATCCGCGCCGACCTCGGCAGCCACCGGCTGCACCCCACCGTCGAGCCGCGGATCCTGGCGGAGCTGCGCCGCCTGCTCGGCGACGACCTGCAATGGCGGCCGCGCAACGGGCGCATCCGGCTCGCGGGCCGGTGGATCGCATTCCCCCTGCGCCCCTCCGACCTGCTGCGGCGGATGCCGCCGGGGATGGCCCTCGGCATCGCGCGCGACACGGCCCTGGGGCCGCTGCGCCGGCCGCGCGCCGACACCTTCGCGGAGGTCCTGCGCGCCGCGCTCGGGCCCACGATCTGCGACCGCTTCTACTTCCCGTACGCGCGGAAGATCTGGGGGCTGCCGCCCGAGCAGCTCGCCGGCGAGCAGGCGCGCCGGCGCGTCGGGGCGAGCTCCCCCGGCCGGATCCTGCGGCGCGTGCTCTCCCCGCCCGACGCCGCGCGCCGCGGCTTCCTGTCGCCGCGGCGCGGCTACGGCCAGCTGTGGGAGGCGCTCGCCGACGACGCCGTGGCCGCCGGCGCCCGCGTGGAGCTCGGCGCCGAGGTGACCGGGGTGGACCTGGATCCCGGGGGCGCCCGCGTGACGGTCGCGAGCGGCACGCAGGTCACCGGGCGGCGGGTGTGGTCGACGATCCCGCTCCCCGCCCTGGCCGCGATGGCCCGGCCGGCGCCGGAGCCCGCCGCGCTCGCCGCCGCCGGGACGCTGCGCTTCCGGGCGATGCTGCTCGTGTACCTGGTGCTCGACGGCGGCCGCTACAGCCCCTTCGACGCCCACTACCTGCCCGAGGCGCACACGCCGGTCACGCGGGTGTCGGAGCCGCCGAACTACCGCGACGGCGACGACCCGCCGGGCCGGACCCTGCTGTGCGCCGAGATCCCGTGCGACGCCGGCGATGCGCTGTGGCGCGCGGACGACGACGCGCTCGGCCGCCTGGCCGCCGACGGGCTCGCCGCCTGCGGCCTGCCCCGCCCGGAGCCCGCCGGGGTGCACGTGGAGCGCCTCGCGCACGCCTATCCGGTGCTGCGCGCCGGCTACGCGAACGACCTCGCCCGCCTCGACGCGTGGGCCGGCGCGCACCCCGCCCTGCTGACGCTGGGGCGGCAGGGACTGTTCGTCCACGACAACGCCCACCACGCCCTGGCGATGGCCTGGGCGGCGGTGGACTGCCTCCGCCCCGACGGGGGATTCGACCAGTCGGCATGGGCCGCCGCCCGCGCCCGTTTCGCCGAGCACGTCGTGGAGGACTGAAAACGCGCTCATCCGCCGGTCCTTGACCGGCGGCGTGACGCCGTCGGATGCTTGCGCGGGGGTGGCGGTGGCGAAGTCGCGGGTCGAGATCACCGGAGCGACGGCGGCGGACGGTCGTGCGCGCGGCCGGCTCGACGTGGCCTTCACGGTGCTCGCGCGCCGTGCGGAGGACGTCGCCGGGATCGCGGTGAGGGTGGAGCACGACGCCGGCGTCCTCGAGTACCGGATGCCGCCCCCGGCCCTGACGCGCGGGGCCGGGCAGGGCACGGCCGCCGTCGACGCCCGTGCGCTCCCCGGCGGGCGCGCGATCGTCAGGATCGCGCCCCTCGACCCGCGGGGCCGGCGCGGCGAGGCCGGCGTGCTGCCCGTGGCGATCCCCACCACCGGGGCCGACCCCACCCTGCGGATCGTGGCCTGGGAGTGCCTGGACCCGGAGGTCGCGCGCCCCGGCGCGCGGAGCGTCGCGACACCCCGCTTCAACCTCCGCTGGGAGGCGGCCGGCGACGCGGTGGCGCACCTCGCGATCGCGCGGCCCGCCGGCCCGGTGCAGCAGGGCGCCCTGGCCGCCCCGCCCGGCGGCGGCATCCTCGCGCCCCTGCGGCTCGACTCCCGGTCGGCGGAGGGCGAGTACGCGGTGACCGTCCGGCTCGTCGGCGACGGCGGCGCCCTGAGCGAGCCCGCGACCGCCTCGCTGCGGCTCGGCGCCCGCGGCGCCGTGGCCCCGCGCGTTGACGGCACGCGCTGGCGCGGCGCCGAGGGGGACCTCGTCGTGCGCGGCGCGGGGTTCGACGGTCCCGGGCTGGCCGTGCTGCTCGACGGCGCCCCGGCACCGATCGCGGAGGTCGCCGACGCCGAGCTGCTCGTCCACGGCGCGGGCCTGGTCGACCCGGCGTCGCTCGAGGTCCGGACGGCCCTCGGGAGCGGCCGCGCCCGGGGGGAGGTCCGCCCGCGGGCGACCCTCGCGATCCTGCCGGACGACCCGGTGGCCGCCGAGGGCGAGGCCGTGCGGCTCCAGGCGGCTGTCCAAGGGTCGCGCGACGGCGCCGTGGTCTGGTCGGTCGACGGCGACCCGCCCGGGGTCACCATCGACGACGACGGGACGCTGCACGTCGGCCACGACGCCCCCGAGGCCGTCGTCGTGCGCGCGGCGAGCGCCGCCGACCCCAAGGTCTCGGCGGAGGCGACCGTCCGGGTCGTCGCCCCGCGCGGGGGCACCGACGCCCTGGGCGCGCGCGGCGGCACGGTGACGTCGAAGGACGGCCGCTCGGCGCTGACGCTGCCGGAGGGCGCGCTGGCGGAGCCCGCCGCCATCGAGGTGCGCCCCCGCGCCCCGCGCGCCGCCGGGCGCCGCGGCGAGGTGGTCGCCGCCGAGGTGTCGATGACGCCGGCGGCCCTCGACGCCGACGCCGAGCTCGTGGTGGCGCTCGAGACGCACGCGGCGCCCGGCTCGACGCTGCGGGTCGAGGCGCAGGAGCACGGCCGCTGGCGGGAGATCGGCGAGGCGGTGGTTGACGCGCAGGGGATGCGCGCCGTCGCAAACCTCGAGCGCCTCCCGGAGAAGATCCGGCTGGTCCACGACGTCTCGCGCGTCCAGGACCTGATGCCGGTCGCGCCGTCCGCGCCGGTCATCACGGCCGTCGAGGGGAGCCCGCCGGTCGAGGAGGGCGCGACGGTCGCCGTGCTCGTGACCGGCGGGAACTTCGTGCCCGGGGCGACCTACGTCTCGGTGCGGGTCGGCGGCGCGGTGGACAACCGGATCCAGGCGTGGGGCGCGGCCATCACGCGCGACGGCACGCGCCTGGCGACCACGATCCGGGTCAACGAGATCCCCGAGCTGCCGGGCTCGCCGCCCGGCGCGCCGCCCGTGCTCTCCAGCCACGTGCTGCGCGTGCAGACGCCCGCCGGGTCGGCCGAGGTGCCCTTCCCGATCCTCGGGCGGAACGAGATCCACGTGAGGGCGGGCGAGGTGGCCACCGTCACGGCGTCGGTCCGGCTCTCGCGCCTGGACGTCGACCAGGGGGGCCGGCTCGACGTGGCCTCCACCGTGCCGCCCGTGACGATCGACGTGCTCGGCGAGGCGCGGGTGTGGGGCGACGTGCGGGTGGTGGCCGCTGCGGGGTCCTCCGGCGGCATCCCGCCGTCGAACGTCGCGGGCGGGCCGGGCGGCGGGGGCGGAGCCGGCGCCGCGCCCTTCAACGCCGGCGGCGGCGGCACCGGCGGCTCCGGGGCGCTCATCGGCGTGGGGCCGCCCGCCATCACGGACGGCGCCACCGGCTCGTCCGGCCTCGGCGCGGTCCCCGGCACCCTCGGGGTGGGCGGCGCCGGCGGCACCGGCAGCGTCAGCGCCGGGTGGGGTCCCTTCCCGCACGGGACCGACGACGGCCTCCCTGGCAGGTCACCGCCGAACCCGCACATCGTGAGCGCGTCCGCGTCGTCATACCCTCCGGCATTCGCCCCCGGGGCGGGCGGGGGCGGCGGCGGGGGCGGCGGCGGCGAGGGCCTCGTCTCCCCCGGGCGACCGGGCGGCGGCGGGGGCGGCGGGGGCGCCGGCGGCGGCGCCGTCCGGATCGCCGCGGGCCGGGAGCTCTGGACGTACGGCAACGTCGTCGCCCGCGGCGGCGACGGCGGCCGCGGCGGGCGCGGGCAGGGCGACTGGTACATCAGCGCGGGGCACGGCGGCAGCGGCGGGGGCGGCGGCGGTGGCGCGATCCACCTGGCGGGGCTCCAGCGCGGGCACGGCGCGGTCGTGGCGACATCGGGCTCCACGCCCCGCGGCATCAGCGCCGGCGTCGGCATCGAGGCCCGTACGCCCCTCCAGATCGCGCTCGACAGCCCACCCACCGGGGAGATCCGCATCGACGGGTACGCCCTCGGCGCCTGCCGGCCCGCGCTGACCCCCGGGCCGGACCTCCTCCACACGGACAACCTCGTGGCGACCGTCCCGTCGTGGGAGGTCACCGGGCTCGACGCCAACTACCTCGCGGTCCGCAACGGCGACGACGAGGAGTTCCACCCGATCGACCCGCAGGACACGATCCCGAACGTGTTCACCAACGTCAACCGGATCTTCCGGCACACCGTCCCCCTGACCCCGGGCTTCAACTTCATCCGCGCGCAGCGCCGGCTCGAGGACGACCCGTACCCGATCGACGCGAACCCCGTCCTGATGGAGTGCGCCGAGGTGCGCGTGCGGCGGGTCCTGTTCCTCCCGGACACGATCGCGGCCTACGAGTTCAGCGCCACGCTGGCGCCGGCGGCGCTCACCGTCCCGACGGAGCGGTCGGCGACGGTCACCGCGACGGTCACGGCGAGCCAGCAGACCGGGATCCTCTGGACGGCGGAGGGGTGGCCCGACGCCGGCACGATCGTCCCCTCCGGCCTGACCGCGCGGTACACGGCGCCGACGCGGGTGCCCTCGGGCGGCGCGCGGGTCGTGGCGGCGTCGTCGCTCGACCCCGGCCGCCACGTGTCGGCCGAGGTGACGGTGCTCGCCGGGATCCGCATCACCTCCACCGCCGCCAGCGGGACCGCGGCGGTCGCCGGCCTGCCGTCGGCCAACGCGGGCCAGACCATCGACGTGACGATCCCGCCCGAGGTGCTCGCGATCACGCAGGGCGGGTTCGCGAACGCCCAGGTCGTGCTCGAGACGCTGCGGCCCGGGGCGGCCGGCGGCTGCGAGCGGGGCGTGCTGACCGTGCCGGCGACCGTCGCGCCGGGCCTCGCGTCGCTGTCGGCGACGCTGCCGGCCTGCACGAGCCCGCGGGGCTGGGTCCGGGTGCCGGGCCATGGCTCGGCGGAGCTCCAGGTGGTCCCGACGATCACCTCATTCGACGGCGACCGGGCCTCCGAGCCCGACGTGGTCATCCGCGGCACGGGATTCGCCTGCGGCGAGACCGACGTCCTGGTGAACGGCGTGCCCGTCGCGGCCTCGCGGATCCTCGGCGTGACCTGCGGCTCGGTCCGGCTGCGGGACTGGCCGAACCCGGGGGATCAGGTCACGGTGCGGACCGTCGGCGGCCTGAGCGCCCCCGGCGCCGTCCCCTGAGCCGGGGGCGCCACCGCCGTTGAGCTCGCGGTGGACGGCCGGGACCACCGCCCGCAGGTAGCGCCCGAGCCGCACGAACGAGCGCCCGTGCTCGCGGAAGGCGTAGCCGATCGGCACCTCCGCGTAGCGGAAGCCCTTGCCGAGGAGGTCGAGCGTCAGCACCTGCGCGTAGTTGAAGTCGTGGACGATCTCGGCCTCGCGCGCCGCGGCGTGCGACAGCGCCCGGTAGCCGCTCTGCCCGTCGGTGAGCGGGGTGCGGGCCACCAGCCGCAGGAGGCGCGTGAGCACCAGGTTCCCGAGACGCCGGTGGGGGCGCATGTGGCGGATGTCCCCGCGGAAGCGCGAGCCCACCACGTAGTCGGCGTCGCCGGCCAGGATCGGCGCGACCATCGCCGGGAGCTCCTCGGGCGCGTACTCCCCGTCGGCGTCGCAGAAGGCCACGGCCACGGCGCCCTCGCGCACGCCCTCGGCCAGGCCGCGCCGAACCGCGGCGCCCAGGCCGCGCGAGGCGGGGTGGGACACGACCCGCGCGCCGGCGGCGGCGGCGAGGGCGGCCGTGCGGTCGCGCGAGCCGTCGTCGACGACCACGACGCGGACCGGGTGGCCGGCGACCTCCGCCGGCGCGCGCCGCACGACGTCGCCCACCGTGGCCGCCTCGTCGCGCGCGGGCAGCACCAGCACGACGGGGGCGTCCGGCGCAGTGGCGGCCCGCGGCGGGCGCTGCGGGGGCGTCGCCAGCCGCAGGCGGCCCATCAGGCCCGGGGCGGGCGCGAGGGCACCGACGCCGCCGGCGACGAGGGCGTAGACCGTCTTGATCGCGTGGGCGGTCACCGCCGCCGCCAGCGCGGGCCCGGGGCCGGCGCCCACGCCCACGAGCGCGGCGGTGGCGGCCGCCTCGTAGGTGCCGATGCCGCCGGGCGCGATCGCCACCGTCTGGGCCGCGATCGTGACCGCGGTGACCAGGGCCGCGTCGGCGGGCGAGATGTCGATGCCGGCCCAGCCGGCGCAGGACCAGATCAGGACGCTCTCGAGCAGCCACGCGGCGGCGGCGCCCGGAACGGCCAGGACCAGCCACCCGCGCGTCGCCCCGCCCGCGCGTCGCACCACGCGCCCGAGCCACCACGCGGCGGCCACCAGCAACAGCGCGGAGGCGGCGGCCAGCGGGATGGCCGCATCGCCCACCAGCCGGTGCGCCAGGCCCGGGCCCAGGACCGCGGCGATCGCGATCACGGCGAGGACGTCGCCCGCCCGCAGGAACACGGTGGAGGCGGTCGCGGGCGCGACGGGCACCCGCGCCCGGCGCACCACCGACACCACGCGCAGCGGCTCCCCCAGCCGGAGGGGCAGCAGGTGGTTGCCGGCGAGCGACACGTGGATCGCCGCGAGGGACTGGCCGAACGAGAGGCCCGGGAGCGTGCGGCACCACAGCCCGGCGCGGATCATGAACGCGAGGGCGTACGCCGCCAGCGCGAGCGCCAGGCCGAGGGGGTCGTCCAGCGCGGCGGCGACGGTGTCGCCGATCGTCGTCAGGTCGACCGCCCAGACGAGGTACGCGACGCTGGCCACGAGGGCCACGGCGCCGACCGCCGTGATCGCGGACTTGGGCCGGGCCGAGATGCGATCGAAGGTGGGCCTTATATTCAACGTCGGTTGACCTTACACTGCGCCCGGCGCGCCCGCGGGGGCGCGAGGGACCCGACGAGGAGGGGCGCGTGCGCGGAGCGACGACGGGTGTCCTGGCGACGCTGGTCACGGTCATCGGCATGGTGGCCACGGCCGGGTGCGGCGGCGACCGCGACGCGCTGACGGTCTACACGGGCCGCACCGAGAGCCTGGTCGCGCCGCTGCTGGAGGAGTTCTCGCAGGAGAACGACATCCCGATCGACGTCCGCTACGGCGACACGAACGACCTCGCCCTGCTGATCGGGACCGAGGGCGACCGCTCCCCCGCCGACGTCTACTGGGGCCAGAGCCCCGGCGCGACCGCGTACCTCGCCGATCACGACCTGCTGGCGCCGCTCCCCGAGCAGCTGCTGACGAAGGTGGAGCCCACCTTCGAGGACGACGAGGGCCGCTGGGTCGGCGTGAGCGGCCGCCAGCGCGTGCTGGTGTACAACGAGGAGATGGTGGACGAGGCGGACCTGCCCGGCTCGGTCCTGGACCTGACCGCGCCCGCGTACCACGGCAAGGTCGGCATCGCGCCGTCCAACGGCTCGTTCCAGGACTTCGTGACGGCGATGCGGCAGCTCGAGGGCGAGGCCGCCGCCCGTGCGTGGCTGGAGGGGATGGCCGCCAACGACTCGCCGACGTACGCGAACAACAACGCGATCGTGGAGGCCGTCGGCCGCGGCGAGATCCCGTTCGGCCTGGTCAACCACTACTACAACCACCGGTTCCTCGAGGAGGACCCCGGCCTGCCGAGCCGCAACCACCAGTTCGACGCCGGCGACATCGGCGGCCTGGTGATCCCCAGCTCGGCGAGCGTGCTGGCGAGCTCCGGCCGGCAGGAGGACGCGCAGCGCTTCATCGCCTTCCTGCTCGAGAAGGAGGCGCAGGAGTACTTCGCCGAGGAGACGTTCGAGTACCCGCTCGCCGACGGCGTCGAGGCCGCCGAGGGTGTCCCGCCGCTCGACTCCCTGCGGCCGCCGCCGGGCGAGCAGCCCGACGAGCTCGGCGACATCGCCACCACCGGCAAGCTGATCGCGGAGGCCGGGCTCAACTGATCCGGGGGGCCGGCACGGGCCGCGGCATCGGCCTCCGCCTGACGGTGGCGCTGCTGGCCCTGCCCTTCGCCGCCCCGCTCGCCTACCTGGCGGTCCGCACCTGGGACGAGGGCCGGGCGTGGGAGATCCTGGCCGACGAGGCGCTGCGTGAGCCGCTCGGCCGGAGCCTGCTGCTGGCGAGCAGCGTCGCGCTGGCGGCGTCGGCGGCCGGCACGCTCGCCGCCTGGCTCGTCACGCGGACCGACCTGCCGGGCCGGCGGGTGCTGCGCCTGCTGCTGCCGCTGCCGCTGGTGCTGCCGTCGTTCATCGGCGCGTTCGCGCTCATCGCGGCGTTCGCCCGCGGCGGGCTGGTGGAGCGGATGCTGGAGCCCCTCGGGATCTCCGGGGTGCTCGCCGTGGACGGCTACGCCGGCGCGTTCACCGTCCTGACGCTCCTGACCTACCCCTACGTGTACCTGCCGGTGGCCGCGCGGCTGCGCCAGCTGCCGGCGGCGACGGAGGAGTCGGCCCGGTTGCTGGGGCGCGGCCCGGCGGCGACGTTCGCCACGGTGGTGTTGCCGCAGGCGCGCGCCGCGATCGCCGCGGGCGGCCTGCTGGTGTTCCTCTACGTCCTGGCCGACTTCGGCGCGGTGCAGCTCCTGCGCTACGACACGCTGACGCGCGCGATCTACGCCAACCGCCTGATCGACCCGGCCGTCGCGGCGACGCTGAGCCTGGCCCTGGGGCTGCTGGCCATCGTGGTGGTGCTGGGGCAGCGGGCGCTCGCCCCGTCCGGCCGCGACACCCGCCGCCAGGGCCGCCCGCTCATCGTGCCGCTCGGCCGCTGGCGCGCGGCGGCGTACGCGTACCTCGTCGCGCTGCTGGGCCTGGCGCTGGCCGCCCCGCTGGCCGTGCTCGCCTACTGGGCGTCCCGCGGCGCCGGCGACGGGTCGGACCGGCCGACGTCGATCGTCGCGAACCCCGAGCGCCTGGTGGAGCCGGCCGTGAACACGTCGCTGGCGAGCGGCGCCGCGGCCCTCGTGGCGGTGGTGGTCGTGCTGCCCGTCGCCTACCTGTCGATGCGGCACCGCGGCCGTCTGGGCGGCGCGGCCGACGCCCTCATCACCGGGGGCTTCGCCCTGCCCGGGATCGTGGTGGCGCTGGCCCTCGCGTTCTGGACGCTCAACAGCCCCGGCGCGTTCGGCGCGCTGTACCAGACCCTGCCCCTGCTGGTCGGCGCATACGCGCTGCACTTCGGGGCGCTGGCGCTGGGGCCGGCCCGGGTGGCGGTGACCAGCGTGCCGCGGCGCCTGGACGACGCGGCCCGCACCCTCGGCCGCGGGCGGGCGTCGCGCCTCGCGACGGTGGAGCTGCCGCTCATGGCGCCCGGCCTGGCTGCCGGCGCCGGCCTGGTGCTGCTGTCGGCGATGAAGGAGCTGCCGGTGACGCTGCTGCTGGCGCCGGCCGGCTTCCCGACGCTCGCGACGCGGGTGTGGAGCGCCGCGGAGGACGCCTTCTGGGCCGACGCGAGCCTCGCGGCGCTCGTGCTGGTGGCACTGTCGGGGGTGCTCACCTGGCTGCTGGTGGTGCGCCGGGAGCGGGGGTTCGCGTGAGGACCCCCTCGCTCCGGCTGGCGATGCTGATCGTCGCGCTGGTCGCGTTCGGCGCGGCCGCCGCCGGCGTGGGCGTGCGGGCGGCGTACGACGAGCGGACCACGGCCGACGAGCCCCACTACCTGGTCACGGCGATCAGCATCTGGAGCGACGGCGACCTCGACGTGTACGACGAGTTCCTCCACCGCGACTACGCGCCGTTCGACGGGCTGATCCTCCGGCCCCAGGCCGCCCCGACGAGGGACGGCCAGCTGATCGAGCCGCACGACCCGCTGCTGCCCGTGCTGCTGGCCGTCCCGACGGGGCTCGGTGGCTGGGTGGCCGCGAAGCTCACGCTGTGCCTGATCGCGGCGGCCCTCGCCGCCCTGACGCTGTGGACGGCGGTGCGGCGCTTCGCCGTGCCGGTCCTGCCCGCGTCCGCGGTGGTCGGGCTGCTGGCGGCCACCGTCCCGCTGGCCGCCTACGGTTCGCAGGTCTACCCGGAGATCGCCGGCGCCCTCTGCGCGACGGGGGCCGTCGCGGCGCTGACGGGCCCGATGCGCCGCGGCGGGCTGCTCGCGCTGGCGCTGTGCCTGGTGGCGCTGCCGTGGCTGTCGATCAAGTACGTCCCGGTGGCGGCGGCGCTCGCCGCCGTGGCGCTCTGGCGCCTGCTGCGCGGCCGTCGGGTCGGCCCGGCGGCCGCGCTCGGCGGGGCGCTCGCCGCCTGCGCGGTCGCGTTCGTCGCCGTCCACGTGACGGTGTACGGCGGGGTCACGGCGTACGCCGCCGGCTCCCACTTCGTGAACGGGCAGCTGACCGTCGTGGGCGACGACCCCGATTACGTCGGGCGCAGCCGCCGACTGGTGGGGCTCCTCGTGGACCGCGACTTCGGGATCGGCGCCTGGCAGCCGCTGTGGCTGCTGCTGGTCCCCGCGGTCGCGGCGCTGCTCGCGCGGCGCCCCCGCGGCACCGCGGCGCTGCTGGTGCCGCTCGCCGCCGGCTGGTTCGTGGCGACGTTCCTGGCGCTGACGATGCAGGGCTGGTGGTTCCCCGGCCGCCAGCTGGTGGTGGTGCTGCCGCTCGCCGCGATCGCGATCGCCTGGTGGGTCCGCGCGGGCGGCGCGCGCCTGGTCGCGGCCGTCGCGCTCGGCGTCGTGGGCGTTGTGGCCCAGGTGTTCATCGTGACCGAGGGCCTCCTCGGCCGCATCGCGTGGGTGGTCAACCTCCAGACCACCGCCGACCCGCTCTACCGCGCGATCCGGTGGGTCACCCCCGACTACCTGACGGAGGACGCGGCCACCTGGCCGCTCCACTGGGCCTGGACCGTCGCGCTGGCCGCCGCCGCCGTGTGGGCGTGGCGGCGCGAGCGGGCGGGGGCCGAGGCTCAGAGCGAGAAGACGAACCCCGCCGGCTCACCCGGGTCGGCGGCGATGAGCGGCAGCGCCGCCCGCAGCGCCGTCTGAAAGACGCCGGCGCTCTCGCCGAACAGGCGCGCGAGCGTCTCGGCCGGCGTCGCCTCGGCCATCACCCCGTTGGCGTGGTCGGTCACGAAGCCGATCAGCGCGAACGGCAGCCGCGCCTCCCCGGCCAGGACGGTCTCGGGGCCGCCGGTCTGGCTCACGCACGTGACCCCCGCGGCGGCGAGCTGGGCGATCTCGCTGACCGTGTTGAGCCGCGGCCCGTCCACGTGCCCGTACACGCCGCCGTCGCGGACGGCCAGGCCCGCCGCCGCGGCGCCGGCGACCAGGCCGGCGCGGACACTGCTGCCGAAGGGCAGCTCGTAGATCCAGTGGCCGCGGCCGGGGATGTCCGGGCCGGTGAACAGCGTGCACAGCGACCCGTCCGCCAGGCGGTTGGACGGGAAGTGGAGGTCGTGGAACACCACGAGCTGGCCGAGCTCCAGCGACGGGTCGACCGCCCCGCAGACGGTGGTCGACACGAGCGCAGCCACGCCGAGCGACGCGAGGGCCGCCACGTTCGCCCGCGGCGTGACCTGGTGCGACAGGCGGGCGTGCCCGGCGCCGTGGCGGGGGACGTGCGCGACCGGCACGCCGTCCAGCTCGCCGAAGGTGACCGTCGCCGGGCCGTAGGGGGTGTCGACGTCCTCGGTCCGGCGCCCCGCGAGCCCCTCCAGCTCGTAGAGCCCCGTCCCGGTGATGAGGCCGATGGGCGCGGGCCGGGGCACCCCGGCAGCCTACCGTCGCGGTTCATCCGATCCGGTCGATGCGCCCGCCGGGCAGGCCGGGTTGGATGACCCCGATGGGACTCTTCCGGCATCGGGACGGACGCGACGCGGAGCGCTTCGTGATGCGCCAGAAGCTGCTGGCGATCGGCGACGACTTCTGGATCGAGGACGAGCAGGGGGACCGCGTCTACAAGGTGAACGGCAAGGCGTTCCGTCTCCGGCAGACGTTCGTGCTGGAGGACACGTCGGGACGCGAGGTCGCCCGGATCAAGGAGCGCAAGCTCACCGTCAGGGACAAGATCGCCATCGAACGCGACGGCGCCCCCGACGTCACCGTCCACAAGGCGCTCGTGGGGATCCGGGACCGCTTCGCCATCGACGTCCGGGACTCCTACGGCGTCGAGGTCGCGGAGGGCGAGGACGCCGCGCTCATGCTGGCCCTCACGGTCGCCATCGACGCGCTGACGACCCGCGGCTGACGCCTACTCCCTGCGGTCGCCCACCCGGCGGGTCGCCGTGACCGTGTAGGTGCTCGCCGCGCCCGACAGCAGGAAGTCGGGGTTCACGCACGGCTCCACGCCGCGGTGCTCGAACGTCCGCTCGATGGTGGCGCGGCACTGCGGCAGCGGCTCACGGGCGGCGCGGAGCGCGCCGAAGCCCGCCTGGGTGCGCTGGAGGCGGCGCATGCGCTCCAGGTCGATCTCCACGCGGTAGACGCCCTCCAGGCAGCCGACCCACGTGCGGCCGTCGCGCTCGTACGAGTACATGTTCGGGCAGCCGATCTCGACGCAGCCGGCGGGCTGCACCACCCGCTCGCATGACACCGGGCACTGGCGGCACGATCCTGCGGCCTTGGAGGCCGCGGCCGCCGACGGGGTCAGGGACACAGGTGGAGGGGGTGGGGCACGCAGCTATTGAAGCCGGGCCCCGCAGGGGCGGTCAAGCCGCGCGGCGCGCCCGGGTCAGGCCAGACAGCGCTCGCCGAAAAGTGTCTTCAGCTCTGCTACGAGGCCGTTCGCCCGCGGGTCCACCTTGAACTCGTCGCCGAGGTGCAGCCGGCGCCGCCCGGAGCCGGTCTCCACGTCCACCACCACCGGCGCCGGGCCGGCGTGATCGACCAGGAGACGGCGGAACTCGGCGAGCTCCGTGGTGGCCAGGCGCGCCATGGGAACCCGCACCACGAAGCGCTCCTCCTCGGCGCCCTCCTCCGGCGTGAAGGGCTTGACGATCTGGGCGACGAGCTTCGTCTCGCCCTCCCCCTTCTGGTCCACCCGGCCGGTGATGAGGACCATGCCGTCGGCGATCAGGTGCTCCCGGCACTCGGTCATCACCGCCGGGACCACGACCACCTCGACCGACCCCTCGAGGTCGTCGAGCCGGATGAACATCATCGGCTCGCCGCGGCGGGTGGTGATGTTCTTCACCGCGCCGATGATCCCGCCGACCGTGACCGTCTCGTTGTCGGCGCGATCGGTCAGCGAGGCCAGGCCGCAGCTGACGGCGCGGGCGAGCTGCTGACGGCAGTCCTGGAGCGGGTGGCTCGACACGTAGAGGCCGAGCGCCTCCTTCTCGGCCGCCAGCAGCTCGTCGCGCGGCATCTCGCGCAGGCCGAGGGGCGGGTCGAGCTCGACGACGCCCGGGCGTCGCCGTCGCCGGCGGCGGCCATCATCGCGCCGAACAGCGACTCCTGGCCGGCGGCGATGTCGTTGCGCCGGCGTGCGGCCGGCCGCCACGGCGGCCGGGATCGCCTCGAGCATCCCGAGGCGCGTCGCCCCGGTGCAGTCGAGGGCGCCGGAGCGCATGAGGCTCTCCAGAGCGCGCTTGTTGACCTGGGCCTGGTCGACGCGGCGGCAGAAGTCCCAGATCGTCTCGAACGGGCCGCCGGCGTCGCGCGCCGCGATGATCGCCGTCACCGCGGGCCCCCGACGCCCTTCACGGCCGTCAGGCCGAAGCGGATCTCCGTCTCGCCCGTGACCGCGAAGTCGGCGCCGCTCACGTTGACGTCCGGCGGCAGCACCGCCAGGCCCATGTCGGTGCAGGCCGCCACGTAGAACGGCACCCGGTCCTTCGTGTCCATGACCGAGCTGAGGAGCGACGCCATGTACTCGGCCGGGTGGTTCGCCTTGAGGTAGGCCGTCCGGTAGGCCAGCAGCGCGTAGCAGGCGGCGTGGCTCTTGTTGAACGAGTAGTCGCCCGCCGCCTCGCACAGGCTCCACAGGCTCTGGGCCACCGGCTTGGCGGTGCCGCTCGCGAGGCAGCCCTCGATGAACTCGTCCTTCAGCGAGGCCATCAGGACCTTGTCCTTCTTGCCCACGGCCTTGCGGAGGTCGTCCGCGCGCGACGGCGAGAACCCGGCGATCTGCCCGGGAGATCGCCATCAGCTGCTCCTGGTAGACCGCCACGCCGTAGGTGGGGCCGGTGATCGTCTCCAGGCGCGGGTCCTCGAACGTCACCCGCGAGGGGTCGCGCTTGTTGCGCGCGTAGGTGCTGATGAAGGCCATCGGGCCCGGGCCGGTAGAGGGCGACCAGGGCGATCAGGTCGGCGAACTCGGTGGGCCCGACCTCGCGCAGGGCCTCGCGCATGCCGCTCGACTCGAACTGGAACACGCCGATCGCGTCGCCGCGGGCGAGCATCGCGTACGTGCCCGGCGTCGTCGAGCGGGACGGTCTCGATGTCGAGCTCCACGCCGTGGCGGTCGCGGATGAGCGCCGAGCGCGCCGTCGATGACGTCGATGTTGCGCAGGCCCAGGAAGTCCATCTTCAGCAGGCCGAGCGCCTCGACGTCGTGGTCGGGCACCTGGGTGACGACGTTGCCCTCGTCGTCCAGCCGCACCGGCAGGTAGTCGGTGATGTCGCCCGGCGCGATCACCACGCCGGCGGCGTGGACGCCCTCGTTGCGGACCAGGCCCTCGAGCGGGCGGGCCGTGTCGATGATCTGCTGGGTGACGGCGTCCTCGTCGTAGGCCTGCTTCAGCTCGGTGCCCGGCTTCATCGCGTCCTCGAGCCTGATGCCGATCGGGCGCTCCGGGACGAGCTTGGCGATGCGGTCGACCTGGCCGTAGGTGTGCCCGAGCACGCGGCCCGAGTCGCGCACCACCGCGCGGGCGAGGAGCTTGCCGAACGTCCCGATGCGGGCGACCGCGCTGCGGCCGTACTTCTCGGTGACGTACTGCCACCACCCGGTCGCGGCCGGCGACGGAGAAGTCGGTGTCGATGTCCGGCATCGACTTGCGGCCCGGGTTGAGGAAGCGCTCGAACAGCAGGTCGTGGGCGAGCGGGTCGAGGTCGACGATCCGCAGCGCGTAGGCCACCAGCGACCCCGCCGCCGAGCCGCGGCCCGGGCCCACGCCGACGCCGTTCTCGCGCGCCCAGCGCATGTAGTCCCACACGATCAGGAAGTAGCTGGCGAAGCCCATCTCGGCGATGACGCCGAGCTCGAAGCGGAGCCGCTCCTCGGCGGCGGCGCGGCCAGCCGCCGGGGTAGCGCCGCTCCAGGCCCTCGCGGCAGAGCCGCTCGAGGTAGGCCTCGGCCGACTCGCCGCCCGGCACCGGGAAGCGCGGCAGCTTGATGTCGCCGAGCGGCAGGTCGAGCGCCGTGCAGCGCTCGGCGATCTCCAGCGACGACCGGCAGCGCGTCGACGAAGTCCGGCAGCGCCGCGGCCATCTCGGCGCCGGTCTTGAGGTAGAACTCCTTCGTCTCGAAGCGGAAGCGCTTCGGGTTGCTCAGCAGGTCGCGCGTCTGGATGGCCAGGAGGGCCTCGTGCGAGTCGGCGTCCTCGCGGCACGGGTAGTGCGCGTCGCAGGTCGCGACCATCGGCAGCCCGGCGTCCACGGCCAGCGAGCGCAGGCTGGGCGTTGATGCCGGTCTGGACGTCCAGCCCCGCGTGCTGGACCTCCACGTAGACGTCGTCGCGCCCGAAGATCTGGGCCAGCGTGTCGAGCTCGGCGCGCGCGGCCGTCTCGTCGTCGCGCTCCAGGCTGGAGCAGACGACGCCGGAGAGGCATCCGGAGAGGGCGATGATGCCGTCGGCGTGGCGCGCCATGAGCTCGTGCGAGATGCGCGGCTTGCGGTGGTAGCCCTCGAGGTAGCCGGCCGAGCAGAGCTTGATGAGGTTGTAGTAGCCCTCGGTGGTCTCGGCGAGCAGCGTCAGGTGGTTGCGCCGCTCGCGGCTCGGCCGCTCGGCGTGGTCGGGGACCACGTAGGCCTCGAGGCCGACCACCGGCGTGATGCCGCGCGTTCGTGGCCTTGCGGTACAGCTCGACGGCGCCGCTCATGACGCCGTGGTCCGTCAGCGCGACGGCCGGCTGCCCCATCTCCTCCACGACGTCGAGCAGCCGATCGATCTTGCAGGCCCCGTCGAGCACCGAGTAGTCCGAGTGGACGTGGAGGTGGACGAAGGGCGGGTCGGCGGTCGGCACGGGGCGCTCAGGGTCGCATACGGGGGATGGCCGGACAAGACGCGTCGACGCTAGATGCGGGGGTTCCGTGAGGACCCGGACCCCAGGGGTGGTGGACGGCCGTCACCAGACCGGCTTCGCCCGCCGCGCGAGCGCGTCGAGGGACCCGCCGTGCCATCCCAGCACCTGCTCCATCACGCGCGTGGCCGCCGCCAGGTCGCCCGCACCGCACGCCTCCTCCAGCCGGCGGACGATCGCGGCGCGCGCCTCGCCGCCCTCGGCCATGACCTCGCGGGCCTTCGGCGTGAGCGTGACGATGCGCCGGCGCGCATCGGCGGGGTCGGCCACGCGCGCGACCAGCCCGAGCCCCTCCATCTCGGTGACGATCTTGCCGGCGGCCTGGTGGCTCACCTCCAGGCGGTCGGCGAGCGCGCCCACGCTCAGGCCGTCGCCGCGGAGCGCCGCGAAGAGGAACCCGTGGAGGGGCCTCACGTCGTCGATCCCCCGTGCGCGCATGACGGCCATGGTCTCGTCGACGATCGCGCGCGCGCCGATCACGATCAGCGTCGGCAGGTCCGCCTTGACTTCCGCAACCATGGTTGCCTATCTTACGGCATGCCTCGGACGACACCGCTCCCCGCCCCGTTCGCCGACGACCTGATGCGCCGCGTGCGCCGGATCGTGTGGTGCACGCTCGCGACGGCCGACACCGAGGGCCGACCCCGCACCCGCGTCGTGCACCCCTGGTGGGAGGGCGCCACGGCGTGGGTCACCACCCGGCCCGGCTCCCCCAAGACCGCCCACCTCGACGCCGCGCCGTGGGCCTCGCTCCTCTACTGGGACCCGTCCCACGAGGTCGTCATGGCCGAGTGCGACGCACGGTTGGAGGACGACCCCGTCACCCGCGCCCGCGTGTGGGACGCCATCGCCGCCGACCCGCCGCCGTACGGCTTCGACCCCGCCCCGATGTTCCCGGCGGGGCCGGACGACCCCGCGTTCGGCCTCCTGCGCCTCGACTCCCGGCGCATCGAGCTGGCGGGCGCGCTCGGCGACTCGCCGCCCGCCCGGACGGTCTGGCGGCGGAGCCGCGCGTCTCACGTCGTGGACCCGGTCTTCCCGGCAGGCGCCGCCCCGTCATAGCGTCGGGCCTCGGGCGCAGGGATGACCAAGGGGGAGACATGATCGCGAACTCGGCCGGCGCACTCGCAGCGCGCGGCATCCAGGCGTTCAACGACGCGGACTGGGACGCACTGCGGGAGCTCTGCAGCCCGTCGGTCGTCTACACCGAGACGGGCACGGGCCTGCGCCTCGAGGGCATGGACGCCTGCGACGTCGCGTGGCACGCGTGGCGCACGGCGATGCCCGACCTGACCGGCACCGTGACGCGCACGCTGGAGGACGGCGACCTGGCGGCGATCGAGATCCGGTGGACCGGCACGCAGACCGGTCCGCTCGCCACGCCGGACGGCGAGATCCCGCCGACCGGCCGGCGCATGGAGGTCACGTCGACGCAGTGGGTGACCGTCCATGACGGGCACACGCAGCAGATCGACCACCATCTGGACGTGATGGGGATGCTGTCGCAGCTCGGGCTCCTGCCCGGCTGAACCGGAACGGCCGGGCGGCCGCTCAGGCCGGGGCGTCGTGGAGGCGCACCGGCACGGCGCGGCCGTCCTCGGCCGTCACCATCGTGAAGGTGGCCCGGCAGACGTCGCGGGTCGTCTTGCGGGCCGGGTCCTCGGCGCGCGCGGCGAGCGCGACGGTGAGCGAGCTGGTCCCGACGCGGTCGATGCGGGCCTCGACGTGGCAGACCTCGCCGGCGTGGACCGAGCCGGTCCAGACGCAGTCGTCGATCGCCTTGAAGAACACGGTCTGCCCCGTGGCGACGGCGCGGGTCGCGACCACCCACGCCGCCATGTCCATCCAGCTCATCATGTGCCCGCCGTGCATCACGCCCAGGTGGTTGGCCTGGGCCGGCATCACGAGGGTCGAACAGGACGAAGGGCTCGCCGCCCGGCGGGCTACTCATGGGCCCCGACGGCCCGCGCGATCACCATCTTCTGCACCTCCGACGTGCCCTCGCCGATCTCGAGGATCTTCGCATCGCGGTAGAAGCGGCTGATCGGGCTCTCCTCCATCCAGCCGTACCCGCCGTGGAGGTGGAGGCTCCGCTCGGCGACGGTCTGGGCGAGGCGCCCCGCGGTGAGCTTCGCCATGGCGGCGATGCCCGTCACGTCCCCGCCCGCGTCCTTCACCCGGGCCGCCTGGTACAGCAGGCAGCGCGCCGCGGTGATCTCGGCGGCCATCTCGGCGAGCGTGAACTGGACGGCCTGGAAGCCCACGATCGCCCGGCCGAACTGGCGCCGCTCGCGGGCGTGGCGCAGCGCCAGCTCGAACGCCCCCTGGGCCAGGCCCACGCCCATCGCGGCGATGGCGATGCGGCCGCCGTCGAGCGCGGTCAGGGCCTGGCGCAGCCCCGCGCCGCGCGGCCCGAGCAGCGCATCCGGGCCCACCTCCACCCCGTCCAGCGTCACCGGCCGCGTGTCGCTGGCACGCCAGCCGATCTTCCGCAGCGCCGCGTCCGGGCGGTAGCCGGGGGCGTCCGCGGGGACGATGAACGTGCTGATCTCGCCGTCGCCGGTGAGCGCCGTGACGGTGCAGCAGGCCGTGATCTCCGTGCCGGCGTTGGTGATGAACATCTTCGCGCCGTCGATCCGCCAGCCGCCGTCGGCGGGTGTCGCGCGCGTGCGGGTGGCGCCGGCGTCCGACCCGGCCTCCGGCTCGGTGAGCCCGAACGCCGCGAGGGCCCGGCCCGACGCGAGGTCCGGCACCCACCGCTCGCGCTGCTCCGGCGTGCCGAACATGACGATCGGCATCGTCCCGAGGCCGGTGTGGGCCGCGACCGTCACGGCCACCGCGGAGTCGACCCGCGCCAGCTCCTCGATGGCGATGGCGTAGGAGAGCGTGTCCAGGCCGGCGCCGCCCAGCTCCTCCGGGACCGTCATCCCCATGAGGCCCAACCCGCCGAGGGTCGCGACGATCGCGTAGGGGAAGCGGCCCTCGCGGTCGAGCGCTTCGGCGACCGGCGCGATCTCGCCCTCCGCGACCTCCCTGACGGTGGCGCGGAGGGCCACCTGCTCGCCGGTGAGCCCCTCGTTCACCGGGCGCCCGCCGGCACCAGCCGTCCGGCCGCCCGGCGATGGGCGGCCTCCAGCAGCGATCCGCCGTCCGCGCCGGCGGCGGCGATCAGCTCGCGGACCACGTCGCCGATCCGGTCGGCGGCGGCGCCCGCCCGCCCGGCGTCCCATCCGTCGAGCTCCTGGGCCACGCAGATCAGCCCGCCGGCGTTGGCCACGAAGTCCGGGACGTAGCCGATGCCGAGATCGCCGAGGGCCTCGGCGACCCCGTCGTCGGAGAGCTGGTTGTTCGCGGACCCCACCACCCAGCGGCAGCGCAGCCGCGTGGCGGACGCCCGGGTGAGGCCGCCGCCCATCGCGCACGGCGCCAGGATGTCGCACGGCTGGACCCGGGCGATCGCCGGGTCGAGCGCGCGGCCGCCGGCGCGCGCTGCGACGGCGACGGCGCGGTCGGCGCGGATGTCGCTGACCATCACCAGCGCGCCCTCCGCCGCGAGCAGCAGGGCGAGCGCCGCGCCGACCTTGCCGGCGCCCTCGACCACCACCCGGGCGCCGGCGAGGCACGGCTCGCCCGTCTCGTGCTCCCACACGGCCCGCATCGCGGCCAGGACGCCTCGGGCCGTGTACGGCGACGGGTCGCCGTCCCAGCCGCCCGCCTCGCCGGGGAGGCCGAGCACGAACCGCGTGTGGGCGCGCAGCGCGGCCATGTCGGCCGGGGTGGTGCCCACGTCCTCGGCCGTGTGGTACCAGCCGCCGAAGAGGTCGACCACCTCGGCGTAGGCGCGCCAGAGCTCGGGCGAGCGGAGCTGCTCGGGGTCGCCGAGGATCACCGCCTTGCCGCCACCCAGGTCCAGCCCGGCGGCGGCGGCCTTCAGCGTCATCCCCTCCGCGAGGCGCAGCGCGTCGATGGTGGCGCTGGCCTCGCACGCGTAGGGGTGGAACCGGGTGCCGCCGACCGCGGGCCCGAGCGCCGTCGAATGGACGGCCACGATGGCCCGCAGCCCCGACCGCGGGTCCTCGGCGTGGACGACCCGCTCGTAGGGCCCCACCGCCGCGTCGTCGATGATGTTCATCGTCCCTCCTCCATGAGCCGGGCGAACCGCGCGCGCGCGGCGTCCTCCTTGGGGTACCGGACCCCCCGGAACCCGGTGACGGTCTCCGGCAGCCGCAGCGCCTCCTCGGCGGCGGCGCCCCGCAGGCGGCCGTCGTCCACCGCCCCGACCACCTCGGCGACGTACCAGTCGCGGAAGGCGCGCTCGCGGCGGTGCCACGACGGCATCAGCCGGCGCAGGAACCGGGCGCGGCGCACCAGGCGCAGCTGCCAGTCGCGCGTGGTCATGTCCCACTCCACGTGCCGGCCCAGCAGGTCGAACGCCGGCCGGTTGAGGTGCTCGTACGTGATCCGGTCGCCGTGGGCCCGGTCGATCCCGAAGCGCTCCCGGTCCCGCGCGTACTTGCGCTCGCTGGTGAGCTGGTGGGCCACGAACACCTCGTCCTTGATCGCCATCGCCCGGTGCAGGTTGTGGACGGCGGCGGGCACCAGCGCCGGCGCCGCGGTTCGCACCCGCTCGACGGCGTCGAGGTACGCGTCGGCGTAGGCCGCGCCGCCCCACGCGACGACCTCCGGCAGCCGCACCGCGAGCATCCGCATGGCGGACTCGCCGAGACCCGACTCCCGGGCGCGCGCGACCGCCGCGCGGAAGGCCCGCCGCTCGCGCCGCGACCGGATCCAGCCCGCCTCCCGGTCGATCAGCGCGTCCGCGGTCTCGGCCGCCGCCGGCTCCGCGTCGGTGGCCGCGAGCACCCGGCCGAGCAGGAAGGCCCGCAGGTTGGCGTCGGCGCGCCGGCCGGTGACGACACGGATCGCGCCCTCCATCGCCTCCAGGGGCATCGGGATCCAGCCGCGCTGCCAGGCGGCGCCGAGCAGGGCGACGTTGGCGTAGATGCGGTCGCCCAGGACGCGCTTGGCGGCGGCCGACACGTCGGTCGCCAGCAGGCCGCCCGGGCGCGTCTCGGCGTTCGCCCGCTCCAGGAGGTCCTCGGGGTGGGCGGCGTCCCCGGTGAGGATGTTCGTCGTCGGCCGCCGGTGGGTGTCCATCACGGCCGCGGTGCGCGCGGGCGACGCGAGGCGCAGGGCGCGCGCGCACTCGATCGGGTCCAGGCCGATGATCAGGTCGGCCTCGCCCGCGGCGATCTCGGCGGGCAGCGGCACGGCGCCGTCGTGCATCACGACGTGGCTGAAGACGCCGCCGCCGCGCTGCGCCATGCCCTTGCGGTGGAAGACCTCCACCTCGGGCCACTCGCCCGCCGCCGCCTCGATCAGGATGCGGCCGGCCACCCCGATCCCCATGCCCCCGACGCCCGCCAGGTGGACCCGGTACGGGCCTTCGCCGCGCGGCACCTCGGGCGCGGGCGGCGGGGTCAGCTCGGCGTGCGGGCGCTCCGCGGGCGGCCGCGAGCGGCGGATCGTGACCCGCTCGAAGCTCGGGCAGGCCTTGATCGCCGCGCAGTAGCCGTCGTCGACGCAGACGTCCTCGCTGATGGCCACCTTCTGACCGAGCGGCGTCTGCGCCAGCTCCAGGCCCGGGCAGCCGGTGGCCTTCGTGCACTCGCGGCAGTTCTCGCAGGTCTCCTCGGCGATGTTGTACCGGGTGACCTCCGGCAGGTAGCCGCGCTCGGCGACCGTCGCCGCCCGCTCCGCCCGCCGCCGGCGGCCGGAGGTGATCGCGCACTCCTTGTCGGAGATCACGACCCGCGTGCCGTCCATCAGGAGCGCCCGCTCCAGCAGCGCCATGTGGCCGTCGCGGTCGTCCGGGTTGGACCGGGCCAGGAAGTCCGGCCCCATCGCGGCCACGATCCGCTCGATCTCGAGCGGCGTCTGCGGCCGGCCCATCAGGTCGAACTCGCTCGCCGGCGTGCCCTGGTGGCCGGTCATCGCCGTGTTCTTGTTGTCGAGGATCACGTAGAGGATGTCCTGGCGCGACTTGATCGCGTTGGCGATCGTGGACATCTCCCCGTGGAAGAACGTGCCGTCGCCCACCAGCACGTAGTGCTTGTTGGTGACGTGCGGGGCCGAGCCCGCGCCGGTCGCGCCGCCGAGGCCCATCGCCGACAGGTCGTGCATCTCGTTGAACGGCGGCAGGACGGCCATCGAGTAGCAGCCGATGCCGCCGTGGGCGATGACGTCGACCGGGGCCGACCCGTGGACGCGGCGCATGTAGTCCGGGTCGCCCAGGCGCTTGCGGATCTCCAGCATCGGGGAGTTGGTGCCGCGGTGCGGGCACCCGGCGCAGTAGGTGGGCGTCCGCGGCGTCACGGCCAGCGCGCGCGCGGCCAGGCCGCGGGCGCGCTCCTCGGCCGCGCGGGCCAGGTCGGCCGCCTGCGGCGGGAACGCGCCGGGCGCCCCCAGCACCAGGCGCGCGAGCGCCGCGAGGGCGATGTCGGGGTCCATGCCGGATGCCTCCGGGAACCCCCGCGCCTCGCCGGGGAAGGCCTTGCCCCACACGGCCTGGCGGCGGCCCTCCAGCGCGCGGCGCACCTGGTCCTCCAGATGGCCGGCGCGCTCCTCCATGACCACGACCTCGTCGACCCCGTCCGCCAGCCGGCGCACCGCGGCCGCGTCGACCGGCCAGGTGAGCCCGAGTCGCAGCAGCGGGACCTCCCCGTCCAGGCCGAGCGCGACCAGCGCGCGGCGCAGGAGCGGGTAGGCGGCGCCGGACACGACGATCCCGAAGCGGTGTGCCCGACCGCGTCCGGGCTCCAGCCGGTCGACGCCGCCCGCCGCGGCCGCCGCCGTCACCAGCGGCAGCCGCCGCTCGAGGATGTCCGCCTCGAGCGACGTCGCGAACGGTGGCAGGGAGACGGCGTGGTCCCTGCGGATCGCCGCCGTGTCGAGGGCGACCCGCTCGCGCGGGCCGACGGCCGGCGGGCGGTTGGGGGCGAGCTCCACCACGCCTGCGCCGTCGGCCTGCACGGTCGTCACGACCACGCCGACGATCAGGCCGCTCTCCGCGGACAGGTCGAAGGCCAGCCGCGTGAAGTCCTTGACCTCCTGGGCGGTCGACGGCTCCAGCAGCGGGATCCGCGCCCCGGAGAGGGTGAGGCGGCTGTCGGCGCCGACCTGGGTGGACGACAGCGCCGGGTCGTCGCCCACCACCACCACGCCGGCCGCCCCCGCCGCCGGGCGGGCGGCGTTGGCGATCGCCAGGCCGTCCAGGGCGACGTAGGCGCCGACGCTCTTGAACACGGCCATCGCCCGCGCGCCCGGGACCTGCCGCGCCCCGTTGACCATCGCCGCGCTCTGCGCCTCGTTGTTGGCGAGCGTCGCCTCGACGCCCAGCTCGGCGAGGTAGCCGGCGTGCGCCTCGCAGATGGTGAAGACCTCGGCCACCGGGGATCCCGGATAGCCGGTCAGCAGGCTGACGCCGGCCTCCAGCGCGCCCTTCACGATGAGCTCGTTGCCGTCCAGGACGGCCCGCCCGTATCCGCGTCGCAGCGGCGGGCCCTCCGCCGCGCGGGGCTGCCGGTCGATCGCGAGGGTGGCCATCCGGAGCTCCTCGGGTGGTTCGTATCGATTGCCACCATCGAGGTTAAGCGCTAAATATTTCTCGTCCTACCCCACTTCTTTTCGAGATCGGCGGCCATGGACGAAATCGATCGAAAGATCCTTCAGCACCTCGTGCACGATGGACGCATGTCGTTCGCGGCGATCGGGCGTGCCGTGAAGCTCTCGACGCCAGCGGTCCACCACCGGGTGCGCCAGCTCGAGCGGCGCGGCGTGATCACGGGCTACGGCGCCCGCGTGAGCCCCGCGGCGATCGGCCTGGGGCTCTCGGGGCTCGTGGCCGTCGAGTCGGCCGGGAGCCTCGGCGAGATCGTCCGCGCGGTGCGGGCGATGCCCGAGGTGGAGTCGTGCTGGTCGAGCGCGGGCACCAGCGACCTGATCCTGAAGGTGCGCGTGGGCGACCCACCGGCCATGGAGCGCCTGCTGGTGCGCCTGCGCGAGCTGCCGGGGGTCGAGCGCACCCGCACCTCGATCCTGCTGGACACCCAGTTCGAGCGCGAGCCGGACCCGGCCGCCCTGCGGGAGACCCCGCCCGGCTGAGGCCGGGCGGCGCCCGTCAGCCCGCGGCGGTGGGCGTGGCCACCTGCTCGAGGACGCCGGCGGCGTGGAGCCGCCGGAGGGCGGCGACGACCCCGGGGTCGAACTGGGCGCCGGCGTGGCGCTCGCACTCGGCCAGCGCCTCGTCGGCGCTCACGGGGCTGCGATAGGGGCGCTCGCTGGTCATGACGTCCCAGGCGTCGGCCACGGCGATCACGCGGGCGCCGTCGGGGATGTCCTCGCCCGCCAGGTCGTCGGGGTAGCCGCCGCCGATCCAGCGTTCGTGGTGGCTGCGCACCCACGACACCTGCTCCGGGTCGAGCACGTCGGCCACGATGTCCGCGCCGAGCGCGGCGTGGCGCTCGATGGCCACGCGGTCGTCGGCGGTGAGGCGGCCGGGCTTCAGCAGCACCGCGTCCGGCACCCCGATCTTGCCGACGTCGTGCACCACGGCGGCCTCGTGCAGGCGGGCGATGCGCGACGCGTGCCACCCGAGCGCGGTGGCCAGCGCCACCGCGTGCCCGGCCACCCGGTCGGAGTGACGGCGGGTGAGCGGGTCCTTGGCGTCAACCACCCGCGCCAGCACCCGGATGCTCTGGAGCGACTGGCGCCGCTCCAGGCGCGTGGCGTGCTCCTCGGCCGACAGCACGTCGACCTCGTCCGGGGAGTAGCGCACCACCAGGTTGCGGCCGCGGTGCTTCGCCCAGTAGAGGGCGCCGTCGGCCAGCGCGAAGAGCCGCTCCGCCTCCCCGGCCGCGGCGAGGTCGCACACCCCGGCGGAGATCGTGACCCGGCCGACCCCCTGGAACGTGTGGTCGGCGATGGCCGCGCGGGCGCGGTCGGCCGCCTCCCACGCCGACGTGTCGTCGGTCTCGGGCATGAGCCAGGCGAACTCCTCACCGCCCATGCGCGCCACCAGGTCGTCGCGGCGCGCCTGCCCCTGCAGGATCCGCCCCGCCTCGACCAGCACGCGGTCGCCCACCTGGTGGCCGTGGGAGTCGTTGACCCGCTTGAAGTGGTCCAGGTCGCACACCGCCAGGGCGAGCGGCCGGCGGTGGCGCCCGGCGCGCTGGATCTCGGACGCGAGGCGCTCCTGGAACGCCCGGTGGTTCGCGAGGCCGGTCAGGGGGTCGGTGGCCGCCCGCCGCTCCGCGTCGGCGAGGCTGCGGAGCGTCTGCTCGTGCAGGCGCGCGTTGGCCAGGGCCATGCTGGCGAGCGCCGCGAGGCTGCGCGCCACCAGCAGCTCCGCGTCGGTCAGCAGTCGCGCCTCGGCCAGCTCGACCCGCAGCACGCCGAGCAGGGCCTCGCGCCCGCCGGTGACGATCGACGCGTGGGACAGCTCGAGCGCCACGACGCCGCGGGTGACGTCGGCCCCGTCCATGCCGGGGATGGCCTCCGCCGGCCGGCCGGCGAGCGCGGCCAGCGCCGGGGCGTCGCCGGGCCCGTGGACCGACTCGACCACGGACCCGCCGGCCGCGCACGCGAAGCACGTGACCCGGCGCGCGCCGAGCGCGCGCTCGGCCGAGGCGGCGATGCCCGCGAGCGTCTCCGACAGGGCCAGCGGGGCGGTGAACACCTCCACGGCGGTCTCGCCCACGATGCGGGCGCGCGCCTCGGCCTCCCGGAGGTGCCGGACGGTGTCGTACAGCTCCCGGGTGACCCGCTCCGCGATCTCCTCCGCCGCGAGGCGGGCGCGTCGCTCCCGCTCGGCGCGCTGCGCAGCGCGCTCGAGGTCCGTCACCCGAATGTCGCCACGAACGTGCACCGGGAGGCGCCGTCCCGCATGCAGTCGGTGTGCCGGAGCGCGAGCGGCTCGCCGAAGTGGGCGGCGGACGCCTCGATCATCCCCTCGGCCATCGCGCAGAGGCGGCGCTCGGAGACGTAGTGCAGCACCAGCATCTCGGGTGAGGGGTCCTCGAACTCGAACCGCGGCGGCTGCGCGTCCGGGTACAGCTTCACGACGTCCGGGTGGACGGTGTCGTCCAGCCGCAGGAGGAACGACTTGGTGGAGTCGTGGCCGGCGGCGAACTCGGGGTAGCGGGCCATGAGCCGGGGCAGCGCGGAGCGGCCGAAGCCGCGCAGCACCTCGTCGGCGGTGGCGCCCACCCGCTCGCAGATGGCCGCGACGAGCGCGAGCGCCTCCTGGTCGGAGTAGTTCCCGAGGCTCGTGTAGACGCCGTCGGCGCCCACGTCCTCCAGGACCTGCTCCCACGCGTTGACGCCGTGGGCCTCGACGACGGCCTCCTCGAGGAGGTTGAACACGATGCCCTTCATGATCCTCTGTGCCTCCCCGACGGGTTCTCGCGACAGGTATCGGCGGCCCGGCGGACGCCGTGAGGATCGCGGGTACGGGCCGGGTTCAGTCCAACGGGACCATCCGGACCTCTCGGGCGCCGTCCCCCGGATGGGTCATGCGCATGAGCCTGCGGCCCTCGGCCGCCAGCGCCCGCGCGGCCCGTGCAGGCACGGGGCGCAGGTGCCGGACCAGCAGGGTCACGCCGCCGGGCGCCGCGCCGTCCTCGGTCCACCAGGTGCCGAGCAGCGTGCCGTCCAGGAGCACCGACCCGCGAACGCGTCCGGGCGCGACGGCCAGGCGCCGCCGGTCGCCGTCGGAGTGGAAGCGGCCGCGGTCGGCGTGCGAGAGCAGGACGTTGTCGTAGACCGGCAGGAAGCGCGGCGGGGCGGGCGTGTCCGGGTCGGGGCGCGGCGCGTCGTCCACGTCCAGCAGCTCGCGGCCGCGGTCGTCGCGGAACGCCCGCAGACCCGGGCGCAGCCCCTCGAGCACGGCCCGCATCGACGGCAGTCCCGACCAGGCCACCAGGTCGGCGGGCGTCGCGGGCCCGAACGCGGCGAGGTAGCGCAGGGCGATGCGCTCGGGGTCCGGCCGGGCGGCGAGCGGGCGGCCGAGCCACGCCTCGGCGTCGGCCAGGGTCACCTGCCGGGCGCTGCCCCAGACGCCGCGCGGCGGCACCTGCACCAGCGGCAGGTGGTTGCGGCACAGGTACGCGAGCGCGCCGGGCGTCCGGTCCGGGAAGTGGCGTGCGAGTTCGGCCCGCAGCTCCGGGATGGTGCGCGGCTCGGCCAGGAAGGGCCGGGCGACCTCCAGGACGGGGCCCGGGTCGACCGTCGCCAGCTCGTCCTTGTACTGCTGGTGGACGGTCAGCTCGCGATCCAGGATGGGCTGCACCGGCGGCCGCAGCTCCAGGCAGTCCTCGGCGGTGACCAGGTGGATGGTCCCGCGCATCAGGACGATCCGGACCGCCTCACGCTCGGTCAGCAGCGCCGCGAGGGCCGCCGGCCGGAACCCCCGCAGCCGGCTCCACAGCCCCACGTAGGGGTCGAGGGGCTCCTGCGCCTGCATGCCGACCAGGCGCGACACCGCCTCCCGGGCGGGCACGTCGGCCCGCTCCAGGAGCATCTGGCGCGCGAGCGTCGCCCGGTTGAGCGCCCGCGCGCCGATCGGCTCGGCGGCCACGAGGAGCCTCAGCCGGCGGGGGACGCCTCCCGGGCCTGCGCGAGCAGCACGCCCCACGTGCCGCCCAGCGCGAGGCGCAGCCCGAGGATCAGCGCGGGCTCGCGGGCCGCGGCCACGATCGTGACCTGCCCGACGCCGGCGACGGGCGACGAGGGGTCGATGCCGGCGAGGGCCAGCCCGACCTCCGGCGGCGGCGACAGCATCAGCCCGGTGGGCGGCAGCGGGCGCCGCTTGCCGGGGCGGCCGGCCTGGACGAAGACGGAGCTCACGACGCTCCACGGGCCAGGATCGTCGCGCAGGACCTCCGGCGGGGGCAGCGGTCGTGTGCTCATGCGTCCTCCTCGGGTGGTGTGAGCCAGGCACAGCCCCAGTCGCCGGCCACGAGCAGGCCGTCGCGGGCCGGCGACGGGGCGATCACGCGGGCGCCCTCGACGAGCCGGGCGACGGCGCCGTCGGGCGTCACGAGGGCCGCGACGGGGTCCGCGCCGTCGGGCGAGCCGAGCGCGATCAGCGCGCCGTCGGCCGACACGGCCAGCCCCGTCGCGCGCGGGACCGGCGACGGCCAGGTGGCGAGCGCCTCGGCGCCGCCCGGCTCCCAGACGCTGACGGTGTCGTCCTCGTGGCGGGCCACCAGCACGGGCGCCGCCGCCGCGGCGGCCAGCGCCACGATGGCGGGGCCGGCGACCGCCGCCTCGCCGGGCGCCCGGGGCGCGGCGCCCGCGGCGAGCCACACGCCGCCGTCGGCCGCGAAGCAGATCGCGTCAGCCGGCGCCGGGCCGGCGCGCCGCCGGCCCCTCCTCGCCGAGCCGCCATTCGAGCACCTCGCCGTCCGCGACCACGGCCACCGCGCGGCCGTCGGCGCGGATCGCCGCCGGGCCGGGGCCGAGGCTCGGCGGCGATGTCCCCCAGGCTCGGCAGCACCACCGCGCGCCAGCCGCCGTCGGCGTGCAGGAGGCCCGCGTTCGCCTCGGCGGCGCCCACCGTCCGGTCGAGCCCCGGGGGCCGCCGGTCGTGGATCACGACCACCTGGGGCAGCCGCAGGCTGAAGGCCGCGCCGGCGCCCGTCAGGAGCGCGAGCTTGCCGCCGGCCACCACGGTCGCCTCGCGCGCGGGGACGGGCGCGGCCGCCCGCGCGCGCAGCGGGCCCGAGTGGGGCACCCGGCGCGGCGCCGTCGCCGGCGGGCGCGAAGCGCAGGCCGCGCTGGCCGCGCTCGACCCGCGACACCGCGGGGACCGCCCCCGGCTCGACCGGGAGCATTGGCGGGCCGCCGCGCCTCACCCCTTCCTCCGGGCCTCGGCGATCCGGTACGCCATCCGGCTCTGCAGCGAGTACAGCTCGATGAAGCCGGGCGCCGCGCCCTGCGAGAACGAGGCGTCGGCGTTGAACGTCGCCAGGCTCCGGTCGTAGATCGCGTTCGGCGAGCTCCGCGTGACGGCCGTCGCGCCGCCCTTGTAGAGGCGCATCGTGATCTCGCCCTCCACCTTGCCGTTCACCTGGTCCATGAAGGCGTTGAGGGCCTGGAGGAGCGGCTCGTACCACAGGCCCTCGTAGGCGAGCTGGGCCCAGAGCGCGTCGAGCGTGGGCTTGAGCGCGTTCTCGCGGCCGGTGCACACGAGCTTCTCGAGCTCGCGGTGGGCGTCCAGGATGATCTCCGCGGCCGGGACCTCGTAGAGGTCGCGCACCTTGAGGCCCACCACCCGGTCCTCGATGTGGTCGACGATGCCCACCCCGTTGCGGCAGCCGGCCTCGGCGACGCGGCGGATGAGCTCCACCAGCGGCAGCTCCTCGCCGTCGAGCGACACCGGCAGGCCGTCGCGGAAGCCGATGCGGAGGTCCTCCGGCCGGTCGGGCGCCTCCGTCGGCGGGGTGACGAGCTGGAAGACGTCGTCCGGCGGCGGCTGGTCGAGGTCCTCGATGACGCCGCCCTCGGACGAGCGCCCCCAGAGGTTGTCGTCGATCGAGTAGGGCCGCTCGACCGACGACGACACGGGGATGCCGTGCTCCTGCGCGTACGCGATCTCCTCGTCGCGGCCCATCTGCCACTCGCGCACCGGCGCGATGACCTTCAGGTCCGGCGCGAGGGTCGCGATCGTCGCCTCGATGCGCACCTGGTCGTTGCCCTTGCCGGTGCACCCGTGCGCGATCGTGTCGGCGTCGTGCTCATGCGCCGCGTCGCACGCCAGCTTCGCCAGGAGCGGGCGGCCGAGCGACGTGAACAGCGGGTACCCGCCCTGGTAGCGGGCGTTGGCCTTGATCGCGGGCGCCACGTAGTCCCGCGCGAACTCCTCCTTGGCGTCGACCACCAGGCTCGCGACGGCGCCCAGGTCGAGGGCCTTCTGGCGCACCGCGTCGAAGTCGTCCGCCGGCTGGCCCAGGTCGATGCAGAGGGCCACGACCTCCGCGTCATACTCGTCCTGGATCCACTTCAGCATCACCGAGGTGTCCAGGCCGCCCGAGTAGAGCAGCACCACGCGGTGCACCTCGTGGGGCTGGGCGAGATAGCCCGCGACAGGGGGGACGGGACGCTGTTCGGGCACGTGCGGGCCTCCGGTCGATTGGCGCCGGGAGTCTAGTGACCCCCATCAGGACTCGACCTCCGTGGGGTACCGCCGTGGTCGAGTGACGTCGTATACCGCCGATAAGGTAACCATGCAGCGCCAGAATCCGACCGCAGTGACCCCCGTGACACCCGGCGTCCACTCATGCCTCCGCGTTCCCGCCGACCTGGCGGTGGTCACCTTCGTGCGCTCCGCGCTGGCGGCGGTGCTCGCCCGTGAGGAGTGGCCCGCCGACGGCGCCGCCCGCATGCTGCTGGCCTCCACCGAGGCCGTGACCAACGCGATCGAGCACGGCTCGCCGCTCGGCGGGGCCGTCGAGGTGGAGCTGACGGTCACCACCGAGCGCGCCCAGGTGCGCGTGCTGGACGAGGGCCGTCCCGGCGCGCCGTGCCCGGTCATCCCCGAGGTCGCCCCACCGCCCACCGACACGCGCGGTCGCGGCCTGCTCATCATCAGCCGTCTCGCCGACGACGTTCGACCTGCGGGCCGCCGGCCTCGGCACCGAGATCTCGGCCGGCTTCCTCCGCGCGACCGCGTCCGCGGCCGAGCCGCAGCCCTACCGCCGGGCCGCCTGAGCCGGGCCGGGCGGCCGCCCGGTTCTTCGCCCGCTCTTCGTCGTTTCTCCGCCTCCTCCGATGGGCGGTCCCTTCACTGCCTGGTGAACGGACCACGACCAGGAGGACGTTCCATGACGATCACCAGGCCGCGCGCGATCGCCGCCGGCGTCGCCGCGCTGGCGCTCGCCGCCGGCGGCGCGACGGCGGTGGCCGCCACGTCGGGGGGCTCGGATGGGGGCACCGCCTCCTCGGCCGCCCCCGCCGCGACCGCCACCACCCCCCAGCAGCAGCAGGCGCCCCAGCCCGGTGGCGACGGCTGCCCGGGCGACGGCGGGGCGGGCGGCGGCGGCGCCCAGTCCGGCTCCGGCACCGCCCCGGCGGCGCCGAGCGCCGGGACGAGCGCCTACTGAGCCCCATCCCCGGCGTGGGCTCCCGCCCACGCCGGGGACCTCACGGAATTCACCCCGACGCTCACAGGGGCCGCACGGGCAACCTCCTGAATCCTTCACATCCGCGCCGCAGGCTCCCCCCTGTCCGCACCATCGACCCTGAGGGGGGCGCCATGAGGATCACCCGAGCATTCGCCACCACCGCGGCCTGCATCGCCATCGCCGCGCCCGCCGCGCTCGGCGCGGTCGTCAACGGCGGTGATGCGTCCGACCTGCTGTTCGGCACGGAGCGCGCCGACCTGATCACCGCCGGCGGCGGCGACGACGTGGTGCAGGCGCTGGCCGGCCCCGACACCGTGCGCGCCGGCGACGGCGACGACGTCGTGCTCCTGGGCCGCGGCCGCGACGTGGCCTTCCTCGGCCCCGGCAACGACGTGGCCATCGGCGGCGACCTGGCCGACATCATCCTGGGCCAGGCCGGCGACGACGTGGTCTCCGGCGGCCGTGGCCGCGATCTGGCGACGGGCGGCAGCGGCGACGACCGCGTCCTCGGCGGCCGGCACAACGACGTCCTCTACGCCGGCGTCGGCGAGGACGTGCTGCTCGGCGGGTTCGGCAACGACGTGCTCTACGCGCGCGCCGCCGACGGCCAGGTGGACCGCCTCCACTGCGGCCCCGGGCGCGACCAGGCGTTCGTCCGCTCCGAGGACGTCGCCGACGCGAGCTGCGAGCGGGTGACGGTCGTGACGGGCGGCGAGACGGACCCGGGCGACGGCGACGACGTCCCGAAGGCGAAGGGCAAGGCCTAGGCCGAGCGGGTCACCGCCGCTGGCATGGGGGGAGCGGCCAGCGGCGGAACCCCAGTCCGGTGGTGGGCGGGGGCCGGCGGCAGCGCGCGCGCTCGAAGCCGGCCTCCGTCGCCATCACCCACCCCCTGGGGAAGCGCCCGTTCTGCGGCTTCCAGGCCGTGTAGAAGCGGAGCGATCCGAGGGGCCGCACGTCCTGGGCGAAGGCGGCCCAGAACCGCGAGGGCACCTTCGTCGTCACCTCGACGGCGAAGAACCGCTCCCCCTCGTCGGGGCGGTCGTTGTTGACGAACCACAGCCGCAGGCCGAGGCCGGTGACGCGCGTCGTCTTCGTCGTGCACGGGTCGGGGACGTCCAGGCGGACGGACGGCGACGCCGCCGACGGCCGCTTCGCGAGCCGGCGCTCCGCGTGGACGACCAGGCTCAGCGGCACCGGCGCCTTGGCGCCGTCGCAGGCGAACACGAGCCCGGCGGCGGGCTTCAGCCCGTCGTAGTCGCCGAACGTCGGGAGGCGGGTGAAGCGGAAGCCGCCGCGCGGGCTGAAGCCGCGGGTGGCGCCGACGCCCGCCGGGACGAGGTCGCCGGCGGTCACGTCCAGCTCGTAGGTGAAGCTGTGCGTGCACGTCCCGTCGCGGGTCAGGTAGTAGGCGGCCGTGAACGCGATCCGGCCCGGCGCCGGCACGGTCAGCGTGACGAAGTTGCCGTCGTCGGACTGCACGACCGTCCCGGGCGGCCCGGACGTTGACTGGACGCTGACGGTCAGGTTGGGATCGTCGTACTGGATGTCGATCGGCCGCTGTGCCACGAGGCGCGGCGGCGAGCCCACCGCGGAGAGGTTGGCGGTCACGGTCGGCGGCGCGGGGACCGGGGTGCCCGGAGGGCACGGCGGGAGCGGGGGGCTCTGGGCCGCGCCGTGCGAGGCGGCGAGCAGGGCGAGCGACACCGCGACGAGCGCGGCGCCGGCCACCCGCCGGATCATCCCGCGGCCACCAGCGGCGGCAGCACCCGCCGGAACGCCGCCACCAGGGCGTCCAGGTCGTCCGGCTCGATGACGAGTGGCGGGAGCATGCGGATCGTCCGGGGCGAAGTGTCGTTCACCAGGAAGCCCTCGTCCAGCATCCGCACGACGGCCTCCCCGGCGCGGGGCCGCGGCAGGTCGATCGCGCACATCAGCCCGCGGCCGCGGGCCTCCACGGCGAGGCCGTCGGTGACCAGCCCCTCGAGCCCGGCCAGCAGGTCGGCGCCCTTGCGCCGCACGCCCGCCTGGAGCTCGGCGTCGTCGAGCACCGCGCACGACGCCAGGGCGGCCGCGCAGGCGAGCGGGCCCGCCGCGAACGTCGAGCCGTGGTCGCCGGGCTGCAGGATCGCGTCGTGCTCGGGCCGCGCCACCACCGCACCGATCGGCACGCCGCCGCCGAGGCTCTTGGCGATCATCATCACGTCCGGCACCACGCCGACGTCGTGGTGGGCCCACAGCGGGCCGGTCCGCGACAGGCCGGTCTGGATCTCGTCGACCAGCAGCAGCGCCCCGTGCCGGTCGCACAGCTCCCGCGCGAGCTCCAGCATCGGCTGCGGCACCGGGTGGACGCCCACCTCGCCCTGCACGATCTCGAGCACCACCGCGCAGGTGCGGTCGCCCACCGCGGCCGCGAGCCCCTCCAGGTCGTCGCGGTCGACGTGGCGCACGCCGGGCACCAGGGGGCGGAACGGCTCCTGCTTGGCGGGCTGGCCGGTGAGCGACAGCGCGCCGTACGTGCGGCCGTGGAACCCGTCGACCAGCGCGACCACCTCGGGCCGGCCGGGGCCGCCGTGCTTGCGGGCGATCTTGAGCGCGGCCTCGCTCGCCTCGGCCCCCGAGTTGCAGAAGAAGACCCGGCCGCCCAGCGAGCGGTCCCGGATCCACTCCGCGAGCGCGATCATCGGCTCGGTGTAGTAGAGGTTCGAGACGTTGATCAGGCGGCCCGCCTGCTCGGCGATCGCCGCCACCACCGCCGGGTGGCAGTGGCCGACGTTGTTCATCGAGATGCCGGCCATGCAGTCGACGAACCGGCGGTCGTCGGCGTCGTAGAGCGCCGCCCCCTCGCCGCGCACGAACGCCACCGGCTGGCGCCGGTACGTGGGCATGAGCGCCGCCGCCTCGCGGCCGACCATCACCTCATCGATCACTTCGTCACCTTCGTGCCGACACCGGATTGCGTGAAGATCTCGACCAGCACCGAGTGCGGGACCCGGCCGTCGACGATGTGCGCGGCGCCGACGCCCAGCTCGAGCGCGTCCACGACCGCGCCGAGCTTCGGGATCATCCCCGACGCCACGGCGCCCGAGGCCATGAGGTCGCGCAGGTCGCGCAGCCGGCACTCGCTGATCATGCTCGTGGGGTCCGCGATGTCGCGGTAGATCCCCTCGACGTCGGTCAGGAAGATCGCCTTGCGGGCGCGGAGCGCCCCGGCGAGCCGCCCGGCGACCGTGTCGGCGTTGATGTTGTAGCTCTGGCCGTGGCGGTCGACGCCGACCGACGCGATCACGGGGACGAACTCCGCGAGGCTCTCGAGCACCCACGGGTCGATGCTGGCCACGTGGCCCACGAAGCCGAGGTCGTCCTCGCTCTCGGCCTTCTCGGCCTCGATCAGCCCGCCGTCGTCGCCGGCGAGTCCGACCGCGGGCACGCCCGCGGCCTGGATCTGGGCGACGATCTCCTTGTTGATCTTGCCCACGAGCACCATCTTCACGAGCTCCATCGTGGGCGCGTCGGTCACGCGGAGCCCCTTGACGAAGCGCACCTCCAGGCCCAGGCGATCGGAGTAGCGGGAGATGTCGGGCCCGCCGCCGTGGACGATCACGGGGTTCATCCCCACGAGCTTCAGCAGGGCCACGTCCCGCGCGAACGACTCCTTCAGCTCGGGGCTGGTCATCGCCGCGCCGCCGTACTTGATCACGATCGTGTCGCCCGCGAACTCGCGGATGTAGGGCAGCGCCTCCAGGAGCACCCCGACCCGCGACTGCAGGCCCGGGGTGTCCACCTCGCTCGCAGTCAGGTTCCCGTCCATCGGCGCAGGATGCTGACATACGCCGCGGCCCGCCCGCGGAGGGCTGACGGCCCGCGTCAATCAGCGGACGCCGGCCGCGCGGCGTGGCACCCTCGGGTGGTGGGCCACGGCCACCACCATCACTCGGACGCGCACGCGCACGGCCCGGACCGGCGCGCCGACGCCCGCGCCCTGGCGTGGGTGCTGGCGCTCACCGCCGGCTTCGCGGTGGCCGAGGTGGTGGGCGGCCTCGTCGCCGGCAGCCTCGCCCTGCTCGCCGACGCGGCCCACATGGTGTCCGACGTCGGCGTCGCTGGCGCTCGCCCTCGGGGCGATCTGGCTGGCGGGCCGGCCCGCCTCGTCGCGGATGAGCTTCGGGTACCGCAGGGCCGAGATCCTCGCCGCCCTCGTCAACGGGATCGGGCTGGTGGCGGTGTCGATCTGGATCTGGGTGGAGGCGGCCGGGCGGCTGTCGTCGCCCACCGACGTCGCCGGCGGCACGACGCTGGTCATCGGGCTGATCGGGCTGGTCGTGAACGTCGTCGGCGCCGGGATCCTGTGGCGCTCGCAGGCGGGCAGCCTGAACGTCCGCGCCGCCTTCTACCACGTGATCGGCGACCTGCTCGGGTCGCTCGGCGTGGTGGTCGCCGCCGTCCTCGTGCTGACGATGGGCTGGGAGCGGGCCGACCCGGTCATCGCGATCCTGATCGGCGGCCTGGTGCTGGCTCAGCGCGTGGCGGGTGCTGCGGGAGTCGGTGGGCGTCCTGCTGGAGGGCACCCCGGAGGGCATCGACGCCGACGCCGTGGGCCGCCGGATGGCGGCGATGGACGGCGTCGCCGAGGTGCACGACCTCCACATCTGGACCATCACGTCGGGCTTCCCCGCCCTGTCGGCGCACGTGCTGGTGGGCCAGGGCGAGGACTGCCACGCCCGCCGCCGGGAGCTGGCGGAGATGCTCGACGAGCGAGTTCGGCATCGGGCACACCACGCTCCAGGTGGAGCACACCGCGCGGCCGCGGCCGCCTGCTGGAGGTCAGCCCGCGATCAGACCCGTCAGGTACATGACGGCGATGCCGGCCAGGAAGCCGCCGACCACCCACCCCGAGCCGAGCCCGCCGGGGGCGCGCCGGGCGATGTAGCGCCCGACCTCCACCACCACCTGCAGGGCGGCGCCGACGGCGAGGCCGAAGAACAGGACGGCCAGCACCTCGTTGGTCACGAAGCCGCCGATCCAGGCGCCCAGGATCGCCGGGGCGCCGGCGATGAGCGCCAGGGCGGCCAGGCGCCTGACGCTCACGCGCTCCCCCTCGGCGAGCGGCGCGGCGATGCCGAGGCCCTCGGTGACGTTGTGGACCATGAAGCCCACGATCAGGAACGTGCCGAGGGCGAGCTCGCCGAGCGCGAAGGACGTACCGATCGCCAGGCCCTCGCCCATGTTGTGCAGGCCGATGCCGATGGCGACCATCGTCGCCAGGGCCACGCCCGCCAGGGGCGCGCCGCGCTCGGCGGCGGGCCGGCCGCGCGAGAGGCGGTGGGCCACCCACGTGAGCCCCAGGTAGCTGAGCGCGACGCCCAGCAGCACCAGCCCGGGCCCGCCGAGCGCGCCCGGCAGCGCCGACTGGAGCTCCAGCGCCTCGGCCAGGGCGTCGACGGCCAGGAACGTCAGCAGGCCGGCGGTCAGCGCCATGAACGCGGCCAGCCAGCGCGGGTCGGCGCGGCGCAGCGACGGCAGCCAGAGCATCCCGAGGGCCACGGGCACCACGCCCACCAGCAGGCCGATCAGGGCGTAGCCCGCGGCGCTGCGTCCGCCGGCGTCCGGGCGTCTCGACCGCGGCCGGCACGTCGTGCGTCGTCTGGATCCCTGTCGAGCTGGTGACGCCGATCAGGTACGGGTCGTCCTCGACCCACGTGTACGGGATCGTGATGGTGCGCGAGCGCAGGCGGCCGAGGGTGGCGCCGCCGTCGAGGGTGAACGGGACGATGGCGTCGTCGACCGTCACCACCGCGATCGTCAGGTCCTCGGGCTGCGGGTTGCGCACCAGCACCTGGATCTCCCCGGGGTGGAACTGGACGCGGCGGACGTCGAACGTGTCGGCCGGCGGCGGGCTCGACCCCACCAGGCCGGTGATGGAGCCGCCCGACTGCACGAAGGCGGCGGCGATGCCGACCAGCAGCACGATCGGGACCAGCGCCAGCAGGCGCAGCCCCCAGGCGCCCTGCGGACGGGCGACCGGCTCGGTGCTCACTCGTCGACCACCTCGAAGAAGCCCATCCAGCCGAGGTCGGTGAACTCCGACTGGTGGGCGTGGAACATGAAGCGGCCGGCGTTGTGCCAGTCGATCTCGACGATCCCGCGCTCGCCCTGGCACAGCATCACCGTGTCCGTGTACTCGAAGTGGTCGGTGCTGCCGGTGCGGTAGTAGCGGAAGAACTCCCCGTGGAGGTGGAAGGAGTTGATCAGGTCGAACTCGGTGAGGTTGGCGAGGTAGATCCGCAGCGTCTCCGAGCGCTTCACCCGGATCGGATACTTGGCGTAGTAGAACGCCCGGCCGTTGACCGAGTAGAAGTTGTTCTCGCCGTCCCCGTCCGTGTCGTAGCCGTTCATCACCATCACGATCTCCCGCGCCGGCGGCCGCGGCTCCGGAGGGTCGATGATGAACGCGCCGTACAGGCCCTTGTGGATGTGCTTCTTCAGGGGCGTCGCGTGGCAGTGGTACAGCTGCATGCCGTAGGGGCGCGCGGCGAAGCGGTACGTGAAGCGGTCGCCCGGGTGGACGATCTCGAACACCCCGTCCATGTCGGCGGGGTGGATGCCGTGGAAGTGGATCGTGTGCGGGTGCGACCCGGCGTTGACGAAGTCCACCTCGAGGATGTCGTCCACGGTGGCGCGGATGACGGGGCCGGGGATCGTGCCGTTGTACGTCCAGGCGGGGAACGTCACGCCCTTCGCGATCTCGACGTCGCGGTCGGCGGCGACGAGCTCGTAGCGCCGCACCCGCCCCGGCTGGTGCGGCAGGGCGGGCGGCGGGTACAGCAGCGCGTCGAGGTCGCCGGGTCCGCCGGGCGCCGGGACGGTGGGCCCGATCATCGCGGCGTGGCCGATGGAGGCGTGATCCTCGGGGGCCAGGCCGCGGGCGCGCTCGACGCCGCTGAGCGCGGGGGCCGCCGCGATCCCGGCCATGGGGATGGCCGCGACGATGGGCGCCGCGCCGATCAGCATCTGACGGCGGGTGAGCCGGACCTTGTTTGGCATGGCTGAGTTATACATTTAGCCTTGACTAGTTCCAAGAGACAGTCCCGGCTCGATCCCGGCCTGCCGCCGGACCTCGCGGAGGTCGCGCTCCCCGGCGAGGGCCGGGTGGCCGAGGCGGCGCACCGGTCCCTCGCCGGCGGCCACCGCGGCCTGCGGGCGGTGCTCCCGTTCCTCGGCCCCGCCTTCGTGGCGTCGGTGGCCTACGTCGATCCGGGCAACTTCGCGACGAACATCGCGGCGGGGTCGCAGTTCGGCTACATGCTGCTGTGGGTGATCCTCGCCTCGAACCTGATGGCGATGCTCATCCAGTCGATGTCGGCGAAGCTCGGCATCGCGACCGGCATGAACCTGCCGGAGGTGTGCCGCGCGCGCTACCCGGTGCCGGTGTCGCGGGGGCTCTGGGTGCAGGCGGAGCTGATCGCGATGGCGACCGACCTGGCGGAGTTCCTGGGCGCGGCCCTCGGGCTTCAACCTGCTGTTCGGCATCCCGCTGTTCTGGGCGGGACTGCTGACCGGCGTGTTCTCGTTCGGGATCCTCCACCTCCAGTCGCGCGGCGCCCGGCCGCTGGAGATCGCGATCTCGGTGCTGGTCGGGGTCATCCTCGTCGGCTTCGCCGTCCAGTTCGTCCTGTCGGACCCGTCGGGCACGGCGATCGCGCAGGGGCTGACGACGCCGCGGTTCTCGGGGTCGGAGAGCCTGCTGCTGGCCACCGGGATCCTGGGGGCGACGGTGATGCCGCACGTGATCTACCTCCACTCGGCGCTCACCCAGCGGCGCGTGGTGGGCCGGTCCGAGGACGAGCGGCGGCGGATCTTCCGGTTCGAGCGGATCGACGTGATCATCGCGATGAGCATCGCCGGCGTGATCAACATGTCGATGCTGGTGATGGCGGCCGCCGTGTTCCACGGTCGCGGCCTGACGGGGGTGGAGGACATCGACGTGGCGTTCGACCGTCTCGGCGACCTCGTCGGCTCCCACGCGCAGTACGCCTTCGGGGCGGCCCTGCTCGCGTCGGGCCTGTCGTCGTCGTCGGTGGGGACGCTCGCGGGCCAGGTGGTCATGCAGGGGTTCATCGACCGGCAGATCCCGCTGTGGCTGCGCCGCGCGCTCACGATGGCGCCCGCCCTGGTCGTCCTGGCGATCGGGGTGAACCCCAGCCGGGCGCTGGTGCTGAGCCAGGTGGTGCTGTCGTTCGGGATCCCGTTCGCGCTGATCCCGCTGGTGCTCTTCTGCCGGGACCGGCGCCTGATGGGCGGGCTGGTCAACCGGCCCGCCACCACGGCCGCGGCGGCCGTGGTGGCGGTGCTGATCGTCGGGCTGAACGCCGTCCTGCTCGTCCAGACGATCGGGTGAGACGCGCTAGTCGTCCCTCGCCGGCTCGGTCACGGGCCCCCGCTCCGGCGGGTGGATGCGCAGCGCCCCCGACAGCACGAGCGTGATCAGGGGGATCCCGGCGGCCCCGTGGTCGGTGCCGAGGGGACGATGGGACGTGTGGGCGGTGTCCGGTGCCATGGATGAGCCTCCGGTCGCGGGTCGGTGGGGTGTCACCGATGGTGAACGCCCTCCCCCGTCCATCCCTTCGCCCGAGGGCCAGGATCCCGGCCGCCGCGGTGGACCCGTGGACGGGATCCGGGCTTCCCCCGGGCCGGTTGGGGCGCTTCGGGCAGCCGTCCGCGGGTCCCCGCCGGTCGGGGGGGAGTCTCAATTGAGACTCGGGGCGGGTCTCGATCGCGGCTCACCTCCGGGGCCCTGGACCGCCGCCCCTGCGTGCCGGCGTCGCACCGCACGCCGAGGTGGCTCAATTGAGACCGACGGGGAGTCTCAATTGCGACATACCCCGGCACCACGTCGCGCGACTTCCGGCGCAGGCGGGCGTCGAGTCGTGCTGGGTCCCTGGGCGAGGGTGCGCCTAATGGTGACGTCCTTCTACAAGGGACCACGGCTCGGGGGGACCCCGCCGTGCGCGATCTGCATGGGGCCGGGCGAGGGACGGCGACGGCGGATCCTGCTTCCTGGGGGTGTCGGGGTGTGGCTCTGCGCCGCGCACGCGTCGCCGGAGTTCCAGCGGCGCCGCGCGGGGCGCGACTTCCATCGGTCGCTGTGGGCCGTCTGGGAGGCGGCGGACTGCCTGACGGCCCGTCGCAGCAAGGCGCTCGACGACCACCTCGCCCTGACGCGCCGGCTGCTCAGCCCGCCGCCGCGACCACGGCCCGGGTCGTACTCCTGGGCGGAGCTCCGGCGGGAGGCCGAGGAGCGGTGGGCCTCGGGAGAACTGCCCGGTCCCGTGATCGAGGAGCTGCGGGCGCGGGAGGCGCCAGGACGGGCGCGGCCGCCGAGCCGGCCGACGATGTACCGCTGGTGGCGCGAGGGCCGCTGGCGGGCGGCGGGCGCGCGCCTCTAGCCGCTCACCCGCCCCGGCCGCAGGGGCCGCACGTGGTCGCGCACCTTCTCGAGCATGGCCTGCAGGCGCACCAGGTCGTCGCCGTCGAGCTGCTCGGTGAAGTGCCGGCGGATGCCGTCGCGGTGGACGGCCCGGGACGCCTGGAGCGCCGCATCCCCCTCGGGCGTCATGAGCACCAGCACCACGCGCCGGTCGTCCGGCGGCCGCTCGCGGCGGACCAGGCCGGCGTCCTCCATCCGGTCGATCACCCGCGTCAGCCCGCTCTTGCTCGCCAGGATGCGGCCCGCGATCTCGGTCATGGGCACGCCGCCGCCCGCCTCCTCGAGGTGCACCAGCACGTCGTACCAGCGGAAGGAGAGGCCTCCGGAGGCTTGGAGCTCGGCATCGAGGATGTCGGGCAGCGCCAGCGCGCACTCGAAGAACACGCGCCACGCCACCAGCTCCTCCCGGCTCGGGCTTGACAGCGCTCGTTCGTTGTCAGAAAGTCCGTTTTGCAACTAAACGCTTTTCAACGTTTGATTTGACGACTGATGCGGAGCGTACCACCTCGGCCGGTCGTCATCCCGGGAGGAGGCGAGTCACATGCCGGAGCTGAGCGCGTTCCACCGTCCCCACGGATCGGGCCCGTCCTACTGGGGTCCCGGCGACCTCTACACCTTCCTCGTGACGGGCGAGGAGTCGGGCGGCGAGTACTTCTCGATGCTCGCGATCGTCCCGCCGGACGGCGGCCCGCCGCCGCACACCCACAGCAACGAGGACGAGACGTTCTACGTCCTGGAGGGCACCCCGACGTTCCGCCTCGGGGACGAGCGCATCGTGGCCGGCCCCGGCAGCTTCGTGAACGTCCCCAAGGGCGTGCTCCACTGCTTCCGGAACTTCTCGGACGAGCCGGTCACCATGATCCTGACGTTCACGCCGGCGGGGATCGAGAAGTTCTTCGAGGAGACCCTGGAGCGGGCGTACGACATCACCGCCGCCTGCCCGGACAACATCGAGGAGGTCGGCCGGCGCTACGCCGAGGCCGCCCCCCGGTACGGGATGGAGTTCTTCCTGGAGACCGCCCCCGTCGCCTGAGGCGGCGGCTAGGTGTGGTACTCCGCGTTGAGGGTCACGTAGGCGTGGCCCAGGTCCGAGGCCCACAGCTCGGCCGCGCCGTCGCCGCGGCCGAGGGCCACCTCCAGGTCGTACTCGTCGAGGCCGAGGACCTCGATGGCGGCGGGGTCGGCGAACGGGATGCCGTTCACCGTCACCTCCGGCTCGTGGACCTCCCCCGCCGCCCCGGCCAGCGCCTGCCCCACGGACTGCGAGATGCGGCCCCAGTTGGGGTCGCGGCCGAAGATCGCGGTCTTCACCAGGGAGGACTCCCCCACCGCCCGCGCGACCCGCTCGGCCTCGGCGTCGTCCCGGGCGCCGCGCACCAGGACGCGCACCGCGTGGTCGGCGCCCTCCCCGTCCTTCACCATCTGCACGGCCAGCCACCGGCACACGCAGGCCAGGGCCTCGCCGAAGCGGTCGCGGTCGGCGCCGGCGAGCGGCGCGCCCTCCCCTTCCGCGAACACGAGGAGCGTGTCCGACGGGCTCATCTGCGCGTCGACGCTGATCCGGTTGAACGAGGCCCGGGCGGCCTCCGCGGTCATCCGCTGCAGCTCGGCGGGGTCGACCGCCGCGTCGGTGGTGACGTAGGCGAGCATCGTCGCCATGTCCGGCCGGATCATCCCGGCCCCCTTGGCCGCCGCCCCGAGCGCCACCTCGCCGCCGCCGGGCAGCGCCAGGCGGAACCCACCGCCCTTCGGCGCCCGGTCGGTGGTGCAGATGGCCGCGCCGAAGTCGCCGCCGCCCGCCCGCGAGAGCCCCGCGATGGCCGCATCGATGCCCGGGCCGGTGATCCCCATGTCCAGGCGCTCGCCGATCGTGCCGGTGCTGCACACAGCCACCTCGCCCGGGTCGAGGCCCAGGCCGGCGGCGGCGCGGGCGGCCATCGCCTGGGCGTCGTCCAGCCCCGGCGACCCGGTCGCGGCGTTCGCCTTCCCGGCGTTCACCACCACGGCGCGCAGGCGGCTGCGGTCCAGGGCGCGGTTGCGGATCACCGGCGCGGACGGCAGCGCGCTGGTGGTGTCGACCATCGCCGACGCCGTCGGCCCGTCGGCGACGAGCACGCCCACGTCCTTCAGCCCTGACGGCTTCAGGCCGCAGGCCACGCCCGACGCCCGGAAGCCCGCCGGCGTGGTGACCGATCCGCCCGGCACGGGCGCGAGGCCCTCCGGCGCCCGGAGCCAGTCGGCGCGGGCGACCGGGTTCAGAGGAGGCCCTCCGTCTCGGGCAGCCCCGCCATGATGTTGAGGTTCTGGACGGCCTGGCCGGCCGCGCCCTTGCCGAGGTTGTCGATCACCCCGAACGCGGTGATCCGCCCGCCGCGCGGGTCGGCCACGGGGCACACCTGCGCGAAGTTGGTGTGCTGCACGGCGCGCATCCCCGGCGGCCGCTCCACCACCTCCACGAAGGGATGGCCGGCGTAGCGGTCGGCGTAGAGCTGGAGCAGGTCGTCCTGGCGCGGCACGTCGCGCCCCACCACGCGGGCGTAGCAGGTGGACAGCAGCCCCCGGTCGACGGGCACCAGGTGCGGCGTGAACGTGACGGGCACGCCGAGCTCCTGCTCGATCTCGGGCGTGTGCCGGTGCGCGTAGACCTTGTACGGGCTCACGTTGTCGGCCGCCGCCGAGTAGTGGACCGTCTCCGTGGGCGTGCGGCCGGCGCCGCTGACGCCGCTCTTGGCGTCGATGACCACGTCGTCCAGGTGGCCCTCCAGCGGCAGCAGCGCCAGGATCGACGCCTCCGGGAAGCAGCCGGGGTTGGCGACGACCCGCGCGTCGGCGATGCCCTCGCGGTAGCGCTCCGGGAGCCCGTACACCGCCTCGGCCAGGAGGTCGGGCCGGGGGTGGGCGAAGCCGTAGACGGGCGGATAGAGGTCGCCGTCGCGCAGGCGGTGGTCGGCCGACACGTCCAGCACGCGCACCCCGCGGTCCACCAGCTCCGACACCAGCGCCGCCGCCTCGGCGTGCGGGTACGCGACGGCCGCGAAGTCGCCCGGGGCGGTGGACGCGACGTCCGGGGCCTCGAGCACCCGCTCCACCCGGTACTGGGGCGCCACGTCCACCAGCCGCCGGCCGGCGTCGCCGCGCGCGGTGATGACCCCGAGGTCGAACGTCGGGTGCGCGTCGATGTAGGCGGTCAGCTGGGCGCCGGCGAAGCCGGCGGCACCGAAGACGTGGACGGTGGGCACGGCTAGCTCCGCAGGCGCGCGCCGCGCCCGGCCAGGGCGTCGCGCACGCGGGCGACGGCCGCCTCGATCTCCTCGTCGGTCAGCGTCCGGCCCGGGTCGGCGAGCAAGAGGCGCAGCGCGAGGCTCACGTGCCCCGCCTCGACCTGCTCGCCTGCGTAGCGGTCGAACACCCGGACGTCGCGGACCAGCGGCGCGCCCGCCTCCCGCGCGGCGGCCACCAGGTCCGCGGCCGGGACGGTCTCGGCGCACCAGCAGGGCCAGGTCGCGCGTGGACACCGGGACGGTCAGCAGGTCCTCGTACTGCGGGACCTCGCCCGACGCGGCCAGCAGCGCCTCCAGGTCGATCACCACCGCGGCGACCGGGCCCGTCACGTCGAACGCCGCGGAGCACCAGCGGGTGCATCTCGGCAGCCCAGCCGATCGTCGCCTCCGGTGCAATCGAGACCCGGTGTTCTCAATTGCACCTGGGGAGACCAGCCTCGCCTGGCGGACCGGGTGGAAGTAGGGCGCGGCGTTGGGCCGCGTCTCGGCGCGCACGCCGGCCGCCCGCGCCAGCGTCGTCGCGAGCCCGGTGGCCGTCCACACGTTGACCGGCCGCGGGTCGGCGCGCCAGCCCTCGGTGCGCTCGCGGCCCCACCGGACCGCGGCCAGGAAGGGCCGCTCCAGCGCCTGGCCGTCGTCGTGCGGGGCGTAGGTGCGTCCGATCTCGAACAGGCCGCCGTCGGCGATCTGGTGCGCCTGGTTGCGGCCCGCCGCGCGCAGGAGCCCGGGCAGCATCGAGCGGCGCATCACCGCCATCTCGGCGCTCATCGGGTGGTCCATCCGCACCAGCTCGCGGCGCGGGTCGTCCGGGCCGATGCGCAGCAGGTCGAGGTCGGCCTCGGGCACCTGGCGGTACGTGATCGCCTCGCTCAGCCCCAGGTCGGCGCACAGGCGGGTCAGCCGGCGCTCGAGCTGCTGCGCGGGGGTGAGGCGGCCGGTGCCGGCCAGGCGCGGCAGCAGCGCCGGGATGTCCCCGAGACCGCGGATGCGCCCGACCTCCTCGATCAGGTCGATCTCGCGGGTGAGGTCGCTCGCGCGCTCGTAGGGGATCCCGGCCACGAGGGCCTCGTCCCCGGGCGCGACATCGAGGCCGAGGCGGCCGAGGATCGCCTCCGACTCCTGCGCGGGGACCTCGACGCCCAGGATCCGCGGCACGCGCGCGTGGCGCATGCGCACCGGCTCCCGGGGCGGCGCGGGCTCGCCGACGTCGATCGTGCCCGGCACCATCGTCGCGCCCACCAGCTCCACCAGCAGCCGCGACGCCACCGACATCCCCCGCGCCGGCAGCTCCCGCGGCAGGCCCTTCTCGAAGCGCCCGCTCGACTCGCTGCGCAGCCCCAGCCGCAGCGACGTGTCGAGGATGGTGGGGCCGTCGAAGCTCGCCGCCTCCAGCAGCACGCGGGTGGTGCCGTCGTGGACCTCGGCGAACTCGGCGCCGAAGATGCCGGCGATCACGGCGGGCCGCTCGGCGTCGGCGATCGCGAGCATCGACGCGTCGAGCACGCGCTCCTGGCCGTCGAGGGTCACGATCCGCTCCCCGTCCCCCGCCCGCCGCGCGATGACCTTCGATCCCGCGAGGCGGTCGAGGTCGAAGGCGTGGAGCGGCTGCCCGGTGAGCAGCATCACGTAGTTGGTGACGTCCACGACGTTGTTGATGGCCCGCATGCCGGCCGCCTCCAGGCGCCGCGCCAGCCAGCCGGGCGAGGGGCCGACGCGCACGTCCAGGAACACGCGGGCCATGTACCGCGGGCACAGGTCGGGGTCGTGGACCTCCACCGACGCGTGGTCGCGGACGTCGCCGTTCGCCTCCGCCGGCGGGTCGGACTCGTCGAGCTCCGCCAGCGGCGGCGCCGGTGACGGCGTGCACCTCGCGGGCCACCCCGTACAACGCGAGGCAGTCCGGCCGGTTGGAGGTGATCTCCAGCTCCAGGACGGTCTCGGCCAGCGGCAGCACCTCGGCCAGCGGGGTCCCGGGGGGCGGCCCCTCGGGCAGCTCCATGATCCCCGAGTGGTCGTCGCCCAGCCCCAGCTCGCGGGCGGAGAGGATCATCCCCCGGCTCTCGACCCCGCGCAGCTTCGCGACGCCGAGGGGCTTCTCGGCCCCGGGCAGCAGGGCGCCCGGCAGCGCCACCGCCACCGTCTGGCCGGCGGCGACGTTGGGCGCGCCGCACACGATGCCCGCGGGCTCGGCGTCGCCGAGGTCGACGCGGCACACGCGCAGGCGGTCGGCGTTGGGGTGCTGCTCGGCCGACAGGACGCGGCCCACCCGGAACGACCCGAGGTTGCCGTTCGTGTCCGGCACCCCCGTGTGGTGGATCGCCTCGACCAGCGTCCCGCTGCCGGACAGCGCCCGCGCGAGGTCGTCGGCGGGCACCCCGGCGTCCACGTAGTCCCGCAGCCACGACAGCGGCACCCTCACGCGAACTGCTCCAGGAAGCGCAGGTCGTTCTCGAAGAAGAGCCGCAGGTCCGGGACGCCGAAGCGGATCATCGCGATGCGGTCCAGGCCGCACCCGAACGCGAACCCGGTGTAGCGCTCCGCGTCGATGCCGCAGGACGCGAGCACGTTCGGGTCGACCATCCCGGCGCCCGCCAGCTCGAGCCACCCCGGCCGGCCGTTCTTGTCGGTGTACGACACCTGGATGTCCACCGACGGCTCGGTGAACGGGAAGAAGTGCGGCTGCAGCAGGATCTCGCGGTCCCCGCCGAGCAGCTCCCGGAAGAAGTGGAGCATGGTGCCCTTGAGGTGGGCCAGCGTCAGGCCCTCGTCCACCGCCAGGCCCTCCATCTGGTGGAACATCGGGCTGTGGGTGGCGTCGATGTCGTCGCGGCGGTACACCGCCCCGGGGGCGATGAGGTAGATCGGCGGCTCCGAGCGCTGCATCTCGCGCACCTGCACCGGGGAGGTCTGCGTGCGCAGCATCCGGTCGGGCCGGCCCTGGATGAAGAACGTGTCGCTGGGCGAGCGGGCGGGGTGACCGGCGGGCGTGTTGAGCGCCGTGAAGTTGTGCCACTCGGTCTCGACCTCGGGGCCGTCCGCGATCCGGTAGCCGAGCCCCAGGAGGATGTCCTCCATCTCCTGGCGCACCTGCGTGATCGGGTGGACCGCGCCGAGCGGGTGGGGGTCGCCCGGCAGCGTGACGTCGGCCGTGTCGCGCTCGAGCGCGGCGCCCATCTCCTCCGCCTCGAGCACGCCGGTGCGCTCCTCCAGCGCCGCCTCGACCGCACGCCGCGCGAGGTTGGCCGCCTTGCCCACCTCGCCGCGCCGCTGCGGCGGCAGGGAGCCGATCGACGCGAGCACGGTGGCGAGCGCGCTGCGGCGGCCGGTGTGGGCCACCCGCACGGACTCGAGCTCCGCGAGGTCGGACGCGCCGGCGATCGCCGCGAGCGCCTCCTCCTGGATCGCCGTGAGGTCGGGCTCGCTCATCGGCCCGTGAGGGTATCCGACCCGCCCGCGCGCTGGCGCACCGCCTCCGCCAGCAGCGCGGCGCCCGCGGCGGCCACGTTCAGCGACTCGGCGCCCTCGGCCTGGGGGATCGTGACGCGCACCACCTCGCGGCCGTCGGCCAGGCCCTCCAGCGCGGAGCCGAGGCCCGCCCGCTCGTTGCCGAGCGCCAGCACCAGCGGCCGCGCCAGGTCGGCCTCCCACGGCGGCACGCCGCCCCGCGGCACCGCCGCCAGCACGGCGAAGCCCTCGCGGGTGGCGAGGTCGGCGGGGCTCACGCCCTCGAGCAGCGGCAGCGCGAACGTGGCCCCCATGGCGGCGCGGGCCGCGCGGGGGTGGAACGCGTCGGCCGAGCCGGGGCCGAGCGCCAGCCAGTCGGCGCCGAGCGCGGCGGCGGTGCGCACGAGGGTGCCGACGTTGCCGGGGTCGGCCACCCCCGCGAGGTAGACGCCCGAGGTCGGGCGGGAAGCGGACGTCGCGGAAGCTGCGCGACGCCGGCTGGGGGACGATCGCGATGACCCGCGGGGCGGCGGCCAGGCCGCTCGCCTGGGCCATGAGCTTGGGCGGCACCAGGTAGCGCTCGGCCAGGCCGGCCGTCGCGGCGACCCGGGGGTCGTCGTCGTCGAACCGGTCGGCGTCCCAGAGCACGGCGACGGGGCGCGCCCCCGCGGCGAGGGCGGCGTCGACCAGGTCCTCGCCCTCGGCCACGAGCAGGCGCCGCTCGCGCCGGACCTTCTTGGCCTGCAACGCCCGCGCCAGCTGCAGCGCGGGGTTGCGCGGGGAGGTCGCGAGCCGGAGCCCGCGGGGTGGGCTAGGCGGGGGCTGGCGACGCGCTCGCGGGCGTCGCGGGCGCGGGCGCAGAGGGCCGAGAAGGATGCGGGCTCATGGGTGGCGAGCTCGGCCAGGATCTTCCGGTCGAGCTCGACCTCGGCGAGCTTGAGGCCATGGATGAGCTCACCGTAGGTGAGCCCGTTCTCTCGGGCCGCGGCGTTGATGCGGGCGATCCACAGGCGGCGGAAGTCGCGCTTGCGGACCCGGCGGTCGCGGTAGGCGTACCGCAGGGAGCGCTGCACCTGCTCCTTCGCACGCTTGTACGAGGAGTGCTTGGTGCCCCAGTAGCCACTGGCCTGATCGAGGACCTTGCGGCGCTTCTTGCGGGCGCCGACCGAACGCTTGACGCGGGCCATCCCTCTACCTCTTCCCCAGCATGCGCTTGACGCCGGGCACCATCTCGGGGGCCAGGGTGACCTCCTTCGAGAGGTGCCGCTGCTCCTTGCCCGACGTGTTCTCGAGGTTGTGCCGCAGACCGGCGCGCTGGAACATGATCTTGCCGGAGCCGGTGACGCGGAACCGCTTGGTGGCGGCCCTGCGGGACTTCATCTTGGGCATGCGAAGATTTCCTCGACGGGTTCGGGACCGGCGGAGAAGACTAGACGAATCGGGCGCACCGCGCGAGGGCGGCGCCGCGCGGGCTAGGAGGCGGTGGCCTCCGCCTGCGGCGCGGCGGCCTCGGCGGCCTCCGCCGGCTCCGCGGGCGCGTCGGTCGGGCTCCGCGGGCGCCTCGGCGGCGTCCGCGGACGCGTCGGCGGCCTCGCTGCCGGGCGGCGGCGGGTTCTTCACGGGCGCGAGCATCATCACCATGTTGCGGCCGTCCAGGTTCGGGCGGCTCTCGACGATGGCCAGGTCCTTCAGCTCATCGGCGAGGCGCAGCAGGATCGACTCGCCCCGCTCCGGGTGCAGCAGCTCACGGCCGCGGAACATGATCGTGATCTTGACCTTGTCCCGGTGACGGAGGAACCGCTCGACGTGCCCCTTCTTGGTGGCGTAGTCGTGCGGGTCGATCTTCGGCCGGAACTTGATCTCCTTGATGGTGATCGTGCTCTGGTGGCGCCGGGCCTGCTTGGCCTTCTGCTCCTGCTCGTAGCGCCACTTGCCGTAGTCCATGATCCGGCACACGGGCGGGCGCGCGTCGGCAGCCACCTCGACCAGGTCGAGGGACGCCTGGTTGGCGATCTCCTGTGCCTGTGCGAGGGGCACCACGCCCCGGTTCTCTCCGTCCGCGTCGATCAGCCGCACCGACTCCGCCCGGATCGCATCGTTGATGCGCGTGGACGGGCCCGCGGGCGGACGCGTGTCTGGTCCGCGCCTAGGAGGCAAGCGGCACCGTGCGGGGCCTCAGACGATCACCCCGCGGCAGGGCAGCGCGCGCAGCGTGGCGCGCCGGGGGGTCGTGATGTCGGTGAAGAGCTTCGCCAAGAGGTGGTCTCGCGACTGCGAGGCATCGGAGACTAGCACCCCGCCTCAGATGACAGGAGGGGCGGTCCCCGCCGGCACCACCACGTACTGGCGCAGGTGCAGGTCGCGGAACGTCACGGGACCGCGGGGACCCGGCACATGGTCCACGTTGATGCCGGTCTCCGGGGCCCCCAGCAGCTTGAACCCGTCCAGCAGGCGGGTCGTGGCGTTCCAGAACGCCCCCGTCCCCCGGTACGCGACGAGGAACTCGCCGGCGGCGGCCGGATCGGCGGTGACGATGCCGGCCGCCAGGCCTGACGTCTCGGCGTTCGCGATCTCCGCCGCGGCGGCCGGCGAACGCGCCGGCGCCAGGGTGACGGTGGCCTCCGAGCCGTCGTCGAGCGCCCACTCGTGGCCGAGGGGGTGGTCGTGCGGCGGCAGCGACGGACGGATCCCGAGCCCCTCGAGCTGCGCCGCGAGGCCCGGTGCCCACTCGTCCCAGCGGGCGGCGTCCACGAGCAGCAGGTTGAGGCGGTTGCAGACGCCCAGGCGGTCGAGGCTCCCGGCGACCAGGTCCCGCGTCAGGGCGGGGTCGGCGTCGCGGTGCACGAAGAGGACCCCGCCGCCGTCGGCGTGCGCGAGCGTGCGGACGCCGTGCGCCGCGGCCTCGCGCGCGAGCGTCGCGGTGGTCTCACCGCTCCCGCGCAGGATCACCAGCGGGATCAGGCCGGGCTGGGAGACCAGCGCGCGCGCCGCATCCCGGTCGGGCGACGACAGCACCTGGACGGCGCCCGGCTCGACGCCGCCGTCGGCGAGCGCCGGGACGATCACGTGCTCGTGGAGCGCCAGCGCCGAGGCGAGGGCCGCGGCGCCCGTGCGCAGCACGCCGGCGTTGCGCGACTTCACCAGCTGCGACGCCACGTCGACCGTGACGTTCGGGCGCGCCTCGTAGTTCGCGCCGATCACGCCCACCGGGCGACGCACCTCGTGCACCACGAGGCCTCCGGGGAGGTCGCGGGTGGCCACGTGGGCGTCGGGCTCCGGCAAGATCCGCCAGCTCGGCGAGCTGGCCGCTCATCCCCTCCAGCCTCCCGGGGTCGAGCCGGAGGCGGTCGACGAGCGCGGGGGCGAGGTGGCCCTGCGCCGCCGCGACGTCGGCCGCGTTCGCCGCGAGCACCGGCGCCGCGGCGGAGATCAGGCGGCGCGCCATGGAGGCGAGCACGTCCCGGATCGCCCCCGCTCCGGCGCCGGCGAGGCTGGCGTGTGCGTCGCGGGCGGCGGTCCCCGCCCGGACGACGATCCCATCGACGCTCATGCCGCGCGCGTCCCGCCGTGGACCGGCGGGACGCGCGCGTCATGCGCCTGCAACGCGGGGGCGGCTACTTCTTGGGCTTGGCGCCCGACACGGCCTCCTTGAGGACCGCGCCCGGCGTGAAGCGGGGCACCGTGCGGGCCGGGATGTTGACCTTCTTCGACGGGTCCTGAGGGTTGACGCCCGTACGGGCTGCGCGCTCCGAGACGGAGAACTTGCCGAAGCCGGCGAAGGACACGTCCTCGCCCGACTTCAGGGCGTCCTGGATCACCTCGAGGACCGCGCTGACAGCACTGCCCGCCTGGGCGTTGCTCATCTCGCTCTTGGCGGCGACCTTGCTGACGAACTCGGTCTTGTTCACTGGGGACCCCCTGGTTCGGTGTATGCGGGGCGCAGGCATGCCCGGCGCGGATCAACCTACCAGCGCTGACGGACGAGATCGCAGTCCGTGTGGGGTTTTTCTCCCCGCGGCAGGGCGCGCCACGGTCCTTTGGCCTACCCGGGGGGCCGGGCGGCGAATCGTCGCGGCGGACCCCCCGGGGCCCGAAATCCGGCCCCGAGCGGCACAAAACCGCTCAACGCTTACGGATGCGCAGCGGAGCGCATGACGTGCCGCCCCTCGGGCCGCCCACCACGCGCGAGGTGACGCAGAACGTGAGCGCGGCGACGGGCGCGAGCCGGGACGGCACCCGCCAGCCGACCGCGTACTCCAGATCGGCGCGCGCGGGGCCCGCGTCCGTGTGGAACCGGGCGATCACGCGCGCGCCGGCGCGGATGACGATGGTCTCGCGGGTCTGCTCGCCACGGCCGAGCACCCGGTAGCGCAGCCGGGCCTGGTCGCCCGGCGTGCCGGTCGCGACGAGGGCGCGGACGCGCGGCGCCTCCGGGCCGATCGCGGCGAGGCTCGCGCCCGGCGCGGCGACGGTGCGGTCGATCCACGCGGTGAGCGCGCCCACGCGGGTGTACACGCCGGGGAGACCGGGGCGGGCACAGCCGATGCCCCAGCTCACGATGCCCACGAGCATCCCGGAGCCGTCGCGGAGGGGGCCGCCGCTGTCGCCCGAGCACGAGTCCACGCCGCCCGCCATGGAGCCGGCGCAGAGGGTCGCCCCGCGGGCGAACGCGTGGCCCAGCGCCGACTCGCAGCGGCCGGAGGGGAAGATCGTGACCGCGGCCTCGGCGAGGGCGGTCGGGTACTTGTCGTTGCCCTCGGCGGTCTCGCCCCAGCCGGCGATCGCGCCGGCGCGCTCCGCGTCGCCACCGTCGCGCCCGTTGCGGGCGTAGGGCATCGGCGGCGCGGCGCTCGGCCGCGCCAGGAGCAGGAGGGCCGCGTCGTACGGGTCGCCGTCGACGTGGAACGCCGGGTGCGCCCGGACCGCGGCCACGCCGAGCCGCTCACCGCCCGAGGTCAGGTCCTGGGTGCCGGCCAGCACCTGGACGTCGGCGGGCCGCATCACGGAGCCGGTCACGTCGGTCACGCAGTGGGCGGCGGTGAGCACCACCGACGGCGCGATGAGGGTGCCGCCGCAGAACTGGCCCTGGACGGGGTCGGAGCCCGGGGTCACCAGGGCCACGACGGACGGCCAGCCGCCCCCCGGCGCCGGCGTGCCGCCGACGACGTTCTCGACCATCCGGCCGCCCGCCAGGGCCTGCCCGCAGAGGGCGAGGGCCGCCAGGGAGGCGGCGGCGAGCGCGATGCGGAGGGTGCGGGTGCGTGCGGCCATGACCACACGGTGCGGTCGCGGAGGGGGCCCCACAAGGGCCGGCAGGGGCCTTCTCTACGTCGTGGTGGGGACGACCCCCCGGGCGGGCGGCCGTCCGGGGGGCGTAGCGTGTCGGACGTGACCCGACGTCTGGGGAGCCGGGGCCCGGAGGTGGGCCCGATCGGCCTCGGTGCGATGAGCTTCGCCGGCTACTACGGCGCGGCCGAGGACGAGGAGGGGCTGCGCACCATCCGGCGCGCGCTCGACCGCGGCATCACGCTCATCGACACGGCCGAGGCGTACGGCGACGGCCGCAACGAGGAGCTGGTGGGCCGCGCGATCGCCGGGCGCCGCGACGAGGTGGTGCTCGCCACCAAGTCCAGCCGCGGCGCGGCCGACTACCTGCGCGCCCACTGCGAGGCCAGCCTCGCCCGGCTCGGCGTGGAGCGCATCGACCTGTACTACCTCCACCGCGTGGACGCCGAGGTGCCGATCGAGGAGACGATGGGCGCGATGGCGCGGCTGGTGGAGGACGGGCTCGTGGGGCACGTCGGCCTGTCGGAGGCCGGCCCGGAGACGATCCGCCGCGCGCACGCCGTCCACCCCGTCGCCGCCCTCCAGAGCGAGTACTCGCTGCTGCAGCGCGAGCCGGAGGAGGCGGTGCTGCCGACGTGCCGCGAGCTGGGCATCGCCTACGTCGCGTACAGCCCGCTCTCGCGCGGGCTGCTGACGGGGCGCATCCGGCGCACCGACGACCTGGCCGACGGCGACTGGCGCCGCCAGGTGCCGCGATTCCAGGGCACCGCGCTGGAGCGGAACCTCCAGGTGATCGGGCGGCTCGAGGAGATCGCCGCCGGCATCGGCACGGACCTCGCCTCCCTCGCGATCGCGTGGCTGCTGGCGCAGGGCGACGATGTCATCCCCCTCGTCGGCACCAGCCGCGCGTCCGGGTCGACGCGATCCGCGCGCCCTCGACGTCGTCGAGGTCGTCGAAGTCGTCGTCGTCGACGTCCTCGAACTCTCCGGCTCGGGCGTGAGGTCGATGAGCTCCTGCGGCGTGTCGTCGACCTCGTCGTCCGAGGTCGAGGAGGTCCTCGGACAGGTCGTCGTCGTCGAGGAAGGGATCGTGGCCACGGCGGTGACGGTGGCGTGCCGGGCCGGTGGGAAGTTTGGGGTCGTCGGGCATGGTCGTGGGTCTCTCTCGGTTAGAGGGCGGCGACGTGCACGTGGTCGTGGTGGTCGGCCAGGAGCCCGGTCGATCGCGATCCGGTTGCCGTTCTTGACGCCGCGGCCTTGGATCGGGCCGAACAGCTCCAGCAGGTGCGGCGCCTCCTTGAGCATCGCCTTCTGGAAGCGCTTCAGCCGGCGCGTGTGCTCGGCGGTGCCGTCGAGCTCGGGCGCGACCCCGAAGTCGACGGCGAGGCCCTGGTAGTGGTAGCTCGTCTTCGCGTGGTTGCCGCCGGTCGTGCTGGTCACGACGAGCCCGAACTTGCGGCGCGCGGGCGATCGCTGCGCAGCAGGTACTTGGACTTCGGCGCGGGTGGCCGCGCAGCAGGCTCGTTGACCGGCGGGGTCGCGTACTTCTTGCGTAGCCGCGCGCGGTAGTCCTTGCGCCGGCGGCAGCGCGCCTTCTGTGGCGGCTGTGCGCTTGTTCGGGTGGGCCATCATGCTCCGGACCTGCGGGCGTGAAGCCGTTCGTCGAAGTCCGCGCGGGCGATCCCCATGGCCGCGCGCGACCTCGCGCGCGGCGTCGCGCGTGTCGGGGCCGAAGCGGCCGTCGGTCTCGATGCCGCTTGTCCACGCTCCCACGCCGCGAGCCGGCGGTTGATCACGCGCTGGAAGCGCTTCACGTCGCGCTGCACGGGCGGTTGGCGACGCGGCAACGTGCGCGGGCCGCGCGCGCGCCGGGTCGCGGCGCGGCGCCGTGCCGAGGAACTGCCTTCCACGCGCGTAGTCGCGCATCGCGTCGGCGTAGTGGTCGCCGTCCGGCCCGCAGCCGTTGTAGGCCGTCATGCCGCCGCGCAGCGTGCCGCCGCCGGCCTTGATCTTCTCCAGGATCACCTCGGCGCCGATCTGGATGTTGTGCGCCGGGATCCAGCAGCCGCCGAGCGTGTCCGCGCGGTCCTGGTAGGAGCCGGTCGTCAGCTGCATCGGGCCGACGCCCTGGCGCCGCGGCCCTCGTCGCGGTTGCGCGGTACTGCTGGTAGAGCGCCTTGGTGACCTACAGGTACGGCGGCCGGGGCGGCTCTTGATCGGGTTCGACACCGCGTCGCGGCCGAAGACGTTCGTGAAGCCGGACTCGTGTCTCGATCATCGCGCACAGCAGTGCGACCGGGACCTTCGTGGCCTCGCGACGCGGCGAGGATCTCCTGCTCGTAGCGGCCGCCGTGGGCGCGGATCGCCGCGCGAGCGTCGCGTCGGCGTCGCCGGCGGTGCGGCGGACCGGGCTTCGCGGTCGGGCTGTCCGGCGGCTTCGGCTTGGGCGGCGGCGCGCGGCAGCGTCCCGCGCTGGTGGGCGAACACCGCGCGCAGGCGCTCTCGTACGCCACGCCGGCCGTGCTCGCGCGCTTGGGTCTCCTCCTCGGTGCGCGCCGCGAGCGCGCCGGCGACGATCCGGTAGGTACGCATGTTGCGCTCGGGCGCGACGCCCGAGCACCTTGCAGATCGCGTGAACGCGCGTTCGGTGTCCTTGCCCCACTTGCCGTCGACGCGCGAGCACGGCGGCGAGCCGAGCCGCACGCAGGTGGTCGTTGAGGGTGCGCTGCACGAACGCGACGTAGGCGCGCGTCGCGCTCGTCCTTCGGGAGCGAGCGGCCGCCGAGGACGATGCGCGGCGGCGACGCCGGTGTGCCTTCAGCCTGTCCGCGACCGCGGCGCCGTCGGTGCGTGCGCGCGCGTCGAGCTCGCCGGGGTGCGCGCGGCGGCCGCGCCGGCGATGATCCGGAACGTCCGCGTCTTCCGCTCGGGCGCGATCCCGAGCACCTTGCAGACCTGCTGGAACGCGTGCTCGGTGTGCTCGTCCCACTCGCCGTCGACGGCCAGCTCGATGCCGGTGTGCAGGCGGCGCAGGTGGGTGTTGAGGTCACGCTGGAGCGTCGCGATGATACGCGCGCTTGGCCTGCTCGGGCGGCAGCGGCGATGCCGCCCAGCGGGCCGGCGGCGCCGGTCTCGCGCTCCTGCGCGAACCGCGCCCGCAGCTCGGCCGCGAACGCGGCGCCGTCGGTCGCGCGGCGCTGGAGCTCCTCCGCGGTCGGCTCGGCGGCCGCGCCGGCGATCAGCCGGAAGGTGCGGACGTTGCGCTCGGGCGCGATCCCGAGCACGCGGCAGACGTCCTGGAACGCGGCCTCGGTCGCGTCGTCCCACTCGCCGTCGACGGCGAGCCGCGTCGGCGCGCCGAGCACGCTCAGGAACCGATTCAGGTCGCGCTGGAGGCCCGCGACGAACGCCTGCTTGCGCCGCTCGTCCGCGAGCGGTGGTGCCGCCGAGTTGCGGGACGGGCGGGGTGGGTGGGCTGGGAGGTGAGGGGCTGGTGGAGTCGGGCACGCCGGTCCTTTGCGGTTCGACCTGAAGACAGGACGGAAGATCTCACCGCCGTCGCGGGTCCGCATCACCCCCGGGGGTGGTTTTCGGACGGTAAGGTCCCGACCCGTGAGCCGGCGCGCGCTGGTCGTGGGGATCGACCACTACAACGCCCTGCCACCGCTGCCGGGGTGCGGCACCGACGCGGCGGCGGTGGGCTCGCTGCTCGCGCACCACCGCAACGGGACGGCGAACTTCGCGGTTCGCGTGCTGACATCTTCGCCGGAGTGCCCCGTCGCGCGGGACGCGCTCCTGGCCAACCTGCACGGGCTGCTCGCGCAGCCGGCGGAGGTCGCCCTCGCCTACTTCGCCGGTCGCGGCGGCGGCGGCGGCCTCGTGGCGTCCGATGGAGACGTCGCGCTGGGGGACCTGGTTGCGCTCGCCGACGCGTCGCCGGTCCGCGAGATCGTGATCGTGATCGACTGCGCCGGCGTGACCGCCGCGAGTGGAGCGGTGCTGCGCGAAGGGGTGTCGATCCTCACGGCGGCGGGAGCGGAACGCGGCCTGCTGTCCGCGCTGCTGTGCGAGGCGCTGGGCGACGGGGCCGCCGACGCGCTCGGGCGGGTGACGCTGGCGTCGGTGTACGCCTACGTCGACGCGGCGCTCGGCCCGGCCGAGCCGCGGCCGCGGCTGAGGCCAACGTGTCCGCGCCGGCCGGCCTGCGCCAGGCGCAGCCGGCGGTCTCGCCCGAGGTGTCTGCGCGAGCTCGCGCGCTGTTCCTCCGTCGACGACGAGCTGGGCCGCGCGCACGAGCGGCTGCTCGAAGAGCTCCGCAGCCGCGCGCGGCGCGGCTCGTCGCGCCGGTGGGCGAGGCGCAGCAGCGCTACGCGCTGACCGCGCTGGGCAGGCGCTACTGGCGGCTGGTGACCGCCGGGGGGTTGTGAGCCTCACTCCTGGGAGTGAACTTCGCACCGGCGTGATCTGCGTCCGCGCTGGGGGCGAATAGCACCGTCGAGTCACCCCGGCTCACTTCCCACCTCACTCACAGGAGCGTCACATGTTCAAGCTCACCGCTCGCCGCGGCGCGTTCGCCACCCTGCTCGTCGCCGGCTCGCTCGGCCTCGGCGCCGGCGTCGCCGACGCCGCCGTGGTCCACTATCAGCTCACCCCGAAGGAGCAGCGGACGGCGTGCGGCAGCTTCGGCGGCACGATCATCTTCGGCGACGGCAGCTCGCTGGACTGCCACTCCGGGGTCGCGACGCTGCCCTCGGCCGAGTAGCCGGCCGCGGGGTACATCCCCGGATGTACCCCGCGGTTCGATCGGCCCGGCGATGAATCCCGAGCGCCGCCGGCGGTCACTACGCGTGTGAACGACATCCATGAGGAGGCGCGCGTGCGCAGGGTGATCTACGGGATGGGCGTCTCGCTGGACGGCTTCATCGCCGACGCGAGCGGCAGCATCGACTTCACGGCCCCCGACGAGGAGCTGCACCGGTTCCACAACGAGCAGGCGCGCGCGACGGGCGTCAACGTGTACGGCCGGCGGCTGTACGAGGTGATGCGCCACTGGGAGACGGCGGAGGAGGACGAGTCCTCGCCGGAGTTCGAGCGCGAGTGGGCACGCGAGTGGAAAGCGGACGCCGCGGCTGGTGTTCTCGCGGGACGCTGGGACGCCGTCGGCGGCGGCGCGACGCTCGCCCGCACGGGCATCGCCGAGACGGTGGACGAGCTGCGGGCGCAGCCGGGCGGGGACATCTCGATCGGCGGCGCCGGCCTCGCGGCGTCGTTCATCGCGCTCGATCTGGTCGACGAGTACCGGCTCTACGTGTACCCCGTCCTGATCGGCGCCGGGACGCCGTTCTTCCCCTCGCTCGATGCGCGGCTCGGGCTGCGACTCGCGGACACGCGCGGACGTTCGGGTCCGGCGTCATGTATCTGAGTTACGAGCGCGTGCGGTGATCGTCGCGGTCTTCGGCGACGCCCATGCGCACGCCGACGCGCTCGACGCCGTGATTGCCGCGGCGGAGACGATGCCGTCGATGAGCTGTGGTCGCTCGGCGACATGATCGGCGCCGGGCCGGACCCGGAGTACGTCGTCGCGCGCACCCGCGCGACCTGCGCCTGTCGCGCTGATGGGCAACCATGACTACGTGCGCGACCGGCTCGGTTGAGGTGAGCGGCTTCGGGCCGCGGGGCCGCCCGCCGTGCGTTCGCTCGAGCTGGCCCGCGAGCACCTGGACACGGCCGCGCTCGAGTGGATGCGCTCGCGCCGGCCCCGCTGCTCGCCGCGAGGGCGTGCAGTGCTGGCACGGCGGCCCGCGCAACCCGGTCCACGAGTTCGTGGGCCCCTCCAACGCGGCCGCCTGCCTCGGCGTCCAGCGCGCCGCGCTCGGGCTCGTCGCGCACACGCACCTCGCGGCGGTGTTCGAGGCGACGGCGCGCGGCGCGCGGCGGGTCCCGATCGTGGCGGGCGAGGCGCTGGACGTCGGCCACGGCAAGTGGCTGCTGAATCCCGGGGGCGGTCGGCGCGCCGGTGCCGCCCCGGCGCGGCTGGTGGGACGCGCTCGACGCCGAGGCCGCGGAGGGCGCGTTCTGGCTCCGGCTCGACCTCGACGCGCGCACCGCCACGTGGCTGCGCGGCGCCCTACGACCCCGCTCCCACGCGCGAGCGGGCCCGGGCGCTCTCGGGCTCGACGACGGCTGAGATCGCTCGGCCGAGCCTTGTCGAACGGCGACTCGCGCGTCGCGTCGACGTGGACGAGTCGGCTACCGGCGGGCGTCCAGCTCGGCGTAGCGCTCGGCGAACTCGCGCCGCGCGTCGTCGGGCGACAGCGCGGTGAGGTCCAGGTCGAGCGGCTCGATGCCGTCGAGCTCCGGCCAGTGCCAGTTCTCGCCGCTGAACGCGCGCCGCTCGGTCGCGAGCAGCGCGCGGTCCGCGCGCTTGATCTCCGGTACGTCGGGCTTGATGTTGAACCGGTCGCGCATCGCCTGCTCGAGGTGGTGCTCCGCGGCCTTGAACGCGGCGCCGAGCTCGCTGCGGTGCTTGATCGGGTGCGGCATGTCGCCCAGGTACGCCTCGGCCGCGTCGTGCATAGCGCGGCGAAGACGTCCTCCACGTCACCGCCACGCTGCTCGACCAGCTCGGACACGATCACCGAGTGCTGGGCGACCGAGTAGAAGCTGCGGCGTGGCCGCCGAAGCGGCAGTGTTGGCGAGCGCACGGGTGATGTCACCGATGTCGAGCTGCTCCGGGTCCGGCTCGAACGGGTTGACGAAGCGGCCCGAGACGGTCTGCAGGTACGGGCCGGGCGCGGGTGGGGCGTGTTCGGGCATGTCGTACAGTCTAATTCATTCGTATGACGCCTCGGCTGCGGGTAGCCCGGTCAGGTCGCGGTCGGCCGCCACGGGGACTGCTCCGTCGAGGCCACGCCTCGGTCGCCAAGGGAGACCCGCCATCGAGCGCACGCGTCGTCGTCCGCCGGGGCTCACCCTGTCATCGAGGTGGACGCGTCGGCGTCACGGCGAGTGGCGGCTCGCGGGCAGAGCTCCAGGCGCCGTGGGCAGGTGGTGACCCGAGTCCCTCACAGGGCCGCAAGTCACCACGGACCCACGGGCGCATCGAGCCGAGACGGCCCCGGCCTGTTGTCCTCGTCCGCCCGCCCCGGCGCGAGCCGTCCGGGCGCCGAACCCGCCGGCCAGGCCGGTGGCCACGGCGCGCCGGGGCCTG
>CAVVMP010000012.1:0-6455 GCA_963749475.1 Miltoncostaeaceae bacterium
GGCAACGGGGGCACCACCCCCGCCAACCGCAGACGGAGGCGCGGATCGTCGTGACGGAGCGCGATCGTCGACCTTCGGGGCCCGGATCGCTAACATCCGCCGTCGCTCGTCAAACGTGTGAGGAAAGACCGTGCCCGACTACGCCGTGATCGCCCTGGGGGGCAAGCAGTACCGCGTTCGCGAGGGTGAGCGCATCGTCGTCAACCGCCTGGCCGAGGAGGCCGGCGCCAGCTTCCAGCCGCGGGTGCTCGCCACCGGCGACGCGGACGGGATCGCCGACGGCGGCACGGTCACGGCCACGATCGAGGAGCACCTGCTCGGCAAGAAGATCCTCGTCTTCACGTACAAGCCGAAGCGCAACGTGCGCAAGCGCCGGGGCCACCGCTCCCGCCAGACGCGCGTCAAGATCGAGTCCATCACCGCTTAGGCGCAGGGGAAGAAGAGATGGCCCACAAGAAGGGTGGCGGCTCCAGCCGCAACGGTCGCGACAGCAAGCCGAAGATGCTCGGCGTGAAGGTGTTCGGCGGCCAGGTCGTCCCGGCCGGCTCGATCATCGTCCGCCAGCGCGGCACGCGGTTCCGCCCCGCCGACGGCACGGGCATCGGCCGCGACCACACCATCTTCGCCACGGTGACCGGCCGCGTGGAGTTCACCAACGGCCGCAAGGGGCGCCGGATCTTCGTGCACCCCGAGGAGACGGCCGCCGTCTGAACGGCGCCGCGGTGGGGCTGCAGGTGCCCTTCACCGACAGGGTCCAGATCAACGTCGAGGGCGGCCACGGCGGCAACGGCTGCCTGTCGTTCCGGCGCGAGCCGAAGATCCCGAAGGGCGGCCCCGACGGCGGTAACGGCGGCCGGGGCGGCGGCGTCGTGCTCGTCGCCGACGACCAGGTGACCGACCTGTCGCGCTTCCGGCACGCCGTGCACCACCGGGCCGCCAACGGCGGGCACGGCGAGGGCAAGGTGCGCCACGGGCGCAGCGGCGACGACCTCGTGGTCCCGGTGCCGCCGGGCACCCGCGTGCTGCGCGACGGCCACGTGATCGCCGAGCTCGCCGACGCCGGCGACCGCGTCCCCGTGGCCCGCGGCGGCGACGGCGGCGTCGGCAACCGCGCGTTCCGCTCCTCGACCCGCCAGGCGCCCCGCAACACCACCCCCGGCACGGCCGGCGAGGAGGCCTGGCTCACCCTCGAGCTGCGGCTGCCCGTCGACGTCGGGATCGTCGGCCTGCCGAACGCCGGCAAGAGCGCCCTGCTCGTGGCCCTGACCGGCGCGGCCGCCACGGTCGCGCCGTACCCCCAGTCCACGCGCGAGCCGGCCTTCGGCCCGCTGGAGGACGAGGACGCCAACCTGTACCTGGTGGCCGACCTGCCGGGGCTCGCCGGCGACGGCACCCCCCGCCGCGACGCCCACCTGGAGCAGCTCGAGCGCGCCAGCGTGGTGCTCCACGCCGTCAACGCCGCCGACCCCGCGCCGGCGGACGAGCGCATCGCGCTGGTCCGCGACGCCGTCGCCCCCTACATGGGCCGCGGCGCCGAGGAGATCGTGGTGGCCACCCGCGCCGACGGGGGCGAGCCGGTCGCCGGCGCCGACGTCGCCGTCGACACCGTCACCGGCCGGGGCATCGACGCCCTCCGCGACCGCGTGATCGCCGCCCTGCGCGGCGCCTGACGTGGCCGTCATCGTCGTGAAGCTGGGGTCGTCGACCCTGGTCAACGCCTCCGGCGAGCTCCGCCACGACGTGCTCGAGGCGCGCGTGCGCGACCTCGTGCGCGTCCGGCGGCAGGGCAACCATCCGGTGCTCGTCTCGAGCGGCGCCGTCGCCGCCGGCCTCGGCCGCCTGGGCTTCCGGGAGCGCCCCAGCGCGCTCCCCGACCTGCAGGCCGCGTCGGCGGTGGGGCAGGGGGTGCTGTTCCAGCGCTACGCCGAGGCGTTCGCCCCCCACGGCGTCGTGCCCGCGCAGGTGCTCCTGACCTCCAGCGACCTGGCGGCGCGGGCGTCCTACCTCAACGCGAGGGTGACGCTCCGGCGGCTGGTCGAGCTGGGCGCGATCCCGGTGGTCAACGAGAACGACACCACCGCCACCGACGAGCTGACGTTCGGCGACAACGACGTCCTGGCCGCCCAGGTCGCCATCCTCCTCGGCGCCGCGTGGCTGCTGCTGCTCACCGAGCGCGACGGGCTCTACGGGCCCGGGCCGGACGGCCCGGCGCTCATCGGCGACGTCCCGGCGGGGACCCGCCCCGCCGACGTGCCCCTGGCGGAGATGGGCGCGAGCGCAACCGGACGCGGCGGCATCGCCAGCAAGGTCGCGTCGGCGAGCATGGCGACCGGCGGCGGCGTCACGTGCGTCATCGCGTCCGGCACCGCGGACGGGGTGATCCCGGCGATCGCGTCCGGCAGCCATGTCGGCACCCGGTTCGCGGCGTCCCCGCGGCCCGAGCCGGCCTTCAAGCTGTGGCTCCGCCACGCGAAGCCGACCCTCGGGCGGGTGGTCGTGGACGGCGGGGCCGCGACCGCCCTCCGCGAGCGGGGGACGTCCCTCCTGGCGGTCGGCGTCGTGTCGGCCCAGGGGACGTTCACGGCGGGCGATGCGGTCGAGGTGATCGGGCGCGACGGCGACGTGGTGGGGAAGGGGATCTCGGCGATGTCGTCCGACGAGGTGCGGCTGGTCGCCGGCCTCAAGTCCGACGCGGTGCGCGAGCGCCTCCCCGACGCCGCGCCCCAGGTGATCCACCGTGACGAGTTCGTCCTCGCGGAACCGCGCGCCGGCGGCCAGGCGGCCGCCGCCGTGGTGTAATCCCGACCCCATGACCACGCTCGAGAGAGTCGTCGCCGACGTCGCGCAGGCCCGCCGCGTGCTCGCGCGGATGCCGGGGCACCACCGCGACGCGATCCTGCTGGAGATGGCCGACGCGCTGGAGCGCCGCAGCGACGAGATCCTGCGCGAGAACCGCCTCGACGTGGACGCCGCAAAGCGCGGCCGGTCCGCGCCGGCCCTGATCGACCGGCTCCTCCTGGACGAGGACCGCGTGGCCGACATGGCGCGCGCCGTCCGCAGCATCGCCACCCTGCCGGACCCGATCGGCACGGTCGACATGGGCCGGACGCTGCCGAACGGCTTGGAGCTGGTGCGCCGCCGCGTGCCGCTGGGCGTGGTGGCGGTGGTCTACGAGGGCCGCCCCAACGTGACGGTCGATGCCGTCAGCCTCTGCATCAAGAGCGGCAACGCGGTGATCCTGCGCGGGAGCCGCCTGGCGAGCCGCTCCAACCTCATCCTGGCCGAGGTGCTGACCGGGGCGCTGATCGAGGCGGAGGCGCCGCGGTGGGCCGTGGCGCTGCTCGGCTCCGACCGCGACGAGCTGCGCCGCCTGGTGCAGATGAGCGGGGCAGTGGACCTGGTGATCCCGCGGGGTGGCGAGGACCTGAAGGCGTTCCTGATGGAGCACTCGAGGGTGCCCGTCATCTACGCCGCGTCGGGCAACAACCACGTGTACGTGCACGCCGACGCCGACCTCGACATGGCGCAGAAGATCGTCGTCAACGCCAAGGTGCAGCGCCCCGGCGTCTGCAACGCGGCGGAGACCCTGCTCGTGCACCGGGACGCGGCGGCCGCGTTCCTGCCGCCCGCCGCGGCGCGCCTGCGGTCCGAGGGCGTGGAGCTCCGCATCGACCGCGCCGGCCTCGACGTCCTCGGCGACGCCGCCGAGGGCATCGCCGAGGCCACCGAGGACGACTACGGCACCGAGTTCCTGGGTCTGACGCTGGCCGTGCGGGTGGTGGACTCGCTCGACGACGCCCTGGAGCACATCGCCCGCCACGGCTCCGGGCACAGCGAGGCGATCGTGACGTCGTCGCTCGACGCCGCCCGGACCTTCCAGCACTCCGTGGACGCGGCGGCCGTCTACGTGAACGCCTCCACCCGATTCACCGACGGGGGCGAGTTCGGCATGGGCGCGGAGATCGGCATCTCGACGCAGAAGCTCCACGCCCGCGGTCCGATCGGGCTGCACGAGCTGACCACGTACACGTACCTCGTCACCGGGCACGGGCACCTCCGCTAGTCGTTCGTCCGGTGGAAGGGGCCCGCGGCGACGGTTAGACTCGCCCGCATGCCACAGCCCGTCCGCGCGGCCGGCGCCGCCACGGTGACCGTCGAGGATCTGCGCACCGTCGAGTTCTCCACCGTCCGACGCGGCTATGACCCCGCGGAGGTCACGGCGCTGCTCGGCGCCATCGCCGGTGTCCTGGAGGAGGCTCACGCCGAGTCCAACGCCCTGCGCGAGCGCCTGACGGCCGCCGAGACGAACACGGCGCGGGTGTCCGAGCTGCAGGCGCGGCTCGCCACCGCGGAGGGCGCCACCGCGCAGCTCGAGGAGCTCCGCGCGCGACTCGCGACGGCGGAGCAGGCCGCCTCCCAGGCGGAGGAGCTGCGCGCCCGGCTCGCGACCGCGGAGCAGACCGCCGCGCAGGTCGAGGAGATGCGCGCGCGGCAGGCCGCCGCCGAGGGGGCCACGGAGCAGGTCGAGGGGCTGCGGGCCCAGCTGCAGGCCGCCACCAGCCAGGGGACGGCGCGCGACGGCCAGCTGAAGGAGCTGCGCGAGACGATCGCGCAGGTCACCGCGGAGCGCGACGCGGCCGCCGCCGAGCGCGACGAGCTGCGCGCGGCACGGCTGACCGACGAGGAGCTCCTCGCCCTCGTGGGGGAGACCGCGGGCACCGTCCTGAAGGCCGCCCACGAGTCCGCGGCCCAGATCACCGGCGAGGCCCAGGCCGAGGCCTCCCGCCTCGCCGCCTCGGCGCGGGCCAGCGCCACGGAGGCGATCAACGCCGCCGAGGAGGAGGCGCTCGAGTACCGCCGCGCCGCCCAGGAGCGCGGGGACGCGATCCTCGAGGAGGCCCGCCGCGACGCCGAGGCGATGCGGCGCGACGCGCAGTCGGCGACGAAGCTCAGCCGCGAGGAGGTCGAGCACGCGACCGTCGAGGTGCGGCGCCTGGCCGACGAGTACGACGCCGTCACCCGCCGGGAGGCCGACTCCTACTCGGCGGAGACCCGCGCCGCCGCCGACCGCGACGCGCGCCGGATCGTCACCGAGGCCGAGATCACGGCCTCCGCCAAGGTGGACGGCGCCGAGGAGCTCGCGGCCGAGACGCGCGAGGCGGCCGACGCGCGGATGCGCGAGCTGGAGGCCGAGATGACCGCGCTGCGCGAGCGCGAGCTGACGGCGATCCGCCAGATGCGCGAGGTGCGCGACGCGCTCACCCAGCACCTGTTCGCGACCCGGAGCGGCCTCGAGAAGGTGCTCAACGAGGTCGCCGACGACAGCTACCGCGCCATCGTCTCCGGCGACGCGACGCCCGGGCCCGCGGCCGAGGAGCTCGCCGCGCCGGCCGCCGAGGGGGCGCCCGCCACCGGCAAGACGGGTGGCGCGGCGCCGCGGTCACGCCGGAAGTCGTGACCGGCCGTCCCGACGGCGCCCCCGGGCGGCGCTGACGGGATCACGGCTCACGGCCGAGGCGGGCGGGCCCCGGCGGATCGGCGTCCTGGGCGGCACCTTCGACCCGCCCCACATCGGCCACGTGGTGATGGCCTGCGAGGCACAGTGGCAGCTCGCCCTGGAGGAGGTGCGCCTGGTCCCGGCCCGGACGCCGCCGCACAAGCTGGGGCGCGAGATGGCGCCGCACGAGACGCGTGCGGAGTGGGTGGAGGCCGCCATCCAGGGGCGTCCCGGCCTGACGGTCTCCCGGATCGAGCTGGACCGCGACGGGCCGAGCTACACGGCCGACACCCTCGAGGCGATGGCCGCCGCCGAGCCGGGCATCCTCCTCTGGTTCGTGCTGGGCGCCGACCAGCTCGCGGGCGTCCCGTCGTGGCGCGACCCGGACCGCATCCTGGCCGCCGCGCGCCTCGCCGTGGTCGCCCGGGAGGGCGTGGACGACGGCGAGCTGATCGCCCTCGCGGAGCGGATCGCCCCCGGCCGCCACGACATCGTCCGGATGCCGGCCATCGGCGTCTCGTCCACCATGATCCGCAACCGCATGGCCGCCGGGACGCCCGTGGGCCACCTGCTTCCGGCACCGGTCGAGGCGGCACTCGTCCGAGGGGGCGTGGTACCCTCGCCCGGATCTCCGGACCGACGAAAGGACCCCCCGCGAACCCGCTCGAGCTGACCCTGGCCGCCGCCGCGCTGGCGGAGTCGAAGAACGCCAGGGACATCCTGATCCTCGACATGCGGGGGCTGGTGTCCTACACCGATTACCTCGTCGTCTGCACCGGTCAGACAGCGCGTCAGACCAAGGCGATCGCGGAGGAGATCCGGACGCGGATGAAGCGCGACCACGGCATCCTCCCGCGACGGGTGGAGGGCGAGCGCGAAGGCGACTGGATCCTGGTCGACCTGCTGGACGCGGTCGTCCACGTCTTCACGCCCGAGGCGCGCGACTTCTACCGCCTCG
>CAVVMP010000013.1:0-35512 GCA_963749475.1 Miltoncostaeaceae bacterium
GTCCATCGTCAGCGTGACTCGCGTCGTCGTGTCATCGATCCGGTGGAAGTCGACGGCGCCGGCATTGCGATCGCCGCTGGTGGATGTCCACGCGATCCGCTGGTCAGGCGTCTGCTGGGTGATCTCCGCGTCCCACTCCTCGCGGCGCCCGGCGATTTCGGCGATCCAGTGAAGATGGGTATCGCCCTCCTGACGAACCGACTCGACGCCTTCCATGAACTGGGGGAAGGACTCGAACTGGGTCCACTGATCGTATGCCTCGCGCACCGGGACCTCGACATCGATGCTCTTCTCGATCTTCGACATGGGCCGCTCCTTTCAGGAGGATAGCGCTCTCCGGATATGGAACGACCCCCACCGCCAAGCGGTGGGGGTCGAACGTGTGCTGGGTTAGACGGCGCCGGAGCCGGTGCGGCTGCGGCCGACGATCATGCTGCCGATGAGGACAACGGCAACCGCGCCGATGACCGAGACGACGATCGTCGAGAGGTCGAGCGGGCCGTCGATCGGCTTCGAGTTGAACAGGGCGCCGGCGACGAAGCCGCCGACGAGGGCGCCCACGATGCCGAGGACGATGTGGCCGATGACACCGAGCCCCTCGTCACCCTTGACAAGGAAACCGGCGAGATACCCGGCGATGGCGCCGAGGACGATCCAGGCGATGATGCTCATGAGTTGTTGGACCTCCATCCCAATTGGTGGCCGAACGCATTCGTTCGGTGTTGGGGCGCACTGTCCGTGCGCCACCTCGCGGCGGCGGCTACACGGAGGGGCTCAGCTCTTGCAGGTTCCTGTCACCGCCGAGGAGCTGGCGGGCGACTCGCTCGGGACGGTCATGTCGCTCGGGCTCGCGGCCGGGCTCTCGAGCGGGGTGCTCTCGAGCGGGGCTGCGCTCGCGCCGTCCACCGCCGGGCTGCTGGTGCCGCCGCCGCAGGCGGCGACCGGGGCGGAGGCGCCGAGGGCGATGACGATCAATGTCTTGCGCATGGGGATGTACCTCGCGTGTGGTGGGAGATGCGGGCCGGGTCGGCCCGCGGGGCCGGCGCCGGGTTCGCCGTCGAGGGCGTGGCGCCATCTGGCACGGACACCGTAGGCGGGATGGCATGCCGGACCTGGCATGCGCCCCCGCCCGCGCGTTGCGCCTGACTCTCAAACGACCTGCACGGCGCCCGCCGCAAGCAGGCTGATACGCCGAACGGGCGCGCCGGAGCGTCTCGTGTACGGCGCCAGCCGCACGCTCTCGCCCGTGCCAACGGGGGCAACTCGCCACCCTTCACCTGGAGTGCCCACAGATGATCGACGAAGCCTTTGCGGAACCGCAGGCCCGCACGCGCGAACCCAACGGCGCGCTCGATGAGCTGTCAATGCGGTTCCTCGAGCTCTCGCTCGCCGGCATCGCGCTCCTCGCGGCCGTGCTCCTGACCGTCGTCCGCTAGGTCGTCGGCGGGGCCCTCGCGGGACGCCTTCAGCCCGAGGCGACCAACCGCAGGAGCGCCCCGCCGCCGCCGTCGGTGAGCCACACCTCGCCGTCCTCGTCGATCCCGATGGAGGTGATGTTGCGACCGGTCGCGGTGAGGACGGTCGGTGCCTGCTCGACGTCGAGCGCCGCGTCGAGCGCCCACAGCGTCCCGCTGCAGTAGTCCGCGAACAGGTACGCCCCGCGGAGCGCCGGGATCGCGTCGCCGCGGTAGACGACACCGCCGATGACGGAGCAGCCATCCGCGTGCGGGTACTCGGCGACGGGCATCGTCACGCCGTCCTCCACGCAGCCGGCGCCCGTGTCGTAGCAGTGGCGCCCTTCCCAGCGCCGCCACCCGAAGTCGAGCCCGCTCGCGCCCGCCCGCGCGACGTCGACCTCCTCCCAGGCGTCCTGGCCGACGTCGCCGATCCACAGGTCGCCCGTCTCGAGGTCGACGCTGTCGCGGAACGGGTTGCGCAGCCCGTAGTGGAGGATCTCGCCCCGCGCGCCGGGTCGCCCGACGAACGGGTTGTCCGCCGGGATCGAGTAGGGCTCGCCGTCCGGCGCGCCGAGGACGTCGATCCGGAGCATCTTGCCGAGGATCGTGCCGAGGTCGCTGGCCCGGTTCTCGGGATCGCCGCCCGCACCGCCGTCGCCGAGCGCGATGAGCAGCATCCCATCGGGGTCGAACCCGATCCAGCCGCCGTTGTGGTTGGCGTACGGCTGCTGCTGGGTCAGGACGATCTGCTCGGTGGCGGGGTCGAGGCGATCGGGGTCGGCCGGGTCGACGGTGAACCGGGCGACCGTGGTGTCGCCGTTCGTGTCCGAGTAGTGGACGAAGACGTCGGGGCGCTCCGGCCCGAAGCCGGGCGGGAAGGCGAGGCCAAGGAGGCCACGCTCGCCGCCGGCGGCGATCCGGTCCGACAGGTCCACGAACGGCGTCGGGAGCAGCGCCCCGTTCTCGAAGATCCTGATGACGCCGCCCTGCTGGGCGACGAACAGGCGCCCCGTGCCGTCGTTGGCCGACGTGACGAAGATCGCGCCGTCGAGGCCGCCGATGACCGGTTCCACCGCGACCCGGACGTCCACGAATGACGACGGGCTGGCGCCGGGGGACGAGGGGCCGGCGCCGCGGCTCGCCGACGGCGCCGCCGTGGGCGGCGCGGGCGTCGGGATGGGACCGCACCCGGCGACGGCAACAAGCAACGCGACGACGGCGGCGAGGAGGCGGCGCGAACAGTGGGTGGCGGATCGCATGGGCACCGCGTAGCGTAGCGGCATGGACGTCTACCCCCTGTCGAGCCTGCGTCGACCTCCGCGCGGCGAGCGGCGGCCCGTGGCTGGAGTTCGCGCGCAGCGCGGACCTCTCGGCTGGGCTGTACGTCATCGAGGCGGGTGGCGTGGACGGCCAGGCGCCGCACACCGAGGACGAGGTGTACGTGATCCTCGCCGGCCGGGCACGGTTCACCGCCGGCGCCGAGACGCGGGACGTCGGCCCGGGCGACTCGATCTTCGTCGCGGCGGAGGTCCCGCACCGCTTCCACGACGTCACCGAGGAGCTGCGGGTGATCGTCGTGTTCGGGCCGGCGGAGTACACCCGTGCCGCGGGCGCGAACCGCTGGGACGCGGAGACGGTCGAGGGCTGACCGTCAGCCGGTGACGCGAACCCGCTCGACGCGATCGGCGAACCCCTCCGCGCGGATGGCGCTCGTGCCGTCCTCGTCGTGCCGGAACAGCACGAACGCGTCGAGCCCGTCGTCGAGGAACGGGACGAGGCGGCGCGCCCACGCGTCGAGCTCGGCGTCGGTGTAGGTGGACCGGCGCAGCCGGAGGTAGAGGAACGGCCCCGTCCGGCGGATGTCGGGCGTCTCCTCCTGGTCGTCGAGGTCCGTCGTGCACAGGACCGCGCCCGCGGCCCGCAGGGCGGCGAACGTCTCGTCGGCGGTCCACGACGGGTGCTGCGCCTCGAGCACGAGCGGGATCGGGCGCGGCCACGCGGTCAGCAGCCCCTGCAGCCGCTCGTCGTTGCGCGGGATCTCGTTGCCCACCCGGAACAGCACGGCGCCGAGGCGCTGCCCGAACGTCGGCAGGAACTCCGTCAGCCAGGCGACCGAGCCCGCCGGGTCGTCGCCGTAGAGCGCCCGGACGCTGGCGCCGCGCTGCGCCTTGACGATGAACCGGAAGTCCTCGGGCACGGCGGCTGTCCAGCCGCGGATCCGGTCCTCCTTGGGGCGCGCGTAGAACGTGTTGTTGAGCTCGCACGCGGGCAGGCGCGAGGCGTAGTGGGGCAGCAAGGCGCCCGAGCGGAGGCCGGGCGGGTAGAACAGCGGCGACCAGGCGGCGTACGAGAAGCCGCTCGTGCCGGCCAGGACGCGACCGGGCACGCGGGCCGCTCCGGTCACCTGGCGGTCAGGCCGTGCCGGTCCCGGGGGTGCACTCGGGGTCGGCCCACGAGGGACCGCCGAGGTTCGCGATCACCCGGTCCATCGCCCGCTGGACGGCCGCCCGGTCGGCCGGGTCGACGACGTCGAGGAACAGCCGGCCCACGCCGTCGAGGTGGGTGGCGGACGCGGCGCGCAGGCGGTCGAGACCCGTGGGCGTGAGCGCGGCCTCCGCGCCGCGCGCGTCGGTGGAGCACTGTGACCGCTCGACCATCCCGGCCGCGACGAGACGGTCGACGAGGCGCGTGATGCCCGACCGCGACAGCAGCACCCGGTCCGCGAGCGCGCTCATCCGAAGGCGGCGGTCGGGGGCGTTGGCGAGCTGGAGCAGCGCGTCGTACTCGGCGAGGGAGAGGCGATGGGCCGCCTGCAGCTCCTCGTCCAGCGTGCGCGTGAGGCGCGCATGGGCCTGGATCAGGCTGCGCCACGCGTCGAGACGCTCGTCACCGGGCGTGACGGGGATCGCTGCGTGGGTCGCCGGGCCGGTCGACTGAGGGCCCGCGACGAGCTCGGAGGTCATGCCGCAATCCTAACCCATCGGACAGGTAGTTGACAATGCAACGACTCAGGCATATAGTTGCAGAGTCAACTACATCACATCGCCGCAGGCGCCACCGTCGCCTGCAGCCCGCGAACACCGCGAACCTGGTCTGGGAGGACCGAGACATGACGACCACCACCTGGAAGAGCGATCCGACCCACACGGACGTCCAGTTCTCCGCCAAGCACATGATGGTGACGACCGTCCGCGGCAAGTTCACCGATGTCGATGGCACCATCACCCTCGACGAGGCCCATCCGCAGGCCTCGAGCGGCTCGTTCACCGTCCGGGCCGCGTCGCTCAACACGGGTGTCGAGCAGCGGGACGGGCACCTCCGCTCCGGCGACTTCTTCGACGCGGATCGCTACCCGGACATCACGTTCGTCTCCACCGCCGTCGAGGCGAAGCGCGGCAACGACTACGCCGTCACCGGCGACCTCACGATCCGCGACGTGACGAAGCCCGTGACCTTCGACGTCGAGTTCCTCGGCAACTACGACGGGTTCCAGGGCCGGCGCGCCGGCTTCCACGCGACGACGAAGCTCAACCGCGAGGCGTTCGGCCTGACCTGGAACGTCGCCCTCGAGTCGGGCGGCTGGCTCGTCGGCAAGGAGATCAAGCTCGAGATCGACCTCGCGATGGACGAGGTCGTCGCCGACGCGACGGTCGGGACCGAGCTCGTCGCCGCCTCCGCCTGATCGCCCGGGCCGGGAGGCCCATCCAGACCCACGCATCGACGCCCCGTCGGCCGACCGCCGCCGGGGCGTCCGCGCGTCCGGCGCCCCCGTGTCCGCACGGGCCGGTAGCATCGGGACACCCGAATCGCCGCGAGGTTCCCTGCCATGTCCGAGCTCGACGTCGAGGCGCTCCGCGCCCGCTTTCCCGCCCTGTCCATCGAGCACGACGGGCGGCCGATGGCGTTCTTCGACGGCCCGGGCGGGACGCAGGTCACGGACACCGTCATCGAGGCCGTCAGCCGCTACTACCGCGAGGCGAACGCGAACCACGGCGGCACGTTCCTCACCTCCGAGCGCTCGGACGAGATGCTCGAGGACGCCCACCTCGCGCTCGCCGACCTCCTCAACGCGGCCGATCCGTCCGAGATCAAGTTCGGCGCCAACATGACGACGCTCACCATGCACGTCGCCCGGTCGATCACGGCGACCCTCGCGGCCGGCGACGAGATCGTCGTGACCGGGCTCGACCACGAGGCGAACGTCGGGCCCTGGCGGAGCGCGGCCGCGGACCGCGGGATCACGGTCCGGACGGTCGGCATCCGGCCGGACGACGCCACGCTCGACGTCGAGGCCCTCGACGCGATCCTCCACGGGCGCCCGAAGCTCGTGGCGTTCGGCTGGGCGTCGAACGCCGTCGGCACGATCAACCCCGTCGGCGAGCTCGTGCGGCGCGCCCACGAGGCCGGCGCGCTGACGTACGTGGACGCGGTCCACGCGGCGCCCCACGTGCCGATCGACGTCCAGGCCATCGGGACCGACTTCCTCGCCTGCTCCGTCTACAAGTTCTTCGGGCCCCACGTGGGCGTGCTGTACGGGCGCGCGGCCGCGCTCGACGCGCTGCCCACGTACAAGCTGCGGCCCGCCGGCGACCGGTTCGAGACCGGCACGCTCAACCACGAGGGGATCGCCGGCTCGCTCGCCGCGGTCGAGTACATCGCCTCGGTGGGGGAGCGGTTCGGGTCGTCGTTCGAGCACGCGTTCCCGGGCATGACGGGGCGGCGGCTGCAGGCGCACGCGGGCATGGCCGCGATCCGGGCCTGGGAGATGGAGCTGTTCGAGCGCCTCCTCGCCGGGCTCGAGGCGATCCCGGGGGCGCGGATCTGGGGGATCACCGATCGCGCACGGTTTGCCGAGCGCACCCCGACCGCGGCCGTGACGTTCGAGGGCATCACGCCCGAGGCGGTCTCGGCGGCGCTGGGTGCCCGGGGGATCGCGACCTGGTGGGGCAACTTCTACGCGGTCGGGGTCACGGAGCGGCTGGGCCTCGAGCCCGAGGGCGTGCTCAGGATCGGGCTCACCCACTACAACACCGCCGCCGAGGTCGACCGGCTGCTCGACGAGCTCCGGGCGATCGTGCCGGGCGCGGCCGGCTGAGGCGGACCCGGCCGTGACCACGCGCGACGTCGCGATCATCGGCGGCGGGATCGTCGGCACGGCGCTCGCGGCCGAGCTCGCGGGGAGCGGCGTCAGCGTCACCCTGTACGAGCGCGCGGCCCTGGCGGCCGGCGCGTCGGGGCGCAACTCGGGCGCCGTGTGGTACCCCGCGGACGCCGTCCTCGGGTCGCTGTACCGGGCGTCGCTCGCGCGCTACCGGTCGCTCCCCGACGAGCTCGCCGAGGCGCTCCCGGTCGATGCGCCGGAGCGCGCGTTCCGGCTGGGCGACCGCCCGAGCGGCATCCTCGAGCTTGGCTGGGACGAGGACGCGCTCCGGCTGGGCGCCGCGCAGGCCGCGGCGGCGAGCCCCGAGCTCGGCCCGACGTTCGTCGATCCGTCCGCGCTGCGGCAGCTCGAGCCCGGGCTCGCCGACGGCCTCGCCGCGATCCGCTTCGACATCGGCTTCCCGGTCGCCCCGGCGTCCGCGACGAGGGCGTTCGGGGCCCTCGCGAGGGCACGCGGCGCGACCATCCGCGAGGGGGTGAGCGCCACGGTCGCGCGCGCGGGCGGCCGCGTGGCCGGCGTCAGCGTCGACGGGACGCTCGAGCCGGCCGCGGCAGTCGTCGTGACGGCCGGCCCGTGGAGCCCGGCGATCGTGGACCCGACCGGCGGCTGGCGCCCGATCCGCCCGATGTGGGGCGTGATCGTGGAGCTCGCGCTCGGCGATGCGGCACCGCGGCACGTCCTCGAGGGGTCGGGCGTGGACGCCGCGACCGCGCCCGGCTCAGCCGACGCCGATGACGACGGCATGTTCGACTTCAGCCTCGTGACGGCGGACGGCCGGTCGTCGCTCGGCTCGACGTTCCTCCCGCGCGAGCCGGACCCGCGCGACTGGGAGACGCGGCTGCGCGACGGCGGCGCTCGCTACGTGCCCGCCGTCGCCGACGCGCCCACCCTGGGCCTCCGGGCGTGTGCGCGCCCGCTCGCCGCCGACGGGCGGCCGCTCGTCGGGCCGGTCCCGGGGATCGACGGCCTGTTCATCGCCGCGGGACACGGCCCGTGGGGGATCTCGACCGGCCCGGCGTCCGCGGCCCACGTCGCCGCGCTGGTCCTCGGGCGAACCGACCCGCGCGAGCCCGACGTCCTCGCCGCGACAGACAGCGGCCGGTTCGGGCGCCCCCCGCCTGACGCGGGGCTACCGCCAGCTGTCGGGGTCGAACAGGAAGAACGCCGTCATCGACACCTGGTCGCGGAACCGGGACCAGCGCTCGTCCAGGTACGGGCCCGGGTCTGCCTCGAGGACCGTCGCCGCGTCGTCGATCGCCGCGGCCGCGGCGCGGAGGTCCGCGTCGGGTTGGGCGCCGGTCCACGCGATCGCGCGCACGCGGCTGCGCTCCACGCGGGCCATCGCGACGTAGCCGGTCATGACGCGGATGCTAGCGACCCGGAGGCCTGCCGTGAACCCCCCGTCTGCCCGCCTCAGGCGTGCGTGATCGCGTAGATGTTGCCGCGCAGGTCGACGACGTAGAGCTCGCCGCCGGGAGTCTCGCCGAAGCTGCTGATGAGCCGACCGCTCCCGGCGCCCGCGAGCGTGACCCGCGTCGGCGGGTAGGACGCGTTGGCGCGGATCGCCAAGATCTCGCCGCTGCAGTAGTCGCCGAACACGTACCAGCCGACGAGCGCCGGGATCGCCGTGCCGCGGTAGACGTAGCCGCCGGTGACCGCGCAGCGGCCGTTCGAGGCGTGGGCGTACTCGGTAGAGCGGCAGCATCTTGCCGCTCGTGCTGCAGCCGGTCGAGGGGATGTAGCAGTGACGGCCCTCCATGACCCGCCAGCCCCAGTTGACGCCCCGCCCGGGCCCGGAGATCGTGTTGCGGCGCGGTCGATCTCCTCGTAGCTGCCCTGGCCGACGTCGCCGATCCACAGGTTGCCGTTCGCCCGGTCGAAGGAGAACCGCCACGGGTTGCGGAGGCCCCGCTGCCAGATCTCGTCGAGCCCGGTCTTGCCGACGTACGGGTTCGATCGACGGGATGCGGTAGTCCTCGTGGACGTCGTGCCGTTCGACGTCGATCCGGAGCATCTTGCCGAGCAGCGTCGAGATGCTCTGGGCGCGGTTGCCGGGGTCGCCCCCGCTGCCGCCGTCGCCCATGCCGATGTACAGGTAGCCGTCCGGCCCGAACGCGAGCATGCCGCCGTTGTGGTTCGCGTACGGCTGGTCGATCTTGAGGATCGTCCGTGCCGTGCTCGTGACGGACGCGGTCGGGGTTCGTCGTCGACGTCCGGTACTCGCGGATCACGGTGTCGCCGGTGCGGTCGGTGAAGTTCGACGTAGAACTTGCGGTTCGTCTTGAACGACGGGTGGAAGGCCAGGCCCGAGCAGCCCCTGCTCGCTGCCCTTCGAGACCGAGGCGCGGATGTCCAGGAACGGCGTCGCGAGCACCGCCCCGCCCTTGCGGATCAGGATCCGGCCGGTCTTCTCGCACGATGAACGAGGCGGGCCGTGCCGTCCTTCGCGCTCGCGATGTAGATGGGCTTGTCGAGGCCGTCCTCGAGGAGCGTCAGCTGGATGTCGGACGCGGTCAGCGCGGGCGTCACGACGCCGTCGGTGATCGGCGCAGCCGTGCCGATCGAGGCGGACGCCGGGGCGGGCACGAGCGCCACGAGGATCCCGGCGGCGACGATGGCGAGGCGGAGGCGGACGGCGACGGGTGACGCGGTCATCGGCGGTACCTGCTGCGGCTGAGGCGGGTGGGTGACATCGGAGATCGTGCGCCCTCACGCCCCTCGTGTCGACCCGACCCGGTGCACCGGCGCGACGTATCCTCGCGCGATGACGACCGATCTCGACCGGGCGACGGGCCGTGCCTACGGGGCGCAGAGCATGACCGCGCCGCTCCTGGACGTGCTCGTGAAGACACCCGGACCGGCGTTCGCGGCGGCCTACGACGAGGTCGCGCACGGGTTCCTCCGCCACGTGGATCTCGAGACCGCCCGCCGCGAGCACGACGGCCTGGTGGACACGCTCACGCGGCTCGGGACCCGGGTCCACGTCCTCGACGCGGAGACCGACGACCCGGACCTCGTCTACGTCTTCGACCCGCTGCTCATCGCGGACGGCGGCGCGATCCCGCTCCGCCCCGGCAAGCCGAACCGCGCGGGTGAGCCCGGCGTGCTCGAGGCGTGGACGCGGGCGCGCGGCATCCCGACGCTCGGGCGGATCGAGGCGCCGGGGACGCTGGAGGGCGGCGACACGTTCTGGCTCCGGCCCGACCTGCTGTGCGTCGGCCGCACGCTCCGCACGAACGACGCCGGCGCGCGCCAGCTCGCCTCGATCGTGGGCGGCGACGTCCGGTGTTCGACGTGCCGTACTGGAAGGGCCCGGACGAGCTCGTCCACCTGCTGTCGGTGATCTCGCCCGTCGCCGACGACATCGCGGTCGTGTTCCTGCCGCTCCTGCCGGCCGGCCTGTACGCGCTGCTCGCCGACCTCGGGATCCGGCTCGTCGAGGTGCCCGAGGAGGAGTACCCCACGCTGGGCTGCAACGTCCTCGCGGTCCGGCCGGGGGTCGTGGTCACGGCGGAGGGCAACGACGTCACCCGATCGCGGCTCGAGGCAGCCGGCGTCGAGGTCCACGCGGTCCCGCTCCGCGAGGTGGGCGAGAACGGCTCCGGCGGCGTGACCTGCCTCACCCGCCCGGTGCTCCGCGCGTGAGCCGCCGCACGCTTGCCGCAGGGGCACGGGCCGCGGCCGACGCGGTTGACGTCGATGCGCTGACGGCCGAGCTCCAGGCGCTCGTCCGCGTCCCGAGCGCCACCGGGAGCGAGGACGAGCTGGCGGCCATGCTCGCGGACCGGCTCGAGGCCGCCGGGCTCGTCGTGGAGGTGTTCCATCCCGACCCCGCCGACATCCGCGAGGACCCGGCGTGGCCGGGCGAGGAGGTCCCGCGCGAGACGCTGACGGTGGTCATGGGCCGCGCGGGCCGGCCGGGCGGCGCACGGCTCGTGCTCAGCGGCCACACGGACGTCGTGCCGGCGGGCGATCTCTCGACGTGGACGGCGGACCCGTGGGGAGCGGAGATCCGCGACGGCCAGCTGTACGGGCGTGGCGCGAACGACATGAAGGGCGGCGTCGCGGCGATCCTCGCCGCCGTGCGGGCGCTGCGGGCGAGCGGGCAGCTCGCGGCGCTGGCCGGGGAGCTGGTCGTCGCGCTCGTGCCCTCCGAGGAGGACGGCGGCCAGGGGACGCTCGCCGCGATCCGCGCGGGGGCGACGGGCGACATGGCGATCATCCCGGAGCCGTCGATGCTCGACGTCGTCATCGCCCACGCCGGCGCGATCACGTTCCGGCTCGCCGTGCCCGGTCGCGCGGCCCACGCGAGCAAGCGACGCGAGGGCGTCTCCGCGCTCGACAACCTGCAGACCATCGTCCGGGCGCTCGGGGCCGACGAGGCGTGGCGCAACGGCGAGGAGACGGACCCGCTGATGACGGCGCTCGGGCTGCCGTACCCCACGATCATCGGGACGGTCCACGGCGGGGAGTGGGCGTCGACGGTGATGGACCTCGTCGTCGCGGAGGGCCGCTACGGCGTGCGGCTCGGCCAGACGCCCGAGGAGGCGTTCGCGGACCTCCAGTTCGCGGTGGCCGCGGCCTGCGATGCCGACGACTTCCTCCGCGACCACCCGGCGCGGCTCGAGCTGACCGGCGCGCGGTTCGGCTCCTCGCGCGTCCCGGCTGACCACGAGCTCCCGACGGCGCTCGCCCGTGTCGCGAAGCAGGTCACCGGCCGGAAGCCGTCGCTCGTTGGCGTGCCCTACGGCGCCGACATGCGGCTGTTCATCGACGTCGGCGAGACGCCGTGCGTCATGTTCGGGCCGGGCGACGTCCGGCTCGCCCACGGCGCCGACGAGCGCGTGCCGCTCGACGAGGTCGAGGCCTGCGCGCGCGTCCTCGCGGCGTTCGTCGTGGAGCAGCTCGGCGTCGTCGAGTGACCGCCGGGCCTGCGCCTTCGCCCGCCGCGCCCCCGCCCCCGGTCCTGCGCACCCCGCGCCTTCGGCTGGAGCCGCTCCGCGTGGACCACGCGGAGGAGATGACGCCGGTCCTCGGGGATCCCGGGCTGTACGTGTTCACGGGCGGTGAGCCGCCGACGACACCCGAGCTCCGCGACCGCTACGAGGCGCAGGTGCGCGGACCCTCGGCCGACGCCGGTGAGGCCTGGCGCAACTGGATCGTCCGCCTCGCGGAGACCGGCGAGGCGATCGGCTACGTCCAGGCGACGATCACCCCGGCGGAGGCGCGCGCGGACGTCGCCTGGGTCATCGGGCAGCGCTGGCAGGGTCGTGGCTACGCGACCGAGGCCGCGATCGGGATGGTCGCCGCGCTCGCCGACGAGGGCGTCACCGCGATCACCGCCCACATCCTCGCGGAGAACACCCCGTCCGAGCGGGTCGCGAAGCGCATCGGCCTCGCGCCGACCGACCGGGTCGAGGATGGCGAGCGGGTCTGGCACGGGGTGCTCGAACGCGCGGCGACGGACGCCCCGACCGTCGTCGACCCCGTCAGGCGCCGCCGGATCGCGTGGGTGAACCTCGCCGCGGGCATCGCGATCATCGCCTTCGCGGCGTTCGACGCGGTCATGGCGCGTGCCGGCGCGAGCCCGTCCGGTCCCGACCAGGTGGCCCGCGACCTCATCCTCGCAGGTGCCGGGATCGCGATGATCCTCACGGCATTCCGCCGCCGGCACGACGTCGCACCGGGGCCGCCGCGACGCCGCTAGGCGAACCGCAGCCCGAGGGCGGCCGCGATCGTCATCGCCTGCTCGGGGTCGATGAGCGCGTCGGTCACGTCGCTGTGGACCGGGTCGATCGAGGACAGGTCGCTCCCGCGCAGGTCGGTGCCGTGGAACGACGCCTCGTGGGTCAGCGCCCCCGAGAGGTCGGCGTCCCGGACGGCCGCGCCATCGAGCCGCGCGCCGACGAGGTCCACCTCGCGCATCCGTGCACCACGGAACGTCGCCCGCCGGAGGTCGGCGCCCGGAAGGCCGACGAGCGACCAGTCGCCGCCATCGACGACGAGCAGGTCGAACGTGCAGCCGTCGAACAGGCTGCCGACGAGCTTGCAGGCCTCGAACCGGACGTCGAACAGCGTGCACGCGACGAACGTGCAGTTGGTGAACGCGGTGTCGCGGAACACGGATGCGTTGAACTTCACCTCTCGGAACGTGCAGCCGGTGAAGCTCGCCCCGGTCGGGCCGGTCAGGCGCATCTTTCTAGGTGCCATCGCGCCTCCCAGTCTTCCCTGGACCGGATGCTCCCGGCTGGATCGCCGGGTTCGGGCTATTCCCGACTCTTTTACTTAGCATACGGGTTTGTGCATGGTGTCGGCCACCAACCTGTGCATGCACTCTTTTTTGTGATCACCAGCCGCCCTACGCGCTGACCGTTTTTGCCCAGGCGCGGGTGGCGATTGAGGTTATTGTTTCGGGCCGGGCGACGAGAGCGTTCCAGGCCTCGCAGCAGGCATCAACGATTGCGGTGTAGGTTTCGAAGACGCGGTTGGTGAGGTGGTTCTGGCGCAGGTACTGCCAGACGTTCTCGACCGGGTTCAGCTCAGGGGAATAGGGTGGCAAGGGCAGCAGACTGATGTTGTCGGGCATTTTGAGCTTGCCGCCGGGTCGATGCCAGCCCGCGCCATCGAGCGTGAGGACGGCGTGTGCGCCGGGAGTGATCTGGGTGCTGATCTCCGCCAGGTGCAGGTTCATCGCCTCGATGTCGGCGCGCGGCAACACGAGAGCAGCGCCGATGCCGCGCGCCGGACAGACGGCGCCGAAGAGGTAGGCCGAAGCGTAGCGTTGATCCCTCGGCGCGCGAGGACGGCTGCCCTTGTCCGCCCAGACGTAGGTCAGGCTTCCCTGCTGGCCGACGCGCGCTTCATCCTGCCACCAGAGCTCGATCGGCTTGTCCCGAGCGTGCTCGGGGATGGCGGCGGCGACCAGCTCGGCGAAGTTTTTTATGCGCCTCCTGGGCCGCCATGTCCTGCTCCGGGTGGCGAGGGCGCACCGAGACGCGGGAGAAATTCAGCCGCGCCAGCAGCTTGCCGACCGTGCGCTCGTGCATCGCCACCCCGAAGCGCCGGGAAATCTCGTCGCGCAAGTCGCAGCACCGCCAGCGCACCACCTTGTGCTCTTCCAGCTTCGGCCCCTCACGAACCCACTCGGCGACCGCCGCCGCCTGCTCGGCGCTCAACTTGCGCGGTGGTCCGCCGGGGTTCGCCCGGTTCTTCAGTCCCTCCAGCCCGGCCGCGTTGTAGCGATGCACCCAGTCCCGCAGCGTCTGCCGGTCCATGCCGGCCGCGCGCGCCGCCTCCGACCGCGAGGCGCCTTCCAGAACCAGCGCAAGCGCAAGCATCCGTCGCGCCGCGGCCGCGTTCCGCGCGCGTCCAGCCGCCGCCCGAAGACCTCCAGCGTCCAGATCCATCCGCGTGATCGCAATCGTCATGTCCGAGATCTCCCTGCGTTCCACCCAGAAGATCAGACCATGTCGACCCATGCAACTCACGTTCGAGTGAGCGAGACAGGCGGCTGGTATAAGCCCTCACCATTCCACTCATACAGTCGCGCCGCGTGATCGCCTCGCGTTAACCGCCCGTAAAAAAGTGGCAAGCCGGATTCCAGCCAAATTCCAGCCGCTTTCCAGCCCGATATTTTCCTGTCTTCTCCATGGTTTGCGCGGCCCTGGCCACGAAAGGCGCCCTCAGCCCTCCAGCCGCCTCGGCTTGTGCTTGTCGAGCGAGGTCACGTTCGGCTTCCGCCGCCCGGCATACGGGTTGTCGCCCCCCCGCAGATACAGCCGGATCGGGGTCCCCGGCATGTCGAAGTCGCGCCGCAACCCATTGACGAGAAAGCGCTTGTAGTCGTCCGGCACCGCGTCGGGCACCGAGGCGAAGATCACGAACGTCGGCGGCCGCGTCTTCACCTGCGTCATGTAGCGCAGCTTGACCCGCCGCCCCCCCGGCGCCGGCGGCGGATGATCCGCCGTCTGCAACGCCAGCCACCTGTTCAGTCTGGCCGTAGAAGCCCTTGTATTCCAGACGGAATACGCCTTGAGTATCGCCGCGTGCAGCCGGTCCAGCCCCTTGCCGGTCAGCGCCGAGACCATCACCATCGGCGCCCCCCGCAGCTGCGGCAGCAACCGCCCGAACGCCTCCCGCAGCTCGTTCAGCTTCTGCGGCTTCTCCTCCTCCAGGTCCCACTTGTTGACCGCGACCACCACCGCCCGCCCTTCGCGCTCCGCGAGATCGGCGAGGCGCAAGTCCTGGGATTCAAACGGAATCTGCACGTCGAGCAGAATGACCACCACCTCGGCGAACTTCACCGCCCTGAGCCCGTCCGACACCGACAGCTTCTCGAGCTTCCCCTGGACCTTGGCCTTCTTCCGCATCCCCGCGGTGTCGAAGACCCGGAACGCCGTCCCGAGCCAGTCCGCCTCCACCGCGATCGCGTCCCGCGTGATCCCGGCCTCCGGCCCGGTCAGCAGGCGATCCTCGCCGAGTATCGCGTTGACAAGCGTGGACTTTCCCGAATTCGGCCGCCCCACCACCGCGATCTGGATCGGCCGCCCCGGCGGCAGCGCCACGCCCTCGCCCTCCTCGTCCACGCTGTCGTCGACCTCGTCCGGCACCTCGACCACCGCCGCCGCGTCCGGGAACTCCGCCGCCACCGGCTCGAGCGCGCGCAGGAGGTCGTCCATCCCCACCCCATGCTCCGCCGAAAGCGCCACCGGCTCGCCCAGCCCGAGCTCGAAAGCCTCGATCAGCCCCGCCTCCGCCGCCCGCCCCTCGGCCTTGTTGGCGACGAGGATCACCCGCGCCGCCCGCCGCCGCAGCAACTCCGCCAGCGCCCGGTCGACCACCGTCACCCCCGCCCGCGCGTCGATCAGGAAGAGGCAGACGTCCGCCGCGTCCACCGCCCGCTCGGTCAGCGCGCGCATGCGCCCGGGCAGGCTCGCGTCCGTCACCTCCTCGAGCCCCGCCGTGTCCACCACCGTGAAGCGCAGCGCCCCGAGCCGCCCCGCCCCCTCGCGCAGGTCGCGGGTGACGCCCGGCTGGTCGTCCACGAGCGCCAGCCGCTTGCCCACCAGACGGTTGAACAGGGTCGACTTGCCGACGTTCGGGCGGCCGACGATGGCGAGGGTGAAGGACATCTCGGGGCAGACTCCCGGCGCGACGTCCCGCGCCGCGGCGTCCCTTAGCGGCTCCGGCGGTTATTGGAAAGCCAGAAGCTTCCCGTCCTGGGTCACGATGTACATCACGCCCCCGGCCACCGCCGGCGGCGCCGCGGCCCCGCCCGGCAGCGGAATCTGCGCCAGCGCCGCCCCGTCCGCGGGATTGAACGCGCGCAGCAGCCCATCGGCGCCGGCCACCCAAAGCCGGCCTCCGGCCAGTACCGGCCCGTGGTAGGCGACCGCCTTGAACGGCTTGCCCCGGCCGAACCAGCCGGGGTTCGGGAAGAGCTCGGGCAGCTGCACCAGCCAGAGAAGCTCTCCCGTGGCCGCCTCCGCCCGGACCAGCGCCCCCTCATCCGACAGCAGGAACACCGAGCCTCCCACCGGCCATGCCGGCCCGTAGGAGCCTTCGGCGATGGTCCAGGCCCGCTCGCCCGTCCGCCCGTCGAGCCGAATCGTCCGACCGGCCTGGTTCGAGGCGAAGATCACGTCGCCGTCGATCACCGGGTCGCCGCTGATATCGGTGATGTTGTTGCGCGCCACGCCCGGCCGCCCGCCGGTCACCGCCGTCCCCCAGACGGTGAGACCGTTGCGCGCCAGGACCCCGAGGACCTCGCCCGAGGCGAAGGGAATGACCGCGAGCTGACCGTCGATCGCAGGGCTCGCGCCGCCCGAGTAGGCCGGGCCCACCTACGCCCTGCACCCGCCAGAGGATGCCGCCGTTGCGCGCATCGAGCGCATAGGCGGTGTCGTCGCGCTGCACCACGATCACCCGCCCGTCGGCCACCGCCGGAGCGGCGCGGACCGGCGCCTCCAGGGTCTTCTGCCAGATCGTCCCGCCGGTGCGGGGGTCGAGCGCCCAGACGTCGCCGAAGCCGGTCGTCACGAAGAGCACGCCCCCCGCCTCGGCGAAACCGCCGCCGGTGCCGCCGTCGGGCACCCCGCCGTCGGGCACGAGGCTGCGGCTCCAGGCGATCTGCCCGCCGCGGGTGACGGCTGTCACCTGCCCCGCAGCGTCAAGGGTGAAAACGAGCCCTCCCGCAACGATCGGCCCGGTGATCAGCCGCCGCTGCTTGGCGTCACCCTGACCGATGTCGACCGCCCAGACCTGCTGCGGCACCGGCCGCAGCGCCGGGTTGACGAGCCGCCCGCGCGCCGCGCCGTTGCGATGGGTCCACTCGGCGTTCGCCACCGGCGCCGGAAGCCCGAGCGCCGTCCGGCTGCCGCCGGCCACCGGCGCATCCTCGGCACGCACCGGAATGCGCTCGCCGGGGAGGATCGGGTCCCTGGCGGCGCAGCCCGCCAGCATCACCGTCAGCGCGAGCCCGAGGCTCAGGGCGTACCGGACCACCGGGCGCCCCTCAACCGTCCGCCGACACGGCGGCCGGCGCCGGCAGCGTGCCGCCCGCAGCGATGATGAGCTGGCGCGCCCGACCGAGGAGCGCCTCGCTGGCCGTGGGCTCGGCCAGAACCGCCTCGAGATCGGCGATCGCCGCTGCCTTGTCGCCCGCGTCTAGGTGCATCAGCGCCCGCTGCTCCAGCGCCAGCGGCCGGAACGGCGCACCGGGGTTGACGAGGAGCTCGAGCGTCGCCTCCCGCTCCGAGGCGTCCATGGACGGGCCGAGCAGCATGACCCGCTGCAGCGCCGCCAGCGACCGGTAGAGCTCGCCCGGCTCCGCCGTCGCCCGCCACCTCGCCGAGAAGCGCGGCGGCGCCCGGAGCGTCGCCCGCCTCCGCCTTCGCGCCCGCCTCGGCGAGCTTCGCGAGCACCGCTGCCCGCGCGTTCGACGCGGCGAGATCGCCGAGATCGGCGGCCCGCGTCGCCGGGTCGGGCTCGGCATAGGCGGCGCGGAACGCCTCCCCCGCCGTCTCGGCCCGCGACGCCCGGTGCAGCTTCAGCCACTCGTTGACCGCCGCCCCACCGACGAGCAGCACGACCAGCGCCGTGATCAGCCAAGCGTAGCGGCGCAGCCCGGCAAAGAGCTTGTCGCGCCGGACCTCCTCGCTGACCTCGTCGATGAAGGAATCGTTGTTGTGCAAGCGCGCGTCTCCGCATGTCCGTCGCGCCCTCATACCGTCCGGCCCCCGCGGTGCCAAGGGCGAAGCCCATGCGGCCGGGCGGAGGAGGAGGCGGCGGGTGTCACGCCGCGCTCGCTCGGCCCGTTGGCGGTGCTCAGCCGGTTCCGAGCGGCCATCGGCCGAGGAAGCTCCCGGAGGGATCGAGGGCCACGCGCGGGTGGCAGCCCGCTCGAAAGCTGCGAACGGCGCGGCGGCCTATCGAGGATGCATCACCGAGGTTCCCGAGAAGGTTCCGACACCGCCAGTTCCCGTTCACCGGTGTTTCCCTCCGGGGCGTGCGGTGCATCAATCTGGCCTGCACCGGCGTCGTCGGCCAACTCCGGCTCCGACTGCTGCCGTGCCCACATCCGGGCATATCGCCCGCCCGCGACGAGGAGCGCCGCGTGGGTGCCTTGCTCGACGACCCGCCCCTGGTCGAGAACGATGATCCGGTCGGCATCGACCACCGTCGAGAGGCGGTGCGCGACGACGATCACGCTCCGCCCCAGGCTCATCGTCGCGAGGCTCTCCTGGATCCCCCGCTCGGTCTCGCTGTCGAGTGCGCTCGTCGCCTCGTCGAGGACGAGAATCGGCGGGTCCTTCAGGAGCGTCCGCGCGATCCCCACCCGCTGCTTCTCGCCGCCGGAGAGCTTCAGCCCCCGCTCGCCGACCGTGGTGGCGTAGCCCTTGGGCAGGCGGGCGATGAAGTCGTGGATGCGCGCCGCCCCAGCCGCCGCCTCCACCGCCTCCCGGCTGGCCTCCGGTCGTCCGTAGGCGATGTTGTAGTAGATCGTTTCATTGAAGAGCACGGTGTCCTGCGGCACGATGCCGACCGCCGCGCGCAGGCTCTCCTGGGTCACGTCGCGCACGTCCTGTCCGTCGATCATGACCGCCCCGCCTGTCACGTCGTAGAAGCGGAAGAGGAGCCGGGCGATCGTGGACTTGCCGGCTCCCGAAGGCCCGACGATCGCCACCGTCTCTCCGGGCGCCACGGTGAAGGTCAGCCCGTGCAGGATCGGCCGGTCCGCCTCGTAGGCGAAGCTCACGTCGCGGAACTCGACCTGCCCGCGCGCCACCCGAAGGGCCGCCGCTCCCGGCCTGTCCACGACCTCCGCCGGCTGCTCCAGGAGGCCGAAGAGCGCCGCCATGTCGATGAGGCTCTGGCGGAATCTCGCGGTAGACCGTCCCGAGGAAACCGAGCGGCATGGTGATCTGGATCATGTAGGCGTTGACCATCACGAAGTCGCCGACAGTCAGCTGCCCTGCCTGCACGCCCCGCGCCGCCATCACCATCACCGCGGCGAGGCCCGCGGTGATCACCAGCCCCTGCCCGAAGTTGAGCCACGTCAGGCTCACCGCCGTCTCGGTCGCGGCCTTGGCGTAGCCCTGCATCGAGCCGTCGTAGCGCGCCGCCTCCCGCTCCTCGGCGTTGAAGTACTTCACCGTCTCGAAGTTGAGGAGGCTGTCGACCGCCTTCTGGTTGGCGTCGGTGTCGCGCTCGTTCATCCGCGCGCGGATGGCGAGCCGCCAGTCGGTGACCCGGATCGTGTACCAGATGTAGAGCGCGATCGTGATCGCCACCACGACGAGGTACCAGACGTCGAAGACGAAGAAGAGGATGCCGGCGACGAGCGCGAGCTCGAGCACCAGCGGGACGACGGAGAAGAGCAGGAACCTCAGCAGGAAGTCGACGCCCTTCACCCCGCGCTCGATGATCCGGCTGAGCCCGCCGGTCTTGCGCGTGATGTGATAGCGGAGGCTGAGCGCGTGCACGTGCCGGAAGGTCTCGAGCGCCAGGTGTCGCAGCGCCCCCTGGCCCACCTGCGCGAAGATCCCGTCGCGGAGCTGGGTGAACCCCACCCCGGCGAGCCGCATCAGCCCGTAGAATAGGGTCAGCGCCACCGGCCCGGCGGCCACGAGGTAGGCCGCCCGCGCCGCCGGGTCGGCCGGCGCCAGGCCATCCACCGCCGCCTTGAAGAAGAAGGGCGTCACCACTGCGGCGAGCCGGCCGAGCACCAGCGCGGCCATCGCTGCCACGACCCTGACCTTGACCTCACGGTCCCCCGCCGGCCACAGGTAGGGCGCGACCCTGCGGATCGTCCGCCAGCCGCTCGCGCGGCTGCTGTCGCCGGGCGCCCCGGCCGTCATGTCGGAGCCGGGCGCGAGCGGCGGGACGTCCCGTGCCCCCGCTCGAAGCACGCCATCATCGTCGAGATCCTGCTATTCGACCGCGGCCGGCCCAGGGGGGTTCTCGGGCATGTTGAAGATCTGCCCGGGATAGATCAGGTCCGGGTCGCGGATCTGGTCGCGGTTGGCGGTGAAGATCTGGGTATAGCTCACCCCCGAACCATAGTGCGCCTGTGCCAAAGTCCAGAGATTGTTGCCCGGCTGCACCGTCACCGACACCGTGCCAGATGCACCCGGAGCGGCTCCCGGGCGCGGCAGCGGCGGATGCGGATAGTCGCGCTGGAAGGGCGTCTCGACCCGGCTCGCGACCTTGCCGTCGGCGGCGAGCTGGTCGATCCTGAGCTGGTAGACGCCCCCAACCATGTCGCCGAGCTGCATCGACCAGCGCCCGTCCGGCTCCACCCGCGCTTCCTCGGCGAAGCTGTCATCGACGTAGGCGCGTACCACCGCCCCCGCTGTGCCGGCGCCGGCCAGCGTGACATCGCCGCCCTCGGCATAGGAAACCGTCCCGAGCGTTACCCGCCGCACGCCTCCCGCCTCCGTCGGCGGCGGCGTCACCTCGACGGCATCGTTGCGCACGATCACCGTCGCCGCCACCTCCGGCGCCGGCAGCACGACCGGGGCGGGTTCGACCGGCACCATCTCGCTCCCCGGCGGCGCACCGGGCACAGCTCCGCCCGCCCTTGCCTCCGCCGCCGGCATGTCGGCCTCCGGCGCCGCCGGCGCCCGCGGCAGGAGCATCACCACCTCCTCGGACCGCGAGGCAGCCCCCTCGGGCGTCACCGCGCCGAGCGTCAGCTCCCGCGGCTCCGGCGACGGATCGACCTTGAAGATCGCGACGAAGTTGCCGTCCGCATCCGCCTCGACCTCGGCGAGGGGCGCCTGGTCGGCGTAGATCGTAACTTTCGCTCCGGGCTCGGCCGTCCCCACGACCGCCGCGGATCCATCCGGCTCCACCCGCACAACGTCGAATCCGGGCGTCGCCTCCGCCTCGACCCCAGACGCAGACGTCGGGCTCGGACGCCGCTCCCTCGGGCGCCGCCGTCAGCGCCTCGGGCAGCGGGACCGCGGTGGCATCCGAAGCAGGCGGGCCTTCCGGCGGGGCGGTGCGGGTCGCCACGTAGAGGAGGCCGATCGCGGCAAGCGGGACCAAAGCCAGAAGGGCCGTTCTCCTCCGCCGCGGCGATCCGTCGCCCATCCGCCATCCTCCCGGCCAGCCGCGATCCGGGTTCCGTCCCGGTCCTCGGGGCTCGCGCCCCGCGCGGCGACCTGCTACCTCGTACTCTGTCACAAAACGGCCGCGGCATAAAGTTACAGAGAAGTCAGGAGCCTGTCCATGCGTCTTGCCTCGCGCCGGTCGGTCTGCGTGTTCTGCGGCTCGCGCAGCGGCGCCGAGCCGGCCTATGCCGCGGCGGCCACCGAATTCGGCACGGCGCTCGCGCAAGCGGGCTTCCGCCTCGTCTACGGCGCCGGCGACGTCGGCCTCATGGGCGCCGTCGCCGCCGCTGCCATGGCCGCCGGCGGCGAGACCCTCGGCGTCGTTCCCGCCCACCTCGTCGCCCGCGAAGCCGCCCGCCGCGACCTCGCGCAGGTCGTGGTCACCGAGACCATGCACGAGCGCAAGAAGGTCATGTTCATGAACGCCCACGCCATCGTGACCCTCCCCGGCGGCCCGGGCAGCCTCGACGAGCTCTTCGAGGTCCTCACCTGGCGCCAGCTGGGCCTGCACCGGAAGCCCACCTACCTCCTTAACGTGAAGGGCTACTGGAACCCCCTCCTCGCACTCCTCGACCAGATCGCGGGGCAAGGGTTCGCCGACCGGAGCTTCCTGACCTACCTCGAGCCGCACGACAGCGTCGCCGACCTCATGGCGAGCCTCGCCGCCCTGCAAACGGACTGACGCCGGCGCGGGCTCAGGCCTCCACGATCGCGCGCAGCGCTGCGGCCACCGGCATCTCCGCCCACGGCCGGTCGGAGGTCAGCGCCAGCGCTGCACCGACCCCGGCGACTGCGCGGGCGACCGCCGCCGGCAGCGGCACCCCGAGCGCGAGGCGTGCCGCGACCAGCCCGGAGAGGAGGTCGCCGGTCCCGCCCGGACGCACGGACAGGCGCGGAACCTCGACGGTCGTCTGCCCGTCGCCCGTCGCGGTGACGGTCGCGAGCCGGTCCGGCCGCCCTGGCACGGGCACGGACGTCGCCACCACCGCCGCTAGGCCGAGCGCCCGCCGCGCGGCCTCGACATCCGCGGCCTCCTCCACCGGCCGACCGGCGAGCGCCGCGAGCTCGAACGCGTTCGGCAGGATCAGATCCGCAAGCGGTACCAAGGTCGACGCGAAGGCCGCGCGCAGCGCCTCTCCGGCGAAGAAGCCGATGTCCGCGTCACCCATCACCGGGTCGCAGGCATAGACGACGCCGGGGTTCGCCGACCGCGCGGCCCCGACGAAGTCCGCCACGGCGGCGGCGGTGCCGTCGCGGCCGAGGAAGCCCGAGAGGATCACCGCCGCCCGGGCGTGCACCCCGCGCTCGACGAGACCGGCGAGGAGATCGGCGACCAGCTCCGGCTCGAGCACGCGGCCGCGCATGGTCGGGTAGCGCGGGTGGTTCGAGAGCAGCGTCGTCGGAACCTCGACCACCTCCACCCCGCAGGCCCGCATCGGTAGCGCTGCGGCGGAGTTTCCGACGTGGCCGAAGGCGACCTGGCTCTGGATCGAGACGACGAGCGGCAACGGGTCCGGCATCGGCGCGCCTCAGGCCCGGCCCGCGATGACGATGCACCACCGGGCCGGCACGGTCTCACGGTGAAGCGCGATGGCGGAAAGGATCGGCATCGTGGCGGGCACTCCCAGGCAAACCGCGCAAGCTCTGCCCGATCCGCGGCCGCGACACAATGCAGACGCCGCACCCGGGAACCTCGGGGCCGCCAGCTGCATCCAATGTGATGACGCCGCTCGGTCCGGCGCCGCCGATCAAAGGAGCCGTTCGATGAAATCCCTGGTCCTGGCCGCCGCCAGCCTCGCCTTCCTCGCCGGGCCTTCGCTCGCCGCCGAAGCGGTGACGCAGGCGCCGCCGCCCGCGCCCTACCAGGCCGTGGCGAAACTCGTGCCCCTACCCGACTTCCTCCCCGGCCTCGGCACGCTTTTCGTCGATCCGACCACGCTTCCCGCCGGCCCGTTCCTCGCCTATGACCACGATGGCCAGCTGGTCAGCACGATCTACATGATCCCGGTCGAGGACCTGAACCCGGACAAGCGCTTCGAGGACCTGGCATCGCCCGGCGGCGCTGTCGATCACGTGGACGTCTACTTCAATGCCGGCCATCCCGGCGTCGAGAAGCCGCACGCGCACGTGGTGCTCTGGCACGTGCCGGCGGCGGAGGAAGCGCGGGTGGCAGAAGTGAACCTTTCCCGCCGCGCGCTTCTCGCTGGCGCCGGGGCGGCGCTGGCGCTCCCGGCCCGGGCGGAGGGCCCGGCCGAGATCGTCATGCGCGGCAGGGGGGACGGGGCCCACGTCTGGTTCGATCCGGCGGGCATACTCGTCCCGCCCGGGCCAGACGGTGCGCTGGATCAATGGCGAGAAAGGCAACGTGCATACGACGACCGCCTATCACCCGGCAAACTTCGGCCGGCCGCGCCGCATTCCCGCGGCTGCCCGGCCGTGGGATTCGGACTATCTCATGCCGGGGGAGGCCTTCGAGGTCATGCTCACCGAGCCCGGCGTCTATGATTTCTACTGCGTTCCGCACGAGCACGCGGGGATGGTCGGGCGGATCGTCGTGGGTGCGGTGCCGCCCGACTGGCAGGGCTGGCCGGCGGGCGACCTGCCGCAGGTGGCGCTCGCTGCGTTTCCCTCGGCGGAGACGATCGCCGCCCAAGGCTCGGTCCGGCGGGGGTGATGTTTGACTCACGACCCGCGGTCCGGGGTGAAACGGCGCGAAAACCACCGAGTCGGGCGGGTGCAAGGCAAGCGCCTGAAAAGGCGTCATTTTTGGCGGCTGGAATCAGGCTGGAAAGTGGCTGGAAAGTGGCTTGCCACTTTTTAAGGTTTTGGAAGGCTTTGGCACAGGCGCCCGAGCCCTCGGGATGAGGATGGAAATGGGAATCGCGACCTCGCAAGCGGCCAAACTCACGCGGGCACGAGCCCGTGACGCCACAGAGCTGAGCGACCCGGAGCTCGTCGAGCTCGCGTTGGCCGGCGACGAGGTGGCCGTGCGGACGCTGGTCCGCCGACACAATCGGAGGCTCTTCCGGGTGGCCCGCGGCGTGGTCCGCGACGACGCCGAGGCGGAGGATGTGGTCCAGGAGGCCTACGTGCGCGCATTCACCAACCTGAGCAGCTTCCGCGGCGAGGCGGGGATCGCCACCTGGCTGACACGCATCGCGCTGAACGAGGCCCTCGGCCGTCTGCGCCGGCGCCGCCCCCGCGCGGACGTCGCCGAGATCGAAAACGTCGGCCCGGACGATCCGCGCATCGTCGCCTTCCCGGCCCCGGCGCCTGCCAACCCCGAGGTCGAAGCGGGGCGGGCCCAGGTCCGCGGGTTGCTCGAGCGGCTGATCGACGGGCTCCCGCCGTTCCTGCGGCTCGTCGTCATCCTGCGCGACGTCGAGGGCATGAACACCGAGGAGACGGCGGTGCATCTCGGCATCCGGCCGGAGACGGTCAAGACGCGGCTGCACCGCGGCCGGCGATTGCTGCGTGCCGCGGTGATCGAGCGCCTGGCGGGGGGCTTCGGCGAGCTCTATCCGTTCGACGGCGCGCGCTGCGCCGGCATGGCCGAGCGGGTGCTCGCCCGGCTCGCGGCGGAGCGCTCGGAGGGCCACGCGGAATAGGCCGCCGAAGCCGCGCGAATGTCGCTGCCTGCAGCCCGAGCCGCCGACCGGGCCGATCCTGGTTGACCCGACTGCCCCCAACGGGACAACTGGCTTCGCGTAGCAGGGGGAGAGTCGGGTTTGTACCGCACCTGGAGGTTCATTTCCGACTATTCGGCGCTCCTGATCGTCGGGGCTCTCGGCGGGCTCGCCTGGGCGAACCTCCACCCGGCGGGCTACCACGCCTTCGTGGATTTCGCGCTGATCGACGGCGGCCCGATCGGGCATCTGCATGTCGACGCCGAAGGACATGCGCACCGCACGCTGACCGTGCACTACCTCGTCAACGACGTGCTGATGGCGCTCTTCTTCGCGATCGCCGGCAAGGAGGTCTGGGAAGCGGTGGCGCTCCGCGACGGGGCGCTGCGCGGGCGCAAGGCGATGACGCCGCTCATCGCTACCGCAGGCGGCATGATCGGGCCGGCCGCTGTCTATCTCGCAGGGGCGGCGGCCCTCGGCAGCTTCGCTGCCCTTGCGCACGGCTGGGCGATCCCGACGGCCACCGACATCGCCTTCTCCTACCTGATCGGGCGGCTGGTCTTCGGCGCCGGGCATCCGGCGGTGATGTTCCTGCTGCTCCTCGCCATCGCCGACGACGCCGGCGGGCTCGTCATCCTCGCCGTCTTCTATCCGCAGGGGGATCTCGCCCCCGCCTGGCTCCTCCTGTCCGTCGGCGCCGCGGTCGCGGCCTGGTTCTTCGCCAACTGGCTGCCGCGTCGGCTGGACGGCGACGACCCCGCGAAGCCTTCTCGACCCTCGTCCGGCGCCGGTTCGGCGCCTGGCCGTATGCGGTGGCCGGGGCGATCAGCTGGTACGGCTTCCAGCAGGCGGGCATCCACCCCGCGCTCGGCCTCCTGCCGGTCATCCCGGCGATCCCGCACGCGGACATCGAGTTCGGCATCTTCGCGGAAGAGGAGGCGCACCTGCCCGACCTTCTCAACCGGACCGAGCACGCGCTGACGACGCCTGTCGAGGTGATTCTCTTCTTCTTCGGCCTGGCCAACGCGGGAGTCGAGTTCTCCGCGATGGGCGAGGCGACCTGGCTGGTGCTGGCCGGGCTCATCATCGGCAAGCCACTCGGGATCACGCTCTTCGGCGTCCTCGCGGAGCGCGGCCTCGGGCTCGGGCTGCCTGCCGGAATGCGGACCAGCGACCTCTTCGTCATCGGCTGCGTCGCGGCCATCGGCTTTACCGTCTCGCTCTTCGTGGCGAGCGTCGCCTTCCCGCCCGGCCCGACGCAGGACGCCGCCAAGATGGGCGCCCTCTTCTCCTTCGGAGCCGCCGCGATCGCCCTTGCCGCCGGCCGGATGCTGCGGGTGGAGCGCCGGGTCGCGGCCGAGCCGGCGTAGGCTTCGCGCAGCACCCGTCCGTGCGTGAGCCGGGGATCGGTCATCATCGAAACGCGCCCACTGGCACGAAGCGGAGGACATTCATGCTCGAGAACGCCCTGACCATCTCCGACCTGAAGCGGATGGCCCGCCGGCGGGTGCCGAAGATGTTCTTCGACTATGCCGACTCGGGCGCCTGGACCGAGGAGACCTATCGCGCGAACGAGAGCGACTTTGCCAAGCTGCTGCTGCGCCAGCGCGTCCTCGTCGACATGACCGACCGCAACCTCGGGTCCGAGATGATCGGCGAGCCGGTCTCGATGCCGGTCGCGCTCGCGCCGACCGGCCTCTGCGGCATGCAGCACGCCGACGGCGAGATCCTCGCCGCCCAGGCGGCGGAGGCGTTCGGCGTGCCCTTCTGCCTCTCCACCATGTCGATCTGCTCGATCGAGGACGTGGCCGCCAACACGAAGCGGCCGTTCTGGTTCCAGCTCTACGTCATGCGCGACCGCGGCTTCATCGAGAACCTGATCGGCCGGGCCAAGGCCGCGGGCTGCTCCGCCCTCGTGCTGACCCTCGACCTGCAGATCCTCGGGCAGCGCCACAAGGACCTCCGGAACGGCCTCTCGGCCCCGCCGAAGTGGACGCCGAAGCATGCCTGGCAGCTCGCGACGAGGCCGTTCTGGTGCCTCGACATGCTCGGAACCAGGCGGCACGGCTTCGGAAACATCGTCGGCCACGCGCAGAATGTCGGCGACCTCTCGTCGCTCGCCTCCTGGACCAAGGAACAGTTCGACCCGCGCCTGTCGTGGAAGGACGTGGAGTGGATCAAGGAGAAGTGGGGCGGGAAGCTGATCCTGAAGGGCATCCTCGACCCCGAGGACGCCCGCCAGTCGCTCTCGTCCGGAGCCGACGCGATCATCGTCTCGAACCACGGCGGCCGCCAGCTCGACGGCGCGCGCTCGTCGATCTCGGCACTCCCCGGGATCGTCGACGCGGTCGGCGACCGGATCGAGGTGCACATGGACGGCGGCGTCCGTTCCGGACAGGACGTGCTCAGGGCCGTCGCCCTCGGGGCCAAGGGCGCCTGGATCGGCCGCCCCTACCTCTACGGCCTCGGCGCCGGCGGCAAGGCAGGCGTCAGCCGCGCGCTCGAGATCATCCGCAACGAGCTCGACATCTCCATGGCCCTCTGCGGCAAGCGCGACATCCGCGAGGTCGACGCCGACATCCTCGACGCCGCCTGAATCGCCGCGCCCTGCCCCTTGCGTCCCCTGTCGTGTGGTGCCAGCCTGCCGGCCGGCGGGCGCGCCGCACGCCCTGGCTCTAGGATGGACGCCCCGATGCTCATAGAGATTTCCCGCCGTGGCGTGATCGGCGCCGGCGCCGCGCTCCTCGCTTCCACCGCCCTCCCCCGCCTCGCCGGCGCCGCCGGCCCGAAGCGGCTCGTCGTTGCCGCCGACAGCGAGCCGCGCCAGCTCAACCCGGCGATCGTCGCCTCGAACGGGGTCTTCTTCATCTCGTCCAAGATCATCGAGCCGCTCGCCGAGGCGTCCTACGAGGGCGACGGCCTCCGGCCGCTTCTCGCCACCTCGTGGAAAGGGTCGGAGGACGGCCGGACGATCACCTTCACCCTGCGCGAGGGGGTGACCTGGCACGACGGCACGCCCTTCACCTCCGCCGACGTGGCCTTCTCGGCCATGGAGGTCTGGAAGCCGCTGCAGAACATCGGCCGCGGGCGTCTTCGCCAACCTCGAGGCCGTCGATACGCCGGACGACGTGACGGCCGTCTTCCGCTTTTCGAAGCCGACGCCGGAGCAGCTCATCGCCAACGCCCTGCCGGTCGTCTCCTCGGTCCTGCCGAAGCATCTCTATGCGGGCACCGACATCGCGGAGAACCCGGTCAACGCGGCCCTGGTCGGGACCGGGCCCTTCACCTGGGGAGAGTACCGGCCGGGGGAGTACTACCTGCTGAAGAAGAACCCCGGCTACTGGAACGCGGGGCAGCCGCTCGTCGACGAGCTCGTGTTCCGGGTCCTCCCCGACCGGGCGGCGGCGGCGAGCTCGCTCGAGGCGGGCGAGATCCAGCTCGCCGCCTTCTCGGCGGTGCCGCTGGCCGACCTCGCAAGGATCGCGCAGGTCGAGGGGCTCGAGGTCGTCACCAAGGGGTACGAGGCGCTGACCTACCAGCTCATCGTCGAGATCAACCACCGCAACGAATATCTCAAGAACCCGAAGGTGCGGCAGGCGATCGCCCATAGCATCGACCGGAAGTTCGTGGTCGACACGATCTTCCTCGGCTATGCCGCCGAGGCGACCGGCCCGGTGCCGAAGAACGCGCCGGCCTTCTACAGCGCCGACGTCGCGACCTACGACTACGACGTGGAGAAGGCCAAGGCGCTGCTCGACGAAGCCGGATTCCCGGCCGGCGCGGACGGGGTGCGTTTCCGGCTCGACCTCCTGCCGGCGCCGTATTTCAGCGAGACGCGCCAGTTCGGCGACTACCTGCGCCAGGCGCTCGCCGCCGTCGGGATCGACGCCACCATCGTGGCGAACGACAGCGCCGGGCACCAGAAGGCGGTCTATACCGACCACGCATTCGACCTCGCCATCGCTCCCACGGTCTTCCGCGGCGATCCGGCGATCTCGACGACGATCCTCGTGCGCTCCGGCATTCCGGCGGGCGTGCCGTTCTCGAACCAAGGGGGCTACGCGAACGCGGAGCTCGACCGGGTGATCGACGAGGCTCTCGTCACCCTCGACCCGGGGAAGCGGGTGGCGCTCTACGACGAGTTCCAGCGCCTGGTCACCGAGGACCTCCCGCTCATCAACGTCGCGGACTGGTCCTTCACCTCGGTGGCCTCCGACAAGGTCGAGAACATCGCCAGCAACCCGCGCTGGGCGGTGTCGAACTGGGCGGACACCGGGCTTTCGGAATGAGGCGTGCCCTTCGCACGCGTGGCTAGCATGCCGCGCCTCCTGCGCCTCGTCCTCGCCCGGCTGGTCGGCAGCATCCCGGTGCTGCTGATCGTGGTGGTCGGCGTCTTCCTCCTCCTGAACAGCGCCGGCGGCGATGCGGTGGACGCCTATCTCGTCTCGATGGGTGGCGGCGACGCCCAGCTCGCCGAGGCGCTGCGTGCCAGGTACGCGCTCGACCAGTCGGTCTGGTCGCGGCTCCTCTTCACCCTCGGCCAGCTCGCCCGCGGCGATCTCGGCTATTCGGTCGCGCTCAACCGGCCGATCGGCGCGGTCATCGCGGAGCGGCTCCCCAACACGCTCTGGCTCATGGGGAGCGCGACGGCGCTGTCCTTCCTGCTCGGCTCCGCGCTCGGCGTCCTCGCAGGGCGCCGACCCGGCTCGGCCGCCGATCGCCTCCTCTCCGGCGGCTCGCTCCTTCTCTACTCGATCCCGAGCTTCTGGCTCGGCCTCGTCCTCTCGGTGATATTCGCGGTGCAGCTCCGCTGGTTCCCGGTGTCGGGGATCGAGACCATCGCCTCCGGCAAGACCGGCCTCGCCCGGGCCGCCGACATCGCCTGGCATCTCGTGCTGCCGGTCTCCGCACTCGGCATGATCTACCTCGCGCTCTTCCTCCGGATCATGCGCACCGGCATGGCCGAAGCCTGGGGCCAGGACTACACCCTCGCCGCCCGCGCCCGCGGCCTCTCGCCGTGGCGCATCACCCTCAACCACGCCGCGCGCAACGCGCTCCTGCCCCTCGTCACCATGCTCGGCCTGCAGGCGGCCTCGATGCTGGGGGGCTCGGTGGTGATCGAGAGCGTCTTCGGCGTCCCGGGGTTCGGCCGCCTCGCCCAGGAAGCGGTCGCCGGCCGCGACGCGCCTCTCCTGATGGCGATCATCCTCGTGAGCGCGCTGATGGTCGTCGCCGCGAACCTCCTCGTCGATCTCGCCTACGGCCTTCTCGATCCGCGCGTGGGCGCCGGCGCGGGGGGCCGCCGATGACGCGCGAGCTCGTGCGCCGCCCGGAAGCCGTGGCCGGCGGGCTCATGCTCCTTCTCCTGATCGCCACCGCGCTTTTCGCACCGCTTCTCTCCCCCGGCGATCCCCTGGCCATCGCCGGGCGGCCGCTGATCCACCCCTTCACCGATGCGGCCTTTCCTCTCGGCACCGACCGGCTCGGCCGCGACCTCCTGGCCGGCATCATCCACGGCGCCCGCACCTCGATCGCCGTCGGCCTTGCCGCGGCGCTCGTCGCCCTCCTCGTGGGGATGGTGGTGGGCACGCTCGCGGGCTTCGCCGGCGGCCTGGCCGACGAGGCGCTGATGCGGGTCGTCGACGCCTTCCAGATCGTCCCCGGCTTCCTGCTCGCGCTCGCCTTCGTCTCCGTCACCGGGCCATCGCTCTCCGCCGTTGTCCTCGCCATCGCGCTCGGCGCCTGGACCGGCCCGGCACGCCTCGCCCGCGCCCGCGTCCTCAGCCTGCGCGAGGCCGACTTCGTCGCGGCCGCGCGCGTCATGGGCATGCACCCCGGCGAGATCGCCTTCCGCCAGATCATGCCGCTCGCCCTGCCGCCGGTCCTTGCCCTCACCGCGATCATCGTCGCTGGCGCCGTGCTGACCGAATCCGCCCTCTCGTTCCTCGGGCTCGGCGACCCCAACGCCGTCACCTGGGGCGGCATGATCGCCGAGGGGCGCAACCAGCTGCGCTCGGCGGCCTACCTCTCGATCATTCCCGGCATCGCGCTCGTGCTGACGGTGATCTCGACCTACCTCGTGGGCGAGGCGCTGACCGACATCCTCGCAGGGCGGAGGGGTTCGTGACCGCACCCCTCTTCGGCTGCCGCGACCTCTCGGTCCGCTACGGCGCGGCGCGCCCGGCGCTGGACCGCGTCACGCTCGACCTCCTCCCCGGCGAAAAGCTCGCCCTCATCGGCGAGTCGGGCTCGGGGAAGACCACGCTCGCCCGCGCCGTCGCCGGGCTTCTCCCCGAGGGAAGCCGCGTCTCGGGCGAGATCCGCTGGGCCGGCGGGCCGCCGCGGCTCGGGCGAGACATCGGCTACGTCTTCCAGGATCCCGGCGGCAGCCTCGACCCCCTCCTCTCGGTCGGCGCGCACTTGGGCGAGGTGCTGCGCGCTCATGTGCCCCTGTCCCGCGCCGACGCCCGTGCCCGCGCGGGCGAGCTCCTCGCGCGGGTCCGCATTCCGGAGCCGGAGGAGGCGCTCGCCGCCTACCCGCACCAGTTCTCCGGCGGCCAGCGCCAGCGTATCGCCATCGCGCTCGCCATCGCCGCCGGGCCGAAGCTCCTCATCGCCGACGAGCCGAGCTCGTCCCTCGACGTCCTGGTGCAGGCCGAGATCGTGTCGCTCCTGCGCCAGCTCTGCGACGACGGCGGCATGACGCTCCTCTTCGTGACCCACGACATGGCGCTCGCCGGCACCCTGGCCGACCGCCTCGCGGTTCTGAAGGACGGGCGCCTGGTCGAGGCCGGCCCCGCCCGCCGGGTGCTCGTCACCCCCCGCGAGCCCTATACGCGCGAGCTCCTCGCGGCCCATCTCGATCTCGCAAGCCCCCGCCTCGTCCACGGGCCGGCCGCAGTCCGCCCGTGACGCTGCTCGAGGTAGCGGGGCTCGAGAAGACCTACGGCGGTCCCCGCCGCGTCCAGGCGCTCGCACGGCGTCACGCTGACGATCGCGCCCGGCGAGACGCTCGGCCTGATCGGCCCTTCCGGTTGCGGCAAGTCGACGCTCGCCCGTGTCGTCACCCGGCTTGTCGCGCCGGACGCCGGCGCCATCCGCTTCGACGGCCGCGATTGGCTCGCCCTTTCCGGCCGCGCGCTGCGGCGGGCGCGCGGCGGGATGCAGATGGTGTTCCAGGATCCGGCCGCGGCCTTCCACCCCCGCGCCACCGCCGGAGGCGCCATCGCCGAGGCGCTGCGCATCCACCGCATCGCCCCCCGCCGGGACTGGCCGGAGCATGTGGCCTCGCTTCTCGGCGGGGTCGGCCTCGCGCCCGAGCTTGCCCACCGCCCGGTTGCGACGCTCTCCGGCGGCCAGCGGCAGCGCGTCGCCATCGCCCGCGCCATCGCCCCGCGCCCGAAGCTCGTCGTTCTCGACGAGGCGGTCTCCGCACTCGACGCGCCGGTCAGGGGGCGCATCCTGGAGCTCCTCGTCCGGTTGCAGGTAGAGCTCGGCCTGGCCTATCTCTTCGTCAGCCACGACCTCGCCGTGGTGCGCGCCGTCTCGCACCGGATCGCGGTGATGGAGGCAGGCCGGATCATCGAGACCGGCCCCGCCGACGCCGTCCTGGCGGCGCCGCAGACCGACCTGCTGCGCCGTCTGATCGCTGCCGTGCCCGAGATCCGCCGCGAAGGTCCCCGCCCGTGACGACCCCCTGGCTCCCCCTCGCCGATGCGCCCCCCTTTCCCGCCGAGGGCTACGCCCGGCTCGCCGACGGTCTGGCCCGTCTCCTCTCCACCCGCAACGACATGCTCCTCATCCAGGGCGAGGCGGCAGTGGCGCTGGAGGCGGCCGCCACGTCGCTCGGGCGTCCCGGTCTGCGGGCGCTCAACCTCGTCAGCTCGACCTACGGCCGCTGGTTCGGGGGCTGGCTGCGCCGGGCGGGTGCCGAGGTCGAGGATCTCGTCGCGCCGCCGGGCCGTCCGATCGGCGCGGCCGATGTCGCCGCCGCGCTCGCCGGCGGGCGCTTCGGCCTGGTGGCGATCGTCCATGCGGAGAGCGCCTACGGCATCCTCAATCCGCTCGAGGCGGTGGCGGCGGAAGCGAAGCGCCATGGCGCGCTTCTCGTCGTCGATGCGGTCGCCTCCCTGGGCGGGCACCCGCTCGAGGTCGACGCGCTCGGCGTCGACGTGGCGGTGGTCGGGCCGCAGAAGGCTCTCGGCGGGCAATCGGGGGTCTCGGCCATCTCGGTCTCGCCCGCCGCCTGGGAGCTCGTCGCGCCGCGGGGCGAGGCGCCCTCGATCCTCTCGCTGGCCGACCAGCGCGCCCTCTGGCTGGAGACCGGGCGCGGGGTTTTGCCGGGCATGCCCTCGGGCGTCGAGTTCCATGCGCTCGCCCAGGCCCTGGCCCGGGTCGAGGCCGAGGGGCTCGGGGCGCTCATCGGCCGGCACCGGAGCGCCGCGGCCGCTGCCCGCGCCGGGGCGAGGATCCTTGCCGGGCGCGAGTGGGTGCCGGCCGGCGCCGCCTCGAACCTCGTCACCGCCGCCGCGCTGCCGGAGGGGCTGGACGCAGGGTCAGTCCTGGCGGCGGCGGCGCCCGGCCACGCGCTTTCGGCCGGGGTGGGGCCGGCGGGGGAGAGGATCGTCAGGCTCAACCACACCGGCGCGCGGGCGGGGTTGGAGGCGGTGCTGGGCGATCTCGCCGTGCTGCGGGCGGGCGCTCTCGGCGCTTGGGTTGCCGGTCGACGTCGGGGCGGCGCTCGCCGCCGCCGAGGCGGCCGGGGCGTCACGAATCCACTCGGGTTAACAGCGGTTTGCGCAATGCACCGAGTATGCACAACCTATGCACAACGCATATGCTAAGGAAAAGACTCAGGATCGAATCGTTAACACGGGGTCGGCGGTCACACGACGAGTGCCCAGACCTCGACGGGTTCCCGTCGGCCGCGCACGACTTTGGGCGGCAGCGGCCGCAGGCCGGTCGGCTCGCCTCCAGGTCCACCCCTGCGGCGTCGAGCACCGCGCGGCCGGCCACGACCGGGCTCCGGAGCGTTTCGCGGCGTCCTGCAGCCTGGCGGCCATGTTCACCGTGTCGCCGGCGAGCGCGACGTGACCCAGGTTCCGCCGCCGAGTCGGCGAGCGCGACGGGGCCGTGCTGAAGGCTCACGCGCATCCCCGCCCCCTCGGGCGCCCGCCCACGACGTCGCTGGCGAAGTCGAGCGCTTCCCGCGCGCCCCGGCGCTGCCGAGCCGAACGACGACGAGCGCCCCGTCGCCGGCCCGCTCGACCACGGCGCCGCCATGGCGCGCGACGGCGCGGGCGATGTGACCCTGGACCAGGGCGAGGTAGGCTGCGGTCTCCCGGGCGTCCTCGCCTCGGCCAGTCCGACCGAGCCGGCAACGTCGACGAAGCCGATGGTCGCCGGCTCGGTGCGCCAGGTGGGGCGGTCCTGCCTGGCGGCAGGATCGTGGCGGCGAACGGCGACATGTAGCTCGACAGGCGCGCGCGTTCCGCTTCGAGGTCGCGCCGCCCGATCTGGTCGGCCCTCAGCCGCCGAAGCCAGTGCACGGCGCTGGCGAGGCCACGGCGACGATGATGACGTCGCATCGAACGCATGCTGGGCGTTGAACGCGAGCTGCGGGCGGCGAGAGCGCGAGCCAGGTGCCGAGGGTCGCGGCGGCCCCGAGAAAGGGCGAGGCGGGGACGAGACGGCCAGTCCGGCCAGCGCGGCGAATGCCAGCACGGCCAGGTCGTCCCGGCCGAGACGGTCCGGGCCGCTGCGATGAAGATCGTCGTCGAGGAGGTCGGCCGCCAGGGTGCCGAGGATCTCGACGCCGGCCACGTCGGGCAAGGGATGCTGCGAGGTGCTGCCGAGGTCGCAGACCGTGCGACGAAACCCTCGCCCCTTCACGATCTGGTGCGGATTCCCCCGCGAGAAGGGCGTCGAGGCCGTACCGCCGCGAGCGTGCGCGGGCCGCTATAGGCTGGAACAGGACCTGCCCGGCCTGGTCCGTCGGTACCGGCAGATCCCCGAGCTGGTCCTTCCGGCGCTCGAGCCCGAGCTTGCGGTGCTTGCGCGCAGGCGATGGGCGGCGACGAAGCGCTGTGAGGGCAACAGGGACCGCCGCGACCTCGACAGCGAGAGGCACCCGCCGGGCGACACGTACCGCCGACAGGGCGATGTCCACGTGGCCAGCGTGCGCGCCGCCAGAGCGAGCGGCGTCGTCGGCATCTGCAGCTGCGATGCGTCGACGGCCGCGTTCCGAGGTCGACGACGACCGGGGACGCGCTCTCGCAGGGCGGCCTCTATCGGCGGTGGGCCGCTCGACCACCGGGACTGCTGCAACGGCCAGGACCGCGAGGGGCTGGACGAGAGGAACTGCGCCAGCCACCGTGCAGGTCGGCCTCGACGAGGAGCATGTCGACGACGACGACCTGGCGCTCGGCGGCCTCGAGGCGCTCGATCGCGCGGTGAGCGCCTGCGCATCGGCGCCATCAAGGCTGATCGCGTCGAGGTGGGCGTTGTTGATCGCGACGATCAACACGCTTTCGGGGGCGGGACGGGGTCCGCGGATGTGGAAGCGCAGATCGATGAGGGCGTCCTCGAACGCGCCGAAGGGGGGATCGTCGGGCAGGTGGCGCAGGGCGGTGATGCCGAGCCCGGCCGCAAGGC
>CAVVMP010000014.1:0-75856 GCA_963749475.1 Miltoncostaeaceae bacterium
GGTCATGGTGGAACAGCACGAGCCGCCCGGCGTGCAGGCCGCCAGCGCGACGGCGTACTCGATGCGGGCGCCGAACCAGGCCCGCGCCACGCACAGCTCCTCGGCGGTGTACTGGGCGTCGTGGATGAGCATGTTCACCCCGTCGAAGCTCCAGCACCGCCGGTGGAGCACGCCGACGCCCCGGTCGCCGGGGCCGAGCGGGGCGCGTGGTCGGGGATGAACGCCACGATCACTCCTCGCGACTGTGCACCCGCAGCCCCATGGTGCGCCCGCCGCCGTGCGGCACCTCACGGGCGGTGATCCGGAACCCGCCGGCCTTGAACTCGCCCTCGTCGTAGGCTTGAGTCCTCGAGTCGCTGCGCAGCCCGGCGGTGATGGGGAAGTGCGGCGGCGACATCGCGCGCCCGCAGCAGCTCGTCGGCGGCATCCTGCTCGGCAGCAGGAGCCGCACGGCGGCGTCGTCGCGGTCGCCGGGCCCGAAGAACGGCAGCCCGTGGGTGTGGTCCCAGTGGACAGGCGGTCAGCACCATCGCCCCCGCTGCGGGTCACCGCCCACCGATGAGGTCGCCGAACTGCCGCAGGCCCGTGCCGGCGTCGAGGATCAGGGAGGGCTCGCCGCCGTTGCCGACGACGAGGCACGACGTCTCCCCGCCGTAGCGGACGGTGCCCGGGCCCGGGCTGGGCGTCGAGCCGCGGGCGCCGCAGACGGTGATGCGCACCGGCCGCTACCCCCCGCTGTGGCGGTCGGGCGGCGCCGGCGGTCGTCCGCGGGTGAGCACCGCCTCAGCCTACGGATGCCCGGCGCGCGCCGGGGAGGCTGCGTCACCGCCGTCACCGATCTGATGCCTCGGGAGCCCCGGACCCTCCCTGGTAACCTTCTTCGTCGCGCGCCAGTAGCTCAGTCGGATAGAGCGTCGGTCTACGAAACCGAAGGTCACAGGTTCGAATCCTGTCTGGCGCATCAGCAGAAGCGCCATAACCACGCGGGTCTTCGCCCTCGCCGGCCGCCCAGGTCAGGGGGCTTCGGCGGCCGCCCGTCGCGGGCTGACTCAGGTGTCCTCGGGCACCGGTAGCAGCGGTACGCGGCTGCGATGCACGGTCAGGTAGGCGAACCGCTCCGACAGCGCGCGGGCCCCTCGACGCGCACCACGGGGGATGAGGACTGCGACCGCCGGGCGCACGGGGTGGACGACGCCGTCCACGAGGACCTCCCCGTCCCCCGCGATGCCAACGACCAGCACATCGACCTCGTGGTTCACGTGGGCGGCGATGCCCTGACCCGCGGCGAAGGTCACGAGGTTGGCGTTCAGGTCTCCGGCGCCCACGAGGTGCCAGCCGACCCCCGCGGCGAGGCTCTCGTCGGCCATCTCGACGAGGTCGGCGACCTCGACCCGACCGCCGGCCGGCGCCACGTCCTGGCCGTGCTCGCGCTCGCGGATGGCGTAGCCAAGCGCGGCGAGCGCGGCCTCATCGAGGCGATCCTCGAGCATTCCGAAGAGGCTGCGTTCCTCGAATCGGACGTGGTCGTGCAGGAGCCCGCCGAGCTCGTGGGCGGTCGCGACGCGCTCGGCGGCGGTTCCTGACCAGAGACCGGGGACGCGTCGGCGGATCGCGCGATGCTCGTCGCGCACCCGCTGAGCGGCGGCCCGCCACTCCACGTCCGCGTCAGAGATGACCGGCAGCAGGAGATCTTCCTCGACCGCGAAGTGGTCCCGCCCGTGCTCCTCCCAGAACCGGTGGAACGACGCGACGGCGTCGTCGAGCTCGGCGCCCGAGGCCCGCCGCAGCCGGCGCGCCGCCTCGAGCGCGTGGTGATGGTCGCGGGAGAGGGGTGTCAGGGCCTCGGAGCGCTTCATCCGGTGATCAGCGTATGCCCCTGCGAGGCCGGCTCAGGGCCCGCCGCGGTGGCCGCCGCGACCGCTCCCTCTCAGTCCCACGCCGTGGCTCGGCGTGGAGATCGGGAAAGCCCGACGGATGCCGCCGCAGATCGCGCCCCAGCCAGCGGACGGCCAGGGTCCCAGGACGAACACGGCCAGGAGCAGGCCGGCCTCCCCGGGGCGGTGGTGACGGGCGACCTCCGCCAGGAGGATCAGCAGGCCCAGCCCGACGAGCAGAAGCGCGATGACGCGGTGGAAGCGGCCCGCCTCCGAATGCGGCCAGGGGTCCATCGCGCGGACGATCTCGCGCCCCCGGTCGGAGTCGGTGCACGCGTGCTTTCGCCGACAGGCGTTGCAGATCTGGGGCTTTGCGCGATATCGGATCAGACGCTGCTCGTGGTCGAACTCGTGCGGCCAGAGCTGCTCACCCTCGGGGCACTGCCAGAAATCGCGGGTCCCGTCGTAGGTGAACCCGGCTGTGCGGAAGCGCAGTGCCCGGCGATGTGTGTGGGCCGACAGCCACTCGAGCACGAAGGCGGCGGCGATGAGGAGCGCCGCGTAGCCCGCGGCGAGGATCGTCTCGCCGCTCACGACAGCTTCGCCGCGCTCGCCTCGCCGGGGCCCACCATCGGCACTCCCGCGGGCTGGTCCACCTCCGTGAAGAGGATGTCCTCGGGCTCCTCGAGCGTCACCCGCTTGACCGTGTGGCGGACCCCGAGGTAGGCGATGTAGAGCGCGGGCAGCGCGCCGCCCACGATGAAGATCACGTCGCCAGGCAGGCGCAGCCACTCGATGAGCGTGTTCGTGTCGTTGCCCAGGAACGTCAGGTCGCGGGCCTCGAAGTACCCGGAGTCCACCGACTTGTAGAGCTGCAGGATCCCGAGCGGCAGCAGGGTCGCAAAGCACATCCAGGCCAGGCCGATGTTGGTCGACCAGAAGCAGATGCGCGCCCATCTCTCCGGCCACCTGTCGGCCGGCAGCAGATAGCGCAGGCAGAACATCGCCAGCCCCAGGGCGAGCATGCCGTAGACGCCCATCATGGCCGCGTGGCCGTGGTTGGCCGTCAGGGCGGTGCCGATCTCGAAGTAGGACACGATCGGCAGGTTGATGAGGAAGCCGAAGATCCCCGCTCCGAGGAAGTTCCAGAAGCCCACGGCCACGAGGAACATGACCGCCCAGCGGTGGGGGAAGGGGGTCTGCGATCGCGATTCCTGGGCGGCGCCCAGCTGTAGGAACGACCACGCCTCCACGCTGAGGAACGTCAACGGGAGGACCTCGATCGCCGAGAAGAAGGCCCCCAGGGCCATGTGCTCGGCCGGCTCGCCGGAGAAGTAGAGATGGTGCATCGTGCCGACGACGCCGCCGATCGAGTACAGGACGATGTCGAGGAACACGACGGTGAGCGCGACCTTCTCGCGCACCACGCCGAGCAGCACGAACATGTAGGCGACCATCACGGTGGTGAAGAGCTCGAGGAAGTCCTCGACCCACAGATGCACCACCCAGAAGCGCCAGAACTCCGTCGTGGTGAAGTTGTCCCCGGTGCGGGCGATCAACCCGACCGCGTAGAAGGCCGGGATCGCGCACGCCGCGAGGAAGAACAGCCACGGCATGTTGCCGGGATGCTCGGCCTTCAGCCGCCGGCGAAGCACCCGCCAGAGCATGAAGATCCAGAAGACGAGGCCGACCGACAGCAGCACCTGCCACAGGCGCGCGAGGTCGAGGTACTCGAAGCCCTGAAGGCCGAGCCAGTTGGCGGCGGCGCTCTGCAGCTGCCCGTGGATGGCGACGTAGGAGCCCACCAGGGTCCCGGTCACCACCACGGCGAGGGCACCGAGCAGCGCGAAGGCGAGCTTCCCCTGATGCTTCGGCTCGCGCCGGGCGATCATCGGCGCCAGGAAGATGCCGGCGGCGACGAATGCGGTCGCCACCCAGAAGATCGCGAGCTGCACGTGCCATGTGCGCATGAGGTTGTACGGGAAGTACTGCGCGAGGTCGAAGCCGAAGAAGTCGTCGATCTCGGCCCGATAGTGCTGGGCGGCGGCTCCGACGAGTGTCTGGATGAGGAAGAGCGCGGCCATCACGAAGAAGAACCACGCCGTGGCGCGCTGAGCCGGTGTCAGGGCGACTTCCCCGGGCGGGCGGAACGACAGCGTTGCCTGCTCTCGTCCGTGCCAGCCGAGCTGACTCCCCCCAGCGCCCGAAGACGGCGAAGAGGATGCCGATGCCGCCGAGGAGCGCGATCAGGGACAGCACCGACCAGACGATCACGTTGGCCGTCGGCGTGTTGTCCACGCGCGGCTCGGGCGGCCAGTTGTTGGTGTACGTGTAGTTGTGGCCGGGACGATTGGTCGAGGCGGCCCAGGCCGTCCAGGCGAAGAACGCCGTGAGCTGACGGAGCTGGGTCGGATCGGTGATGGCCTCAGGGGGTAGGCCGTGCCGGGTCGAATCCTCGGAGAAGAAGCGGCTGTAGTAGGGCACGAGCCGGCGGAAGGCGTCCGCCTGGGCCGCGGTCAGCGTCAGGGTTCCGGTGCGCTCCTCGTAGCGGTTGGTGCGGAAGTCCTGCACCGTCTGCCGCGCCGCGGCGTCCGATCGCGGCCCCCCGTAGGCCTGCTGGACCAGGTCGGCGGAGCGGCGAAGGTAGTCGGCGGTGTAGTCCGGCCCGAGGTAGGCGCCGTGGCCGAACGCCGAGCCGTACTCCATGAGCCCGTTGTGCAGGAAGATCTGCTGGCCCTTCTGGATGTCCTCACCGGTGTAGACGACCTCCCCGCTCTGGTTGACCACCGTCTCCGGAATCGGGGGCTGCGACGCGTACGTGCGATAGGCGAGCAGCCCGAGGATGAAGAAACCGCAGAGGGTGACCAGGATGGCTCCCTGGACCCACACCCTCGAGACCAGAAGCGGACGTCGCTGCGTCTCGCCGGCCATCGCTCCCCCGAGACTCGCCGCCTGTCACATGCGGCGACGATCTCAGAAGCCCCCGCGTTTTGGGACCCCCAGTTACCCGCACTCTGGTTGCGGATCCCCACAGGCTTGTCGTTCACGACTCTCCGTCGTCTTCACGGAGGCTGAATGAGGCTCCGACCGGGCTCGACAGCGAACCCGGCTCTCATTCACCGACGACTCCCTGCGCGAACTCGCCGGTCCGGTCAGCGAGCCACGCGAGAGCCTTCCGCGTCTTGTCATCCGCGCCAGTCATCTCGTCCGGGAACATCTCTGGGTAGTGCCAGAAGGAGTTCCGGAGGCGTTCAGCGCGGCGTGCAAGGTCAGTGGCGTTTCCCTGGATTGGGCGGGCCGCCGCGAGCAGCGTCCGCGCCTCACGGAGGGAGTCGATGAACGTTCCCACCCCGGGTGCAGCGCGTGCCGTGATTGCGGCGTCAGACGGCGACCAGAACCGGCTCGCCGGACGCGACTTGCCGCGACGCGGGCGACGTGCCGCTGAAGTGCTGGGCACGCGAAGTCCCGCGGGCCCGAGAGCCCGCAGGACTCGAACGACCCCTATCGCGCTCGTCCGCGGAGCGTTTTCCGATTCCAGGACGACGGCGGCTCGCAGCCCGTCTCCAGCGGACGGGCGACGTGCTTCCCTCTCAGCCGGCGCGCCAACCTCTCCCTTTGGGATTCCTCTTCGGACGAGCCGCGGTGTTCAATCCACCGATGACCGGGGCCTCGGATAGCAGCCGGCGCTTGCACCTGGTACGTCGCGGCGGCAACGGCGACCGAGTCCCGCGTCGAGTTGAGCGAGGTCGTTCACCCTGATGATCTTCGGCCACGCGTTCCTGAACCGGCGGCGCATCCGCCTGGTTCGCCAGGAAGCGACCGCCGCGTGCGACTCCGGCGGCGTCCTGATGGATGCCGCACCGAACCGGTATCCGTCGCAGGGACAGCGCCGGATGGAACCCGGACTGGCGACCGCGCCGCTCTCGACCAGGCTCCGTTTCGGACGCACGAGGCCGGCCGCCGAGCACCCCGCCGAGGCGGTCCTCGGGTTTCCGCTGAGCCAACCGGGGTCGGTCGCGCGGCACATCGAGTGTCCGCCTGGTGGCCCGGGCTCTGGGATCGAGGAGGATGGCCCGCCCCCTCCCCAGGGCAGGCCGCTCGACCTGGAGGCCCTCGCCGCCCAGTGGTGGCTCGCGTTCGAGGCTGCGGAGCGGGCCATCGACGCCTCCGCCCACCTCATCGCATCGGGCGCGCTGCTGGAGCGGAAGCGCCACCTCGGCGAGCAGCACGCGCGGATGGCTCAGCTCCTGAAGGGCCTCGCCCGCGATGACCGGCTGACGAGCCCGCTGATCCGGTGGCTCGGGGGCCCGCGGATCACCCGGCGGGTGCTCGGCCTCCCGGACACGGTGACCGCGTGCGTGTTCGACCTCGATGGCGTGCTCACCACCAGTCAGCAGGTGCACGTCGAGGCCTGGGCCGAGGCGCTCGACGACTTCCTGTTCGAGCGGAGCGAGCGCAGCGGTCGGGCGTTCGCGCCCTTCGACCGCCGACGCGAATACAATCTCTGGGTGGCCGGGCGGCCGCGCCTTGAGGGGCTCCGCGCCTTCTTGACGAGCCGCGGCATCCATCTGCCCGAGGGCGCTCCCGAAGACCCACCCGACGCCGAGACCGTCCAGGGGCTCGCCAACCGAAAGAACGCGCTGCTCCGCGGACGCCTGGCGAACGAGGGCGTGGACGCCTTCGCCGGGTCTCGGTCCTACCTCGAGGCCGCGCGCGTGTTCGGGATGCGCCGCGCCGTGGTCTCCGCGAGCGAGAACACTGCCGCGATCCTCGAGCGCGCGGGATTGGCGCACCTGATCGAGCGGCGGGTCGACGGCGAGGCCATCGCCACCGAGCGACTCCGCGCCAAGCCCTCCCCCGACACCCTCGTCGCCGCCTGCGCGCGGCTCGGAGTCGCGCCCGCGCGGAGCGCCGCGTTCGAGAGCAGCCGGGCGGGGATCGCCGCGGCGCGGGCGGCGGAGTTCGCCGTGGTGGTCGGCGTCAACCGGCACGGGCAGGCGTCAGCCCTTCGCTCCGACGAGGCCGACCTCGTCGTCAACGACCTGGCCGAGCTACTCACCCTCGACCGAGCCGTTCCGAGAAGGCGACTGACGGAAGCCAACGAATGAGGGAGGCCGCATCGGGGTCGGATCCGACGCTCGCGATCAAGCCGACGAGCTGAGGCACATCCCAGGTTCTTCCGCCCGAAGCCGGTGCGGCGAGCCGGCGCTGAGGCACATCGTCCAGGCTGCTTCTCGCGGCACAGAGGACCGGTGGCGGGAGACGGTGCGGCGCGGGCGAGCCGCCCGGAGGCATCCCGCGACGTTACCGCGCACCCGGTGACGGGGCGCCGTCGGCGTCGGCGTGGCTGTTAGCCTGCCCGCCGTCAGTCGGAGCCGCGATCAAGGGTGAGGGCTCGAGGATGACCCGGACGCCAGACGAGGGCGAGTCCGCGCGGCCGCAGCCGCTCAGCGTCCCGGGCAAGTACATGAGCCTGACGACGTATCGGCGGGACGGGACCGCCGTCTCCACGGCGGTCTGGTTCGCCGAGGAGGACGGGCGCCTGTTCGTCGTCACCCCGGCCGAGTCGTACAAGGCGAAGCGGCTGCGACGGAATCCCGCGGCGACGGTGGCGCCGTGCACGGCGCGCGGCACGCCGAAGGGCGACGCGATACCCGCGCACGTCGAGTTCCTGCCGCCGGACCAGTTCGCCCACGTTGACCGGCTGATGGCGGAGAAGTACCGCATCCGCCGGGTGGTGATCATGCCGATCTACCGCCTCGCGATGAAGCTCCGCGGCACGCCGATCGACGCACACGGCGGCGCCTACCTGGCGATCAGCTCGGCCTGAGCGTCAGGCCACCGGGGTGTCGCTCACGGGGGTGATCTCGGCGGTGGTGACGCCGGCGCCGGGCTTCAGGAACGCGTGGAGCTTGGCGATGTCGTCGGTCTCCACGATGAGGTACACGGTGTGCTGGGGGAACGCGACCCAGTAGCCGTGGATCGTCACGTCCGTTCGACTGGTAGTCGAACAGCGACCGCGAACCGCCCTTGCCGTACGGACAGTCCTGCGGCGTGTGGCGCTGCGTGATGTGGAAGAGCATGCGTCCATCCCCCTGGCTGCGTGGCCCTCGACGGGCCGACTCTAAGCCACAAGGGTGGTCGGCTTCATCACCGGGGACCCTCCCACCGGGGGGTTCCGTTCCGGACCGAACTCGTCCAGGATGGCGACCGCCGAGCGGAAGGGGCGGACGTGCAGTGGTACCTGGCGGTCTTGCGGCAGTACACGAAGTTCGACGGGCGGGCGCACCGGCCGGAGTTCTGGTGGTTCACGCTGTGGAGCTTCATCGTCAGCCTGGCGCTGACGGTCGTGGAGCTCGCCCTCGACCTGGGCAACGACTGGGCCGGCCCGCTGACCAGCGTCTATGGGCTGCTCGTCCTGGTGCCGACGCTGGCGGTCGGGGCGCGCCGGCTCCATGACATCGGGCGATCGGGCTGGTGGCAGCTCATCCTGCTGATCCCGCTGGTCGGCCTGATCATCCTCATCGTGTGGTGGGCCCGGGACGGCGAGCCGGAGCCCAACGAGTGGGGCACCAAGCCCGTGGGCGGCCCCCAGCCGGCCGGGTGAGCGCGCGCCTCAGTCGCAGGGGAGGCCCGGGAGCAGGTCCTTCGCGATCCTGACCCCCGTGACCGAGCAGGGCGCCCCGCCGGAGCCCTGGGTGCGGATCCGCCACCGGCCGTTCGGCTGGAACCGCAGGATGATGTAGCCGTCGCCCACCGCGCAGCCGCCGATGCGCTCCGCGCGGCGGCTGTCCTGGGTCCACACCGCGTAGCGCCGGTCGACCGTCGACACGCGCACGCGGGCGGCCGCGTCGCAGCGCCGCGGCGCTGCGCCCACGAACGCGTTCCCGGCGCGGACCGCGTTGATGATCGCCGTGCGCTCGGCCTTGGTGGGTGCGCGCGCCGCGGTCGCGGCGCCCGCCGTCAGCAGCGCCGCAAGCAGGGCGAGGGCGAGGGCGGTCGCGAGGGCCGGCGGGCGGGGACGGGTGGGCACGTCGCGACGAGACCATGGCGCGGCGGGGCGGGTCAAGCGGCGGGGAGGATGGGCGGCCGTGCCCCCCGACCCCGAGCCCGTCCCCGCCGCGACCGTCACCGCGATCCGGCGCCAGGCCCTCGCGATCGGGGTGGCGGTGGGGCTGTTCGGCCTGTCGTTCGGCGTGCTGGCCCAGCAGACCGGGCTCTCGCTGCTCCAGGCCGAGGCGCTGTTGACGCTGGTGTTCGCCGGGTCGACCCAGCTCGCCGCGGTGGGGGTGGCGGCGGAGGGCGGCAGCGCCCTGTCGGCCGTGCTCGGCGGGCTGCTCCTGTCGGCGCGCTGCGTCGCGTTCGGGGTCACCCTGGCGCCGCTGCTGCGCGGGCGGCTGGGCCGGCGGCTCGTGGCGTCGCAGCTGGTCATCGACGAGACCGCCGCCGTCGCGGCCGCCCAGGCCGACCCGGCGGCGGCCCGCCGCGGCTTCTGGGCCGCCGGGATCTCGGTGTTCGTGCTGTGGAACATCGGGACGGTCGCGGGGTGGTTCCTGACCGGCGCCATCGACGTGGAGGCGACGGGCCTCGACGCCGTCATCCCGGCGGCGTTCGTCGCCCTGGTGTGGCCGCGGTTGGACCGCGCGCCCGCTCGCGTGGCGGCCGTCACGGGCGCGGCGATCGCGCTGCTCACGGCGCCGGTGCTGCCCGCGGGCGCGCCGATCCTGCTCGCCGCCCTCGGCGCCCTGGCCGGCCGGGCGTGGGAGCTGCGGACCGGGGAGGACGCGTGAGCTGGATCGCGATCCTCGTGCTCGCGGCGGGGACGTACGCGATGAAGGCGGCCGGGCCGGTGCTGCTCGGCAACCGCCGCCTGCCCGCGCCCGTCACCGCGATCGCCGACCTGCTCCCGGCCGCGCTGCTGGCCGCGCTGGTGGCGGTGAGCTCGCTGACCACCGACGGCGAGTGGGACATCGACGCCCGCGCCGCCGGGCTCCTCGCCGCGCTGCTCGTGGCCTGGCGCCGCGGGTCGTTCCTCATGATCGTGGCCGCCGCCATGGCCACGACGGCGCTCGTGCGGCTCGCCGCTTGATGAGAACCCGCTCATGCAGCGGGTTCTCCGGAGACCCGATTGCCTGGTGCAGCTATCCATCCGGTGTTTCCGCCCGTAGGCTCGCCCGATTCGGGCCCGGGCGCGGGCCGTGCACGAGATCGGAAGGGGGTCGCATGAAGCGACGTGCCATCGCATCGCTCCTTGCAGTGGGTGCCCTCGTCGTCGGCGGCATCGCTGCCGGCTGCGGGGATGACGACGACAGCGGTTCGGCGACGAGCGGCGGAGGCGGCGGCGACGTCAGCGACCTGAAGCTCGGCGTCCTGGTGCCGCTCACCGGCCAGCTCGCCGACTTCGGCGGGCCGGGCTCGACGGCCGCGAACCTCGCGGCGGACCAGCTCAACACCGCCGGCACGGCCAACGACTTCAAGGTCACGCTGGTCACCGAGGACACCAAGACGGACCCGCAGGCGGCCCAGGAGGCGGCCACCAAGGTCATCGAGAGCGACGGGGTGGCGGCGATCGCCGGCCCGTGGGGCACGCCCGAGCTCATCCCGACGGTCGAGAACGTGACCGTCGACGCGGGCATCCCGATCGTCACGCCCTCGGCCACCGGCCCGGACATCACGGACCTCGACGACGACGGCCTCGTGGCCCGCACGCCGCCGTCCGACGCGATCCAGGGCAAGGTGCTGGCCCAGGTCGTGGCCGACGCGCTCGGCCAGGGCAAGACCGTCAACACGGCCAGCCGCAACGACTCCTACGGCGACGCGCTCGTCGGGGAGTTCACCACGGCCTACGAGGCGCTGGGCGGCAAGGTCGGCAAGAACGTCTCCTACAACCCGGACGCCGCCAGCCTCAACTCCGAGGCGCAGCAGATCGCCTCAGGGCAACCCCGACGGCTGGGTGATCATCGACTACACCGGCACGTGGCCGAAGCTCGGCCCGGCGCTGGTGCGCACCGGCAACTGGGACCCGGCCAAGACGTTCACCGCCGACGGCCTGCGGTCGTCCGAGCTGCCGACGGACGCGGGCAAGGAGACCACCGAGGGCATGCGCGGCACGGTGCCGACGTCGCTCGACGCCCCGGCCGGCGCGGCGTTCGACGCGCTCTGGAAGGCGCAGGCGAACGGCCCCCGCCAGAGCTACGACGCGCAGAACTTCGACGCGGTGATCCTGCTCGCGCTCGCCTCGCTCGCCGCCGGGTCGACCGACGGCGCGGACATCGCCGGCAGCGCTCGCAGGACGTGTCCGGCCCGCCCGGGACGAAGTACACGTTCGAGCAGTTGTCCGACGCCATCGCGGCGCTGAAGAACGGCGAGGACATCGACTACGAGGGCGCCTCGGGTCCGATCGACCTGGACGAGAACGGCGACCCGTCCGCGGCCAACTACGGCACGTGGAGCTACACGGGCGGCAAGCTCGTGGACAGCGACGAGGTCATCCCCGTCACCGAGGGGGGCTGACCGCGGGGGACGGGGGCGGCTCCGGCCGCCCCCGCTCCACGCCCCCGAGATACAGCTCGGCCACCTGCGGGTCGGCCAGCAGCGCCTCGCCCGTGCCCTCGAACCGGTTGGTGCCGCCCTCCAGCACGTAGCCGCGGTCGGCGAGCGCGAGCGCCCGGCGGGCGTTCTGCTCGATCATCACGATCGTGACGCCCTGGCGGTTGATGTCGGCGATCGTCTCGAACACCTCGCCCACGGCGCGGGGCGCCAGGCCGGCCGAGGGCTCGTCCAGCAGCAGCACCGAGGGGTCCGGCATCAGCGCCCGCGCCATCGCGAGCAGCTGCCGCTGGCCGCCGGAGAGGGTGCCCGCCCGCTGGCGGCGCCGGACCAGGAGCGGCGGGAACAGCTCCAGCATCCGCTGCGCCCGCTCGCGGATCTGCGACTTGCGGAGCACCCCGCCCACCTCCAGGTTCTCCTGGACGGTGAGCGAGCCGAACACGTTCGCGACCTGCGGGACGTAGCTCATGCCGCGGGCGGTGACCTCGTGCGGCGGCGCGCCCGGTCACGTCCTCGCCGCGGAGCGTCACCCGCCCCTCGCGGAGGCGGATCAGCCCGAAGACCGCCTTCGCCAGCGTCGACTTGCCGGCCCCGTTCGGGCCGATCACCACCACGATCTCGCCCTCGCCGGCCGTGAGCGTGCAGCCGCGGAGGATGTCGACCTCCTCGACGTACCCGCCCACGAGGTTGTCCGCGTGGAGGACGGGGTCCGCGGCCGCGGCCGGCTCCGTCACGCGGCGGCGGCCTCCGCCCCCGGCTCGGCGCCGAGGTAGGCGTCGATCACCCGCTGGTCGCTCCGCACCGCCTCCGGGCGGCCGCGGGCGATGACCTTCCCCTCGGCCATCACGATCACCTCGTCGGAGACGCCCATGACCACGTCCATGTCGTGCTCCACGAACAGGACGGTCATGCCGCGCTCCTCGCGCAGCCTCTGGAGGTAGTCGAGCAGCCGGTGCCCCAGCGTCGGGTTGACCCCGGCCATCGGCTCGTCCAGCAGCACCAGCCGCGGCTGCGTCATCAGCGCGCGCGCCAGCTCCAGCAGCTTGCGCTGGCCGCCGGAGAGGGTGGCGGCGTACTCGTGGGCGTGGCTCTCGATGCCCACCTCGGCCAGCATCGCGCGCGCCTCGTCGCGCACCTCCGCCTCGCGGGCCCGCCATCGCCGCGGCCGGAAGAGGGCGTTCGAGAGCTTCGCGCCCGGCTGGTCGGGCGCGCCGAGCATCACGTTCTCGATCACCGTCATCTTCGCCAGCACCCGAGTGAGCTGGAACGTCCGGACCATCCCGAGCCGCGCGATCAGGTCGGAGCGGGCGCCGGAGATGTCGTGATCGGCGAAGCGCACGAACCCCGCGTCGGCCTTGATGAACCCGGTGAGGAGGTTGAACGCCGTGGTCTTGCCGGCCCCGTTCGGCCCGATGAGGGCGGTGACCGACGCCTCGTTCACCGAGAAGGTCGCGCCGTCCACCGCCTGGACCCCGCCGAAGCGGACCTTCAGGCCGTCGACCTCGAGCAGGGCGGCGGGGTCAGGCATCGAGGTGGAGCTCCTCCTTCTTGCCGAACAGGCCCTGCGGGCGGAAGGCCATGAAGCCCATGATCAGCAGGCCGATGAGCACGAACCGCAGCGCCGCGACCTTGTCCGAGTCGAGCGGGAAGTCCAGGAACCGGGTCCCCGACACGATGAACGCCACCACGATCGAGCCGAGCACCACCCCGAAGTAGCTGCCGATCCCGCCGATGATGAGGATCGCGAAGCCCACGAACGTGAAGATGGGCTCGAACTGGTTGGGGAAGAGGGTCGTCGAGAAGAGGGTGTAGAGCACGCCGGCCACGCCCGCGATCCCGGACCCCAGGGCCAGGGCCTGGATCTTGTACGAGAAGACGTTGACGCCTGCGGCGCGCGGCGGCCTCCTCGTTCTCGCGCACCGCCCGCAGGTTGCGCCGCCACGGGCTGCGGCTGAGGTAGACCAGCAGCAGCCCGATCACGATCGCGACCAGCCACACGATCACGAGCAGCGGGGTGCGGCGGTCGATCGTCCCAGCCGATCCCCTCGAACCAGTCCACCACGTCGCGGTTGAACTGGCGCCACGGACCCGACGCCCCGCGCAGGCCCTGCGTGCCGCCGGTGGTCCCCTGTTCGTTCTGGATCGCGATGCGCAGGATCTCGCCCGCGGCGATCGTGGTGATCGCGAAGTAGTCGGCGCGCAATCGCAGGGTGGGGATGCCCAGCAGGATCCCGCCGGCCGCGGCCGCCAGCACCGCCAGCGGCATCGCGAGCCAGATGTTCCAGTCGTGCGTGAGCATCAGGCCCATGGCGTAGGCCCCGATCGCCATGAAGGCGACGTGGCCGAAGTTGACCAGCCCGGTGTCGCCCACCTCCACCTGCAGCCCCAGCACGAAGATCGCGTAGATCCCGGCGAACGTCAGGACGAAGGCCCAGAAGCCGAATGCCAGGAGGGGGTCCACGGCCTAGACCGTCTTCGCCCGGCCGAAGAAGCCGTTGGGGCGCACGAGCAGGATGATGATGAGCACGAGGAAGCCGATGGCCTCCTTGTACGTCGGTTCCACCACGTTCGTCGACCACTCCTGGATCAGGCCCAGCGCGAAGCCGCCGAGGAGCGCACCGTACGCGTCGCCGATCCCGCCGAGCACCACGGCCGCGAAGATCGACAGCAGCAGCAGGAAGCCGGTGTTCGGCGTGAGGGTGGTGTAGATCGCGGCGAGCACGCCCGCCAGGCCGGCGAGGCTCCCCGCCAGCAGCCACGTGTACGTCACGACCCGCCGCGTGTTGACGCCCGACACCTCGGCGAGGTCGAACGAGTCGGACAGGGCGCGCATCGTCTTGCCGATCAGCGTGGTCTTCAGCATGAGCGCCACCAGCAGGATCACGACCACCCCGGTGACGATCACCGTGAGCTGGATCGCGCTGATCTGGACGCCGCCGAACGGGTTCCACACCTGGAGGTTGTCGACGTCGAGCGAGCGGGGCTGGCCGCCCCACTCGAACAGGATCAGGTTGCGGATCACGAACGCGAGGCCGATCGACAGCAGCAGCAGCTGCATCACCCCGGCGCCCTTGCGCCGCATGGGCCGCCAGATCGTGGCCTCGGTGAACAGCCCGAGCGCGGCGATCGCCGCGATCGCGCCGATGATCGCCACCCACGAGGGGCGCCCCGGCGCTGACGTTGATCGCGAACGCGACGTAGCCGCCGAGCGTCATGAAGTCGCCGTGGGCGAAGTTGACGAGCTTCAGGATCCCGTACACCAGGGACAGGCCGACGGCGCCGAGGGCGTAGATCGCCCCGCTCGAGAGCCCGTTGATGGTGGTGTTGAGGAAGTCGTCCACGGTCCGCGGAAGGCGCAAGGCTACCCGTACCCCGGATGGGCCGGCGGTCAATCCGGGGCCACGCCGCCCGCCGCCCACCCGCGCCACTCCGCCAGCTCCACCCGGAGGACCGGCCCGGCGGGCGGGGCCGCTCGGTACTGGGGGTACTTCGCGGCCAGCAGGGCCAGGGCGCGCGCCTCCTCGCCGCCCCCGGCGTCGAGCACCCGCGCCGGCCCGCGCACGCGCACCCACCACAGGGCGCCCCAGTCCTCGTCGTAGTGGTCGGCCAGCACCGTCGCCACCGGGTGCGCGCGCACGTTGCGCAGCCGCCGCAGGTCGCGGGAGCGCTTGGGCTTGCCGTTGACCGCGCTCACCAGGGCGTCGCCGTCGAGGGCGAAGCAGATGGGCACCAGGTGCGGGCCGCGCTCGTCCCACTCCGTCCCGAGGCGCGCCACCCGCGCCCCCTCGAGCCGCGCACGCATCGCCGCCGCGTCCATGGGCGCAGTGTGACGCGCGTCGCCGGGCCCCGGGGTGGGGCCGCCCGTATCATCGGCGCCCCCCGAACCGGACGACAGCGAGGTGCCACGATGCGACTCGGCTACTTCCTCCCCCAGATGGGCCCGGCCGCAGGGCCGGACGCACTGATCCAGGTCGCTCAACGTGCAGAGGCGGTCGGCTACGACTCCCTCTGGGTCACGGAGCGGACCCTCTTCCCCATCGAGCCCTCGGTCCCGTACGTCGCGTCCGCCGACGGCTCGCTGCCCGACGTGTACCGCGACGTCCTCGACCCGCTCACCGCCCTCGCCTTCGTGGCGGCGGCGACCGAGCGCGTGGTCATCGGCCCGAGCGTCCTGAACCTCCCCTGGTACAACCCGACGCTGCTCGGCCGCACGCTGACCACGCTGGACGTGATCTCGAAGGGCCGGCTGAAGGTGGGCTTCGGGATGGGCTGGTCGCCCGACGAGTACGAGGCCGCCGGCGCCGACTGGCACCGCCGCGGCAAGCGGGCCGACGAGAACCTGGAGGCGCTCCTCGCGATCTGGACCTCCGACCCCGTGGAGTACGAGGGCGAGGACTTCTCGATCCCCGCGTCCGTGATCGGGCCGAAGCCGGTGCAGAAGCCGCACCCGCCGATCTACATGGCGGCCTACACGGAGGCCGCGATGGCCCGCGCCGCCCGCTTCGCCGACGGGTGGATGCCGGTCGGCGTGCCCATCGACGGGATGAGGGCGATGCTCGCCGGCATCCGCCAGATGGCGGAGGGCCAGGGCCGCGGCGCGGACGCGATCGAGCTCATCGTGCGCGCCAACATCTGGGTCACCGACGAGCCGCTCGGCGACGACCGCTTCATCTTCACGGGGACGCCGGACCAGATCCGCGCCGACGTCGAGGCGTCCCGCGAGGCGGGCGCCGCCGAGCTGACCTTCGACGTCACGTTCGACCCGGCCACCCGGACCCCGGACGACTACCTCCGCGGCCTCGAGACGTGGCTGGAGGTCGGGAAGGGCGCGTAGCGGTGCCGGTGCGGGCGGTCCGTCACACGGCGGGCCGCCCGCGCCATAGGTCGGTTGACACCCCGAGGGGAGGCCGATGCCCATGACGACCGACGCCGAGCTGCTGCGGCGCGCGCACGACGACCCCGCGGCGTTCCGCCGCCTCTACGAGCGGCACGCCGCCGCCGTCCACGCGTACCACCTGCGCCGCACGGGCGACCCGGACGCCGCCCAGGACCTCACCGCCGAGACGTTCGCGCAGGCGTGGATCGCCCGCCGCCGGTTCCGCGACCAGGCGGGCGGAAGCGCCGCGCCGTGGCTCTTCGGCATCGCGCGGCACCTGCTGCTGCAGTCGGTGCGGCGGCGCCGCCTGGAGCTGAGCGCCTGCGCCCGGCTGGGCGTGATGCAGGAGCTCGACCGCGCGCCGTCGCACGCCGAGCCGCACGAGGGCTGGCTCGAGGGCCTCGACGAGGCCCTGGCCGGGCTCCCGCCGGACCAGCGCGAGGCGATCCGCCTGCGGGTGGAGGAGGACCTGAGCTACGACGACGCGGCCCGCCGCGCCGACGCGAGCCCCCAGGTGGTGCGGGCGCGCGTGTCGCGCGGCCTGCGGACCCTGCGAACCCGACTCGACGTGACGGGAGGCGACCGATGAGCGACCTCACCCCTGAGCTGGACCGCCTGGGCGGCGCCCTGGAGCGGGCCGCCGCCCGAGACCTGGCCACCGAGGGCGTCGCCTCCCGCCGGCGCCGCCCGCGCCGCAGCGGGCGGCTGATGGCGGTCGCCCTGGCCGCCCTCGCGCTGGCCGGCGGCGTCGCCTTCGCGGCGAGCCGCGCCCTGGTGGACGAGGACACGGTCGCGGCCAGCATCCCCGCCGGCACGTTCTCGTTGATCGGCACGGAGCCGAGCTGCACCGTCGTGCGCGACGGCGTCGAGTACCGCTGCACCCTCGCCCGCCCGCCGGCACCCGAGGTCCAGGACTGGACCGGGACGGTCGAGCCGACGGTGGACGCCACGAAGCACGTCAACGGCGGCTGCCGCGCGGTGGACGCCGCAGGCATGGAGTGGCGGTGCTACCTCGGGCAGGAGGCGGTGCGGCAGCAGATCATCGGCGCCGGGTTCCTCGGCGAGTACAGCGCCGGCCCCGGCCGCGGGTAGCCGGCCGCCGCTGGTTGACCGGGGGGCGCGCGGCGGCGCCCCCCGGCCGTACGCTGCCGACCCGTGGCCGCCGCCCGTCACATCACGATCGCCGCCGCCGGCCTGCTCGCGGCCGCCGCCCTCGTGCCCGCCACCGCAGGCGCCGCCACGAGCCGCACCAGCTTCCAGCTCACCCAGCTCACGCCGTCGCGGATCTGGGCCGAGACGAGCTGGTTCCCGTTCGGGCTCGACGACCCGCCGGGGTCGACCCACCGCTACCGGCTGGGCGCGTGGACGTTCACGGGGCCCTGGATCCCCGCGAGCGTCTCCACCCTGTCGGCCACCGACGGGCTCGCGCGGCTGCGGCGCGACGCGCGGTGGGGCCAGGGGAGCCAGGCCGTCCTGGCCGACCGGACGCTCACCCGCGCGGAGGCCCGCCGCTTCGCCGTGCTCGCCGAGGTCTACCGCGACGCCGACGTCCTGGTGGTCGCCGCGGGGCATCCGGCCTGCGCCGGCCTCACGCGCGGGCAGGCGCGGTCGATCGCGGCGGGGAGGATCACCCGCTGGTCCCAGGTGGCGGCGGGCGCGCCGGTCAACCCGATCCGCGTCGTCCACCTCGTCGACAACGCCGGGGAGCCCGTCCCGCACCTCGGCACGCGATGGACCGGCAGCGGCGTCCGGTGGCGGGTGACCTACGCGCCGGGGGCCACCGGAGCGCCGGACGGCGGCGTCGGCCGTGCCGCCGCGGGCGATCTCGGCGTCGCGGCGATCACCACGTGGAGCCGCATCCGGTCGCGTACCGGCGGGATCTGCGCGGTGCCGCTCGGCGGGGTCGCGCCCGCCGAGGACACGGTGGCCTCGCTGGCGTACCCGGAGGCCTTCCCCGTCAGCCTCGTCGTGACGCGGGCGGTCCCCGGCCGCTCCGCCGAGGCCCGCGCCTACGTCCGCGTCATCCGCCGCGAGACCCGCGCCTACCTGCGGTCATCCGGCTTCCGCGCGATCCTCGCCCAGCGCGGGCTGGTCGCGAGCGGCTAGCGGGCGACCCAGGCCCGGCGCACGGCGACCGTGCCGGTCACCGACGTGAAGCGGGCGGTGAAGCGGACCTTCTTCAGGGGGTAGGGCCGCTTCATCGTGATCTTGCAGGTCACGGTCTTGCGGGCCCCCACGCGGCCGATCGCGCAGCGGCCCACCACCCGCGGCCCCGCGGTCGCGGTGAAGCGCAGGGTGCCGCGGCGGCCGCCCACCTGGACCTTCGCCAGGATCACCCTCCTGCCGACGTGGCCGGTCAGGACCCGCGAGAGCGCCTTGCCGCCGGCCACCACCCTGCCGGCGATGCCGGGCGCGGCGGCGCCGGACGGGTTCGGGCGGATCCCGGTCGCGGCGGTCCCGACGACCGCGGGGTTGGTGGTGCTCGCGGCGGTGACCGTCACGACGCCGCCCTTCGGCGGCGTCTTCGGGGCCTTGTAGAGCCCGGTCGACGAGACCGTCCCGGCGGTCGCCGTCCACGTGACGCCGGCGGGCAGGTTCGCCACCGTCGCCCTCAGCTGGACGCTCGAGCCGGCCACCAGGCGCAGCGGCATCCCGGAGATCGCGACCGAGGGTGTGGCGCCGACGATCGTGGCGGTCGAGACGGGCGGGCTCGACGGGAAGGGCGAGGCCGCCGAGTAGGCGGCGAAGGTGAACGCGTCGGACGCGGCGTAGCCCGGCTTCGGCGTGTAGACGAGCGTCTGGGCGGCCGGGTTGAAGCTGCCCCCGACCGGCACGCTCAGGGTGCCGCCGGTCGGCGCGCTGAGGACCCGGTAGCGCAGGTTGCCGTCGGACTGGGTGCCGAACTTCTGGGCCGCGAGCGACACGGGCTGCGCCGACGGCGACTGCGGCTGCGACACCGGCTGGGCGGTCCACCCAGGCACCGTCACCGATTGGCTCGCGAAGGCGGGCGGGTTGACCTCGGCGGCGCCGCCGCCCTCCCAGATGCGGTTCTCCGGGTCGGCCTCCGAGCCCACCAGGTACGTCCCGGGCGCGGTGCTCGACACGTCCACCCACTGATACGCGAGGTACTTGGCGTACACGTCCCGCCAGCCCGCCGACGTGCCCATGCGCAGCGACGTCGAGCCGGGGTTGCCCTGCTCGCAGAAGTGCGTGACGTCCGCCGTGTACACCTGCGGGTCCGGCGGCGGGGAGGGGCTCGGCGCGTCCTCGATGTCGTAGAGGCAGAAGCCGGCCTTCTGGCCGGGCGCCACCTGGGCGGTCTTCTGCATGTTCCACAGCGAGTACCGCATCGCGTTCCTCAGGTGGAAGTGGTCGTGGCCGTCGGCCTCCTCGAAGAGGACCTCCGGGCTGCCGACCTCCACCGACGGGGCGTCGCCCGGCCCCTGCGACGACGACCACGCGCGCTGGCGCACCGACCCGGTCTGCGGATTCCCGGACACCTCCAGCGGGCCGTCGCCGACGTTGGTGACGTAGCCCTCGAAGCGCACCAGCAGGCGCCCCGCGCCGTAGATGCCGGTGTCGGAGTACACCTGCGGGCCCTCGATCCCGCTGACGGGGTCGGCGCGCAGGTCGGGCGCCCGCGTCCCCGGGCCGGCGGACGCGATGAGCGGAAGCGTGCCGGCGGCGATGCCGGCGGCCGCGAGCATCGCGAGGACGGCGCGGCGGCGGGGTGGACGGCGGTGCATGAGCATCGGCTCATATATCTAGCCCCCGGTCATGGGTTCCTTCAGGGGCCGGCGGTTGAATTTCTGTGAGAACGCCCGGGCGGGTGTGCGACCCTGCCCGGATGGCCGCGCCCCACGACGCCTCGCTGCGGAGCCTCGTCACCCTGCCCGAGGTGCCGCGCACGCTGGCCTCATCGCTGCTCGGGCGGCTGCCGTACACCGCGATCGCGCTGCTGCTGATCCTGCGCGTCCGCGACGCCGGCGGCGACTACGGCGACGGCGGGATCGTGGCCGGCGCGTTCGCGGTGGGGCTGGCGGCGATCTCCCCGTTCATGGGCCGCCTGGTGGACCTGCGCGGCCACCGTGCCGTGCTGCTGCCCGCCGCGATCATCAGCTCGGTGCCGCTGGTGGTGATCGCGCTCGCGCCCGACGACACGCCGGTCCCGGTGCTCGCCGCGCTGGCCGCGATCGCCGGCATGACCCACCCGCCGGTGAGCGGCGCCACCCGCGCGCTGTGGCCCGAGCTCGTGCCGCCCGAGCGCCGCCACGCCATCTACGCCCTCGAGTCGGCCGGCGTGGAGCTCACCTTCATCCTGGGCCCCCTGGTGCTGGTGGGGGTGGTCGCCGCAGTGACGTCGCCGTCCGTGGGCCTGCTGACGTGCGTGGTGGTGCTGATCACGGGCACGGCCTGGTTCGCCGCGGCGCCGTCGTCGCGGCGCTGGACGCCGAGCGGCGTCGCCCGCACCGTGGCCGGCGCCCTGGCCAGCCGCGCGCTGTTGACCCTGCTCGGCACGGTCGCGTGCATGGGCGCCTCGTTCGGCGCCATCGAGATCGCGCTCGCCGCGTCGGCCGAGGAGCACGGCCACCCCGCCCTGGTCGGGCCGTTCCTCGCGGCGTGGGCCGCGGGGAGCCTGGTGGGCGGGCTCGCCGTGGCGCGCAGCCGGCCGCCCGCCGACCCCAACCGCCGCCTGGTGACGCTGCTGTGGGCGACCGCGGCCGCCGACGCCCTGGTCGCCGTCGCCCCGGAGCCGTGGACCCTGGCGATCGCCCTGGTCGTGGCCGGGTCGTGCATCGCCCCGGCGTTCGCGACGCTCTACGCGATGGTCGCCGACGTCGCGCGCGAGGGGACGCTCACCGAGTCCTACACGTGGATCACGACGGGCATCACCGCGGGCGTCGCGCTGGGCTCGGCGGTGGGCGGCGCCGTGGTGGACGCCGTCTCGACGCACGCGGCCATGGCGGGTGCCGCGGGGATGGTCGCCGTGGCGACCCTGGTCACGACGTCCGGGATCGGCGCGCGACGCTCCGTCGCCGCGTGAACGCGCCGAGCCCGACGACGCCCACCACCAGCAGGACGACCGGGGCCATCCCCGTCGCCAGGCTGCGCCCGCCGGCCGAGTCGTCGAGCCCCTCCCGCGCGACGACCGCGGGCACCAGCGTCGCGATGCGCTCGGCGGAGCGCGCGCGGGTCGCCGCGACGCGCCGATCCAGCTCCGGGCCGTCGATGGCGCCGGCGGCGTAGGCCCGCAGGTCGTCCGACAGGGCGCGGCTCGAACCGGTCATGGCCGCCCGGAGGTCCCGCTCCTCGTCGGAGCGCACCGGCACGGCGGCGGTGCGGTCGGCGTAGTCGTCGCTCGCGTCCGCGTAGGCGCGCGCCGCGGCGCGGGCGGCCGGTGTCGCGTCCCCGCCGGCGGCCGCGCGTCTGCGCGAACGCGTCACGGGCCGCGTCGAGGTCCTCGTGCGCGGGGACCAGCCGGTCGACCAGCTCAACGACGGGCGCCGCCGCGCCGGCGAGCGGGGCCAGCGCGAGCAACGCCACCAGGCCGATGACCAGGGACCCCGCGAGGCGTCGTCCGCAGCGCACGCGGTCCCATCGGCACCGGGGCCCGCGGGGTGAGCGGCGCGGCCGCTAGTCCTGCACCCGCTCCAGCGAGAGGGGGACCGCCCCGTCCGGGGCGTCGAGGTGGTGCACGCGGTAGCGCGCGCCCTCGGTCATCGCCTGCGCCTGGAGCAGCTCCACGCCGAAGCGCGCGCCGCCCACCGTGGCCCACCAGGTGCCCGTCGAGTCGCTGCGGATCGCCAGCGCCCCCTCCGCCGTCCGCAGGCGCCGCTGCTCCATCGCCTGGCGGGTGCGCCGCCCGCGCGACCGGAAGAACGCCACCAGGCCGAGGATCCACGCCAGGATCGCCGCGGCGACGATGCCGGAGGCGAGGCCCCCGCCGGGCGTCGCGGCGATGCCGACGCCGACCGCCGCGATCGCGGCGGCGAACACCACGACCAGCAGCACCCGGGTGCGGCCCTCGTGCCGGGCCATGGCCGTCGCGGCGGCGGAGAGCATCCGCTCCTGCTCCTCCGACAGCCGGCCCTCGTCGTTGGCGCGCAGGTCCTCCGCGTCGAAGCCGAAGCGGCTGCCGAGGACCGGGTCGAACGCCATGCCGGGGAGCCTAGGAGCCGGCGGCCAGGGCGCTCAGCACCGGATCGCCGGTGAGCGCCTCCCAGATCAGGATGCGCTGGCGCGGCGTGGCGCGCGACTCGGCCGCCTCGATGGCGAGCTCCAGGTCGTCGCCGTCCCACGAGCCGTCCGCCAGGCGGTCTGTGGCGCGCGCCCGCAGGCGGTGGGCGGCCAGGCGGCCGAGCGCGTCCTCCCACTCGGCGAGCGGGACGTGGTCCGGGGTGGGCGGGGTGGCGTCCACGGGGCCCCCATCGGCGCCCGCCGGCCCGACCTGAGACCGGGGGCGGCGGGCCGCGTGCGATGCTGCGCCGGTGTCGATCCGGACCCGCATCGCCGCGGCCTGCGCCGCGCTCGCCGCGGTCCTGACGGCAGGGTGCGGCGGCGCGGGCGCGGCGTCATCGTCCGGCGCGCCGGTGCCGAGCGCCGATCGCTTCGACGCGGGGCGCGCGTGGACCGACCTGCGCATGCAGGTCGCGCTCGGGCCCCGGCCGGCCGGATCCCCGGCCTCGCGCGCGCTGGCGGAGCGGCTGCGCCGCGCGCTGCCCCACGGCCGGTTCGAGCCGGTGCCCGGCGGCCTGCGCAACGTGAGCGGCAGCCTGCCGGGCCGCGGGCGGGCGATCCTGGTGGCCGCCCACTACGACACGAAGGACATCCCCGGGTTCGTCGGCGCCAACGACGGCGCGGGCGGCACCGCCACGGTGCTCGAGGTGGCGCGTGCGCTGCGGCGCGCCGGCGGCCCCGCGTGCCAGCGGCGCGTGCGCTTCGTGATGCTCGACGGCGAGGAGTCGCCCGGCCCGGGCGACGACGGCGACTTCGCCAGCACCGGCCTGCGCGGCAGCCGCGCCGACGCGGCGCGCACTGCGGGCCGGCTCCACAAGGCCATCGTCGTCGACTTCGTGGCCGACGCGAACCTCTCGCTGCCGCGCGAGTCGCTGTCGGACCCCGCGCTCTGGGCGCAGCTGCGCGCCGCGGCCGGGCGGGTCGGGGTGGCGCGGGTGTTCCCGCCCCGGGTGGCGTCGGGGGTGCTGGACGACCACCTGCCGTACCGGCAGCGAGGGGTGCCGGCGATCGACCTGATCGACTTCGACTATCCGCCATGGCACACGGTGGGCGACGACCTGGACGCGGTGTCGCCGCGCAGCCTCGACGCCGTGGGCGAGGCCCTCGTCGAGATGCTGCGCGCCATGCGCCGGGAGACCTGCCCCGGCGCATGACGCGCGGCCGCGGCCCCTAGCCGCTGGGTGACGGCGAGGTCGGCGGCGGGGCGGCCTCGCGCCGGCCGCGCCGCGTCCGAGGAAACGTGCCGCTGCGGCCGCCCTCGATGAGGGTGAGGTGCGAGATGCCGGGCGGCTGCGGCGCGATCGGGCGCGGACGGCGCCACGCGCTCCCCATCCCGCGGCTCTGGACCATGTGGATGACGTTGTACACGGGATCCTCCCTGTGATTGGACTGCGATCCGTCGATTGGACTGACCCACGGCAGTCCATGCCGTGATTGGACTGCATGGTCTCGTTCACAGGGGTTTCCAGCAAGGGCCTTTCGTGGCATATTGGACCCAGATGAAGATCACCCCGGCACGGCTGGCGATGCTCCTCGGTCCGTGGGCCACGACCGGCGGGCCGCTGTACGCGGCGCTCGCCGACGGGCTGCGCGGGGCGGTCGAGCGCGGGGAGCTCCCCGAGGGCACGGTGCTGCCGCCGGAGCGCGAGCTGGCCCGGCGGCTCCACGTGAGCCGAACGACCGTCGTCGGCGCCTACGGGGCCCTGAAGGACGCCGGGGTCCTCGAGAGCCGGCAGGGCCGCGGCACGTGGGTGGCGTCGGTCGCCGCGCCGCGCGCGGGCGACGTGGTCTTCTCGGGCGAGCTCTACTCGAACCTCATGGGCGGCGGCGGCGACGTCATCGAGCTGACCGCCGCCGCGCCGCTGCCCACCACCGTCGTCGCCGACGAGGTCGCCCGGCTGGCGGCCGACGGTCTCGCCGACCGCGTGACCGGCGTCGGGTACGTCCCCGCGGGCCTGCCGGAGCTGCGCGAGGGGATCGCCGGGCTCCACTCGGCGCAGGGGCTGCCGACCCGGCCGGACGAGGTGCTGGTGACCACCGGCGCCCAGCAGGCCATCGGCCTGGTGACCGAGCTCTTCGGCGAGGCCGGCCAGGCCGTGCTGGTGGAGGAGGCGACCTACCCGGGCGCGCTCGACCAGGCGCGCGCCGCCGGGATGCGGCCGGTGGGCGCGGCGCTCGACGAGGGCGGGGTGGTGGTCGACGCCCTCGAGGAGCTGATGGACCGGGTGCGCCCCCGCTTCGCCTACCTCGTGCCCGTGCACCAGAACCCCACCGGCTCCGTGCTGTCCGACGCGCGCAGCCGCGCGGTGGCGGAGCTGTCGGCGCGCTACCGGGTGCCGGTGGTCGAGGACCTGGCGCTGCGCGAGCTGCGCCTCTCCGAGCGCCCGGTGCCCGCGCCCATCGCCGCCCACGACCCGGAGGCGCTCGTCATCTCGATCGGGTCGATGAGCAAGGTGTTCTGGGCGGGGCTGCGGATCGGGTGGATCCGCGCGCCGCGGCCGATCGTGGAGCGGCTGGTGCAGCTCAAGGTGCGATCGGACCTGAGCTCCGACGTCCTGTCGCAGGTGATCGCCGCCGCCGTGCTGCCGCGGCTGGACGACGCCGCCGCGGAGCGGCGCGACGGCCTCCGCGCCGGTCACGAGGTCCTGGCGGGCGCGCTGGCGCGGCACCTGCCCGAGTGGACGTGGGAGACGCCGACCGGCGGCTGCATCCTGTGGGTGCGCATCCCGGGCGGCGACGCGCGCGAGTTCGGCCAGGTGGCGCAGCGCTACGGCGTCACCGTCGTGCCGGGGCAGGTGTTGTCGGCCGGGGGCGGCCACGCCGACCGCCTGCGCCTGCCGTTCGTGGCCGAGGCGCCGGTGCTGGAGGAGGCGGCGCGCCGGCTCGCGCTCGCCTGGTCGGCCTACCGGGGCGGCCGCACCGCCGCGGACGCCCCGGCCGCGATCATCGTCTAGGCCTCCCGGCGGTCAGAGCGCGCGCCGCATGGCGACGTGCGGGATGCCGGCCTCCTCGAACCCGGGCCCCTCGGTCGTGTAACCGGCGCGCTCCCAGAAGCCGAGCGCGGAGAGCTGGGCGTGGATCTCCACCTCCCGCGCCCCGCGCGCCGCGGCCAGCGCGTGGGCCGCCGCGAGCAGCGTGGCGCCGTGGCCGCGCCCGCGGTGCTCCCGCGCCACGGCCATCCGGCCGAGGCGCACCGACGGTCCGTCCCCGAGCACCCGGCACGTGCCGATCACGCGCCCGCCGTCGCGCACCACCACGTGCAGCGCCGCCGCGTCCTCCGCGTCGTGCTCGAGCTCCGGCGGGACGCCCTGCTCGTCGCAGAAGACGGCGTGGCGGAGCGCCATGACCTGGTCCATCTCCTCCGGGCGCGCCCGCCGCGCCGGCGGGGGCGCGGTCACCGTTCGTACGCGATGCGCGCCGCGGCGGCCATGGGGGCATCCTGCAGCAACTCCGCACCGGTCGCCCGCGCCGACTCCACCGACGCGCCGCGTCCCGCCAGGGCCACCCGGAACGAGCCGGCGATCAGGGCGATCTGCGGCAGGGCGGCGCGCATGGGCTCGTCGAGCTCCGCGCAGATCACCACCAGGTCGGGGCTGACGTGGGCGGCGGCGTCGGCGACCGTCATCAGCGGGCAGTCGGCGCCGAGGTACGTGACGCGCCACCCGTGGTCGCGGAGCCCGATGCCGAAGCACAGCAGGCCCAGGTCGTGGCGCTCGCCCTCCGGGCAGGCGAGCAGCGCCCGCGGGCCCAGGCCGACGTCGAAGCCGCGCGCGATGCCGAGCAGGCGCCCCCGCAGGACGAAGCTGGCGAAGTGCTCCTGGGCGGTGGAGATGACCCCCGCCTCCCACCGGTCGCCGAGGTCGCGGAGGTACGGCAGGACCACGTCGCGCAGGACCGCCTCCACGCTGAACGTGTTGAAGACGCGGTCGAGGATGGTCTGGGCGTCCACGTCGCGGAAGTCCTCGAGCGCCTCGCCCAGCTCGGCCCGGGCGGCGGCGAACGCATCCTCGCGCTCCTCCGGGCTCGCCGCCGCCGGCTCCTCCAGCGCCATCCGCGCCGCCACCGCGGCCGAGAACCCGCGCGCGAGGTAGCGGCGCATCGCCCGCACGCGCTCCTCGTCCCGGTGCGTGTAGAGCCGGAAGCCGCCCTCGGTCCGCTCGGGGCGGAGCAGGCCGTAGCGGCGCTCCCAGACGCGCAGGACGTCCGGGCTCACCTGCTGCCGCCGGCTCAGCTCGCCGATCCGGAGCCGGCCGGTCTCGCGGGTGGTCGCCATGCCCGTACTCTCCACAAACCTCGACAGCGTGTCCAGGGTATGCGCCACCCCCGCTGTCCAACCATCTTGCGGAAACTGCGGTGACAACAGACCTTCAATCCGGACAGACCCTTGACACGCTGTCCAGATATTGGCTCAATACGTGGCGATGCAGCAGGAGCAGGCACCTCCGCGCAAGCCCCGCCTCAGCCGCGCCGAGGCGATGGACCGGTTCACCGCCGCCCTCCACCGGGCGCTCGCGCCGAGCCTGATGCCGGATCCGAAGCGCCCCGGCTGGGCGGACGGGTACCTGAAGCAGGTGTGCGAGGCCGGCATCGCCCGGCTGGCCGCCGATCCGCGCTCCCAGCCGATGGCGGCGCGCTCGCTCTTCGGGTCCGCCCGGTCCCTGATGCGGGCCCAGGACCAGCTCCGCGCCGCCCAGGTCATCGAGGCGCACCTCGACCGGGCGCGCTCCTTCTTCGAGGCCGAGCGCGGGACGGCCGGGCTCGACAACGGCACGCCGCGCTGCGCGGCGCTCAACCGCAAGGGCAAGCCCTGCGGGCGGGAGCCGATCTGGGGGACCCCGTTCTGCGTCTCCCACACCGGGCGCAACGGCGGCTGACCGCGGAGGCCCCCGCCGGGCCGTCGACTAACCTGCCGCCCATGGACGTCCGGCTCGCCGTGGCCAGCAAGCGCGACGCACGGGACCTCTCGGGCGCGGAGGTGCCGGAGGAGGTCGCCCTGCGCATCCTGGACGCCGGGCGCCTGGCGGGGAGCGCGCGCAACCGGCAGCCCTGCCGCTTCGTGATCGCCGAGGGCGAGGCGGTGCCCGCCGTGGCCGACGCCGTCTATCGGGCGGGGAACGTCCTGGACGCCGGCCTGGTGGTCGCCATCGTGGTCACGCCGGGCGGCAACCTGGTCAACTTCGACGCGGGCCGCGCCGCCCAGAACATGATGCTGGCCGGCTGGGCCGAGGGGATCGCCTCGTGCCCCAACGGCATCGCCGACCCGGAGCGCCTCGCCTCCGCCCTGGGCATCGAGCCCCCCGAGCGCGCGGTGGTGGTGCTCACGTTCGGCCCGCCGGCGCGGCCCCGCGACCCGGCGCGCCGCCCGCCCGAGCGCTGGAGCGCCCGAGCCCCCCGCCTGCCGCTGGACGCCCTGGTGCGGCGGGTCGGAAGCGACGGGTGAAGAAGCTCAACCGCAGCGGCCGGCTCGCGGCCAGCGGCCCCGCCGAGGCCGCGATCGGCCACGCCGACGAGGGCCTGCTCACCCCGAGCGCCGCCCCGGACCCCGAGTTCCTTCACAGCGACCCGTGGCGGGCGCTCCGCATCCTCGGCGAGTTCGTGGACGGGTTCGACGCCCTCGCCCGGATCGGCCCGGCGGTGTCGGTGTTCGGCTCGGCGCGCACGGCGCCGGACAACCCGTGGTACGGCACCGCCCAGGACGTCGGGCGGATCCTGGCGGAGCGCGGCCACGCCGTCATCACCGGCGGCGGGCCGGGGATCATGGCCGCCGTCAACAGGGGCGCCGCCGAGGCGGGCGGCATCTCCGTGGGCTGCACCATCGAGCTCCCGCACGAGCAGTCCGTGAACGAGTGGGTCAACCTGGCGATCAACTTCCGGTACTTCTTCGTACGGAAGACCATGTTCGTGAAGTACGCCGAGGCCTTCATCGTGTTCCCGGGCGGGTTCGGCACGATGGACGAGCTCTTCGAGTCCCTCACGCTCATCCAGACCGGGAAGGTGCGCAACTTCCCGGTGGTCCTGGCCGGGGCCTCCCACTGGGCGGGGCTGCTGCGGTGGGCGCGGTCGCGGCTGGTGGAGGACGGCTACATCAACCGCGCGGACCTCGACCTGATCCGGTTGTCGGACGATCCGGAGGAGATCGTCGACCTGGCGCTGCGGCCCGCGGCGGAGCCGTGAGCCCGGGCGCCGTCCGCGGCCTCGGGGGCGTCGGCGGCCGGCGCGCCCGGCTCAGGCGGGAGCGGACGGCCGCCCAGCTGCGCCGGCACGCGCAGCTCGAGGCCGAGGCGCAGGAGCAGCTCGGTCCCACCCTGGGGCCCGCCGGCCGGCCGATGGGCGATGCGGCGATGGCGCTGTGGCGCCGCCGCCAGGCCGACGCCTACCTGGCGATGCCCCCGTGGTGGCGCGCCCGGCGCACGTGGGTGTCGTGGGGACGCGGGCAGCGGCTGCTCGCCGTCCTCGGGCTCGCCGCCGCCTGGACGGTCGTCTGCCTTCCGCTCCGCATGCTCGGCCTGGCGTCGCTCGAGGCCTCCCAGGTCGGCGTCGCCGTGCTGGCCGCGGCCGCGCCGCTCGCGGCGCTGGCGCCGCCCCGTCCGCGCGGCCGCTTCGCCGGGTCGTTGCCGGAGGAGGCCGGGGCGCCGTGGCGGGGGTCGCGCCGGGCGCGCGCCGCCGGGCGCCTGCTGATGGCGGCGGGTGTCGTGGCGCTGGCCGCGCTGGCGGTCATGGCCATCGTCGGCCCCGGGAGCCCGCAGGCGCCGCCGGCCGGCCGCGAGACCCCGGCGGCGCGCCACGCCGGCGTCTCGGCCGCGCAGGCGGCCGTGGACGCGGCGTGCGGCGCCCCCGTCGCGGGGGCGGCGCGGCCGCTGGGCCGGGGGCGGTATGCCGTCGAGGTCCGCGGGGGCGGCGAGGCGACCGTCGCGCTGCTGCCGGTCGGGTTCGACCGCCCCGGGCCGCGGGCCCGGGTGGAGGGCACGGCGCCCTGCCCGGGGTGAGCCCGGAGGCGCCCCCGGCCTGGCACGTCGGCGACTGGGGCCCCCTCGCATGGGCCGAGACGGCGCTGAAGTCGGCCGGGATCCTGGTGGGGATCGCCGCGCTGCTGACCGCGTCGGAACACGAGCCCGACGGCGCCTCCGGCGCCCGCCTCGCCGCGGTGGTGATCCTGGCGGTGCTGTCGCTCGGCCTCGTCGCCGGGATCCTCGACCGGCTCGCCGGGCGCGAGCTGGTGGGGTTCCTCTTCATCCTCGGGATGGTCGCCGGGCACGTCGCGATGACGGTCGCCCTGGCCCGCGACGGCGGGCTCGAGGGATACCTGGCCGCGTTCGCCGCCCTCATGCTCGCGGGGGACCTGGTGAAGCTGGTCTTCCTGCGGACCACCGGGTTCCGGGCGCGGGACGTCCCGCCCGCGGTCGTCTACGGGCTCACGTCCGCCTACGCCGTCGCGTACGTGGCGCTGCTGGTCATCGCGCCCGCCGTCTGAGGGCGTCGGCGCGCTCCAGCAGCATGACCTTCCAGACGTCCTCGAGCGCCGGGGTGGCGGCGGCCCGCGATAACGCGTCGGGATCCTCGCCGCCGGCGAACAGCCGCGTGGCCGCACGCACGCTCAGGCCGCCCTCCCCGCGGGACACCCGGTCCACCGGGTCTCCCTCGGCGACCTCGCCCTCCTCGACGACGCGCAGGTAGAAGCCGGTGCGGCCGCTCTGCAGGAACGGCCGCAGGAAGTGGGGGTCGCCGACACGGATGCCGAGCTTGAAGCACGGGATGCGCGGCTGGCTGACCTCCAGCAGGGCGGTGCCGATGCGGAAGCGGTCGCCGATCAGGACGTCGTCCTCGTCGAGCCCCTCCACCGTCAGGTTCTCGCCGAAGAGGCCGGGCGCCATGTCGTCGCGGCCGAGCTCCGCCGTCCAGGTGCGGTAGTGCTCCGCCGGGTAGGCGTAGACGGCCTTGCCGGGGCCGCCGTGGACGCGCAGGTCGGCCTGTCCGTCGCCGTCGAGGTTGGTGCGGCCCACGTGGACGCGGCCCGCGACCGGCCGCTTCACGATCCCGCTCGGCACGGTCTCGTCCCCGCGCCGCAGCGGCGCCGGCATCCCCACGTTGACCGACGCGATCCGCACACGCCGAGCGTACCCGGCGCCGATACGCTGGGCCCCGATGACGCGCGTCTTCCCCCGCGACGAGCACTTCATGCGGGTGGCGCTCGCCGAGGCGGCCGCGGCGGCGGAGCACGACGACGTGCCGGTGGGCGCCGTCGTGGTGCGGGAGGGCGAGATCGTCGGCGCCGCCCACAACGAGCGGGAGCTGCGCGGCGACCCGACGGCGCACGCCGAGGTGCTCGCGCTGCGCGCCGCCGCCGTGACCCTGGGCGGCTGGCGGCTGCTGGGCACGGTGCTGTACGTCACCCTCGAGCCGTGCCCCATGTGCGCCGGCGCGCTGCAGCAGGCCCGGGTGACCCGCCTGGTCTACGGGGCCCCCGACCAGAAGGTCGGCGCGGCCGGGACGGTGGTGAACCCCCTGCAGAACCCGCGGCTGCTGCACCGGGTGGAGATCCAGGGGGGCGTCCTGGCGGACGACGCGCTGCGGCTGTTACGCAGGTTCTTCGATGATCGGCGTTAGGAGTCGGTGAGGCCCCCTCAAGGAGGTGATGAGGGGCGCCGAACCCCTGTTACCATCGCCCGCTGACGAATCGAGGAGGACCCTCTTGAGTTCCCAGACCATTCGCCGGCGCACACTGGGCGCGCTGGCGGCGGCGACGGCGGTCGGCGCACTCGCAGTGCCCGCGACGGGGGTGGCCGGCGTGGCCGCCCTCCAGGACGACGTCCTGACCACCGCGCCGCTGGCCTCGATCCCCACCCGGATCGACATGGTCAAGCAGACCAAGGCGAAGGTCACGCGGATCGACATCCTGTGGTCGCTCGTGGCGCCGAACCCGCCCGCCAACGGGGCCGACCCCAACGACCCGGCCTACGACTGGAGCCGGCTCGACGCGATCTTCACGGGGCTGGCCCAGGCCGGCATCACGCCGATCGTGAGCACGTACAGCACCCCGGACTGGGCCGTCGCGGGCCGGAACATCCCGCACGCCACGACCCTCTACAACCCGAACGCGCCCCGCCCGGCGCAGTTCGCGCAGTTCATGCAGGCGGTCGCGACCCGCTACAACGGCACCTTCATCCCGGCGGGCTCCACGATCACCCTCCCGCGGGTGCGGCACTACGAGATCTGGAACGAGCCGAACCTGAAGGCCTTCTTCAGCGTCAACGGGCGCAGCACCGTCACGGCGTATGCCAACCTCGTGAAGGCCGCCTATCCGACGATCAAGCTCGGGAACCCCAGCGCGATGGTCATCGCCGGCGTCGGCGGCCCGCGCAGCACCGACGGCAGCGGCAACGTCAGCGCCCGCGTGTGGCTCAACACGCTGACGGCGAGCAAGTCGCTCAAGTTCGACGCGTACTCGCAGCACATCTATCCGTCGCGGGGCCCGCTGTTCCGCTCCAAGTCGTACGACAAGGCCTTCCCGACGTGGCGCAGCCTGCCGGAGATCTTCGCGGCGCTCGACAAGAAGAGGAAGGGCATGAAGCTCTTCATCACCGAGGCGGGCTACACGACCGGCACGACGAAGTTCCGCACGGTGAAGGTGAGCAAGGGCCAGCAGCGCACGTTCCTGAAGCAGATCTTCGCCCTGAAGGACGTCAAGAGCCCGCGGGTGGCCGCGGTGGTCTGGTTCAACCTCCAGGACAACCCGAACTGGCCCGGCGGCCTCCTGACGGCGGCGGGCGTCGCGAAGCCGTCGTACGGGGCGTTCACCGCGATCGCGGCCCGGCCGATCCCGGCGGCGCTGCGCTCGACGCTCAAGTCGTAGCGGAGCGCTCCAGCACGACGGCGTAGCGCGGCGACTCGTCACGGACGAGTCGCCGCACGCGCCAGCCGCCCTGCGCGGCGGCCGCCTCCATCTCGTGGGGCGGCAGCATCAGGTACGTGAACCACGGCGTCGCCCGGGCGCCCCAGCGCACGCGGATGCGCACCGCCGACGCCCCGTCGCTCCGCAGGTCGTCCCGCTCCTCCCGGCGCGGGTCGACGCTGTCGGTCACCAGGACGGCGCCCGGACGCGCGACCCGGGACAGCCGCCGCAGCGTCGCGGGGGCGCGCCGCGGCCCGGTCAGGCCGAAGTTGTTCCGCAGCAGCAGGATCGTGTCGAAGTGCCCGAGCTCGGGGCCGACGTCGGTCAGGTCCAGCACGCGCGCGTCGCGGACGCCGCGGCGGCGGGCGACCTCCACGGCCCCGGGCGACGCGTCGATCGCCACGACCTCCAGGCCCCGCTCCTGAAGGTGCAGGCTGACCCGGCCGGCGCCGCATCCGATGTCCAGCACCCGCCCGCGGGCCGAGCGCAGCGCGCTCCGCTCCGCCGCCGGCCAGCGGCGGTGGGCGGCGAAGTACTCGTCCGGGGTCCCGGCCCACACGGTGCCGTCGTCGCGCTCGATGACCTCGTAGGCCTCGCGGCCCTCCAGGGCGTCGAGCAGGATCGCGCCGTAGGCGTCCTGCTCGGGGGCCCACCCGGGGCTCACGCCCGGATGCCCTGCGGGAAGCGGAAGACGCGGTCGGGGTCGTACCGCGCCTTCACGTCCCGCAGCCGCGCGAGGTTCGACCCGTAGTAGGCGGCCTGCCAGTCGTCGAGGGTCGGGTCGATGTAGTTCTGGTACGCCTGCCCGGAGATGAACGGGCGCACCGACGTCCGGGCCGACTTCACCCAGGCCACGCCCCGCGCCGCGTCGGCCGGGTCGGTCCAGTAGGCGCCGAACTGGAGCGAGAAGCGCGCGTCGCGGTGGACGAAGGCGGTCGCGTCGACGGGGATGCGGTTGATCGCGCCGCCGTAGGAGTCGAGCAGGATGAAGCCCGTGCCGTGCGCGGAGTCGGCCTGGCGGCGCAGGATCGCCGACACGATCGCGCGCGCCCCCGCCGACGAGAGCGGGCCGCGGCCGTAGCCGGACCCGGCGGCGAACAGCTGACTCGGCGGCCGGCGGCACTCGGCGGGGGACTCGTCGAGGCAGCCGGCCCACCGCAGCATCAGGTCCATGTAGCTGGACGTGCCCACCGACAGGCTGCTCGGCCCCGTGGCCGACGTGAACGGCCGCAGGGTCCGCCGGAGCCCCGCCTGGTCGCCCATCCACTGGCCGAACGCGGTGATCACCGGGCCGGACGCGCCGGTCAACACGGAGCAGATCGAGTAGAGGTCGTCCGGCGCCTCCGGCGCCCACGCCTGCCAGGCGCGGATGACCTCGGCCGCGCGGCTCCACGGGAACGACGCGAAGAAGTACGACGCCGAGGACACCCGGTGCGTGGTGAACGTGAAGCCGGTGACGACGCCGAAGTTGCCGCCGCCGCCGCCCCGGCACGCCCAGTAGAGGTCGCCGTTGTGGTTGCGGTCGCACTGCAGGGCGCGGCCGTCCGCGGTCACGATCGTGAGCGCCGCGATGTTGTCGCACGTGGCGCCCAGGGCGCGCGCCGCCAGGCCGATGCCGCCGCCGAGCGCCAGGCCGCCGACGCCGACGGTGGGGCACGACCCGCCCGGGACCGTCAGCGAGCGCCGCGCGAGCGTCGAGTACATGTCGATCAGGCGGGTGCCCGCGCCGACCTGCGCCGTCCTGCGGTCGGCCGAGACGGCGATGCCGTTCAGGGCCGAGAGGTCCACGACCAGCCCCCCGTCGGCCGTCGAGTAGCCCGCGTAGCTGTGGCCGCCGGAGCGGGCCACCATCCGCACGTCGTGGCGGGCGCTCCACCGCACGGCCGCGCGGACGTCGGCGGCGTTGCGCGCCTTCAGCACCGCGAGGGGGCGCGCGACGTCGTAGCGCGCGTTCACCACCCGCCGGGCGGCGGCGTATCCCGGGCTGCCGGGGCGCAGGAGCGGCCCCGAGGTGGCCGCGGCGAGCTCGGACAACGGCGGCCGCGGCGCCGCGCGCAGGCGCGCGGCCGCGCCGAGGACGCCCGCGCCGGCGGCCAGCCCGGCGCCCCGGCGCAGCAGCGTCGCGCGGGTGATGCGGCCATCGTGATGGGTCATCTCGTCCCCTCGGGTTGTGGGCCCGCGCAGGATGGTCGAACATCGTGCGCCCGGCCCACAAGACCCCCAGGTCCCCATGAGCGTCAACGACCGCACCATGTCCGGCATCCCGATCGACGCCGTCTACGGCCCGCCGGCCGACGGCCAGACCCCGCCGCCGCCGGGCGAATACCCCTACACGCGGGGGCTTCATCCGGAGATGTACCGGACACGGCGGTGGACCATGCGCATGTTCGCCGGCTACGGCGCGCCGGAGGACACCAACGCCCGCTTCCACCACCTGCTCGGCGAGGGGCAGACGGGCCTCTCCACCGCCTTCGACATGCCCACGCTGATGGGCTACGACCCCGACCACCCGCTGTCGGAGGGCGAGGTGGGCGGTGAGGGGGTGTCGGTGGCGTCGGCGGCGGACATGTCGCGGCTGTTCGACGGCATCGACCTGGGCGCCGTCTCGACGTCGATGACGATCTCCGGGCCCGCCCCGGTCGCGCTGGCGCTGTTCGTGGTGGCCGCCGAGCGGGCCGGCGTGGCGCGCCACGGGCTCCGCGGGACGCTGCAGGCGGACATCCTCAAGGAGTTCATCGCCCAGAAGGAGTGGGTGGTGCCCGAGCGTCCCGCGATGCGCCTGATCGGCGACCTGATCGCCTTCTGCACCGACGAGATGCCGCTCTGGCACCCGGTCTCGATCAGCGGGTACCACATCCGCGAGGCGGGGGCGACGGCCGCCCAGGAGCTGGCGTTCACCATCGCCGACGGGCTCGCGTACGTGGAGGAGGTGACCGCCCGCGGCATCGACCCCGACCGCTTCCTGCCGCGCTTCTCGTTCTTCTTCAACTTCCACAGCGACCTGTTCGAGGAGATCGCGAAGCTGCGGGCGGCGCGCCGCATGTGGGCCACGCTCATGCGCGAGCGGGTCGGCGCCCGCGACCCCAGGTCGTGGCAGCTGCGCACCCACGTCCAGACGTCGGGCGTGTCGCTCACGGCGCAGCAGCCGCTGCTGAACCTGGCCCGGGTGGCGATCGAGGCGCTCGGCGCGGTGATGGCCGGCACGCAGAGCCTCCACACCAACGCCTACGACGAGACCCTGTCGATCCCGACCGCCGAGTCGGCGACCCTGGCCCTGCGGACGCAGCAGATGATCGCGGAGGAGACCGGGGTGGCGTCGGTGGCCGACCCGCTCGGCGGCTCCTACTACGTCGAGGCGCTGACCGACGCGATCGAGGCGGAGGCGATGGCGGAGATCGCCCGCATCGACGACCTCGGCGGCATGGTCGCCGCCGTGGAGGCGGGCCACCCGCAGCAGGAGATCGCCGACGCCGCGTACGGGTTCCAGCGCGAGGTGGACCGCGGCGAGCGCCTGATCGTGGGCGTGAACGCCCACATCGGGCCGCAGGAGGAGGACCCGCCGATCCACCGCCCCGACCCGTCGGTGGCGGAGCGCCAGGTGGCCCACGTGCAGCGCCTGCGCGCCGAGCGCGACCCGGGCGCCCATCGCCGCGCCATGGACCGGCTCCGCACGGCGTGCCAGGGCGACGAGAACGTGATGCCGCACCTGGTGGCCGCGGCCGAGGCCGACGCCACCCTCGGGGAGATGTGCGACGTGCTGCGGGAGTGCTTCGGCGCCTACCGCGACCCCGGCCGCTGGTAGGCCTCAGCGCCTAGCTCTCGTAGCCCTCGACGGTGTCCGCGTCGCGCAGGCCGGTGCTCCGGTCGGGGTCGAGGCCGAACTCCTCGTGGCTGCGCCGCTGCCGCAGCAGATCCCAGTAGCGGTCCAGCTCCACCCGCACGGCTGCGAGGCGCTCCCGGTGCTCGGGCGTGCCGGGGTCGTTCTCGAGGAGGCGGTGCTCCTCCGCGACGAGCGCCTCGATGTGGTCGCTCACGCTCTGGTCGTCCATGGTGCCTCCTCGCTCGCCGCCGGACCGGAACCTACGCCCCGGGCACCCGCTCCGGCGCCACGAGGCGCCACGGGTTCTGCGCATCGTCGCCGAGCGCCAGGTCGAGCCGCAGGGTGAAGGTCTGCCGGTGCTTCGGGTCGCCCTGGAGCACCGTGGTGGTGTCGCGGTCCTCGATGTAGCGCGCCCCCTCCACCTCGGCCGACACCGCCACCCGCGGCGGCGTGGCCCGCGTGTCGAGCCCCAGGACGTGCAGTTCCTTCAGCGCGGGCCCGCGGACCACCACGCGCGTGCGGCCGGTCGAGTCGCCGTGGTACAGCAGCTCGTTGACGACGGCCGGGTCGGAGATGGCGAGGAGCGCGTCGTCCTCGCCGTCGATCGCCTCCGCCCAGGCCGCGACGGCGCGGCGCACCGCCACCTCGATCACGTCGGGCTCGAAGCGCTGGTCGACCAGCGCCATCTCGCGCGCCGCCGCGGCGGCGTCCGCGGGGAAGTCGAGCGGCGTCAGCGACGCCACGTCGCCGTTCGGCACGCGGTCGGCGACCGCCTGCTCCACCACCGTCTCGTCCCGCATGCCGGCGACGTCGTCGCCGCGCTCGGCGACGAGCGGGGCGGTGAGCTGGTGCTCACCCTCGGCGTCCTGCTCGATCGAGCTGAGCGTCCAGTGGCCGTCGCGCATCACCAGCGTCCAGTACTCCCGGACCCAGGTCTCGCTCGTCGCGTTGCCCGTGTGGTGCATGGTGGCGCCGTTCGCGTTGACCACCCAGTCGTCGCAGACGGCCGACACGCGCACCACGGCCCGGTCGTCCTCCTCGGCGGGCAGGTTCGTCATGCCGACGTACTCGGCCGTGTTCTCCCGTACGACCACGCGGTTGTGCAGGCCCTTGGCGGCGAAGTCGTCGAGCCGGCGGCGCCACTCCACCATCAGCTCCGGCCCCACCATCCGCTCGAGCGCCGGGATGTCGCGGTCGTCCCACGCCGTCTGGATGTCGCGGAACAGCTGCTCGGCCTGGGGGACGACCACCTCGGCCGCGAAGTCGGGGTCGTCGGCCGCGGCGGTGAACGCCGCCGCCTGGATCTCGCGCGCGCGGCGCTCCCGGGCCTCCGCGGTCTCGGCGTCGCGCCTGCGGGCCCCGGCCTTCGTCCACGTCCCGTCGATCGCCTTGCGGCGGGACGACAGCACCGACGCGATGATGATGATGAGGATGATCGCGAGGATCAGGAAGGAGACGCCGGGGCTGGCGGTCGCGCCGCCGCCGCCGAACCCGCCGCCACCGCCGCCGCTGAAGCCACCGCCCCCTCCACCGCCCCCTCCACCGCCTCCGCCGCCGCTGAACCCGCCGCTGCCGCCGCCCGCCAGGGCGAAGGCCGATGCGGGGAGGAGCAGGGCGGTGAGGGCCGCCGCGGCGGCGGCCCGGAGCGGGGTGAGGCGGGGTCGGCGCATCCCGCCGAGGTTAGCTCAGGGGGGCGGTCCGATAGTGGTACCCGTGTGAGCGCTCGAACCCGGCGCCGGCGAACAGCGCCCGCGCCGCCGCGTTGCCGGTCTCGACCTGGAGGTACAGGCGCTGCGCCCCGCGCCCGCCCGCCCACGCGGCGAGCGTCGCCAGCACGCCGCGCGCCAGCCCGCGCCGGCGCGCGTCCGGCGCCGTCGCGAGGCAGAACACGCCGCCCCACGGGCCCTCGACGGCGCAGAGGCCCACCGCGAGGGGGCGCCCGGCGCGGTCGTGGACGGCCGCGAAGCCGGCGGGGGGCGGGACGGCGGCGAGGATGCCGCGGTGCCCGTCGGCGTCGGGGCGGCCCTCGGCGGCGGCCCAGGCCGCCAGCCACCCGCCGGTGAGGCCCTCGACGACGTCGCCCCGCGGCGCGGCGGCCGCCGCCTCCCCGGTCGCCGCGACCAGCACGTCGGTCGCGCCGCCGCCGGCCCAGCCGCGTCCGGCGAGCAGCGCATCGAGCTCGCCCTGCTCCTCCGCGGGCGCCACCTGCACCACCGGCGCGGCGCCCCGGGTTCGGTACCAGTCCTCGACGAGGGCGACGGCGGCATCGTCCGGCCGCGCGCCGGGGAGCGGCAGCGCGGAGTTCGACCGCCGCCGCGCCGCCGCGGGGGTGTGGCGCAGCAGCCAGCCGCCGCGCGCGACGGCCTCGGCCGCCGGCCAGGCGCGCGCGGCCAGCGCGTCGAGGTCCGACGGGGTCGCCACCCGGCGATGCTGGCACGCTGCGATCATCGGCGCGTGGCCGGGGACCGATCGCTGTTCGCGTTCGAGGGGGTGGAGGTCGCCGCTCCGCACGGCCTGGTGCTGCGCGGCGTGGACCTGCGGGTGCCGGACCACGGCGTCACCGTCGTCCTGGGGCCGTCGGGGTCGGGCAAGTCGACGCTGCTGCGGCTGTGCAACCGGCTCGAGGTGCCGAGCGCCGGGACGGTGCGCTTCCGCGGGACGGACCTCGCGGAGATCGACCCCCTCGCGCACCGGCGGCGGGTGGGGATGGTGTTCCAGCAGCCCACGCCGTTCGGCGGCACCGTGCGCGACAACCTGCGCGTCGCCGACCCGGACGCGGACGAGGGGACGATGGCGGCGGCGCTCGGCCGCGCCGGGCTCGCCGCCGGGTTCCTGGACCGGCAGGCGGGGGAGCTGTCGGGCGGGGAGTCGCAGCGAGCGTGCCTCGCCCGGACCCTGATGCCCGGGCCGGAGGTGCTGCTGATGGACGAGCCCACCTCGGCCCTCGACGGGACCGCCCGCCTGGGCCTCGAACGCCTGGCGCGCGAGCTCTGCGACGGCGGCGTCCCGGTGCTCTGGGTCACGCACGACCTGGCCCAGGCGGGGCGGATCGCCGACGCGGTGGTGGAGATGGACGACGGGCGCGTGGTGTCGGCCGCGCCGGCGGGGGACCGTGGCCCAGGGTGACGTCGGCGCCCTCGGCGTCGCCGCGTCGCTGCTCCTGGTGGCCGTGGCGGTGGTGCTGTCGATGCGCGGCGGCCTGGGGCTGGAGCGGAGCCTCGTCTGGGCGTCGGCGCGGGCGCTGGTCCAACTCCTGATCGTGGGCGTCGCCCTGGCGGCGGTGATCGACCCCGACAGCCCGATCGCGCTCTCCTGGCTCTGGGTGGCGGCGATGGTGGCCTTCTCCGCCGACGTCGCCCGCCGCCGTGCCCCCGAGGTCCCCGGCATGCTGGGGCTGGCCGCCGTCGCGTTCGCGGCCACCGGGGTCGTGGCGCTCGGGACCGTGTTCGGCCTCGGGGTCTTCCCGCTGGAGGGGCGCACGCTGGTCCCGATCGCCGGGCTGGTGATCGGCAACTCGATGGCCGCGACGGTGCTGGCGGCGCGGCGGATCGTGGAGGAGCTGCGCGACCGGCGCCTGGAGGTGGAGGCGCGCCTGGCCCTCGGGCAGCCCGGACGCCAGGCGGCGCGCCCGTTCGTGCGGACGGCGCTCCGGGCCGCGCTGGTGCCCCAGATCGAGACGACGAAGGCCGTCGGCATCGTGTTCCTGCCGGGGGCCATGACGGGCCTGATCCTGGCCGGCGTCGACCCGCTGGACGCCGTGCTCGTGCAGGTGGTGGTGATGTACCTGGTGCTCGGGTCGGCGGCGACCGCGACCGCCGTCGTCGCCGAGGGGCTCGTGCGGCGCCTCTTCACGCCGGACCACCGCCTGGTGCGCCTGCGCCGTCCCGCCGACGGGTAGTCCCACGGGGACGACCCCGGACGGAGGAGGGCGGCATGGCCGGCGCGACGGTCGCGGTGCTGGGCGCGGGCGGGACGATGGGCAAGGCGATGGCGCGCAACGTCATGGCGGCCGGCATGGCGGTGCGCGCGTGGAACCGCACCCGCGAGCGGGCCGAGGACCTGGCCGGCGAGGGCGCCCGCCTGGCGGCGACGCCCGCCGAGGCGGCGGACGGCGCGGACGTGGTGCTCACCATGCTGGCCGACGGCGACGCGGTGGTCGGCGCGATGGACGGCGACGACGGCGCGCTCGCCGGGGCCGGGGACGGGACGGTCTGGCTCCAGGCGAGCACGATCGGGGAGGCGGCCACGGCGCGCTGCGCCGCCCTGGCCCGTGACGCGGGGGTGCCGTTCGTCGATGCCCCGGTGCTCGGCACGAAGCAGCCCGCCGAGCAGGGGGCGCTGATCGTGCTGGCGTCGGGGCCGCAGGAGCTCCGCGAGCGCGTGCGTCCCGTGCTCGATGCGATCGGTCAGCGCACGATGTGGGTGGGGGAGGCGGGCGCCGGCACCCGCCTGAAACTGGTCACCAACGCCTGGATCCTCGCGGTGGTCGAGGGCGCCGCCGAGGCGGTGGCGCTGGCGGAGGGCCTCGGCCTGGACCCCGGCCTGCTGCTCGAGGCCGTGGAGGGCGGGCCGCTGGACCTGCCCTACCTCCGCACGAAGGCGGCGGCGATGCGCGACCGCGACTTCACGCCGTCCTTCCGCCTGGCCCTGGCGGCGAAGGACGCCGCCCTGGTGGAGGAGGCGGCGGACGGCCACGGCATGGACCTGCCCCTGGTGGGCGCGATCGCGCGCCGGCTGGCGGAGGGGGTCGCCGCGCACGGCGACGACGACATCGGCGCCACCTACCTCACCAGCGCGCCGCGCTGACGACGCGATCGACCCGTGCGGTTGGCCGGGCGGGCACGCCACGTCGTAGCGTCCACCCCGACCTGACGGCGACGACGGGATGAGGTCCATGGCGATCCGGAGGACGCGCGCGGCGGGATGCGCCCTGCTGGCCGGCGCCGCGACGGCGGCCGCCCTGGCGGTGACCGCGTCAGGCGCGACGACGCCGGCCACGCGCAACCTGACCGCCACGGGGGCGACCCTGTCGTTCAGCAAGAAGACGCTCGCGGCGCCCGCCGGTCAGGTGAAGCTGGTCCTGACCAACCGCAGCAAGACCTTCCGCCACGACATCGCGGTGAAGGGGGACGGGATCCGCGTGCGCAAGGGGAAGATCGTCGGCAAGGGCGGCGTCTCGACGGTGACCATCCGGCTCGCGCCGGGCCGCTACACCTACTTCTGCAGCGTCGGGCACCACGCGAAGAACGGGATGAAGGGGACCCTCACGGTCCGGTAGGCCGCGTCAGCCGACCGTGAAGGGGATGACCATCCCGAGCAGGTCGTGCCCGTTGTTGTGGCAGAAGATCTCGTAGGCGCCGGCGGCGAGCGTCACGTCCTGGGAGGTCGGGCCGCCCGGCGGCGACAGCGGCGAGTCGGATACCAGCTGGTGGCCGACCGCGGTGCGGACCGAGATGAAGTGGCTCAGGTTCGACGCGTTCACCAGGCTCAGGTGGATCGCGCCGGCGGGCGCCGACGCGGATGTCTCCGTGTAGTGCGTGGTGTTGCCGGGGGCCACGTGCAGCGTGATGGTGAACGGGGCCGGGGTGCCCGGCGGGTTCGGCGGGGCGGGCGGGCCCGGCGCGGGCGTCCCGGGACCGGCCGGCGGCGCGGCTGCGCAGGCGGCCTTCGCCTGCCGCAGCAGCCCGACCGCCTTCCGCATCGCCGCCCGCTTGCGCTTCAGCTGCGCCGGCGTCGCCGTCCGCAGGTGCCGGAGGGCGCCCGCGCGGAGCTTGAGGGCGGCGGCGCGCTTGGTCGCGCCGGCGTCGCAGGTCGTGTCGGGCAGCAGGGCGGTGAACGTCCGCTTCAGGCTCGCGATCGTCGGCGCCGCCGCCTCGGCACGCTGCACGCCTCCGGGCCCGGCGGCGCCCGGCGACACGGCCGCCGCCGCCGACGCGACGGCGATCGCCACGAGCGCGAGGATCAGGGCGCGGCGCACGGGCCGAGCCTGCGCCCGCGCGGCGGGTCACGTCAAGCGCTGCTGGCCCGCCGGAAGCGCCGCAGGCGCAGGGAGTTCGCCACCACCAGGACGCTCGACAGCGCCATCGTCGCGCCGGCGATCACCGGGTTGAGGTAGCCCATCGCCGCCAGCGGCAGCGCCGCGATGTTGTAGCCGAACGCCCACGCCAGGTTGACCTTGATGGTGCGGAGCGTCCTCCGCGACAGCCGGATCGCGTCGGCGGCGCCGCGCAGATCGCCGGAGACGAGCGTCAGGTCGGACGCCTCCATCGCCACGTCGGTGCCGGTGCCCATCGCCACGCCCAGGTCCGCCTGCGCGAGCGCGGGGGCGTCGTTGACGCCGTCGCCGACCATCGCCACCACGCGGCCCTCCGACTGGAGCCGGCGGATCACGTCCGCCTTCCCCTCGGGCATGACCCCGGCGATCACGTCCTCGATGCCGACTTCGGCGGCGACGGCGCGCGCGGTCGCCTCGGCGTCGCCGGTCAGCAGCGCCGGCCGCAGCCCCAGGTCGCGCAGCCGCCGCACGGCCTCGGCGCTCGTGGGCCGGACGGTGTCGGCCACCACCAGGACGCCGCGCAGCCGGCCGTCCCACGCCACGGCGACGGGGGTGCGGCCCGCCGCGCGGGCGCGATCGATCGCCGCCGCGACCGTGGCGTCGGGGGTCAGGGCCCGGTCGGCGAGCAGCGCCGGCCGCCCCGCGACCATCGCGTGCCCCTCGACGACGCCCTCCACGCCCAGCCCGGCGCTGCTCGCGAAGCCCTCCACCGGCGGCACCACGCCCAGTTCCTCGCGGGCGGCCCGCGCGATGGCCCCCGCGATGGGGTGCTCCGAGCCGTCCTCCAGCGCGCCGGTCAGCCGCAGCACGTCGGCGCGCCGCTCGCCGTCGGCCGGGACCACCTCGGTCAGCGCCATCCGGCCCGACGTCACGGTGCCGGTCTTGTCGAGCACCACCGTGTCGATCGTCCGGGTCAACTCGAGCACCTCCGGGCCGCGGATCAGGATCCCGAGCTGGGCGCCCCGGCCGGTCCCCACCAGCAGCGCGGTGGGCGTCGCGAGCCCCAGCGCGCACGGGCAGGCGATGATCAGGACGGAGACGGCCGCGGTGAAGGCGAACGTGGCGCCCGCGCCGGCGGCCAGCCAGCCGGTCAGGGTCATGACGGCCAGCGCGAGCACCGCCGGCACGAACACCGCCGAGACCCGGTCGGCGAGCCGCTGGACGGGCGCCGTGCCGGACTGCGCCTCCGTCACCAGCCGCCCGATCCGGGCGAGCGCCGTGTCGGCGCCCACGCGGGTGGCGCGCACCACGAGGCGCCCGCCGGCGTTGACGGCGCCGCCGGCGACGGTGTCCCCGGGGGCCACCTCGACGGGGACGCTCTCGCCCGTCAGCAGCGACGCGTCGATGGCCGACGCACCCTGCTCGACGACGCCGTCGGTGGCGATCCGCTCGCCCGGGCGCACCACGATCCGGTCGCCCACGGCAACGTCCGCGGCCGGGACGCGGCGCTCCGCGCCGTCGTCGCCCAGCACCGACGCCTCCTTCGCGCCCAGCTCCAGCAGCGCCCGCAGGGCCGCGCCCGCGCGGCGCTTCGCCCGGGCCTCGAACCAGCGGCCCGCGAGCAGGAACGTGGTGACGAGGGCGCCCACCTCCAGGTAGACCTGGTCCGCGCCGGCGCCGCGGTCGGTGACCCACTCGAACCGCATCCGCATGTCCGGGTCGCCCGCGCCGAGCCAGACCAGCGCCACCACCGACCAGCCCCAGGCGGCGAGCGTCCCCAGCGAGACCAGCGTGTCCATGGTCGCGGCGCCGTGGCGCATGTTCGCCCACGCGGCCCGGTGGAACGGCCACCCGGCCCACAGGACGACCGGGGTCGCCAGGGCGAGGGCCACCCACTGCCAGCCGTCGAACTGGAGGGCCGGGATCATCGACAGCAGCACCACGGGCACCGTGAGCGCCGCCGACACCAGGAACCGGCGACGGAGCGGGGCTGCCGGGTCCGCCTCGGGGGGCGCGGGATCGGCCGTCCGGGCGGGGGCGGGCAGGCGCGCGCCGTAGCCGGCCTGCTCCACGGCCTCCACCAGCCGCTCGGGCGCGACGGCTGCCGGGTCGAACGTGATCGAGGCCGTCTCCGTGGCGTAGTTGACGGACGCCGCGACCCCGTCGAGCCGGTTGAGTTGCTTCTGCACGCGGGCGGCGCACGACGCGCACGTCATCCCGGTGATCGGCAGCTCGGTACGCATACTCCCTCCATGTATATCAACGCCGCGCGATCCGCGCGAACGGTTCCCCCCTCGGGGTGATGGCCGGGGGTCGTCGCCAGGCCGTAGCGTCGGGCGCGTGGAGGGGAGCGGCGCGAGCGCCACCGGGGCGGTCCAGGTCGACTTCGACCTGCGGCCCGTCACGATCCGCACGGACGACCGGACCCTGCTGGCGCAGGGCGACGGCGACACCGTCACGATCGACCAGCCCGTGCGGATGGTGTCGGTCAACACCCCCGAGAAGTCGCGGTACGCGGGGTCCCCGGCGGTCAGCCAGCCGAAGCTGGACCGCTGCCGGGAGCGCCTTGAGGCGGGGTTCTTCCCGGAGGTCCCGGCTGCGATGGCCGAGTACCTGGCGGCGCGGATCACCCCCGACGCGGCGGCGCGGCACATCGGGGCGGCGAACCGGGCCACCGAGGAGCTGGGCGCGGCGCTGACGGAGCGGCTCGCGCTGCCCGGCGAGGACACGAAGCGCCGGCGGCTGGCGGTGATGCCGACGGGAGCGTTCCTGGACGAGGACGCGCGCCTGCTGGCCTACCTGGCGCCGTGGTACACGAAGGCGGAGCTGCCGCCGCGCGACGACCCGCGCCGCGAGACGTTCAACCTCGGGCAGATCCGCTCCGGGTGGGGCGCGTTCTTCCCGATCTACCCGTCGCTGCCGCGGGACGTCGACATGAACATGGCGATCGCGGCCGCCCGGACGGCGTGGGACACGCCCCTCGGGGCGCGCGCCGAGTTCGGCGAGGACGTGATGCCCGGCTACGAGTACCGGATGTGCATCAAGCTCGGCGGGCAGCCGACGGCCCCTGACGCGAAGGCCCTCACGGACGCGGCGTTCCGGCGCCTGTGCGTGGACCTGCGCGACATGCGGATGCGGGGCCGCTTCGACTGGGCGGACGTGCCCGAGTGGGCGCGGCTCTGGATCTGGCAGGAGGACCGCGAGGAGGCCGTCGAGCGGCTCGGCGTGGTGGGCGCCTGACGCCGCCGGCGGCCACCCCGCAGCCGGAACTGGCGCACACGAGCGCGCTGGGCGCCGGGCAGCTCGCCGCGATCCGGTCCCTGATGGACGTCGTGTTCGACGGCATGGCCGAGCACGACTGGGAGCACGCCCTCGGCGGGATCCACGCGACGGTGTGGGAGGGCGACGCGGCGGTGGCCCACGGGTCGGTGATGATGCGCCGGCTGCTCCTGGAGGGCCGGGCGCTGCGGTGCGGCTACGTGGAGGCGGTCGCCACCCTGCCCGACCGTCGCGGGATGGGCCACGCCACGCCGTGTGATGGAGGCCCTCGCCGGCGTGATCCGCGGCGCATACGACATCGGCGCGCTCGGGGCGACCGACATGGCGGCGCCCCTCTACCGCCGGCTCGGCTGGCTCGGGTGGGAGGGGCCGCTGTACGCCCTCACCCCGGACGGGACCGTCCGGACGCCGGAGGTCGAGAAGGCCGTCCACATCCTCCCCGTCGGCTCGACCCCGGACATCACCGCCGCCCTCACGTGCGACTGGCGCGACGGAGACGTCTGGTAGGTCGAATCCGCCAGAAGTTCACATGTTCTACGCCGACAGGGGGGATGCTGATCCGACATGCTGGAGGTTTCGTCGGCGTGGAGCGGGCGCGCCCCGGCGCTGCGCCGCTCGCCGGTGCTCAGGCCGCTGGCGGCCGCGCGGCCCGAGGTGGCCGCCGGCCTGCTCGCCGCCGCGGGCGGTCTCGTGGCCGGCGCCCTCCTCCTCGGTGTGCTCGCGATCTAGCCGCCGTCACCCGCTCGCCGCCACCGCCTCACCCACGCCGGGTGGCGACTCCGCCGTCGAACTCGGCGCCGGGCTGCACGGTCGGGATGCCTCGCGTGAACAGCAGCGCGACCAGGCTCAGCAGCGCCAGGATCGACACGGCGGCCCGGAGTCCGTCGATGCGGCTCTCCGCGTTCTCCTCGACGACCGCGTCGGCCGTGGCCGGCGGCACGTTCGCCTCCTCCAGCGCGACCTTCAGATCGGCATCGGAGAGGAAGGGGACGCCGCCGACGAGCTCCGTCTCGGCCTTCGAGGCGACGCTCGCGGGAACGTCCGGGTTGCCCTGGATGCCCGTGAAGAACGAGGCGGTCAGCGCCGACATCAGCACGGCGCCCGCCAGGGCGGTGCCGATCGAGGCCCCGAGCTGGGTGCCCGTGTTCTGGAGACCGCCGACCTCGCCGGTCTGCTCGTCCGGGACGGCGGACACCGTGACGCTGCCGAGCTGCGAGGCCATCGCGCCGAGCCCGGAGCCGGCCAGCAGCAGTGGCCAGGTCACGATCTCGGGGCCCGCGCCCACGTCGAGCAGGGCCACGAGCAGCACGAGGCCCGCGAACAGCCCCATGAAGCCGAGGTTGACCACGCGGCGGGGATTGGCGTGGGGCCAGAGCTTCGGCACGCCGACGGCGAAGGCGAGCAGCGTGAGCGAGAGCGGCAGCAGGCGCACGCCCGTCTCGACCGCCGACAGCCCGAGCGCGACCGACAGGAACAGCGGCACGACGAAGAAGGTGCCGGCCTGGATGAGGAACATGAACAGGAACGAGAGGACGCCGGACCGCAACTGGAGGTTGCGCAGCATCGACGGGTTGATGAGCGCGCCCTCGCCGCGCGCGAGGCGCCGGTTCTCCCACCAGAGGAACAGCCCGAGGATCACGGCACCGCCGAGCACCATCCAGATGACCGGCGACAGCCCGAGCCACTCGGGTGCCTCGGGCTTGGGCTGGACGAAGCCCCAGGTACCCGAGCGCAGGATGCCGTAGACGATGAGGCCGAGGCCGGCCGCGGACAGCGCCGTGCCGACCAGGTCGAGCCGCACGCCCTCCTCCGCCGGCCTGTCGGCCACGCGCCGGGCGAGCAGGAGGATGACGAGCACGATCAGGACCTCGCCGGCGAACACCCACCGCCACGAGGCGTAGGTGGTGAACGCCCCACCGATCACGGGCCCGAGGGCCGCGGCGATGGCGCCCGCGGCCGCGACCAGTCCGTACGCCCGTGGGCGCTCCGGCTTGCCGAAGTTCGAGGCGACCAGGGCGACGATCGCCGGCATGATCAGCACGGCCCCGAGCCCCTCGAGGCACGACCAGCCGATGATCAGCACCGTGAGGTTCGGGGCCAGGGCGGTCGTCAGCGACCCGCACGCGTAGACGACGCAGCCGATGGAGAAGGCGCGCCTGCGGCCGATGATCTCCCCGACCTTGCCGCCCGTGATCATCAGTGAGGCCATGACGAGCGTGTAGAGCGTGATCGCCGTCTGGATGCCGGTGACGGTGGTGTCCAGGTCGTCGGCGACCGTGGCGATCGCCGTGTTCATCACCGTGGTGTCGAGGGCCATGACGAACTGGCCCGTCGCGAGCGTCAGCAGGACGATCTGCGTACCGCCGCCCCGCCGCCCGGCCCCCACCGTCACGGTTCGTCCCCTTCCAGCCGGCTCAGTCGAGTGTGTGGATCCGGTGCCCTCCGCACCGGCCCTCGCGCCTCAGAGCCCAGTCTGGGCCTCGAGTCGTCCGGCGGCGACGGCCTCCTGGAGGAGGGCGTGGTCGGCCTCGTTGCGGTCAGCATATGCGGCGGAGAAGGCCGCGATGGCCCGGTCGAAGACGTCCTTCGTGCCGAGGTAGGCGGCGATGGCCACCGGGTCGCCCGAGCGAGCGTGGGCCCGCGCCAGCGTCCAGCCGCACATCCGGGCGTAGATCTCCATCCCCTTGGGGACCATCACCTCGACGTCGGCCGAGCCCTTCCAGTCGCGGAGCTGGCGGACGTAGTAGTCGCGTGCACCGCCGTCGATGCCCTCGTCAACGCGGATCCACCCGAGGAAGATGTCGCCGGCCGCCTGCATGAGGCGCTGCCCGGACACCACACGATGGCCGGCGTTGCGGTAGTCGCTGCGCCCCGCGAACTCCTCGAGCACCGACGGCTGGGCCTCCTTCAGCTGCAGGAACAGGGGGTCGCGCCCGTCGCGGCCGAGCATCAGGACGATCCAGGCACGGGTCCCGACGCTGCCGACGCCCACCACCTTGCGCGCCATGTCGGCGAACTCGTAGCGCTCGAGCAGGCGGCGGCGGTCGATCTCCAGGGTGCGCCGGTACTCGCGCAGGCGCGCGCGGGCCCACTCGTGGAACTCGTCGGCGCGCTCGCCGGGCAGCAGGTCGCGCATCGGCACGATCAAGGGAGGGTTGGCCGCGATGCGCGGCCGGCCGTCCACGAGGTGGGTGAGCTTGTCCAGGGCCTGCATGCTGTCCCTGGTGCGCGCCTTCTCCAGTCCCTTCTCGACACGCTTGCGCGTCTTCGTGGGAACGGTCGCCCGGAAGCGGGCGACCAGCGCCTCGACGTCGAGGCTGGCGTAGAAGACATCGACGTTGCGCATGGCCGCGAAGTCGGCCATGCGCTCACGGTACGTGCGCACGCAGGTCAGGAGGATCCTCGTGCGCTCGGCGTCGGCGAAGCCGCGCTCGCGGCCGGCCACCTCGAGGCTCGCCGCAAGGCGCTTGACGTCCCATTCGAACGGCCCGGGCACGGTCTCGTCGAAGTCGTTGATGTCGAACACCAGCCGTCGCTCGGGGCTGCCGAAGACGCCGAAGTTCGAAACGTGGGCGTCGCCGCAGACCTGGGTGCGCAGGCCCGTGGTGGGTGTGCCCGCGAGGTCGTGCGCCATGACGAGGGCCGCGCCGCGGTAGAACGTGAACGGCGAGACCAGCATGCGGCCGTAGCGGATCGGCACGAGCTCGGGAACGCGCGTCTCGGCCTGCGTCTCCAGCAGGGCGATCGGGTCGGGGCGGTCCTCGCCGGGCGCGAACTCGGCGTGGGCGCTGCGCGGCACCGCGGCCCGCGCGGCCTTGCCGCGCGCGATGCGGTCCTCGAGGGGCAGGTGCACCACCCTCGTCCTGACCGGTATGCGGCGGTCGTCGCGCGAGGTCGTCGTCATGTGGGGCCAACCTTTCGTCTCGCACACCATCGCCCTGGTCCGGGCCCCGGCGCATCGTCCCGATCGGGCGAGGCCGCGTCGCAGGGGTGCGGCGCTACGGCATCGCGGGTGACGCCCGGGGCGGCCGGAAGGAGAGGGCGTACACCGAGGCGGTGAGCCAGGTGGCGAGCATGATGGGGCCACCCGCGACGACGTACAGCGCGAGCCCCGCGATCACGCCCACGGGGACGAGCGCGGCGAGCCGTCCGGCGCCGCGCGCGGAGGTGGCGATCGCGACCGCCATCGCCAGGAGGCCGACGAGCAGGACCGCGGAGCCGAGCACGAACGCCCAGAAGGCCCAGCCCCATCCCAGGCCGTCCTCCAGGATGTTGGCGACGCTGCCCACGGCAGCGCCCGAGGCCGCGATCAGCGAGGCCCGCCACACGGTCGCCCCGCCGACGATCCCGGCGAACACCGGCAGGGCCAGGGCCAACCCGGCGATGGCCGCGCTGAACAACAGCACGAACGGCCAGTCGTCCTGGGACTCGCTCGCCTCGTAGCCGGGATCGGCGAGCACCCAGTGCGCCAGGAGCGCGACTCCCACCAGGGCGAAGAGGGCGGCGTGCCGCACGCGGGGATCCTAGGGCGCGCGCACCAGCTTCAGCGCCAGCACGGGGCAGAGGTCGGCGGCGCGCCGGGCCTCCTCGACGAGTCCCGGGGGCACGTCGCCGTCGGCCACGATCGGGTAGCCCCAGCGGTCAACGCCGATCATCTCGGGCAGCAGCTCGTGGCAGAACCCGTACGCGTCGCAGGCGATCGGGTCAACGCGGATGCGCTCGCCCATCAGTGCCGCCCCTCCGCCCGGGCCGGCACGGGGAACGCCGGCGCCCAGCCGACGCCGGAGCAGCCGCCGCGCATGTGCAGGTCGAGCTCGTCGGGGAATGCCCGGACGGCGCTGCGCACCAGGCGGGCGACGCCGTCGGGGTGCGCGCACGCGCCGCGCCGCTCGATCAGCGGGAGCACCTCCCGGATCTCCTCCACGGCGGCGACGGTGCCGCGGCCGGAGGCGAGGCCGGCGACGGCGCGCGAGAGGTCGGGCAGCCCGAAGGCGCACGGCCCGCACTGGCCGGCGCTCTCCCCGGCGAGGTAGCCGGCCAGGCGGGCCGTCTCGGCGAAGGGGCACACCTCGCCCGGCAGCACCATCACCGTCCCGGTGCCGAGGACGCCGCCGGCGGCCCGCAGCCCGGCGGCCGAGAGGGGCACCGACCAGGGATCGTCGGTCTCGAGCCAGGCGCCCGAATAGCCGCCGGTCAGGACCCCGCCGATCTCCCCGGCTGGCCCGCCGGCCTGCGCCAGGACCTCGCCGAGCGGCGTCCCGAGCGCGACCTCGTGGACGCCCGGCACGCGCACCGCCCCGCCGATGGTGACGAGCGTGGTCCCGGGCTCCTCGGGGGTGCCGGCCTCGCGGAACCAGTCCGCGCCGTGGCGGGCGATCAGCGCGACGTGGGCGAGGGTCTCGACGTTCTGGACGAGCGTCGGCCGCCGGCGGACGCCGCGGTCGGAGGGGCGCGGGGGCGTGATGGTCGGCACCGCCGGACCGCCGTTGAGCCACCCGACCAGGGCGCTCTCCTCGCCGGTCACGAAGCGCGGCGGGGCGGCCGCCAGGGACAGGCGCCGCCCGCGGCGCTGCGGGCGGCGGGCGACGGCGTCGGCCGCGATGCCGATGGCCGGGTTGTCGCGGGCGACGGCCAGCACGACCTCGTCGGCGCCGACGGCCTCGGCGGCCGCGAGGGCGCCGTCGATCACCAGGTCGGGGTCGTGCGCGAGCAGGGTCTCGTCCTTGCGGCTCGCGGGCTCGCCCTCGGTGCCGTTGGCCACGACCACGCGGCGGCCGCGGCCGTCGGCGACGGCGCGCATCTTCCGCCAGGTGGGGAAGCCGCCGCCGCCGTGGCCCCGCAGGTCGGCGCGGCGGACCTCCTCGATCAGGTCGGCCCCGCGGAACCGGATCTCGCCGCGCCCTTCGGGATCGGCGAGCAGCCGGGGCGCGGTGCGGTGACGGGTCGTGGTCATCGGGCGACCGCCTGCGACACCCCTGCGCGGGGGACGACGGCCGTGCGCCAGGCGACCGCGGCGCCCATCGTCGCCCCGCAGCCGAGCGCGAGCGCGCGGAGCCAGAGCGTGCCGGTGTCGCTGCCGATCCCCAGGGCGTGGATGAACGCCGCGGGCCACGCCGCGTAGGCGGCCCAGTGGACGGCGCGGAACGTCCGCGCGCCGATGTGGCGGCGGAGCGCTCCGGTCACCGCCAGCGCGACGAGCCCCTCGAGCGCGACCGCGCCGAGGCCGACCATCAGCGGCTTGCTCTGCGCGCTGAAGGGCACGAGGACGTCCACGGCCCGCACGGCGGCGTAGGGGTCGATGACCGCGGTCGCGACGTGGAGGGCCACGAACACCACCGTCATCAGCGCCAGGCTGCGGTGCAGCGCGAGGGTGGCGAAGCGCGGCAGCGCCCCGAGCGACACCCGGCCCCAGGTGGCGATGCCGAGCGCCATCACGCCGGTCAGGAGCACGAGGGAGACGACGCCCGTGCCCCGCATGAGGTACCAGAGGGCCATCATCGGCGCGGCTCCGGCCATCCGGCCACGCGCGTGACCGCACCGTCGGGCGCCACGAGGCGCGCGGGCAGCCCGCGCGCGGCGAGCCAGGCGGGGGCGGAGCGCCCGCGCACGATCGCGGCGGTGCTGGCCACGTTGGCCTCGAGGCAGGTCCGCGCGGCGACGCTCACCGTGCGCCAGGCCTCGGCGGCGGGCGCGCCGGTGCGGGGATCCATGATGTGGTGGAGGCTCCCGCCGGGACCCCAGCGCCGGGCGGCGGTGCCCGACGTCGCGAGGCCGCCGTCGCGGATGTCCACCACCTCGTCGTGGGGCCCGGTGCCGCGGTGGTCGTCGGTCACCCGCACCGGCCAGCCCGCCGCGGGGGCCGGCCCGGCCAGGGCGACGTCCCCGCCGAGCGACACCAGCACCGCGGCCCCCGTGGCGGCATGGATCGCCCGGGCGGCCCGGTCCGCCGCCAGGGCCTTCGCCGTTGCGCCCAGGTCGAGCATCGTCCCGGCGGGCACCCGCACCGTGCCGCGCGTGTCATCCACGATCACCGCCCGCCAGCGCGGGAGACGGGTGACTCGCACTCGCGGGGTGGTGCCGAGGGCGCCGGAGATCCGGGAGAAGTCGCGGTCGTAGCCGCAGGCGGCCATGGCGTCCCCGATCGTCGGGTCGACGTCACCGCCGGTGGTCCGGGCGGCCTCCAGCGCGGCCCGCACCGCCTCGCGCAGCAGGGGCCCGGCGGGTGCGGGCGCCCCCGACGCGCGGTTCACGCCGCTCAGCTCCGAGTCGTCGCGGAACCGGCTGCACGCCCGGTCGATCGCGTCGAGCTCGCGGCGGAGGATCCGCTCGGACTCGTCGAGCGCCGAGGCGTCCGGCGTGACCAGGAGGGCCGTCGTCCCGAGCGCGCGGAAGGACGTCGTGGCCATCGCCACGTCAGGATCCCCCGGAGCTGGCGACCGGCGCCTGGTACGACGCGGCCGGGGCGCTCACGACCGCCGTCGAGGCGGAGTCGGATGCCGACGTGCCCGTCGAGGCGGTCGAGACGGTCGCAGTCGTCGTCGATGACCCGCCGGTGTGGGCCTCGCTCGCGGCGAGCCCGGCGACGCCGGCGACGCCGAGCACCGCGAGGGCGGCGATCGTGCGCGTGATGCGCTTGAGACGGCCCACGTGCGCGTCGCGCGACGACGAGCGGCGGGGATCTGGCCTGGTCATGTGGAGTGCTCCTGCCTCGCGGGAGGTGTGCATCCACGGTAGGCCGCACGCGGTAAGGAATCGCCCAAGAAGCGCTGTGGAAATGCCCGGGCTCGGCTGGGAGCCTCCTGAGAGGCACTCCAACCACCCCTCCGATGCTCATGGCGGGGGCCGGACTCGCCGCCGGATCGCCAGGTGTGGTACAGCCGACATCGCTCGGCCGCACCTTCAGGAACGGAGGCACGATGAGCGAGACCTCGCGGTTCAGCGCCGATCAGGCGCGGGACATCGGCGCGCAGATCGGGATCGACTGGGCCGCCACGCCCTTCGACGTCGAGCAGTTCAGGATGGGGCTCGAGGTGGAGATGGAGCACGGGCCGCGCGACCCGGCGACGGACGTCACTGGGGGCGATCCGCTCATGACCGGCCGGATCGCCCTCGCGCACCTGAACGAGTTCCCCGACTACTACACGCGCCTCGCCGCGATGGAGACCGAGGCGGAGGCGGAGTGGGAGCGCCGCCGATCGAAGACGTGATCTGAGCCCGACGAGAAGGATCGCCGCAGCTCTTCGAGCTGGTTTCAGACCGCGATGACGGGCCGGCCACGGGCATCCGGTCGCGCTGGGCGCACGGCCGTCGGGTTCGGGAGGTTCCGGTCGCTCGTCCCGTGCGCGGGTGGCTGCTCGGACAATGGAACGCGTCTGCGGGTGCGGTTGACCCGGCCCGGCTACTGCCGGGGCGAGCGGCGGCCCGGCCACAGGGAGGACGCCGTCTTCTACACCAAGGTCGCGTTCATCCTCGAGCAGCGGCTCGGCGTGCTGAAGCCTGGAACGGAATGGATCAGCACGGTCCGGCGGAGCTGCTCCACCGTCCCGAGGCCGACGCTGATCCGCTGAGCCCGCGTCCGCTCAGGACGTCACGCGGATGAACCGCACCACCGCCTGGTGGGAGCCCCTGTTGACGGCCGCTCCGCTGAGCCCCGGAATCGGGGAGTCCTCCCTGCTGACCGCGTCGGGGGATTCCAGCTCCACCTTGAACCGCCGCACCGCTCCGAAGATCCTGCTCGGCGCCAGCGGTCTCGGTCGCAGGTCAGCCGGTGCGTGGAACCCGTCCGGGGGCGGTCCCGACGCGGTCTCGATGCCGTTCACGCCGCACAACCTGGGCGAGGGGAGCGGCGGGAGCGCGTCGCCCCGCAGCCCGAGCGACAGCTTCCGGTTCACGTACGACAGGCTGTAGTTCTCCCGTCCGGGATGCTGCCCGCACAGCTCCTCGTCGCCGACCGCCTCGATCGCCGACATGCAGACCCCCGTGGGGCCGGACCGCTCGGCCTGGCCGGAGGCCTCGTTGGTGACGGTGGCCCGGACGTTGAAGACGACCGGCGCGAAGATGGGCCGGCCGACCCGCCGCATCACGACGACGCTCCTGCGTCCGGTCCCGAGCCGCACGAACTCGACGCGCAGCCCTCGGCCCCGCCCGTACTCGTACCCTTCGCTGCTGTTGGTCCGCGAGGAGACGAAGCAGGCCCCGAGCTGCCCGTCGAGGCTGACGTTGCGGCTCGCCGAGCCCGTCCCCTCGACGATGACGTCGAACGTCGCGCGCTCGCTGGCCGGCAGACCCGGTCCCGGCGCGCCGAGCAGGGAGGGGCAGGCGATCAGACCCGTCAGGACGACGCCGAGGAAGATCAGACGCCAACGACCCATGGATCTGCGGCCCTCCCGCGCGTGGTGCCGCGACCCTCCCCCGCGGCCCCTGCTCCGTCAAGCTCCCCGCGGCGCCGATCCAGCGCCGCGAGGCCACGCCTTCGCGATACCCCCGAGGACCGGCTCGAGGTCCAATCCCCGGCCTCGGAGTCGGAAGAGCCGGAATACGATCTGATCAGTCCACCGGAGGAGGGCTTGATGTCGCCGGCGTCGGAGGTCGTGGGGCGCGAGTCGGAGATCGACTGCGTCCGCGGCTTCCTGGAGGCGGTCCCCGACGGGCCGGTCGCGCTGCGCATCGAGGGTGAGGCCGGGATCGGGAAGACGACGCTCTGGAGGGAGGGCATCGCCGGCGCCGGTGAGCGGGGACTGCAGGTGCTCACGAGCAGGCCGGTCGAGGCCGAGATCGCGCTGCCGTTCGCCGTGCTCGGTGATCTCCTCGGAGACGTGCCGGACGCGGCGCTCGGGCGGCTTCCCGACCCGCAACGCGAGGCCCTCGAGGTCGCGCTGCTGCGCCGCCGGGCGGGATCGCGGCCTGGAGGGTTGCAGCGCCGGGCGGTCGCGCTCGGCGTCCTCGGTGCCCTCCGGGTGCTCGCCGAGGACACGGCGCTGGTCGTGGCGATCGACGACACGCAGTGGCTCGATCCACCGTCGGGCGATGCCCTCGCATTCGCCGCCAGGCGATTGCGCGACGAACCGATCGGCTTCCTCCTCGCGCGACGCGCGGAGGCGGGCGATGAGACTCGCGTCGAGCTCGAGACCGCGCTGGACGCCCACCGCCTGACACGGCTGGTGATCGGCCCGCTCGACATCAGGTCACTCGATCGTCTCCTGCGGGACCGGCTCGCCAGGCAGTTCCTCCGCCCCGCGCTCATCGAGCTGCAGCGGGTGTCGGGAGGCAATCCGTTCTTCGCGCTCGAGCTCGCCAGGGCGCTGCTGGCGCGCGATGTCTCCCTCGCGCCGGGGGAGCCGCTGCCGGTGCCCGCGACGCTCAACGAGCTGGTCCGGGAGCGGCTCGCCGGAATCCCTGCCGCGGCGACGGAGGCGGCGTTCGTCGTCTCGGCGCTCTCGCGGCCCACCGTCGACCTCGTGGCCGCCGGCGGTGGGGGTGGGGCGGCCGCGCTCGAGAAGGCGGCAGCCGCCGGAGTCCTGGAGGTCGCCGACGGCCGCGTCCGGTTCTCACACCCGCTGCTCGCCTCGGTCGTCTACGCGCAGACACCGCCGGCTCGGAGACGCGAGTTGCACGCCCGGTTGGCGGAGGTCGTCGACGATCCGGACGAGCAGGCGCTCCATCTCGCCCTCGCTGCGAGCGGTCCGGATGCCCAGGTGGCCGCGACCGTCGAGGATGCCGCCCGACGTGCACGAGCACGCGGCGCTCCGCACGCCGCAGCGGAGCTCTGGGAGCGGGCGCGAATGCTCACGCCGCCCGATGACGCCGACGCTCGGAGGCGGACGATCGAAGCCGGGGACTGCCACCTCGAGGCGGGGGACACCGACCGGGCGCGACGTCTCCTCGAGGACGTGGTGGCGCGCCTGCCTCCGGGTCGCGAGCGCGCCGTCGCGCTCACGCGCCTCGCGTGGGTCACCGGGTTCGGGCGTGGCTTCCACGTCTCCGTCGATCTGTTCCGCGATGCGCTCGCGGAGATCGGCGACGATCCCGCGGCGCGCATCGAGATCGAACGGGGACTCGCATGGAGCATCCACGAGACCGGTGACGTCGCGGCGGCCGAGCCCCATGCGCGTGCGGCGCTCGGGCTCGCCGAGCGTCTCGGGGAGCCCGGCGTGCTCGCGAGCACACTGGCGGACATGGCCTTCTACCAGACCGTTCTCGGGCGAGGAGTTCCGACCGCGCTCATCGAGCGCGCCCTCGAGCTCGAGGACACGGCAGACGAGTGGAGGTCGGTCCTCGGACGCATCCGAACCGGCTGGATCCACGGGATGCTGCTCGAGTGGGCGGGCGATCTCGCTGCTGCCCGCTCGGTGCTCGCCGCGCTTCGCGACACCGTGCTCGCGCGCGGCGACGAGCACAGCCTGAGCTACGTGGCTTCCCAGCTCGGTCGGGTCGAGTGCCTGGCCGGAGACTGGGAGCTCGCGTCGCACCACGCCGCCGAGTCCTTCGAGGCCGCCGTGCAGACCGCCCATGAAGACCAACGCCTGTTCGCGCTCTCGACCAGGGCCCTCGTCGATGCGCACCTCGGACGCGTGGCCGAGACGCGTGCCGCGACCGACGAGGGGCTGCCGCTCGCGCTCGCCGTGGGCGTCGTCCCCGCCCACCTGGAGATGCTCGCGATCCGCGGGTTCCTCGAACTCTCGCTGGGCGACGCTCGCGAAGCCCATCGCTTTCTCGGCCCGCTTCCCCGCGCCGTCGCCGACGCGGGGTTCGGCGACCCGGCGCTGTTCCGCTTCCACGGCGATGCGATCGAGACCCTGCTGGCACTCGGCGAGCACGAGGCCGCGACGGCGCTCCTCGCCGAGCTGGAGGAACAGGCCCGCGCGACGGGCGGCATGTGGGCGCTCGTGATCGCCAGCCGCTGCCGCGCGCTGCTCAGCGCCGCAGCCGGGGACGGCGACGCCGCGTACACACGCCTCGACCGCGCGCTCGAGCTCCACGAACGGCTCCAGGAGCCGTTCGAGCGCGGGCGCACCCTTCTCGTACGCGGGACGCTGCAACGCCGGAATCGCGAGAGGCGTCCAGCCAGGGAATCGCTGACGCAGGCGCTCGCGGTGTTCGACGAGCTCGGCGCGGGGCTGTGGTCCGAGCGGGCCCGGGCCGAGTTGAGGCGGATCGGGGGACGGGCGCCCGCAACGCCCGGCGTGCTGACGCCGACCGAGGAACGGGTCGCTGCCCTCGTCGCCGCCGGACGCACGTACCGCGAGGTGGCGGACGCCCTGTTCATCAGCCCCAAGACGGTTCAGTGGAACCTCTCGAAGATCTACCGGAAGCTCGGCGTTCGTTCCCGCGCCGAACTCGCCGCCAAGCTGACCGCCGGTCAAACCCCAGCCGACCCGCCGGTTCCCGAGTAGGTCGTCGCCTCCCAAGACCGGCGGCTCCGCCGATTTCGCGCTGCCCCGTGCCGACGTACCGTCGCGTCAGGTGATCTGCACGGAGGGGGAAGCGTGAACATCGCGCGCACCATCGGTCGCATCGCAGCGGTACTCGCCGCGGTGAGCGCACTGACGGCGCTCGCGGGAGTCGCTCAGGCCGGGGAGTCGAGGCCCCCGAGCATGTCGGAGGCGGAGTACCAGGCGCTCATGCTCCGCAGCGCGGCGCTCAACCAGAGGTACGGGCTCGGCCCGGAGGGTGCGGCGTCCCAGGGCCTGACCGCAGCCGAGTACCGGGCGCTGATGCTCCGCAGCGAAATGCTCAACCAGGGGTATCGGCGCCGCACGCAGACGGCAGCCGCCGTCACAGCGCAACCCACGAGCCCGACCCGGGGCTTCGCGTGGCGAGCGTTCGGGATCGGCGCCGCCGTGATGTTCGGTCTCGCGCTGCTGGTCGGCGGCTTCGTCGTCCGCCACCGGCTCCTCGCCCACGCCCCGCGGGCTCGCCCCCTCTAGGCGGCGATGGCGGGAAAACGGAGAGGGGGGGATTTGAACCCCCGTCGGACCGAAGGCCCGAAACGGTTTTCGAGACGTGCGTCGGGTCGGAGCGAAGGTCCATAGGCAAGCGGATCTCGTCGTCCGCACGCCCGTCGCGCGCCAGTCGGTGCGCCAATCACTGGAGCACCCGCCCCAATCCCGCAGTACTCGATCGCGGTCAACTCTCGCTGGCGGCCCATGCCGCTAGCCTGACCACGAACAAGTCGGAGAAACCGGCCCGACTCTCATAGCGGCGGCTGGACCGACAACGGGGGGTCGGTCACGGTCGCCGTCAACGTCCAGCGGGTGGGGCGGGATGCGGGCACCAGTTCGAGCACCGTGCCCGCGCGGACGGATGACGCGGTGGACACCGACCGCTTGCCGGGCTTAGCGTGGATGCGCTCGAGACGACGACACCTGCGGCGTGACCGCAGGGCCCGCGGGCCTCTCATGACGTGAAGAGGAGTGAAGAAGGCGAATGGCGGCCGCCGAATTCGGGAAGAAGCGCGGCCCCTCCGGCCCCGGCCGACCCGGCAGCGGGCAAGGTCGTCTTCGCCGCGAGCTGCACGGGCTGCCACGCACAGGACGGCACCGCCGCCGGTGGCGTGGGGCCGAAGCTCCAGGGGCTGGGGCTCACGGAGGCCCGCATCATGGCGCAGGTGCGGGACGGCGGACCCACGATGCCGGGCGGGCTCGTCGCGGGCGAGACCTGCGAGCCGTCGTCGCGTACGTGGTCAGCATCCAGCGCTGAACGGCCGGCGGGCGGGGGGTTTCGCACCACGGCCGCCTGAGGCGCCGGGCGCCGGGAGCGGCGGAAACCAGACGGGAGCAGGGGCGCGGGCTCACGGCCAGGCCGGCGTCGTCCCGCGGAAGCTGATGACCAGGAGAATGTCGTCGATCTCGTCGCGGGCGAAGCGCGAGCGCAGGGCCGCGTCGGCCGCCGGGTCGCCGAAGTTGAACGAGAGCGTCCACGATGCCACCGGGGTGCGCCCGATCGCCGGGGTGAGGCCGGCTGCGTTCCCCCGCCGCACGCCCACGATTCCCGAGGTCGTGGTCATCGATCCGGAGCGCACCGTGAGGCCCTGGGCATCGTAGGTCAGGCCCGCGACCGGGACCTCTCCGGCAGCCGCGGCCGCCCGGGACACCAGCATGGCGACGTCGGCGATGCGGATGTCCTCCAGATTCGGCGGGAAGTCCCCGGCCGTCGTCTCCAGCGTCACCACCATCCGGCGGGCCGGGTCCTCGATCAGCTCCGGGTTGTTCAGGTCGTACCAGGCGTCGGGGAAGTCGTGGCGCAGCGAGAGCGCCCGGGCGCCGGTCCCTCGCCGGTCGAGCCCCGCGACGACCCGGGCGCGGAGGTCGACGGAGTCGAGCGCGGTGTAGTCGATCGTCACCAGCACGTCGGCGATCGACGCGTAGTCGAGCGGGTTCGCCGCCCGCGGCATCGTGAGCTGCCATGTGGCGTCGACGCCGATGCCCTCGAACGGAGCGAGGATCTCCGGCTGCGGGTCCAGCTCGAACAGGCCGCTGGCGTTCATCGCCGACGACAGGGCCACGGACTCCGGTCCGCGCTGGACGGCCACGGTCTCGAAGCCCTCCGCCCCGAGCGTCACCCGCGAGCGGCCCGTCGTCGCCAGGGTGGCCCGGATGCCCTGGGCCGCCGGCACCAGCGCGAGCACCGATGTCCGCACGCGTTGCACCAGGCGCAGGTAGTGCCCCGGGAAGTCGCGGTCGAACAGCTCCGACGGGGTGGCGAAGGGCAGCACCCCGGTCCGGCGGAAGCCCTCGAAGGCCACCGGATCGAGCCGCGCGAGCGAGAACGTCTTCGACAGCTGGAGCTTGCGCTGGGCGGTGCGGAAGGCGTACTCGTCGAGCGCCACCAGGTCGCGGAGCAGCCGGGCGGAGCCGGTCACGCCGTAGTCCTGGTCGGCCGCGGCGCCCGCGGCCGGGGCGGCGCTCCCGTCCGCCGCGGCACGCGCGGGGATCTCCCAGTAGTCGTCCTTGATGAAGGCTGGCAGCGTGCTCTGGCGCTCGAAGGCGAGTTGGGCCTCGGCGAGCTGGGCCAGGCCGGTGCCCTGCTGGAGGAAGAACCGGTAGATGCCGACCATGACGCCGGTCACCAGCTCGTACCGCTCGGCCGTGCCGAAGCGGCGGAACACGAGGAAGTCGAGCACCTCCTCCGCGTGATCCACCTGGAGGCCCGTGACCGCCCGCTCGCCCAGCGCGATCTGGACCTGGTCCTGGGCGAGGCGCATCTGGTTCCGGCCCGCGCGCTCGTCGGTCGCGGAGAGGCTCTGCGAGAGGCGCCACTCCTGGTCGCGGCGCTCGAGGCTGGCGTAGGTGGACGCGACCCCCCCGGCGGTGGCCGCCGCCGAGGCGGCGCTCGTGAGGGCGCTCGCCACCGGGCCGCTGCCGAAGCTCATCCAGCCGTCCGGCGTCCACGCCTGCACCGCGTAGGAGACGGCCGCGCTCGCCTGGAGGACGGCCGCGGCGGCCTGGAAGCCGAGCGCCGCCTCCTCGTTGGTGCTCCAGCCGTTCCTGATCAGCGAGTCGTAGTGCGCGAGCTGGATGGACGCGCGGTCGCGCTGGATCTCGGCCCCGCGCGCGCCGTCCTGCGCCTGTGAGACCTGGAGGTCCTTGATGCGCACGGCCGAGCGGGCGAGGGCCATGTCCTGGCGGGCGCGGAGCTCCTCGTAGCGGCGCTGGCCGGCCGCCTCGAGCGCCGCGACCATCGCGGCCTCGAGCTCCCGCGCGAGCGCCACGAGCTGCTTCGCCCGCTCCACGAGGGTGGCGTAGCGGTACGGCAGCGGCTTCAGGGACTGGCGCGGCGCGCCGAGCGTCTCGGCCCCGAGCCCGGGCCCCGCGTCGGCGAAGGTGGGCGCCCCGTAGGGGCCGAGCTCCACGAGCGCGCCGTTCACGTCCCGGCCCGCGAGGATCTTCTGCCGGGCCAGGCGGGCGTGGCGGCGCAGGCTGTCGACGACGGGGTTGGGGGGCACCCAGAACGACGGGCGCGGCGCAGGCACGACCTGGGACGTCCACCTCGCCTCGAGGCCCACTTCCGTGACGGCTGCCGCAACCCCGGGGTCGGCGAGCAGGAGGATGGACGCGTCGGTCGCCGTGGCGGCGTCGCGGGCGAGGAGGGCGCCGAGCGCCTCCGACGGCGCCGCGACCGCTGCGTCGGCGCGCGTGAGGATCGCACCGAGCGCCCCGGCGTCCCCGCCGTCGCCCATGGCCCGCCGCAGGCGCTCCGCGAGGTCGCCCACGGTCGCGAGGTCGTCGATCCGCCGCAGCCGGTCGCGGATGGTCACCCACAGCCAGACGGTCTCATCGTCTCCGATCGGGATCTCGAGCGATCCGATGATCGCGTCGCAGAGGGGGTCGCGGTAGTTCAGGTCCGGGCTGTCGAGCAGCTCCAGGGCCTTGATGAAGAGGGCGTCGGCGCGCGGGACCGACTCGGGCGTGAAGCGGCCGTACTCCGAGTCGGCGTACGCGAGGAGCGCCCGGACGATCATCAGGATCGCGAAGCGGTTGTAGCTGCCGGCCCGGGTGGCCGCGACCAGGTGGGGGTCGAGGGGATCGTCCAGCCAGCGCGCCGTGCGCGCGAAGGAGACGTCGCCGCGGGCGTCCAGGACGAGCCGGTACGCGATGCGCCGATCGGCCGCCGGCACTCCGTAGTCGTAGACCGAGCGCAGCCAGTCGAGCGCCGCGACGAAGTGGCCGGCGTCGGTCAGGCGCACGCCGAGCTCGACCGGGAGGTCGTGGTACGCCTCGTCCAGGAAGAGGATGTCGGGGTCGTCCGCCCAGGCGATCTCGGCGTCGTAGGCGGCGCGGATGGCGGAGGGGCGGTCGCCGCGCCAGCGCGGCGACGCACGGTCGATGAGGTCGAGGTCGCGCACCCCCGACGGGCCGTAACGCTCGCGGACGCCGAGCGCCGTGGCCCCTCTCGCCGGCCGAGGGCCGCGCAGCACGGCCAGGCCGCCGGCCCGCCGCACCAGGATCTCCTGGCACCCGTCCCCGTCCAGGTCGGCGGCGAGCAGCCGCATCCCGGGGCCGATGGGCAGGGCGGCCTCGCTCGATCCGGAGGGGCCGCGGACCGCGCCGGCGGCGATCTTCGCGACCGTCAGCCCGCCGTCCCCGCCCCGGCGGATGACCCCGATGGCGCTGCCGTCGCCGCGCAGGGCCACGATCTCCTGCGCGCCATCCCCGTCGAGGTCGGCGCCGACGAAGCGGTCGTCGAGGGCGCGGACCCATTCGGCGGTCCCGGGTCCGGCGGCGAACCGGGTCGCGCGCCTCCACAGGATCCGGAGCAGGCGCGTGCCGGGGGTTGCGGAGGACTCGAGCCGCAGGAGCATGGTGAAGGGGTCGCCGGCGCGGGTCCAGAGCAGCTCGGGCGCGCCGTCGGAGGGGTCGGCGTTCACGGCCACCCAGGAGTCGTCGGCCAGGAGCGGGTTGCCGCCGGTCGGGAGGGCCTGGTCCTCGGGATCAATAGAGGACGCGGTCGTCGAGGTGACGAACGCGGCGCCCGGGACCGTCTCGAACCGCAGCGTCAACGTGGCGCCGTTCCACGCGAGCGCGTACGCCGCCGGCGGGGGGTCGAGCGGGTCGCTGCCCTGCTGGCTCGTGGTGACGAGCAGGACGTCGCGGCCGGGGACCACGGTGTCGGCGATCGCGGCGACGCGGGAGGACGTCGCGGGCGAGAGGGCGTTGACCTGGTTGGCGCGCACGGCGAACCCGCCGTCGCCGGCGCCCATCACGATCGCCGAAGCCGGGGACGACCCACTTGCCGCGGACGTCGATGACGCGAACGTCACCGGTCAGGCCGGCGGCGATCCCCTTGCCGGACCGCGCCACCACGCCGTCTTTCAGAATCACGTCCGCCTCGGCGTCGACGCCTCGTCCCGGATCGATGACCCGGCCGCCTCGCAGACAAAGATCCATTCGTCCGGGACCTCTTGATAGGAGGTCGCGGGGCGCGAGTCAATGGCTTTCGAGGCCCGCGCGGCGGCGGCGGCGCGCAGGCCGCGAGGCAGGCCGCGAACGGCGACGGCGTGGCGGGCGGCAGCGCAGTCGCAGACCGGGCAGAAGCTGCAGTCGATCTCGGCGCACGAACCGCTGGTCTTCAGGTTCGCCAGGCAGGCGCGACGCAGGTCGGAGTCCCGGCGGACGTGCAGAGGTCGCCGACGTACTGGACGAAGGCTGGTTGGCGCACTTCGCCTGCACGGCCGCCAGCCACGTCGTGCAGGACGGCGACCACCGACTTGTCCTCGCAGGCCAGGAACCGGCCGCCGCCGCAGATGCACGCGATCTCCGGGTTGCACTCGCTCGGGCACCAGCAGGCCTCGGTGCGCGCCGCGCAGCGATCGCCGGCCGCCATGCATTCGCACGCGCCCATCGCCGAGCAGGCGATCGTCGTCGTGCGCGTCCGCCCGTCCTGGGCCCGCTGTGCCGTTGATGCTGCCGCCGCAGCCGGCGAGGCGCCATCACCAGCAGGAGACCGATCCGATTCGTTCCGATGCGCATGGGACGGCTTAAACTAGCAATTCATGTTCCCGCGCCAACCGCCGGCGATCACTCACCAACTGGACGGCGCCCGCCATCAGGAATCTGAGGCGCCAGGGCGGACGGGTCTGACTCCGCCGCCTCGCCGCCGGCCAGCAGGTAGAGCACCGCCATGCGCACCGCGACGCCGCGCGCGACCTGGTCGAGGATCACCGCGCGCGGGCCGTCGGCGACCGCGGGATCGATCTCGACGCCGCGGTTGATCGGCCCGGGGTGCATGACGATCGCGTCGGGCTTGGCGAGCTCGAGGCGGCGCGGGTTGAGGCCGAAGTAGCGCGAGTACTCGCGCGTGTTCGGGAACAGCCCGCCGCCCATGCGCTCCTTCTGGATGCGCAACATCATGACGACGTCGGCGCCTTCGAGCGCCGGCTCGATGCGCTCGTGCACGCTGGCGCCCATCTCGGCGAGGCCGGGCGCCAGCAGCGTGCGCGGGCGCGGCGACGCGCACGCGCGCGCCCAGCTTGGTCAGCGCCCAGATGTTCGAGCGCGCGACGCGGCTGTGGCGGATGTCGCCGCAGATCGCGACCTCGAGGCCGGCCAGCTTGCCCTTGTGCGCGCGGATGGTCGAGCAGTCGAGCAGCGCCTGCGTCGGGTGCTCGTGCGCGCCGTCGCCCGCGTTCACGACCGCGGCGCGAAGCTGCTTCGCGAGCATCTCGGCCGCGCCCGCCTGCGCAGTGGCGGATGACGACCACGTCGGGCGACATCGCGTCCAGGTTGCGCGCGGTGTCGAGCAGCGTCTCGCCCTTGGTCGTCGACGATGCCCGAGCCGGAGATGTTGACCGCGTCCGCCGACAGCCGCTTGGCGGCGATCTCGAACGACGTGCGCGTGCGCGTCGACGGCTCGAGGAACAGGTTGATGACCGTCTTCCCGCGCAGCGTCGGCACCTTCTTGATCGGGCGCTCGGCGATCTCCAGGAACCGTTCGCTCAGGTCCAGGATGGTCACGATGTCGGCCGCCGCCAGCGGCTCGATGCCGAGCAGGTGACGGTGTCCGAACGCGCTCACGCCGGCCGCTCTCGTAGCACGACGCGGTCGGGCTCGCCACGCTCGGACAGCATGACGCGCACCGATTCGCGCGCCGTCGTCTGCACCGCCAGGCCGACGAAGTCGGGCTGGATCGGCAGCTCGCGCAGGCCGCGATCGACCAGCGCCGCCAGCTTCACCGCGCGCGGGCGGCCGTAGTCGGCGAGCACGTCCATCGCGGCGCGGATGGTGCGCCCCGTGAACAGCACGTCGTCGACCAGCACGATGGTCCGCCCGTCGATCGGCGCGGGCAGCTCGGTCGGGCCGATCTCCGGCTTGGGCAGGCCGCTGGAACACGTCGTCGCGGTAGAGCGAGATGTCGACGGCGCCCAGCGCCGGCTTCGCCTCGCCCGCCGCCACCAGCACGTCGCACAGGCGATGCGCCAGGTAGGCGCCGCCCGTCCGCACGCCCACGAGGTACAGCGGCGCGCTCGCCTTGCGGGATGCGCTCGGCGATCTCGTGCGCCATCCGGCGCAGCGTGCGCGCGATGCCGGCGGCGTCGAGCAGCTCGCGCCGCTCCTGCAGATCGCTGTCGGGAGGCGGCTTGCGCACCATCAGAGGTAGTACCTCACGAACACGTTCGAGAGCGCGCCCCAGACGCTGTCGCCGCCCAGCACGCCCACCGACCAGACGCGCGTGTCGCGCGACGCTCTCGTACTGGAAACGCCATGCCCGCGAGCAGGCCGATCGACAGCGCCGGCACGCCGACGAAGCCGAAGTGCACCTCCGCCTCCAGCGCCGCCGCGCAGCGCGAGCATCGTGGTGCGTGCCGCCGTCGGCGCCGAGGCTCGGGCTTGAACCAGACGTAGCGCCAGCTCGGGGCTGGCGGACACGGCGAGGTGCCGCCAGTTCCCGAGCAGCAGCGTCAGCCCCACGATCGGCCCGACGCCGAAGTAGGTGTCGCGGCTCTACCGTCCCGTCGCGCCCGCCGCCGGCGCGCGAACGCGACGCCGGCGTTGACGGCGAGGTTGCGCGTCCACCAGTAGCGCACGGCGAGCGCGCCCATCGTCGACGTCGCATTCGGCGGTGCCGACGCCGGCCGCCGGGCAGCCGAAGCCCGGGGCGCAGCGTCAGCGGCAGCGGGCCCGGGATCGAAGCGGCGCGCTTCGATGCCGACGTGACCGACGACGGCGTCGTGGTCGGAGGCGCGCGGGCGTCTCGTCGGCGGTCGGGACCGGTCCGACCGGCTCCGCGCGGCGCGGCGCGGCGCGCGCGACGTCGGGCGGCGCGGGGGCGGCGGCGGCGGGCCGGTGCGCCGGCGCGGGCGGCGGGCTGCGGCGCGTTCGCGACGGCGCGCCGGCGGCGGCGGCGCGACGGCCGGCAGCGGGCGGCTGCGCCAGCGCGGACGCGCTCCACCCGACCGCTCCCACAGCCAGCGTCACGATCGTCGGGGCTCGCACGGGTTACGTCCCGCTGCCCACCAGGCAGACGCTGGCGGGCGCGCTGGGCGTCACCGATTCGCACGCGTAGCCGCGCGCTCGCGCGGCTGCAGGCGCTCCCGCCCGGAACGCACTTCTCGTAGCAGGCGGAGATCGGCTCGTCGGGGCCGCCGCGCTGCGCGCAGGTGCTGTTGGTCCCGGGCAGGCGTTCACGCCCGACGTCGCCGCCGGATCGCAGCCGAAGGTCTGGCAGTAGCCGCCGAGGAAGCGCGGGCCGATGCTGCATTCGCCGCCGACCGGGCAGTCCGTCTCGCTCGTGCAGGCGGAGCCGGGCACGGCGGCCTTCCGATAGCAGAGGCCGTGCGCGACGTCGCAGCCGTCCGAACCGTTCTGGAGCGCGACGCAGCTCGGCGTCGCTGCCGCACGCCGGTCGCCGGCGAGCGGCGACGAACAGCGTGCGGCAGTAACCGACCACCAGATCGTCGAGCGGATCGCACCCGGTGCCGTTGTTGCCGACGACCAGCCGCACGCAGCGCTGATCCGGGCCGCAGTCGCTGTTGACGTTGCACGCGCCCGAGCAGTACGGCGCGGTTCTGGCCGCCGTGACGTGGAAGTCGCGGTCGTAGCACTCGCCGCTGCGGCACTCGCCGGCCGCCGGCGCAGGCCGTGCCCAGCGACTTCGCGCCGCCCGCGCGGCAGATGCGCAGGCTGGTGCGCGCCGCCGTAGAGGACGCAGCCCTGATCCGGCGGGCAGCTCGGCCTCGCGCAGGCAGACCGTGCCGGCGATCTTCGATTCCGGCATGCACATCCCGATCACCGGGCGCCGGCCGTCCGCCAGCGCGACCGGCGTCTGGATGTTCGAGGCAGCGCGCGTTCGGTCGGGCAGTCGGCGTCGTTGCGGCACATCGCGCGAGCAGAACGGGCTCTGCGGGAAGTCCGGCGCGGTGATGCACAGCGAGTCGTCGCGCGCAGCGCAGCCCCTGCGCCGGATCCGGCGAGCAGGCCACGCCGAACGCCAGCCCGGTGGCGATCGGATCGACGCAGACCAGCTGGAACCCGTCGCCCGTCGACAGCTCGGGGCCGACCTTGCAGATGCGGACGCCGCACAGCGAATCCGCGCCCGACTGCGGGAACTGGTTCGACGGCAGCCCGACCTTCGCCTGGCCGCAGAAGTTGATCGGGCACTCGCCGCCGCCCGCCGCGTCCGGCGGGCAGATGGCGTCCGGGCGCTCGGCAGCTTCCGCTCTGGTCCGATGCCGGCGTCGATGTTGCCTGATGCCTCCCGGCACGTCACTGCGACACCCGGCCAGCGCGACCGGGAAGCCTGCGATGGAGAGGCAACCCCACACCGAGAACGGTCTTCAAGTTCGCGGCCATTATGCCATGGACACGCTCACTATAATTTGTCTTTGCACGGACGTTCCATGACCATGCCACCTCCGCCAACCCGACCGCCGCCATCCTGCTCATCGGGAACGAGATCCTGTCGGGCAAGGTCGAGGACGAGAACGCCCGCTTTCTGACGCGGGAGCTGCGCGCCCTCGGCGTCGCGCTGCGCCGGATCGAGGTCGTGCCCGACGTGACCGAGGAGATCGCGGCCAGCGTGCGCGCGCTGTCGCCGCGCTTCGACTTCGTGTTCACGTCGGGCGGCGTCGGGCCGACGCACGACGACGTCACGCTGCGCGCCGTCGCGGACGCCTTCGCGATGGAGCTCGTGCGCCAGCCCCGAGCTGGAGGCGCTGCTGCGCGCGGGCTACGGCGACCGCCTGCACGAGCGCGATCTGCGTCATGGCCGACATCCCGGCGGGCGCGCGGCTGGAGTACGGACCGGGCGGCCCGCGCGGCGACGCGCGCGCGCCCTGGCCGGTGGTCGTCGTGCGCAACGTCTGGGTGCTGCCCGGCGTGCCGTCGATCTTCCGGCGCAAGTTCGAGGCCGTGCGCGAGCTGTTCCGGGCCGGGCCGATCCACGGGCGGGCGCTGTTCTCGCGCGCCGGCGAGGGCCACATCGCGGGCGCGCTCGACGAGGCGGTGGCGCGCGTTCCCCGAGGTCGAGATCGGGTCGTACCCCCACCCCGAGGCGCACGACTACCGCGTCAAGATCACGCTCGACGGGCGGGACGCCGCCCGCGTCGACGACGCGCTGGCCTGGCTGGCCGCGCGGCTGGGCGACGCCGTTCGTCCGGACGGATTAGCGAGCGGCGATCAAAACGTAGTAAAACGCCGCGCATGGCGGACGTCCCACCCGGCGTCAAGGGTATGAACGACATCCTCGCGCCGGAGGTGTCGAAGTGGCAGTTCCTCGAGCAGCAGGCGCGCGACGTGCTGGAGGCGTTCGCCTACCACGAGCTGCGCACGCCGGTGCTCGAGTACACGCCGCTGTTCGTGCGGTCGGTCGGCGAGGTGACCGACGTCGTCGAGAAGCAGATGTACACGTTCGACGATCGCGACGGGCGGTCGGTCAGCCTGCGCCCGGAGGGGACGGCGTCGGCGGTGCGCGCGTACATCGAGAACGCGCAGTGGAACAAGGAGCCGGTGACCCGCTGGTACTACATCGGGCCGATGTTCCGGCACGAGCGCGCGCAGCGCGGCCGCCTGCGCCAGTTCTACCAGGTGGGCGCCGAGGTGTTCGGCGCGAACGAGCCGTCGCTGGACGCCGAGATGATCGCGATGCTGGTGACCATGCTGGTGCGCTTCGGCCTGGACGCCGGCGCCATCGAGGTCAGCGTCAACTCGCTGGGCGAGCCCGAGGAGCGCGAGGCGTACCGCAACGAAGCTGGTCGACTACTTCTCGGCGCACCGCGACCGCCTGGACGACGATTCGCGGCGGCGGCTGGAGACCAACCCGCTGCGCATCCTCGATTCGAAGAACCCGGACGTGATCGCGGTCGCCGCGGGCGCGCCCAAGCTGATCGACGAGCTGAACGACGGCGTCGCGGGCGCGCTTCGAGCGCGTGCGCGCGCTGCTGAGCGCGCTCGGCGTCAAGCACGAGGTCGACCCGGGGCTGGTGCGCGGGCTCGACTACTACACGGGCACGATCTTCGAGATCAAGACCAAGGCCGGCGAGCTCGGCGCGCAGAACACCGTCGCGGGCGGCGGGCGCTACGACCGCCTGGTCGCGTCGCTGGGCGGACAGAACACGCCCGCGATCGGCTTCGCGCTGGGCATCGAGCGCGCGCTGCTGGCGATCCCCGACACGCGCCGAGAGCTACGAGCCCGCGCTGGCGCGTGTTCTTCGCGCCGATGGACGCGGCGGCGCTGGACTTCGCGCTGCCGATCGTGCACGCGCTGCGCGGCAAGGGGATCCGCATCGAGATCGAACACCGCGCCGAGCAAGCGTCGGCGCGATGATCAAGCGCGCCAACAAGCTGCGCGCGCGCGCCGCCGTCATCATCGGCAGCAACGAGATCGCGTCCGGCAAGCTGACCGTCAAGGACCTCGCCCACGGCACGCAGTCCGAGGTCGCGGTCGCCGACCTGGAAGCGAAGATCCGCAACTGCTCGACTGAGCGGATTTTCCTGAGAGGCCCCTCTCCCTAACCCTCTCCCCGCTCCGCGGGAGCGAGGGGACCGGACTTGCTGCGCCGGCGTAGCAGCCGGCGCCGAGCGGGCACGGCCAGGAGGTGTCGCTCGCGCAGCTCCAGGTCCGGACGCCCGACGCGTTCGGCGGCTGGCAGACGCACCAGCCGACCTTGGGCGCGCCGGCCGAGTCGAGGTACTGTCCGCCAATTGCGCCGCTGAGGCTGTTGCAGAGCGTGCACGGCGGGACCTCGCAGGCGCCCCGAAGCCTGCGGTGTCACGCCCGGGGACAGGCCGCGTTGGCGGTCGCCGGAATCTTGTAACAGGAGTAGTCCCGGCTCGGGTCGAAGGAGCAGCCCGACATCTCGGCGTAGGTGCCGGCCGTCGTGCAGGTCTCTGCCTTCACGCCGGTGGCCTGCGGCCCGCACGTCTTGTAGCAAAACTGCTGATCCGTGGCCGTGCACGCCCCACCCTTGACGACCGTGGACAGACAGGCGGGCTCGCCGAAGCCGCCGACCGCCGCCCGTCCCGCCGCCGCCCGTGCCCGCCGCCGCCCGTGCCCGCCGGTGCCGCGGCTGCCGCCCGTCCCGATGCAGCCGGCGCCGAGCGGGCAAGGCCACGCGGTGTCGCTGGCGCAGCTCCAGGTCCGCAGCCCCGGCCGCGTTGGGCTCCTGGCAGACGCACCAGCCGACCTTGGGCGCGCCGCCCGCGTCGAGATACTGGCCGCCGACGACGCCCTGGAGGCTGTTGCAGAGCGTGCAGTGCGGGACGTCGCAGGGCGTCGACGCCATGCGGCGTCTGGCCCGACGGGCAGGCCGCAGTTGGCGGCCGTCGGGATCTGGTAGCAGGAGTAGTCCCTGTCCGGATCGAAGGTGCAGCCGGACATCTCCGTAGTAGACGCCGCCCGTGCAGGTCTCCGATTTCACGCCCGTCTTCTCGGGCCCGCAGGTCTTGTAGCAGACCTGCTGATCGACGGACGTGCACGCGCCGCCCTTGGCGACCGTCGACAGGCAAGCGGGCTCGCCGAAGCCGCTGCCGCCGTGCCCGCCGGTGCCGCCCGCGCCGCCGCGGCCAAACGTGCCCGCGACCCCCGTCGCTCCCGCCGCGCCCGGCGGGGTCGGTCGATCCGCCCTGCCCGGCGGCGCCCATGTGGCCCGACCAGCTGGCCTCCGCAGCCGTTCAGCGAGGCCCCGATCGCGACCACGGCCACGCCCGCCAGCAGACGCCTTCACCTTCACGCCAGACATGCTCGCACGGTTGCCGCGCGCCGGCGAAACGGCTCAGGCCTCCAGGGCTTTGCCCAGCTCGAAACCGTCGTGCAGCGCGCGGACCGCGAGCTCCGCGTACTTGCTGCTCGATGACGCACGGAGATCTTGATCTCCGACGTCGAGATCAGGTGCATGTGCACGTTCTCGCGCGCGAGGATCTCGAACATCTTCAGCGCGACGCCCGCGTGCGAGCGCATGCCGACGCCGACGACCGACACCTTGGACAGATCGCTCTCCGCCTTGATCTGATCCGCCGTGCAGACGTCGCCGCACTGCTTGATCGAGGACGTCCTGCGCGCGCGCCAGATCCGCCGCGGGCAGCGTGAACGTCAGGTTCGTGCGCCCGTCCTGGATGTACGCCTGCACGATGACGTCGACGACGATGCCGGCGTCGGCCAGCGGCCGGAACACCTTGGCCTGCATCCCCGGCGCGTCGGCGATCTTGTGCAAGGTGATCTTGGCTTCGTCCTTCGTCGCGGTGACGCCGGAGACCATCACTGATTCCATGGCTTTCTCCTCTGGCACGACCCACGTCCCTTCGTTGTCGTTGAAGCTCGATCGAACGTGGATCGGCACGCCGTACTTCATGCCGAACTCGACCGAGCGAATCTGCAGCACCTTGGCGCCCAGCGACGCCAGCTCGAGCATCTCTTCGTAGCTGATGCGGTCGATCTTGCGCGCGTTGCTGACCACGTTCGGATCGGTGGTGTAGACGCCGTCGACGTCGGTGTAGATCTCGCAGACGTCGGCCTTCAGCGCCGCCGCGATCGCGACGCCCGAGGTGTCCGAGCCGCCGCGCCCCAGCGTCGTGATGTTGCCGTCCTCGTCGACGCCCTGAAAGCCGGCGATGACCGCGATCTTGCCGTCGTCCAGCGCCGCGCCGATGGCGCGCGCGTCGATGTCCTGGATGCGGGCGCGCGCGAACGCGCTGTCGGTCAGGATGCGGACCTGGTGGCCGAGCAGCGAGACCGCGCTTGCCGCCCTCCGCCTGGATGGCGAGCGCGACCAGGCCGACGCTGACCTGCTCGCCCGTCGACGCGATGACGTCCAGCTCGCGCTCGTCGGGGATCTCCGTGATCTGCTTGGCCAGCTTGAGCAGCCGGTTGGTCTCGCCGGACATCGCCGACACGATGACGACCACGCTGGTGGCCCTTGCGCTGCGTCGCGAGACAGCGGCGCGCGACCGCGCGGATGCGCTCGACGGTGCCGACCGAGGTGCCGCCGTATTTCTGCACGATGAGCAAGACGGGCATGTTCTCCGACAGCGGGGGCCGTCCCGTCAAGACGTGGTATTCGTTTAGCCGATGGCGGACGCTCTCGAGCTTCACGTCACGATGCCCGACAAGGATCGGGCGACCACGCTCGCGCGCGTCGCTCGTCGACGAGGGCCTGGCGGCGTGCGTGAACATCGTCCCGGGGGTGCGGTCCATCTACCGGTGGGACGGCCGGCTCCAGGAGGATGACGAGGTGCTCTGCCTCATCAAGACGCGGCCGGCGGTCTTCGAGCGCGCCCGCGACCGGATCCTCGCGCTGCATCCCTACGAAGTCCCCGAGATCCTCGCGTTCGCCGTCGACGACGGCAGCGCGGCCTACCTCGATTGGCTGCGAAAATCGACGCCGTGAGCGGTCCGCCGCGGCCGCGGCAACTATTACGGCCGGCGGTTTTCGTCTATGCTTTCAAAGCTGTCTTGATGCGGGCTCACACCGCGATTTTCTTGGCCTTCGTCGCTTGTTTGGCTTGCGCCAACCGCGGCATGCACGCGCCCGACGACGGCGGCCCGGGCGCGGCCGGCAGCGCCGGCACGGCCGGCCGCGGCGGCAGCGGGGCCGCGGGTCGGGGTGGCGCGGGCGGCGGCGGGGCGACCGGAACGGGCGGGACCGGGCGGTCAGACCACCGGGACCGGCGGCACCTGCAGCGGCGTCGCCGCGGCCGGCGCGCCGGCGGCGGCGCCTGCGGCGCGATGTTCAACTTCGAAACCGACAACGAGGGCGCGACGATCAACGCCGGATCGACGGCGTTCACGGCCATCATGCGATCGACCGCGACCAGCTATTGCGGCTCGGGCGCGCTGGCGATCACCGCGCTGTTCAGCGGCACCAGCGGCACCACCACCAAGGGCGAGGTGCTGATTCCGCTGCCGGGCGCGCCCGTCGATCTGACGGGCAAGACGATCACGGTCCACGTCGCGGCCGATCCCGGTTGCAGCGCCGACCTCAACCTGTCCGTCGTGCTGAACACGCAGTCCGGCCCCGTCTACTTCACGCCCGCGTTCCCGATCCGCCCCGTCACGAACACGTGGAAGACGGGAACCGCGACGGTGACCGCGGCCCCCGGCTCGACTGTGCGCTCAGCCTGCAGGCGTTCTCGTCCACCGGCTATCAGGGCACGATCTACGTCGACGAGATCGACGTCCGCTGACGCGCGATCGCGTAGCGTAGCGCGGCTCCGCCGCGCGGAGCTCATCGCGGGAGGTTCGGAGGGGGTGGGTTGGGGCCCCCACCCTTCCCCCCCCGATTGAGCGGATCTGACGTCGTCACGGGATCGACGGCTTCGCCGAGCACGCGCGCGCGCAGCATCCCGACCAGGAACATCGAGCCGCACACCACCACCAGCCCGCCCGGTCCCGCGCGCCGGCGCGCCTCGTCCAGCGCGCGCCGCGGCCTCGTCGCAGGCGACGACGTCGGTGGCGAAGCGCGCGGCGACCGCCGCCAGCGTCGCGGCCGGCAGCGCGCGCGCGTTGTCGGAGCGGGTGGTCACGATCGCGGCCGCGACCGGCGCCAGCGCCGCCAGCATGGTCGCGGGATCCTTGTCGTCGACGACCGAGACCAGCAACACGACGCGGCGGCCTGGCGCCAGCGCCGCGACCGCCGCCGCCAGCGCGCGGGCGCCGTCCGCGTTGTGGGCGCAGTCGAACAGCAGATCGTCGCCGATCCGCTCGCAGCGGCCCGGCCAGCTGACGCCCGCCAGCCCGCGCGCCACCGCCCGATCGTCGATCGACCTGCCCAGCTGGCGACCGACCGCGCGGGCCAGCTGCGACCGCGAGCGCGGCGTTGTCCTTCTGGTGCGCGCCCGCGAGGCGCGATCGGGAACGGCGGCGCGCCGAAGTCCGCGCCGAATCGAAACAGCGGCGCGCCGGCGGCCTCCGCCGCGCGATCGATCTCGACGTCGGCGTCCGCGGGAAGCCGGCCCACGAAGCACGGCACGCCCGGCTTGAGGATGCCGGCCTTCTCGCGCGCGATCGCGGGCAAGCTGTCGCCGAGATAGTCCGTGTGATCGAGCCCGATCGACGTGATCGCCGTCGCGCACGGCACGCAGGTGGTCACGGCGTCCAGGCGGCCGCCCAGCCCGGTCTCGAGCACCGCGACCTCGACCCCCGCCTCCGCGATCGCCAGGAAGGCGAGCGCCGTCGCGACCTCGAAGTAGGTCAGCGGCACCTCGGTCGCGATCACCAGGCGGTCCAGCGCCGCCAGCCGATCGCCGTCCACCTCGCGCCCCGCGATCCGGATCCGCTCCGTGAACCGGGCCAGGTGCGGCGACGAATACAGCGCCGTGCGCACCCCCGCCTCGCGCAGCACCGCCTCCGCCAGCGCGGCGGTCGACCCCTTGCCGTTGGTGCCGGCGATCTGCACGGCCGCGAAGCGCGTCTGCGGATCGCCCAGGCGGGCGAGCGCCAGCCGCACCCGCTCGAGCCCGAGCTCGACGCCCAGCGCGCGCACGCCGGCGAGCCGGGCGAGCAGCTCGGCGTAGGCCATCAGGAGGCGACGTTCGCGGCCCGAGCAGGCGCACGCAGCTGCGCCAGCGTCGCGCGCAGCTCACGGCGGTGGACGATCTTGTCCAGGAAGCCGTGCTCGAGCAGGAACTCGGCGCGCTGGAAGCCCGGCGGCAAGCTTCTGGCGAATCGTGTTCTCGATGACGCGCGGGCCCGCGAACCCGATCAGCGCCTTCGGCTCGGCCAGGATCACGTCGCCCAGCAACGCGAAGGACGCGGCCACGCCCCCGGTGGTCGGGTGGAGCAGCACGGAGATGTAGGGCATCCCGGCCTCGCGCAGCCGCGCGATGGCCGCCGAGGTCTTCGCCATCTGCATCAGCGAGAGCATCCCCTCCTGCATGCGCGCCCCGCCCGACGCCGAGAACACGATCGCCGGCACCTGGCGCTCGAGCGCGCGCTCGAACACGCGGGTCACCTTCTCGCCGACCACCGAGCCCATGGACCCGCCCATGAACTCGAACACGAAGACGCCGACCTCGACCGGGTGGCTCTCGATCGTGCCCGATCCGACCAGCACCGCATCCGCGCCGCCCGCGTTGCGCCGCGCCGTCCGCAGCCGGTCCGCGTAGCGCTTGGAATCCTTGAAACCGAGCGGATCGACGCTCTCTATCGAGGCGTCGGCCTCGGTGAAGCTGCCCGGGTCGAGGACGAGCTCTATCCGCCGCGCCGCCTGCACCGGGAAGTGGTGGTCGCACTGCGGGCAGACGCCGTCGTTCTTTTCCAGGTCGGCCGTGAGCAGCGCAGCCCGGCAGCCCGGGCATTTGGTGAACACCCCTACCGGGACGCTGCGTTTCTCCTCGGAAAACACGTCGTCGCTATCTTCCCGCTTGTACCAGGCCATGCGCTTCCGCGGCCGGCAGAATAGCACCGACAA
>CAVVMP010000015.1:0-222547 GCA_963749475.1 Miltoncostaeaceae bacterium
AGAAAGAGATGGCCGTCCGCACCGCAGCTGCACCGAAGAGCCCGCAGAAGCTGCAGCGAGAGCTCGAGGATCTCCAGCTCGTGCTCAGAGCGCGGAACGGCAGCGACAGCGCCCGCGACGAGCTGATGCGCCGCTATCAGGGCTTCGTCCGGCTGAAGGCGAGCTCGTACTTCCTCGCCGGCGGCGACGCCGAGGATCTCGTCCAGGAGGGGATGATCGGGCTCTACAAGGCGATCCGCGACTACCGCTCGGATCGGGAGTCGTCGTTCCGCTCGTTCGCCGAGCTCTGCGTGACCCGTCAGATCATCACGGCGATCAAGTCGGCGACCCGCTACAAGCACGCGCCGCTCAACACCTATGTCTCCTTCAGCCACACCCCGGCGGGGCAGGACTCGGAGGGTGACTGCACGCTCGGCGATGCGCTTCCCGGACCCTCGATCGACGACCCATCGGTGCGCGTGGTCTCGACCGAGGAGCTCCAGGCGCTCGTCGGCTGCCTCGGCACGAGCCTGTCGGGGCTCGAGTCGGAGGCGCTCCGCCTCTACCTCGACGGGCACTCGTACGAGTCGATGGGCGAGGAGCTCGGCTGCGACTGCAAGACGATCGACAACGCCCTGCAGCGCGTGAAGCGGAAGATCCTCGCCCACCAGGCCGCCCGAGCGGTTCCTGCGTAGCCAGAATCTCCGACCACCTCACGATCCCCGGGCGGCGCGTCGAGGAGCCCCGCCGTCTGCCGCGCGGCGTCGTCGATCGGACGTCGGGAGCTCGGGCGGCTCCGCGTGGTACGTCGCGGGGCCGTAGAAGCGTCCGTACCGAGGACGACGCCCCCGCCGACGACACTCGTCGCGCTCGTCCTGGCCGCCCGTCCGGAGCCCGTGAGCTCCGGGGCGACGCTCTCGCGGGAACGCAACGCCCCGGCGGCTCGGCGGCGGCCAGCAGGTTGCGCGTACCCTCCCGCCGCTCCGGCGTTCGCTCTCCGCGTTTGCGAGGCTTGCTCGTCGTCGGGCAGATCCGTGAGCTGGTGCATGACGAGCTCCGGCCGGAACGCGGCGACCGCGTCGCGGAGCGTCGCCGCGTCGTAGACGTCGCAGACGACGGCGCGGCGCCGAGCCTCGGAGCGTCTCGACCTTCCCCGGCGAGCGGGTCATTCCTGCGACCACGTGGCCGTCTGCGACGAGGAGCGGCACGAGCCGCACGCCGAGCACTCCGCTTGCGCCCGCGAGGAAGATGCGCACGGCTACTCGGTGCTCTCGTCCCAGCGCTCCCAGCGGACGAGCTCGTCCAACGCGAGCCGTCGCTGCGACAGCCGCGACACGAGCCGGGTCTCCTGCGGGTCGGGCGCCGGGTAGCCCGATCGTCACGAGGCAGACGAAGTGGACGTCGTCGGGCACGGCGAGCAGCGCCTTCACGTCGGGCACCTGCTCGGGCAGCACGCCGTAGACGCCGGCGGCGAGCCCCTCGTCGATCGCCGCGAGCTGGAGGAGCATGAACGCTGCACCTGCGTCGACGTACCAGTACGGCGCGGGCCAGCCGATCTCGTCGCCGTCGCGGAGCTTGTCCGGCTGCCGGTAGCGCTCGTGGTAGCTCTCCTCGCGGGTGCCGACGAAGACGTGCACCGGCGCGGTCGAGATCCACGCCTGGCCGCCCGCGGCGACGTACTCGTCCTCGCCGGCGAGCCGCGCGAGGTCGGGGCGCGTCGCGGGCTCGGTGACGACGACGAGCCGGTGCCCCTGGCTGAACCCGCCGCTCGGAGCTCGACGCACGGTTGCGACGATGCGCTCGACCGTCTCGCGCGGGACGGGGTCGGCGAGGTAGCTCCGCACCATCCGCCGGCGCTTCAGGATGTCGGTGAGCTCCACGCTGCGATCGTAGTGCCGGGCCGCGCGCCGGGCGGCGCAAGCCGGAGAAGGGATTCGAACCCTTGACCCCCGCTTTACAAGAGCGGTGCTCTGACCAGCTGAGCTACTCCGGCGTCTCCGCGATGGTAGACGGCCGGGCCGGCGACCCCGCGTGGGGCCCGGCAAGAGCCAGGCCCCACGCGCCAACCCCGCGTGGGGCCGGACGGGGGTCGGGTGCGGCTCCCGACCCCCGACGTCGTCGAGCTCAGGCCGCGAGCCTCGCGGGCTCGAGCTCGGGCTCGGGCGCGACCTCCGTCGAGCGCTCGTGCTCGAGCTTCGGCAGCCACTCGAGCCAGCGGGGGAGGTACCAGTTCCAGTCCCCGAGCAGCGTCATCGCCGCGGGGAGCAGGACGGCCCGCACGATCGTCGCGTCGATCAGGACGGCGGCGGCGAGGCCGACGCCGAACTGCTTCAGCATCACGATCGAGAGCGTCGCGAAGATCCCGAACACGAAGACCATCACGATCGCAGCGCTCGTCACGACGCCCGCGGTCGTCTTGATCCCGTGGGCGACGGCGTCCTCCGTCTTCATGCCGCGGTCGTACGCCTCCCGGATCCGGCTCAGGATGAACACGTGGTAGTCCATCGAGAGCCCGAAGAGGATGACGAACAGGAACACGGGCATGAACGCCATCACGCCGCCGGAGTAGTCGAAGTCCAGGATCCCCTTCGCCCAGCTGTGCTGGAAGACGAGCACGAGGATCCCGTACGCCGCGGCGACGGACAGCAGGTTGAGCACGATCGCCTTGACCGCGAGGACGATCGAGCGGAACGAGACGAGCAGGAGGACGAACGCGAACGCGAGCACGAAGGCGAAGACGAGCGGCGCGGTCGAGCGCATCGCGCTGTCGAAGTCCTTCGAGATCGCGGTCGTGCCGGTCACGCCGACCTCGACGCCGTCGATCGAGCCCACCGTCGCGGGGACGATCTTGCCGCGGAGCGACGCGAGCGCCGCGTTCGACGCGGCGTCCGTGCTGGATCCCGCGATCGGCAGGTCGATCTCGGCGACCGTCCGCGCCTTGTTCACGCTCACGGTCACGGGCTGATGGAACTGCCCGCCGGCGAGCGCCTGCCGCTGGAGGTCGGCGATCGCCGTCTTCACCTGCGGGGTGTCGATCGACGGTGCCTTCACGACGACGGTCGCCGGATCCTGCCCGCCGGGGAAGGCGGCCTGGAGCCGGTTGTACGTCTGCACGGCGGGGAGATCCTGCGGCAGCGCCTCGGCGCCCGGCACGACCGTCTTCATCCCGAGCGCGGGGAGGGCGAGGGCGACGAGAACCGCCGTCGCGCCGACCACGGAGACGAGCGGGTGGGCGAGGACACGGTCGAGGATCCAGCCCCAGGCCCTGCCGCCCTCCGGCCGCTGGAACCGGTGGAGGAAGGGCACGCGCACCTTGTTGACCCGGTCACCGAGCCACGAGAGGAGCGCCGGCAGGACGGTGAGCGAGCCGAGCACGGCGATTGCCACGACGAGGATGGTCGCCATCGCGAACGAGCCGAACGTCTTGTCGCCCGTGAGGAACATCCCGGCCATCGCGGTCATCACCGTCAGGCCGGAGATGAGGACGGAGCGTCCCGAGGTGGCGGCGGCAGCCTCGAGAGCCGCGCTCTCGCTCTTGCCCGCCGCGCGCTCTTCGCGCTCGCGCTTCAAGTAGAACATCGAGTAGTCGACGCCGACCGCCAGCCCGATCAGGAGCACGATCGCGCTGATGTTCTCGTCCACCGGCCAGACCTGGCTCGGGATCGCGAGCAGGCCCATCGTCGCCATCACGGCCGAGAGGGCGAGCAGCAACGGGATGCCCGCGGCGACCAGCGCGCCGAAGGCGACGACGAGGATCACGATCGTGACCGGAAGCGAGAGGAGGCCCGCCCGCTCGAGGTCCTGGTTGAACTTGTCGTCGAGCTGCTTCTCGGCGCTGACGCCGAACTCCTCGATCCGAAGGCTCGGATTGGCCGCCGCGGCGGCGTCGACCGCGTCCATCACCGGCTGGATCCTGTCGGTGGCGGTGTCGGCGTCGCCCCGGATGTCGAGGCTCACGGTCGCCGAGTGGCCGTCGGCCGAGATCTGGCCGCGGTTGCCCGCGTCGTACGGGCTCTGCACGTTGGTCACGACACCGACCGCCGAGACGCGGCGGACGACGTCCGCGACGGCAGCCCTGAACGCCGGGCTGTCGGCCGTGTGCTTCGAGCTCTGGACGAGCACGGTCTCGCCGGCGGGCTGCTTGAACCCGTCGTCGAGCATCCGCGCGGCGCGGCCGGACTCGCCGGGCAGCGTGTCGGTGTCGGTGAGCTGCTTCGTGCCGAGCGCCCGCCGATCACGACGGCGGCGACGACGAACGCGAGCCAGCCGAAGATCGCCGTCTTGCGGTGGCGTGCGCTCCAGCGACCCATCCGGGCCGCCACGTTGGTGCTGCGCTTCATGGGTGACATTCGAGTTTCTCCTTGCGGGGTTGGTGATCTCGCACGGTCGCACCGGCGCGATTCGATGTCGGTGGGGTGGACTGGCGTCTGCGCGTGCGGCGCGCCACCGTCCCGGGTGTGGCTTGCCTCACCGTCCGCGGGGGCGAGCCGCACGGGCGGGTCGCCGGTCGGGTCCGGCCGCGCCCGGGGGAGATCAGGCGCGGCCGGCGCTCGTCGCGACCCGCGGCGCGGGGCGCGGGGTGCGGGAGCCTCGAGGAGCATCCGGGCGACGAGCCAGCCGATGACGACTGCGAGCCCGCCGAGGGCGGCGTCGACGAAGAAGTGGTTCCCCGTCGCGACGATGATCAGGAGCATCGCCGCCGGGTAGAGGCGCGCCGAGGATCCCGGACCCACGGCGCTGGCGATGGTCGCGAGCGCGACGCCGATGATCAGCGCGTAGCCGAAGTGGAGGCTCGGGACGGCCGCGAACGGGTTGTAGAGCGCGCCGAGCAGGTCGGAGCTGAGGTTGAGCCTCGTCGAGTGCGTCACCGTGTCCGAGAAGCCGAGCTCGGCGAGCCGCGGCGGTGCGGCCGGGAAGAGGACGTACCCGACCAGCGCCATCGCCGTCGCGGTCGACGAACGTCGTGCGCACGAGCGGGAACCGGTCGGGATGCTTGCGGTGGATCCACGTGAGCGCGATCGCGGTGCCCGCGAAGTGCAGCGTCACGTAGAGCAGACCGAGGAGCGCCGGCGCGTACGGGATCCCCTCGAACGCCTGCTGGATGCCGCGCTCGACGTAGACGCCGAGCGTCTGCTCGACCGCGACGATGTCGTCCGTGTGGCGCATCGCGACGTCCACGTTCGCGTGCCGGCGCCGCGGATCACCTCGTAGAGGCCGTAGAGCACGACGAGGCCCGCGATCTCGCGTGTCCCGGAGTGCGACCGTGAGAGCCAGCTGCGAACCATGGCTCGAGTGTGCTCGTCGAGCACGCCCGCCACCATGCGGCCTCCTGTGGACGGGGGTGCGGCGAACCGCACGCGTGCTCTGCCCGGACCGTCGGGGGGCTCAGGCGCGCAGGAAGGCGAGGACCGCGAGCACCCGGCGGTGGTCGTCCGTCGAGGCCGGAAGCCCGAGCTTGGTGAAGATGCTCGTCACGTGCTTCTCCACCGCGCGGAGCGTGACGAAGAGGCGCTCGGCGATCGCCTGGTTCGAGCGGCCCTCGGCCATCAGCTCGAGCACCTCCCGCTCGCGCGCCGTGAGCTGCTCGAGCGGGTCGTCACGGCGCTTGCGACCGACGAGCTCGCTGACGACGGCAGGGTCGAGCGCGGAGCCGCCGTCGGCGACGCGGCGCACCGCCGTGCCGAACTGCTCGAGGTCGGCGACACGGTCCTTGAGGAGGTAGCCGACGCCCTCGGCGCTCGTCTCGAGCAGCGCCATCGCGTAGCTCGGCTCGACGTACTGGGAGAGGAGGAGGACACCGACGTCGGGATAACGCTCTCGGATCTCGCGCGCCGCGCGCAGCCCCTCGTCGGTGTGCGTCGGCGGCATGCGAATGTCGACGACGGCGACGTCCGGCTTGTGCATCGCGACGTGGCGGAGCAGGTCTTCGGCCGTCCCCGACTGCGCGACGACCTCGAAGCCGGCCTCCTCGAGGAGACGCGCGACGCCCTCGCGCAGCAGGACCGAGTCGGTGACCACCTTCAGGCCCGTGATCGCGGACGGGTCAACGAACGACAGGCACTTCTCCACGAACCGCTCGAGCAGGCCGGTCTCCTGCGACCGCTTCCCGGCCGTCCACGAGCGCGGCGCCCCGGCCATCGCGGCCCGCCCGACCGCGCCGATGCCGCCGTCGCCCGACAGCGGCACCGCCCCTGCGGTGACCATCTTCACGCCCGTGTACTGCGGCGGGTTGTGGCTCGCCGTGATGCAGGCGCCCGCGTCGTAGCCGCCGTCGGCGACGGCGAAGTAGAGCATCTCGGTGGCGCAGAGCCCCAGCTCCGTCACGTCCGCGCCCGCCTCGAGCGCGCCCTCGACGAAGGCGGCCGCGATCCGGGGCGACGAGAGGCGCGTGTCGTGGCCGACGGCGATCCGCTTCACGCCGGTGACGTCGATGAACGCCGCGCCCACCTGCTCGGCGCCGTCCTCGTCCAGCTCCTGCGGGTACAGCCCGCGGACGTCGTACGCCTTGAAGACCGCGGGATCGATGGTCATCGCGCGCCGAACCCGGGTCGGAGGAGCGCGTAGGTCTCGTCGAGGTGCTGCGGCATCACGCGGACGTCTCCCATCACCGGCATGAAGTTCGTGTCGCCCACCCAGCGGGGGACGAGGTGCATGTGGACGTGGTCGGCGATCCCCGCGCCGGCGGCCCGGCCCTGGTTGACGCCGAGGTTGAACCCCTGGGGGCGCATGCGCTCCTGCACGACCGCCTGAGATCGCTGGGCGAGGGTCATGAGCTCGGCCAGCGTCGCCTCGTCGAGGTCCGCCAGCGAGTCCACGTGCGCGTAGGGGACCATCATCAGATGCCCGTTGTTGTACGGGTACAGGTTCATGATCACGAACGCGCGGGCGCCACGGTACAGGATGTAGGTGCGGTCGTCGTCCTGCCGCGCGGGCAGGTCGCAGAACACGCAGGATGACCCGTCGTGGCCGCCCGTGTGCTCGGCGGAGATGTAGGTCATCCGCCACGGCGACCACATGATGTCGGGTCCCCGCCGTGGCGGGTCTAGCGCCATGGCGCTACAGCCATCGCTTGTGGCGGAACCAGGCGAAGAGCGCGACCGCGACGACCGCCATCAGGATCAGCGGGAACAGGAACGAGAACACGCCGGTGTGGGCGAACGGCAGCGTGTCGGTGTTCATCCCGTAGACGCCCGTGATCAGGGTGAGCGGCAGCATCACGGCGGACAGGATCGTCAGCACGCGGATGATGTCGTTCAGCTTGTGGGTGATCACCGACTCGTTGGTGGCCTCGAGGGCTTCGGCGACCTCCTTGTAGTTCTCGAGGAGGTCCCAGATGCGCTCGCTCTTGTCCACGATGTCGTCGAAGTAGAGCTCGAGGTCCTGGGGCGCGTAGCGCTGGACGTTGCGCTCCAGCAGCCGGAGCGTGGGCCGCTGGGGCTTCACGATCTTCCGGTAGTTGATGATCTCCTGCTTGATGTTGGAGATGTCCCGGACCAGGTCCTGGCTCTCGCCCTCGAACAGCTCGTCCTCGATCCAGTCGAGCTTGAAGCCGATCTTGTCGAGGATCGGGAAGCAGTAGTCGTACATCGTGTCGACGATCTCGTAGAAGAGGTAGCCGGAGCCCCTGCTCATGTGCTGCTCCTGCGCGCTCTCGACGCGCTCGCAGCGCGACCACAGGGCCGAGAGCGGCTTGAGCGGCTCGTTCGGCAGGGTGATCACCAGGTCCTCGGCCACGAACACGTTGAGCTCGGCCGCCTGGAGCCGGCCCGACGCCTTGTCGAAGCGCGGGAAGTGCAGGACGATGAACAGGTAGTCCGGGTACTCGTCGATCTTCGGGCGCTGCCTGCGGCGCGAGAGCACGTCCTCGAGGTCCAGCGGGTGGAACTCGTAGTGCTCGGAGAGCCAGGCGGTCTCGATCTCGGTCGGCGCCTCGATGTTCAGCCACGTGAGGCCGTACGCCTCGATCCGCTGGACGTCCGGCCGGGTGCGCTCAGCCTCTGCGTGCGCGGGCCCCTGCCCGCGACCCTGGCCGCGGCGGATCTTCGGAAGGTTCGCCATCGTCCGCTCGGGTTGAGAGGGGCATGTCGGGCCGGATCGCGCTCATCACGGGGATTCTGGCACACCCGGCGGGCTGGGGCGCACCCACCGGCGCATGCGCGGGCCGAGCGGGTGGCGTTTCGGGCCCGGAGGCAGGGGCGATCACCCCTCCCGAGCAACCGACCTGGAGGCGCCTGTGCGATCCGCCCGCTACCACGGCCTGCGGGACGTACGCGTTGAGACCGTCCCGGAGCCCACCATCCTGAAGGGCAGCGACGCGCTGGTGCGCGTCACCAAGGCCGGGATCTGCGGCTCCGACCTGCACTTCTTCAACAACGGCCCGGACCTCGGGATGGAGGCGGGCACGCGGGTCGGGCACGAGTTCGTGGGGGTGGTCGAGGCGGTCGGCGCAGACGTGACGGACGTGTCGGTGGGCGACCGGGTGGTCGCGCCGTTCGTGTTCTCCGACGGCAGCTGCTTCTTCTGCGACCAGGGCATCCAGAGCTCGTGCACGTCCGGCGGCATCTTCGGCAGCCCCTTCTGGGGCGAGCACGCCGGCGGCGAGGTCGAGGGCGGCCAGTCCGAGTTCGTGCGGGTCCCGGAGGCGGACGGCACGCTGGTGGTCATCCCGGAGGCGCTCGCCGCCGACGAGCACGACCTCGCGGTCCTGCCGCTCGGCGACGTGTTCGCCACCGGCTACCACGGCGCCGTCCAGACCGGGGTGATGCCCGGCGACACCGTCGCGGTGATCGGCGACGGGGCCGTCGGCCTCTGCGCCGTCCAGGCCGCCGCGTTGAAGGGCGCCGCCGCGGTGGTGCTGCTCGGGCACCACGCGGACCGCGTCGCGATCGGCATGGCGAACGGCGCCACCCACACGGCGGACGGGGGCGACGAGGCCGCCGCCCTGCTGCAGGACCTGTCCGACGGGCGCGGCGCCGACGCCGTGATCGACTCGATCTCGGGCGACGCCTCCATCAAGCAGGCGATCTCGCTGGTGCGCGACGGCGGCGCCGTGTCGATGCTGGGCATGTCGCACTTCTTCCAGCCGGTCGAGCAGCCGATCTCCGGCGTGTTCATGCGCAACGTGCAGCCTGCACCCGGGCGTGTGCCCGTCGCGGGCCTACATCCCCGAGCTGCTGCCGGAGATCGAGCGGGGCACGATCAACCCCGGCGTCGTGTTCACCCACGACCTGCCGCTCGACGACGCCGCGACGGGCTTCGAGATCATGGACTCCCGCGCGGAGGGATCGATCAAGGTGGCGCTCACCCCGTAGGTGAGACGCCGCGTTACTCGATCAGGCCGTTCCGGTAGGCGTAGCGGGTCGCCTCGGTGCGGTTCCCGACGCCGAGCTTGCGGTAGATGTTCGACAGGTGGAACTTCACCGTCTGCTCGGTGACGTAGAGCTTGCTGGCGATGTCGAGGTTCGACAGGCCCTCGGCCACGAGGCGGAGGATCGACAGCTCGCGGTCCGTCAGGCCGCCCGGGTGACCGCCGCTGCCGCCGGTGGGGGCGGAGCCGCCCTCGCCGCCGCGGCCGCGCGGGTGGTACACGGTGCCCTCCACGACCTGGCGGATCGTGGACGGCAGGTCGAGCGGGTTGATCGACTTGACCACGTAGCCCGACGCGCCCTGGTGCAGCGCCTGGTCGATGTGCTCGGAGTCCTCGAACATCGACAGGATGATGATCTTGAGGTCCGGGTAGTCCTTGCGCAGCGCGGCGAGGGTGGTGAGCCCGTCGCCCTTGGGCATGCGCAGGTCCAGGATGACCACGTCCGGGCGGACCCGGGGGACGATGGTGAGCATCTCCTCGCCGCTCATCGCCTCGCCGACGACCTTGATGTCGGGTGCCGTCTCGAGCGCCCGCTTGATGCCGTCGAGCATCAGCCGGTGGTCGTCCGCGATGGCGACTCGGAGGGGCGTGGTGGTGGGGGAGGTTTCGGGCACGTGGCTCGTCGTGGTCACGACGCGTACATCGGCGCGGGCTACGGGGTCCTTGAGCGCCGGTGCGGCCACACTAACGCAGCGGTCGGCGGCCACCAACCGGGCTCACGCCCCCGGATCGGGGCGGCGGGGGTCAGGCCGTGCCCGGGACGGGGCCGTACCGCTTGATCGCGTCCACGATCTCGCGGGCGGGGCCGCCCTTGACCAGGTATTCGGCCGCGCCGCCGGCGAGGCCGGCCGCGATCTCCTGCTCCTTGTCGCCGACGCTGAGCATCAGGACCGTGACGTCGGGGAGCTGCGCCTTCAGCGCGTACGTCGCCTCGAGGCCGTCCAGGCCGGGCATGGACACGTCCATGAGGACCACGTCGGGGCGGACATCCTCCGCGAGCTCGAGGGCCTCGGCGCCGTCGCCGGCCTCCGCGACCACCACGATCTCGGGGTCCCGCTCCAGCAGCCGCCGGAGCACCCCTCGGAACCTCGCGTTATCGTCTGCCAGCAGGACACGGACCACCGGGCAGTGCCTCCCTCGTCCCGGTACATGGCGCGGATTCGGGCGTCCGCTGGGGGAAACCCTACGCCGCATCCCCGTGGTGGTCGCCTAGACGCCTTGGTAGTTCGGTGTAACAGGAGGTATAGGCGAAAGTTTTTCGCAAGGCGAGTCCTCCCCCGGTCCCCGCTAGAGTCCCGGGGATGGCGTCGGGCGGCGAGCAGATCACGGGCGGTGCCGTGGAGGCGCTGCTCGGCGTGGTGACGCTGGACGCCGACGCGTCCGAGGGCGACGAGGCGGTGGTGCGCCTGGCGGAGGCCGTCCGAGCCGCCGCGGACACCCCCGGGATCGCCGTCTGGATCCAGGATCACCGCCTCGACCGGGGCCGCCTGGTGGCGTCCGCCGGCGCCGCGGAGGAGGCCTGGGAGGCGGTCGCGGCGGCCGCCGACGCCGCGCGCCCCGACGAGGCCGCCGAGGTGGGCCCGGGCGACGGCGACCTGCCCGCGGCGCTCGCGGCCGCGGGCGTGCCGCACGCGCTGGTGGTGCCCGTGGCCGACGCCTCGCGCGGCCTGGTGATCGTCGCGGGGGACGGCCCGCTGGACGACGACCCGCTGCGGCGCGCGGCGGTCACGGCGGGCGCGGCCCGGATCGGCGCGGTGCTCGACGCGGTGCGCATGCGCGACAACCTGGAGCGGGCGATGGCACAGATCCTGGCGACCGACGAGCGGATGCTCGGCCGGATGGGCCTCGACATCCACGACGGGCCCACCCAGCAGCTCTCCGTCGCGCTGCTCGAGGTGCAGCTGCTGGAGGCCGACATCGCCGACGCCGCCGACCAGGGGCTGCCGACCCCCGAGTCGCTGCGCCCGGCGCTCGGGCGGATCTACGAGACGGTCGGCGGCGCGCTGCACGAGATGCGCGAGCTGATCGGGCACCTGCGCCCCGCGCAGTTCGAGGACCGCACGCTGAAGGACATCCTGGGCGACGCCCTGGTGGCGTTCGAGGCGCGGGCCGACTGCCAGGTGGAGTCGGAGTTCGACGGCGTGTTCCCGGTCAACGGGGTGTCGATCACCCAGCGGATCACCTTCTACCGGATCCTCCAGGAGACCCTCAGCAACGCCCACCGTCACGGCCAGGCGGAGCGCGTGCACGTGCGCCTGAGCGAGGACGAGCGGGGCACGGCGCTGGAGGTGCGGGACGACGGTCGCGGCTTCGACCCCGCCGCCGTGCAGCGCCGCAAGCCCGGCATGCCCCTCGCGCGGTTCGGGCTGCACGGGATGCGCGACCGCGCCCAGATCCTGGGCGGGACGTTCGAGGCCGTCAGCACCCCGGGCGAGGGGGCCACGATCCGCGTGTTCCTGCCGCGCTGGACGGGGCCCGCCCCGGAGGTGGCCGTCGATGCGGCCTGACGGCGGCGTCATGGTGAAGGTGTGCGGCCTGACGGTGCCGTCGGAGGCCGCCGAGTGCGCCCGCCTGGGCGTGTGGGGGATCGGCGTGGTGTTCGCCGCCGGCAGCCCCCGCCGCGTGGACGTCGAGGGGGCGGCGGCGGTCTTCGCCGCGGTGCCCGACGGCGTCGCGAAGGTGGGCGTGTTCGTGGCCACGCCGCCCGACGTGATGGCCGACGCCGCCCGGCGGGCCGGGCTCACGCACCTGCAGATCCACGGGGAGGGCGACCCGGCGGCCGCGCGCGCCGCGAGCGGCCTCACGGTGATCCAGGGGATCCGCATGGACGGCCCCGGCGGGGTGGCGCGGGCGCGCGGGAGCGCCGCCGACCTGGTCCTGCTGGACGCCGCGGTGGCCGGCCGGGACGGCGGCACCGGGACCACGTTCGACTGGGGCCTGCTCGACGCGGAGCCGCTCGGCCGCCCGTTCGCCCTGGCCGGCGGGCTCACGCCCGCCAACGTCGCCGAGGCGGTGCGCCGCACCGGCCCCGCGCTGGTGGACGTGTCGAGCGGCGTGGAGTCGGCGCCCGGGCGCAAGGACGCGGCGAAGGTGGCGGCGTTCGTGGCGGCGGTGGCGGGCGCGGGCGTCGGGGTGGCGGCGTGAGCGACCGGATCACGCCCGACGAGGCGCTCACGTCGCGCTACGGGCCGTTCGGGGGCCGCTACGTCCCCGAGACGGTGATCGCCGCGCTCGACGAGCTGACCGAGGCGTACCTGGCCAACCGCGACGACGTCGCGTTCCGCGCCGAGCTGGAGGGGCTGCTGTCGCGCTACGTGGGGCGGCCGACGCCGCTCTACCGGGCGCGGGGGCTGGAGGAGGCCTACGGGGTCGAGCGCCTGTACCTGAAGCGCGAGGACCTGTGCCACACCGGCGCGCACAAGATCAACAACGCGCTGGGGCAGGTCCTGCTGGCCCACAAGATGGGCAAGCGGCGGATCATCGCCGAGACCGGCGCCGGCCAGCACGGGGTGGCCACCGCCACGGCGGCCGCCCTCCTGGGCCTGGAGTGCGCGGTCTACATGGGCCGGGTGGACATGGCCCGCCAGCGCCTCAACGTGATCCGGATGAGGATGCTCGGCGCCGAGGTGGTGCCGGTCGACTCGGGCATCGGGACGCTGAAGGACGCCCTGAACGAGGCGATCCGCGACTGGGTCACGAACGTGCGGACCACCCACTACGTGATCGGCACCGCCGCGGGGCCGGCGCCCTACCCGGAGATCGTCGCGGAGCTGCAGAGCGTGATCGGCGCCGAGGCGCGCGAGCAGATGCTGGCGGAGGAGGGGCGCCTGCCGGCGTCGGTCGTCGCCTGCGTCGGCGGCGGCTCCAACGCGATCGGGATCTTCCGCGCGTTCCTGGACGACGACGGCGTGGCGCTCCACGGCGTGGAGGCGGGCGGCGAGGGCGTCGAGACGGGTCGCCACGGGGCGTCGCTGAGCCACGGCGCGCCCGGCGTGCTGCACGGCACGTACTCGTACCTGCTGCAGAGCGCGGAGGGGCAGGTCACCGAGCCGCACTCGATCTCGGCGGGCCTCGACTACCCCGGCGTCGGCCCGGAGCACAGCTTCCTGCGCGACTCGGGGCGCGTGCGGTACGTCAGCGCCACCGACGCGGAGGCGCTGCAGGCGTTCGAGCAGTGCTGCCGTTCGGAGGGCATCATCCCGGCGCTGGAGAGCTCGCACGCGCTGGCGCTGATCGCCCGGGAGGGCGCCGTCCTCGGGGCGGGCGGGCCGGTGCTCGTGTGCCTGTCCGGCCGCGGCGACAAGGACGTGGACGCGGTGGGCGCGGCCCTGGGGCTGGATGGCTGAGGGGGCGCCCGAGGGCGCGCTCCGCATCCGCGCGGCCTTCGCGGACGCGGGCCGCCCGCTGTTCATGCCGTACGTGATGGGCGGCTATCCCGACCTGGCGGCGAGCGCGGAGCACGCCGCCGCGGCGTGCGCGCACGCCGACATGCTGGAGCTCGGCATCCCCTTCTCCGACCCGCTGGCCGACGGGCCCACCATCCAGGCCGCCGGTCAGCGCGCGCTGGAGAACGGCACCCGGCCGGACGACGTGATCGAGATCGTCGAGGGCCTCCGGGGCGGGCCGCCGGTGGTGCTGATGACGTACGTGAACCTCGTCCTGGCGGCGGGTCCGCGCGCGTTCATGGAGCGGGCGGCCCGAGCCGGCGTGGCCGGGGTGATCCTGCCCGACCTGCCGATCGACGAGGGCGACGAGGTGCGCGTGCAGGCCCGACGCGCGGGGATCTCCATGGTGCCGCTCGCGGCGCCCACCTCGGCCGACGAGCGCCTCGCGGCCATCGGCCGCGCGGCGGAGGGATTCGTCTACTGCGTCGCCGTGACGGGGGTCACCGGCGGCCAGGTGCAGGTCGGCGACGAGCTCCGGGGGTTCCTGAGCCGCACGCGGGCGGTGACGGACGCGCCGCTCGCGGTGGGCTTCGGCATCCGCACGCCGGCCGACGTGGCGGAGGTCGGCGCGATCGCCGACGGCGTCATCGTGGCGAGCGAGCTGATCCGGCGGGTGGACGCGGCGGCGGACCCGGCCGCCGCGACGGCCGAGGTGGCGCGCTTCTGCGAGGAGGCGGTCGCGGCCCTGCGCGAGCTGGCGGGCGCCTCGGCGTGATCGCCCACGCCGTCCCGCCGGGGGCGCCGGTCGTGTGGGTCCAGGCCGGCCACGAGGCGCCGCGGGAGCCCGGCTACACCGCCCAGACGGGGGCCGGCAGCGGGCCGTTCGGCACCGAGGTGGGCTTCACGACGCGCGTCGCCGCCCGGGTGACGGTGCTGCTGCGCCGCTACGGCGTGGACGCGCGGCGGACGCCGGGACGCGTGACCCCGCTCGGCGCGCGCGGCGCGGTGTTCGTGAGCCTCCACCACGACGCCGCCGGCGGGCGCGCCGGGGTGGGCGGCGCGCGGACGGGGGTGGGGGAGAACTGGTACCACGGCGAGGGGTTCGGCACCCCCAGCCCCGTGCCGTATCCCGACAGCGCGCCCCACCGGACCGCGACCACCGTCCCCGCCGTGGTCGAGCGCCGCTCCCATGACCTGGCGAACCGCATCGCCACACGGCTCGGGGCGATCCACACGCCCGCGAACGGCGCGTACGGCCCGTTCGGCGGTGTCGAGCCGCGCGACGGCAACCCCCGGATGACCCGCTTCTACGGCTTCTACCGCACCCGCGCGGGCGCCCGGGTGCTGGTCGAGGCCGGCGACCCGGCCCGCGACGACGCCTTCCTGCGGCGGGTCGACCCCATCGCCGCCGCCGTCGCCCGCGCCATCCTCGACCACCTCCGGAGCCGGTCGCTGCTGCCCCCGGGGTGAGGGGGCGGAATCCGCCAGAACCTCCGATCCGTCGTTTGCGGCGGCACTCCCGGCGGTAGTTCCGGTGCACGACGGGGTCCGGACCCCCGTCGCCACCGGACCAGGAGGCGCCATGGAGGCATGGGCATGGATCATCGTGGCCGTGGCGGTCGTGATCGCGATCGTCGCGGTGTGGCGGATCGTCGCCGAGCGCAGGACCGCTCGCCTGCGCCGGGACTTCGGTCCCGAGTACGAGCGGACCCTCACCGAGGAGGGTGACCGGCGGGACGCCGAGCGCGCGCTGCGCGACCGTGAGGCGCGCCGCGACCGGCTCGACATCCGCCCGCTCTCCGCGGAGTCGCGGGCGCGCTACGCGGACGAGTGGCAGGAGGTGCAGGCCCGGTTCGTGGACGAGCCCGCGGGCGCCGTCGGCGACGCCGACCGCCTCGTGGGGGCCGTGATGCGGGAGCGCGGGTACCCGATGGACGACTTCGAGGCGCAGGCCGAGCTCGTCTCGGTCAACCACCCCCGGGTGGTCGAGCACTACCGCGCCGGCCACGCGGCCTACGCGGCCTACGACCGCGGCGAGTCGAGCACCGAGGACCTGCGGCAGGCGATGGTGCACTACCGCGCGCTGTTCGAGGACCTCCTCGGCCCGAGCCAGGACAGGACCGACACGATCCAGGAGGTGCGGTGATGGACGAGGTGACGCGCACGGCCGAGACCGAGGAGCGCGACAGGACCCTCACCACGGACGACCTTGCCGGCGGCCGCCTCCAGGCCCGCGACGACGAGGCGGCGGCGACGCCGGAGGAGCCCGCCGCGGACCGGCCGCTCTTCGACGCCGGCGAGGGCCAGGAGCTCCGCGACCGCTGGGGCGCGATCCAGACCGGCTTCGTCAACGAGCCGCGGCGGGCGGTCGAGGAGGCGGACGCGCTGGTGGCCGACCTCATGACGCGGCTGGCGCAGTCGTTCTCCGACGAGCGCAAGGGCCTGGAGGGCCAGTGGGACCGCGGCGACGACGTGTTGAACCGAGGACCTGCGGATCGCCCTCCAGCGGTACCGGTCGTTCTTCGACCGGCTGCTCGCCGCGTAGGGGTCGCGAAGCCCTATTCCGCCAGGATCGCCGGGGGGCCGTTCCGCCGGGCCCCCCGACGCGGTATCGCTTCGGTCACGGCGGGGCCCGGACCACCCGCCCTCGCCGCCGCGGCTCCGGCCGCGGCGGCCATGATCCCTCCGGCCCGCGCGTCGGGCGGTCAGCAGCCCCCGCTGAGCAGGGTCTCGCCGCTCACGGCGAAGCACGTGCTCGCGTCGGTCGGGACGCCCTGGCTGGACGCGATCGTCGGGCCGCTGTCGTCGGACCCGACGCGCACGATGTACCACGACCCCGGCGCCAGGCCGGTCAGCGCCGTCGAGCGCCCATCGGCGTACCCGGAGCTGTAGCCGGCCTCCTTGCCCTGGTTGATGCCCGCCTTCAGCCCGGCCGCCCGGCCGGTCTTCCTCCCCTGCTCCAGGCCCTCCTTCTTGCCGGCCCTGAAGCCGATCGTGCGGCCCTGCGCCTTGCCCGCCTGGAGGCCCGCGGTCTGGCCGGCGGCGTAGCCGCGCTGCTCGGCGCCCGTCGCATCCGCGCTCGAGTGACCGAACGCCCAGCCCCCCCATCCGGCGCCGAACAGCACCAGCACCCCGGCGACCGCGGCCGCGACCGCCGCCTCACGGCCCCAGCCGAACCGGCGGGTGCGCTGCTTGGCGTCGCCGAACGCCTTGGTGAGGCGCTCGCCCGGCGCCGCCGCCTCCGTGTCGTCGAAGCGGTCCATCGCGGCGTCCCAGGGGTCGCCCCCGGCGACGGGCGCGCCGACCACCGTCGGCCGCAGCTCGGCGGTGTCGAGGGCGTGCCGCAGGTCCCCGACGAAGCTGTTGGCGTTCGCGAACCGGTCCGCCGGGTCCTTCGCCAGCCCGCGGGCGAGGGTCGCGTCCACCGCCACCGGCAGGCCCGGGCGGATCTCCGACGCGTCGGGCACCGGCTCGCGGACGTGCGCCAGCAGGACGGCGCTCGCCTCCCGGCGGACGAAGGGGGCGCGCCCCGTGAGCGCCTCGAACGCGACGGCGGCCAGGCCGTAGACGTCCGACGCGGCCGTGGCCTGCTCGCCCTCGACCTGCTCGGGGGACACGTACTCGGCGGTGCCGAGCCAGTCGCCGCGTCGGGTGAGCCCGGGCATGTCGTCCAGGCGGACGAGCCCGAAGTCGCCCAGGTAGGAGGTGCCGTCGGTGTCGAGCAGGATGTTCGCCGGCTTCACGTCCCGGTGGATCGTGCCCCGGGCGTGCGCGAAGTCGAGCGCCGCGCCGATGTCGGAGAGCACCGCGAGCGCCTCGTTCGCGGGGAGGGGGCCGCCGCGCGCGATCCGCTCCGCCAGGCTGTCGCCGGGGATGAACCGCATCGCCATGTACGCGCGGCCGCCGACGTCGCCGGCGTCGTAGACCGGGACGATCCGGGGGTGCTCGAGGCGGCCGGCGGCGATCGCCTCGCGCCGGAAGCGCTCCAGGGCGCCGGCGCGGGTGAGGTATCCCTCGTCGAAGACCTTCAGCGCGACCGGGCGGTCCAGGTCGAGCTGCGTGGCGCGGTACACCACCGCCTGCCCCCCGCGGCCGATCTCGGCCTCGATCCGGTACCGCCCGAACTCCTCACCCGGGACCAGCCTCAGGACGTCGCCTCCTCGTGGGACGGGCTCACCCTAGACGGGTTCGCCCTCGGCTCCCCCGGTCCTTGGCATCCCGGCACGGGCGCGGTCACCGGGGGTCAGAACTCGACGACGACCGCGATGATCGTGAGGACGGCGAGGACCACGCCGAAGAGGCCGAGGAGCGTGGCGAACCGCAGGTCGAGGGGTGCGAACCCGCCGCGCAGGAGCTCCCGCTCGACGGAGCGGAACCGGTGGACGCCGTAGACGATGAAGAGGACCGCCAGGACCGCGAACCCGATCCCGAGCGCGACGAACGGCCAGCGGCTGCTGTCGGCGAGCTCCGGCAGCAGCGCGCCGACCCCCAGGGCGACCGCGATGCCCGTCAGCCCGCCGCGCCACCAGGCCAGATAGGTCCGCTCGTTGGCCAGACGCGTCCGGCGGAGCGCGTCCTCGTCCTCGGGGGTCACGGACCGGACGCTACCGCGCCGGGGCGCCCCCGGTGTCACGCGTGCACCTGGTCCACCAGGATCTCCTGGATGTGGTCGCGCAGGTCGAGGAACAGCTCGTCGCGCTTCACGCCGGGCCCGCGGTCGGCCGGCAGCGGGACCGGCACCTCCGCGGCGACGTGGCCGGGGTGCGACGTGAGGACGTACACGCGCCCCGACAAGTACACCGCCTCCTCGACGTCGTGGTCACCATCAGGGTTCGTGGCCGAGGTGCCGCCGCCGCTGGCGATCGGGACCCTGGCCATGGCGGACGGGTCGCGGGTGAGCGGCTTCGTCGGCGAGCCGTGGGCGCTGGACGGCGCGGAGGACATCTCCCACCACGGCGGGTGGCGGGCCTACCTGGCGTCCGGGGAGGCTGCCACGCTCCCGGGGTGAACGTCGCCCAGGACATCCCCCCGGTCGCCCCGATCCCGGGGGAGGAACTGCCGCTTGCGGCGCTCGCCGACCTGGTGCGCGAGGTGGAGGCCGCCGAGGCGGCGGGCGCCGAGGACGACGCGGCGCACGCGGTGGTGGAGGCGCGGCTGGGTGAGCTGCGCGCGGCGTGGCCGGACCTGGCGCCGGCGGAGCGGGCGCTGCTCGGGGGCCTGGTGACCGGCGTCACCGCCCGCCGGCCGCCGGAGGGCGAGGCGCGCGTGGGCGCCGCGGGGCCGGGACTGGCGGAGGCGCTCGCCGCGCTGGGCGTGCGGCGGCTGCGGCCCGGCCAGGACCGGGCGATCGCGGCGGCGCTCGCGGGTCGCGACGCGATGGTGGTGATGGCGACCGGCTCCGGCAAGTCGCTCTGCTACCAGGCGCCGGCGGCCGTGCTGCGCGGGCTGACCGTGGTCGTGTCGCCGCTCATCGCGCTGATGACCGACCAGCTCGCCGGCCTCGTCCGCGCCGGGATCCCCGCGGCGGCGCTCCACTCGGGGCTCTCGGACGGGGAGGCCCGCGACGCGCTGGAGGCCGCCCGCGCCGGCGCGCTGCGGCTGCTGTACGTGGCGCCCGAGCGGTTCGGGTCGGCGGCGTTCGGGCGGGCGATGGCGTCGGCGACCGTGAGCCTGCTGGTGATCGACGAGGCCCACTGCGTGAGCGAGTGGGGCCACGAGTTCCGGCCGGACTACCGGCGCGTCGGGCGGTTCCGTGAGGCGCTGCGCCCGCGGGCGACGATGGCGCTCACCGCGACGGCCACCGACCGGGTGCGAGCGGACGTGGCGCGGCGGCTGGGCCTGCGCGACCCGGTCGGCGTGGTCGGGGGCTTCGACCGGCCGAACCTGACGTTCGACGCCTTGTGGGTCGAGGGCAAGGGTTCCGTCGCCCGCAAGCGGGGCGTGCTGACCGCGGCGCTGGAGGCGGCGCGGGGCGGCAAGGCGATCGTCTACTGCGGGACGCGGCGGGCCACGGAGGAGACGGCGGCGGCGCTGAACGCCGCCGGGCACTCCGCGGTGGCCTACCACGCGGGCCGCGCCGACCGGGCCGAGGCGCAGGAGGCCTTCACGAGCGGGCGCGCGCGGGTGGTGGCGGCCACGAACGCGTTCGGGATGGGCGTGAACGTGCCGGACGTGCGCCTGGTGGTGCACACGGCGCTGCCGGATTCGCTCGAGCAGCTGTACCAGGAGGCGGGGCGGGCGGGGCGCGACGGCGAGCCCTCGCGGCACGTGATCGTGGCGGGCCCGTCCGACGAGGTGGCGATCCGGCGGCGGATCACGCGGGCGCGGCTGGAGCCGGGGGAGGTCGACCGTCTGCTGTCGCGGCTGGCGTCGCGGGCCGACGGGGACGGCCGCTGGCGGATGGACCGCTCCGAGGTGGACGACGACACGGGGTTCGTCCTGGCGCTGGCGGAGCGGGTCGGCGCCCTCGAGGTCGACGCGGCGGCGGGCGGCGGCCGCGCGGGGCGGCTCGTCACGGACCGGCTGACCCCCGACCAGCGCGAGGACCTGGCGGGGCAGATCCAGGTGGAGCTGCCGGCGGCGGCACCGGGCGCTGGACGCCGCGGCCGCCTACGTGAAGGGCCACATCTGCCGCCGGCGGGTGTTCCTCGAGCACTTCGACGACCCGTCGGAGCCGGCGCCGGAGGAGCGCTGCTGCGACGTCTGCGACCCGCCCGGCGACCTCGAGGCGGCGGCGCCGGTGGCGGCGCCGGCGTCCGCCCGCTCGCGCCCGGACGAGCCGCCCCTCGACGTGGACGAGCGGCGGGTGTTCGACGCGCTGAAGGCGTGGCGCGGGGCGCTGGCGAAGGAGCTGGGGTGGCCGGCGTTCCGGGTGGCGTCGAACCGGACCCTGGAGGGGATCGCGCGGCGGGCCCCGCGGGACGCGCGGGAGCTGGAGTCGGTGTGGGGCGTGGGCCCCTGGCTGATGGAGGGGCACGCGGTGGACATCCTGGACGTGGTCGCGGCGGCGGCGGACGCGTGAGCGGCGGCGCGCGCCCGGAGCCGCCCGTGACGCGGTTCACCCACCTGGTGATGCCGGGGGACACGAACCACCTGGGGACGCTCTACGGCGGGACCCTGATGGCGTGGATGGACTCGGCCGCCGCGATCGCCGGCGTGCGCCGGGCGGGCACCCGCACGGTGGTGACGGCGGTCGTGGACGAGCTGACCTTCCGCGTCGCGATCCGCGAGGGCGAGCTGGTGGAGCTGGTCGCCGAGGTCGAGTCGGTGGGCCGCACGAGCATGCGCATCCGCGTGGAGGCCCACCGCGAGGACCCGGTCACCCACACCCGGGAGCTCTGCACGGCGGGGGTCTTCACCATGGTCGCCCTCGGGGAGGACGGTCGGCCCACCCCCATCCGGGGCCTCTCGGCCTGAGCCGCGCGAGCGGCGGGATCCGCATCGCGAGACGGGGGTGGCGCACGGATGCCGCGCGGGCGCACCATCGCGCCATGGGGAACACCGCGCCGGCATGGGTGGAGATCACCGCCGCCGTGATCTGCGGGCTCCTGCTCGGCGCGCCCCTCGTGTGGGCGCTCGTGCTGTGGACCGTGCGCCTCCGCTTCCCGCTCTCCGAGGTCGACCCCCGCCTCAAGGCCGGGAGCGTCGGCGGCGACGACCTGGTGCGCCAGCTCACCGCGCCAGCCACGTCCGCGACACAGGAGGCGGTGGAGCCGTCCGCGCACCAGCCGGCCGCGAGTCGGCCGGCGTGGCGCGTGCCCCTCGGCCCGAGGGCCCCTCAGGAGGGGACCGTCACGCTCCGCAGGACGGCGTCGGCGATGCGCTCCTCCCAGCCGTCGGGGAAGGGCTCGCCCGAGAGGTAGTGGGCGTAGTAGGCGCCGAAGGCCATCTCGATGGCGGCCTCGAGGTCGGCGTCGTCGCGGAGCTCGCCGCGGTCCCGCGCGGCGGTGAGGGCGTCGCGCAGGAGCTGCCGGCCCGGGCGCAGGCTGCGGGCGCGGAGGGCCTCGATCAGGTCCGGGACGTGCTCCTCCTCCGCCAGGCACACGCCCACCACCGACATGCCGGTGCGGGCGAAGGCGACGCGGAGGTGGCGGAGCTGGGCGACCAGGTCGGCGCGGAGGTCGCCTGACAGGCGCGGGGCGGCGCCCATCCGGACCGCGGTGAACGCCGCGGCCACAAGCTCAGCCTTCGACGCGTAGCGGAGGTAGAGGGTCGGCTTGCTCACCCCGGCGGCGGCCGCCACGCCCTCCATCGACAGCCGCGTGTAGCCCACCTCCGACAGCAGCTGGACGGCGGCGTCCAGGATCGCGTCGTCGTTCGCCTGGGACCGGGGACGGCCCCGTCGGGGTGATGCGGGGGCGGCGGGCACGACCCGGATGGTAGCGTGCCCGCTTTACGATACGTTGCGTAAAGCACGAATCCGTTCGGACGGGCACGACGCGATGGAGGACCGGCACCAGTGACACGCTCCAGCCCCGGGCAGTTGCTCCTCGCGCTGACCTGCGCGTCCGGCAGCTTCGCGCTCATGCAGGCCGTGATCGTCCCGGCGCTGCCGATCGTGGCTGACGACCTGAACACGACGACGTCGTGGGCCGCGTGGACGGTGAGCATCTACCTGCTCAGCGCGTCCGTCGCGACGCCGCTGCTCGGCCGGCTGGGCGACCAGTTCGGCAAGCCGCGGATGCTGATCGTGACGCTCGCGCTGTTCACGATCGGGTCGGTCGCGGCGATCTTCGCCTGGAACATCTGGTCGCTGATCGTGTTCCGCGCGATCCAGGGGATCGGCGGCGCCGTCTACCCGCTCAGCTTCTCCATCATCCGCGACGAGGTGCCCGCGAAGCGCATGGGCGTCGCGATGGGGCTGATCTCCGCGATGCTCGGCGTCGGCGGCGGCCTGGGCCTGGTGATGAGCGGCGTTATCGTGGACCACGCGTCGTGGCGCCTGCTGTTCGTGGTCGGGGCGGTGATCGGCGTCCTCGGGATGGCGCTCGTCGCCCGCTTCGTCCCGCCGTCGCCGCACCGGAGCGCCGCCACGCTCGACATCCCCGGCGCGCTGCTCCTGTCCGGCGGCCTGATCCTGCTGCTCGTGGCGCTCACCGAGGGGCACGACTGGGGCTGGTCGTCGGCGAAGCTCATGGGCATGGTCGTCGCCGGCCTCGCGGTGCTGGTCGCCTGGGGCGTCGTCGAGGCCCGCACGAAGAGCCCGATGGTGGACATGCGGATGCTCTCGCGCCGCCCCGTGCTCTTCACCAACCTCGCCGCCCTCTTCTGCGGCTTCACGATGTACGCGATCTTCACCGTGCTGCCGCTCTTCTCACAGATGCCGAGCGGCCTGCCGGAGGGCGTCCAGGGCCTCGTGACCTACGGCTTCGGCGCCACCGTCACCGTGTCGGCGCTCTACCTGCTGCCCGGCGCGCTGGTGATGCTGCCCGCCGGCCCGTTCGGCGGCGTCCTGGGCCGGTGGGTGGGCTTCAAGCTGTCGCTCGCGATCGGGCTGGTGGTCACGGCGATCGGCTCGGCCTCCCTCGCCGCGTTCCACGACGAGCCGTGGCAGCTCATGCTGGGCTACGCGATCGGCGCGGCCGGCGTCGCGGTGGCCTTCGGCGCCATGCCCAAGCTGATCTCCGACGCCGTGGCGCCCACCGAGACCGGCATCGCCACGGGGATGAACACCGTCGTCCGGACGGTCGGCAGCGTGATCGGCAGCCAGGCCGCCGTGACGCTCCTGGCCAGCGACGTGATCGCGGGGACGTCCATCCCCGCCGAGTCCGGCTTCACCACCTCCCTGTGGCTCGGCGCGGCCGCCGCGCTGGTGGCGGCGCTCCTCGCGCTGGCGATCTCGCCGCGGCGACGGGCGCGCCAGGAGGCGCCCGCCGCCACGACGACGACCTAGCTACCGCTCGCCCTCCAGGGCCGGCCTCGCGGCCGGGTGCCCCAGCGACGTCTCCCCGGGGGGGTCGAGCTCGAGCGGCACCTCGCCCCGGACCTCGGGGGCGGGGTAGCTCGGCTCCACCCGCAGGATGCGCGCCGCCCAGGCCGGCAGCCACCAGTTCCAGCGGCCGAGCACCGCGACGAACGCCGGCAGCAGCATGCTGCGCACGACCGTCGCGTCGAGCAGGATCCCGATTGCCAGCGCCGTCGCGAACACCTTGATGTCGGTGCCCGGGCTCGACGCGAGCGCGGTGAACGCCAGGAACAGGATGAGCGACCCGGCCGTCACCAGGCGCCCGGTGCGGGCCAGGCCCGCCACCACCGCGCGGTCGGTGTGGCCGTCGCGGTCGTACTCCTCCCGCATCCGGCTGAGGATGAACACCTCGTAGTCCATCGAGAGCCCGTACAGGAATGCGAAGACCATGATCGGGATCCAGACGGTCAACGCCCCGGTCGGCTCGATGTCGAAGATCGCGCCGGAGCCGTGGCCCTCCTGCCAGAACAGGACCATGAAGCCCCACACGGCGCCGATCGAGATGATGTTGAACACCACCGCCTTGAGCGGTAGCAGCAGCGAGCGGAACACCCGCGCCAGCAGGACGTACGTGATCAGCGCGATCACGATCACGACCCACACGAAGTTGCCGTAGACGGCGTCGTTGAAGTCGGCCGTCCCCGGGGTCGCGCCGCCCACCAGCACCTCGCCGGGCTGGTCGTCCAGCGCGGCGCGGACTGAGTCCGACCGTGGACGGGCTGTCCTCGGCCTCCGGGAAGACGTTCACCACCCGGAGGTCGCCGTTGCCCCACGCGGCGGCGGCCGGGGCGACCGCCCCGCGGACGCCGTCGGCGCCCGCCGCCGCCTTCGCGACGGCGTCGGCGTCGCCGCCGATCACCGCCACCTCGAACGGGTTGAGCGCCCCGGCGCCGATGCCGGAGTCGTCGAGCTGGTCGAGCGCGACGCGCGCGGCGCCGGCCGAGGCCAGGGAGTTGGCCCGCGGCGTCCCGGTCGAGAAGTTCAGCACCGGGATGAACAGGAGCGCCAGGATCACGAGCGCCACGCCGCCGACGAGGTAGCGGTTGCGGACCACGAAGCGGCCCCACGGCACCCAGCCCTGACCCGCGTTCCCGGTGCGGCGGCTGATGCCGATCCTGTCGAGCCGCGGCCCGACTGTGGCGAGCACCACGGGCAGCAGCGTGATCGCCACGAGGACGCTGATCAGCGGGATCAGCATGCCGCCGTAGCCGATGCTGCGCAGGAAGGGCACCGGCAGCACGACCATCGCCAGCAGGCCGATGGCGACGGCGATGCCGCTGAAGATGACCGCCTTGCCGGCGTGCTCCATCGTCTCGACGACCGCCTCGATGCGGTCGCGGCCGTTGGCGACCTCCTCCCGCCAGCGCATCACGATGAGCAGTGAGTAGTCGATCGCGACGCCCAGCCCGATCAGCGAGATCAGGAACTGCACCACGACCGACACCTCGGTCGCCTCCGCGAGCGGCCACAGCACCAGGAACGTGGTGGGGATGGCGATCGCCGCCATCAGCAGCGGCACGAACGCCATCAGCGAGCCGAAGACGAAGGCCAGCACGATCAGCGCGCCCAGGCCGCCGATTATGGTCTCGAGCAGGACGCTCGGACCGCTCGACTCGTCGCTGTCACCCACGGCGAGCGGGTCGTAGCCGGTGATCCGGACCTGGGCGCCGTCGACGGTGACGCCCTCGGCGGCCGCCTCGGCCTGGTCAGTGGCCGCCTTGGCCGGCTCGAAGACCACGTCGCTCGGCGGGTACCACATGACGGAGAACGCGGTACGGCCGTCCTCGGAGACGAACGTGCGGTCGCCCGTGGTGGCGAAGTCGGCGTAGCGGACGTCGGGGATGCTGTTCGCGATCTTCGCAAACGCGGTCCCGACCTGCTCCTTCGCGCCGGGCGAGTCGATCGTGGTGCCCTCCGGCAGCTGCACGACCGCGGTGAGCGGCCCGTTGACGCGCGGCCCGCCCGTGCCCAGCTCGTTGTAGATGGCGTTGGCCGCGTTGGTGCTCTCCCGGCCCGGGAGCTCGAACTTGTCCGACAGGGCATCGACGGACTGCTGTACCGATCCGAATGCCACGACGGCGATGAGGATCCATGCGGCGGCGATCCAGCGCCGGTGCCCCAGGATCCATCTGGTGAACGACCTCAACTTCGTCCTCTCCCTCTGCGGTGCGGTGCCCCCGAAGCGGCGAGGCTACTTCAGGCCCCTGTGGACCGAAACCCCCATCCGAGGCACCCCGGTTATCTCTCTGACACGTCGCGACTACGACCTGTGACGCCCCCGGAACTCATCGGTGTCCGTCGCCGGGGCTAGGGTCCGCCGCTGCGCATGGCCCAGCAGATCCGACTCCGCCGCTGGCAGAAGGCGGCCCTCGACGCGTTCCGGTCCCGCCACGGCCCGGACTTCCTGGCGGTCGCGACGCCCGGTGCGGGGAAGACGACGTTCGCGCTCGCGGCCGTCCGCCAGCACCTGGCCGATCACCCGCGGCGCCGCCTGGTGGTGGTCGCCCCGACGCAGCACCTGAAGGGCCAGTGGGCCGATGCCGCCGAGGCCCTCGACCTGCACCTGGAGCCGTCGTGGACCTCCGCCGACGGCCGCCTGCCCGCCGACGTCCACGGGATGGTGACCACGTACCAGCAGGTGGCGGGCAGCGCCGCGGACGTCGCCAGGATCGCCCGCGACGCGTTCGTGGTCCTGGACGAGGCCCACCACTCGGGGGAGGAGCGGGCGTGGGGGGACGCCACGCGGGCCGCGTTCGGCGCCGCGGCGGTGCGCCTGTCGCTGTCCGGCACGCCCTTCCGCTCCGACACCCGGGCCATCCCGTTCGTGCGCTACGACGACGACGGGCTGGCGCAGCCCGACGTCGAGTACGGCTACGCCGACGCGATGCGCGACGGCGGCGTGGTGCGCCCCGTCCACTTCCCCCGCACCGACGGGGACATGGAGTGGGTCGCCAGCGACGGCACCCTGGCCCGCGCGACGTTCCAGGACGCCCTGGACGCCGTCGCCGCGTCCCAGCGGCTGCGCACCGCACTGTCCGTCGATGGCGAGTGGCTGCCCGCCGTGCTCGCCAGGGCCCACCGCATGCTCGGGGAGGTGCGCGACGGCCACCCCGCGGCGGGCGGCGTGGTGATCGCGATGGACCAGGACCACGCCCGGGGGATCGCCGCGATCATGCGGCGCCGGCTGGGGGTGACGCCCGTGGTCGCCGTGTCCGAGGACCCGGGGGCGTCGGCCCGGATCGCCGCCTTCGCGCACGGGACGGAGCCGTGGATCGTGGCCGTGCGGATGCTCTCCGAGGGGGTGGACATCCCGCGCCTGCGGGTCGGCGTGTTCGCCACCACGACCACCACGGAGCTCTTCTTCCGCCAGGCGGTCGGCCGCCTGGTGCGGTGGACGCGGGGCCTCGGGGCGCAGCCCAGCCACATGTTCATCCCCGACGACCCGCGCCTGCGCGCCCACGCCCTGGCGATCGCCGAGCAGCGTCGCCACAGCCTGCGCCGCGTTGACGACGACGGCGAGCCCCTGCCCGAGGAGGAGCCCCAGGAGATCGCGGAGCCGCCGGAGCCGGGCGACCAGATGAACCTGTTCGCGGCGATCTCGGCGATCGCGACGGGTGACGGGGCGCCGGAGGCGGGGGCGTGGCAGCCCGCGCCGGTCGCGACGCTCGACGAGGGCGTGCTGCTGGAGCTGGCGCCCGCGCCGCAGGTCCTGCCGCCCGCCCCGGAGGACCCCGAGGGCCGCCCCGCGCCGTCGCCGCGCGAGCGCCGGCGCGCGCTGCGCGACGCCAACGCGTCGCTGGTGCGGCTCATCTCCCGGCTCACCGGCATGTCGCACCAGCAGGTGAACGCCGAGCTCAACCGGCGCGTCGGCGTCGAGCGGGTGGGCGAGGCGACGCTGGAGCAGCTCGAGACCCGCCGCCGCCAGGCGGCGCAGTGGCTGGCCGCGGCATGATCCGGGCGTGACGCTCGACGACGAGGTGACCCCGGTGTGGCCCGTCCGCCTGCCGCGCCTCGGGTGGGACCGGCTGGCCCGGCGCCGCGACGGCCGCCTGGAGCGCCTGGTCCACGTCGGCGGCCACCCGGTGCTGCTGCGCGCCTGGCACGCGGGCCGCAACGTGCGCCTGCGCGCCGAGTCGCGCGACGCCGCCGCCGCCGAGGCCGGGATGGCGCGCGCCCGCTTCTGGACGGCGGTCGACGATGACCTGCGGCCGTTCGCCGACCGATTCGGCGCCGACCCCGTCATCGGCCCGTCGGTCCGCGCGGCGCCCGACGTGCGCCCCGACCGGCGGCCCATGCCGTTCGAGGCCCTGATGTGGGCCGTGTGCGAGCAGCTCATCACCGGCGAGCAGGCCACCGCCATCCAGCGGCGGCTCATCGGGCGCCACGGCCGCCGCGACGCGGCCTCCGGGATGCGCGACGCCCCCGACCCCGCGGCCGTCGCGCGGCTCGCCCCGGCCGAGCTGCGGGCGTGCGACCTCTCCGCCGCCCGCTCGACCGCGCTGATCCGCGCGGCCCGGGAGGTGGCCTCGGGCCGGGTCGACCTGCTCGGCCCAGGACCGCCGCGCCGCCGGGCACGCCCGCCTGCGCGCCATCCCCGGCATCGGCACCTGGACGATCGCCTGCCTGGCGCTGCACGGGCAGGGCGATCCGGACGCGCTCCCCTCCGGCGACCTCGCCTACCGCGTGCTGGTGGGCCAGGTGCGCAGCGGCCGGCCGCGGTCTTCGCTCGCGTCGGAGGCGCAGGTCGACGCGTTCTTCCTGCCCTACGCGGGCTGGCGCGCGCTGGCCGGCCAGCACATGCTGCGGATGGGCGGCCTGGCGGTGCGCCGGGCGACGGTCCCGTCCGCCGCCTGACGCGGGCCGCCGCCCTCCGTCAGACGGGGGCGGTCACCGGCAGGCCGGCGGGACGCGGATCGTCGGTCAGGAGGGCCAGTTCGTGCGCGAGCCCCGGCGCGATCTCCCCGAACGCGCGCGTGAGCTCGGGATCGAAGTGGGTGCCCGCGAGGCTCAGGATCTCGACGAGCGCCTCGTCGAGCGACCAGCGCTCCTTGTACGGGCGGCGGGCCAGGAGCGCGTCGAACACGTCGCAGATGGCCGCGATGCGGCCCGGGAGCGGGATCGCCTCCCCCGCGAGCCCGGCCGGGTAGCCCGTGCCGTCCCACCGCTCGTGGTGGGTCAGCGCGATGGTCTCGGCCAGCTGCATCAGCGGGGAGGACGACCCGGACAGGATCGAAGCGCCGATGGCGGTGTGCCGCCGCATCACCGCGATCTCATCGGCGTCCAGCCGACCCGGCTTCAGCAGGACCGCGTCGGGGATCCCGATCTTGCCGACGTCGTGCAGGACCGCGGCGTGACGCAGCTCCTCGGCCTCGTCCTCGCCCATGCCGACCGCCGCGGCCGAGCGCCTCGCACATCCGGCTCATCCGCTCGATGTGGGCCCCGGTGTCGCCGTCGCGCGACTCGGCGGCCTGCGCGAGCCGGTTCACGATCTCGAGCTGGGTCTCGCGCAGCTGGGCGGTGCGCGCCCGCACCATCCCTCGAGCACGACGTTCTCGCCACTCACCCGGCGGCGCTCACGCCGCTCGAGCCAGACGTTGGCCGCGAGGCTCGCGACGATCCCGACCGCGCAGGCCACGAGCGGCGCGACCAGGACCGTGACGGTCCCGCGGTCGAACAGGATCACGCTCATGCCGGCGTAGCCGGCGCCGAGCAGGAGCGCGACGGCGGCCCCCATGCGGGCGTCGACGCGCATGCCCGCGAGGGGGGCGGCGGCGCCGAGCAGGCCGATCGCGAGCAGCCCCGCCCAGCCGGGCCCGTCGCGCAGGGGGACGCCGTGCACCGCCGTCCAGATCGCGTTGGCCTGGACCTCGGCACCGGCCATCGAGGAGTGCGTGGCGGTCGGGGTGGCGTGGACGTCCTGGAGGCTCGGGGCGGACGCGCCGATCACCACGATGCGGTCGCGGACGAGCGCCGGATCGACGCGCCTCCGGATGAGGTCCGAGAAGGAGACGGTGGTGATGTGGCCGGGCCCGCCGCGATAGTCGATCAGGGCGCCGCCGCCGGAGAAGCGCGCGGGGTCGGGTCGCCGTCCCGACACCGTCTCGGCGGCGCGGACGGCCATCGTGTCGAGCCCGCCGACGGCGAGCGGGACGCGGCGGATCACGCCGCCGGGCGACGTCGGCAGGTTCGCCGCGGCGGCCCAGGCGCCGGCGCGCCGCAGGTTCGCGTCGCCGCCGAGCACGTTCGTCGTCGCCGCCCTCGCCGATCTCGCTGGTGGCCAGGATCACGTCGCCGGCCCGCGCGACGGCGGCGTAGAGCGCGTTGTCCTGGGCGGGCACCGTCCGCTCCGTGAACTGGACGTCGTAGACGATGGCCCGCGCGCCGTCGAGACGCAGGCGGTCGATCGCCCTCGCGTGCAGCGACCGGGGGAACGGCCAGCGCACCCCCAGGTCGGAGAAGGTGGCGTCGTCGATCGCCACCACGAGGATGTCGTCCGGCACGGGCCGCTCGCGGAGGCCGAAGCGGAGGTCCACGGTGGCGTCCTCGGCCCGGTCGAGCATGCCGGCGGAGTGGGCCGCGACGGCGACGGCGATCGCGAGGGCCGCGCCGAGCAGCGCGGCCGCCAGCCGCGTGCGCCGCGCGACGGCGGGGCGCCCGTCGCCCCCCGGCCGGCGCAGCCGCAGTCTCACCTCCGGGCCAGGTACTGCCGGTTCGCCGTCAGCATCACCCTGCGACCGGTCCGCAGGTCGCGGACGAGCACGCGGCCGCTCACCACGCGCGTCAGCGTGCCGTCGCAGCGCTCGACCGTGAGCCACCGGGTCCCGCGGACGGTCGCGGCGCTGTTCGCGCCGTGGGTGCTGAAGCGCCCGTGCGAGTCGCTGCCCCACAGGTCGTTCTGCGGCGGGCGGCGGCGGCGCTTGCCGAACGATTCCGCGACGCCCCCGGCGGCCCGGACGGAGCACCCCGCGGGCCGGCGGACGAAGAGGTGGGTCATCCCGGTCCCGCGGTCCTGCCGGACGCCGAAGAGGCCGCCCCAGAACGTGCCGGTCTGCGCGCCGCCGCCCGGGAGGGCCGCGGTCAGGGTGAGCACGCCGTCGCGGGCGTCGATCGTGGAGCCGACCGGGAGCGAGCCCGCGTCGTCGAGGGCGGCGTAGCCCGAGGATCCGGGCGTGCGGACCCTGACGGTGCCCGAGACCACGTCGGCCCCGACCGATCGGCCCAGGGAGGGGGGCGGCACGGGGGAGGAGGGTGCCGGCGGACCGGCGGAGGGCGGGCTCGCGGGCGGCGGCGTGGTGGCCGGCGGGGGGGCCTGCGGCGTGGCCGAGGTCGTGAACGTGGCGTCGGCGCCGGTCGTGGTCCCGGACGCGTTCGTCGCGACGACGCGGAAGTGGTACGTCGTCCCGGGGTCCAGGCCGGCCACCGGGACGCCCACCGCGAGGGGCGCCGCGCCGGCGCCGGCGGAGGCCGCCGTGGTCTGCGCGCCGTACGCCGTCGTGGTGCCGTACTCGACGACGTACGTGGTCGCCTGCGAGCGGGGCGAGGCGAGGGCGCCGAGGGTGGCGCCCTCGGAGGTCACGCCGGTCGCCGCGGTCCCCGCGACCCCGGGCGGCAGCGTGATCCGGCCGATGCGGCCGGGGTTGGCCTGCTCCGTGAACCAGACGTTGCCGTCGGGCTCCGCGGCGATGCCGATGGGCTGCGAGTTGCTGGTGAGCCCGCTGAACTCGGTGATGACGCCCGCCGGGGTGACGCGCCCGATGCGGCCGGGGTTCGCGAACTCGGTGAACCACAGGTTGCCGTCGGCGCCGGCGGTGATGTCGGAGGGCTGGGCGTTCGCGGTGAGGCCCGTCGTGAACTCGGTGATGACCCCTGCGGGGGTGATGCGCCCGATGCGGCCGGGGTTCGCGAACTCGGTGAACCACAGGTTGCCGTCGGGGCCGGCGGTGATGTCGGAGGGCTGGGCGTTCGCGGTGAGGCCCGTCGTGAACTCGGTGATGACGCCCGCCGGGGTGATGCGCCCGATGCGGCCCGGGTTGGCCTTCTCCGTGAACCAGAGGTTGCCGTCCGGTCCGGCGGCGATGTCGTCCGGCTGGGCGTTGGTCGTGAGGCCAGCCGTGAACTCCGTGATCGCCCCCGATGTCGTGATGCGCCCGATGCGGCCGGGGTTCTTGAACTCCGTGAACCACATCGCCCCGTCGGGGCCCGCGGCGATGCCGGTCGGCTGACCGTCGTTCGAGAGGCCGGCGGTGAACTCGGTGATGACCCCCGAGGGCGTGATGCGCCCGATGCGGCCGGGGTTGGCCTGCTCGGTGAACCAGACGTTCCCGTCCGGGCCGGCGGCGATGCCGGTCGGATCCGCGTTGGCCGTCAGGCCGGCCGTGAACTCCGTGATGGTGCCGTCGGGTGCGATGCGGCCGAGGGCCCCCGAGCCGCCGATCTCCGTGAACCACAGCCCGCCGTCGGGACCCGCGGCGATGCCGCTCGGCTTCTGGCCGGTGGTCAGCCCGGCGGTGTACTCATCGATGGTCGGCGCCGCGCCGGCGACCGCGACCAGTGTGAGGGCCGCGACGGATGCGAGGGGGAGGAGGCGCCGGTATCGGGGCATCCCCTCTCGATCGGGTGGTCGCGGCACGCGCTTGAGCCGCCGCGTCGCCCGCGATCTATCCTGGGCGCGTGGGCGCGATCGAGTTCGAGGTGGCGGACCTCCTGGCGCAGAGGGTCGACGCCATCGTGAACCCGGCCAACGAGGCGCTGGCCCACGGCGGCGGCGTCGCCGGCCTGATCGCCCGCGCCGCCGGGCCCGACCTGGAGGAGGACTCGCGCCGGATCGGCCACTGCCCCACGGGCGGCGCCGTGGTCACGCGGGCGGGGCGCCTGCCGCAGCGGGCCGTGATCCACGCCGTCGGGCCCGTGTGGCGCGGCGGTGGCGCGGGGGAGGCGGAGGTCCTCGCGGCGGCCCATCGCGCGGTGATCGCGCGGGCGCAGGAGGAGGGCCTGGCGACGATCGCGCTGCCCGCCATCTCCACCGGGATCTTCGGCTACCCGGTGGACCTCGCGGCGCCCGTGGCGGTGGCCGCGGTCCGGGAGGCCGCGGAGGCCTCGCCCGTGACGCTCGTGCGGTTCTGCTTCCTGGACGAGACGGCGCGGGCGGTCTACGCCGCGGCCTGAGCGACCGCCTCCCCGGCGTCGCGCGCCGCCCGCGTGAGGCTGCCGGGCGCGGCGTCCCGCTCGCGGGTGAGCGGGGTCAACTCGTACTCGTAGAAGGCGGGGGCGCCGCGCCAGCGCGCCACCACGCGACCGTCGCGGCGGAGCGTGCCGGACGTCCGGGCCTCCACCTCCACCAGCGCGCTCGACCCGTCGAGCGTGAACCGCAGCGGCGAGGCGCGCCGCGCCGCGTAGCGCACCGTGGCCCGCCACCCGCCGGAGAGGCGGGCGTCGAGGGTCACGGCCCGCGGGTAGGGGTGGTCGCCCTCGGCCGACCAGTCGCCCCGGCGCACCTCCGCGCCCGCCGCGCGGCCCTCCGCGATGCGGCCGGAGGCATCCGACAGCGCGAGCGCGCCGTCGCGGAGCGCCGGATCGGCGGGCCGGACGATGCCGGTCACCAGGCTGCGGCCGCCGGGCAGGTGGACCTGACTCCAGTCCCACCCGCCGTGCGAGGCGTCGCCCAGGTCGAACGCGCCGAAGTTGTGGTCGCTGTAGCCGGGCGCGCCGCGCAGCCGGAACGTGCGGTCGCCGGCGCGGATCGTCCCGGTCACGCGCGCGGACGGGGCGGCGACGGTCCACGAGAGATCCTGGCCGCCGGGCAGCGCGAGCGGCCCGGCCAGGAAGCCGGGCGCGGTGGCCCGGATCGTCAGGTCCAGCCGCACCGGCCCGGGCGAGGCGCCGGCCAGGGCGATGCCGGCGGGCATGTCCACGCGGAGCCGGTAGCGGCCCGGCCCGGTGGACCAGAAGCGGTCGGCGCCCAGGCGCACGTCGGCGCGGCCCGTGGCGGGCTCCTGCGTGAGCAGCCGCGGCGCGCCGACCGTCGCCACGCTCCCGTCCGGCAGGTAGAGGAACACGACGGTGGCGGGCGGCCCGCCGGGGAAGCGGGCGCCGAGGGCGGTCGCGACCGCCAGGTCCTGGGCCGGGTCGACGGCGCTCACGAACCACCACTCGGTCCGGTCGCCCGGCCCGGGATGGGCTCCGTCGTCGGCGGGCGTCGCCGTCCGCAGCTGCGGGGCGGCGGCGGCCGGCGCCGCCAGGAGCAGCAGGACGATGAGGGCGCCGGCGGCGCGTCGGACGGTCACCCGTCCGACGGTAGCGAGGACGTCGCCCCGCCCGCCGCCTACCCGTTGACCGCGGCCGGCTCCCCGTCGCCCTCGGGCGCCCCGTGGCCCTCCGGCGCCGCGACGGTGGCGCCGCGCAACAGCGCCACGCCCAGCGCGATGCCCACCAGCACGAAGATGGCACCCACGAGGAAGGCGGCGTGGTACCCGCCGTTCAGCGCCACGTCGGCGGGGTCGCCGGCGGCGGTGAGCGACTCGGTGCGCGAGGCCGCCACGCTCGCCAGGATCGCGAGGCCCACGGCGCCGCCCATCATGAACGAGGTGTTCACCACGCCCGAGGCGAGGCCGAACTCGGTGGGCTTCACGCCGCTCATCGCGGCGAGCAGGATCGGGTTGAACGCGATGCCTGCGCCGAGGCCGATCGCGAGCGTCCCCGGGATGACGTTGACCCAGACGTTCCCGTCCACCGGCGTCCGCGCGAAGAGCACCAGCCCGATCGCCATGAGCCCGAGGCCGAACGCGAGGGGCCGCAGGATCCCGAACCGCATCACCACCTTGTCCGACAGCAGCGACGCGCCGCCCCACACGACCATCGACGGCAGGTACACCAGGCCCACCTCGAGCGGCGTGTAGCCCAGGATCTGCTGGAGGTAGAGCGCGGAGAAGAAGAACCAGGCGAACATGCCGGCCGCCATCAGCACGCCGATCCCGTTGGCCGCCGAGACGGACGTGCTGCGGAACAGGCCGAGGGGCACGAGCGGCGACGACGTCCGCGACTCGATCACCAGGAACGCGACGAGCAGCACGGCGGCGGCGCCGAGCAGCCCGAGCGTCTGCGCGGAGCCCCAGCCCCACTCGTTGCCGTTCACGATCGCGTACACCGCGAGCACCAGCGCCCCGGTGACGGTGATCGCGCCGGCCACGTCGATGCGGCCGCCGGCCGCCGGCGCGGGCGTGGCGGGCAGGAGCCGCAGCGACAGCAGGTACACCGCCACGCCCACCGGCACGTTGACCAGGAAGATCCAGTGCCAGCTGAGCAGGTCGGTCAGGACGCCGCCCAGCAGCACGCCGGCGGCGCCGCCGCCGGACAGCACGAACCCGAAGATCCCCATCGCCTTGGCCCGCTCGCTGGGGATGGTGAACAGCGTCATCAGCAGCGACAGCGCCACGGCCGACACCAGCGCGCCGCCCAGGCCCTGCACGGCCCGCGACACCACGAGCATCCCCTGCGTGGTCGACATGCCGCACGCCACCGAGGCGGCGGTGAAGAGGACGATCCCGATCAGGAACATCCTCCGCTGGCCGAACAGGTCGCCGAGCCGCCCGCCGAGCAGCAGGAAGCCGCCGAACGTGAGCAGATAGGCGTTCGCCACCCAGGCCAGCGACGTCGCGTCGAAGCCCAGGTCGTCGCGGATCGAGGGCAGGGCGACGTTCACGATCGTCCCGTCCAGGACGATCATCAGGTCGCCCAGGCACAGCACGAGCAGCGCGAGCCAGCGGGCGCGCGCGTCGGCGGCGGCTGCGGCGGTGTTCGGGGCGGGTGCGGTCGTCGTCGTCGTCATGGTCTGATCCCTCCGGCGGTTCCGGTCACTGACGGTGTCGACCGAGGCCTCCGACGTGACTCATCGGTCGTCCCCGGGAAGCGCCTCCGGGAGGCCGAACCGGGCGAAGATCGACGACGCTACCAGCGGCGGCCCCGGCCCCGCCAGGCGACGGAACACCTCGGCGGTGGCGAAGCCGTTGACCGCCGCGATCCGCTCACCCCGAAGGGTGAGGACGTCGAGCACCTGGGCCACGAACGCCCCCTGGGTGGGGTCCCATGCGTAGCAGCCCACCGCCAGGTGCCCGCTCGCGCGCGTGGGCACGTGGCGCCACCGCACCGCCATCGCGTGGCCGGCGAGGAAGGCGGTCAGCGCGTCCCCGGAGTACCAGGTGGGGATGGGCGGCATCGACCAGGTGGCCTCGGCGGTGAGCAGCGCGACCAGGCCCTCCACGTCGCCGCGCTGGAGCGCACCGGTGTAGGCGGCCACCAGCCGGCGGGCGCCGCCGTCGCCGAGGCCCCGCAGGGCGGCCTGCTGGCTCTCGTCCGGCAGCCGGGCGTCGATCGTGGCGCGGGCGCGCTGCAGGGCGCTGTTGGCCGCGGGCACGCTCGTGCCGAGCACGGCGGCGGTCTCCCTGGCCGAGAACCCCAGCACGTCGCGCAGGATCAGCGCCGCCCGCCCCCGCGGGGGCAGGTGCTGGAGCGCGGCCACGAACGCGAGCTCCACGGCCTCGCGCTGCTCGTAGCGGGCCTCCGGGCCGGCGAGCCCGTCCGGCACGCCCAGCGCCTCGTCGGGGTACGGCTCCAGGAACGCGGTCTCGGCCACCGGCGCCGCGGGCGCCGCGCCCGTCTCCGCGCCCGGCGCGCGCTCGGTCGGCAGCCGCCGCGACCGCCGCCGGGCCAGGACGTCGAGGCAGGCGTTGGTGGCGATCCGGTACAGCCACGTGCGCAGCGAGCTGCGCCCGTCGAAGCCGCGCAGGCCGCGCCACGCCCGCAGCAGCGCCTCCTGGAGCGCGTCCTCGGCGTCCTGGACGGAGCCGAGCATGCGGTAGCAGTGGGCGTGCAGCTCGCCGCGGCGCCCGGCGACCAGTCGCCCGTAGGCGTCCCCGTCCCCGCCGATCGCCGCCTGCAGCAGCCCCCGCTCCGCCTCGGCGGTGAGGGGGTGGGCGGTGGTCATGCTGGACCCAGCCTAGTCCGGGACCGATCAATTCCGCCGCCCCCGGCGGTCCGTACCGGTGACACATCCCACGAGGAGGAGACGATGCTGGGTGAGAGCAAGGCGTTCTCGGGGTTCTCGGTGGACGACACCGCGACGGCCCGCGCGTTCTACGAGGGCGTCCTCGGGCTCGAGGTGAGCGACGAGGGCATGGGCGGGCTGATCGGCCTGCACCTGGCCACCGGCGCCGTCGTGCTGGTGTACCCGAAGGGGGACGCGCACCAGCCGGCCTCGTTCACCGTGCTGAACTTCCCGGTGGACGACATCGAGGCGGCGGTCGACGGCCTGGCGGAGCGGGGCGTGACGTTCGAGCGCTACCCGGAGATCGGGAGCGCCGACGAGCGCGGCATCCACCGCGGCGGCGACATCGGCGGCCCCGACATCGCGTGGTTCACGGACCCCGCCGGCAACATCCTGGCGGTGATGGCCGACCCCGCGTAGCCCCGGCCCGCCGCCCCTGGTGCCGGGGCGTCGTCCGGGTCGATACTCGGGCGACACCCCACACCAGGAGGACGGCATGCTCGGCGACATCGCGGCCTTCGCGAGCTTCTCGGTCGACGACGCCGGGGCGGCGCGCACGTTCTACGAGGACGTGCTCGGCCTCGACGTCGAGGAGGGCCCGATGGAGGGCGTCCTGATCGTGCACCTCGGCTCCGGGGCCAGGATGATGGTCTACGCGAAGGGCGACACGCACCAGCCGGCGACCTTCACGGTGCTGCACTTCCCGGTGGACGACCTCCCCGCGACCGTCGACGGCCTGGCCGACAAGGGCGTGAGGTTCGCGCGCTTCACCGACCTCGGCGACGTCGACGACCGCGGCATCCACCACTTCTCCGACGGGGCGCCCGACATCGCGTGGTTCACGGACACCGCCGGGAACGTCATGGCCGTCCTGGCCCGGGACGGGCTCCCGATCTAGCCGGCCAGGGCGAGGGCGCCCGCCACGAGGAGCGCGGCGCCGAGGGGCCGGGTGAGCCGCCCGCCCCACGGCGCCGCCGCCTCCGTCGTCAGGAGGGCGCCCGCCAGCAGCATCACCCCGGTGCCGCCCGCCGCCCCGAGGGCCATCGCGGCCATCAGGGGACCGCAGCAGGCGACGCTCGCGCGCCCCTGGGCCAGGCCGGCCCGGACCGCGTCGCCCGTGGGGTCGGCGGAGGGGCCCGCGAGCAGCCGCCCGTGGTCCCGGCAGCGCGCGAGCGCGCGGGCCTTCGCCGGGGAGAGCTGGAACGCGCCGGCGGCGAGCAGGCCGAGGCCGGCGACGGTCGCGCCGTGCACGGCCGCCGTCCCGAGTGCGGCGACCCCGGTGAGCACCACCACGCCGAAGGCGGACCACGCGCGCCAGGAAGCCCGCGGCGACGAGGCCGGGGGAGCGGGTCCGGCCCGCGAGGGGCGCCGTTGCGGGCAGCATCGTCGCCGCGACCATCAGCCCCCACCCGGCGAGCCAGACGGCGCCCGCGAGGGCCGGTGCGGCGTGGGCGGCGTGGCCGCCGGCGGGACCGTGGTGCGCGAGGGCGCCCCAGCTCGAGCCCGCGATCGCGAGGAGGGCCGCGGCCGACAGCGCCGCCGCGCCGAGCATCGCGGCGCGCCCGCGCACCGGGTGGTGGCCGTACCGCGCCGGGAGCATCCCGAACCCCTCCCATCGACCCCGCCGTACCGCGGCGTAGCGTCGGCCCGCGCCGGGACGGGTGTCAAGGGCCCTCCGAACGCCCCGGTCACCCTGGTTGGAGGGGGAGCTGAGAGCATCGGGCCGGATGCTCGAGCTCGACGGCCTCACGAAGCGGTACGGCGAGCGCATCGCGCTCGACGGTCTTCACCCGAACGGGCTCGCGCCTCACCCTGCGCGAGGCCCTCGGCAGGGGCGGCGCCACCACCGGCTGATCACGTCCCCCGCAAGGGTCACGGCGGCATCGCGACTGGACAATCCGGCGCCGTCCGCGGGATATTGCAACACCTCGCACGTACACCCACCCAGAGTGTGACGGGCGACGAGTTCGGGTTTGGCGTAGCCGACCTGGGAGGTGCGGCGTGTTCACGCTCATGGCCGGTTCCACGCAGTGGCAGATCGGCCTGGTCATCGGCATCGTGGTGGTGGCGATCGCCGCCGTCATCGTGATCGCCATCGTGCTGCTGGCGACCCGGATCGCCAAGCAGGCCGCCGCCGCCGAGGGTGCGGTGGAGGTGCTGCGGCAGCAGACGACCGAGCTCGAGGGCGTCGGGAGGATCAACGACTCCGGCGTCCGCATCCTCCACGCGGCCCGGGCGCTGAGAAAGGTGGCGGTGGGCAAATGACGGAGTGGTCCGGACACACCTACTGGGCCGTCTGCCTCGGCCTCGGCTTCGGGGCGGCGCTGATCGTGGCCCTCCTGCTGGCCATGCTGCTGAGGGCGGTCTGGAGCATCGAGCGCTCGGTCGGCGGCCTGCTGGAGGTCGCCGGGAAGGTCGCCGCCAACACCGCGAACATCCCGCAGCTCGGCGCCACGGCCCCGGTCCTCGGCCTGATCGTCGAGGAGGCCGTGGTCCAGGACGGCTACATGAACGCCCTCACCGACGGGTTCGGTGAGTCATGAGCGAGACCGACGTCCTGATCCTGCTGTCCGTGCTCCTGATCGTCCTGGTGCTGGTCGTCGTGGCGATCGCGCTGCTGTTCGTGCGGCTCAGCCTGGCGAAGACCTCCGCGGGCCTCGAGACCCTCGGCGAGGCGCTGGAGGGCGTCGAGTCCGAGCACCTGCGGCCCATCGAGCCGGCGGTGTCGGCGATCAACGCGCAGTTCGACGTGATCCTGGGCGCGTTGCCCGGGATCGCCCGCAAGGCGGCGATCGTGGCGGAGAGGAGGCCCCGCTGATGCTGTGGTGGATCGGGAACATCATCCTGATCGTGGTCGTCGTCCCGGCCCTCGTGTACCTGCTCCACGGCGTCCTCCGGACCACGCGGAGCATCATCCCGAGCGTGCGCAGGATCGAGACGGTCACGGCCGCGGCGTCCGCGGACCTGGACCACGCGGCGCTGCTCGTGACCACGCAGGACCAGGTGGCCAGGACGATCGCGGGGGTCGCCGAGTACGGCGGCTCGCTCGACGTCATCATCGACGACGCGTGAGGGGGGGACCGTGTCCGCACAAGCGATCGTCACGATCATCGTCTTCGCGCTGATCGTCCTCGCGCTCGTCGTCTACCTGGTCTCCACGATCTTCGCGCTCCGCGAGATCACGAAGGGCCTGGACGAGGTGATCGGCAACGTCACCGGGATCCTGCAGAAGACCGAGCCGGTCAACGAGATCGTGACCTCGATCAACGGGAACCTCGACGCCGGCGTCAACGCCCTCGAGGGCCTCCTGGTGAAGAAGGCCGGCCTGGTGGACGCCATGGGGCTGGTCGACGGCCTCTACCCGGGCGCGGCCGCCGCCGGCCTGCGCAACTTCCCCGAGAGCCGGGAGATCACGCCGCCGCGCATCGGCGAGGTCTACACCAAGGGCACGCTGACGCTGGCGCGCCTCGGCCGCGAGGCCCCCATCGCCATGGCGAACCCCGCGGGCGCGGTGCTGCGCAACGTCGAGGCCGGCAGCCTGGCGGCGCGCATGCTCTACCCGGAGGTGCGCCAGTCGCGGCCGGAGAAGCTTCCCCGCTCGCCGGTCATCGGGACCGACTCCCCCGTGCAGTACGAGGAGCGCGAGGACATCGGCGCGCCGCGCAAGCGCCTTCCGTCGGGCCGAGGAGGCTGAGCATGCAGACACCCGCGGCGTTCGGATACGAGCGCGCGACCACCGTCGAGGGCGTCATCGAGGCGCTCGGCCGCCTCGGCCCCGAGGCGCGCATCATCGCCGGCGGCCACAGCCTGCTGCCGATGATGAAGCTCCGCCTCGCGAACCCCGAGCACCTCATCGACATCACCGGCCTGACCGAGCTCGCGTACATCCGCGAGGAGGGGGGCGAGATCCGGATCGGCGCGCTCACGCGGCACGTCGAGCTGCTGAAGTCCGAGCTCCTCGCCGAGCGGTATCCGCTCTTCCGGGACGCCGAGAACGTCATCGCCGACCCGGTCGTCCGCAACCGCGGCACCATCGGCGGCTCGCTCTGCCAGGCCGACGCGGCCGAGGACCTCTCGTCCGTCTGCGCCGCGGCGCGGGCGCGGGTGGTCATCCGCGGGCCCGGGGGCGAGCGGGTGGTGCCGATGGACGCGTTCCACGTCGGCCCGTACATGACCGCCGTCGGGGCCGGCGAGATCCTCACCGAGGTGCGCCTGGACGTCCGCCCCAACGGCGGCAGCGCCCACGAGAAGGTGGAGCGGCGCGCCGGCGACTGGGCGATCGCCGCCGCCTCCGCGGCCCTCTGGATCGACGACGGGAAGATCAGCGAGGCGGGCGTCGCGCTGAGCGCCGTCGGCCTGACCACGATCCACCTCACCCGGGCCGAGGAGCTGCTGCGCGGCGAGGCGCCCGGCGAGGAGCTGTTCGCGCAGGCCGCGGAGATCGCGTCGGCCGACTGCGCTCCGCTTCCCGACGGCCGCGGGCCCGTCGACTACAAGCGACACCTCGCCGGTGTCCTCACCCACCGGGCACTGCGGCGCGCCGCGGCGCGCGCCCTGCGACAGGAGGCCTGACATCAACGTCTCGATGACCGTCAACGGCGAGCAGGTCTCGCGCGACATCGAGCCGCGCCTCCTGCTCGTGCACTTCATCCGCGAGACCCTCGACCTGACCGGGACCCACTGGGGCTGCGACACGTCGAACTGCGGCGCCTGCGTCGTGCGCATCGACGGGGAGCCCGTGAAGTCGTGCACGACGCTCGCGGTGATGTGCGAGGGGCGCGACATCCGCACCGTCGAGTCGCTGGAGGTCGACGGCGAGCTCGACCCCGTCCAGCAGGGGTTCCACGAGCTGCACGCGCTCCAGTGCGGCTTCTGCACGCCGGGCATGCTGATGACCGCGCGCGCGCTGCTCGACGAGAACCCGAACCCGACCGAGCAGGAGATCCGCACCGCCATCTCCGGGGCGATCTGCCGCTGCACCGGCTACAAGAACATCGTGGCCGCGATCCGATGGGCGGCCGAGCACGAGGCCGCCACCACCCGCCGGGAGGCATGAGCATGGCCGTCGAGAACCTTCCCAGCACCTCCGCCGAGCGCCCCATCGGGTTCGGCCGGCTGAAGCGCAAGGAGGACGCGCGCTTCATCCGGGGGCAGGGCACCTACCTCGACGACATCCGCCTGCCCGGGATGGTCCACGGGGCGATGCTCCGCAGCCCGTACGCCCACGCGCGGATCGTCTCGATCGACACGTCGAAGGCGCTCGCGCACCCGAACGTCGCTGCGGTGGTCACGGCCAAGGACCTCGAGACGCTCGGCCTGGCGTGGATGCCGACGATCTCCTACGACACCCAGGCGGTGCTCGCCGGCGACAAGGTGCGCTTCCAGGGCCAGGAGGTCGCCTTCGTCATCGCGACCGACGAGTACTCGGCGAACGACGCCCTGTCGCTGATCGAGGTGGAGTACGAGCCGCTGCCGGCGATCGTCAACGCCCGCAAGGCCCTCGACCCGGACGCGCCGCTGATCCGCGACGACAAGGTCGGCCAGCGCGACAACCTGGCCAGCCCCACGTGGGAGGCCGGGGACGAGGAGGCCACCGACCGCGCGTTCGCCGAGGCCGACACCGTCGTGAGCCGGGACATCATCTACCCGCGCTGCCACCCGGCCCCGCTCGAGACCTGCGGCATCATCGCCGACTTCAACCCGCAGACCGGGCAGCTCGACATCTACAACGGCAACCAGGCGCCGCACGCGCACCGCACGGTGTACGCCCACGTCGCCGGCCTCGCCGAGCACATGATCCGGATCAAGTGCCAGGACATCGGCGGCGGCTTCGGCAACAAGGTGCCGGTGTACCCGGGCTACGTCTGCGCGATCGCGGGCTCGATCGTCGCGGGGGTCCCGGTGAAGTGGGTCGAGAACCGCACCGAGAACCTCGTCTCGACGGGGTTCGCCCGCGACTACGTGATGCACGCCGAGATGTGCTCGAAGGGCGGGAGGATCACCGGCCTGCGCGTGGACGTCATCGCCGACCACGGCGCCTTCGACAGCACCGCCCAGCCCACCAAGTTCCCCGCCGGCTTCTTCCACATCTGCTGCGGCTCGTACGACCTGGCGGCCTCGCACGTGAAGGTGAAGGCCGTCTACACGAACAAGGCGCCCGGCGGCGTCGCGTACCGCTGCTCCTTCCGGATCACCGAGGCGGTGTACCTGGTGGAGCGGATGGTTGACGCGCTCGCGCTCGAGATGAAGACCGACCCGATCGACCTGCGCATGCGCAGCTTCATCGCGCCGGAGCAGTTCCCGTACGAGACGACCACGGGGTGGACGTACGACTCGGGCAACTACGCCGAGACCATGCGCGTGGCGATGGACATCGCCGGCTACGAGGACCTGCGGCGCGAGCAGGCCGAGAAGCGCGCGCGCGGCGAGCTGATGGGCATCGGCGTCGCGTTCTTCACCGAGGGCGTCGGCGCCGGGCCGCGCGAGTTCATGGACATCCTCGGCCTGGCCATGAACGACGGCGCGGACCTGCGGGTGCACCCCTCGGGCAAGGCCGTGGTCAGCATCAGCGCCCAGACCCAGGGCCAGGGCCACGAGACGACCTTCGCCCAGATCGTGGCCGAGGAGCTGGGGATCCCGCCGGAGGACGTGGAGGTGCGCCACGGCGACACCGACAAGTCGCCGTACGGGCTCGGCACCTACGGCAGCCGCTCGACGCCCGTCTCCGGCGCGGCCGTCGCCGTCGTCTGCCGCAAGGTCCGCGACAAGGCGCGCCTGATCGCGGCGACCATGCTCGAGACCCGCCCGGAGGACCTCGCCTGGGAGAAGGGGCGCTGGTACGTGAAGGGCGACCCCGAGAAGGGGGTGCTGATCGAGGACATCGCCGCGCGCGCGTACAGCGGCGAGGCCATGCCCGAGGGCATGGAGGGCGGCCTGGACGGCCAGGTCATCTACGACCCGCCCAACCTGACGTACCCCTACGGCGCCTACATCGCCGTGGTGGACATCGACCCGGACACCGCGCAGGTCACGGTCCGCCGGTTCATCGCCGTGGACGACTGCGGCGTGCGGATCAACCCCATGATCGTGGACGGGCAGATCCACGGCGGGCTGGCCGAGGGCGTCGGCATCGCCCTGATGGAGCTGATCAGCTTCGACGCCGAGGGCAACTGCCTCAACTCGTCGTTCATGGACTACCTCATCCCGACGGCGCTCGAGTGCCCCGACTTCGAGCTCGGGGAGACGGTCACGCCCTGCCCGCACCACCCGCTCGGCGCCAAGGGCGTGGGCGAGTCGCCGAACGTCGGCTCCCCGCCGGCCATCGTGAACGCGGTCATCGACGCGCTCCACGAGAGCCACGGCGTGGACCACATCGACATGCCCTGCACCCCCGCGCGGGTGTGGGCCGCCATGCAGGGCCGCCCGGAGCCGCCCCAGTGAGGAACGCCGCCATGAACCGGCGGGCGCAGGAGCTCGCCGCGCAGGGCGCGACGTTCGTGACGGCCACGGTCGTCCGGGCCCAGCGGCCCACGAGCGTGCGGGCGGGCGACGTCGCGCTGGTCCTGGCCGACGGCGCGATCGAGGGGTTCGTGGGCGGCGCGTGCGCCGAGCACAGCGTCCGCGCCTACGCCCTGAAGGCCATCGAGCGCGGCGAGGCCGTCCTGCTGCGGATCCTGCCGTTCGCCGAGGAGGGCGTCGCCGACCAGGTCGAGGAGGGTGCCGTGACGGTGCAGAACCCCTGCCTGTCCGGCGGGGCGATCGAGGTCTTCCTGGAGCCGGTGGTGCCGGCGCCGCGCGTGCTGGTGGTGGGGGAGACCCCGATCGCGGGCGCGGTGGTGCGGATCGGCGCCGAGCTGGAGCTCGACGTCGTCCACACGGACGGGACCGACGGCGCCGCCCCGCGTGCCGGCGACCTGGCCCTGATCGTCGCGGCGCACGGCCGCGACGAGCTGGTCGCCCTCCGGCGCGCGCTGGAGGCCGGCGTGCCCTACGTCGGCCTGGTCGCCAGCAGGGCCCGGGGCGACGGGGTGCTGGGCGAGCTCAAGGGCGACGGCGTCACCGAGGACCTCCTCGCCCGCATCGACGTGCCCGCCGGCCTCGACCTGGGGGCGCACACCCCGCCCGAGATCGCGCTGTCGATCCTGGCCCGGGTGGTCGAGGTGCGGCGCGCGGACCGCGCCGCCGCCCCCCCGACGCCCGTCCGGACGGCGTCGGCCGCGACCGCGGTCGACCCCGTGTGCGGGATGACCGTCGCGGTCGTGGAGGGCACGCCCTCGCTCGAGCACGAGGGCGGGACGGTCTACTTCTGCTGCGACGGCTGCCGGGCCGCATTCGCGGCGCAGCACCAGCATGCCGTCGGCTCCGACTGACCCCGCGTTCGTCACGGGGCTCGTGCTGGGCGCCGGCGGGTCCCGCCGGCTCGGGTCCCCGAAGCAGGTCCTGCCCTTCGGGGGCGGCACCCTGCTCGGGCACGTCGTCGGGGTCGCGCGGGCCTGCCGGTTCGACCAGCTCCTGGTGGCCATCGGGGGCGCCGCCGCGGAGGTGCGCGAGCGGGTCGACCTGGCGGGCGCGGAGGTCGTGGTGAACGAGGCCTACGGGGAGGGGTGCGCGTCGTCCATCGCCGCCGCGCTGGGCGCGGTCGATCCGCGGTGCGGCGTCCTGGTGCTGATGCTCGGCGACCAGCCCGGGGTGGCCCCGGGCACGGTGGCGGCCCTGCTGGCGGGGCGCGGCGACGCGGACCTGGCGGTGTGCCGCTACGACGACGGGCGGGGGCACCCGATCGCCGTCGGGCGCGCGGCCTTCGGCGACCTCGCGGCGCTCCACGGCGACAAGGGGGTGTGGCGCCTCCTCGACGCCGGCGGGGACGCGGTGGCCGAGGTGCGCGTCCCGGGTCCCGTCCCCATCGACGTGGACACCCGGGAGGACTACGCCGCGGTCCTGGCCGCCCCGGGGGCGGGCGCCCGTTGAGCCCGCCGCGCGAGACGGGGGGTGCCGAGGACGAGGTCCGCGCGCTCCTGCCGGACATCGAGACGCTCGCGCGCCGCCTGGCCGCGGTCGACTACCTCGTGGACGAGGGCCTGGCGACGTCGATCTTCCTCAGCGCGCGGCTGCCCCAGCCGCTGCTGCTGGAGGGGGAGGCCGGCGTCGGCAAGACCCAGGCCGCGATGGCGCTGGCGGCCGTGCTGGAGACGCCCCTGATCCGTCTCCAGTGCTACGAGGGGATCGACGCCACCGAGGCGCTCTACGAGTGGAACTACCCCCGCCAGCTCCTCAGCATCCGGCTGGCCGAGGCGGAGGGCACCGGCATCCGGGAGGAGGACCTCTTCGGACCCGACTACCTCATCCGGCGCCCGCTGCTGCGGGCGCTCGAGCACCCCGGCCCGCGGCCCGCGGTGCTCCTCATCGACGAGATCGACCGCGCCGACGACGACTTCGAGGCGTTCCTGCTGGAGCTGCTGGCGGAGGCCACCGTGACGATCCCGGAGATCGGCACCGTGGCCGCCACGCACCCGCCGGCCATCGTCCTCACGTCCAATCGCACCCGCGACCTGCACGACGCCGTCAAGCGCCGCTGCCTCTACCGGTGGATCGACTACCCGGACCCCGCGCGCGAGGTGGAGATCATCCGCCGGCGGGTCCCGGGCGCGTCGGGGGCCCTGGCGGTCCAGGTCGCGAACGCCGTCGCGCGCATGCGCGACAGCGACGTGCAGAAGCCGCCCGGGATCGCCGAGGCCATCGACTGGCTCGCGGCCCTCGATCTGCTCGGGGTGGAGCGCCTCGACGCCGTCTCCGCCGAGCTGACGCTCGGCTCGGTGCTCAAGTACGGCGAGGATCAGGACGTCGTCCGCGCCGCCGGGCTCGAGGAACTGGTGCGCGGCGGTGGCTGACGCGCCAGCCTTCGCCGTGGAGACGGTCCAGCTCGACCTGCCGCCCCTCTGCGGGGCCCTCAGCCGTCGCCTGCGGGACGCCGGCCTCCCCGTGACGCCGGCCCGCGCGGCCGACTTCGCCCGCGCCCTCGTCCTGGTGAGGCCGGTCTCGCGCCGGCGCCTCTACTGGACGGCCCGGGCGGTCTTCGTCTCGGACCCCTCCCACGTCGCGGCCTTCGACGCGGTCTTCCGGTCCGTCTTCGGCGACGGGTCGCGGGACGATCCGCTCGACCTCGACGAGCACGAGGTGGCGCCGGCCCCGCAGGACGACCGGCCACGGGCCGACCACCGGACCAGGCCCGGCACGGCCGAGGCGGAGGGCATGTCATCGCCGGCGCCGCGGCGGGGCGGCGAGGAGCGCGACGACGACGCGGAGATCGAGATGCCGCTGGCGATGGCCAGCGACGAGGAGCGCCTGGCCACCAAGCGGTTCGACCGGCTCACGCCCCACGAGCTGGCCCAGCTGCAGCGCCTCATGTCGCGCCTGCGGCTGGCGACGCCCCCGCGGCGCACCCGGCGCCGGGTGCGCGGGCGGCGCGGAGCCGGTCGACATGCGGCGCACGCTCCGCGCCAGCCTGCGCACCGGGGGCGATCCCGCCCGCCTGGCCCGCCGGCGCCGCCGGGTGGTGCCGCGGCGCCTGGTCCTGCTGTGCGACATCTCGGGGTCGATGGAGCAGTACGCCCGGGCGTACCTCCAGTTCCTGAGCTGCGCCGCCCGCACCGGGCCGGACGCGGAGGCCTTCGCCTTCGCCACCCGCCTCACGCGGCTCACCCGCGCGCTCTCCTCGCGCCGCCCCGAGCGGGCGATCCAGCGCGCCGCCGCGGCCGCCCCCGACTGGTCGAGCGGCACCCGCATCGGCGAGGCGCTCAAGGCCTTCAACGACCGGCACGGCCGCCGCGGGATGGCCCGCGGAGCCGTCGTCGTCATCATCTCGGACGGCTGGGAGCGCGGCGATCCCGAGCTGGTGGGACGGGAGATGGCCCGCCTGTCGCGCCTGGCCCACCGGATCGTGTGGGTCAACCCCCGCGTGGGCGCGACCGCCTTCGCCGTGCGCGCCGGGGGGATGGTCGCGGCGCTGCCGCACTGCGACGCGCTCGTGAGCGGGCACAGCTTCGCGGCCCTGGACGAGGTGGTCCAGGCGATCGCCGGCTCGTGGGAGCGCCCCGAGGCGCTCCCGGCGCAGGCCGACGAGCCCGAGCCCTGGGCCAGCGCCACGCCGGTCCCGGGCAGCTCGGTGGCCATGCCGAGCGGGCACGGCCCCCGCAGGGGCGACGCGCCCGCGGGGTGGGTGACCGATGACGACTGACGACCCGCCCACCTGCATCTACCCCGGTTGCGAGCGGCCGGCCGCGCCCCCGCACCCGCAGGGCGGCCCGCGGCCCGCGTTCTGCGACCTCGACGAGCACAACGCGCTGACCGCGCACCAGGAGCGCCAGCGCCTGGCCGCCGCGGCCGATCCCGACACCGAGGAGGCTCCCAGTGGCTGACCGGCCCTATCGCGCGGTCTTCCTGCGCGTCCACCCCACCGGAAAGATGGTGCTCAGCCTCACGACCGAGGCCGACGGCAACGAGGGCGGCTACGCGGACCTCGTGGCCGGCGCGCTCGGCGTCCCGTCCCTGGACGTGAAGGTCGTCCCGGCGGACACCGACCGCTTCGGCGTCGGGCACGGCTACAACACGACCCCGTCGGGCGGCACGCCGGCGGCGATCGGGCGCGCCACCGACAAGATCCGCGACAAGGCGCAGCTGCTCGCCGCGGTGGCCCTCGGGACGCCCCCCGAGGCGCTCACGTGGTCGAACGGCGCGTGGGTCGACGGCGACGGGGCCGACCCCTCGCGCGTGCAGACGATCGAGGACATCGCGCTCTATGCGCACGGGACCGGCGCGCTGCCGCCCGGGGTGGAGGGAGGGCTCGACGCCCAGGCCGTCTACACGGACTGACGCGCGCTCAGGCGGCGGGGAGCTGCGCCGCGACCGACACCCGGACGTCGTCGTTGACCCGCAGCGTCCCGAACAGCGTGGAGTAGGGCTCCAGGCCCCAGTGGCTCTGGGTGATGACGGCGTCGGCGGTCACGGAACCGTCCGGGGCGAGCGCGACATCGAACGTGAGGGGGCGGGTCTCCCCGAGCAGGGTGAGGTCACCCTCCACGGTCAGCCCGCCGTCGCCCCGCCGCACCTGCGTCGAGCGGAACACGATCGGCTGCCGCTTCAGGATCTCGTCGTCGATGGTCTGCGAGATGTCCGCCTTGTCCGAGTCGGTGAGGGCCTTCATCCCGCCCGTGCCCTCCACGACGCGCAGCGACGCGCCGTCGATGTCGAGGGCGAGCCGCGGCTCCCCGCCGTCCTCGCCGGTGGACAGCAGCGCCTCCCAGCGCGTGACGTGGATGAGCAGGTCGTGACCCGCCTTGGCCGCCGCCCCGTTGCGGCCCGTCCGCAGGGCGAGCGTGCCGTCCGACGGCCCGAGCCGGTGCCCGTCGCCGTCGAGGCCCGGCGCGGGGGCGCCCTCCTCCGGGAGGCCGAGCGCCGCCCGCCACGTGCGCGGCAGGTCGCGCGACCAGGCGCCGCCCTTCGCGCCCGCGGGCGCGGGATTGCTTCCGAAGAACTGCCCCATGGCCGGAGCCTAGTGCGCCGGAGATCGGCGTGACCACCACAACCCGGACAAAGGAACGCGCACATGGCCGTTGAGCTCGACCACTCGTTCACCACGGAGCGCCCGATCGACGAGAGCTTCGCCATCATCAGCGACCTCGAGCGCACGATCCCGTGCGTGGAGGGCGGGACCGTGACCGAGCGGACCGGGCCAGACTCGGTGAAGGCCCAGATCAAGGTGCGCATGGGCGCCATGTCGCTGACGTTCAGCGGCACGGTTGACGTGGCCGAGAAGGATCCGGCCGCGCACCGCGTCGTCCTGGACGTCAAGTCGCGCGAGGCGGGCGGCCAGGGGCACGCGAACGCCACCGTCGAGTTCGCCCTGCGGGAGGGCGGGGGCGACATCCACACGAACGCCCAGATCACTGGGACGGCTGCGTCGATGGGGGAGGGCGTCGTCGCGGGCGTGCTCGACGCGATGATCGCGGACTTCGCCGGCAAGGTCGGCACGCTCTGAGGCGGCACGGGGAGAGGGGCCGTCGGTGACGGTGATCGCGATGAGGGAGATCCACCGGGACGAGTACCCGATGGACGGGGGCACGGCGATCCAGGAGGACCCCGGCCGGCCCGTGTTCCACGGCAACGGGCCGGACGACTACGTCTGCGCCACCTGCGCCAACCTCCTGGCCGAGGCGATGGACCCCGCCTACATGACGAAGAAGGTGCGCATACGCTGCGGCGTCTGCCGCACCGTCAACGTGGCCGTCGAGCCGGAGCCGGACCGGCCGATCTGCTGAGGCGCCCCTCGGCGAGCAGCGGCCCCAGGCGGTCGCGGTGGCGACGCCAGGCGGCCGCCCCGTCGCCATCTGTCGCCGCGATCCGCACCAGGGGTGGGTGGCCCATGGCGGGCGTCCCCAGGTCCCGGAGGGCGTCGCGGTAGGCGCGCTCGCGCGCCACGCCGCCGAATCCGAAGCCCTTGGCGGGGATGCCGCGCGCCAGGCGGTCGGTGCGGGGGGCCCACTCCCGGCACAGGTCGGCGTGCGCGTCGCGGTCGAATCCGAGGGCCGCGCCGGCCGGGTACATCCCGAGCGCCGTGAGCCGCGGCGAGGTGAAGTGCTCGGGGCCGTCCACCGCGATGAGGGTGCCGGTCGGGGCATGGACGAGGTCGACCGGCAGGAGGAGGTTCTCCCGGGAGGCGTGCAGCACGGCGACGTCGCCCTTCAGGCGCGCGAGGATCGCCGCGAGCGGCTCCAGGGCCGCCGTGACCGGGGCGACCAGGGCCGGGTCGCGGCGGGCCTTGGCCACCCGCTCCAGGCCCACGTGGCCCTGCTCGCAGAGCCAGTCGAAGGTCTGGGGTCCGAGCGGGACGCCGTCCTCCGCGGCGGCGGCCGCGAAGGCTGCGTGCAGGTCGTCGGCCGCCACCCCCGGGACGCTAGCGGCCGATCATCACCTCGGTGGCCTTGATGATGGCCGTCACCTGGTCGCCCTCCTTCAGGCCCATCCGCTCGACGCTGGACCGGGTGACGGCGGCGACGACCTCGTTGCCGCCCACGTCGAGCGCCACCTCGGCCATGACCTCGCCGAGGGTCACGCGGGTGATCGTGCCGGGAAGCTGGTTGCGTGCGCTGATCTCCATGGTCATCCACCTCCGTCGTGCGTCGATGTGCCGTTCCCCGTCGCATTCAACGGGACCAGTCGGGTCACCGCGGGCGCGAAGGTCGCACTGACCACGCGCCCGGGGGCGAGCTCCATCGTCCGCGCCGCCTCGGCGTCGACCTCCGCGATGAGCGGCCCGATGCGGACCCGCACCCGGCCGCCGTCGGGGGTGATCGAGGCGATGGGCGCGCGGATCCGGTTGAGCCCCGCATCCACGGGCTCGTCGCCGCCCACCGCGACGTCCCACGGGTGGACCACCGCGCCGACGGGACCGTCCGGCCCGTCCTCGGCGTGGATCACCGCCCCCTGGTCCAGCACGACCTCCACCCGGCCGGCGTCGAGGCGCCGGGCGGTGCCGGTCATCATGTTGCTGCCCACGAAGCTGGCGACGAACGCGTCGGCCGGCTCGGCGAGCAGCTCGGCAGGGGTGCCCATCTGGAGGATGCGGCCGCGCGAGATCACGCCGACGCGGTCCGCGAGGGCGGCGGCGTCCACGAAGTCGTGCGTCACCAGCAGCGCGGGGAGGTTCAGCTCGTGGAGCAGGTCGAACAGCTCCGAGCGCACGTTGTCCCGGGTGTGGGCGTCGAGGGCGGACAGGGGCTCGTCGAACAGGAGCACCCCCGGGCCGCTCGCCAGCGCCCGGGCCAGGCCCACCCGCTGGCGCTCGCCGCCCGACAGCCGCCGGGGGCGCGCGCCCTCCAGGTGGGCGATGCCGAACCGCGCCAGCAGGTCGTCCACGCGGTCCTTCCCGGCGAACGCCACGTTCTGGCGGACGGTCATGTGCGGGAAGAGGGCGTACTCCTGGAAGACGTACCCGACGCCGCGATCCTCGGGCGCCAGGTTCACGCGCCGCTCGGAGTCGAACAGCGCCCGCTCGCCGAGCGTGACGCGCCCCTCGCGCGGCTTCACCGCCCCGGCGATGGCCCGCAGCACCGTCGTCTTGCCCGCGCCGGAGGGCCCGACCAGGGCGACGGTCTCGCCGTCGGCGACCTCCAGCGCTACCCCGAGCTCGAAGTGGCGAAGTGGAACGTGGATGTCGAGTCGGAGGAGCGCCAGGAGAGGAGCAGCTTCAGTGCGAGGAGGACGACGGCGCTCAGGACCACCAGCAGGCTCCCGATCGCGAGGGCGACGTCGAAGTCGACGCTCAGGGCGTCGTAGATCGCCAGCGTCACCGTCTGGGTGACGCCCTGCAGGCTACCCGCGAACATGATCGTGGCGCCGAACTCGCCGATCCCCCGCGCGAGCGACAGCGCCGCGCCGGCGCTCAGGCCGCTGGCGCTGAGCGGCAGGGCGATGCGCCAGAACGCGCGCCCCGGGCCGGCGCCGAGGGTCCGCGCCGCCAGGATCAGGTCCTCGTCGAGGGCCTCGAACGACGCGATCGCCTGGCGCAGGTAGAAGGGGCCGGCCACGAAGATGATCGCCAGGATCACCGCGAGCTGCGTGAACGCGAGGTCGATCCCGAGGGCCGTCACCTGCTCCCCCAGCAGGCCGAACCGGCCGAAGGCGGCCAGCAGGCCGATGCCCGCGACGGCGGGCGGGAGCACCAGCGGCAGCTCCACGAGCGTGATCACCAGGCTCCGGCCGGGGAAGCGCCGGCGCCCGATCAGGTAGGCGGCCGGCGTGCCCACCAGGAGCGTCGTCCCGAACGCGATGAGGTTCGTCTTCAGCGTGACGATCAGCGCGTCCCTGACGACGGGGTCGTCGAGGTGGTCGAGCGTCTGCCCCGGCGGGCTCTCCGTGAACAGGGCGATGATCGGGATGACGAGGAACGCCAGGGCCGCCACGGCCGCCAGGACCAGGATGACCGTGAACGGCCGGACGCGGCCCATGACGTCAGCGCCGCTTCTTGGGCTTCGGCGGCGGCGGGAAGCGGAACCCGGCCTCGGCCAGCAGCCTGCGACCCACCTTGCCGGTCGCCCGCGCCACGAACGCCCGCGCGGCCGCCGTGTCGCCGCCCGTGACCACGGCGATCTCGTAGCGCACCTTCGGCTGCGCGAACACGGGGATCTGGACCGTCGTCAGGCGCGACGCCGCGACCCGCGCGTCCGTGACGTACACGAAGCCCGCGTCGGCCTGCCCGAGGGCCACCTTGCCCAGCACGTCGCGTACGTCGGCCTCCTGGCTCACCACGTTGCGGAGCGCGCTGGTCAGCCCCAGGTTGCGGAGGACGGTCCGGGTGTAGCTGCCGACCGGCACCCGCGAGTTGGCCACGACGAGCTTGATCCCGTCGCGGTTCAGGTCGTACACCGAGTCGATCCCGGCCGGGTTCGACTTGGGGACGATCAGCACCAGGCGGTTGAAGGCCAGGAACCTCGGCTTCTCCACCAGGCCGTCGCGGTACAGCTCCTGGGTGAAGTTGGGGGCGGCCGACGCGAAGACGTCGGCCGGCGCGCCCTGGCGGATCTGGAGGGCGAGCGTGTTCGAGCCCGCGAAGCTGAACCTCGCCGACGGGCTGATCTTCGGGAACACGTCGGTGAGCGACGCCGCCGCGTAGACGGTGGGCGGGTCGGCCGCCCGGGCGGTGCCGGCGAGCACGGCGGCCAGCATCGCGAGCGCCGCGAGCAGCGTCGCGGCGATCCGGCCGGCGGTCGGGTTGGCCCGGGACATGGTGGCGCCTCCTCGGTGGGTCATGGCAGGTACTCCGCGAGCGCGTCGGCGGCGGTGGCGATGCCGTGGACGGACGGGAACGGGTCGGTCAGCACCGGCCCCTGCAGCCCGGTGAGCCACGTGAGCTGGGCCGACTCGCTCGCCGCGACCTGCGCGAACAGGCGCCGGACCGCGGGGTCGGCGATCGTCGCGAGGGCGCCGAGATAGCCGTGCAGCAGAAGCGACTCGATCCGCCGGCCGAGCGTGATCGCCGCCGCGCGGGACGTGAACCCGTCGTCCGGCAGCTCGATCTCGATGTCGGCGGGGTCGATCACCGGCTCCTTCAGGTTGACGAGGGCCTTGCGGAACGCGTTGCGGTGGGCCACCTGGGCGGCCGTCGCGCGCTCCAGCGTGCGTCGCTCGTCCCCGGACCAGCCGCCGACGGTCCGCGCCCGCGCGTAGAACGCGACCGACACGGCCTCGGCCGTGATCGCGAACCGCACCCACGCCAGGTCCTGCTCGGTGGGCGCCGCCGCGGCGGGCGCCGCGAGCCACGCCACGGCGCCGCCGGTCGCGACCGCCGCCCCTCCGGCGGCGGCCCCCCGCAGGAAGCCCGTCCGCGTCACCCGGTCCATTCGCCCGTCCCCTCCAGGTCGTACCCGCCGACGAGCCGCACACGGGCCCGGAACGCATCGCCGCGTATCAGCCCCAGCAGGGCCTCCGCACCGGGGTGGTCGAGCCAGCGCTCGCCGATCCAGAGCTCGACGTCGTGGGTCTCGACCGGGATGAAGGCGAGCCCGTGGTGCCGCGCGGCCGGCGCGAACGTCACCGCCGCCGCGCCGGTCAGGGCGGCGCGCCGCGCGGCGTCCACATGGCCGCTCGCGCGGGCGGCGGGCGGCGGCAGGCGGTCGCCGGCCGCGCGCGCCACCGCCTGCTGGCTGGCGGCCGAGTCGTCGCGCTGGATGAGGGGGATCCCGTCGTCGAGGACGGCCTCCAGCGCGCCGCGGCCGAGGGCGGGGTCGACGCCGACGCCCACCGACCAGCGGGTCAGGTGCACGCGCCGCACGCCTGCCGGGGTGCGGGGCAGGCGCCCCTCGGGCCCGTGGACGATGCCGGCGTGGGCCGTGCCCGCCTCCAGGGCGGCGACCGCTGAGCCGCTCGTGCCGGCCACGGCGACCACCCGCCGGGCCCCGCGCCGGCCGAGGAGCGCCTCGCAGAGCCCGAGGACCGGATCGCAGCCGACGACCGCGAGGCCCTCCGCCTCGGCGCCGGGCAGCAGCCGGACGGCGCCGTCGTCCACCACGCCGTCGGGCGCGGCCCAGGCGGCGTCCCCGGCCACCATCCCGGCGAGCGGATACGCGACCGGGCGCTGGCCCACCCGCGTTACGGCGACGGGGGTGCCGTCGGGCAGGCCGGCCGCGGCGACGCCCTCGGGCGTCGCGCCGAAGACCTCCTCCACCGTCGCGCCCACCGCGTGCGCCAGTCGCAGCGCGGTGTCCACCGACGGCGCGTGGCGGCCGGCCTCGACGGCGCCGACCGCCTGGCGGCTGATCCCGGCGCGTGCGGCGAGGGCGGCCTGGGAGAGGCCGGCGCGCTCGCGGGCGTCGCGGAGGCGGTTCGCCACGGACAGGATCCTAACCCGACGCCAGGATGCTGGCCTAGCCCGCATTTACGGAAGCAAAGCGCGGGGGGCCAGGCGACGGACCGGGCCCCCTGCGCTGCGAAGGGTCCCGGACCTGACCCTTCGCACGTGATGACTGCGGCCTCGCGCGCTTCGTCGGATCTTCTTCAGGCGTCTTTTCCCGCAATTTGCGAGATTCGCCGAACGGGCGCCGCGACCGTGCATCGATGGGACACCGATGTCTCACCAGAACCGGTCCCCGGTGGGCCGGCTCAGGGACGGGGAGAGAGGCGACGGGCTGTCCACAATCGACCGGAGGGAGATCCCGTGCCGGACCACGAGGACTCGGTCGGCGCCATCGCGCACCGCTCGCTGGAGCCGTTGCTGGACCGGATGCAGAAGCTGCTCGCCGAGGAAGGCCGGGGGAGCCTCTCGCACGCGCTGTTCGTCATCGCCGCCGAGGCCTACGCGGTCGGGCACCGCGACGGCGTGCGATACGCGGTCGCCGACATCGCGCCCACGGCGGCGCGCCATGGCCTGCAGCTGTGGCTCGACGTCGAGGAGCCCTCCGTGACGGAGCGGCCCGCCGGCGGCGTCGCGGCCACGGGCACGCCGGCCGACATCCGGGGGGATTCCGATGCATGACGCCGCCCTCACGACCGCGTTCGTCGCCGCACGGAGCCACCTGGCCGCGGCGATCGACGAGCTCGAGGCGTGCGCCGCGCTGGTGGAGCGTGATCGGGCGAGCGACGCGGTCGTCCGGATCGGCCTCGAGGTCGAGGGCCACCTGGACAGCGCGGACGCGCAGATCACCAGGATCGTCGGCCGGCTCGAGGAGCTCGGGGCGGCGGGCGCGCGGAGCGCGGGGTGACGACGCGCGCGCCGGCCGCGCTCGGGTCCCCGGGACCGGGCGTCAGCGGGCGGGCCGGCCGCCCCAGCGGTCGGCACCGACGGACGTCAGGCGGGCGATGTGGGCCGCGAGCTCGGCGGCCGCGGGACGGAACCCCAGCGGCCTCACGGCGAAGAGCTGGATCGCCCCTCCGCCTCTGCCGCCGGGCCGGAGCGGGGCGACGATCCAGCCGGTGAGGTCCCCCGCGACGGGGTGATCATCCGCCAGCCCGCGCAGGCCTGCGTGCGCGGCGATGGCGGTGGCCTCCAGGCGGAGCCCCTCGGGCGGCGTGTCGTCGTCCAGCCGGCGGACGCGCGGGTCGTGGAGCAGCGCGACCCAGCCGGGTTCCTCCGGATCGTGCGCCGCGGCGGTGACGCCGTCCGGCAGCGTCACCAGGCACGCGTCCGCCTCGCACAGCTCCCGCGCCTGCTCCGCCAGGATGAGCGCCAGCTCGTCCCCGGGGCCGCCCGCGGCGTCGGCCGTCGCGCCGTCCAGCAGGAGATCCGCCAGGCCGCGGAGCATCGCCGAGCGGTGGCGCTGTGCGAGCAGGTCCTCCCGCGCGGCGCGAAAGCCACGGCCGACCATCTCGTAGGCCGACAGCGCCTCCCCGAGGAATGACCGCCCGACGTCGATCACGCGGCGGACCGCTTCGGCATCCGGGGCGCCGGCCGCGGCGCCGAGCATGGCGTCGTGGTGCATCTCCGACAGCTCGAGGACGCTGACGCCGTCGGCCACGGCGCGCCGCCCGAGCTCGTACGCGAGCCGCAGCTGGCCTTCGCCGCCGACGAGGAGGAACCCCGACAGGCCGTCGGCGTAGGCGGCTGCGAGCGACTCCTGCGGCGCGGTCACGTCCCGTCCCCGACCGGGCCGGCGTCCGCGTGGCGATCCTCGCGCAGGCGCTCCAGGTCGTCGAGCACGCGCCACTTCGTCATGGCGACGACGGTGCCGCCGCGCTCGCCCGAGCGCAGGTCGAAGTCGTCCATCAGCCGGCGGGCCCCGGACAGCCCCAGCCCCAGCCCGCGGTGGGAGGTGACCCCGTGCTCGAGGGCCTGGGCGACGTCGCGGATCCCGGGGCCGTCGTCGGCCGCGACCACGCGGAGGCCGCGGCGGTGGTCCTGCACGAGGGGCGACATCGTGATCTCGCCGACGCCCACGTGCACCACGATGTTGCGCGCCACCTCCGAGACGGCGGTGGCGATGAGGGTCGCGTCCGTCCGGCTGAACCCGAGCTGCTCGGCCAGGGCGCGCGCCGCGGCACGCGCCGCGACCAGATCGGCATCGGACGCGATGGTCACCAGGACCTCATCGTCCATGGGCACCGGCCCGTCCGGTCGCCTGGTCGAGCGCCTGGAGCGCCTCGTCCAGGTCGAGTGCGGTCCGAAGCGGCCGCAGGTCGATGTCGAAGTGCACCATCGCGATCGCGACGTCGGGCCGGATGCCCGCGACGACCGTCTCGGCGCCGCGCAGGCGGGCCGTGGTCGCCATGGCGGTCAGCGACCGGGCGACGAACGAGTCGATGACGTCGAGCCCGCCGACGTCGATGATGATCCCGCGGCAGCGGAACCGGCCGACGTGCTCGAGCAGATCCTCCCGCAGCGCGACGACCTCGGAGTCGGTGAGGTCCGACTGGATCCACGCGATCAGATAGTCGCCCTGGCGCAGCACGGCGACGCGCATCGGGGCCTCCCCGCTCAGCCTCCGACGACGGGCGGTGGGGCCACGTCCTCGGCCTCCGCGGCCTTGTGGCCGAGCAGGCGCTCAGCCTCCTCCAGCCCGCCCTGCAGGTCGCCGACGGTCCGCATCATGCTGAGGTCCACGCCGAGATCGACGAGCGTCTGCGCGATCCGGGACGAGAGGCCCGTGATGATGGCGCTCGCCCCCATGAGGCGCGCGGCCTCGACGGTCTGGACGAGGTGGTTGGCCACCGTGACGTCGATGGTGGCGACGCCGGTGATGTCGATGACCACCACGCGGGCGCGGTGGGACTGGATCGCGCCGAGCAGCTGCTCGGTGAGCTGCCGGGCGCGCGGCGAGTCGAGCACGCCGATGATCGGGAGGATCAGCAGGCGCTCGCGGACCTGGAGGACCGGCGTGGAGAGCTCCTGGATGGCCGCCTGCTGCTCGCGGATCACCCGCTCGCGCTCCTCGACGAAGCTGACGCCGACCGTCGTCGCGATGCGGTTCGCCGCCGGCTCGTACGCGTCGAGCACGCGGTCGAGGAGCTCGCTGTCGTCCTGGTAGCGGACGAACAGCGACCTCGCGAGGACGTCGCGCAGGAGCAGCACGATGCCGAGCACCTCGTCCGTGTCCACGCCACGCGGGATGATCCGCTCGGACAGGTCGCGCGCGTAGGTCTTGAGCGTCTCGACGCTGCCCGTCTCGAGCGCGGAGACGTAGTTGTCGTACGCCGCCGTGACCTCCGAGAAGATCTCACCCGGCGTCATCACCGACAGCAGCTTGGTGTCGCTGATGCGGCGCGCCCATTCCTGACGAAGCGACGACCGCTCGTCGCGGAGGTGGGACACCAGCTCATGGAGGATCTGGCCGGGGTCGGCCGCCGCCTCCGTGCCGGACCCGGACGCTTCCTGCTCGGTCATCGTTCCCCTCCGGTTCGGGCGGCCCGAGCGGGGCTCGCCGAGGCCGACGTCGGGCGGGCGGCCGCGCCCTCCATGAAGAAGCTGGACACGGTCGCGACCATGTCCTCGCGGCCCATCGCGGGCGGAGCGGCGCCGGCGCCGGCCGCCAGGTTCACCAGCGAGTCGGTGAGCCACGCGATGGGGACGTCGCCGCGGATGCGGCCGTCGCGCTGGCCGTCGTGCAGGAGGCGGCGCAGTGGCCCGGCGACGTGGGCGTCGAAGTCGTGGGCCGCACCGGAGGCGCGGCGCCGAATGATCACGACGAGCGCCTCCTCCAGCTCCAGCAGCGCGCGGACCGCCCGCGCGACGCCCTCCCCGACGGGGACCTCGCCGAGCCGCGCGGCCCGCATGGCGGCGCTCCCGCGCGTCACCCCGCGCTCGACGACGGCGTCCTCCAACGCGCTGCGGCTCCCGAAGTAGCGGTAGAGCGTCGCCCGCGCGATCCCCGCCTCGCGCGCGACGTCGATCATGCTCGCCGAGTCGCCGTCGCGGGCGATCGCCCGGGCCGCCGCCGCGAGGATCCCCTCGACGACCCGCTCGCGGACGTCCTGCCGCGGCTGCTGGTCGCTCGTCACGGGGGGACGTTTACCCCGTCCGGGGGTGAGACATCACCATCTCATGACGCGACACGTACGTAGTCTCACAACGCGGGCCCGGCGGCGATGGGGACCATGACCGCCGACCGGGCCCCTGCATATCCGCACTTCGCCGCGCGGGTGGTGCCCGGCCCGGACGTCGTCACCGTCCTCCTCGCGGGGGAGCTCGACATCGCGGTCGAGCACGAGACCCATGCGGCGATCGACGCGGCGTCGGGTCTCCGCGGGCAGGCCGTCGTGGTCGATCTGACCGCCGTGACGTTCATGGACTCGACGGGCGTCCAGGCGCTGCTCGCGGCGCAGGCGGCGGCCGACGCCGCGGGGCGCCGGCTGGCGCTCCGGCTCGGGCCGCCCGCGCAGCGGGTCCTCGAGCTCTGCGGCATCCTGGCGCGCTTCGACCTGGTGGCCTGAGCGCCGGCGGCTTCCGGCTCGGCCCCGCGGGTCAGCCTCGGCGGCCTGCGGCCGATAGAGCGGGAACACCGCTCCCGTCCGGAGGCCGTCCCCGATGCTCCAGACCCTGCTCATCGTCCTCGCCGCCGTGGCCGCCGTCGGGCTGCTCGTGGCCATCGGTGTCGCGGTCCTCGCCCGCCGGCCGTCCCTGGTCGCCCGGCTCGCGCGATTCGCGCCCGCCCGCCGCCTGATGGTCCGGGCCACGCAGGCGCAGATCCGGCGGGCCCGTCGCCGCGGCGACGTCCCGGCCGGCGCCACCGACCTCGAGGTCGTCCTGGCGGGCGAGTCGGGCGCGGAGGCGCAGGCGGCGAAGGCGATGCTCGCGCGGATGAACCCGCGCCAGCGGGCCGAGTTCAGTCGCCGCACGCTCGGCGCCGACGGCCTCGCGAGCCTGATGGAGACCGCCGCCACCCTCGACGCCGACGACGCAACGCTCGGCCGCGCCGACCGTCGCCGTGCGGCCGCGGCCTCAGCCGCCGCCGGCCCGTCCGCCCAGCGGCGCAAGGCCGTCGCGAAGCGCCGCGCCGCCCGGAAGGCCGGCCGGAGGCGCTAGGCGGGGCCGACGGTCGGCCTACGCGCCGATCAGCTCGACGGCGACGCGGCCGGTGTCCCGCCAGTGCTCGAGGACGACCAGCGGGAAGTCGTCCTCCAGGAGGAACCGGGCGTACATCTCGGCGGTGCGGCGCTCGACGAAGTAGATGCGCTCGTCGCTGCGCGGGCGCAGGATGAGCACGGTCCACCACTCGATCGCGACCTCCTCGGTCAGCGTCGCGTACCGCTCATCCCGGCGCGCCCAGCGCACGGTGCCGCGGCCCGGGTTGACGGTCAGCCGTCCTTCGCGGGGTTCGCGCCTGGGTGGGACCTGGCCATGTGAGTCTCTCAACGCGCCCGCGGCGCGAAGGTCGACACGATCTGCGGGCGGCGCCGGCCGGTGCCCTACGGATCGGCGCGGTGGCTGCCGGCTGCGGTGGGCTGGCCGGGCTCGGTGGCCTGGCCGGGTGCGGTGGCCTGGCCGGGTGCGGTGGCCTGGCCGGGTGCGGTGGCCTGGCCGGGTGCGGTGGGCTGGCCAGGTGCGGTGGGCGGGCCCGGCGCGGCGGGCTGGCCGGGCGCGGCGGCCTGGCCGGGCGCGGTGGCCTGGCCGGGCGCGGTGGGCCGGCCGGGTGCGGTGGCCTGACCGGGTGCGGTGGGCCGGCCGGGCGCGGCGGGCTGGCCGGGTGCGCCGGCCTGGCCGGGTGCGGTGGCCTGACCGGGTGCGCCGGCCTGGCCGGGTCCGGTGGCCTGGCCGGGGGCGGTGGGATCGACGGCGGGCGCGGCGGCCGCGGCGTCGGGGGCCGGGGCCGGGAGATGGGCTGCGGCCGGGGCTGGATCCGGGGCCGCGGCCACGGCCGGAGTCGTCACCGGGGACACGACCGGTGCGATCGCCGGGGACGCGGCGGTCGTGGGCGGCGCGCCGGGCGCGGCCATCCGCGCCGGAGCCTGCCGGACGGGCGCGGCCGCGGTGACGCGTGCGCTGACGCCGACGGCGCCGGTGATCATCGCCGCCGCCGCGGCGGAGGTGGGCGCGCCGCCGGCGACCCGGACGGCGGGAGGCTCGGCGGGCGGCGCGGAATCGGGGATTGCGACCGGCGCCAGCGCCAGCGTCCCGCCGACGACGGTCACCGCCGTCACCACGACCGCCTTCGACGCGATCACCCCGCCGAGCGCGGACAGCGTCCCGGAGCCCGCGCCGCCGGCGACGGCCCCGCCGCCGGCGGAACCGCCGCCGACCATCTCCAGGATCCGCTCCGCGGCCGCGATCGGCAGCACGGGCGCCAGGGCGGCGAGCTGCGCGGGGCGCTCGGCGATGCCCTGGCGGAACCGCCGGCAATCCCGGCACGTCCGCAGATGGGCCCGGACGCCCTGCGCCCGGGTCACCCGCCCGTCGGCGTCCGAGAGCCGCTCGCGGATCTCCGGGCAGCCGAGCTCGTGGCCCTCGGCCATCCGGGAGAGGCCGCGCCGCGCCATGTGGATGAGCTGCTTCACCCGCGCGGGCTCCTCACCCAGGATCTCGCCGATCTCCGTGTGCGAGAGGCCGGAGAGCTCCCGCAGCACGAGGGCCTCGCGCTGGTCGGCCGGCAGGGACTGCAGATCCTGGCGCAGGCGCGTCAGGGCCTCGGCGGTCTCGCTCCGCTCGGCGGGCCCCGGGTCGCGCGACGCCTGGTGCTCGGTGAGGGGCTCCCACCCGCCTGGCCGCCGGCGGATGATGTCGATGCACTGGTTGTGCGCGATCCGGTGGAGCCAGGGGCGGACCGTCAGCTCCCGTCCGGGCGTGGCGCGGAGCGCGCGGTACGCGCCGAGCATGGCGCTCTGGAGCGCCTCCTCGGCGTCCTCGGGCTGGCGGAGGATCGCGGCGCAGTACGCGTAGAGCCGCTGCCGGTGACGCCGGTAGAGGATCTCGAACGCGCGCTCCCCGTCGATCGCGACGCGGTCGGCCAGCGCCTCGTCCGTGAGCAGGGGCAGTGGGACGACGCGGCGGGGCCGCCGGGCGCCCACCGGCTCGATGTGTGCCTGGGTCGTCATCCCTGGGGCGACCCTAGGCGACGCCGGCACCCCCGCGTGATCCCCGTCCGTCCAGGCTTTCCCGGGGCCTCCGTACAGGTGGCCACCGTGCTGGACGTCATCGCCGGGCGTGGGGGAGGATCCCGCTGGCGCGTTCCCGGCCGCGTCACCGGACCACGATGACGAGGGGACGACGCCGATGCGCACAGCCGGGAACACGCGCCTGATCCTCGCCGCGATGATCTTCGCGGTCTCGATGACGTTCATCGACCAGACGATCGTCTCGCTCGCGATCCCGGAGCTCCAGCGGGATCTGGGGCTGTCGTCCACCGGGACGCAGTGGATCATCAACGCGTATCTGCTGTCCCTGGCCGCCTTCTTCGCCTTCGGCGGGCGCCTCGCCGACATCGCGGGTCACCGGCGGATGCTGGTGGTCGGGGTGCTGGTGTTCGCCGGCGCGTCGGCGCTGTGCGGCGCCACCCCGACCGACGCCGACGTGGCGGAGCCGTGGATGATCACCTTCCGCGTCGTCCAGGGCCTGGGCGCGGCGTTCATGTTCCCGGCGGCGCTCGCGATCGTCGTCGCCGCCTTCCCGGTCGCCGAGCGCGGAAAGGCGCTGGCGATCGTCTTCGGCATCACCGGCGGCCTGACCGCCCTCGGGCCCTTCCTCGGCGGCTACCTCACCGAGTGGACGTGGCGCTCGATCTTCTGGATCAACGTGCCCGTCGCGATCATCGCCCTGGTCCTGACGTACCTCGCCAAGCCGGACGACACCCGCCACCCGGCGCCCATCGACTGGCGGGGCACCGCGCTCATCGCCGCCGGCATGGGCCTCAGCGTGCTGGGGCTCCAGCAGTCGAGCGAGTGGGGGTGGACGAGCCCGGCCACCATCGGCTGCATCGCCGCCGGGCTCCTGCTCCTCGCCCTCTTCGTCCGCCTGGAGCTGCGCACGCGGACGCCGCTGATCGACGTGAACATCTTCCGCGACCGCGGGTTCGCCGCCGCCAACGCGGTGCTGTTCCTGTTCTCGATGGTGTTCGTCCCGGTCTTCTTCTTCACGAGCATGTACGCCCAGATCTCCGTCGGGGACGACGCCTCGTCGGCCGGCCTCTTCCTGCTCGTCTTCTTCGCCGGGTTCGGCGGCGCCGCCCAGTGGGGCGGCCGGGTCTACGACGAGCGGGGCGTGCGCGCCGCGGCGCTGCCCGGCTGCGTGCTGGGCGCCGTGGGGTTCTTCCTGTGGGCGCAGTCGCTCGACGACTTCCAGCTGGGCGACCAGTGGATCTGGGTCGTCATGGCCGGTGCCGGCTGCGGCCTGATCCTGGGGCCGGTGAGCACCGACGCCCTCAACCGCGTGGCCGCCACGCGCTACGGGGAGGCGACGGGGATCACGCAGACCGTCCGCAACTTCGGCGCGAGCATCGGCCTGGCGGTGCTCGGGACCATCCTGATCATGCGCACCCAGTCCAACGTGGAGGGCTCGCTCGGCGCCCTCGGCGTCCCGAAGGACCGCGCCGACGAGGTCGCCGACGCCCTCACGCGCTCATCAGGGGGCCAGGCCTCCGGCGGCTTCGGCGAGCACGCCGGTCCGGCCGCCGAGCGGGCGTTCGCGGCGGTGCGGACCGACTTCGCCGACGCGACCCAGACGGTCTTCTACGTGATGGCCGGGGTCATGGTCGCGGTCTACGTCCTGGCCCACGTCTGGCTTCCCCGCGACCGCGCCGTCCCCGACGCGGCGCTCTCCCGGGACGCCGCCGGGTGACCACCCGTGGGGGCACGGGGACCCCCGCGACTGGGGTGCCGCCGAGGCCGGGCCGGCTCGAGGTCAGGGCCGGCTTCCGGCCGCGGACGGCGTTCGGCGTCGACGACTCCGCCGCCCCGGTCGCGCACCTGACGTACCGCTCCACGGACGGGCACACCTGGGACGCGCTGCTCGCGCGCCCGATGGGCCGGCCCACGCCGCGGTCGGAGGTGCTGGTCATGATCGTGCACGGGTCGATGGGCAACTACATCGACGGCGTGCCGCGGCGGGCGGCGATCGAACTGGCGCGGGCGGGCTTCGCCGCGCTGTCGGTGAACACGCGCATGGCGAACTTCGGTGTGGTGTACGGCGGCGGCCTCCTGGACCGGACCCCGGCCGACCTCGACGGGGCGCTCGCGCTGGCGGTCGACCTGGGCTTCGCGCGGGTCGCCATGCTCGGCTACGGCCAGGGGGCGACGATGGTCGTGCACCACCAGGCGCTGCGCCGCCCCGACACCGTCGAGGCCGTCTGCACCATGGCCCACCCGGCGTCCCTGCCCGACGCGCTGCGGCAGCGGTGGGAGACGTTCGGCGCGCAGCCGTCGTACGACCGGATGCTCGAGGAGGCGCGGGCGCGGTTCGGCCCGGGCGGCAGCGGCGAGGACGGGATCGTCGTCGTGGCGCACGGGGCGGGGGGCACCCCGCGGGCCGCCGACCAGGAGGTCTGGAGCCGGCGGGCCTGGTGGGCGTCCAGGGCGCCCGAGGCGACGCACGCCATCTCGCTCGCGCGGGTTCCCGCGATGACGGTCCCGCTCGCCCTCGTCCAGCCGGCCACCGACGCCCAGCTCGGCTACGGCGACGCCCTCGCCGCGGTGGCGCGGGAGGCGGGCGTGCCGGTGCACCTCGCGCGCGTGCCGAGCTGCGACCACACGTTCTGGGGGATGATGCCCGCCGCCGCCCGGGTGGCCGCCGCCTGGCTCGACGAGGCCCTCGGGACCGGCCCGGTCGGCGAGCCCTGGCACCGCCCGCCGGCGGCCGTCGCACCGGGGGCGGTGCGTCACCGCCTCGTCACGATCCCGGTGCCCGACGGCAGCCGGCACGACGCGCTGCTCCACGTGGACGACGCCGCCGCCGACCGGAGGGCCGAGCGCACCGGCCGGAGGACCGCGGTCCTCCACGTGCACGGCAACCAGGGGAACTTCAGCGTCGGTTCGCTGCGGTTCCTCGGCGATCCCGTCGCCGCCGCGGGGGTGCCGCTGCTGTCCCTCGAGACGCGCCTCAGCAACGTGTCGCAGCTCTTCGGCGGCGCCCTGTTCGAGGAGGCCATCGCCGACCTCGCCGCCGGCGTGGACTGGCTGGTGGGCCAGGGGTACGACGCCGTGGTGGTGAGCGGCTACTCGCTCGGCGCCGTCCTCGCCACGCGCTTCGCGCGGACCCTGGACCCGCCGCTGCTGCGCGGGCACGTCGCCTTCGGGAACGCGTGGGCCCTGCCCGACTCCACGCGGCGCAAGATGGACGCGAACGGCGCGAGCCCGTCCTACGCGGACCTCGCCCGCGACTGCGCCGCCGCCATCGCGAGCGGTGAGGACCCGATCGTGGTGGCCCACCGGGCCTACGGCGCCGACGACGCCCCACGCCACGCCGGCGTCTACACCGCGGCGACCTGGTGGCACTCGCGCGGCCCGGAGGCCGTGGACGCCGAGACCCACCGCCACATCGGGGCGGTCGCGGCGCCGATCCTCCTGGTCCAGGGCGACGCCGACGTCGTCGTGACGCCGGAGGAGGCGGGCCGGCTCGCCGAGGTCGCCCGCGCCGCGGGCCACACCGACGTGGAGGTGGCGCTCGTCCCGGGCGCCGGACACTCGTTCGCCGGCCACGAGGACGAGGTGGTCTCGGCCGTGGTGGACTGGCTGGCGCGGGTGGGCTGACCGGCGGACCGCGTCCGCTGAGCCGGGCAGGCCTGCCCGGCGTCTACGATCGCGCCGCCCGCGCCCGATGGTCAGGGTGGGATGTACGGCGTCCAGGACATCCGGAGCCTCGCGCGGGCCACCGCCGGGGCGCGGCGGGGCCATGGCCTGGTGAGCCGCACGGTGATCATGCTCGGGATCACGAGCATGCTCACCGACGTCTCCTCGGAGATGGTCGCGACCATCCTGCCCCTGTACCTCGTGTTCGCGATCGGCTTCACGCCCCTCCAGTTCGGCGTCGTCGACGGCTATCAGCGCGGGGCGGGCGCGCTCGTCAGCCTCGCCGGCGGCCTGTTCGCCGACCGCCGCCGCCGGCACAAGGAGGTCGCCACGGCCGGCTATGGCCTCTCGGCGGTGTGCAAGCTGGGCTACGTCGCGGCGGGGACCTCCTTCGCGGCCCTCGGCGCGGTCGTCTTCGCGGACCGCATCGGCAAGGGGATCCGGACGGCGCCGCGGGACGCCCTCATCTCCCTGAGCAGCCGCCGCGAGGGGCTCGGGCTGGCCTTCGGCGTGCACCGCGCGCTCGACACGACGGGGGCGATGATCGGCCCGCTGCTGGCCTTCGGGCTGCTCGCGCTGGCGCCCGACGGCTACGACGCGATCTTCATCGTGAGCTTCCTGCTCGCGGTGGTCGGCGTCGGCGTGATCGTCCTGATGGTCGACCGGCGCGACGAGCCGGTGGCCTCCGCGGTGTCGGCCGTGTCCTGGCGGGACGCGGTGCGCCTGCTGGCCCCCGGGCGCTTCCGCGGCATCCTCGTCGCCGCCGGGATCCTCGGCCTCGTCTCGATCAGCGATGCCTTCCTGTACCTGGGCCTGCAGCGTCAGGCCGAGCTCGACCCGACCCTCTTCCCGCTGCTCTTCACCGCAACCTCGCTCGCCTACATGCTGCTGGCGGTGCCCGTCGGCGGGCTCGCCGACCGCATCGGGCGCGGCCGGACGTTCATCGCCGGTCACGTCGTGCTCCTGGCGCTCTACGGCTCGCTCCTGCTGCCGACCGGCGGCGGGCTCGCCCTGGTCGCCTACCTCGTGGCCTTCGGGGCGTTCTACGCCGCGACCGACGGCGTCCTGAGCGCCCTCGGCGCGGCGGCCCTGTCGGCCGGGATGCAGGCCACGGGGCTCGCCGTGCTGCTGACGGTGACGAGCCTCGCGCGGCTCGGGGGATCGGTGCTCTTCGGCGCCGTCTGGACCGTCGCCGGCTTCGAGGCGGCGGTGCGGCTCTTCGCCGTCGGCCTCGGGGTGGGCATCGTGGTGGCCGCCGTCCTCCTGCTGCGGAGCGCCCGGCCGGGCACGCCCGTCACCGCCGCGGGCAGCCGCCTGAGGCCGCCGTGTCGCGCCGCGCATGGATCCTGCTCGGCCTCACGGCCGCATGCCTCGCCGCGGCCGTCGCGGTGGTCGCGCTGGCGGCCTCCGGCACCGGGCGCGCCGGAACGCTGGACGACCCGCAGGCCGTCGCGCTGCCCGCGACGCCCTACGTCGTCTTCCGCGACCTCGACAACGCGCACCCGGAGGACTACGGCCGGGTGGCGGTCCTGCCCCTGGACGACCTCGGCGGCCCGCGGCGCCTGGCGGGGGTCGCGTGCGAGCGCGTCTACTTCGCGGCCGGGGGCGGCATCTGCCTGGAACGGGCCGGCCGCTTCCCGGTGCGCTACACGGCGACGATCCTCGACGCGCACCTGCGGCCGGTGCGGTCCATCGGCGTGCCGGGCGTCCCGAGCCGCACCCGCGTCTCGGCCGACGGGCGGTGGGGGACCGCGACGACCTTCGTGAGCGGCCACTCCTACGCCGACCTCGGCGGATTCTCGACCCACGCGATGATCATCGACATGCGGACGGGCCAGAAGGTCATCGACGACCTCGAGGACCTGCCGGTCACCCGCGACGGGCGGCCCATGGAGTCGATCGACCACAACTTCTGGGGCGTCACCTTCGCGCCCGGCGGCGGCACCTTCTACGCCACGCTCTCGACGACGGGGACGACCTACCTGGTGCGGGGCTCGATCTCCGGGCGCCGTCTGGAGGTGCTGCACGAGAACGTCGAGTGCCCGTCGGTCTCGCCGGACGGGACCCGCATCGCCTACAAGAAGCGGGTCGGGTCCTACGGGCTCTGGCACGTGACGGTGCTCGACCTCGCGACGATGCGCGAGACCCCGCTCGCCGAGCTCGACCCGATCGACGACCAGATCGAGTGGCTCGACGACGACACGGTCCTGTACCACAACGGCGGTGGCATCCGGGCCGTCCCGGCCGACGGCTCCGGCGCCCCGCGCGAGTTCCTCGCCGACGCGGGCTCGCCCTCGGTCGTGCGCCCCGCGCGCTAGCCGGCGATCACCCGGGTCTCCTCGGCGGAGATCCGGCGCATGGCCTCGGCCAGCTCCGGGTTGAGCACCGAGACCGCGGCGACCTCCGTCTCGATGCGCTCGCGGCGCAGGCTCAGCCACCACCTGGGCTTGATGATCTCGATCGGGATGGGGTGGGTGATGTCGTTCCACCAGTCCTGGAACTGGAGGTAGTCCTCGCCCCAGCCCTCCTCGATGCCGACCACCGAGTAGAGGGCCGTGCCGGTCACGGACCCCGCGTCGGTCGGCGCCGTCGCCGTGCAGACGACGGGAACGGAGTAGCTGCCGTCCGCGGGCAGGTTGGAGACGGTGAGCTCCCTCGAGGACGGGTCAACGGCGAACGTCATGCGGACGCCGTTCGGGCGCCCGGCGAGCGGGACGTCCACCCGGCCCGAGGCTGCGGTGAGGTTGACCCCTCCGATGCGCCAGGCCATCGTCACGGGCGTCCCGCCGTTGACCGGCCCCGGGCCCCCGAGCCCGAGCGCGAAGGGGCGGTATCTGGTGGTGCGGGTGACCGCGCGCGTCTCCCACGTGAACGTACCGGTGAATCCGGGCACGGTCGGCGCGGTGCGCGTCTCGGTGGACGTCACGACGCGCGCCTCGCTGCTGGTGATCTGCATGGTCACCGCGCGCGTCGCGGTCCGGCTGAAGCGGACGCGGACGCTCTGGGGGCGCGCCTGCATGGCCACCGGGTCGGTGATCGCGACCGTCACCGGACCGAGGGGCGTCTGGACGGTCACGTCGAGGTCGTCGGTGGGGAACACGATCCGGCCCCGGTACCAGACGACGGACGGCTGCTGCGGGTCGGACCATGCGTCCACGACGTGGACGATGACGCCGGCCCGGTCGCGGGCGGCGCCCGATGTCGGGAGGCCCTGGTCCCATGGCACGTCGTCCCGGCTCTCGCCGGGCATGCGGTACTCGACGTAGACCCGTCCGAGGCCCGCCGCCGTCTCACCGACCGGGTGGTAGACGAGGAGCTCGGCCCCGGTCGCGCCGCCCCCCGCGACGTTCAGGTCGGCGGTGGTGACCGGGCCGCCCTCGTAGAGGTGGGTCACCTTCCTGAACGCGGACTCGATCGCCGCGGGCATCTGGTAGTGGAGGGTCGCGCGTGCCGGCGGTGGCCCGCAGCGCCAGGCGTTCGGGAGGCCGTCCATGAGCCGCCTCCGGTTCTCGGCGACGAGATCGAACTGGGGGTGGGCGCCCCCGAACGTCATCGCCGACATGATGCAGTAGGGGTCCCCGTAGACCGGGCTGGGCTCCGGCACGCCGTCGCCGTCCTGGTCGCCGCCGGTGGTCTCGATCCCGAAGGTGTGGTCGAAGCCGAGGGCGTGGCCGAGCTCGTGGGCCGCGAAGTCGTGGGGGTCGGTGGCGTTGATGGAGACGTAGGAGCCCGACGCCCCGGTGTCGGGCGCCCCCTCACCGGCGACGACGGCGACGAACACGTCGTAGGGGGAGAGGTCCGCCCCGGCGTCGTGCGCCGCGTCGATCGCGAGCTCGACGATCTGATCGCGCCGCGAGCCGGCGGGCAGGTTGACGTCGTGCCAGCCGAAGTAGTCGAGGCGGGGGAACGAGATCCAGCCGTAGCTGGCGTCCCTCCAGAACCGGGCCACCGAGAACCGGTCGTCGCTCCACCAGCGGCGGACGTCGGCGGCGCCCGGGGGCGTGGCGGTCGACCGGTTCCGCACCATGATCACCGCGACGTTGAACTGGGCGCCCATCACCGCCTCCGGGGTCGGGTGCTGTCTGCGGGCCCTCGGTCGTGACTGTCGCCGGTGGCGCCCCGGCGGGCAAGGCCGCGAGCGCGGACGGTAAGCCGGTCGTAGGACCGACGGTGCCCCGGGGCGGCGAGCCGTCCTCCGGGGCTCGGCTCAGGCGGCGTCGCGGTAACCGCCCATCGCCCAGTCCGAGACGATGGACCCGTACTCGCCGGCCGCCTCCTCCCACACGAAGTGCCCGGCGTCCACGATCGCGAGGCGGCTGGCGGGCAGGCGCTCGTGCAGGAACTCGGCGTTCGCGAGCGGGACCACCCGGTCCCGGCTGCCGGCGATGATCTGGACCGGCGTCCGGATCTCCGGCAGGCGCTCCGCCAGGGCGGGGAGCTCGTCGGGGTAGGTGCGCGCGTAGCGCATCGACTCGACGAAGCGGTCGCCCTCGTAGGAGGCGAGGTAGTCCTCGCGGACCTCGGCGGGCAGCTCGTAGCCGCCGATCGTGTCGAGCGCCGCGCCCACGATCGCGCGCGGGTCCATGGCCCGGTAGGGCGCCAGGTCGGGGGCGGCGACCCACTCCGCCAGCGGGCCGGTGAGCTGGAGGGGGACCGCCGCGCCGCCGCTTCCCACGACCACGCTGAGGAGGGGGCCCGGGCGGAGCGCGGCGGCGAACAGCCCGGCGGCGGTGCCGATGTCGGGGGCGACGAGGTGGACCTCCTCGCCGAACTCGCCGTCGCCGACGAGCCGCGCCAGGAAGGCGCCCATGGCGTGGGGCGAGAGGAGGTCGTCGCTGCGGTCGGACCCGCCGAAGCCCGGCAGGTCCAGCGCGTGCACGCGGAAGCGCTGCGCGAGCGGTGACCAGATCTGCGCGAACGCGTACATGCTCTCGGGCCAGGGGCACGTCATCAGGATCGACTGGGTGGCGCCCTCGCCGCCGCACTCGGCGCAGCGGATCCGGATCCCGTCGATGGTCCGGTACCCGATCCTCGTGGCGACGGCGTCGGGCGTCCCCGTCACCGGCGGCGCCGGTGCCATCGGCGCGAACTGGGCGAACGCGGGCCCGAGCCCGAGCGTCCAGATCCACTCGTCCATCCCTCGCCGCCGCGTCAGCCGGCGGGGCGGGGGACGAACTGCTGGCCGCCGTCGATGTCGTACGTGGCGCCGGTCAGGGCCGTGTTGGCCATGAGGTGGACGGCGAGCGCGCCGACGTCGTCGGGGCCCACGACGCGTCCGATCGGGAGGGTCGCGCGCAGCTGGTCGCGCCGCCGGTCCAGGTCGTCGCCGAGGAGCGCTGCCGACAGGGGCGTGTTGACGAAGCCGGCGGCGATCAGGTTCACCCGGACGGGGGCGATCTCGATCGCCATGTTCGCGACCAGCGCGGGCATCGCCGCGGTGATCGCCGAGACCATCACCAGCCCGATGTCGGGGCGGCGCCCGCCGGTGCCGCCGATGAAGAGCAGGGTGCCCCCGGGCCGTACCCTGCCGACGGCGAGGCGGCCCACGCGCAGCGGGAGCAGGAGGTGCGCCTCCACGTCCTCGCGCACCTTGTCGAGGTCCATCTCCGCCATCGGCGCGTAGTACGGGGACCCGGCGGTCACCATCACGTGGTCCACCGGCGTGGCCAGGTCGTCGAAGAACCGCTCGAGCGCAGCGGAGTCGGTGGCGTCGAACGCGGCGGTGCTGCGTGCGCCGATCTCGCGCGCGGCGCCCTCCAGCCGCTCGGGGTTGCGGCCGGTCAGGACGACCTCGGCCCCCGCGGCGCGCGCCAGGCGGGCAGTCCCGAGCCCGATGCCCGCGCTCCCGCCGATCACCACCACGGTCTGCCCGGCGAGCGCGCTCATCGCGCGCTCTTTGCGATCGCGGCCCGCAGCGCCTTCAGGGCGAACGCGTGGACCTCGGAGAAGCTCGGGAACGGCTGGATGGTGTCGGAGAGCACGTCGAGCGGGATCCGGGCGCGGATCGCCAGCGTCGCCTGCTGGAGCCACTCGCCGGCCTCCGGGCCGAGCGCGTGCGCGCCGGTCAGCCGCTCGCCGTCGCTCAGCAGCGTCAGGTAGCCGTTGGACTCGGCGTAGGCGTGCGTGTACGTCGCCATCTTCGGGATCTCGGCGAGGGACCAGGTGCCGTGGAACTCCGCGTCGCCGGCGCCCACCGCCGCGGCCTGGGGGTCGGTGTAGGTGACGCGCGGCACGGCGTCGTAGTTGGCCTGCCGGGGCTCGCCGAGGATGTTCGACGCGACGACGTCGCCCTCGTACTCGCCGACGTGGGTCAACGGCCAGGTGCCGGTCACGTCGCCGATCGCCCACAGGCGCTCACCCGCGCGCATGTGCTCGTCCACCGCGATCCCGTGGGGGTCGACCTGGATGCCGACCGTCTCGAGGCCGATCCCCTCCACCCGCGGTCGCCGCCCCGTTGCCACGAGGAGGCGGTCGCCGCGGAGCTCGGTCCCGTCGTCGAGCTCCAGGACGGCGTCGTCGCCGTCGCGGCGCGCCGCGACGGCCTGGACGCCCACGTGGACCTCGATGCCCTCGCGGCGCAGGGCCTCGGCGAGCGCCTCGCCGAGGGGGGCCGGGTCGTGGGAGAGCAGGTGGTCGGCGCCCTCCACCACCGCCACCTCGCCACCCAGGCGCCGCACGACCTGGCCCAGCTCCAGGCCGGCCGGCCCGCCGCCCAGCACGACGAGGCGCCGCGGGACCTCCTTCATGCTCGTCGCCTCCCGGGTGCCCCACAGGCCGGGGAGCTCGCGCAGGCCGGGGACCGGCGGGACGAACGGGTCGGCGCCGCACGCGACGACGACGTGGTCGGCCGTGTGGCGTGCCGCCGTCGACCTCGACGACGCCCGGTCCGGCGAGGCGGCCCGTGCCGCGGATGACGGCGATCCGCCGGTCGGTCAGCCAGCGCTCGGCGCCGGCGTCGTTCCAGTCGGAGACCATGTAGTCGCGCCAGGCGAGCGCCGCGGCGACGTCCACCTCCGCCGTGGCCTCGACGTCGCGCGCGCCCTGCACCGCCTCGCCGGGGCGCAGGAGCGTCTTGGAGGGGATGCACGCCCAGTAGGAGCACTCGCCGCCGACGAGCTCCCGCTCGACGACGGCGACGCGCAGGCCGCCCTCGGCGAGCGCGGCGGCGCAGTGCTCGCCGGGGGCGCCGCCGCCCAGCACGATCACGTCATAGTCGGCGCTCACGTCGGCAGTTCCGTGCCCGCCTGCTCGGCGACCATGTACCGCGAGTACCAGTCGGGCCAGTTCTCGTCGGCCTGCCCGGTGCGCTTCTCGTGCTCGCCGTGGGCGGCCGCCGCGCGCCGCAGCGCGCCCTGCAGGTCGTCCGCCGACGCGTAGGTCGTCTCGGCGTCCACCCGGCCGGGCAGGCGCGTGGTGACCTCCTGGATGAGCCAGGCGTTGCCGTCCGGGTCGCTGAAGGTGGCGAAGGTGCTGTAGCTGCCGTCATCCGGGCCGGGACCGGAGACGCGGTCTCCGCCATCGCCGAACTGGGCGCCCGGCGCCCCCGGGTGGAACACCTCGCTGACGTCGACCCCGTGGGCCACGAGCTCGGCGCGCGCCGCCTCGATGTCCGTGACGATCAGGTAGAGCCCCCGGGCCGAGCCTGGCGGGGCCGGCGTGACGTTCGTGCCGAACTGGACCGAGCACCCCGAGCCGGGCGGTGTGAACTGGACGATCCGGAACCCGTTGTCGAAGGGGAAGTCGGCGTCGAGCCGCCATCCGAGCCCCCCGGTAGAATTCCTTCGCGCGGTCGACGTCCGAGACGGGCACCACCACGGCTTCGAGCTTCAGGTCCGGCATCGGGTCACACTCCCGTTCGCGTTCGCAATGGCCAGTCGGCCAGCGAGGAGATAACTATGTGCTTGCGCCACGCAAACGCAAGCCACGATCGGTGGAGGGGTGCATGAACCGGGCCGATGGCCGGAGGGTCGCCATCGTCACCGGCGCCTCCGGAGGGATCGGGGCAGGGCTCGTCGACGGTTTCCGGGGCGCCGGCTTCGCGGTGGTCGCGACGTCCCGCTCGATCCGCCCCGGCGGGGATGGCGACGTGCTGGCCGTGGCCGGCGACATCGCCGCGGCGGACACCGCCCGCCGCGTGATGACCGCGGCGACCGACCGGTTCGGCCGCATCGACACCCTCGTGAACAACGCGGGCGTCTTCATCGGCAAGCCCTTCACGGAGTACACGCAGGACGACCTCACGGCGACGGTGGCCGTGAACCTGGCCGGCTTCTTCCACATGACGCAGCTCGTCCTGGCGCGGATGGTCGAGCAGGGCGGCGGCCACGTCGTGAGCATCACGACCAGCCTGGTGGACCATGCCGACGGGACGCGGCCCTCCACGCTCGCGTCGCTCACGAAGGGCGGGATCGCCGCAGCGACGCGGTCGCTGGCGCTGGAGTACGCGCCGCACGGGGTGCGGGTGAACGCCGTCGCGCCCGGGGTGATCGCCACGCCGCAGCACGACCGCGCGTCGTACGAGGGGATGGCCGCCCGGCATCCCCTCGGCCGCGTCGGCGAGGTCGCCGACGTCGTCGAGGCCGTGCTCTACCTCGAGCGGGCCGCCTTCGTCACCGGCGAGACGCTGCACGTCGACGGCGGCCGCGTCGCCGGGAACTGAGCGCCCGTGCCGGACGAACCCGCGACAGATCGGAGGGCGGGCTTCTCCGGGGTCCGCCGTCGGCGTGGCCGGGATGGCGAGGCTCGTCGACGAGGCCTGCGAGGTACCGGGTCGGCGGGCCGGACGCTGGCGGCGCGGAGCGGCTGATCAGCGGGGGCGGCGCAGGAACCGCCGGCGCTGGCCCTCCACCTCCACGCCCAGCTCGTCGCCGAGGGCGTGCCCCATCGCCTCGAGCGCCCACTCGACGCGCTCCTCGTTGCGTTCCTGCATGTGCGCCCCCCAGGCCTCGTCGCTGAGCACGGCCGTGGCGGCGGTGCCCAGCACCTCGCCCGTCTCGCCGCCCTCCCTCCCGCCGAGGCTGTCGAGCACCTCCCAGATCATGCGGTCCCGGAGCTCGTACGCGATCACGTGGAGCAGGCGGTACATCCAGCGGTGCGTCTGACTCGGCTCGGTCGCGGCGAGCACGGCCTCCGTGAGTCGGTGTGCGACCTCCGCGCCCGGCGAGACGTACTCCGGGTCGCCGCCGAGGCGCCGGACGGCCTCCTCGAGGATGAGCACCGCGCGCCGGCTCTGCTCCGCGTAGTCGCGGAGCCGTGCGCGCTCCTGCTCCGGGGCGTCGTCGAGGAACCCGACGTAGAGGCGCATGCCGTCGCGCTCGACGGCGATCATCTCGCTGAGCAGGTCGAGGAGGGCCTGGTCGCCGCTCATCGCGACGGGTCGACCGTGAAGCTGAGCATCATCCCGCTCTCGTGGTGCTCGGCGATGTGGCAGTGGGCCATCCAGATCCCCGGGTTGGTGACCTCGAGCAGGATGTCCACCGTCTCCCCGGTGCGCACGAGCACCGTGTCGCTCCAGACGAGGTTCGGCGCCTCGACGCCGTCCCGGGCGACGGTCAGGAAGCGCCCCGCGCCGTGGACGTGGAACGGGTGGTGCATCGGGTGGTCCGAGTCCATCTCGTTGACGATCCGGATCTTCACGCGGTCGCCGACCCGGAAGCGCCAGTCGATCTCGCCGCCGGTCGCCCCGGTCGCTCGGTCGACGATCATCCAGCGAGTGTTCGCCGGCGTGGTCATCCGGTTGACCTCGACCATGTCGTCCTCCCACTCGATGCCGCCGGCGTCGTGGGTGTGCTCCGGTCTCTCCCGTGATGCTCGTCGTGGTGCTCGTGCCCGCCTGCGGCGATGAGCGCGGCCGGGACGAGCTTCATGCCGCACTGCGGGCAGTGGTCCGGGGTGTCGCTGACGACCTCCGGGTGCATGGGGCATGCATATCCGCCCGGACGCCGTCGTCGCGACGAGCTTCATCCCGCACCGGGGGCAGTGGTCGGGCGCGTCGCTGACGACCTCCGGGTGCATCGGGCAGCCATAGACGACCGGGCCGTCGCCCTCCGGGACGCCGAGGTCCATCTCGGCGACGAGGGCGATCGTCTTGTCGGGCTCCGCCGCGAGGACGTCGTCGAGCCGTGCGCGCTCCGCGGCCAGCTCCGGATCGCGGCGGAGCTCCTCGAACTGCGCGCGGTACGAGGGCGCGGCCGGCTCGCCGGCGACGCGGAGGCCCGCGAGCCGGTAGGTCCGCTCGGGCGTGCGGTGCTCGAGCGCCAGCTCGCCGGGCTCCTCGACGAGGACGTCCACGACGACGCGCTCCGACGGCGCCACGATCACCGACTCGACCGCCTCCTCGAGCTCGACGCGGCCGCTGTCGCCGCCCACCACCTTCATCCGGGCCCCGGGCAGCGCGACGTTGAAGACGCGGGTGTTGGCCGTGTTCGTCAGGTAGAGGCGCACCACCTCGCCGGGGCGTGCGTCGAAGGACGGCTCGGTCTCGCCGGCCACGAGGAAGACCTCGCCGAAGCGCCCCATCGCCGAGTGCGTCGTCGTCGTCCGGCTGAAGGGCGCGACCGCCCCGTCCTCGAGCAGGACGTCGTCGAGGGTGATGACGAGCTCCCGGTTCGCGGGTGGCCAGTAGCCGGGCTCGGCGGGGACGACGACCACGTTGCCGTAGAGGCCCATCTCCTGGCCGTAGTCCTCCCGGACGTGCGGGTGGTACCAGTAGACGCCGGGGTCGGGGAACGCGAGGCGGTAGGTGAAGCTGCCGCCCTGCGGGATCGCGGCCTGCGTCTCGAGGGTGCCGTCGTAGCGGTTCTCGAGCCGGAGGCCGTGCCAGTGGACGGTGTCCGCCAGGTCGCCCTCGTTCGTCACCTCGACGGCGACCTCCGACCCCTGCGTCACCCGCAGCGTCGGTCCCGGGATCGAGCCGTTGTAGGCGAGCATCCGGACGGTCTCGTCGCCGAGGCGCTTCGAGACGGGCGCGATCCGGATCGCGAACGACTCGCCGTCGACCAGGTTGACCGTCGCGGGCGCGACCGCCTCGGGCAGGCCGGCGGGGTCTGTGGGGAACGCGTCCGAGGGCTGCTCGCTCATCGTCACACCTCCGTCTGCGAGGCCGCCGGCCGGGGTCCGGCGTGCGGGGCTGTGCGGGCGTGCTCGTCGACGCGCGCGGCGATGAAGCGCGCGTCGTCCTGGACGAAGCCGAGGAGCGCCGAGCCGCGGGTGTGCTGCCACGAGAGGCCGAGGAAGTAGAGGCCGGGGAGATCCGTGACGCCCCGCCGGTGGCGCAGGCGGCCCTGGTCGTCGGTCACGGGCGGATCGATCCAGGAATGGTCGGGGCGGAAGCCCGTGGCCCAGACGACCGCCTCCGGCGTCGCGACGACGCCGTCGGCGAACGTGACGGTCCGCCCGCTCGCACCCACGACGCGCGGGTGCAGCGTCACGCCGCGCCGGCGCAGCCGGCGGCGGCTCGACCCGATGAGCGTGTCGCGGCCGCGGGCGCGACGTCCCACGCGGGAGTCGACGGTCTTGGCGAGCACGCCCGTGCGGGTGAGCCACCAGAACACGTCGCGGCCGAGCAGGCGCTGCGGCAGCGGCGTCTGACGCGAGCCGACCGCCAGTGCAACCTGGTGGGTCGGCGCGAGGTCCGCCGCGACCTGGAAGCCGGTGTTGCCGCCCCCGACGACCAGCACGCGACCCGGCGGGCAGATCCGAGGGGCGGCGATAGCCGGTGCTGTGGATCTGGACGACCTCCGGATCGAGGCCGGCGGCCAACTCCGGCGTGTACGGCGCCTGGAACGGCCCCGTCGCCACCACCACCTGGGCGGCCTCGACGTCGCCGCGCTCCGACCCGAGCACGAATCCGCCGCCCTCGCGGGCGCGCAGCGTCCGCACGGGGTGGTCGGTCACCACGGGCAGCGCGAAGCGGCGCGCGTAGCCCTCGAGGTAGGCGATGACCTCGTCGCGGCCCGGGTGGCCGTCGGGCTCGCCGGGGAACGGCATGCCCGGGAGCGCGTCGTAGCGCCGCGGGGTGAAGAGGACGAGCGAGTCCCACCGCCCCCGCCACGCCGAGCCGACCGCCGGGCCCGCCTCGAAGATGGCGAGGCGCCGTCCCTGCTGCACGAGCAGATGCCCGATCGCGAGGCCGGCCTGACCGCCGCCGACGACGGCGACGTCGAGCGGCCCCCGGCCCACCTCGCCTCGCTCGTCGGCGGCCTGGTGCTCTGGCGTCATCGCAACCCCCTGCTGCGTCGTCCGGATGCGCAGGGTGCGACCGTATGCCAGGGCCGAGTTGTGGGGATAGGTCGGCCGTTTCGCGACGACGTCGGACACTTGACATCCCATCTCGCATCGTCGAGAGTTGACCGGTCAGTCAACGGCGAGGGGACCGCGTGGCAGGCGGCAGGGACACGCAGGAGCGGCTGGTCGAGACGGCGGCCGACCTCTGGCACGCACGCAGCTACGCGAGACGTCGGCGTGAGCGAGATCTGCGAGGCGGCGGACGTCCGCAAGGGCAGCTTCTACCACTTCTTCGCCTCCAAGCAGGAGCTCGCGGTGGCGGTGATCGACCGGCACTGGCGCGATGCGTACGAGCACGTGGTGATGCCCGCCCTGCGCGCCGGCGCGACCCCGATGGCGCAGCTCGCAGGAGCTGACGATCGGCATCGCCGATGAGGTGGATCGGCTCACCGAGGAGCTCGGCGTGGTGCCAGGATGCCCGTTCGGCAACCTGGCGGTCGAGCTGAGCACCATCGACGGCACCGTCCGCGAGCGGCTGGAGCGCCTGTTCGAGGACCAGCAGGGGCTGCTGCGCGGACCTCCTCGACCGCGCGGTCGCGGCCGGCGAGCTCCCCGATGCGACCGACACCGCTGACGCGGCGCGCGCGATGCACGCCTACATCGAGGGCGTCCTGCTGGTGAGCAAGAACGCCAACGACGCCTCCATCGCCCGGCGGCTGCTGCCGCTGGCCCTCCGTCTCGCGGTGGAGGGCACCGCCGTCGAGGCCGCCCGGGTCTGATCGTGGACTCGGCGGCGTCCCTCCATCTCTTCGGCGGTCGATGAACCGACCGGTCAACTCATGCGCAGAGGAAGGTTGAACGATGAGTCAGCGTGACACCCCGGCGACGACGCGAGCGGGCCTGATCCTCGCCCTCGTGTGCGCCGGTCAGTTCATGGTCGTCCTCGACGTCGCGGTGGTGAACGTGGCCCTGCCGTCGATCCAGCTCGATCTCGGCGTCAGCCAGAACGACCTCCAGTGGGCGGTGGTCGCGTACGGCATCTTCCTCGGCGGATTCCTGCTGCTCGGTGGACGTGCCGCCGACCTGCTCGGCCGCCGGAAGGTGTTCGTCAGCGGGATCGCGATCTTCGCCGGGGCGTCCCTCGTCGCTGGACTGTCGACGACGCTCGGGGTGCTGGTCGATCGCGCGCGGCGCCCAGGGCTTCGGCGCGGCGCTCACCGCGTCGGCCGGGCTGTCGATCCTGACGGCCACCTTCGAGGAGGGCCCCGCCCGGACCAAGGCACTCGGCATCTGGGGTGCCATATCGGCGTCCGGGCGCGACCGCCGGCGTGGTCATGTCGGGACTGCTCACCGACGGCCCGGGGTGGGAGTGGATCTTCTTCATCAACGTGCCGGTCGGGATCGCGTTGGCGGCCGGCGCCCTCGTGTTCCTCAGGAGACCTACGGCGAGCGCCAGCGGCAGCTTCGACGTCGCTCGGGGCGGTGACGATCACCGCGGGCCTGCTCCTCCTCGTGTTCGGGGTCAACAGGGGCGAGATCTGGGGCTGGACCGACGCGCGCACCCTCGCCGTGCTGGCGGGCGCGCTCGTCCTGCACGCCGCGTTCCTCGTCATCGAGACGCGGGTGGCGCAGCCGCTCGTGCCCCTGCGGCGCGTCGCGAACCGGACGGTCGGTCTCGCCAACGTCGTCGCGTTCCTCCTCCTGGCCTCGTTCTTCTCGCTGATCTTCATCGGGACGCTGTTCATGCAGCAGGTCCTCGGCTACACCGCCCTCGAGGCCGGGCTCGCCTGGCTCACCGTCTCGGTGCCCGCGCTCGTGGCGGCGGCGACGACCGGCGCGGTGCTGGTCGAGCGGATCGGCGTGCGGCCCATCCTCGTCACGGGGCTCACGATCCTGATGGTCGCCCTGTTCGGCCTGTCCCAGCTGGACGCCGGGTCGACGTTCACGACCGGCCTGCTGCCCTGGTTCATCCTCGCGGGCCTCGGGATCGGCCTGTGCTTCCCGGCGGCGCAGGTTGCGGCGTTCACGGGCTTCGACGAGCGCGACAGCGGGCTCGCCTCGGGCCTCGTGAACACGTCACAGGAGGTCGGCGGCGCCGTCGGGGTGGCCGTGATGGCCGCCATCGCCATCGCGGTGACGGACAACAAGGTCGCCGGGGGGACCGGGCAGGTCGACGCCCTCGCCGACGGGTTCGCGCGGGCGTTCCTGATCGGCGCCTTCGTCGCCATCGTCGGAATCGCGATGGCGCTGCTCCTGCGCCGGCCGACCGCCGCCCAGGAGGCTCGCGAGCACGAGGACGCCCCGGCCACCGAGAGCGTCATCGCCGCGGAGGGCACCTCGGTCGCATGACGGAAAAGCGGCTGGCCCGGGCGGCTCCGTCGAGCCGCTCGGCTGCCAGTCGCGCATCCGGAGGACGAGCCCGTACGAACAGGGACTCGCCGGCACGCCTTCTCAGGCGATGGCGCCCTCGGCGCGCATCGGCTGCGCGCGCGTGTCGCTCTCAGCGGGCGGCTCGGGAAGCCGCAGGCCCTTCAGCGCGAGTGCGTTGACGGCGACGATGATGCTCGAGCCCGCCATCGTGATCGCTGCGATCTCGGGGCGGAGCGTGAGGCCCCAGGGCTCGAAGACGCCGGCGGCGATGGGCAGGGCGAGCGAGTTGTAGCCGATCGCCCAAGCGAGGTTCTGTCGCATCTTTCGGACCGTGCCGCGGCCGATCTTCACGGCGGTTGCGACGTCGAGCGGGTCGGACCGCATGAGCACGACGTCGGCGGTCTCGACGGCGACGTCGGTGCCGGCGCCGATCGCGATGCCGAGGTCGGCCTGCGCGAGGGCGGGGGCGTCGTTCACCCCGTCGCCGACCATCGCGACCCGTCGGCCGGCGGCCTGGAGCTCGGCGACCTTCGCCGCCTTGTCGCCGGGGAGCACCTCGGCGATGACGTCGTCGATGCCCACCTCGGTCGCGACCCGGTGCGCGGTGGCGGCGTTGTCGCCGGTCAGCAGCACCGGCTCGAGCGCCTCCTCACGGAGGGCCCGGACGGCCGCGGGAGCGGTCGGCCGTGGCGCGTCCGCGATCGCGACGAGCCCGACGAGGCAGCCGTCGATCGCGACATGGACGATCGTGCGGCCCTCCTCGGCGAGCCGCTCCCCCTGCGCGCGGAGGTCGCCGGCCTCCACCCCCTCGCGATCCATGAGGCGTGCGTTGCCCACGGCGAGGCGGTGGCCGTCGACATCACCGACAGCCCCGTGGCCGGGGACCGCCTTGAAGCCCCGCGCAACGGGCAGTTCGATGCCGCGGGCGCCGGCCTCGGAGACGATCGCCTCCGCAAGGGGGTGCTCGCTCTCGCGCTCGATCGCGGCGACCAGGCGCAGCAACGCGTCCTCGTGGCGGCCGTCGGTGACGATCCCGACGACGCTCGGCTCGCCGCGGGTGAGGGTGCCGGTCTTGTCGAAGACGACGGTGTTGAGCCGGGCGGACTCCTCCAGGCCGAGCGCGTGCTTGAACAGGATGCCGCGCTTCGCGCCGAGGCCGGTGCCGACCATGATCGCCGTCGGCGTCGCCAGCCCAAGGGCGTCGGGGCAGGTGATCACGACGACGGTGATCGCGAACAGCAGCGACTCCTGCAGGTCGCGTCCGACGATGACGTACCAGACCAGGAACGTGGCGAGGCCTCCGAGGAGCGCGACGAGTACGAGCCAGAAGGCGGCGCGGTCGGCGAGCCGCTGGCCGGGCGCTTTCGAGTTCTGCGCCTCCTGGACGAGCTTCACGATCTGGGCGAGCGCGGTGTCGGCGCCGACGGCGCTGGCGCGGGCCCGCAGGTTGCCGTTGCGGTTGATGGTCGCCCCGATCAGCGGGCTCCCCGGTGCCTTCGAGACCGGCATGCTCTCGCCGGTCACCATCGACTCGTCCACCTCGCTGGTGCCCTCGAGCACCTCGGCGTCCACGGGGATCCGCGCGCCGGGCCGGACGACGAGCACGTCGCCGACGGAGACCTCGCTCGTGGGGACCTCGACGGGCTCGCCGTCGCGCAGGACGAGGGCCATCGGCGGCGCCAGGTCGAGCAGCGCCCGGATCGCCTCGTTCGCGCCGCCGCGGGCGCGCATCTCGAACCAGTGGCCGAGCAGCACGAACGTGGCGAGCAGGGCGGCGGCCTCGTAGAAGACCTCGCCCTCGATCCAGAACGTCGCGGCGACCGAGTAGATCCAGCCCGTGCCGATCGCGACCGCGACCAGCACCATCATGTCGAGGGTCCGTGCCCTGAGCGCGTGCCACGCACCCTGGAAGAAGATCCACGACGAGTAGAACACGACCGGCAGGCTCAGCAGCAGCTGCCACACGTCGCGGTCCATGCCGAACGGCGTCGGCGAGGTCGACGTTCAGGACGTCGGTGCCGAGCGGCGACCACAGGACGATCGGGATCGCGAAGACCAGCGCGACCAGGAAGCGGTTGCGCATGTCGCGGGCCATGTCGGCCATCGACATGCCGGCGTGGCCGCCGTGGCCGCCTCCGTCGGCGTGCTCGGCTCGCTCGACCGCGTGCGCGTCGGCATCAGGCGGCGCGTCGCTCATCGGGTCGCAGACATGGCCGGGGACGGAGCGGCCGGCGCAGTGGTAGCCGCAGTCCTCCACCCAGGCGCGCAGGTCCTCCACTGAGGTGACCGCCGGGTCGTAGGTCACCGTCGCCGTCTGGGCGACCGGGTTCGCCTCGACTGCTTCGACGCCCGGGCGCCGCCCGAGGGCCCGCTCGACGACGTCCTTCTCGGAGGCGTAGTGGAGGTTGCCGACGTGAAGGACGTCCGTCCGGCGCTCGGCGGCGGCGTGTCGGTGGGTGGGGGCGGACAAGGTCATCTGCGTCCGACGAGCCGACAGAGAGTCGTCATCAGCTCGGCCTGCATCTCCTCGCGGTTCCCGGGCTCCGCGTCGAGCAGGCACGTCCGCACGTGCTCCTCGACGAGGGCGACGGCCACCGTGTCGAGGGCCCCCTGCGCGGCGCTGATCTGCTGCAGCACGTCGATGCAGTAGCGCCCCTCACTGACCATCCGGGCGATGCCACGGACCTGACCCTCGATGCGGCTCAGACGCCCGAGAACGGCGTCTGTCCCGCTGGCCGCTCCGAGCTTCTGCGACGTCCCCACAGCATTGAGGTTGACATACACGGGGGGGGTATGCAAGCGTGCCCCGCATCAGATACTCCCCACTAGTATATGAAGGAGGCACTGATGCAGCGGTCGATCACATCGGACAACCGGCGTTGGTGGGCCCTCGGTCTGCTGGCGGCGGCCCAGTTCATGGTGATCATGGACACCTCGATCATCGGGGTGGCGCTCCCCGACATCCAGAACGCGCTCGGGTTCTCCCAGAGCGGCCTCTCCTGGATCTTCAATGCCTACGTGGTCGCCTTCGGCGGCCTGCTGCTGCTCGGCGGAAGGCTCTCGGACCTCCTCGGTCCGCGCCGTGTCTTCATCGCCGGCTGGGCGATCCTGACCGGTGCATCGGTGCTCGCCGGGCTGGCGACCAACGCAGAGCTCGAGGTCGCCGGGCGCGCCCTCCAGGGCGTCGGCGCCGCGCTGATCGCGCCCTCGGCGCTCGCCCTGCTGATGGGCCTTTTCGGCGCCGAGCCCCGCGAGCTCGGCAAGGCGTTCGCGATCTATGGCGCCGCCGCCCCCGCCGGCGGGACCGCCGGCGTGTTCCTCGGCGGGGTGCTCACCGAGTGGGCCGACTGGCGCTGGGTCTTCCTCGTCAACATCCCCATCGGCCTGGCGGCGCTCGCGCTCAGCCCGCGCCTGTTGCCCTCCGCAGAACCCCGGCGCGGCCGCATCGACCTGCTCGGTGCTCTCGCCATCACCGGCGCGATCTCGCTCGCCGTGCTCGGCATCGTCCGGGCCCCCGAGGTCGGCTGGTCGTCGGGGGAGACCCTGGTCCCGCTCGGCGTCGCGAGTGCGCTGCTCGGCTGGTTCGTGGTCCTGCAGGCCGTCCGCCGCGACCCGCTCGTGCCGCTGGCGATCTTCCGGGCGCCGGGCCTGTCGGCCGCCAACGTCGTGGCCGCCTTGCTCGGCGCGGCCTGGATCCCGATGTGGTTCTTCCTCAACCTCTACCTGCAGCAGGTACTCGGCTACGGCGCCTTCGAGGCCGGGGCGGCACTCCTGCCCATGACCGCCACGATCATGGTGCTCATGGTCGGCGTCACCGGGCGGCTCGTCGCCCGCGTCGGCGTCGCCCCGCTCACGATCTCCGGCCTGGCGATCCTGGCTGCCGGTATCGGCTGGCTCGCGCTGGTCCCCACGGACGGCGCGTTCGTCACCGACGTGCTCCCCGCCACAATCGTCGCGGCCATCGGGATGTCGCTTGCCTACATCCCCGTGATGATGGCTGCGCTCTCGGGCGCAGCCCCGCGGCAGGCGGGCCTCGCCTCGGGCATCTTCAACACCAGCTACCAGGTGGGCTCCGCGCTCGGGCTCGCGGCGATGACCGCCGTCGCCGCCGGCAACGGAGCGGATCAGGTCGGAGACCTGGCGTCCCAGACCGACGGCCTCCAGGCGGCCCTGGCAGGGGCGGCGCTCATCGCCGTCGCGGGCGCCGTCACGTCGCTCGCACTGGTGCGCAGGCGGCGGCCGGCGAGCGTGGACGCGGCGCCGGAGGCGCACGCCGGGCAGCCGGCCTGACCGTGACGCCCCGGCCCAGGCACGCGCCTGGGCCGGGCTCATCCGGATGCGGCCGGGTCCACGGAGAGCTGAACATCGTCCCGCTCTCGTGGTGCCCGCGATACCAGGGCCGTCCTGCGACACCTCGGCCAGTCGTTCCCCGCAGCGGGCAGCGGGGTGCCGCCCGACGCCGGCTCCGCCCGGCGGCGGGAGACTCGACGTGGATCGAGCAGAGGGCATGCGGATGTACTGGCATGACATGGCGTGGTGGGCGTGGGCACCCATGACGATCGGGATGATCATCTTCTGGGGTCTCGTGGCGGGGGTGGCCATTCGCCTCCTGTCCGGTGAAGGAAGCGATCGGGCACCCTCAGAGCGGTCTGCACGACAGATCCTCGACGCACGCTTCGCCCGGGGAGAGGTCGGAGCGAGCGAGTACGAACATGCGCGCCGGCTCCTCGAGCGTCACGCCGGGTCCACCGACGGCCCGACAGGGGAGGGCGAGGACGACACCGCCCCCGGGCCGTCATCCGGACGGGTGAAAGGGCGCGGGTAGTGAAGCATCACAGGCGCATGATCAGCTCAAGGTCGGCGACCTGAGCTTCTTCCACGGTCTCGGCCACAAGGGCCCGACCTCGGTGGCGGTCAGTTCGTGCACGCGCCGCACACCGGCGACGGGGTGAAGGTGAGCCGGAGTTCGCTCGCCCAGAGCTCGCCAGGCGCGGAAGGCCTCTGGCGGCTACGACGTCTTCGCCGAGCCCACGGCGGTGGTGGCCGTCGGGACGGCCGAGCCGGCGGGGCCCTCCACCTCGACGTGTGGCAGCCAGTCGAGCCACCTGGGCAGGTACCAGTTCCACTTCCCGAGCAGCGTCATCGCGGCCGGCACGAGGACCGAGCGGACGACGGTGGCGTCGATGAGCAGCGCCGCGGCGATCCCGAAGCCCATCTGCTGGAACATGACCAGCTCCCCGGCGGCGAAGCCGGCGAAGACGGCCACGATGATGAGGGCCGCGCCCGTGATGATCCGCGCGGTCGTGCCGACGGCGGACACGACGGCCTCGGTGGTGTCCCCGGTCTCGGTGAAGCGCTCGCGGATCCGGCTGAGGAGGAAGACCTGGTAGTCCATGGAGAGCCCGAAGAGCACCGCGAAGAGGAACAGCGGCACCCAGGCCTCGATCGTGTCCACCTGCTGGAAGCCGAAGAAGTCGACGCCCACGCCATGCTGGAAGACCAGCACCATGAGGCCGTAGGCGGCGCCCACGGACAGCAGGTTGAGGACGATCGCCGTCCCGGCGATCACGACCGAGCGGAAGGCCAGCGTCAGCAGCAGGAAGCTCAACCCCAGCACGAAGACGATGACGATCGGCAGCCAGGTGTCCATCACGTCGAAGAAGTCGACGTTCTCGGCCGTCGTGCCGCCGACGAAGACGTTCGCGTTCACACCGGCGAAGGCGGCGGGGACGATGTCGCTCCGCAGGTCCCGCACCGCACCGACCGCCCGGTCCGAGAGCGTGTCGGGACCGATCCCGATGCGCACGATGGTCAGGTCCCCGTCCGGGTAGCGGGCGACCCCGACGCCGCCGAACCGCGCGTCCCGGGCCAGCTCCCGCCTCAGCCGGCCGACCGCTGCCTGGATCTCCGGGCTGGTCGGTGGCCCGTCGATGACCACCTCGGCGGGCTGGGCGCTCGCGGCTGGGAACGACTGCTCGATGGCGATGAGGCCCCGCTTCGACTGCAGCCGGTCGGGCAAGCGTGTCGAGGCTCGCCGCGCCGATGTTCATCGAGAGCAGGGGGACGGCGAGGGCGAGCAGCAGCGCAGCGGCCACGACCAGCGAGACCGCCGGGCGGGCGGCCACGCCGCGGGCGATGCCCGCCCAGAAGCGGCCCTCACCGGCGCGCTCGACCCGCCGGCCCACGATCGGCACGCGGAGGGCGTTGATCCGGTCGCCGAGCAGCCGGAGGACCGCGGGGAGCAGCGTCAGGGCCCCGGCGACGGTGACGACCCCGACGAGGATGGCCCCGGTGGCGAGGCTGCGCATGATCGTGCTCGGCACGAGCAGCAGGCCGAGCATCGCCAGCACGAAGGCGCTGCCGCTGAAGAGCACGGCCCGGCTCGCCGTGGCGCCGGCACGCGAGATCGCCTCGCAGGTGCTCCACGCCGCGCGCCCGTTCCTCGCGCACCCGGGAGACCACGAACAGGCAGTAGTCGATCCCGAGGGCCAGGCCCATCGCCGTGAGCATGTTGACGACGAACACCGACAGGGTGAACCCCTGGGCGACGAGGCCCGTGAGCCCCAGCGCCACGATGATCGAGACGATCGCCAGGAGCAGCGGCAGCCCCGCGGCCACCAAGCAGCCGAACACCAGTATGAGGATGATCAGCGCCGCGGGCAGGCCGATCCCGAGCTCACCCGACTCGAGGTCGCTCTGGGAGAGCTCGCTCAGGTCGCGCGAGAGCGTCCACTTCCCGGTCATCGACACGCTGAAGCCATTGCGCCCGTCGGACGCCTCGATGGCGTCGGCGAGCTCCGCGACCCCGCTCTCGGACTCGTCGCGCAGCCGGATGGGGATCAGCAGGGCGTGGCGGTCGGCGGACACGAGGCTGGGGTCGGGCCGCTGGTAGTAGATCGCGGCGCTCGCCACCTGGCCGGTGGACCTGCCGAGGGCGGCCAGCCGCCGGACCTCGGCCCGGAAGGCGGTCTGGTTGACCGTGAACCGGTTGGACCTGACGACCACGAGCTCCGTCTCGGTCCGGCGGTCGGGGAGTCGCTGCTCGATCAGGTCCTTCGCCTTGACCGAGTCGGGGTTGTTGGTGAGCTCTCCCTCGGTGGACAGACCGCCGAGTCCCGCCGCCGCGCACACCGCGCCGATGACGATCGCCAGCAGCCAGACCCCGATGGTGCGCCAGGGGTGCGCCGCGCAGGCCCGTGCGAGCGTCCGTGTCATGCCGCTCCTCAGCCCGTGAGCGTCAGGCCACGAGTGTGCACTTGGGCGCGCTCGCCGGTCAACGCTCGGGCCGCCCCTTCGACGGCTTCGGGGAGTCCCTCGACTCCCTCGTCGTCCCGGTCGCCGGGCGCCTTTCGGCGCGGTCCGGGTCACGGCGGTGGATCCGGCGGATCCTGCCGAGATGGGGCTTGAGAAAACCCCGCCGTTTGCGGGGCGTTCTCGAAGCTCTCGGGCAGGACTCGAACCTGCAACCCTCCGGTTAACAGCTCGGCCTCGGTGCACGTCGGGGTCGGGCGCCGGAGGCTGCATCGGAAGTGGGATCCCGCTTCCGTCCTCGGATCTGGCGCCGTCCGGCCTGATGAATTTCGATGCGTTGAGATCGTCTGAGGTGCCCTGAGATTGCGCCCGTGGGGTCACGGTGGGGTCACGACGAAGAGTTTCGGGAACGCCATTGTCGGCCCTCTGCACCGGCCTCATGGCCGCGTGTCCGACCGCGGCCAGAGGAAGACATGCGCAGCATCGGCTCAATCGTGGGCGCCTGCTCGAGCCCTGGCCGATCTAATCGAGGAGGATGCCCCTGTACGAGGTCACCGAAGGCGGGTTAGAGGACCGGCCTCCCTCCGGGTTCGCGCCGCTCGAGTCGGGGGCGCCGCGGCACACGACGCAGGACCTACGCTTTCGCAGCGATCCGACCGCCGCCTCCGTAGTCGCCCGCACCCGTGATCCGCGGCCTCACGGAACTGGCGACCACCGCGCCGACGGCCGCGGCTACCGGGGATGGTGCACGCGACGCGCAACCGTGCCGAGGGTGGCCGCCGCGGCCGGGCGGCCCGCCTCCGGCGCCTCGGTGGCGTGTTCCCGAGGACGGAACGACGGGCCCGCCCGAGCGAACGCCCGGGGCGCGGCCCCCGGGCGTCGGGCGTCCCGAGGCCGGACCTCCTCGGTAACGCGGTCAAGACGCTACCTCCCCGCGAGCGCCGACGAAACACCCGAAGCATTAGATCATTGCCCCGGCATCACCTCAGCGGGAAGAGCGGCATCTCGATCGTGACCCTGCCCTGGTCGCCGTCTATCAGCATTCGCCGCGTCAGCCGCTGGACCATGTGGAGGCCTCGGCCTGCCGCACTGGTGGGTTGCTGGAGGTCTCGGGCGGCGACTGCTGGGTCGATGCCTTTGCCGTTGTCGCGGACCGTCACGCGGATCGAGTCCCGGCAGACCCGAGCCCACAACTCAATCGAGTCCTCGCCGGACAGCCCAGCGTGCCTCACCGAGTTCGAGACAAGCTCGCTCACGACCACCCGGAGGTCCTGCGCCGTCTCAGGGCGAGGTAGCCGTCAAGCCAACCGATCCACCGTCGAGCCTGCCCCGAAGCGCGAGGACCTGGTTTCAGCCGCGTCATGCGGCTCTCTACCGGGATTTCCTCGCTCACGCTGCCCCCAGTTCCCGCCGCCGCCTCGAGTTCGCCGCAGGCGTTCGGTGAGAACCACCACAAGCGGACTCTCTCTTCGGAGGGGCGGCGCCAGGGACGCGGTCGCGCGCTGACCCCTCGTCGTTCGACCGACCGCGCTCAGCGACGCGGATAAAGGCGAGCCTCACCAGAACTCCCGAGGTCGGCGCGGCCGCCGCGGCCCCGGGTAACCGCAAAAGACCACTGGACCGAAGGAGAGCTGCGTGTCGGACGACGCGGACGCGAGTGTCGCCCGCTCCGTGGCGGCGCTGGAGCCCCTACTCAGATCCTTCAAGGAGGCCCTCACCGAGAGCGGCCTGCCCCCGAAGGAAATGGACGAGTTGTTCGTCACCGCCGCCGAGATCTACGCGCTCGCCTACCGTGATGGCATTCGTCACGCCGTGGCGAGATCGCCCCTGAAGCGGAGCGGCACGGGCTACGGCTTTGGCTGTCCCCGCATCTCGCGGAGCCCTCCGCCGGCCCCTGGTAGTTCCAGCGTGCGGACGGCACGGCGGGTGTTTGCCGCGGTGATCAGCGGGAATTTCGCACCCACGACAGGTACGGACACCTGCCGTGGAGGCCGGTGACGCTCGGCACGTCACCACAGGAGCGCCGTTGGGGCACACCTGCGCCCCGGGCGTCGAGGGGGCGTCCACGAGGGACACCCCCTCCGCCGCTGTTCGTGAGCCCCGCGAAGCGGCTCGGGCGACGCTGGCGGCCCCGGGAGCGCGTCAGGAGGACTGCTCGCCGACCAGGATGCCGAGGATGGCGCTGACCCGCGACAGGTGTCGGGACCGGGCTTCCACGTCGGGCGGGACGCGCCCCTCGGCGTCGCATGTGCTCTCGCCACAACGCCGATGACTTCTCCTCGGCCTGCATGGCGAGTGCGGCGAGGTCGGCCACCGACATCCCGGCTACCTCGCCGAGGGTGTAGGCGCAGACGTCGAAGGCCTCCCTGCTGATCGTCAGCGAGCTGGTCGCCAGCAGCATCGCCCATGCCGCGCAAGACCCACCGAGGAACGTCGGCCGGTGGCCACCAGCCACCGCACCGCGGCCCCCGGTGGGCACCCGGTGCCGCGGACGAGGGCGCCCTGCCGGATTCGGGGGCGTCCTCGATTCAGGAAAGAGCCGTCGAGGCCGTCGCCCACGATGCCCGGTGTCACCTCCTCGAGCCGGTGCTCAATATCACCGGGCACCGTCGGCGCCGGCGCATGAACTGCGCGGCGGACGAGTGCGGGCGGCAGGCCCCGCCCGCTCGAAGAATCAACACGAGGCCGCGGACGCCTCCCCGCGTCACCTGGCTGCTCACCTCACTCTCAACCGCCGCTAGCCCCTCTCGTCGGCCGCGGATTCAAGCCCAAGGATCGCCGCAGTGTCCGTCAGATGGACGAGTCGCAGCACTGCGGGCGAGGCCGGAGGATCCCGAGCCGGCCACCGCGGGCGCCGAGGTCGTTCGACAGCCTGATGAAGACGCTGAGACCTGACGAGTCGCAGTATGTGACGTCGGCGAGGTCCAGATCGAGGATGTCGGCGTGCTCGCGTGCGATCTCCTGAAGCCGCTGCTCGAGCGTGTTGACGACGTAGATGTCGATCTCGCCGATCAGCGCGTACACGAGGCGGTCGCCCTCGGCATCGCTGATCATGACCTCACCGCGCAGCTGGCCGTTGAAGCGGTCCGCGTTCCCCATCGCTGGCTAGTGGGCGGTCGGCAGCGTGCGAAGCGTCTCGTGGTCCTTCATGGCTCCTGTGCGGTCTTCGCGTGCTCCACCGGCCTCAGGCACTCGGGTATGGCGCCTGGACCGGCCCTCTGTCATGGCAACTGTCCCCCTTCCATGTCGCGGGGTGAGACACCGGTGTTCCGCCAGACCCCGCAAAGGGATCGCAGCGGCCGTTGGATCCTCCTCCAGTTCGGTCCGGCCGTCGTCTGCGGGCCGCCGCCCTTGGCCGGCCGCAGAGGCAACCGGCGGCGTAACCGCCCCCGGCTTGGGCAGCGGTCGATGTGGGAACACACCCGGCCGATGAGCCTCCGGCCAGGAGGCAAGGTCGTCGTCCTCGAGGAGTGGCCGCTCAGCCGGGCAGCAACGTGAAGTTGAATGCCGGCGACGAGGGGCTGGTGGTCCGGTCGAGCGGCGACTACTGCGCGATCGAGGTGTTCGGCTCCCTCGTCGTCGTGCCGACCTCGAAACTGCAGCGTGTCGACGACCCAGCGCCAGAGCCGTCCATTGACGAGGACTGGTGGAAGTTCTGATCGGGCGACGCCGCTCCGGAGAGAGCCGGGCCGGGGTCTAGCCTCCCGCATCATTCGCCCTCACCCGCCCCCTCCTCGAGCCCGTCCTGTTCGTCACCGGCGACCTCCACGCGCCCGATGGGCTGGAGGTCGGGTTCGAGTTGTGGCGCGTGCCGTTCGCCGGCTGGGACGTCGTCCATGTCCTGCGGGCCCGAGCTGGCGCGTTCCCCGGCGCCTACACCGTCGTTGATGCTGACGGCCTCGTCCGCGCGAGCGGGTACACCGTCAAACCGACGTGCTTCCCAGGCCGGCCATTCCGGCTCACCGTGCCGTCCCCGAACCGTATGAAGGAGACCTCAGCAGGTGACATGGATCCTCCGGCGACTTCTCTTCTCGTCCATTCCCATCGTCTTCGCATTTCTCCGCCGTCGGTGGACGGCGTCTCGACGGCGGCGGCGATAAAGGACGCGGAGCGCTTCGACGGCGCCGAGTAGAGGCGCCCGCGTGCTGCCTTCAAGGCACCCGCCCCCTGATCGAGCCCGTCCTGATCGTGACGGGAGACCGCTGGGGCGCGTGGGGCCGGGAGATCGGCCAGGAGTTGTGGCGCGTCCCGTTCGCGGGATGGGACGAACCCCACGCGCTGCGCGCCGAGGTGCGGTGTGCCCCGCGGCGGTACACCGTGATCGACGGCGACGGCCTAGTGCGCGCGAGCGGCTACGCAGTGACGCCGGAGTGCCGGCCGGGTGAGCCCTTCCGGCTCAGCGTGCCCGCCCCGCTCGGCGCGCAGTCCAGGCGCCTCGATCCCCGTCGAGAGGCCTGACGCCGGCGCCAGCGTTAGGCGGTCGGGTCGGCGCCGTTCGGCGCCTGGACTCCGGCGTCCGCCCCCGCGGCGTCGTCACCCCCGCCGAGGCGCCGCCCGACCTGCACCGCGGCCGCCCCGGCGGCGGCGCCCGCACAGAGCTCGGCAAGCGCGACGAGCGCACCGGCGCGACCCGTGCCAACGGCCTCGTCCATCGACAGCGCGCCCGGACCTTCGGCCGCGATCGCGAAGGCCGCGGCTGCGAGGACAACGTTGTACTCGTAGCCGCCCTCGGCCACCCACGGCCCCTTCCCGGCGTGCACGGCTACGATGGCGCCGGTCATCGACGAGGTCACCATCGCGGCGCCCAGCGGGGTCAGGAAGCCTAGGACGAGCAGCGCGCCGCCACACGTCTCGGCGACGCCCGCAGCGGCGGCCTGCGGCTTGGCGGGCCGCAGCCCGAGGGACTGAAAGAAGCCAGCCGTCCCCGCCAGTCCGGGGCCTCCGAACCAGCCGGCCAGCTTTTGGAGCCCGTGGCCGATGAAGAAGACGCCGACGACGACGCGGAGCACCGCCATGCCGATCCTCATGTCCGCCTCCCGTCTGGAAGTGCCCCGGCTGTCCGCCCGCCATCATGACTCACGCCTCGAGCATCGGGGCATTGCACGGCCGCTGCTGGGTCGGGCTGCATCGGCGACCGGCCTGCGGGTGCTCCTTAGGTCCCCGGCGGAGCACTCCAAAATGCCCCTCGCAGCGGCGCATCGGAGCCCGCCGAGGCATCACCAGGCATCACCGCAACCGCATTCAGCCGCATTCCGGTGGTGCCTCCTTAGTTGCGCGGGCAATGGGCAACGCCATGGGCAAATCGGTGGGCGATTTTGCCCCGATTGGCCGCATTCTGCCTCCCCGTGGGCAACCCGCCGGGCGCCTCAGCCCTGGCGCGAAAACCCCTCTCTTGCAGCGGAAAGCAGCTCCCCGAACCGCTCCGCGTTCCGGAGGGCGTGGTCGCGGGCGTTGTTGTTGAAGCACAACGCGGCTTCCGAAGCCATACGGGTTCTCAGGACTGATGGGGAAAGTGATGGGAGACTGGGGCGGATCTCCCCAGCGCGGTTAGATCCTCGGCGTGGAGCACACGAACCATGCCGGCGACGCGGCCTCAGCCGCCGCCCTCGAGGACCTCCTTGACCCGCCGCGCGTTACTGGGCATCTCTCGCCGCGCCTGGCGACGGACAACGAGGGGCACGAGCACCCTGCCGATGCCGTGTCCCTCAAGGTCGAGATGCATCGTGACCCGCGACCGTTCGCCGCCGCCGACGGGCTCGACCGTGCCGTGCACGTTGCCCCGGATGGGGCCGTCGAGTCCACGGACGGCCCAGCTCCTGGGTCGGTTCAACTCCGTCATCTCCATCGTCATCGCATGCTCCCGGCCGCGGATCCGCCGCGTGACGACGAACCGCGAGCCGGGGGCCACCGGGGCATCGCTCACGGGACGGACGTCCACAACGCTCTCCTGCCATTCGTGTAGGCGGGAGGGGTCGGTCACGTACGCAAAGACGTCCTCCGGGCGACGGGAGATCTCGACGCTCTCGACGATCGACGTCATCTCGCGTCCTCCTGTTCCTCGACGGTCATCGCGCCGGCTGCGAGCCGCGGTTGCCCGGCGAGCAGACCCGATGCGTGACCCTAGTCTCCGACGGGCCCGCTCGCCTGTCGAGGGAGGGCCGCAGATTCGGTCCCGCCCCCCCGCCTCCGCGCGGCGAAGCCGGCCGGCCGCTGGAGGGCGCGGAGGGGCGCTGGGTCAGCGCCCCGTCCGGTACGGGACGTGAGCAGGGCGGCAAGTCCAAAGGGCCGGCGCCTGAAGGCCCCCAACCCGAGGCATCACCCAGGCATCACCGGGACGGCATCCCTCGCATTCCTCTCACTCCCTGGCAAGCGTCGTAGCAGGGGAAACGCAGCCGCGCGGGGCGCAGGGTGGTTCCGCTCACCCCCGAGCGAGTGCGCGAGCTCCGCCGACACCAGCTCGCGCAACCTCCTAACGACCACGACCTCGTGTTCGCCTCGGCGGCGGGTACCCCGATCGACCCCCGCAACCTATCGACGGCCTGGTACCGGCTCCTGCGCAAGGCGGGGGTGCGGCGGATGGGCTTCCACGCCCTGCGCCACACCGCCGTGAGCCTGCTCATCGCCCGCGAGCGCCTCAACCCCAAGCAGCTCTCGGCGATGATCGGCCACGCCTCGATCCAGCACCTACGACACCTACGGCCACCTGATGCCGGACGCCTTCGACGGCTTCGGGGAGTCCCTCGACTCCCTCGCCTTCCCGGTCGCCGGGCGCCTTCCGGCGCCGTCCGGGGTCACCGCGGCGGATCCGGCGGATCCTGCCGAGATGGGGGCTTGAGAAAACCCCGCCGTTTGCGGGGCGTTCTCGAAGCTCCTCGGGCAGGACTCGAACCTGCAACCCTCCGGTTAACAGCCGGATGCTCTACCATTGAGCTACCGAGGATCGCTCGCGGCCAGTGTATCGGACAGCCGCTGGAGCGACCTAAGCGATCTGGCGGGGTGGCCGCAGGCGGTGCAGGCGGACGATCGGTCCGCTCTCGTCCTGGCGCGCGCCGTGGCGCAGGTCCTCGGTCGTGAGCGACCAGCCCGCGGCGACCAGGGCGTCGAGCAGCAGGTCCGCGTGCAGGCGGCGCGGGTCCGCGACCACCAACTCGCCGTCCGGGGCCAGGATCCGGGGGACCAGGGCCGCGAGGGCGGGGCCGTTGCGCTCCTCGTAGAGCACGTCCGCCCCGACCACGAGGTCGGCCGGCGGGCGGGCGAGGAGCCGGCAGGGCGGTGCCGTCCAGTCGACGGGCAGCGTCGCGACCTCGGCGCCGGCGGCGTCGGCGTTCCACGCGACGAACCGGAGCGCCTCGTCGTACCAGTCCGTCGCCAGGACGTCGGCGCCGCCCAGGGCGGCGACCACGCTCGGCAGGCCCACGCCGCAGCCCAGTTCCACCACCCTCCGGCCGCGCAGGTCCCGCGCCGCCAACTCCGCTGCCAGGACGTGCGCGCTCGGCCACAGCTCCGCCCAGTAGGGCAGCCGCTCATCGACCGCGTAGGCGTCCTCGTCGATGAGGTCCTCCGCGGATCGGGGGCGCGCCACCGTCAGCCGCAGCCGCCCGACGACCACGTCCTCGCGGGTCACGTCGAATCCGGCGGGCGTCTCCACGGACCCGGAACCTACCCCGTGCGGGGGAATTCCCGCATCGCGCCCTTTCAATGGGCGGGGTGCGGGGCGTAGTGTCGCCCCCCATGGCCCTGTCGCCCGTGCCCCAGCCGCGGCCGCCGCTTCCGGCTGCCAGCGAGGACCCCCTCCATCTCTCGCTCGCCGCCGTCATGGAGCGCCGCAGCCTCTCCGTGTCGGCCGTCGGCAGCCTCCTGCGCGCCGAGGGCATCGCGATCAGCCGCACCCGGCTGCACCAGCTGTCGTCCGGGACGGGCGCGCCGCCCACCGCGGAGCAGCTCGAGCGCCTCGCCAGCGTCCTGGGGGTGAACCCCGGCTACTTCGCCGAGTACCGCCTGTGGCGCGCCCGCGCGCTGCTCGACCCCGGGGTCGTCGGCTTCGATCGCGCGATGGCGAACTTCGACCGCCTCCGCGGCCGACGGACCCTCGCGTTCGAGCGGGACGCCGACGGGGACGAGGGCCCGCGCTATCCTGGTCGGGTCAGCAGTCGGTGAAGGAGCACGCATGAGCGAGTCCGAGGCCACGGCCGCCGAGGCGGTCGAGGAGCAGGCCGCCGAGGAGACCCCTGCGGCTGAGCCCGAGGTCTCCCAGGAGGCCGCCGCGATCGAGGCGCCGGAGGACGAGCGGCCGCCCGACCCCGCGGCGGACGTCGATGTCGAGAACGACCCGGACATCACGGCCGCCGAGGAGGAGCTCCTCGAGGAGGCCATCCCCGTCCCCGTGGGTCCCGCCGCAGGCCGCCAGGCCAAGGTGTACCTCTGCGAGCGCGGCCACCGCACGGTCGCGATCTGGAGCGACCCCACCATCTGCCGGGCACATCCGACGCGCCGCACCGAGTGCGGCCGCCCGCTCTACCCGATCGGCGAGCTGCCCGAGCAGGTCCAGAAGGCGCTGAACCCGCTCAAGGCCTCCAAGAAGGCCTCCAAGAAGTAGCGCCGCGCCGGGGCCTCGGTGCCCCGGCGCGCCCGAGCGCGGAGGCGGGCTCAGCCCGCCTCCGCGACCTCCACCATCCGCTCCATCTCGCGGAACCCGGGCTCCCAGACGTCCGGGTCCTCCAGGTCCACGCCCAAGCCGGCGAGCAGCTCCGCCGGCGGCGCCGACCCGCCCGCCGCCAGGAACCCGAGGTAGCGGTCGCCGAACGGGGCGCCCTCCTCGCGGAACCGCGCGTACAGCGCCAGCGTCGTCAGGTGCGCGAACACGTACGCGTAGGTGTAGAAGCGCGTGTGGATGAAGTGGGGGATGTAGGACCACCCCAGCCGGTAGCCCTCCGGCAGCAGGAGGGCGTCGCCGTAGTACTTCAGGTTCTCCTCGAACCAGATGTCCGAGAGCCGGTCCGCGGTGAGCGTCGAGCCCTCCGCCCGCAGGGCGTAGGCGCGCTGCTCGTAGCGCGACAGCACCGTCTGGCGGAACGCCGTCGCGAACGAGCCCTCCACGCGCTCCGAGACCAGCGCCCGCCGCGTCGCGGGGTCGGCCTCGGTCTCCATCAGGTGGTCGAACGCGATGAGCTCCGCGAACGTGGACGGCACCTCGGCCAGCGCCAGGCCGGTCCCGAACGACAGGGCCGTCTGCGCGCCGGCCGCGAGGGTGAAGTGCATGCCGTGGCCCAGCTCGTGGGCCAGGGTCATCACGTCGTCCATCCGGTCGGTGAAGTTCATGAGGATGTAGGGCGAGGCGTCCTGCGCGACCGGGGCGCAGAAGGCGCCCCCGCGCTTGCCGGACCGCGGCTCGGCGTCGATGCGGTGCTCCGCGAAGAACCCGCCGGCGATCTCCGCCACGCGCGGGGAGAAGCGGCCGAACGACGCGTCGATGAGCCGCGTGGCCTCGGGGTAGTCCACCGCGCGGGCCTCGCCGATCGGCGCGTACTGGTCGTGCAGCTCCAGCCGGTCGAGGCCCAGGATCCCGGCCTTCACGCGGAACCAGCGGTGGGCGAGGGGGTAGTGGCGCTCGACGGCGTCCATCATCCCCTCCACCACGCCCGCCGGCAGCTCGTTGCGCAGGTGCGTCGGGTCCATGGGGCCCTCGTAGCCGCGCAGCGCGTCCATCGCGAGGCGGTCGGCCACCAGGGTGTCGTAGACGTGCGCGAGCGTGTCCCTGTGCGGGCCGAGCCCGTCGTACAGCGCCTCCAGCGCGTGCTTGCGCAGGTCGCGGTTCGGGTTGCGCACATGCGCAAGGAGGCGGTCGATGGTGTGGGGCTCCACGCCGTCGCCCTCGCCCGCGTCGAACGGCACCTCGAGCGTCGAGGTGATCTGGCCGAACAGGGTGTGCCACGCGCTCGCGGCCGCCGGGCCCCGCTCGGCGAGCATCCGCTCCTCGGGCTCCGAGCGCGTGTGCGGCGCGAAGCGGCGCATCGCCACCAGGTAGTGGCGGTCCCGCGCCACCTCGGGCGCGTCGTACAGGGCGCGCGCGGCGTCGTCGTCCAGCGCGAGCCACTCCAGGTCGAAGAAGCGCAGGGCGTTGCCCGCCTCGACGAGCCCCCGGTCGACCGCGGCCGACAGGTCCTTGTTCTCCTCGTCGGTCACGTCCACCGACTCGCGCAGGTGCGCGTAGGAGCTGACGCGCGAGAGCTCGTTGTCGATCCCTGCGAGCTCCTCCAGGGCCTCGGCCAGGGCGGAGCCGTCCATGTCCGGCAGGGCGCCGCGGTAGCGGGACTCGAACGCCCGGGACCGCTCCAGGGCCGCGTCGAGCCGGGCGCGCGCCTCGGCGGCGTCGGAGACGAGGGGGGAGAGGTCCCAGTGGACGCCGGCGGCGCGGCGTCCGGAGGGGGCGGGTGCGGTGTCTGTGGTCATGGGTTCACGCTAGCGGATGGCCCGCCGCGCCCGGCGGGCAGCAGCCGGTCCACCACGTCGGGCGGCAGCGGCGGGTCGCCCGTGTCGCCCGGCCGCAGCCCCTCGCCGGGGCGGTGGAAGTCGGAGCCGCCGCAGGCCACCAGCCCCAGGCGGGCCGCCAGCTCCGCCAGGCCGCGGCGGCGCTCCGGCAGGTGGTCCGGGCGGTGGACCTCGATGCCCGCGAGGCCCCATCCCCGCAGGCGCCGCACGAAATCGGCCAGGTCGCGGTCGGTCATCCGCAGCGACGCCGGGTGGGCCAGCACGGCGGCCCCGCCCGAGTCGGCGATGAGCCGCACCGCGTCGCGCGGCTCGATGCCCTCGTGGGGGACGTACGCGGGGGCGCCGTCGGCCAGGAGACGGTCGAAGGCGTCCTGGCGGTCGCGGGCGTGCCCCGCCGCGACGAGGGCGTCGGCGATGTGCGGCCGGCCGATCGGCCCGCCGGCGCGGGCGGCGACGTCGGCGAGCGACACCGGGGCGCCGATCGCCACCAGGCGCTCAACGATCCGCGAGGCGCGAGCGGCGCGCGCCTCCCGCAGCGCCGCCAGGCGGGAGGCGATGGGCTCCGGGGCCGCCTCCGTGAGGTAGCCGAGCAGGTGCATCGAGCCGGACGGCGCCCGCACCGACACCTCCACGCCGGGGATCACCCGCACGCCGAGGGCGGCGCCCGCCTCCAGCGCCTCGGGGACGCCGTCGAGCGTGTCGTGGTCGGTGACCGCCAGGACGCCCACCCCCGCCGCCGCCGCCAGCTCCACCAGCGCCGCGGGCGCCAGGGAGCCGTCGGAGGCGACGGTGTGGGCGTGCAGGTCGGCGCTAGGCGGCGACGGCGTCGCCGGCGAGGCCGCGGGCCTCGAGGGCGGCGAGGACCTGCGCGGCGCTCTCCTCGGGCGACTGGCCCTCGGTCTGGATGTGGACCTCCGGGCTCTCCGGCGCCTCGTACGGGTCGCTCACGCCGGTGAACTCCTTGATCTCGCCGGAGAACGCCTTGGCGTAGAGGCCCTTCACGTCGCGCTTCGCGCACTCCTCGACGGAGGTGTCGACGAAGACCTCGACGAACGGGCCGAACTCCTCCACCAGGCCGCGGGCGGTCGCCCGCGTGTCCGCGTAGGGGGAGATGGCCGAGACGAGCGTGACCACGCCGGCCCGGGTGAAGCGGCTCGCGACCCACCCGATGCGCTCGATGTTGGTGTCGCGGTCCTCCTTCGAGAACCCGAGGCCCTTCGACAGGTGGGTGCGCACGACGTCGCCGTCGAGGTACTCGACGAGCGCGCCGCGCTTCTCGAGCTCGGGGCCGACGAGCTCGGCGATGGTGCTCTTCCCGGTGCCCGACAGGCCCGTGAACCAGATGGTGTAGCCGGAACGATCGCTCACGCTGGTACCGCCCTCCCTCGGGGCGGTGCCCCGGTCGATGTCAGTTCGGCCCGCCCTGGGCGGGGAGATGGAGTCCGCACTCGGTCTTCTCCGCGTCCGCCCAGCGGCCGGCGCGGGAGTCCTCACCCGGGCGGATGGCCCGGGTGCACGGCGTACAGCCGATGCTGGGGAACCCGCGGTCGTGCAGCGGGTTGTACGGCACGTCGTGCGCGAACAGGTAGCCCTTCACGTCCTCGTCGGTCCAGCCGGCGAGCGGCTGCACCTTGACCACCCCCCGGGGGTCGAGCTCGAGCACCTTCGCGTCGCGCCGGGTGACGCTCTGCGCGCGGCGGATGCCGGTGATCCAGGCGTCCATGCCCACCAGGGAGCGCTCCAGCGGCTCGACCTTGCGCAGCGCGCAGCAGCGGTCCGGGTCGCGGCGCCACAGGTCGGGGCCCTCGCTCTCCGCCTGCTCCTCCACGGTCTCGCGCGGGTCGATCCGCTCCAGGTCGAGGTCGTACTTCGCGACCAGGCGCTCGCGCGTCTCGTACGTCTCGGGGAAGAGGAGGCCCGTGTCGAGCTCCACCACCCGGATGTTCGCGCCGAGCTGGTGCAACATGTCGATGAGCACGGAGGACTGCATCTGCCACGAGCAGGTGAGCATGATGCGGCCCTCGAACCGGTCCACGGCCCACGCGAGGAGATCCTGCGAGGACCGCGTCTCGAACTCGTCGGCCAGGTGCTCGACGTCGGCGCGCGAGAGGGGCAGGGTGTTCACCGGGTGGAGGCTACCAATCAATAAACCTGAATGCCTGGGATAAACGACGACAATAGCCGGAGGGTCTACTCGACCGACGGCGGCCGGGTCCCGGAGGCGCGCGAGCCGACGCGCCGCGGGCGCCAGGGGCCGCCCCCGGGCGGGGCGCCGCCGCGGGACGGCGTCGTGCGTGTGAGCCGCACCAGCTCGGGACGGCGCGGCAAGACGGTGACCCTGGTCACGGGCGTCCCGCCCGCCGACCTGACCGCGCTGGCGGCGGAGCTGAAGCGGCTCTGCGGCTCCGGCGGCGCCGTGAAGGACGGGGTGGTGGAGATCCAGGGCGACCACCGCGCCAGGGTGATCGCCCACCTCGAGGGCCGCTACCGGGTGAAGGCCGCCGGCGGGTGAGCGCTGCGGTCGCCTGGCTCCTCGATCCCGGGCCGCCCGAGCGCCGCCGCCTGCCGCCGCGCCTGGTCGCCGCGGCCGTCTTCATCCCGATCGGCCTCGGCAAGTTCCTGAACCACGACGCCTACACCGAGCGCTTCGAGCGCTGGGGGTTCGGGTTCGCCCCCGGGACCGTCGCGATCCTGGTGGGGTTGCTGGAGGTCGGAGCCGGCGTGCTGCTCCTGCTCGGGGCGCTGGTGCGGCCGGCGGCACTCGCCCTGATCGGCAACATGATCGGCGCGCTGGCCACCGCGGGGCGCATCGACGGCGGTCAGGACATCTGGCTGCCGCTGGTCATGATCGCCGTCCTGGCCGCCGTGGTCGTGCTCGGCGCGGGCGCGCCGCGGTGGGGGCCGCCCTACCCGCCCGCCTCGACCACCGCGAGGGACCGGCCGAACGCCCGCTGAACCGCGGGCGCCTCGAGGCCCGTGGACCAGATCGGGATGGCCGGGTCGCCCACGGCGGTCACCTCGATCCGGATCGTGTCGCCGTCGAGGCGCAGCCGCACGTCGCGGATCCCGCCGGCGCGCCCCCGCTCCAGCTGCTCGGCGATGCGCAGGCAGCAGGCGAGCCGGTCCAGGCGGTCGGCGTCGCCCTCGTGGAGCACCCCCTCGAGCGGCGCGGTGGAGGGCAGCGCCTTGCGGTGGGCCCGCGCGAGGAGCGCCACCAGGGCCAGCTCCCCGTGGTCGAACCCCGGCAGGCCGGCGTTCAGGATCAGGTAGAAGCCGTGCTTGTGGTGGTCGTTGTAATCGACCATCACGCCCACGTCGTGGAGCATCCCGGCGGCCCACAGCAGCTCCCGCTCGCGGGGGTCGTCGCGCTGGAGGCCGAGCTCCACCAGCCCCGCGTAGACCAGGTGCGCGAGGCGGCAGACCTGCTCGGCGTGGGGCACGTCGGCCCGGTACTCGTCGACCAGGTTCAGCACGCTGCTGCGGCGCACGTCGGGGATGAGCGGCGGGTCGGCGGGGGCGAGCCAGCGCTCGTAGAAGATCCCCTCGCGCAGCCCCTGCGCGCAGATCTCGATGCGCTCCACGCCGGCCGCCTCCATCACCGTCGAGATGACCGTGGCGCCGGCGAGCGTGATGTCGGCGCGGTCGGGCTTGAGCCCCGGCAGGCGGCTGCGCTCCGCGGCCGGCAGCTCCACCATCGCCTCGATCAGGCGCTCCAGCCCCGCGCGCGGCAGAAGGTACCCGTGCAGCTCGTCCAGGCGCGTAGTCGATCGCGCGCTGGTGCATCCGCGCCAGCGTCCGGATCGTGCCCCCCACGCCGACCATCCGCCCGCCGGCGCCGGCGAGCCACGGCACGCCCGCCATCTCCTTCAGCACCTTGCGGCGCAGCGGCTTCAGGTCGGAGCGGGACGCCCGCTCGCCCGGCAGGTAGCGCTCCGTCATGCGGACCGCCCCGAGGGGCCGCGAGATCGCCTGCTGCAGCGCCCGGCCCCGCACCTGCGTGACCTGCACCGAGCCGCCGCCCAGGTCGAGGACGTTGCCGTCGCCGAGGGTCGTGCGAGTTCACCGCCCCGAGGTAGCCGTACCAGGCCTCCTCCTCGGCGGACAGCACCCGCACGTCCAGGGCGCCGTCCGCCGACAGCGCGCGCATGGCCTCCTCGCCGTTGGCGGCGTCGCGCGCGGCGCTGGTGGCGGCGACCACGACGTCGTCGACCTCGGAGGCCACGCAGAAGGCCGCGTAGAGGCGGGCGGTGTGCGCGGCGCGCTCCAGCGCCTCGCGGCGCAGGCCCGCCTCGTCGGCGCCCTCCGAGAGCCGCACGGCGTGGCGGATCTCGTCCACCAGGTGGAAGCCGCCGCCGGGGCGGTAGCGGAACACGACCAGCCGGAACGTGTTCGACCCCATGTTCGACCACCGCCAGCCGGCGTTCGGCCGCGCGGCTCTGCGGCGATAACCTAGACCCCATGAGCTCGACGCCCCTTCGTCCGCCGGCGGTCAGCGACGTCGGGGGAGGGGGCCCGTCCAGCCCGCAGGGGCGTGCCTGGCCCGGCACCTTCGACGCGCCCGTCACGGTGGAGCGCGTGTGGACCGACTTCGTCGCCGGGCTCCCCGATCCAGCCGAGCGCCAGGCCCTGGCCCGCGCCCTCGCGTTCGCCCGCGCCCGCCACGGCAGCCAGTTCCGCCGCGGCAGCGACACGCCCTACTGGGTCCACCTGGTGCGGGTGGCGATGGAGCTGGCCCGCTGGGGCGAGACCTCGCCGGTGCTGCTCCAGGCGGCGCTGCTGCACGACACCGTCGAGGACACCCCGACGTCGGTGGGCGAGATCCGCACCGGCTTCGGCCCCGAGGTCGCGGACCTCGTCGACTGGCTCACGGCGCCCGAGGACGCCGACGCCCAGCGCGAGTACTACACGCGGCTGCAGGCCAAGGCGCCGTTCGAGGCGCAGCTCCTGAAGCTGGCCGACCGCATCGACAACCTCCGCAGCATCCAGGCGCTCGTGATGCGGACGGGGGAGCGCTACCGGCGCTGGGCGGGCGCCTACCTGCGCCGCACGGTGTGGCAGGTGCTGCCGCTCGCCGCGGGCGCGCCGTCGGTGGCCCGCGTCGCGCTGGTCACGGCGATGGCCGACCTGGCACCGCTGGTGGACGAGGGCGGCTTCACCGAGCCCTAACGGCCGGACAACCCGCGTGAAATCACCGACGCGTTGGATGGGCGCCACATCAGCCCTGAGACCGCCGGAGGTCACCGTGGAGTCCACCATCAGCATCACCGAGTTCGTCGCCATCGAGGCCCTGCTTTCACGTCTCGACCCGGAGCCCGGGACGTGCCGCGTCCCCGGCTGCCTCCACCTGCACGAGACGGCGGATAGCAGGGAGGGCGTCACCGCCATCGCCGCATAGCGCGCCCTCCCGTACGAGCCGCTGGGGCGGCGCGGCACCTCGACCCGCCCGCCGCCCCGGCACCCTCGGTCAGGCCGCCTCGTCGGGTGGGATGAGGAACACGGCGCAGGGCGCGTGGTCCACCAGGTGCTTGGCGAAGCTTCCGAGGAGCACCCGCTCGACCCGCCCGCTGTGGTGCGCCGCGACCATCACGTCGCAGCCGGCCTCGCGGGCCCAGTCGACCGCGGCCTCGGCCGGGTGACCCTCCAGGAGCACGATCTCCGCGTTCTCGCGGCCGTGGATCTGCTCCTCCAGCCACATCTCCGCCGCCTCGCGCTCCAACTCGGTGTCGTGCACCGGTGCGCCGCCCAGGCTGGCGGCGAGCGACGTCAGGAACGCCGGCGACGGCAGCACGTGCAACACCGTGAGCTTGCCGCCGGACAGCGTGCGGAGCGCGTCGGCGTGGGCCAGCGCGCGGGCCGCGGCGTCGCTGTCGTCGATGCAGCAGGCGATGTGGGCGAACGTCGGCTCGGCCATCGCCGGTAACCCTACCGGCCGTCCGGCGCGCCGGGCCGCCTGATCTCGGCCAGGTACGGACGGGTCGCGTCCACCCCGAGCGCCAGACGCCCCTCGGCCAGCTCGATGAGCGCCTCCCCGGCCAGCTCGCGGCGCCAGCCGCTGCCGAGCGCGGCCCCGTCGATGTCGCCGCGCAGCGCCCCCAGCAGGAACGCCGCGATCTCGTCGCGGGTCGCGAGGAGGCTCGGCGCCAGGTTGACGGCGGCGGCGCGGCCGGCCACCAGCACCGCGCCGAGCGGCGCCAGCACGTCCAGCCGGTGCTGCAGCTCCGCGGACGGCGGCGCCGGCAGGGTGAGCGGGGGCGCCTCCTCGCCCGCGCGCAGCGCGGCGAGCATCCCCTCGGCGTCGGCGCCGCGGATCCGGTCGGGCAGGCCGCGCTCGTTCTCCAGCGCGCGGCGGTCCTTCGGGCGGCGGCGGGCGATCTCCACGAGCGTGCGGTCGGGGACGATCCAGGCGGAGGGCTTGTCGCGCCGCGCCGCCTCGCGCTCGCGCCACGCGGCCAGGGACTGCAGCACGGCGCGGTCCCGGGCGTTCAGGCGGCCGCCGCCCTTCACGCGGCGCCACGCCGTGTCGGGGTCGGGCACCAGGCGGGCGTCGGGCCCGTAGCGGCGGGCGTGCTCCTCGGCGACCCACTCGGCGCGACCCAGCGCCTCGGCCCGCCGCTCCAGCTCGTCGGCCAGCTGCAGCAGGTGGGCCACGTCGGCGGCGCCGTAGTCGAGCTGCGCCTCCGACAGCGGCCGGCGGCTCCAGTCCGTGTAGCGCTCGCCCTTGTCGAGCGTGACGCCCAGCACCCGCTCCAGCAGCGTCGCCAGCCCCTGGCCGGCGCCGAGGCCCACGAAGCCCGCCACGATCTGGGCGTCGAGCAGGTTCTGCGGGCGCGTGCCGAACGCGAGCCCCAGCAGCGTCAGGTCGGCGGACGGGGCGTGCATCACCGCCTGGACGTCCGGGTCGGAGACCAGGCCGGCGATCGGCCCGAGGGGGGCGCCCTCGATCGGGTTGACCAGGTGGATGCCCTTCGGCGTGGCGATCTGGGCCAGGCACGCGATGGGGGCGTAGGTCCGCTCCCACAGGAACTCGAGGTCGATGGCGGCGCGGCCCTCGGCGCGGGCCTCGGCCACCACCGCCTCCACCCCGGCGGCGTCGCGGATCGTCGTGAGCTCGGGCAACCCCGCTACCCTAGTCGGCCGTGCAAGCGATTCAGATCCGCAAGGCCTTCGGGGCACGTGACGTGCTGTCCGACGTCTCCTTCCGCGTTGAGCCCGGCGAGCGCCTGGCCGTCGTCGGGCGCAACGGCGAGGGCAAGACGACGCTGCTCCGGATCCTCGCCGGCCGGCTCGACCCGGACGGCGGCTCGGTCAGCATGCCGCGCGGCGCGACCGTGGCCCTCCACGACCAGCGGCCGCCGCTCGGCAGGGACCTGACGCTGGAGCAGTACGTCGGCGAGGGCATGGAGCCGGCCCGCCGGGCCGAGGCCGACCTGGCCGCCCTGGAGGCCCGCATGGCCGCCGGCGACCACGGCGACGAGGTGATGGGGGCGTACGAGGAGGCGCAGGCGCGACTCGAGCGGGCCGGCGGCTACGCCTGGCGCGCCTGGATGGAGCGCGTGCTGCGCGGTCTCGGCATCGGCGAGGAGGAGCTCCCGCGGCCGCTCGTGGGCTTCTCGGGCGGCGAGCTCACGCGCGCGTCGCTGGCGCGCTCGCTGGTGTCGCGGCCCGACGTGCTGCTGCTGGACGAGCCCACGAACCACCTCGACATCGAGGCGGTCGAGTGGCTGGAGCGCACGATCGTGGAGATCGACGCCGCCGTGGTCCTCGTCTCCCACGACCGCTGGTTCCTGGAGTCGGTGGCGACCGGCGTGCTGGAGCTCGACCGTGGCCGGTCGAAGCACTGGCCGATGGGCTACTCGGCGTTCCGGCGTGAGCGGGCCCTCGCGATCGACCGCCAGGGCGCCGAGGCGGAGCAGCAGGCGAAGGAGGTCGCCCGCCTGGAGCGGTTCGTCACGCGCTGGCGGGCGGGCACGAAGGCCCGGCAGGCCGCGTCGCGCCAGAAGCAGCTCGACCGGATCGTCCGGGTCGAGGCGCCCCGCCGCCAGTCGCACCTGGCGTTCGGGTTCCCCAAGGCGGAGCGCAGCGGCCGCGTCGTGATCGAGGTGGACGGCCTCGACGTGGAGGTCCCCGGCCGGCGGCTGATCAGCGGGGCCGGGTTCACGCTGGAGCGCGGGCAGCGCCTGGCGGTCGTGGCGCCGAACGGCGCCGGCAAGACGACGTTGCTGGAGACGCTCATCGGCGAGCGCCCGCCCGCCCGCGGCCGGGTGACGGTGGGCCACCGGGTGAGCCCCGCGTACTTCTCCCAGCACGGCGAGGACCTGGACGACGCCAGGACCGTCGTCGAGACCGTCCTGATCGGCGAGCGACCTGACGCAGACCCAGGCCCGCACCCTGCTCGGCGGCTTCCTCTTCTCCGGCGAGGCGGCGGACGTGCGGGTGGACCGCCTGTCGGGCGGCGAGCGCCGGCGGCTGTCGCTGGTCTCGCTGATCGCGAAGGGCGGCAACCTGCTGGTGCTGGACGAGCCGACGAACCACCTGGACACCGAGAGCCGGGAGGCGCTGGAGGAGGCGCTCGACGCCTTCGACGGCACCGTCGTGCTGGTCTCCCACGACCGCGCCCTGATCGACACGGTCGCGACCCACACGCTGGCCCTGGAGCAGGGCGCCGCGGTGATGCGGGCGGGCGGCTACGGGGATCTGGTGCGCGTCCGCGCCGAGGCCGAGGCCGCCGCGCAGGCGCCCCCGCCCGCGCAGCCCCGGCGGCGAGAGCAGCCGCCGCGCGAGCGCCAGCCGGCGCCGCGGCGCGCCGAGCGCCGGCGGCCGCCGCGCAAGGGCGAGGTGCGGCGCCTGGAGGGCGAGATCGCCCGCGTGGAGGCCGGCATCGCGGAGGTGGAGGCGGCCCTCGCGGACCCCGCCGTGCTGGCCGACCGGGACGCCGTCGCCGCCCGGGGCGAGGAGCACCGCGGCCTCCAGGAGGAACTCGCGTGGCTCATGCGGGAGTGGGAGCGGGCGGCGGAGGCGGCGGAGGTCTGACCGCGACGGCGGTGACCGTGCCGACCACCGCCGACACCAGGGCGATCGCGGCGCCCGTCAGGGCCAGGCTCAGGCCCACCTCCATCTGGAAGCCCTCGAAGATGACCGCGGTGGTCGTGGCATAGGTCAGGGCCGCGGCGGCGAGCGCGCAGGCGCCCGCCGCCACGCCCAGCGACGCGCGCGGCTCGCCCGCCCGGGCGACGGCGAACGCCAGGCCGCCGGCGCACGCGACCGCGAGGGCCAGGGGGATCAGCCAGCCGCCGGCGCGCAGGTCGCCGTCCAGGCCGCCCAGCTCGGCCGAGCCGAGCGACAGCCAGGTGAGCGGCCCGCTCACCACCGCCAGCAGCCCGCCGAAGCCCGCCCCGGCCGCCAGCAGCGCCATCCCCGCCGGGGCCGGCGGACCCGGCCGCGCCCGCGCCTCGCGGAGCACCCCGGCGATCGCGCAGCCCGCGGCGGCGGCGCCGGCCAGCGCCAGGAGCACCACGCCCGACTCGCGGGTGACCCCCTGCCCGACGTGGACCACCGCCAGCAGCAGGGGAAGCCCTGTCACAAGTCCGCCGCCGACGGCCGCCGCCAGGGCCGCCACGAGGCGGGGCACCGGTCCCGAGCCGCGCGCCGAGGCCAGCAGCCACGCCGCCGCGCCGGCCACCACGATGAGCGCCGCGCCGATGGCCTGGACGCGCAGGCCCGACCAGCCGAGCGACCACACGCTGTCGGTGCCGCCCCCGTCGCCGACGACCGGCATCCAGGTGCCCGCGAACGCGAAGAGCCCGAGGGCGCCCGTCGCGATCGGCAGCAGCACCTCGGCCCGCGCGACCCGGGCGCCCGGCGGCGCGAGCGGCGGCGGCAGGCGGTGGCGGTGGCGGAGGCGGCGGGGGCGGGGGAGGGGGCGGCGCCGCACGCTCGCCCGGGGCGAGCACGGTCAGCTCGGTGTCGCCCAGCACCAGCGTGTCGCCCGGCGCGAGGGTGGTGGGCCCGCTGATGCGGACGCCGTTGACCATCACGCCCGCGGACGAGTCCAGGTCGTCGACCAGGATCGCCCCGCCGGCCCGCCGGAGCACCGCATGGCGCCGCGAGACGCGGGGGTCGGTGAGCACGATGTCCATCACGGGGCCGCGGCCGATCGTGGCCTGGGCCCCGCGGAGCCCGAAACGGGCTCCGCGGTCCTGGCCACCGGTCACGGCCACGACGTCGTCCGGGCCGCGGAGGCCCGGGCGCGTGGACATGGCTACTCCGTGGAGATGTTGGGGTCGGCCTGCTGGGTGACCGGCAGGATCGTGAGGAAGTGCTCCGCCGGGTCGTCGATGAGCGGCGCGAGCCCGTCGGCCGTCTCGGACTGGCCGCTGTCGCGCAGCGCGTCGCGGTAGGCCCCGAGCAGCTCCTGGATCGTCGTCGCGTCCGACTCCTCGACGGGCTGGATGCTGACCTTCGCCGCCTTCGAGAGGCGACGTCGGACGGCGGACTCGTCGAGGTTCCAGTCCGGGTTCTGACGCACGTACACGACGCCGCCGGTCATGCCGGAGCACAGCCACGGACCCGGGTCGCCGAGCACCACGACCCGGCCGCCCGTCATGTACTCGAACGCGAAGCCCTTGCAGTTCGCGCGGGCCGCCAGCGTGCCGAGGCGATCGTTGAGCGGCTCGGACGGCTCGCCGCCGAGCACCATGTCGGCCCCCGACATGCGGATGCCCGCCCGCGCGTCGGCGTTCCCCTGGATCAGGAACAGGCCGCGCTGGGCCCCGTAGGCGAAGCTCTTGCCGACGTGGCCGCCGACCCACTTGCCGGCGGCGTTCTGCGCCTTCAGCACCTGGATCTCGCCGCCGAGGGCGCACTTGCCGACGCCGTCCTGCGCGCCGCCGAACACCCGGACGCGGACCCCCTCGAGCGTGAACGCCGCCAGGCCGCTGCCGGCCGCCGCGCCCTTCGTGAACGCGAGGTCCACCAGCGTCGGGCGGTGCCCGTTGCCGTTGCCGGCGCCGTGGCCGTTCCCGGCCGCCCCGAAGCCCTCGGCGTCGCCCGCGCCGTTGCCGGCCGGATCGTCGGTCGCCGTGCCGTTGGCGACGGAGTCGCCGTTGACCCAGGCGTTGTTGACGCCGGTGGTCGCGCGGGCGATGAGGCCGGCCAGGTCGGTGCCCAGGTTGCGGTCGGCGGCGGTCGTCGACTCCTCCTCCACCGCGAGGGCGGCCCCCGCGGCGAGGCGCTCGGCGGCCACCTCCGGCGCCCGGTGGGGCGGCGGCGGGTGGAACGGCCGGAAGAAGCGGGGCGTGCCGGCCGGGGAGGTGATGACGCGCTCGGCGACCGGGGTGAGCAGGCTCGTCAGGTCCAGGCGGTCGTGGTGGGAGACCTGCACCAGGCGGTCCGCCTGGCCCACCAGCTCCTGGACCTCGCCCACGCCCATCTCGCCGGCCAGCTCCCGCAGGGCGGCGCCCATCTGGGTGAAGTACCGGACGAGCGTGTCCACCGACGGGTCGAACACCCGCGGCACGAACCGCTTGAGGCCGCGCTCACGGGCCTCGTGCTCGTCGAGCTGGGTCGCGATGCCCACATGGCAGGTGTCGAGCTGGCAGCCGCGGCAGATCGTGCAGCCGATGGCCACCATCGACGCGGTGCCGAAGCCGAGGCGGTTCGCGCCCATGCAGATGAGCTTCACCGCGTCGGCGGCGGTGCGCAGCCCGCCGTCCGCCCAGATCTCCACCCGGTCGCGGATGCCCGCCTCGGTGAGGGCGTGGTGGGCGAGCACCGTGCCGATCTCGCACGGCAGGCCGGCGCGCCGCAGCGCGTGCTGGCGGGCGGCGCCGGTGCCGCCGTCGTAGCCCGACATCGTGATGACGTCGGCGCCCGCCTTGGCGATGCCGATGGCGATGGTGCCGATGCCCGGCACCACCGGGACCTTCACGATGACCTTGGCGTGCGGGTTCGACGTCTTCAGCTCGTCGATGAGCTGCGCCAGGTCCTCGATGGAGTAGAGGTCGTGGTTGTTGGACGGGCTGATGAGGTCCGATCCGACCTGCGCGTTCCGCGCGGCGGCGATCGCCTGGGTGACCTTCGAGCCCGGGAGGTGGCCGCCCTCGCCCGGCTTGGCGCCCTGGCCGATCTTGATCTCGACCCACTCGGACGAGTTGATCAGCAGCGACGACACGCCGAAGCGGCCCGAGGCGATCTGCTGGCCGCGGTGCTTCGGGTACTTGCCGTACATGTCGTGGATCTCGCCGCCCTCGCCGTTCATGCAGAGCATGTCGGCCTGGTAGGCGGCCTCGGCGTAGGCGCGGAACGCCGTCTCGCCCTGGGAGCCGAAGCTCATCGAGCTGATGAGGAACGGCAGCGTGTGCTCGCCGACGCGGGAGCTGACCCGGTCGGCCGGGATGCGGTCGGCCTCCGGCGCCAGCTGCGGCTGCACGGCGTGGCGGAGCGCCACCGGCTGCTCCACCTCGAGCTTGTCGAGCGCCTCGCGGTACTCGTCGTACTTCCACTCGTCGTTCGCCACGCGGGCGAGCGCCTTCCAGACCTTCGGGTACATCCGCGGCAGCTTCACCTTGGACGGGCTCTCCTCGCCCGCCCGGATCTCGCGGCCCTGCTCGGCCAGCGCGTCGAGCGCCGACAGGTCCAGGCCCCGCCCCTCGGAGGCGCAGAAGCCCGGGATCGCGAGGGTGTCCAGCACCTCCGGCGCGACGCCGATGGCCGACACCAGACGGCCGTAGCCGCGCAGCTCGTGGATGCCGAGGGTGGAGAGGACCTTCTCCATGCCCTTCTGGAGGCCCTCGAGGACGTTGGTGGCGGCCGTGGACGGCTCGGGGGAGCCGTTCATCGCCCGCTCCATCATCGCGTAGGGGCACAGCGCCTGGGCGCCGAAGCCGAGCGCGACCATCACGTCGTGCACGTTGCGGATGCCGGCGGCCTGGAGCACCAGGCTGGCGTCGCGGCGCCACGAGGAGCCGTCGTCCTTGCGGGCCTCGCGGAGCGCCTTGTTGACCGCGGCGACGGCGAGGTGCGGGTCGCAGACCTTGTCGTCCGGCCCGGCGGCCATGTCGCTCAGCACGAGCAGCTCGGCGCCGGTCTGGACGGCGGCGACCGCCGCCTCCGCCAGGCGCGTCAGGTGGTCCGCGACACCGGTGTCGCGGGGGAAGTGCAGCGGCAGGGTGGCGGCGCGCCAGTCCCACGCGGCGAGCACGTCCTCCATGCAGGCGACGCCCTGGCCCACGGCCACGCGGCGCATCTCCGGCAGCGACAGCGGCGTGGTGCCGGGCCGCATCCCGCCGAGGATGAGCGGCATGCGCAGCTCGCAGCGCTGGGGCGGGTCGGGCTCGACGCCCTCGATCGGGGGCCGCCGGCCGAGCACCACGCGCGTGGAGAAGTGCTCCACCTCGCGCTCGCGGTCGATCGCCGGGTTGGTGACGACGGCGACCGTCTCCTGGAAGTAGTCGGAGAGCGGCATCGGGACCGGGGTGAACGGGCCGAGCGGGCCGTCCCAGCCGAGGGAGCCGATCGGCTCGGCGCCGCGGTCGGCGTGGAACTGGAGCTGCTGGCGGTCGCTCTCGATCCAGCCCGCGGACGCGAGGAGGATCTCCAGGTCGAGCTCCGGCTCGGCCAGGTCGTCGTCGGGGACCTCCTCGACGGCGACGGGCTCGAGGCCGCCGGCCAGGAGGGCGCGCGTCTCGGCGTTCGGCAGGGCGCCGCGGCTCTTGGCGCGGGCGTACACCTCGCGCTGGAGCTCCCAGTAGTCGAGCACCTGCGGCACGCCGTCGGCGTCGTTGACCAGGGCCACCTTCTCGCCGGGGGCGAGGGGGGCGGGGTCGCGGGTGAGCTCGGACACCGGGATGATCCCCGGCTCCGACGAGACGACGTACATGTCGCCGGTCTCGATCCACCACAGCGGGCGCAGGCCCATCGCGTTGACCGCGAAGACCATCTCGTCCTTCGCCCGGCAGGCGAGGGCCACGGGGCCCTGCGCGTAGGGGCCGAGGGCCTCGCGGTAGTGCACGTAGAGGTCCTGGAGCTTCGCCGGCAGGCGGTGCACCTCGCCGAGGATCGGCGGCAGGGCGAACTCGACGGCCTCCAGCAGCGACAGGCCCTTCTCGAAGATGAGGCCCTCGAGCAGGCGGTTCAGGTCCTGGGAGTCGGAGCCGAGGCGCGAGATCGGCAGGCCGAGCTGCTCGCTCTGCTCGCGGAGCTGGGCGATCGTGTTGATCTCGCCGTTGTGGCCGAGGATCGAGAACGGCTGCACCCGGCTGAACGTGGGGTACGTGTTCGTCGAGTACCGGTTGTGGGCGATGATCCGCGCCGAGGCGAAGTCCTCCTCGCCCATCTCCGGGTAGAAGCGCGGGATGACCTCGGGCTGGCCCTGCACCTTGTAGACGGCGTCGTTCGCCGAGAACGACGCCACGTGACAGGTCAGGTCGCGCTCGATGGCGACCATCGCCCGGTAGCAGTTGTGGGACGCCTCGGGACCCGGCTCGACCGACCGGCAGGCGATCTGCCAGAAGATCGGCGGCGTCTCGGACGCGCGGGGGCCGAGCGCCGAGCGGTTGACCGTGCCCTCGCCGCTCCACAGCACCTCGAAGCCGTGGTCGCGGAGGATCTCCTCGAGGCGCGGCACCTGGCCGTCGGCGTCCTCGGACGTGTCGAAGAAGATGTGGGCGACCGTGAAGCGCGTGTCGTCGGCGGCGGCCGGGTCGAGGCCCTCGGCCTCGAGGCGGCGGCGCCACTGCGGCCGGGGGAGATCGACGAGCAGCCCGCTCCCGTCACCCTCGCCGTCGACGCTCCCGGAGCGGTGGACCATCATCTGGAGCGACGTCAGGGCGATCTCGACCATGCGTCGGCTCGGCGCGCCGTCGCGCGTCGCGAAAGCGGCGAGCGCGCAGGCGTCGTGTTCGATCAGATCCGGGAGGCCGGCAGGCGGCTGGGTTGCAAACGGGGGCGGTATGGTCATGCGCGGGCCTCTCGGTCTGGGGTCCGGCTGGACACGCTGACGCCGGCCCACCCCGGGGCCGGCTGCGAAGGGCCAGTATTGTCATCCCGGGGTCGGCCGTCAACGCGCGGGGACGGATCCCTCAAGTCCGCCCGGTGCAGGCCGATGCGCGGGAACATGACGGCGACCGCGCCCACCGACGACGAGCTCGCCCTGGTGGCCGACGTGGCCGTCCGCGAGGGGTGGCCGGACCTCGCCGCGCCGCCCCCGTCCCACGGCGTCCGGACGCTCGCCGAGCAGCTCGCGATCGCCCGTTTCGAGGCGTCCGTCCCGCGGCGCCCGCGCTCCGAGCGGGCGCTGCGCCTGCGCGCCCGGCTGGCGATCGCCGCGCTCACGATCGGCGTGCTCGGCGCCTGCTGGTGGGTGAGCCCCGCCCGCACCGCCATCGGCCTCGTCGGGGCCGGGGTGTTCAGCCTGGTCGCGATGCGCCGGTCGCGGCGCAGGACGGGCCGGGGGGCGCGCCCCCGCTGATCAGCGGATGGCCGGCCCGACGGGGACGTCGGCGCCGTCCAGCACGTCCGCGGCCATCCGCGCCACCGGCTCCCGGCGGTCCCGGGCGGCGCGACGCAGCGCGGTGAATGCGCTGACGGCGGAGGTCCCGTGGCGCTCCATGAGCGCGCCGACGGCCCGCTCGATCACGACCCGCCGGTCCAGGGCGCCCTGGAGCTGGGACACGACGAGCTCGTCGCGTCGCGCCGCCACCGCACGGCCGAGGAGGCCCTCCAGGATCGCGTTGAAGCTCGCGACGGCCGCCGCGTCGCTGTCGTCCCAGTCGTAGGGCCCGTCCCGGTACACGTTGAGGGAGCCCACGGTCTGTCCGCCGAGCCGCGTCGGGGTGCCCAGGACGCCGCCGATCGCGTGGCCGCGGATCCGCTCGGGCAGCCGCGTCCAGCGAGGGTCGTTCATCACGTCGGTCGTCGCGACCGGCTCACCCATCACGAAGCAGTTGACGCACGGCCCCTCGCCCAGGTCCTCCTGCGCCGACTCCAGCGCGCGGGCGGCGGCGTCGGTCGCGCCCACGTAGCGGAGCTCGCCGTCATCGCCGACGAGCATCATCCCGCACCCGGTGACGTCGAACAGGTTGCGCACCATTTCGATCACCGCGGCGAGGCCCGCCTCGAACGTCGGCGGGTCGCCGCGCCCGGTGAGCGCGTCGAGGCCCGAGGCGAGCGCCTCCGGGGCGATGTGGCCGGCCGTCGCGGTCAGCGGGGGTCCCCCTCCACGCCGAGCTGGTCCGCGAGCCCCAGGATCTCGATGAGCCGCCGGGCGGCGCCCTCGCCCGGGACGACGCGCAGCGCCCGTCCCTGGGCGCCGGCGCGCTCCCGCGCCCGCAGGACCACCCGGATCCCCTCGCTGCCGATGAACTCGAGGCGGCTCAGGTCGATCGTCACATCGCCCGGCCGTGCCAGCGCGTCGTGGATCGCCCCCTCCGCGGCCGGCACGCCGGCCAGGTCCAGGTCCCCCACGAACGCCAGGACGGCGCCCCCCGGCTCGTCGCCCACGTCGATGCGGAGTCCGCCGTCCGGGGCTGCAGGGCCCTCCACCGTGTCAGAAGCCGTGACCAACGTCACTCCTTCGCGTTGCCCGCGGGGTCACGGCGGACGGCTCAATGGGGATCGGGCGGGAGGGTGCCACGACCGCGACCGCATGGCAACCCGTCCGCGCCCTCCCCGCTACGATCCTGGTGGATGGCGTCGCCAACCGAGACGAGCGCGCCGGACGTGATGCGCTGCTACCGCCATCCCGACCGCGAGACGCTCCTGAGCTGCTCCAACTGCGAGCGCCCGATCTGCACGTCGTGCATGACGCAGGCCGCGGTGGGCGTCCGCTGCCCGGAGTGCGCCCGCGGGGACCGGGGGACGCGGACGGCGCCGACGCCGGCGGCCCGGGTGCGGGTGGCCCGGGCGCGGGGCGACCTCCCGATCGCCACCACGGTGCTCGTGGTCGTGAACGTGCTGGTGTTCCTGGTGGAGATGGCCCAGGGCGTGACCGTCCGCGGGCTCGGCGACGCCCAGGTCGTGCAGGACGGCGGCCTCTACGCCTCCGCGGTCGCCGACGGCGAGTGGTACCGGATGGTCACCGCGGGCTTCCTGCACGCGGGGCTGATCCACATCGCGTTCAACATGTGGCTGCTGTGGGTGCTGGGCGGCGCGCTGGAGCGCTACGCCGGGGCTGCCCGGATGCTGCTGATCTACTTCGCGGCGATCCTGTGGGGGTCGGCGGGGGCGCTGCTCGTGAACCCCGACTCGCTCACGATCGGGGCGTCGGGCGGCGTGTTCGGCCTGATGGCCGCCCTGTTCCTGCTCGAGCGCCAGCGCGGGGTGGCCCTGCTCGGGTCGAGCGTCGGCGCCCTGCTCCTGCTGAACCTGGTCGTCACGTTCGTGCTGCCGGGGATCTCCGTCGGCGGGCACATCGGCGGCATCCTCGGCGGCGCGGCGGCCGGCTTCATCCTGTCCGACTTCGGCAAGGGCCACCTGGCGTACTCGCGCCTCGCCCTCCAGGGGTGGGCGCTCTCGGCCGTCCTGCTCGTCGGGGCCGTCGTCGTGGGGGTCGCGGTCTCCTAGCCGAGCTCTCCGGCCCGCTCCACGAACGCGGCGACCAGGTCGATCGACGCCTGGATGTCGTCCGGGTGGCAGGCCTCGACGCTGGAGTGGACGTAGCGGGTCGGGATCGACACGCAGCCCGCGATCGCGCCGTCGCCGGAGAGCTGGAGGCTCCCCGTGTCGGTGCCGCCCCGGTTGGCGACGTGGAACTGGTGCGGGATGTCGCGCTCCTGCGCGATGGACGTGAGGAGGTCGACCAGGGCGGGGGAGCCGATGGCGCTCGCGTCCATGACCCGGATCGCCGTGCCCATGCCGAGCTTGGTGGTGGGGCCGTCCACCTTGCCGCCGGGGCCGTCGTCGGCCGGGCAGGTGTCGATGGCCAGCGCGATCTGCGGCCGCACCCGCGACGCGGCCACCCGGGCACCGCGCAGTCCCACCTCCTCCTGCACCGTCGCCGTCGCGACGAGCTCCGCGGACGCGGGGCCGACGGCCTTCACCGCCTCGATCATGACGAACACGCCGACGCGGTCGTCGAGGCTCTTCGCCGTCACCAGGTCGCCGAGCCGGGAGAGGGGCCGGATGCGGGTGGCGGTGTCCCCGGGCCGCACGAGCTCCCTCACGCGGTCGGCCGGCAGCCCCACGTCGATCGCGAGGTCGGTGACCGCCAGGTTCTTGCCGCGGTCGGCCGGGTCGATCAGGTGCACCGGGGTGGTGCCGACGACGCCCTCCAGATCCTCGCGCCCGCGCACCAGGACCCGCTGGTCGACCAGCGTCCGGGCGTCCCACCCGCCGATGGGGATGACGCGCAGGAAGCCGCGGTCGTCCACGTGGGTGACCATCAGCCCGATCTCGTCCATGTGGGCGGCCAGCATCACCCGCGGGCCGTCGCCCCCGCGCCACGCGGTGAGGTTGCCGAGCGGGTCGACCTCCACCCGGTCGACGACCGGCGCGAGCTGCGCGCGGACGATCTCCCGGACCCGGTCCTCCTGGCCCGAGGTCCCGTGGGCCCCGGCGAGCGCGGTGAGGAGGTCCAGGTCCACGGCCGCGCAGCTTATGGCACGGTGGTTCCGTGCTAACGCTCGATCAGGTGACGGTGGCGTTCGGCCCGCGAACGGCGCTCGGCGCGCGTGTCGCTGCTGGTGCCCGACGACGCCCGCATCGGCGTGGTGGGCCCGAACGGGATCGGCAAATCGACGCTGCTGCGGGTGATGGCGGGGGAGCTGGCACCGGACGAGGGGGCGGTGCGCCGCGCGCCCCCGGGCCTGCGGGTCGGGCTGCTCGACCAGCGCGGCCGGCCGCCGGCCGACGAGACGGTGGCCGAGCACCTGGCGCGCCGGACGGGCGTCGCCGCGGCGGAGCGGCGCCTGGACGACCTGACCGCGCGGCTCGCCGGCGACGTCGCGCTGGCCGCCGAGCACGCGGAGGCGCTCGAGGCGTTCCTCGCCCTCGGCGGGGACGACCTGGCCGCCCGCGCGGGGGCCGCGATGGCGGAGGTGGGCCTGCCGGCGGACCGCCTGGACGTGCCGATGCGGGCGCTGTCGGGCGGCCAGGCCGCCCGCGTCGGGCTCGCGGTGCTGCTGCTGGCCCGCCTGGACCTGCTGCTGCTGGACGAGCCGACCAACGACCTGGACCTGCCGGGCCTGGCCCTGCTGGAGCGGATCGTCGACCGCCATCCCGGCGCGATCGTGACGGTCTCGCATGACCGCGCCTTCCTGGACCGCTGCGCCCGCCGGATCGTGGAGATCACCGAGCCGGACCACGGCGCCGTGGAGTACGCCGGCGGCTGGAGCGAGTACGTGCACCAGCGGGAGGTCGCGCGCGGCCAGGCGTACGCCCGCCACGGCCGCTACGTCGCGGAGCGCGACCGCCTGACCGACCGGGTGCGCCGCCAGCGGCAGTGGTCGGAGGAGGGCGTCCGCAACGCGAAGCGCAAGGCCCGCGACAACGACCGCGTGGGCCGCGGGATGAAGGTGGAGCGGTCGGAGCAGCAGGCGGCGAAGGTGCGCGCCACGGAGCGGGCGATCGCCCGCCTGGATGCGGTGGACAAGCCGTGGGAGGGCTGGCGGCTGCAGCTGCGCCTGGCGGGCGGCGGGGGCGGCGAGGCGGTCGCCGACCTGGAGGGCGCGGTCGTCGCGCGCGGGGCGTTCCGCCTGGGGCCGGTCGACCTCCACGTGCGCCGCGGCGACCGCGTCGTGGTCACGGGACCGAACGGCGGCGGCAAGAGCACGCTGCTCGGCGCCCTGCTGGGCCGCCTGCCCCTCCTGGCGGGCACGGCGCGCCTGGGGCCGTCGGTGGTCGTCGGCGAGATCGGCCAGGAGCGCACCGCGATGCTCGGCGCGCCGCGGCTGATCGACGCGTTCACGGGCGAGGGGGGCAGCGGCCTGACGCCGCAGGACGCCCGGTCGCTGCTGGCCAAGTTCGGGCTGGACGCCGACCGGGTCGCGCGCCCCGCCGCCGACCTCTCGCCCGGCGAGCGGACCCGCGCCCTGATGGCCGCCCTCGCGGCCCGCGAGGCGAGCCTGCTGGTGCTGGACGAGCCCACCAACCACCTCGACCTGGAGGCGATCGAGCAGCTGGAGGACGCCCTCGACGACTACGCGGGCACCCTCATCCTGGTGACCCACGACCGGCGCATGCTGGAGCGGGTGGAGGTCACCCGCCGCGTGAGGGTCGAGGACGGCGTCGTGACGGAGGCGGCGTGAGCACCTTCGTCCTGGTCCCGGGCGCGCAGGCGACGGGCCGCCACTGGACGTACGTGGCCGCCGCGCTCCGCGGGATGGGCCACGAGGCGCTGGCGCCGGACCTGCCGGCCGGGCCGGCCGCCGACCTCGACGCCTGCGCCGCGGCCGTGGCCGCCGCGGCCGCCGGCCACCGGGACGTCGTGGTCGCGGGGCACTCCCTCGGCTGCTTCATCGCCCCGCTGGCCGCTGACCGGATCGGCGCCCGTCTGCTCGTGCTCGTCTGTCCCATGATCCCCGTGCCGGGGGAGTCGGCCGCGGCGTGGTGGGACGCCACGGGGTGGGCGGAGGCGCGCCGCGACGCCGGCCTGCCGGCGGATGCCGATGACGACCGGGACTTCTTCCATGACGTCCCGGCGGAGCGGGTCGCGGAGAGCCGTCGCGACGCCGAGCGGCCGGGCCCGGGCGGGATGTGGGACGACCCGTGGCCGCCGGCCGCCTGGCCCGGCATCCCGACGCGGGTCGTCCTCGCGCAGGACGACCGGTTCTTCCCGGCGCCGTTCGTCCGCCGCCTCGCGCGCGAGCGGCTCGGGGTGGTCGCCGACGAGATCAGGGGCGGCCATCTCCCGGCGCTGGCGCGGCCGGAGGAGCTGGCGGCGCTGCTGGTGACGCTCGCTCAGCCCTGAGCGGCGGCCCGGACGCCCTGGTCCCACATGGCGGCCACGGCGACGTCGGCCGCCTCGAGGGCACGCTCCAGCGCTCCGACCTCCTCGTCCAGCATCCGCACGCCGGCCTGGTTGCCGCGCTCGGCGGCGGTCGCGCGCGATGCCTCGGCGGTGACGAGGGCGTTGCGGACGTCCTGGCGCTGCGCCTCCACCGCCAGCAGGCGCAGGGCGCCCTCGCCCAGGCGGGGGTCGGCGGGCCGCGCCAGGCCGGGCGGCGCCTCGTCGCCCAGGTCCTGGAGCGGCAGGTCGGCCACGGCCGCCGCCCACGCCTCCTCCGGCTCCGTCCCGCCGTCCCGCAGGACGGCGATCGCCCGCCAGGTGCTCGGCCCGAACCCGGGGAGGACGAGCCGGCCGGGCTCGTCGGCCGCCAGCTCGCCCATGAGCCGCAGCGCGTGGACGGCGTGGTGCACCTCGTCCGCGCGGGCGCGCCGGGCGGCGGCGGGGCCGGCGCCGGCGCCGGCCGGGCCCACCGTGACGTCGCGGCGGGTGCGTTCCGCCGCCGCGGCATCGAGCGCCGCAAGGGCGTCCGCGTCGTCCTCCAGCCACGCGGCGATCCGGTCGAGCGACAGCTCCGGCGGCCCGCCGCCCTCCGCCGCCGCGCGGGCGACCGCCCGCCGCGCCGCCCGCAGGGCCAGCGCGGCGACGGGTGCCGTCAGGCGATCGACAGGACCAGCTTCCCGAAGTGCTCCCCGCCCTCCTCGCGCCGGTGCGCGTCCGCCACCTCGGCGAGCGGCCGGACCGAGTCGATCACCGGCGCCCAGCCGCCGACGTCGACGGCGGCCAGCAGCCCCGCGAAGTCGCGCGGGCTGCCCATCGTGGTGCCGAGCAGGGAGACCTGGCCGGCCGTGACCGCCCGCACCATCAGCTCCGCCTTGCCGCCGCCGGTGCCGCCGAACGCCACCACCCGGCCGCCCGGCCGGACCGCGGCGATGCTGTCGCCCCACGTCGCCCCGACGGAGTCGACCACGACGTCCACGCCGCGGCCGCCGGTGAGCTCCCGGACGGCGCCCACCCAGTCGTCCTGGGTGTAGAGCACACCCGCGTCGGCGCCGAGGTCACGGGCGCGGTCGAGCTTCTCCTGCGACGACGACGTCACGATCACCCGGCAGCCGGCGGCGCGGGCGAGCATCGTCGCGATCGTCGCCACGCCGCCCCCGATGCCGAGCACCAGGACCGTCTCGCCCGGGCGGATCCGGGCCCGGCTGACGAGGGCGCGGTAGGCGGTGAGGCCGGCGAGCGGCAGCGCCGCCGCCTCCTCCCACGACAGCCGCGCCGGCTTCGGCAGCACGTTCTCCGCCGGGAGCCGCACCAGCTCGGCGTAGGTGCCGTCGTCGGGGCCCCCCAGGATGCGGAACCCGGGCGCCGCGGCCTCCTCGCCGCCGCCCCAGCCGAGGGCGGGAGTACACGATCACCTCGTCGCCCTCGGCGAGGCCGGAGACGCCGTCGCCGACCGTCCGGACCGTCCCCGCGCCGTCCGACCCCGGGATGACCGGCAGCGGGCTCGGCGCCACGCCCTTGCGGACGAACACGTCGCGGCGGTTCAGCGCCGCCGTCCGCAGCGCCACCACCACCTCGCCCGGGCCCGCCACCGGGTCGTCGGCCTGTCCGAGCGTGAGGACCTCCGGCCCGCCCGTCTCCCTCAGCACCACCGCGTCCACATCCGCCTCCTGTCCCGTGAGGGCGCCAGCCTACGTCGGCCGGGCGCGGATGGGACCGTCAGGCGGAGGGTCGGGTGGCCTGGAGGAGGGGGAAGGGGTCGATCCGGGCGCCGCCGCGCTCCCACGCGATCCGCAGGGAGGCGGGGGCGTCGCCCAGGCGGGCGCCGGCGGCGACCGCCGCGCCCTCGCCGATCCCCGCGGCGTAGGCGCGCAGAGGGCCGTAGCCGATCCGGTCGCCGTCGCCGGTGTCGAGCCAGAAGGCGATGCCCGCCTCCCGCTCGGCCGGGGACGCGGCGTGCAGGGTGCCCGCGGCCGCGGCCACGGCGTGGGCCCCGGGGGCGGTCGCGATCGTGAGCCCGCCCTGGATGCCCGACGTGCCGGGGCCGGGCTCGGCGAACTGGTCGCGGAACGTCGCGGGCGCGCCCTCCGGCAGCGCGACCGGGAACACGAAGCCGTCGATCGTCGCGACCCGGCCGGTGGCGGGGTCGGCGCCGTCGGCGGCGGTGCGTCCGGACACGGCGGGCCGTGCGCCGCTCCAGGCGGTCACCACCGGCGGGCCGGACGGCGCGGGGGTCGGCAGGTCCGGCGACCCGGACGGCGCGGCGGCGCACCCGGGCGCGGCGGACTGGTCGGCCAGGAGCACGGTGCGCGACGGGTCGCCGCCCATCGCCGCGTAGTAGGTGCCGGTGCCCGTGGTCCAGTTGGCGTTGAGCCCGCCGGGGTCGTTCGTCGCGCCGACCGGCGCCCACTTGGCCCCGATCGTGGCGAGGGTGGTCCGGCCCTCGGGGAGGTACCAGCCGGCCAGGGTGGACACCGCCCGGACGATCGCCTCGCGCTCCGACGGGAACGCGATGCCGGGGCCGAGCCCGAACGGGTTGTGGATCTCCTCCGCCGGGCCGTACGTCTCGAGCATGGTCTCGTGCGCGGCGATCGCGACGATGGCGCGGGGGTCGATCCCGGCCGCCGCCGCCTCGGTGACGATCGTGGGGCCCTCGCCCGCCATCGGGCTGCCGGCGGCCGCCAGGACCGCGTCGATGCCGGCGGCGTCGGTGGGGGCGACGCACCGCATGTCGCCGATCACGCCGGTGAGGGGACCCTCGGCGGGCGCCGCCGCCGGCAGGGCCGCCGCGGCCGCGGCGACGCCGGCGAGCGTGGCGATCAGGTGCCGGGCGCGCATCGGCGGGAGTGTAGGGGAGGGTCCCCCGGAATCCGGTGACAGCCCGTCACATCCGCTCCGCTACCCTCGCGGGCATGGCCACTGCGGACGACGAGGCTCGCCGGCGACGGCTGGGGATCCTGCTGATCATCGCGGTGCTGCTGCTGTTCGTGGGCCAGATGGTCGCGCTGGCGATCGGGTCGCTGGAGGTGGCGGCGATCATCTTCATCGTGTTCGTGATCGGCTGGTTCGTCCTTCAGTCCTACCTCCGGGGCCGGAAGCGGGCGGAGCCGTAGCCCTCAGAGCACGACGCTGAGCGTGACCCCGTCGCCCACGGTGAGGACGGCGGTGGCGAGCCGCGGGTGGGCGACCGCCGTCATCGTGAAGCCCGCGAGCGCCCGCGCGTTGGCGTCGCGCTCCTCCGGCGGGACGGCGACGCGGCCGCCGGCCAGGACGTTGTCGGCCACGATCAGCCCGCCGGGGCGCACCAGCCGCACCGCGTGCTCCAGGTACACGGCGTAGCCCGTCTTGTCGGCGTCGATGTAGCAGAGGTCGTAGACCCCGTCCGGCAGGCGGGCGAGGGTGGCCGACGCGGGACCGCGGTGCACCTGGATGCGGTCGAGCAGGCCGCGCTCCGCGAACCAGTCCTCGGCCATGTCGGCGTGGGTCTCGTCGAGCTCCAGGGTGTCGATGTGCCCCGCGGGCTCCAGCCCGCGGGCCATCCACGCGGCCGAGATCCCCACGAACGTGCCGACCTCCAGCACCGACCGGCCGCCGGTGGCGTGGACGAGCACCTCCAGCAGGGCGCCGAGCTCCGGGTGGGTCATCATCTCCGCCCGCTCGTGCCCGGCCAGCTCGCGGTAGCGGGCGGCGATCTCGTGGGGGACGGCCACCGCCTCGTCGAGGTAGGCGGCGAGCGCGGGCTGGGAGAGGTCGAGGCGGTCGAGGGCCATGCGTCTACCTTCTCGAGAGGGATGCGAGGCCGGTGAGGGCCCAGGTTCCGAGCGCCGCCAGCAGGGCGGCCCCCGCCACCAGCCCGGGCCAGAGGAGCCCCCAGTGGAGCGTGTGCAGCTCGGCGCCGCGCGAGGCCTCCATGAGGTAGGTCACGGGGTTGACGTCCGAGACGTGGCGCAGCCACCCGTGCAGCACGGCGCGCGGCGCGTAGGCCACGGAGGTGAACACGGACAGGAAGATCACCACCTGCATCGCCGGTGCGGACTGGATCGTCCGCGCCCGGAACGCGACGCCCATGCACCAGCACGCCGCGGCCGCCGAGAAGCACACCGCGAGCCCGTAGATGAGCAGCGTGCCGCCCAGGCCGGGCGGCGGGATGCCCCCGATGAGCCCCGCGATCAGCACGACGGTGGTGGTGAAGAGGCTCCGGCAGGCCGCGGCGATCAGGGGCCCGGCGATGAGTGTGATGCGGGGGGCGGGGCTCGCGATGAGCCGGTCCGCGAAGCCGCCCTCGATGTCGCGGGCCAGGGTCATGCCGGCGTTCATGCCCGCGAAGCCCGCGCCCATCACCGTCGCGAGCGGGATCGTGAACCGCAGGTACGACACGCCGTCGAACTGGGGCAGCAGCGAGATCCCGCGGAAGGCGCCGGACGTGGCGATGAGGATGAACAGCGGCATGATCAGCGACGGCAGGAACACCGACGGCATCCGCCGCACCAGGATCAGGCTCCGTCCCGCGAGGCCCAGGCTCACGCGCAGCGTCGTCACGTGTCGCCCTCCAGCCGCCGCCGGAAGGCGAGGTGGCAGAACGCGATCGAGATCGCCGCGACGGCGATCGCCACGCCGAGCCCGATCAGGGTGGCCCGGCCGGGGGACGTCTCGATGATCTGGTCGCGCATCCCCTCCACCAGGTACGAGACCGGGTTGGCGTCGGCGACCCACCGGAACCAGCCGGTCATGGTCTCCCGCGGGAAGAACGCGGACGAGAAGAACATGAGGGCGAAGAACAGGGGGAACGTGCCCTGCACCGCCTCCGCGGAGCCGGTCCGCAGCGCCAGGATGATCCCGAGGCCGCTCACCGCCGTCGCGAGCAGCGCGGCGATGAGGAGCAGCGCCACCACGCCGACCGCGCCGCCCTCGATCCGCGCGCCGAACGCCAGCCCGACCGCGACGAACAGGACGGTCTGGCCCATCGCCAGCGTCACGCCGCCGAGCAGCCGCCCCGCCAGGATCGCCGTGCGCGACACGGGGGAGGCCACGAGCCGGTCGAAGAAGCCGCCCTCGATGTCCAGCGCGAAGGCCGACCCGGCCGATGTCCCACCGATCAGGATCCCCTGGAGCACCGCGCCGGCCAGCGCGAAGTCGAGGAAGCTGGGGACGTCCGGGAACCCGGGCAGCGTGCCGGGCGCGTTGCCGAACGAGCCCGTGAAGATCGCCATCAGGATCAGCGGGAAGAACAGGCTGGGGAACAGGGCCTGCGGCGTCCGCAGCGTGTCCACGACCGCCCGGCGGCCGAGCGCCGCCGTCTGCGCCAGCGCCAGCTTCACGCCGGGGCCGGCGCGGCGTGCGGCGGGGTGTCCTCGCCCTCGGCCTCCAGCCGGCGGCCGGTCTTGGCCACGAACACGTCGTCGAGGCTCGGCTCCGCGAGGTCCAGCCCCGCCACGCGGACGCCGGCCTCGTCGAGCGCCCGCACCACCGCCGGCAGGCCCGACGCGCCCTCCTTGATGCGCAGCGCGACGGCGCCCGCCCGCCCCGGGATCAGATCCCCCAGCCCCCGCAGGGCCGCCTCGGCCGCCCGGGACTGGTCGGGGTCGGCCAGCGTGACCGTGAGGGTGGGGTCGCCGACCTGCGACTTCAGCTCCCGCGGCGTGCCCTCGGCGACGATGCGGCCGCCGTCGATGATCGCCACCCGCGCCGCGAGCTGGTCGGCCTCCTCCAGGTACTGGGTGGTGAGGAAGACCGTGGTGCCCGACTCGGCGTTGAGGCGGCGTACCTCCTCCCACAGCGTGAGGCGGGAGATCGGGTCCAGGCCGGTCGTCGGCTCGTCCAGGAACAGCACCTCGGGCGCGTGGACCAGGGCCAGGGCCAGGTCCAGTCTGCGCCGCATGCCGCCCGAGTAGGTGCCGACGCGCCGGTCGGCGGCCGCCTCGAGGTCCACCCGGCCCAGCAGCTCCTCGGCGCGGCGCCGCCCGTGCTCGCGGCTGAAGCCATGGAGGACGGCCTGGAGGTGCAGCAGCTCCCGCCCGGTCATGTACGGGTCGATCGCCGCGTCCTGGAGGGCGACGCCGATCGACCGCCGCACCGACGCGGCGTCGTGGACCAGGTCGTGCCCGGCGACCCGGGCCGTCCCGCCCGTCGGCCGCAGCAGGGTGGCGAGCATGCGGACGATGGTGCTCTTGCCGGCGCCGTTCGGTCCCAGGAAGCCGAACACCTCGCCGCGGTCCACGCGCAGGTCCACGCCGTTGACCGCGCGGATCCCGCCCTTGAAGACCCGCTCGAGCCCCTCGGTCTCGACCGCCGGTCCCTCCGCCATCACGCCTCCTCGCCCCGCGTGGGGGCGCAGGCTAGCGCGGCGCAGGTGGACGACGCCGCGCCGCCCGCTACGATCGCCGGATGCCCCGAGACGTCAACGGGTCCAACGGCCAGCAGGAGCGCCTCGAGCGGCTCGAGCGGCTTCGCGCCGAGGTGACCGCGGCGCTCGAGCACCGTGACCTGGCGCGCGACGCCGAGGGCGCCTCGGACGGGCACCATCATCCCGCCGAGGCCGCCACCGACGCCGACCAGCGCGAGCGCGAGCTGCGCGACCAGCTGCGCTGGCGCGAGCGGGAGGAGCGCCTGAAGGCCGCCCTCGCCGCGATCGACGCCGGGACCTACGGGATCTGCGTGGACTGCGGCGAGGAGATATCGGAGGGGCGGCTCAAGGCGCTGCCCGACGCGGTCCGCTGCGTCCCCTGCCAGCGGGTGGCCTCCCGCCGGTTGTAGGCCGCCCCCGCCGGGCGCGCCACCCCGTAGGCGGCGCCGGCGATCACCGCCCACACCAGGCCGGCGACGGTCACGTGCAGCACCACCGCCTGCCACGGCAGTCCGTTGCGGTACTGGTACTCCCCGATCCCGATCTGGACCGCCACCAGGGGCAGGGCGACCCACATGAGCCGCGCGGTGAGGCGGTCGATGCCGCCCTCGCGGACCACCCACGCCACGAGCACCACCGCCAGGGCGGTGAACACCATCGCCGCCCGCACGTGGACCCGGGCGGCGAGCGCCAGGTCGCCCCAGCGCCGCAGCACGTCGTCGTCGCCGGAGTGCGGGCCCGCGGCGGTCACCACCACGCCCGTCACCAGCACCACGGCGGCCGCCAGGGCGACCCCGCCGGCCAGCACCCCGCGCCGGGGGTCCCAGCGCCGCTCCCGCCCGTCGCGCCAGTCGCGGGCCGCCAGCGCGAGGAGCACCGCGGTCGCCAGGGCCACCATCGACAGCAGGAAGTGGGAGCCGACGGCCATCGGGTGCAGGCCGGACGCGACGGTGATCGCGCCGAGCGGGATCTGGGCGCCCGCGCAGAGGGCCAGGGCCAGCGACAGGCGGCGCACGCCCTTCGGGGCGCCGGGCGCCCACCACGCGGCGATCCAGGTGACCACCGCGACGACGCCGACGATCCCGGAGAGGATGCGGTTGGTGTACTCGATCAGGGCGTGCCCGGTGGTGACGGAGGTGATCGTCCCCTCGCACGTCGGCCAGTCGGGGCATCCGAGCCCGGAGTCGGTGAGCCGCACGATGGCGCCGCTCGGGACGATCACCCACATCAGGGCGAGCGTCACCAGCGTCAGCACGGCGAACCCGGAGGGCGTCCGGACGGGGCTGAGCAGGCGGAGCGCGCGCACGACGGAAGGGTGACACAGGGCGGCGGTGTCAAGATCCCCGCATGCCGGCGACCGATGACCCCGGTGCCGCGACCGAGCACGTCACCAGTGTGCGCCGCCGCCGCATCGGCACGATCCTCGGGGCCGCGATCACGCTCGTCGCGCTGGGCGTGGCGATCGCCTTCGGGCTGTCGCGCAACGACGACCCCGGGCGGCTGGCCTTCGCCGTGGTCGAGCTGCACGACCAGGGGCCCACGTCGGGCCCGCCGCCGACGGTCCCGGACGTCGGCGTGTCGCCCGGCTTCAGCGCGTACGCGGCGGCCGCCGGATGGCGGCTCGCGGGCTCACGGCGCGACGCGCTGGAGGGCCGCACGGTGGAGACGGCGTTCTGGGAGCGGGCGGGCAAGCGGATCGCCCACTCGGTCGTCTCCGGCGCCCCCGTCGGGGCGCCTGCCGACGTCCGTCGCACCGGCCGCCGCGGGATGCTGCTGCGCAGCTTCGACCGGGTGGGGCGCACCGCGGTGATCTGGCAGGAGGGGGACCACACGGCGGTGGTCTCGGCGATCGGGATCTCGCGCGCCGCGCTCTACGCGCTCGCCGGCGGGCCGCGCGCCACGCGGGCGGGACGCTGACGGGGTTCGCGGCGGTCAAGTTCGCGCCCGCGGGAGCCGACGTGGAGGGAGCCTCCTCCAACACCCGCCGGAGCCCCCCATGGTCGTCCGCGAGATCCGCCTCGCCGCCGCAAGCTTCGTCCTCACGTCGTTCGCGATCATCGGGCTGCACCTGCTGCTGAGGTAGCCCTGCCGCGCCGGGTCCGGCGCGGGACCCGGCTGGTAGCGTCGCCGCCGTGCGCCACCTCGCGCGGCTCGCCGGACTCCTCGCCGCGTTCGCGGCGCTCGCGCTGCCCTCGACGGCCGCCGCGCACGCCGAGCTGCGCACGGCGGAGCCCCCGCCCGGGACCGAGCTGGCCGGCGCCCCGTCGTCGGTGCGCGTCGTGCTGTCGTCGCCGGTGCAGGAGGCGTTCCTGCGGCTGCGGGTCACGTCGGCCGACGGCCGGGTGGTCTCCGGCCCGGCGCGCCGCGACCCCCTGGACGACCGGGCGCTGATCGCGCCGATGACGCGCGCGGCGGTCGCCGGGCCCCTCACCGTGGAGTGGAGGGTGCTCTCGCGCGACGGGCACCCCACCGGCGGCCGGTTCGGCCTGGGCGTCGGGGTCCCCGCGCCGGACGTGGACGGCGGCGGCGTGGTCCGCGACGACCACGGGCCGCTGCCGGTGCTGGCGCGGCTGCTGGCGCTGGCCGGCCCCCTCCTGGCGCTGGGCCTGCTGGCGCTGGCGGTGGGCGTGGTGGGCCCCGCGCTGCGGGCCGGGGGCATCCGCGTGCCGGCCGAGGGCGCCGCCCGGGCGGACGCCTTCCGCGCCGCCGCGGGCGCCGCGCTTGACGGGCGCAGCCGCGCCTGGTGGACCGCCCTGTGGGCGGCGGTCGCGGCCCAGTTCGTCGGGCTGCTGCTGACGCCCCCTGCGCTCCTGTGGGGGCTGCGCGAGGGGATGGGGGAGCTCGGGACCCTGCTCGGCGACACGGCGTTCGGCGCGGCGTGGCGCGTTCAGGTGGTCGGCTTCGCCCTGCTCCTGGCCGGCGCCCTGGTGGTGCGGCTGGCGGTCACGCGCGGGGCGCTCCCGCTGCTGCCGGGGTTCGCGCTCCTCGGCATCGGGCCGGTCGTCTCGCTGTGGGCGATCAGCCACGCGGGGCACGCCGCGACCGGGGGTGACGCGACCCTGAACGTCGGGATCGACGTGATCCACGAGCTCGCCACGGCGGCGTGGCTCGGCGGGCTGGTGGGGCTCGTGGTGCTCGCGATCCCCGCGGCGTGGGCGCTCGCGGACGACGACCGCGTGCGGCTCGCCGCCGCGGTGGTGGTGCGGTTCTCGGCCCTGGCGCTCACGGCGGTGGCGCTCCTGGTCGTGACCGGCGTGTACCGGGCGCTGGCCGAGGTGAGCGTCGGCGACCTGGTCGACACCGGCTACGGCCGGGCCCTGCTCGTGAAGCTCGGCCTGTTCGTGGTCCTGCTGGCCGGCGGCGCCTACAACCGCATGGTGGTGCACCCCCGCCTGGAGCGCGCCGCCCTGGGCCTGGACCCGGACGACCGGGGCGCCGCGGCAGCCCTGCGGGTGAGCGTGCGGGCCGAGCTGGCGGTGGCCGCGGCCCTGATGGTGAGCGTCGCCGTGCTCGTGAGCCTCGCCCCGCCGGGGTGAGGCGCCCGCGGGGCCGCTAGTGTCGACCCGATGATCGACGACGCGACCGTCCGGCACGTGGCCCGCCTCGCCCGCCTCCACCTGGAGCCCGACGAGCTGGAGCGCATGCGCGAGGAGCTCTCCGGCATCCTGGACCACGTGGACGCCATCCAGGCGCTCGACCTGGACGGCGTGCCGCCGACGACGCACGTGCTGACGCTCGAGAACGTGATGCGCGACGACGTGCCGGCCCCCAGCCTCCCCGTGGGTGAGGCGCTGCGCGAGGCCCCCAAGGTCGTGGAGGACCGCTTCGCGGTCGTGAAGTTCGAAGGGTGACCCTGAATCCGTCGTATCTCGCGGCGCGGAGGCGCGAAATCGCTCGCGCCATACGGGATTCGACGCGACCGCAGGGGTCACCCTTGCGGTGCGACGCCGAATCCCGCCTGACGCGGCGCTTTCACCCCCCGCATCCACGATCTTCGCCGGCTTCAGGGTGACGGCGCTCCACGAGCTGACCGCCGAGGAGGGCGTCCGCGCGCTCCACGCCGGTGATGCGTCCTCCGAGGACCTCGTCGAGGCCGCGCTGGCGCGCGCCGCCGACGACCGCTGGGGCAGCTTCCTGGCGGTCGACGCGGAGGGCGCCCGGGCCCGGGCCGCGGGAGATCGACGCGATGCCGGAGCGCCCGCCGCTGGCGGGCGTGCCGATCGCGATCAAGGACGCCCTCTCGACCCGCGACATCCCCACCACCGCGGGGTCGAGGATCCTGGAGGGCTTCCGCCCCGCTCTACACGGCGACGTGCGTCGACCGGCTGGAGCGCGCCGGTGCGGTGGTGATCGGCAAGACGAACATGGACGAGTTCGCGATGGGCTCCAGCACGGAGAACTCGGCCTACCAGGTCACCCGCAACCCCTGGGACCCGGAGCGGGTGCCCGGCGGCTCCAGCGGCGGGTCGGCCTCGGCGGTCGCGGCGTTCCAGGCGCCCTGGTCGCTCGGCAGCGACACCGGCGGCTCCATCCGCCAGCCCGCGGCGCTCTGCGGCATCGTCGGGCTCAAGCCGACGTACGGCGCCGTCTCGCGGTACGGGCTGATCGCGTTCGCGTCGTCCCTCGACCAGGTGGGGCCGTTCGCCCGCACGGTCCGCGACGCGGCCCTGCTGTTCCGCCACATCGGGGGGCACGACCCGATGGACTCGACGTCGCTCAGGTGGCCGGAGCCGTACGCCATCCCGGAGGCGACCGACCTGCGCGGACTCCGGTTCGGCGTGGTCGACGAGCTCATGGGGGATGGCGTGGAGCCCGGCGTGCGCGCCGCCGTCGACGCCGCGCTCGGCCGGATCGAGGAGCTGGGCGGGTCGGTCCAGCGGGTGAGCCTGCCGTCGTCGGAGCACGGCATCGCGACCTACTACCTGCTCGCGCCGGCGGAGTGCTCGGCCAACCTCGCCCGGTTCGACGGCATCCGATACGGCCCCGACCTGGACGCCGGCGCCACCGACCTGCTGGAGCACTACGAGATCACCCGCGGCCGCGGCTTCGGCCCGGAGGTGAAGCGGCGGATCATGCTCGGCACGTTCGCCCTGGCGTCCGGGTACTACGACGCGTACTACCTGCGGGCGCAGAAGGTGCGGACGCTGATCATGCGCGACTTCCAGGCGGCCTTCGCCGACGTGGACTTCGTGGTGTCGCCCACGTCGCCGACCGTGGCGTTCACGCCTCGGCGAGCGCGTGCAGGACCCGTACTCCATGTACCTCTCCGACGTCTGCACCATCCCGGTGAGCCTGGCCGGGATCCCGGCGATCTCCATCCCGTGCGGGCTCTCCGACGGGCTGCCCGTGGGCCTGCAGATCGCGGGCCCCGAGTTCAGCGAGAACCGGCTGCTCGACACGGCCCACGCGCTCGAGGGCGCCATCGGCTTCGAGCCCCGTCCCCCCGGTGTGGCATGAGCACCGCGACGGACACGCGCTGGGAGCCGGTGATCGGGCTCGAGATCCACGTGCAGCTCAGCACCCGCACCAAGATGTTCTGCGGATGCGAGCTGAGCTTCGGCGACCCGCCGAACACCCACACCTGCCCGGTGTGCCTGGCCCACCCCGGCGTGCTGCCCGTCGTCAACCGGGAGGCGATCCGGCTGGGCATCCTCGCGGGGCTCGCGCTGGGCTGCGAGGTGGCGCCGCACTCCCAGTTCCACCGGAAGAACTACTTCTATCCGGACCTCTCGAAGGCGTACCAGATCTCCCAGTACGACGAGCCCATCTGCGTGGGCGGGCGCGTCAGCGTGCTGACCCCGGAGGGCGGGTTCGAGGTGGGGATCACCCGCGCCCACCTGGAGGAGGACGCCGCCAAGCTCGTCCACGTCGGCGAGGGCGGCCGGCGGGCCGCCGCCGAGAGCTCCGGGGTCAACTTCAACCGGGGCGGGACGCCGCTGCTCGAGATCGTGACCGAGCCGGACTTCCGCAGCTCCGCCCAGGCCGGCGCGTTCCTGCGCCAGCTGCGCACCACCCTCCGGAGCCTCGGGGTGAGCGACTGCAACATGGAGGAGGGCTCGCTGCGGGCAGACGCCAACGTGAGCGTCCGCCCGGCCGGCGTGGCCGAGCTGGGCACGAAGACCGAGCTGAAGAACATGAACAGCTTCCGCTTCCTGGAGCGCGGCATCGACGCCGAGATCGCGCGCCAGACCGAGATCCTCGAGGGCGGCGGCGCCGTGGTGCAGGAGACCCTGCACTTCGACCCCGACAGCGGCGAGCTCCACTCCCTGCGCAGCAAGGAGGAGGCGCACGACTACCGCTACTTCCCCGAGCCGGACCTGGTGCCCGTGGTGCCCGACCCGGCGTGGGTGGAGGAGATCCGGGCGAGCCTTCCGGAGCTGCCGGTGAGCCGCCGCCGCCGCTGGGTCGACGAGCTCGGGCTGTCGTTCGAGGACGCCGAGGTGCTGGCCGAGACCCCGGAGCTGGCCGCCTGGTTCGAGGAGGTCGCGGCGCAGGCCGACCCGAAGGCCGCCGCCAACTGGATCCGCGGCGAGCTGCGCGCGCAGCTGCGGGAGCTGGGCCAGGAGCCGTGGGAGAGCCGCGTGACGCCGGCGCACATGGCCGAGCTGCTCGGCCTGCTCGCCGACCGCACCGTGTCGGTGCCGGCCGCGAAGGAGGTGCTGGCGGAGGTCATCGCCACCGGCGCCCGGCCCGCGGACGTGGTGGAGCAGAAGGGCCTCGGGCAGATCTCCGACGAGGGCGAGCTGATCGCGCTGGTCGAGCAGCTGCTGGCCGACAACCCCGCCCAGGCACAGCAGCTGCGCGACGGCAAGGACAAGCTGGTCGGCTTCTTCGTGGGGCAGGCGATGAAGGCGACCGGCGGCACGGCCGACCCCGCCCGGGTCGGCGAGCTCGTGCGGGAGCGGACGGCCTAGGCCGAGGCGGTCCCCTGCTCCGGCGGCAGCCGGAGCTGGTATCCCACGCCCCGGACCGTGTGGAGCAGCCGGGCCTCGCCCGCCTCCTCCAGCTTGCGCCGCAGGTAGCCCACGTAGACGTCCACCGTCGCGGTGCCGGGCACGTCGTCGGGGGCGTCGCCCCACGCCTCCGTCACCAGACGGGTCCGCGGCATCGCCACCTCCGGGTTGGCCATGAACAGCGCCAGCAGGTCGAACTCCCGCCGCGTGAGCGTGATCGGCCGCGACCCCCGCCGCACCTCCCGGGTGGAGCCGTCCAGGATCAGGTCGGCGTACCGGGTGGTGGTGGCGAACGACAGGTCGCGCCGGCGGCGCAGCAGGGCCCGCACGCGGGCGATCAGCTCGGCGGTGCTGAACGGCTTGACCAGGTAGTCGTCGGCGCCGGCCTCCAGGCCGGCGATGCGGTCGGCCACCGCGTCGCGGCCGGTGACGATCAGGATCGGCACGCGGGCGCCGTCGTCGCGCAGGCGGCGGCACACCTCCAGGCCGTCCTCGTCGGGCAGGCGCGCCTCCATCAGCAGCAGGTCGGGCGGCGCGGCGCGGAACTCGGCGAGGGCCCCGGACGCGTCGGAGGCCGACGCGACGTCGAACCCCTCGTACTCGAGGGCCCTGCTCAGCTCCGCGCGCACCCGCGGGTCGTCGTCCACCACGAGTAGCCGTCCCTCCATCCCACAAGGGTAGGACACGCCCGTTACGAGTCGCGGCGCGGCCCGGGCGGGAGGGGGCGGTCGGGTATGCTGCCCGGCCGTGAAGCACACCCTCTCCGTCCTGGTCGAGAACAAGCCGGGCGTCCTCTCGCGCGTCGCCGGACTGTTCACCCGGCGCGGGTACAACATCGACTCGCTCGCCGTGAGCCCGACCGAGGTGGAGGACCGCTCGCGCATGACGATCACCGTCGACGCGAGCCGCTTCCCCGTCGAGCAGATCACCAAGCAGCTCGACAAGCTCATCAACGTCATCAAGATCCGCGACCTCGACCCGGAGAACATGGTGTCCCGGGAGCTCGCGCTGATGAAGGTGACCGCCGACGCGCGCACCCGCAGCGAGGTCATCCAGCTCGTCGAGATCTTCGACGCCCGGATCATCGACGTGACCCCCGAGTCCCTCACCATCCAGGTGACCGGGGAGACCGAGGAGCTCCTGAACTTCGAGCAGCTCCTTCGGCCGTTCGGCCTGATCGAGCTGGTCAAGACCGGCGTCGTGGCCCTCGGCCGCGGCGGCTCGGTCACCTGATCGTCCCGAGCGACCCCGCCCGACACCGCCACCACACCGCACCCCGGAGCCGCACCGTGCCGATGTTCTACGACGACGACGCCGACCTCGAGCTGCTGAGCGGCAGGACCGTGGCCGTGATCGGCTACGGCAGCCAGGGCCACGCCCACGCCCTGAACCTGCGGGACTCGGGCGTGTCCGTGGTCGTGGGCCTGCGCCCGTCGTCCGCATCGGTCGCGGACGCGCAGGAGCAGGGCCTGGAGGTGCTGTCGCCCGCCGAGGCCGCCGCAAAGGGCGACCTGGTGATGATCCTGGCGCCCGACGAGCACCAGTCGAAGCTCTACCGCGAGGAGATCGCCCCGGGGCTGCAGCCCGGCAACGCGCTGCTGTTCGCCCACGGCTTCGCCATCCACTTCGGCCAGGTGCCGCTGCCGGACGGCGTCGACGTGCTGATGTGCGCCCCCAAGGGCCCCGGCCACCTGGTGCGCCGCACGTACACCGAGGGCGCCGGCACCCCCGGGCTGGTCGCCGTGGCGCAGGACGCCACCGGCACCGCCATGGCCACCGCGCTGGCGTACGCGAAGGGCATCGGCTGCACGCGCGCGGGCGTCATCGAGACGACGTTCGCGGAGGAGACCGAGACCGACCTCTTCGGCGAGCAGGTGGTCCTGTGCGGCGGCCTCACCGAGCTGGTCCGCGCCGGGTTCGACACCCTGGTCGAGGCGGGCTACAACCCCGACCTGGCCTACTTCGAGTGCCTCCACGAGCTCAAGCTGATCGTGGACCTGATGTACGAGAAGGGCATCTCCGGCATGCGCTACTCGATCTCGAACACCGCCGAGTACGGCGACCTGACGCGCGGGCGCCGCATCATCACCGACGAGACACGGGCCGAGATGCGGAAGATCCTGTACGAGATCCAGAGCGGCCAGTTCGCGAAGGAGTTCCTCACCGAGAATCTGGTGGGCCGCCCGACGTTCAACGCGCTCGAGCGCCGCGACGCGGAGCACAAGGTCGAGGAGGTCGGCAAGCGCCTCCGCGGCATGATGAGCTGGATCGACACGGAGTTCTGACGCTGACCACCTCACCCGCATCCACGCCCACGTCCGCCCCGGCGACCGTCGGCGCCCTCAAGCACACGCTCATGACCCCCGGGCCCACGGCCCTCCCGCCCAGCGTGGTGGAGGCCGGGGTGCGCCCGATCATGTACTCGCGCTCCGCCGAGTTCATCGCGATCTGGGAGGACGTGGTCGAGCGCCTCGGCGGCGTGTTCCAGACCTCCGGCGACGTGCTCATCTTCGGCGCGTCCGGTACGGGCGCGATGTCGTCCGCCGTCGCCAACCTCACCCGCCCCGGCGAGAAGATCCTGGTGGCGTCGTGCGGCAACTTCGGCAACCGCTTCGCGGCGATCGCGAAGGACGAGGGCGCCGAGCCCGTCCACCTCGAGGGCGAGTGGGGCTGGCCGATCGACCCCGACGGCGTCGCCGCGGCGCTCGCCGAGCACCCGGACATCGAGGTGGTGTTCGTCACCCAGAGCGAGACGTCCACGGGCGCCGTGTCCGACCTCCCCGCGCTGCGCGAGGCGGCGGGCGACCGGATCCTGGTGGCCGACGCGGTCTCGGGCCTCGGCGTGGTGGACCTGCCGATGGACGAGTGGGGGATCGACGTCGTCGTCTCCGGCTCCCAGAAGGGCCTGATGACCCCGCCGGGCCTCGCCTTCGTGGCGGCCAACGCGCGGGCCGTCGAGCGCTCCGCCGGCCTCGGCGCCGGCGGCTTCTACCTGGACTGGGAGCGCACCCGCAAGGGCGGCTCGCGCAGCCCGTTCACCCCGCCGGTCACGATCGTGAGCCAGCTCCAGGCGGCGCTGCGGCTCATCGAGGACGAGGGCCTGCAGAACGTCTTCGCCCGCCACCGGGTGCTCGGCCGCGCCACGCGCGCCGGCGTCCAGGCGATGGGCCTCGACCTGCTGGGACCCGAGAACCCGGAGGCGAACGTGGTCACCGCGTTCCGCATCCCGGAGGGCGTGGACGGGAAGGCCGTCCCGAAGCTGATGAAGGCGCGGTGGGGCGTCGAGATCGCCGGCGGCCAGGGCAAGCTGTCCGGCCAGATCGGCCGGATCGGCCACTGCGGCTACTACGACTTCCGGGACGTCCTGACCGCGGTCGGGGCGCTCGAGCACGTGATGCGCGAGCTCGGCCGGCAGGTCGAGCCGGGCGCCGGCGTCGCCGCCGCACAGCGCGTCTTCGCCGAGACTCCGCCGGCCGGCAGCTGAGCGGTGGCGGCCGCCGCGTCCGGGACCCTGGCCCGTGCCGATCTGCGGGTGCTGGTGTGCGAGAAGATCGCCGACGCCGGTGTCGCGCACCTCTCCAGCCTGTTCACCGTCGACCTCGGCCTGGACTGGTCCAAGGAGGAGCTGTTCGAGCGCGTCGGCGCCTATGACGCCCTGGTGGTCCGCAGCGCCACGAAGGTCACCGCCGACCTGATCGGCCGCGCGGAGCGCCTGAAGGTGGTGGGGCGCGCCGGCACCGGCGTGGACAACGTCGACGTGGAGGCGGCGACCCGGCGCGGCATCGTGGTGTGCAACGCGGCGGGCTCCAACGCCCTGTCGGCCGCCGAGCACGCGATCGCGCTGCTGCTCTCCCAGGCGCGGAACATCCCGCAGGCGCACGGCAGCCTGGTGGAGGGCCGCTGGGAGCGCTCCAAGTTCGGCGGCATCGAGGTGACCGGCAAGACGCTCGGCGTCCTCGGCTTCGGCCGGATCGGCCAGATGGTGGCGGAGCGGGCGAAGGGCCTCGGGATGAACGTGGTCGCGTTCGACCCGCTCGTCGCGGAGGGCCGCTACCGGGAGCTGGGCGTCGAGAAGGCCGACACGCCCGACGACCTCTACCGGGCCAGCGACTTCATCACCCTCCACCTGGCGTCCACCCCGGAGACGCGCGGGTTCGTGGGCGAGGCGGCGTTCGCGGCGATGAAGCCGGGCGCCCGCGTCATCAACGCGGCCCGCGGCGACGTGGTCGACACCGATGCGCTCGTCGCGGCCCTGCAGTCGGGGCACCTGGGCGGGGCGGGCATCGACGTGTTCCCGGTGGAGCCGACCACGGAGAGCCCGCTGTTCGGCCTGCCGGGCGTGGTGGTGACGCCGCACCTCGGCGCGTCCACCGAGGAGGCCCAGGACCGCGCGGGCGTGGTGGTGGCCGAGCAGGTGGCGGCGGCGCTCACGGGCGGGGTGGTCACGTCGGCGGTGAACATCCCGTCGGTCGGCCCGGAGGCCCTGGCGGTGCTGGGGCCGTTCCTGCCGCTGGCGAAGCAGCTCGGACAGCTCATCACCGCCCTCACGGGCGGGCCGTCGCCCCTGGAGATCTCCTACGAGGGCGACCTGGCGAACCTCGACACCCGGATGCTGACCTCCACGGTGCTGGCGGGCGTCCTGAGCGGCCGGGTGGAGGAGGCCGTGAACGTGGTGAACGCGGCGAGCCTGGCGGCGGAGCGCGGCATCGAGTGGTCGGAGATCGCGATCCCCCGGGCCCGCGACTACACGAACCGGCTGACGGTGCGCTCGGGCGACGTGAGCCTGTCGGGCACCACCGTCGGCACCACCAGCCGGCCGCGGCTGGTGTCGGCGTTCGGCGAGGACATCGACATCGAGCTGGCCCCGCACATCGGCCTGTTCCGCTACCTCGACATCCCGGGGCAGATCGGCCGCGTCGGGTCGATCCTGGGCCTGGCGAACATCAACATCGCGTCGATGGCGGTGTCGCGGTCGCGCCGCGAGGGCGGCGCGGTGATGGCGGTGACGATCGACTCGCCCGTGTCGCCGGACGTGGCGAACGAGATCGCGGCGATCGACGGGTTCGACCGGGTCTGGTTCGTGGACCTGGACGCCACCCAGCCCTAGGGCCGTGGACCTCCCGGACTTCGCGCTCGAGCGCTGGTTCGCGCGCTACGAGTTCGACGTCCGGTGGAACCTGTGCGCGTCCGACACCGAGCCGCTCACGCTCCGCGAGCTGCTGGCGCTGGCCGACGACGAGGGGCGAGCCCTGTGGGACGGCCTCGGCCTGGGCTACACCGAGTCGGCCGGCCACCCGCTGCTGCGGGCGGAGATCGCGGCGATGTACGACGGCCTGGACGCCGACGACGTCCTGGTGTTCGCGGGGGCGGAGGAGGCGATCTTCATCCTCTCCGGCGTCCTGGCCGCGCCCGGCGCCCGGGCGGTCGCGGTGCTGCCGGCGTACCAGTCGCTGCACGAGGTGGCGCGGGCCGGCGGGCGCGGAGGTGGCGACCGTCCAATTGGACGCCGCGGGGTTGGATTGGACGCTGGACCTCGACCGGTTGCGCGCCGCCGCCGCCCCCGGCGCCCGCCTGTTGATGCTGAACGCGCCGAACAACCCGACGGGGTGGATGCCCGACGCCGCCGACTTCGCGGAGATCGCGCGCATCGCCGAGGACGCCGGCGCGGTGTTCGTGAGCGACGAGGTGTACCGGCTGCTGGAGGCCGACCCGGCCGACCGCCTTCCGGCCGGCGCGGAGCTGTCGGATCGTGCGGTCTCGGTCGGCGTGATGTCGAAGGCGTTCGGCCTGGCGGGACTGCGGATCGGGTGGATCGCGACCCGCGACCGCGACCTGCTCGCCCGCGCCGCCGCCCGGAAGGACTGGACCACGATCTGCTCCTCCGCGCCGTCGGAGGTCCTGGCGATCATCGCCCTGCGGGCGCGGGAGTCGCTCCTGTCGAGGGCCCGGGCGATCGTTGACGGCAACCGCGCCCTGGCCGCGGGGTTCGCCGCCGCCCATGCGGAGGATCTGGAGTGGACGCCGCCCCGCGGCGGCACCACCGCCTTCCCGCGGCTGCTCCGCCACCCCGACGCCGAGGCCTTCGCCCTGGCCCTCGCCCGCGACCACGACGCCCTGGTCCTCCCGGGCTCGGCGTTCGGCGCCCACCCGGACCGCTTCCGCCTGGGCCTGGGCCGCCGCGACCTCGCCGGCGGCCTCGACCGCCTCTCCGCCGCCCTCACCGCCTGAGGCGTCGCAGGGGTAGCGGGGAATCCCATTTGAGACCGCGGTTCTCAATTGGACCGAATGTCGATCCGAACCGACGGCGGGCACCGGGCCGGGGGGGTCCCCCGGACGGGACCCGGGTGGCGCACCGGGGTTCCGGCTCGTAGAGTCCCCGCCATGGCGCGGACGGTGCGGGACGTGATGGCCGATGTGAAGGTGACGCTGTCGCCGGGGGACTCCCTGCGCGACGTGGCGAAGGCGCTCGCGTCGGCGCGGACGGGCCTCGGGATCGTGGACGTCGAGGGTGGCGGGGTCATCACGGAGCGGGACGTGCTCCGCGCGATCGCCGGGGGCACCGACCTGGACCGGGCGTCCGCGCGTGACCACATGACCGCGCACCCCGTCTCCGTCGCGCCGGAGACCGCGCTCGACGATGCGTGCGACCTGATGATCGCCCGCGGCGTCCGGCACCTGCTGGTGAGCGAGGGCGACACCCTCGTCGGCGTGCTGAACATGCGGGACGTGGTGGGCGTGCTCTCCGGCGTGGCGACCCTCGGGTCGGTCCCGCCGGCGCGCGGCGACTAGGGGGTCGGCCGCTCCGGGCCGCCGCTCGGGTGACCCCCGTTCCGGCGGCCGCCCATCTGGTCGGGACGAGGCTCCCCGACGCCGCCGTCGTGCGCCTCCGGGTCGCCCGCGCGCAGCGCCCCGGGGATCCCTTTGATCAGCTCCCACGGGTTGCGCTTCAGGTTGAACCGCACGCCCACCGGGGGGTGCGGGCGCGGCGCGCCGCCGCGCGCCTCGTAGACCTCCCGGTACACCTCGTCGATCCGCGCGGCGACCGACGTCCACGCGTACCGCTCCTCCGTCAGCGCCCTGCCGCGCCGGCCCCACTCCTCGCGCGTCGCCGGGTCGTCCAGCAGCTCGGCGATCCCGGCCGCCAGGCTCCGCGGGTCGTGCGGGGTGTGGAAGCGGCCCGGCATCCCGTCGCGGATCACCTGGTTGAACCCGATGTTGTCGGCGCACACCACGGGGGTGCCGCTCGCGAGGGCCTCCAGCAGCACCACGCCGAACGACGCGATCGTGCAGGGCGCGGCGAACACGTCGGCCTCGCGGTACAGCCGCGGGCGCTCCTTGTCCTGCTCGCCCAGCCACTCGATCCGGTCGGCGATGCCGAGCTCCTGCGCCTGCCGGTGGCCGTCGTCCCAACCGGAGCCGTCGCCCACCACCTGGACCACGAACTCCCGGCCCTCGTCCGCCAGGATCCGCGTCGCGTCGAGCAGCGTGCGCAGGTCGTTGCGGGGGTCGAGGCGGCCGACGAACAGGATCCGCGGCGGCCCCGGCGGCCGCTCCTCCGCCGGCAGCGGCCGGTACAGGTCGGTGTCGACGCCGTTCGGGATGATCTGGAACGGCTGGTTGCGGAAGTACGGCCGCAGGGCCGTGATGCACGCCTCCGACACCACGATCATCCGGTCGGTCCGGTGGACCGTGCTGCGCACGTAGGCGAACAGGTAGCGGTAGCCCCAGTGGCCGCCTCCGCCCTCGAAGTACGTGTGGAACGTCCCCACGTTCACCGGGCCGCGTCGCGACGCGCAGCGCCCACAGGCAGATGCTGGGGTGCGCCATCCCCTGGGAGTGGACGACGTCCATCCCCTCCAGCGCCTTCGCCACCCGCGCCTTCAGCCCGATCCCCACGGCGCAGCGGGCAACCGACCCGTTGCCGCGGATCGGCATCGAGATCCCGAGGCGCACCGTCCGGTAGCCGTGCTCGCGCAGGTTCTCGGCGTCCGTCTGCCGCGCCCGGCGGCGCAGCTTGAACGGCGCGTTCGCCGTGACCACCGTCACCTCGTGGCCCATCCGCACGAGCTGGAGGCTCAGGTTGTGGACGTGCTCCGGCACGCCGCCCAGGACGGGGTAGGCGTACTCGGTGACCATCGCGACCCTCACGCCCTCCGGGGCCTCCAGTCCCAGGGCATGGGGAGGCCGCCGCTCAGGCGCCAGGCGAGCAGCAGCCCGATCAGCACCGCGGTGACGCCGCCGACGCCGTCGAGCCACCAGTGGTTGGCGGTCGCGACGACGGTGAACAGCATCGTCGGCCGGCCACAGGAACGCCAGCCAGCGCCAGCGCGACCCCCGGTTGAGCCAGAAGATCGTGAGGGCGAACAGGAACGTGTAGCCCACGTGCATCGACGGCATCGCCGCGAACTCGTTGCGGAACGGCTGGAACCACGACAGCGCGCCGCCCAGCTCCAGCGACTCCTTCGTGGGGTCCTGCAGCCCCAGGCCCGCCAGCCGCGGCGGGGCGAGGGGGTAGACCCAGTAGCCCACCACCGCCAGCCCGTTCGTGATCCAGAACCAGTTGCGGAACATCGCGTAGTTGCCGCGCCGGCGGAACCAGACCCAGAAGAACATGACCGCGAACCCCGTCGTGTGGGCCAGGGTGTAGATCCACGTCGTCGTGAAGTCGAGCGCCGCGATGCCCTGCACCCAGTGGTGGACGTCGGGCTCCACGAACGCCCCCAGGGAGCGCTCCAGGTCGACCACGTCGTGGGCGTGGCCGAGGACGCGGTCGAAGTCGTCGGTGGCCACCAGGTCGCGCAGCCACTCGTAGACGGCCATCAGCACGAAGAAGAGCACCAGCTCGACGCCGATCGGCCAGCGGGCCGTCCAGGCACGGGCGAGCGGCGAGGGAGGTGCCGCGACGGTCACGGCGCGCGAGGCTAGCACGACGGATCGGGCGTCCCCGCAGCTTACGTCCCGAACCGGAAACGCCGATGCCCTTTGCTATCTTCGCCTCCGTCGGCCGCCCCTGCCCGCCGCTCGGCGGCGCCCTCTCCAAAGGTCATCGCGCCCGCATGGGAATCCTCCTCCCGATCTACATCCTGGTCTTCATCGGGCTGATCTACCTCGTCGGCGTCCGCCCGCAGCAGAAGCGCCGCAAGGAGCTCGCAGTCGATCATGTCCCGGCCTCCAGCCCGGTGACGAGGTCGTCACCGTCTCCGGCATCTACGGCACCATCACCGAGGTCGAGGACGGCGAGACCGTCCTGCTCGAGGTGGCCGAGGACATCGACATCCGCGTCGCCAAGGGCTCCATCGCCCGGGTCCTGACCCCGCCTGCCGCGACCGCCGAGGCGTCCGCGACCGGCGAGGCCTAGGCCGCCGCCCCGCCCGTGAGGCGCCCGCTCCTCCTCTCGCGGTCGTCGTCGGCCTCGTGGCCGCGTCGGTCGATCGCCATCGCGCTCCGCCCCGCCGTGCTCGGCCTCGACCTCCAGGGCGGCGTCGAGGTCGTGCTCGCAGGGCAAGGCCGACCGAGACCAGCCAGGTCACCCCCGAGGCCATCGACCGCTCCGTCGAGATCATCCGCGAGCCGCGTCAACGCGTTCGGCGTCGCCGAGCCCGAGATCCAGACGCAGGGCAACGACCAGATCGTGGTCGCGCTGCCGGGCGCGGACAACCCGGAGCAGGTCGTCAACGACCTGATCCAGCCCGGCGCAGCTCGTCTTCATCAACTTCGAGCGCAACGTCGTCGACCCGAACCCGTCGGCAGCACGCCTCTGAGGACGCGGTCCAGCTCGCGACGCAGCACGAAGCCCGAGTCGTCGCACGGGCTGCCGACCTACTACGCGTTCGACAAGCAGACGAAGCAGCCGATCCCGGGGATCCCGCCGGCGGACACCGAGGCGGACCTGAAGGAGAGCTTCCCGAACAACACGATCCCGCCGAACGTGACGGTGCAGGTAGGTCCCGAAGGGCCTGTTCCTCGCGGCCCAGGAGGACCAGCGCCTCCAGACGCGCGACGCGGGCACCGCAGACGCACCTACCTCGTCTTCCAGAACAACCCCGGCCTGACCGGCGCCGACATCACCGAGGCGCGGTCCACGATCCAGACCGGGGGCCTCGGCGGCACGCGAGCGGATCGTCACGCTGAACTTCACCGGCGACGGGCCGGCAGAAGTTCGCGGACATCACGCGCCAGCTCGCGCAGGACGGCGCGCTGCAGAACCAGCTGCAGCACTTCACGATCATCCTGGACGGCACGATCGTCTCGAGCCCGACGGTCAACTTCAACGACTACCCCAACGGCATCGACGGGCGGAACGGCGCCCAGATCAACGGCGACTTCTCGCAGAGCGAGGCGCGAGACCCTCGCGAAGCAGATCAACTCCGGCGCCCTGCCGATCAACCTCGAGGTCATCAGCCAGAAGCAGGTCTCGGCGACCCTGGGCAAGGAGTCGCTCCGCGAGGGCCTGATCGCCGGCATCGTCGGCCTGGCCCTGGTGATGCTCTTCCTGATCGTCTACTACCGCTTCCTGGGCCTGATCGCGGCGGGGGCGCTCCTGGTCTACGGCGTCTTGCTCTACGCGGTGGTGGTGCTGGTGCCCGATCACGCTGACCCTGCCGGGCATCGCGGGCATCATCCTCACGATCGGCGTGGCGTCCGACGCCAACGTCGTCATCTTCGAACGCGTGCGCGAGGAGGCGCGGGCCGGCAAGACGCCGCGCGCCGCCGATCCTCGCCGGCTACAAGAAGGGCATCACGGCGATCATCGACGCCAACGTCGTGACGCTGGCGACCGCCCTGATCCTGTTCCTGTTCGCCACGGCGGGCGTGAAGGGCTTCGCCTTCACGCTGTTCGTCGGCGACCCTGCTGTCGCTGTTCACGGCGGTCGTCGCGACGCGCGCCGCGTTCAACGTGCTGGCCGAGACGCGCTTCCTGCGCGACGACCGCTACCTGGGCCTCCACCAGCGGGAGATCCGCTGGAAGATGGACTTCGTCGGCAAGTGGAAGCTGTGGATGGCGATCACGATCATCCCGATGGTCATCGGGGCGGTCTGGATCGGGATCCACGGCCTCAACCTGGGCCTCGACTTCGAGAGCGGCACGCGGATCACGACCAGCTTCGAGCAACCAGCCGTCGGAGCACGGCCGTGCGCGACCTGTTCGCCGGGCCTCGGCTACACCGACGCCAAGATCCAGAGCACCACCGAGAAGGTCGACGGCAACGACGTCCGGGGCTTCCAGATGCAGACCGAGACGCTGCAGCCGCCCGAGCAGCAGGAGCTGAAGCGCGCCCTCGACCAGAAGTTCGGCGTGATCGAGGACACCTACCAGCTGTGAGCTGGTCGGCCCGACGTTCGGCGCGCAGATCATCCGGAACGCGATCTGGGCGATCCTGCTCAGCTTCGCGGTGATCGTCCTCTACCTGAGCATCCGGTTCGAGTACAAGCTCGCGCATACCGGCGCTGCTCTCGGTGATCCACGACGTGTGGCTGTCGCTCTCCATCTACTCGTTCACGGGGAGGGAGGTGACGAGCGCGACCGTCGCGGCGCTGCTGACGATCCTCGGATATTCGCTCTACGACGTGGTGATCGTGTTCGACCGCATCCGGGAGAACGTGCCGATCATGCGGCGCTCGACGTACCGCGAGATCGTCAACGTCTCGGTGCACGAGACGCTGACGCGATCGATCATCACGATGCTCACCACGCTGATCCCGCTGACGGTGCTCTACTTCTTCGGCGGGGACACGCTCAAGGACTTCGCGTTCGCGCTGCTCGTCGGCATCCTGTCCGGCGGCCTGTCGTCGATCGCCATCGCCGCGCCGCTGGCCGCCCTCTGGAAGGAGCGCGAACCGGAGAACAAGCGGCGCACCTCCAAGATCGAGCGCCGCCGCGCCGGCGATCGCAACCGACTCCGACGTGGTCGACCACGAGGCCCTCGCGCGCGCCGAGGCGGCCCTGGACCTCGAGCTCCGCGCCGAGGCCGGCCTGGACCACCCCGAGGACGACGAGTACGACGAGGACGAGTACGAGGAGTACGAGGACGAGGAGCCCGCGCAGCTCGAGGCCGGCGAGGAGGAGCCGGAGGCCGAGACCGAGGCCGACGTCGAGCCCGAGCCCGAGCCGGAGCCCGACGTCGAGCCCGAGCTCGAGCCGGAGCCCGAGGCCGATGCGGAGCCGGTTCCGGCGGCCGACGGCGCGATCGGCGCCGACGGATCGGCGGACGACGACGCGCAGGAGGTCGAGGCAGCGGGGGCGAAGGAGCCCGGCAACGGGACCCGCAGGGCGCGACCGGACCCGAACCGCCAGCGACGGCACCGTCAGGTGCAGAGGAAGCGACGCAGATGACGACCGTACGCGAAGGCCTCGAGCAGGCCGTGCTCCTGTCAATCGGGGCGGCATACCTCACGCGCGAACGCGCGGAGCGGCCGCCGCCGAGCTGGTCCGCAAGGGCCAGGTCAGCGGGGAGGAGGGCGCCGCCGTCGTGGAGCGCCTGATGGCCCGGGTCCGCGGCGAGGGCAGCCCCGGCGCCGGCCTCGTGCGGCAAGCTGGAGGGCGGCGTGCAGGGCGTGCTGCGCGAGTTCGGGGTGGTCACGCGCGCCGAGCTCGAGGACGTCCAGCTGCGGCTGATGGAGCTCGAGCACCGCATCGGGCTGCTCGAGCGGGCCCCGCAGGAAAGCACCCCGGAAAGCACCCCGGAAAGCGCCCCGGAAGCACCCGGACAGCGCCCCTGACGGCACGGAGGACGGCTCAGCCGGTTGAACCTTGATCCACCGGATCTCGCGGCGCGGATGCGCGCGGATCACTCGCCTCATGCGGGATTCGGGTCATCCCGAGGGGTCACCCTCCGGGAGTGGCCCCGAATCCCGCCTGATGCGGCGCCCGCGCGCCCCGCATCCACGATCTCCGGCTGATCCAGGTTAAAGGCCGGCCCCCGCCGCCCGATATCGAGGGGGACGGGCCCGCGCGGGGCCCGCGCGCGCCATCCCGGCGCCGGGCGGAACGGAGGCCCCCTCGTGCGAAGCCGACTCGTCATTCCCGCGGCCATCCTGGTCGCGGTGGCCTACGTGAAGGGCCGCCAGGACGCGCAGCTCTTCGCCGCCGCCGCCCGTCCCGCAACGCCGGCGCCGCCGGCGCCGCCCGTGCCCGGGCCGACGCAGGAGCGCATCCTGCGGGCCCAGGCCGAGGCCGCCGACGCGTGGGAGGCGGGTCTGGAGGAGCTGGCCGACGCCGACCTGGCCGCGGCCGAGGCCGCCGCCGCGCTGGCGGAGGCGCCGGTGGTCGAGGCGCCGGTGTTCGAGGACCTCCTGATCGAGGATGAGGAGGACGAGGAGCCGGCCACGCTGTGGAGCCCGGGCGCCGACGCCGTCCTGGTGCCGGAGGCTGCGCCGTCGGTCGTCACCTCCCGGGGCTCCGCGTGGGAGCCCGACCCGGTCGCGCTGTCCGAGTGGTTCGGCACCCCCGCCGGCGCCGCCGCGTCGGTGGAGGCGTCCGGCCGCTTCGCGCTGGGTGGCTGGGCCGCCCAGGCCGGCCACATGACGCTCTGCGGCGTGACGTTCCCGGCGCCGCTCGCCGACGCGGTCGAGGCCGGCCGCGTGCGGCTGGTGCCCGACGTGCTCCAGAACGTGACCGCCTCCGGCCTGGTGGTGCTCGGCGACGCCGGCTTCGCCCCGGACGCCGAGGGCTTCACGCTGCTGGTCGCCGCGTCCGCCCCCGGCCCGTTCGCGGCCTCCGGGCGCTACGAGTTGATCGCCGGATCCGCCGGCTGAGCCGTCCGCCGGCACGGCGGGACTCAACCATCCGCCGCCGTGGCCGATAGGCACACCAGGCCGCGCTGCGGCCGTCAGCCCGATCGCGGCGCGCTGCCGCAACGCCAAGGAGGCCGCGGGACATGTCCGTGATGAACATCGCCATCGCCGGTGGCGTCGTTCTGCTCGTGCTCTTGCTCGTCAAGATGCGCCGCGAGAAGGGCGGCGAGCAGGCGCCGAAGGGCGCGAAGGGCCGCGGGCGCGGCCGCCGCAAGGACCGCAAGGCCCCGCCGGCGCCGCCGGAGCCCATGCCGCTGGCCGCCGCCGCGGACGCGGTGTCCCCGATCGACGAGCCGCAGGCCCCGCGCTGGCCCGAGGAGCTCGGCGAGGACGAGTGGCCGCCTGCGCCTGCGCAGGAGCCCGTCGCCGCCTGGCCGCCCCCGGCCGACGAGCCGGCCGATGAGGCGTTCGCCGCCGAGGAGCCCGTCGCCGCCCACGCCCCGGCCCCCGCGCCGGTCGCCGAGGAGCCCGTCCCCGCACCCGTCGCCGGCCCCGCGTGGCCGGAGGACGAGATCGTGACCGAGCCGGGCTGGCCCCTGCCGGGCGAGGTGGACGGCGGCTGGTCCGGCGCCGCCGAGCCGGTCGCCGCCGCCGGCCCCGCCTGGGTGGAGGAGGCCGCCGCCGCCGCGCCGGTCGAGGAGGTCGAGTGGATCGGCGCCGACCCGGCCGCCGAGGAGGAGATCCCGCAGTGGAGCCCGCCGGCCGAGGACGAGGCGCCCGCGTGGCAGCCGCCCGCCGACGAGGTCCCGGAGTGGGAGGCCGCCCAGCAGGAGGTCCCCGAGTGGGAGGCGCCCGCGCCGCCCGCCGCCGAGGAGGAGCCCGTCGAGGAGCCCACCGCGTGGGAGCCCGGCCCGGACATGCCGTCGTGGCAGCCGGACGAGGACGCCGAGCAGCCCACCGGCGAGTTCGCCGCCCCGGTCCCCGAGGTCGCGGAGCCGGCGTTCGACGAGGCGTCCTTCGATGAGCCGGCGTTCGAGGAGCCGGTCTTCGACGAGCCCGTGTTCGAGGAGCCCGTCTACGCCGAGCCGGTGTTCGAGGAGCCGGTCGCCGAGGCGCCCGTCTACGCCGAGCCGGTCTTCGAGGAGCCGGTCGCCGACGCGCCCGTCTACGCCGAGCCGGTCTTCGAGGAGCCGGTCGCCGACGCGCCCGTCTTCGAGGAGCCGGTCTTCGACGAGCCGGTCTTCGACGAGCCGGTCTTCGACGAGCCGGTCGCCGCGGAGCCGTCGTTCGACGAGCCCGTCGTTCGAGGCCCCGGCGTTCGAGGCCGAGGCCGCCCCCGTGGCCGAGGACGAGGAGCCGGCGGGCGAGCCCGTCGCCTGGTGGGACGAGGAGGACCCGGCCGCCGTCACGGCCGGCCCGCCCGCGGGCGCGTCGTCGGGCCGCTGGGCCCTCGGCGGGTTCGCGGCGCAGCCGGGCCAGCACGCGCTGGGCGGCGTCCAGTTCCGCGAGGAGCTGGCGGAGGCCCCGGCCGGCTGGGCGCTGGCCCCGGCCCTCGACGCCGGCCCCGGCACCCTGGTGCTCGTGATCGACGGCGCCATCAACAGCGACGGCGAGGGCGTCGAGGTCGTGACCGACCCCGGCTTCGCGCCGACGCCGCAGGGCTTCACCGTCCGCGTCGCCGCGAAGGCCTCCGGGCCGTTCGCCGCGAGCGGCACGTTCCACGTCCTCTGAGCCGCCGGCTCGGCTGATACGGGCGTAGCGTGGCGGCCGCCGCATCCGCGGCGGCTGCTACGTTGGCCCGATGGCCCGCGGGGAACGGCGTCAGAACCTTGCGCGGCTCGGGGAGATCGCCCAGGTGGCCGCGCGCCATGGCTTCGGCTACGTCTTCGGGCGGAACGACGGGTCGTCCGAGGACTGAGGACGGGCGGCGGGCCGCAACCGCGGCCGGCGCATGCGCGAGATGCTCGACGAGCTCGGGACCGACGTTCGTCAAGTTCGGCCAGCTGCTCTCCACGCGGCCGGACGTGGTGCCGCCGGACATCCTCGCCGAGCTGCGCGGCCTCCAGGACGACGCGCACCCCGAGCCGTTCGACCGGATCCGGCCGGTGGTCGAGGCCGAGCTCGGGCTCACGATCGAGCAGGTCTTCGCTGGAGTTCGACGAGACGCCCATCGCGGCCGCGTCGATCGGCCAGGTGCACCTGGCCCGGCTGCCCGGCGGGCAGCAGGTGGTGGTCAAGGTCCAGCGCCCCGACGCCGAGCGCCAGACTCAACGCCGACATCCAGCTGCTCTACCAGGTGGCCCGCGTCGCGCAGGACCGGGTGCGGCGGCTCCAGTTCATCGACCTGGTGGGGACGGTCGACGAGTTCGCCCGGACGGTCCGGCGCGAGCTCGACTACGGCATCGAGGCCCGCAACGCCGAGGTCTTCCGCCGCGACTTCGCCGGCGACGAGACCGGGTGGCGGTGCCGAAGGTCTACTGGCGGTACAGCACGTCCCGGGTGCTCACGATGGAGCGGGTCGAGGGGACGGTGCTCGGCAAGCTCGACCTCGGCGACGTGGTCGCCCGACGACCGCAAGCGGCTCGGGAACCGGATCACCGAGACGTGGATGCAGATGGTCTTCGTCCACGGCTTCTTCCACGCCGACCCGCATCCGGCGAACATCCTGGTGCGCGACCCCGACCAGCATCAGCCTGGTCGACTTCGGGATGACCGAGCAGCTCACCCAGCGCGACCGCGAGGCGGCGGTGCGGCTGCTGCTCGACATCCTCAACCAGGACTCCGAGCGCCTGCCGCGGCGCCTGCGCGCGCTCGGCGTGCGCTACCCGCGGCAGATGGAGGAGGAGCTCGCCGACCGGCTCGGCGGTCATCGTCCAGCGCTACTCGGCGTCGGCGATCGGCGAGATCGACGCCCGCGAGGTGCTGCGCGAGATCTTCCAGACGATCTACCGCCTCGGACATCACGCTGCCGGCGCGGTGGGTGATGCTCGACAAGACGGTCGCGACGCTCGCCGGCGTGGTGCTGGAGATCTATCCCGACCTCAACGTGTTCGAGGTGGCGCGCCCCTACGCGGTGCGCATGGCGGCGCAGCGCTTCCGGCCCGACCACGTCGCCGACCGGGTGCGGGTCGACATGGGCCGCTACGCCGAGGCGTTCCTCGAGTACCCCTTTCAGGTCTCGGAGCTGCTCGACGAGTTCAAGGACGGCGAGATCGAGATCACGCGTCCGGCCCGAGGGCTTCAACGAGGCGGTGGAGAAGGTCCAGGCCAGCGCCAACCGGCTCGTGCTGGCCATGGTCGCGTCGTCGCTCATCCTCGGCTCGGCGGTCATCGCCGTCTTCGCGCAGGTCCACCGACGTGGCGGGCCTGTCGCTGATCGCCATCCCCGGCGCGATCCTGGCGCTCGCCATCGTCGCCTGGCTCTGCGTCGGCATCTTCCGCTCGGGCCGCTGGTGAGCTGGCGCGCGCGCCGGGTCGCGTTCGCGGAGGTCGCGGCCCTCCAGGAGGCGCTCGAGGTCCCGGAGCCCGTCGCGTGGGTCCTCGTCCGCCGGGGCCTCGGCGACCCGGCGGTCGCCCGGGAGTTCATGGCCGTCCGACGGGCCGCTCGCGCCGCCCGACGACGCTGCCGGGGATCGCCGAGGCGGCCGACCGACTGGCCGCGCGATCCGCCAGGGCGAGCGGATCGCGGTGCACGGCGACTACGACTGCGACGGCATCTGCTCCACGGCCATCCTGGTGCGCGCCCTGCGCGCGCGCGGCGCCGACGTCGGTGCCGTTCCTGCCGAGTCGCTTCACCGACGGCTACGGCGTGGCCGACGCGACGGTCGACCTGCTGGCCGAGCGCGGCGCGCGGGTGCTCGTCGTGCGTCGACTGCGGCACGTCGGCGATCGACGGCGCTCACGCGCGCGGTCAACCTCGGGATGGACCCCATCGTGCTCGACCACCACCTCGCGGGCGGGCACCGGCCGCCGGGGATCCTGGCCAACCCGGCGCTGGGCCGGCCCGCCGACGACCTGCCGGCCGCCGCCGGCGTGGTGCACATGGTCGTGCGCGCGCTGGCCGACCGCCTGGACGGCGGCACGCTCCAGCTCGACGCCGACGAGGGCATCGACCTGGTCGCTCTCGCGACCGTGGCCGACGCCGTGCCCGCTGCTCGGCGACAACCGCCGCCGCGTCGCCCAGGGACTGCGGTCGATGCGCGAGTCGCCGCGGCCGGGCATCGCGGCGCTCTGCGCCGCGGCCGAGTTCGAGCCGCGCGCTCGTCACCGCCCGCTCGCTCGGGTTCACGCTGGCCCCGGCGATCAACGCCGCCGGCCGGCTGGCGCACCCGGAGCGTGCCCTCGAGCTGCTGCTGGCCGACCGACCGCGAGACGGCCGACCCGATCGGCGCCGAGCTGTGGGAGCTCAACGCGGAGCGCCGCGAGGTGGAGCGGGAGATCCTCGAGCAGGCGATCGCCCAGCTCGAGGCCGAGCCGGACGCGATCCGCGACGCGGGGCATCGTGGTCTCGGCGGGCGACGGCTGGCACGAGGGGGTCGTCGGGCATCGTCGCGTCGCGGCTGGTCGAGCGCTTCGAGCGGCCGGCGATCGTGATCTCGCGCCAGGGCGACACGGCGAAGGGCTCGGGCCGGAGCCTGCCGGGCGTCGACCTGCACGCGCTGGTGGGCGCGGCCGTCGGCGACGCTCACGCGCTGGGGCGGGCACCCCGGCGCGGTGGGCCTGGAGCTGCCGGCCGACCGGATCGCCCGGTTCCGCGACGACCTGATGCTGGCCGCCGAGGGCGCCCGCGCGGCGATCGCCCGCGCCCGGGTGCGCGACGGTGGACGCCGTGGTCGGCGCGCGCGACCTCACCCTCGGCGACGGCGGAGGCGCTCGAGGCCCTCGCGCCGTTCGGGCGCGGCAACCCGCCGGTGCGGCTGGTGCTGCCCGGCGCCGAGCTGGAGTCGCCGACGCGGGTGGGGCAGGGGCGGCACCTGCAGGTGCGGCTGCGCTCCGGCGGGGTCAACGCCCGCGGCGATCGGCTTCCGCATGGGCGAGCGGGCGGCGGGCATCGCGCTCGACGAGCGCCACGACGCGCTCGATCTCGCTGGAGATCGAGCGCTGGCAGGGGCTGGTCGGCCCGCGGGTGGCGGTCGACGCGCTCCAGGAGATCCCGGTCCGCGACGTCCTGCCCGGGGCAGTGCGCCCAGGCCTGCGACGTCGCCTGCCCGGACCGCGTCGGCGGCGACGACCTGCGCGCGCTGGTCCTGGACGGCGAGGACGAGCACGGCCTCGCCGGGCCGCCGCCGCCCGCCGCGGAGCCCCCGGCAGGGGTGCGCGACCGGCGCGGGCAGAGGGCGCCTCGCTGGCGGTGCTGGCGGCTCTCGCCGGGGCCGACCGGGGCGTGGTCGCGGTGGTGGCCGACGTCGCGCGGCGCCGCGGCGCGCTGGAGACGGCGCTGGAGCCGGGGCGGCTGGGGATCGAGGTGGCGGTGCTGGCGAGCGGGCGGTGCGACCCGGGGGCGATGGCGGCCCGGCTCGCGCTGGCGCGCGGGGTGCCGGCGCTGCTGATGCCGACTACGCCCGGCTGGCCGAGGCCGAGCCGCCGGAGGGGATGCACCTGGTGCTGGTGGATCCGCCGGCGACCCCGGAGGACGCGGCGTGGGCGGCGGCCCGGGCCGGGGGCCGCTGGCTGCACCTGATCGTGGGGCGAGCCGGAGACGGGGCTGGCGCTCGCGGTGGCGGAGGAGGAGTGGGAGCTGCGCCCGGACGTCGACGGCCATCTGGACCGGGCTGCGCGACGGCGTCCGGCGCCCTGGGGGCCCGACCTCGAGCGGATCCTCCTGGGCGACGGCCCGACGTCCGGCCTCCGCGTGTCGCGCGCGGGCGCTGCGCGGTGCTGGCAGAGGTCGGCCTGGTGGAGGTGGGGGAGGACGGCGTCCGCGCCGCCCCCGACCCCGCCCGCCGCGACCTGACCGAGTCGGCCCTGTACCGCGCCTGCCGCGAGCGGCTCACCGAGGCCCGCGCCCACCTCGCCCGCGCCCAGACGCTCGACCTCCTCGCCCGCCACGAGGTCCCCGAGGGTGCCCTGACGGGCTGACGCCCGGGCGCACGCCCGGTTCGGCCGGATGGCCAGGGGTCGCCGGCCGGAAACAGCGGTACAGTCATGGCATGTCGAAGGACCTCGCCGACATGGATCTGGGCCTCGCGCCCGCCGTCCCGGAGCTCGACGACCTCATCGCGGAGGTCACCGCGCACCACGCGGACGCCGACCGCGACATGATCCGCCGTGCCTACGCGTTCGCGGAGGAGCAGCACCGCACGCCAGCTGCGCGACGCGGGCGAGCCCTTCATCACGCACCCGCTCGGGTGCGCGCGCATCTGCGCCGGGCTCGGGCTGGACGGCACGGCCGTCGTCGCCGCGCTCCTGCACGACACCGTCGAGGACACCGGCGCCACGCTCGAGGAGATCGAGGCGGCCTTCGGCGACGAGGTCGCGTCGCTCGTCGACGGGGTCACCAAGCTCTCCAAGATCCACTTCGAGAGCCAGGAGGCCCACCAGGCCGAGAACTACCGCAAGCTGATCGTCTCGATGTCGAGCGACATCCGCGTGCTGGTGGTCAAGCTCGCCGACCGCCTCCACAACATGCGGACGCTCGCGTACATGACCAAGCCGAAGCAGATCCAGAAGGCGAAGGAGACGCTCGAGGTCTACGCGCCGCTCGCGCACCGCCTCGGCATCCACTCGCTCAAGTGGGAGCTCGAGGACCTCGCCTTCGCGACGCTGCACCCGCAAGCGGTTCAGCGAGATCCAGCAGATGGTCAACCAGCGCCGGCCGGACCGCGAGGCGTTCATCGAGGAGGCCGGCCAGCATCCTCCAGCGAGCAGCTCGAGCCGCCGTCGGGCATCACCGGCGTCGAGATCACCGGACGTGCGAAGCACTTCTACTCGATCTACGAGAAGATGACCCGCAAGGACAAGGAGTTCAACGAGATCTACGACCTCACCGCGATGCGGGTGCTCGTGGACTCGGTGAAGGACTGCTACGGGGCGGTCGGCATCATCCACTGCCTCTGGAAGCCCCTGCCCGGGCGCTTCAAGGACTACATCGCGATGCCCAAGCTCAACATGTACCAGAGCTCCACACGACGGTGCATCGGGCCCGAGGGCAAGCCGCTCGAGATCCAGATCCGCACGTACGCGATGCACGCGCACGGCCGAGTTCGGGGTCGCCGCGCACTGGCTCTACAAGGAGGGCCGCGCCGACCAGCCGGCGTGGGTGTCGCGGATGATGGACTGGCAGCGCGAGACGCACGACCCCGCCGAGTTCATGGAGGCGCTGCGCTCCGACCTCTACACGCGACGAGGTCTACGTCTTCACGCCGAAGGGCGAGGTCCGCGACCTGCCCGCCGGCGCGACGCCGCTCGACTTCGCGTACGACGTCCACACCGACGTCGGCCACCGCTGCGTCGGCGCCAAGGTCAACGGCCGCATCGTGCCGCTCACCTACACCCTCCAGTCCGGCGACTTCGTCGAGATCCTCACCTCCAAGGCCCCGCGCGCGCCGTCGCGCGACTGGCTCCAGCTGGTCACGACCACCAAGGCGCGCTCCAAGATCAGCCAGTTCTTCCGGCGCGAGCGCCGCGAGGACGCCGAGCACCGCGGGCGCGAGGCCTGCTGCAGGACAGCCTCCGCAAGGCGGGCCTGCCCAGCCAGCGCGTCGCCGGCTCGCCCGCTGCTGCTCGAGGTGATCCAGGAGATGGGCTTCAAGAAGGCCGACGAGTTCTACATCTCGCTCGGCCTCGAGAAGACGTCGGTGCAGGTGGTGGTCAACAAGATCCTTCACCGGCTGAAGGCCGGCCAGGCCGTCGCCGAGGAGGCGCCGCCCGGGCGCCACGTCGCGCGGCCGCACGCGCGCCATCCGGCCACCGCCTCCAGCGACCTCGGCATCGAGATCGACGGCCTGGCCGACGTCCTCGTGCGCCTCGCCAAGTGCTGCAAGCCCGTGCCGGGCGACCCGATCCTCGGCTACATCTCCCTGGGCCGCGGCATCACGATCCACCGCGAGGACTGCCCCAACGCGAAGGCGCTGAAGCAGAACCCGGAGCGGTTCACGCCGGTCCAGCTGGAGCGGGGCGAACCAGCAGTGCTTTCGCGTGGAGATCGCCGTCGACGCCTGGGACCGTGTCCGCGCTCCTCGAGGACCTCTCGCGGGCCTTCGCCGAGGGCGGGGTGAACATCATCTCCGCCAACTGCACGATGGAGGACCAGATGGTCCACGACCGCTTCACGGTCGACGTGGGGGACGTCGAGACGCTGAAGTCGTGCATCAGCAGCCTCCGCCAGGTGGAGTCGGTCTTCGACGCCTACCGGGTGACGCCGGGCAGCTGATCCGGGGCCGCCCGCCGGGCCCGGGGGGCGGGTGCCCTCCGGGGCACCTGCTACCGTGCCGCGCCGATGGAATGGCTCGATCTCGTGGTGCCCTCCGCGGCCATCCTCGCCCTCTTCGCCGTGGTCGGCCTCGTCTACGTGGCGATCCGCCAGGGGCGGATCATCCGCCGGCTGGAGCAGCGGCTCGCCGACCGCGGCGAGGCGTCCATCGAGGCCCCGCTCCAGCGGATCGCCGAGCTCCAGGCGCGCCAGGCGGTCTCGTCCGGGCGCCCCGCGTACACCAGCGCCAGCTCCGCACCGCCGGCATCGTCGCCCTCGCCGCCATCGCCCTGGTCGCTGGCGATCGGGGGCCTCTGGTACCTGTTCGTCCGCGACGACGGCAGCAGCTCCGCGACGGGCGACACGCCGGCCGCCACCACCACGGCGGTCGACCGGACCACCGCGAACCCGCCGAAGCCGGTCGACCAGACGATCGTCCCCGACGAGGTCGGGTCCGTCGACAAGTCCGTCTACACGGTCGCGGTGTTCAACGCGAGCGGCATCTCCGGGGCGGCGGGCGACATCATCGCCCCGAAGCTCGAGGGTGACGGCTGGAACATCGGCCTCATCGCGAACGAGCCCGACAACGACACCGACCGCCAGGAGTCGGTCGTGATGTACACGCGCGGCAAGCGCAAGGTGGCCTGGAACGTGGCCAAGGACCTCGGCATCAAGCGCGCGCCGCCGGTCGACGGCTACACGGCGGAGCAGTTCGGCAACGCGGACGTCATCGTGCTCGTCGGCCTCGACCTCGCCAACAACGGGGCCACGCCCACGCCGTAGCCGCGGGAGGCCTCAGCCGGCCCCGTGGCCCCCGCCGCCCGGGGTCTCGATGCCCAGCACGTCGCCGGCGCGCAGCGTGCCGCGCCACTTCGCCGGCAGCGGCTCGCCCGTTCAGCGTGGTGCGCCCGGGGGCGCCGTCGCGCGCCGCCGTCGCGGCCCGCGGGCCCGCGGCGCGCGGCGCTCGGCGATGACCGACGCCTCGGCGTCCACCAGCACGCGGACCGACCGCTCGACGCCGTCGCCGCCGCGGTGGGCGCCCGCCCCGCCGGAGCCGCGCCGCAGCCGGTAGGCCTCCACCCGCAGGGGGTAGGCGGTCTCGAGGGCCTCGACCGGCGTGTTCAGCGTGTTGCTCATCGCCACGTGGACGCCGGAGGGCCCGTCCGCGCCGGACGAGGCGCCCTGGCCGCCGCCGAGCGTCTCGTAGTACGTGAAGCCCGGCCCCGCCGATCGTGAGGTTGTTCATCGTGCCCTGGCCCTGCGCCGGCACGTCGATCGCGCCCCCGAGCGCCGACGAACACCGCGTTGACGATGCGGCTCGACGTCTCCACGTTGCCGCCCGCCACGGCCGCGGGCGGCGGTCGCGTTGACCAGCGTCCCCGCCGGCGCCACCACCGTCGACCGGCGCGAACGCGCCCGCCGAGGCCGGGATGTCCGGGTCGGTCACGCACCGCACCACGAAGTAGACGGCCGAGCGCGTCACGGCCGGCGGGCAGTTGCAGTTGCCGGGCCCGGCGGGGTCGGTGCCGGTGAAGTTGACCGTCATCTCCGTCGCCGGCGATCGTCACCGCGACCCGGATCCAGAGGTCGTCCTCCGTCGACGCCGTCGCCCTCCAGGGCCTCCGCGGCCTCGTAGCGGCCGTCCGGCATCTCGGCGATCGCCGCGCGCGTGCGCCGCTCGGCGTAGTCGAGCAGGTCGGCGAACGCCTCGCGCACCCGTCCGGCGCCGTGGCGCTCGGCCACCTCGCGCCAGCCGCCGCTCGGCCAGGCGGTGGGCGGCGAGCTGGGCGCGCAGGTCGCCCTCGCGCTCGCCCGGGGTGCGGGTGTTGGCGAGCAGCAGGTCGAGCACGTCCGGCACCGCCTCGCCGTCGCGGACGAGGCGCACCGGCGGGATCACGAGCCCCTCCTGGAGCAGCTCGCGCGAGCCGGCGGGCATGCTGCCGGGCGCCATGCCGCCCACGTCGGCGTGGTGGGCGCGGGTGACGGCGTAGGCGGCCGAGCGTCGCCGTCGAGCGGCGATCGGCGAGATCATCGTCAGGTCGGGCAGGTGGGTGCCGCCGCGGTACGGGTCGTTGACCAGCCACACCTCGCCCGGCGCCGCGCCGCGCTCGCGCACCGCGTCCACCGCCTCGGGCATCGCCCCCAGGTGCACGGGGATCGAGGCCGACTGCACCACCATCGGCCCCCGGCGTCGAAGATCGCCGTGCTGCAGTCGCGCCGCTCCTTGATGTTGGGGCTGAAGGCGCTGCGCACCAGCGCCGCCTCCATCTCCTCGGCCACCGCGCGCAGGGCGTTGGCCATCACCTGGAGGGTGACCGGGTCCAGGCTCAATCGCGACCCCGCGCTCTCGATTGCGCCGGTCCAGGACGATCACGCCGCCGGGCGTCGGCGCGGGCGGTCCAGCCCTCGGCCACCCAGCAGGTCGCGCCCTCCATCGGCGATCACCGCCGGGCCCGGCCACCGGCGTCGCCGGCCTCGGCGGCGGCGATCTCGCGGGTCCGTCGCCGGGCCGCTCGGCGGCCAGGCGCAGCGTGACGGCCTCGACCGGCACGCCCGGGGTCGGCGTCGCCGTAGCGCTCCCGGTGGGCCGTCGTGGAAGGTCGCGGCCAGGTCGGCCTCCGGGCGCCTCGGGGTCCCACGGGACCGTCAGGGAGTGGCTCTGGCCGACGTAGCGGCAGTCGGCCGCCGCGCGCAGCGGGCCGCGTCCGGCATCTCGCCGCGCAGCCGCGCTCGGCGAGCGGGGCCAGGAGGCGCGGCCAGGTCGGCGTCGCCGTCCACCGGGCGCCAGGACCGTCTGCACGTCGTCGCGCCGCTCGCCGGCCATCACCAGGCCGAGCGCCGCGAGCACGCCCGCCGCCGGCGGCGCCAGCACGCGGCGCATGCCGAGCTCGTCGGCCACCGGGCAGGCGTGCAGCGGCCCCGCGCCGCCGAACGCGATCAGCACCGCCTCGCGCGGGTCCTCGCCGCGCTCGACGCTCACCAGCCGCAGCGCCCGCACCATCTCCTGCACGGCCACGGTCGACGATGCCCTCGCGCGCACTCCTCCAGCCCCAGGCCGAGCTCCGGCCAGGTCGCCCACGACCGCGGCCCGGCGGCGTCGGCGTCCAGCCGATGCGCGCCGCCCAGGGGGCGCGTCGGCCGGCAGACGCCCGAGCACGACGTTGGCGTCGGTGACCGTCGGCTCGGTGCCGCCAGTGCCGTAGGCCGCCGGGCCGGGCCGCGCGCCCGCCGAGTGCGGGCCCACGCGCAGGGCGCCGCCCGAGTCAGCCCAGGCGATGCTGCCGCCGCCGGCCGAGACCGTCGCCACGTCGAGCATCGGCAGGTGCAGGGGGTGGCCGGCGATGACCGTGCTCGCTGGTGCGGGCCGGCGCCCCGTCGCGGACCAGGGCGACGTCGCACGAGGTGCCGCCCATGTCGAAGGTCAGCGCCAGCCGCGCGTCCTCGCTCGGCCGCCAGCCGGGCGGCGCCGATGACGCCGCCGGCGGGGCCGCTCAGGACGGTCCAGGCGGCGTGCTCGGCGGAGTCCTCGATCGGCAGCACGCCGCCGCTCGACTGCATGATCGCCGGAGCCGGCAGGCCCGGCGTCGGACGCGCGCTCGCGCCAGCCGCCCCAGGTAGCGGCGCAGCACGCGGCGTCAGGTACGCGTCGACGGCGGTCGTCGAGATGCGCTCGTACTCGCGGATCTCGGGCAGCACCTCGCTCGACGCGCTCACGTGCACGCCGGGCAGCGCCTGCGCGCAGCGCCGCGGCCACCTCGCGCCTCGTGCTCCGGGTGGGCGAACGAGAACAGCAGCCCCACCGCCACGGCCTCGGCCCGGTCGGCCCGCACCGCCTCGACGACTCGCGCCAGCGAGGCCCGGGGTCGAGCGGCACGCAGCACGCCCTCGGGGCCGCAGCGCTCCGCGCACCTCGTGGCATCCGCTCGTGCGGGCACGAGGGGCGGCGGGTGGTGCGACGTCCAGGCGGTAGAGGTGGGCACGGGTCTGGCGCCGCAGCTCCAGCAGGTCGCCGAAGCCCTCGGTGGCGACCAGGCTCGGTGCGGGCGCCCTTGCCCTCGAGCAGGGCGTTGGTGCCGACGGTCATCCCGTGGCCGAAGCGCGCCACGTCGGCGGGGTCGAGGCCCGCGCGCTCCGAGCACCGCCAGCACGGCGGCGACGACGCCGTCGCTCTGGTCGTCCGGCGTGGTGGGGACCTTCGCGGTCACCAGGCGGCCCCCGGCGACGACCACCGCGTCGGTGAAGGTGCCGCCCACGTCGACGCCCACCAGGGCGCCTCCGGTGGAGGTGCGCGGCCGCGTCTATCATCGCGCCGCACTCTAGCCCCACGGAGGTCCCCCGTCCCGCCCGTCGCCGATCGCCCCTCGCCGCTCACCGCCGCCGCCGTCCCCGCGCGGGCCGCCCGGCGGGCTGCTGCGGCCGCTCCCCAGCTGTCGCCCGGCCCGCCGAACGGCGACCTGTCGGCCGGGCTCGCCGGCTGGACCGTGCAGGGGCGGCGAGCCGCCGGCGCCGCTCCCGGCGGCCGCGGGGTGCGGCTGCGCGGCGACGACGACCCTCGTGTCGCCGCCGTTCACGGTCCCCGCCGGCGCCCAGGTCCTGCGCCTCGCGCTGCGCGCGCCGGCGCGGCGGCGGCCTGGCGCTGGTGAGCGCCCGCCCGTCGAGGGCGGGGGCCCGAGATCCCCCTCGGCACCCTCGAGCCGGGCGCCGCGGCGGCGTCCCTGGCCGTGCCTCGCCGCCGGCCTCGCGGGACGCGCCGTGCGCGTCGTGCTCGACCCGGTGCCCGGCGCTCGGCACGACCCTCGACGTCCACCGCGTGGGCCCCGTGGTGGCCCCGCTCCCCGGCTGGACGGTCGACCGCGGCCTGCTGGACGTCGCCGGCGCCCGCGGCCGGCGCACCGTGCGGGTCGACCGACGCGCCGCTGCGGCTCACCGCCCCCGCCTTCCGGCCCCCGCCGGCGCCCGGGCGCTGCTGGTCGACGTGCGCGGCGACGGCATGCTCCGCGCCCGCGCCGGCGGCCCGGCCGCCTGGCCCGCGCGACGGCCGCGTGGCGCGACCGTCCGCGTGCCCCTGCGCCCCCGCGCCGGCGCGGTGCGCCTGACCCTCACCGCCACACCCGGACCCGGCGGCATGCAGCTCCGCCACCTGGGCGTGGCAGCGTCGCCTAGAACTCCTGGACCGTCGGGCGGATCAGGATCTCGTTGACGTCCACGTGGGGCGGCTGGTCGAGCGCGAACATCACCGCCCGCGCCACGTCGTCGGCGGTGAGCTGCTCGCCGCCGACCGGCTCGTCGTAGAAGGGCGTCTCCACCGTCCCCGGCGAGAGGAGGGTGACGCGGACGCCGGTGCCGTGCAGCTCCTGCCGCGCCGCCTCGGCCATCGCGGTGACGGCCCACTTCGTGGCAGCCGTAGACCGACCCCGGCGCGACCTTGCGGCCGGCGACCGAGCCCATCAGCAACAGGTGGCCGCGGCGCTCGCGCAGCTGCGTCGAACGTGGCCCGGACCGTGAGGGCGGCGCCGTAGACGTTGGTCAGCACCATCGCGCGCCAGTGCTCGGGCGTCTCGTCCAGGAACCCGCGCTTCGCGCCGAAGCCCGCGTTCGCCACGACGACGTCGATGCGCGCCGAAGCGCCTCGAGCGCCGCGGCGACCAGCGCGCTGCTGCTGCGTCCCACTCGGTCACGTCGCACGGGCACGGCGAGCGCCCGCTCCGGGCCGCCGAGCTCGCGCGGCCAGGCCGCCGAGCGGCACGGTCGCCGACGCGCCGCCAGCACCACCCGGTAGCCGGCCGCGCGACGCCGCCCGCGCGGTGGCCGCGCCGATGCCGCTCGACGCGCCCGTGATCAGCATCGACGCGGCCCGTCCCGCGCCATCAGCCCTCGATCCGCCGGGCGTAGGCGCCCGGGAACTCGCGCCGCAGCGCGCGGCCTGGGCATCGGCGGCGGCCCGGTCGGCGTAGCGTCCCCGAGAGACAGCACCCAGTAGCCGGGCCGCAGGCCGGGAAGTCCGACGGAGAACAGCACGCCCGGCCGGCTCGCCCGGCTCGATCAGGCCCGCGCCTTGGCGGCGCGGGCGTCCGACTCGCTGCGCACCGACGAGAGGATCGCCGTCCAGGCGGTGCGTGCCCGCGGGCCAGTCCGAGGCGCCGCTCGAGGCGGGCGCCTCGCCGGCGGTCGTCGGCGCCTTCGTGGTGGTGGCGCCGCCGGTCGTCGTGCCCGCGGTCGGTGGGCGGGGTGCCGGGGCCGGTGACCGTGTCGAAGCCGGTCTGGGTCGGCGGGCCGGGACGTCGGTGACGGCGCGGTCGGGGACGGTGACCGACGGTGTCGGGCGGCAGCGGCCCGGTCGAGGGCCGTCTCGGGCGGCAGCGGCACCGGCGCCGGTCGGCGCCGTGGACCGTCGGTCGTGCCGGTCGACCCGCCGGTCCCGCCGTCGTCGTCGGCACGACGGCGTACGCCAGCGCGCCCACGCCGAGCCCCAGGATCACGATCGGCGCCCGGCCAGCAGCGGCGATGCCCTTGCCGCCGCGGCGCAGCCGCGGGGCGAGCGGGGTGGGCGAGCCGCACTCGAGGCAGTAGGTCTGGTCGGGCGTCGAGCTCGGCGCCGCAGACCTCGCAGCGCGGCGGCGGCGGGGGCGCCTCCTCGGCTCGGGCGGCGCGGCCGGGCTCGCCGCGTCCTCCGCCGCCGCCGGCGCCGGGGCGAACCACTCGTCGGCGCCCTCCCAGCCGGTGCGGCGCTCGTCGCTCACGCGCGGCGGCGGGGTGGGGATGACCGCGGTGACCTGGTCGTCGCCGTCCGTCGTCCGGCACGAGCTGGGTGCCGCACTGCCAGCAGAAGCGGGCCTCGGCGCGGAACGGGGCGCGGCAGGTGAGGCAGCTGCCGCACGGCCGTCGTCGCGCCGGGCGCGCCGGCGCGCGCTCCTTGCGCTCGCGGTCGATCTCGCCGAGGCGGGCGTCGATGTCGCGCACCGTCGTCGTCGAGCAGGGCGACCTCGCCGGCGCGCAGGCGCATGACCTCGTCGCCGAGCCGGTCGCGGCGGTAGAGCTCGAAGGCGAGGCCCGCCGAGGTGGTAGACGGCCTCCTCGCGCTCGGTCAGCAGCCGTCGCGCCGCCGCCGCAGCTGCCGCGGGCCCTCGGACCGCGGCGGCGCGGGGATCACCTCGGTGGGCTGCTCGGCGCTCCGCTCCGGGCCGGCGGCTCGGCGGCGCGGGCGGGGCCTCGGCGGCGCCGTCGGCCGGCTCCGCCGTCGCGGTGGGCCCGCCGGCGCAGCCAGCGCCGGCGCGGAGTCTCGTCGGCGGGGGAGGAGCGGTGCTCATGAGCGCGTGTCAGGCATCGTAACGAGCGGCTCGGAGCACGCCCGTAACCGTGTCGTGCATGGCCGTCCCGGCGCGCGCCTATCCTGGCCGCATGCGCACGGACGCCGCCCCGGACCCCGGCTGGTCGACCGCGCCCTTCGGCGACGCGCTCCGGGCCGCCATGCGGGCGCGCGGGATGAGCTTCCGCGAGCTGGAGAGCCGCTGCCTGGTGCCCGTCGGCAACCTCCACGACCACGTGAGCGGCAAGCGCGGCGTCCCTGGCGACGACCTGATGCGGCGGATCGCCGCCGGCGTGGGCGTCGAGCCGGCCTACTTCCGCGAGTGGCGGGAGCGCCGGCTGGTGGAGGCGCTGCGGGAGGCGCCGGAGGTCGAGCTGCGGCTGTCGCGACTCGTCGCGGAGGGCCGGCTCCGGCGACGCGGGGCCGCCCGCCGTTTGACGCGCCGTCTCGCGGCGTCGCTATCATCGCCGACGCATCGAGAGCGGTGGAGGGACTGGCCCTGTGAAGCCGCGGCAACCAGCGCGAGAGCGCCAGGTGCCAAATCCACCAGGCGATTCGACCTGGGAGATGCGAGAAGCCGATCGGTTCGCGTCCGATCGCCCTCGCCCTCCCGGCGAGGGCGTTTTTTCATGGAGGACGGATCGGGAGGAGCGGTGACGCGACTACGAGACGGCGGCGAGCGCGCTCCGATGTAAGGAGTGCGAGCGCATCGGCGAGCTGACCGCGGCGTACGTCTGCGAGTACTGCTTCGGGCCCCTCGAGGTGCTCTACGACACGGAGCGCATCGCGGCGCGGTGAGCCGCGAGCGCATCGCCGCCGGGCCCGCACTCGCTGTGGCGCTACCGCGACTTCCTGCCCTGCTCGCCCGACGACCCGACCGCCGGCCTGCCGACCGGGCATGACGCCCCTGGTGCGAGCGCCCCGCGCCTCGCCGCGGAGCTCGGCCTGCAGTGACGTCTGGGTCAAGAACGACACCGCCAACCCGACCCACAGCTTCAAGGACCGCGTCGTCTCGGTCGCGCTCGAGAAGGCGCAAGCAGCTCGGCTACCGGGTCGTGGCCTGCGCCTCCACCGGCAACCTCGCCAACTCGGTGGCCGCCCACGCCTCGGCCCACGGCCTCGAGAGCTACGTCTTCGTGCCCGCCGACCTCGAGGAGCAGAAGATCGTGGCCACCGCCGTCTACGGCACGACGCTGGTCGCCGTGGACGGCAACTACGACGACGTCAACCGCCTCTGCATGGAGCTCGCCGGCGACCGCCCCTGGGCCTTCGTGAACGTCAACGTGCGCCCGTACTACAGCGAGGGCTCGAAGACGCTCGCCTACGAGGTCGCGGAGCAGCTCGGCTGGCGCCTGCCGGACCGCTGCATCGTCCCGATCGCCTCGGGCTCGCTCTACACGAAGATCGACCGCGGCTTCCGCGACCTGCATCGAGACCGGCCTGGTCGAGGGCGACGGCGCCGGTGATGGACGGCGCCCAGGCCGCTCGGGCTGCGGCCCGGTCGCCGCCGCGTGCGACGGCCGGGCTGGACTTCGTGGCGCCGGTGCGCCCGGCACACGATCGCCAAGAGCCTCGCCATCGGCAACCCGGCCGACGGCGTGTTCGCGCTCGACGTGGCCCACGCGACCGGCGGCTGCGATCTCGGCGTCACCGAGGAGGAGATCGTCGACGGCATCGAGCTGCTCGCCCGCACCACCGGCGTCTTCACCGAGACCGCCGGCGGCGTGACCACGGCCGACGCTGGCCAAGCTCGCCCGCGCCGGCCGCATCGACCCGGACGAGCGCGTGGTCGTCTACATCACCGGCGACGGCCTCAAGACGCTCGACGCCGTGGCGTCGCGGGTCGAGCGCCACCCACGTCGAGCCCACCGTCGCGAGCTTCGAGGCCGCGATGGGCGAGGCCCGCCTGATCGCCTAGCCACCGCCCAGCACCACCCGCACCCGAGGAGACACCGAAATGCCCGTGACCGTCCGCATCCCGGCCCCGCTCCGGCCCGTCACCGGCGGCGCCGCGGCGGTGGAGTGCGAGCCGGGGACCGTCCGCGAGCGTGATCGACCAGCTCGACGCCCAGCACGCGGGGTTCCGCGACCGGGTGATGGAGGACGGCTCGCTGCGCCGCTTCGTCAACGTCTTCGTCGCGGGCGAGGACGTGCGCTTCGGCGAGGGCATCGAGACCGCCGTGGCCGAGGGCCAGGAGGTCACCATCCTCCCGGCCGTCGCGGGCGGAGCGACGCTGACGCCGGGCATGAGGGTCGCGCTCGTCACGGGCGCGAGCGGGCTGGTGGGGCGGGCCCTGGTCGCCCGCCTGCGGGCCGCCGGCGTGCGGGTGCTCGCGACGGCGCGCTCGCTGCCCGCCGAGCGCGCGGTGACCGAGGCCGGCGCCGAGCCCCTGCACACCGACGCTCGCGACGCTCGGGGAGTGGCGGCGCGAGGCCGAGGACGTCGAGGCCGTCTTCCACCTGGGCCTGCCGCGCCTCGACCCGCCGCTGCGCCGCTCCGCCGCGCGGCGCCGCGCGAGGCGCGGCCGGCGCCGACGCGGCGGCCGCGCTGGCCGATCGCTGGCGGGCGGCCGCCCGGTGGTGATGCCTCTCGAGGCCTCGCCTACGGCGACCGGCCGGCCGACGCCGGCGGCCGACGACGACCCCGTGCCACCGCGGCCGCCGCTGGTCGCGGCCGCGGCGCTCGCGGCCGAGCGGGCCCTGGCGGGCCCGGGCGCTGCGGGTCGTGCGCCTGCCCTGGGTCTACGGCCGAGCCGGCCGATGCGCGACCTGATCGTGGGCCTGCGCATCCGCCGCTACCGCATCGTCGGCGTCGGCGACAACCTCTGGTCGCTGCTGGGCGCAGACGACGCGGCGGCCGCGCTGGTCGCCGCCGCCGGCGCCCCGCCCGGGGTCTACACGGCCGCCGAGGCGGCAGGCGCCGACCCAGGTCGAGGTGGTCGACGCGCTCTGCGCGGTCCCCGGCCACCGCCGCCCCGACCGCGTGCCGCCGCGCTCGCGGCGCTCTCGATGGGCGGGGCGATGGCCGAGGCGCTCGGCACGCTCGCTGACCGTCCGCACCGGCCGGCTCGGCGCGACTGCGGCTGGGCGCCGGAGGGCGACTGGCGCGCGCGAGTCACGTCGCCTCGCCAGGTCCCCCCTTCCCCTTCCCGGGGTGAGCGGGGATGGTCACGGCCCGCGCCCGCCCGGCGCTGCGGTACTGCAGGTCGAGGGTGTCGCCCTTCAGGTCGCCGTAGACGCCGATGCCGATGCCCAGCATGCACCTTGCGCCACCAGCCCAGCGGCGGCTGGGCGCGCAGGGGCGCGGCTGGAAGCGCAGGGCGCGGCCGTCCACGACGAAGTCGCTCGCCCTCCGCCCAGCTCCTCGCCGTTCACGTAGACGCGGATCGGCGGCTCCGCGTCGCCCGGCAGCGCGACCTCGTGCACGTTGGTGTCGGTCGCCACGGGCGCCGGACACTACCGCACCGCTAAAGACGGAACCTCGGACACCGATTCGGAGGCGCAAGGCCGCTCGTGGGCGGCGCGTGCAGACACCGAGGGAAGCCGAAGCCATGGTCCATCATCCGCCGACTCGTGAGCCTGGGCCTCGTCGCCCTCGCCGTGGCGGCCATCGTCGCCGGCCGTTGCGAGCGCCGCGACGCCCGCCACCCTGCGCCTCGTGGGGACCGACCCCGCGCTGGGCCGGGTGATCACGATCACCGCCCCCGACGGCACCAGCGTCAAGGGCGAGCCCCGGGTGGTTCCGCCTGCGGGTGACGCCCTCCGGCCAGGCCCCGGTCGAGTACCGCGGCTTCTGCGCGGACCTGCACCACCACATCGCGGACGCCACCGACTACGCGGTGAGCCTGAAGACCGTCGCCGACGACGCGACGCTCGGGAGCGCCCGCTCCTCCGAGGCCGCGTGGCTGCTGGGCAAGGCCGACGCCCTGGTCGCCGCCGCGAGCAACAAGGGCCTCGAGGCCGGCGCCCTCCAGGTGGCCGTCTGGCAGCTCACGAACCAGGCCCGGGAGACCACCCCGACCTCGGACGCCGCCGTCAACGCCCGCGCCGCGGCCCTCCGCGCGCTCGCCTCCGGCCGCGCCCTCGGCGGCCCGCTGACCGCCACGCCCGCGATGCCGCGCGGCTGCGCCGGCCGCAGCGCCGTCGGCATCGCGCTGACCGGCACGCCGGGCAGCACCGCCGACCTCTCGATCACCGCCGGCGCCGGCGCCCTCAGCGCCACCTCCGTGCAGTTCCCGGCCAGCGGCAAGGCCACCGTCACGGTGAGCTCGGCCCTCTCCGGCTCCGTCACCGTCACCGCCCGCACCCAGGGCGGCACCCTCACCCGGATCGCCCGCGCCACCTCCGGCCAGACGACGCCGCAGGAGACCCTCGTCCTGGCGACCCCGCGCACCTACACGGCCAGCGCGACCGTCACGTTCGAGGACTGCCCGCTCATCCCGTCGGGCGAGGACGTCAACCCGACGCCGCCCACCAACACGCCGTCCGACACGCCCACGGGCACCACGCCGGACACGCCGGTGTTCCCGCGGGAGACGCCCACCACCCCGACGACCCCGACCACCCCGCGCACGCCGACCCAGGTGCGGACGCCGCGGCTGTCGCTCAGCAAGAAGGGCCCGAAGAAGGCCCTGGCCGGCGCCGCGGTGGGGTACACGATCACGGTCCGGAACACCGGCGCCGCCACGCTCACCAACGTCGCCGTGACCGACGCCCTCCCGGCCGGGATGTCCCTGGCGGGGATGCCGAGCGGCGCGCGCCTGCGCTCCGGTCGCGTGGTGTGGACCATCCCGACGCTCAAGCCCGGCGCAAGCCGCGTGCTCCGGGTCGGCGTCAGGCTCGACGCGGACGCCTCCGGCCGCCGCTGCAACCACGCCTCCGCGGTCGGCACCGGGGCCACCTCCGGCGGCTCCGGCTCCGGCGGCGGCTCCGGCGCCACCGGCACCGCCCGGGCGACGGCCACCTCCTGCACGATGGTGACGGCCGTGCGCCGCCCCGTCGCGCCGGCGGTCACCGCCTAGCCGGTCTCCTCCATGGCCCCGCGCGCGCCCGCCAGGTCGGCGCGCGCGCGGGCGATGCCGGGCGCGGCCCCCGCCCGCTCACACCACGCGAGGGCACGGGCGGCGTGTCCCGCCGCGGCCTCCGGGTCGCCGCACACCAGCGCCAGGCGGGCCAGATAGAGGTCCACCGGCCCGGAGCAGAGGGCCGCCCGCGCCACCGCGCCGACCCGTTCCGCGTGCGGGGCGAGCATGTCGCGCAGGGTCGCCGCCCGCTCCCGGTCGCCCACCATCGCGACCGCGTCGCACAGGTCCAGGACCGCGTGCCAATTGGCGTCGAGGGCCACGGCGGCGAACCCGCCGGGCGCCAGCGCGTCGATGCGGGCCCGCGCCCCGTCGAGGTCGCCGGAGGCGGCGTCGATCCACGCGAGCCACGTCGCCCACGCCCACGCGGCGGGCGACTCCGCCGCGGCGCCCTCCACGAAGCCGCGGTCGATCTCCGTGAACCGTCCCGCGTCGGCGAGCAGCTGGGTGCGCTGGATGCGCACGAAGAGCTCGGCGTTCGGGTCCTCGGCGCGCGCGCCCACGCGCCGCGCCTCCTCGGCCAGCGCGGCGCCGGCGGCATCGTCGCCGCGCAGGAACGCGAGGGCGGCACGCCACAGCGGCACGTACCAGCGGTGGTGGGGGAGGCCCAGCCGGTCGGCCTCCGCGGCGAAGCGGGCGATCTCGGCCTCGAGCTCCGCGACCTCGCCCGCCTCCATCAGGTCGAGCACGCGCCAGTTCCGCCCCTGCAGGACGGTCCCCGGCTCGCCCGCCGCCTGCGCCGCGGCGATCATCGCCTCGGCCGTCGCGCGCCGCTCGTCCATGTGGGCGAGATCCCAGATCGCCACCCGGCGTGCGTTGAGGGCGGCGGCCAGGGCGCCGGGGTCGCCGGCGGCCTCGGCCAGGGCGACGGCCTCGCGGCTCAGGGCGTCGGCGCGGGCCCGGTCGTCGTAGTAGAGCTCCACGGCGAGACGGCTCAGCAGGCGCGCGCGCCGCACCGGGTCGGCGTCCGCGGCGTCCATCGCCAGCGCCTCCTCCAGCAGGCCCACGAGCCGCGGATCGGCCCGGCCGATGGTGACGCCGAGGCCGCCGGCGCCGAGCGCCGCCCGCGCCATGAGCGCGGCGTCGCCCGCGGCGCGGGCGGCCGCCGCGGCCGCGTCGAACGGCGCCTGCGCCGCGCCGCGGGTGCCGGCGCGGGTGAGCGCCTCGCCGAGGGCCGCGAGCGCGGGCCCGCGGCGGGGGTCGTCGTCCGGCATCGCGGCGAGGGCGTCACGCCAGTGGCCGGCGGCCTCGTCGTCGGCCAGCAGCTCGGTGGCGCGCGCGGCCGCCACCATCGACCAGCGCACCGCGGGCTCCGGGTCCCCGCCGGCGGCGACGAGGTGGCGGGCGGCGTCGGCGGCGTGTCGCGCCGGGTCGGCCTCGGCCCGCGCCGCGAGCACGGCGCCGATGCGCCCGTGCAGGCGCGCGCGGCGCAGGCCGGAGGGCCGCGACGCCAGGGCGTCGGCCACCAGGGCGTGGGTGAACGCGTGGCGCGCCCCCGCGGGGGCCGTCTCGGCCAGCAGGCCGGCGGCGCGGGCGCGGTCGATCGCGTCGAGGGCCGCGTCCGCGCCGTGGAGCTCCTCCAGCACGTCCGTGGCGAACTCCGGTCCCAGGAACGCGGCGGTGACCAGCACGCCGGCGGCGTCCTCGCCGAGGCGGTCCACCCGCCGCGTCACCACGTCGGCGACCCGCTCGGGCAGCGCCCCGCCGTCGCCGCCCTCGCGGAGGTCGCGGACCAGCTCCTCCACGAACAGCGGGTTACCCCGCGCCCGCGCCGCCAGGGCGGCGGCCTCGCCGGCGGCCCCGTCGGCGGCGCGGACGAGGTCGGCCACCTCGTCGTCGGCCAGGCCCTCCAGCGACACGGTCACGACCGGGTGGTCGCGGCGCAGGTCGCCGAGTGTCGCCGCCAGCGGGTGGCGGGCGTCCACCTCCGTGTCGCGGTACGTGCCGAGCAGGAGGAGCGGCACCGGCTCGAGCATCCGGCCGAGGTGACGCAGCAGCAGCAGCGTGGGCCGGTCGGCCCAGTGGAGGTCGTCCAGCACCAGCAGCGCCGGCCGGCCCGCCGCGCACGACTGCAGCACGGCCCGGACCGCCTCGAACGCCCGGTAGCGGGCGGTGTCGGGGTCGTCGTCGTGGGCCGCCCCCTCGGGGGGCGCCACGCCGGGCAGCACCCGTGCCAGGTCGGCGCGGGCGGCGCCGATCACCTCGTCGCGCTCCGTGGCGGGCAGCGCCGCCAGGTGGCGCTCCAGCGCCTCCACGAACGGCTGGTGGGGGACCAGGGTGTCCTCGTCGCAGCGCCCGTAGAGCACCAGCGCGCCGCCCGCGTGGACGCCGGCGGCGACGTGTGCCGCCAGGCGCGTCTTGCCGATGCCGGGCTCCCCGGCGAGCATCACCACCCGCGGCCCGCCGGCGGCGTCCCGCCAGGCGGCCGCGACCCGGCCGGCGGCGCCGGCGCGACCCACGAACGGCCCCGTCCGCACCAGCGGGGGCGGCAGCGCCGGCTGCGCGGTGCCGGCGGCGCCGGCGGCCCGCGCCGGGCGGCCGCGGCGGACCTCCTCGGCCAGCTCGCGCGTCTCGGCCGACGCCACCACCCCGAGCTCCCGCCGCAGCCGCTCGCGCAGCGCCTCGTAGGCGGCGAGCGCGCCGGCCCGGTCGCCGGCGCGGGCGAGCAGGGCGACGAGGCGGCGGGCGGCGATCTCGGCGAGCGGGTCGGCCGCCACCTGGCGACGCCCCCAGGCGACGGCCTCGGCGATGTCGCCGCGGCCGTCGGCGTCGTCGGCCAGGCGGCCCAGCAGCGCGACCATCTCCGCCCGGTGCGCCTCGCGCAGGGCGGGCGCCCACTCCTCGTCGAGCCCGGCCAGCAGCTCGCCCTCGCCGACGGCGACCGCACCCGCCAGGTCGCCGGCGTCGCGCAGGCGCCGGAACTCGGCCAGGTCGACGGCCACGAGGGCCGGGTCGCCGGTCAGCCCCAGCCGCTCGCGGTCGCCGACCAGGGCGGCGCCGGCGTCGCCGAGGGCGGTGCGCAGCGACCAGGCCGCCTGGCGCAGGCTCTTGCGCGCGCTGTCGTCGCGCACGTCCGGCCGCAGGCGGGCCGCCAGGACGCTGCGGGCGTGGGTGCCGGGATGGACGGCGAGCCACGCCAGCAGGCCGCGGGCGCGGGCGGCGGACGCGAGGTCCACCTCCCTCCCGTCCACGTCGGCCCGGACGCCCCCGATCACGCGGATGCGCAGCACGGGCGCCAGCGTAGGTGAGCGTGGGGACGGACGGGAGACGCGCCGCGAGACGGTTGCGCGACGCGCCCCGTGCAGGGTGCGATCCGTACACCGGATCGAGGAGGAGCACGATGAGCACCACCGAGGCACCGACCGCGCCGCAGGAGGCGTTCGCCGAGCGCATGTTCGGCGCCCTGATCGCCACGATGGAGCTGGCCTGCGTCCACATCGGCGACCGGCTGGGTCTGTACGCCGCGCTCGACGCGGGCGGCCCGCAGACCAGCGCGCAGCTCGCCGCCCGCGCCGGCGTGGACGAGCGCTACTGCCGCGAGTGGCTGGAGCAGCAGGCGGCCGCCGCCGTCCTGGAGGTCGACGACGCGTCCGCCCCGCCGGCGGAGCGGCGCTTCCGGCTGCCCGAGGGGCACCGCGAGGGCCTGCTCGACCCCGACAGCCTGCTGTACGCCGGCGCGATGGCGCGGGTCGGCATGGGCGTGCTGCACCCGCTCGACGCGATGATCGAGGCGTTCCGCACCGGGCGGGGCGTGCCGTACCCCGACTACGGGCCGGACACCCGCGAGGGCATCGCCGCGTTCAACCGGCCGATGTTCGTGAACCAGCTCGCGCAGGAGTGGCTGCCGGCGGTGCCGGACCTGCACGAGCGGCTGCTGGGGGCGCCGAGCCGCATCGCCGACGTCGCCTGCGGCCAGGGGTGGTCGAGCGTGTCGCTGGCCGCCGCCTACCCGCTGGCGCGGGTGGACGGCTTCGACTCCGACGAGGCGTCGGTCGCCGCCGCCCGCGGGCTGGCCGCCGACCGCGGGCTGGGGGACCGGGTGCGCGTGTTCCTGCAGGACGCGAGCGACGAGGGGCTCGGCGGGGAGTACGACCTGGTCACGATCTTCGAGGCCCTCCACGACATGGCCCACCCGGTCGAGGCGCTGCGCGCGGCGCGGCGGATGCTCGCCCCCGGCGGCTCGGTGGTGGTGGCCGACGAGCGGGTGGCCGACCGCTTCGGGGCGCCGGCCGACGAGGTGGAGCGCCTGAACTACGGATTCAGCGTGCTCCACTGCCTGGCCGTCGGGCGCGAGGACGACCACAGCGCCTGCACCGGGACGGTCATCCGGGTGGACACCGTGGAGCGCTACGCGCGGGAGGCGGGGTTCGCGGGGTTCGAGGTCCTGCCCGTCGAGCACGACTTCTGGCGCTTCTACCGGCTGACGCGGTAGACGAGCGGCGCCCCGTCCGGATGCTGCCGTCCGGACGGGGTGTCAGGGTCCCGTCCGCACGGTCCGGCGAGTCGGCGGGGTTTCCGCCCGCCGCGGAACGGGGGACATGCACGGGCATGGACAGGCTCGACTCCGACACCTGGTGCGACGAGTGCGGTGAGATCGGCTGGGAGGGCACGTGCGAGGCGTGCCTCCAGTTCGCGGCCGAGATCGACGCGCCCACGGTCGAGGCGGCCTAGACCGCCACCGTCGGGCCGCGGTCCGCATGCCGTGGCGCGCGGGCGGGTAGCGTGCCGGTCATGGCGACCACGGGCGACGGGGACGGCGGGGCCGACCGGCTGCGCGAGCTGGCGGAGTCGGGCGAGGGCTTCGTGGCCGTGGGGCAGGACGGCGACGACCACGTGGTGATCGCCGTCGGTGCCCCGGCGGAGCGGGCCGGCGCGATCGCGTCGGCCACGGGCGTCCGCGTGGGCCGGATCGAGGACGGCGAGATCGAGCGCCTGGTGCTCGCGTTCTTCGCGGAGCGTGACGCGGAGGACGACCAGGAGCCGGCGTTCGTGCTGGCCCTCGCGCCGGCGGTCCCGGAGCAGCGGGCGCACCTGGCCACGCTCGCCCGCGCGGTCCGCGCCTCGCTGGTGGTGCTGGAGGTGCCGGGCGGGGAGCGCCTCGGCGTGCGGGAGATCGGCGAGGCCGCGCTGGACGAGCTGCGCGAGCTGTCGCGCGAGGCGGGGATCGAGGGGGCCTAGCGCGAGCTCCGCGGCCGGGCCTCAGGCGGTGGGCGCCGGGGCCTCCGCGGCGACCCGCATCCGGCAGCGGCCGGTGCCCTCGCAGGCCTCGCACTCCCCGGCCTCGCCGCGGATGTGCAGCAGGCAGTGCTCCACCCGCGCGCCCACCACCTGCGCCATCAGCGGGTGCAGGCCGAACGGGGCGGCGACGAGGTAGGCGACGCCGGGGTGGCGCGCCGCCGCCTCGTCCACCAGCGCCGGGATGTCCTGCGTCCAGTGCCGGCCCGGCAGCAGGAAGTAGGGGGACACGACGACCGTGCGGGCGCCGCGGTCCACGCAGGCGTCGAAGGCCGTCGCGATCGACGGCTCGGCCAGCTCCATGTGGGCGGGCTCGACGATGTCGTACGGCACCACCTCGGTCACCTGCTCGACCATCCGCTCGAGCATCTCGTTGCTCTCCGCCCGCCGCGAGCCGTGGTCGACGACGATCAGGCCGATCGGCTCCTGCGGCGCGTCCATGGGCCGGATCCTAGACGGCGCATCCGCCCCGCCGTCTCGTCACGGTTGGTAGGTTCGCGCCGTGACGAGTCCTGGCGGAGGAGGCGGCGTGACGATCCTGGACGACCTCGAGGGCTCCCTCCTCGCTGAGAAGCGCTCCATCGACCCGGATGAGGCGCGGCGGCTCGTCGACCTGCCGCCGGCCGAGCTGCCCCGGCTGCTCAACCTCGCCCACGAGGTGCGGCGGCGCTGGTGGGGGGACGGCGTCGAGCTCGAGTCGCTCATCAGCGCCAAGACCGGCGGGTGCCAGGAGGACTGCGCCTTCTGCTCCCAGTCCATGCACTACGACGCGCCCGCGCAGCGCCACGCCTTCCTGCCGCTCGACCAGGTGCTGGCGGCGGCGCGGGCCACCGAGGCGTCGGGGGCCAGCGCGTTCTGCATCGTCGTGGCCGTCCGCGGGCCGGACCGTCGGCTCATGGACCAGGTGCTGCGGGCGGTCAACGCGATCCACGCGGAGACGCGCCTCGACGTCGACTGCTCGCTCGGCGTGCTCACCCGCCCGCAGGCGGAGGCGCTCCGCGACGCCGGCATCCACCACTACAACCACAACCTGGAGACGAGCCGGAGCTTCTTCCCGGAGATCGTGACCACCCACACCTGGGAGGAGCGGGCCGAGACGTGCCGCCTGGTCACCGAGCTCGGGATCAAGCTGTGCAGCGGCGGCATCCTCGGCATGGGCGAGACGCTGGGAGCAGCGGCTGGAGCTGGCGTTCGAGCTGCGCGAGCTCGGGCCGGACGAGATCCCGCTCAACTTCCTCAACCCGCGGCCCGGCACGCCGCTGGCCGGGCGGACGCCGCTCGGCGCCCACGACGCGCTCCGGGCGATCGCGATCTTCCGCCTCGTGTTCCCGGATCGGATCATCCGCTACGCCGGCGGCCGCGAGCTGGTGCTCCGCGACGCCCAGGCCCTGGGGCTGGTGGGCGGCGTGAACGGGATGATCGTCGGCAACTACCTCACCACCGCGGGGCGCCCCGCCGCCGAGGACGTCCGGCTGGCCGCCGACCTCGGGATGGACGTGGTGGCCCCCAACCGCACGGGCGCGCCGGCGCGGTGACCGCGCGCGAACTGCTCGCGCTCGACCGCCGGCACGTCTGGCACCCGTACGCGCCCATGCCCGCGCGCCAGGAGCCGCTCGTGGTCGAGTCGGCCGAGGGGGTGCGGCTGCGCCTGATGGAGCCGGTCGACGGGGTCACGGAGCTGGTCGACGGGATGTCGTCGTGGTGGTCGGCGATCCACGGCTACCGCCACCCGGCCCTCGACGCCGCGGTGGCGGGCCAGCTCGGCCGGATGAGCCACGTGATGTTCGGCGGGCTCACCCACGCGCCCGCCGTGGGCCTGGCGGAGCGGCTCGTGGCGATCACCCCGGCGCCGCTCGAGCACGTGTTCCTGGCCGACTCGGGATCGGTCGCCGTCGAGGTCGCGGTGAAGATGTGCCTCCAGCACGCCCGGGCCACCGGCCGCCCGGGGCGGACGCGGCTGCTCACGTGGCGCGGCGGCTACTACGGGGACACGTTCAGCCCGATGTCGCTCTGCGACCCGGAGGGCGGCATGCACGGGCTGTGGAGCGGCCTGCTGCCGCGCCACGTGTTCGCCGACGCCCCGCCGGGCGGCTTCGACGAGCCGCCGGATCCCGCGTACGTCGGCCACCTGGACGACCTGGTGGCGGCCCACGCCGACGAGCTGGCCGCGATCGTCGTGGAGCCCGTGGTCCAGGGCGCGGGCGGGATGCGCTTCCACAGCCCGGCATACCTGCGGGCGCTCCGGGCGATCGCCGACCGCCACGGCGTGCTGCTGGTGTTCGACGAGATCGCCACCGGCTTCGGGCGCACCGGGGCCCTGTTCGCCGCCGAGCACGCCGGCGTGGCGCCGGACGTGATGTGCGTGGGCAAGGCGATGACCGGCGGCTACATGACGATGGCGGCGACGCTCTGCACCCCGGCGGTGGCGGAGGGGATCGGGGCGGGGGAGGTGCCGGCCCTGATGCACGGGCCCACGTTCATGGGCAACCCGCTCGCCGCCGCCGCCGCCAACGCCTCCATCGACCTGCTGCTGGAGGGACGCTGGCCGGCGGACGTCGCCCGCGTCGAGGCCGGCCTGCGGGAGGGGCTCGCCGAGGCCCGCGACGTGCCCGGCGTGCGCGACGTGCGGGTGCTCGGGGCGATCGGCGTGGTCCAGCTCGACGACGAGGTGGACATGGCCGCGGCGACGGCGGCGGCGGTGTCGCGCGGCGTGTGGCTGCGCCCGTTCCGCGACCTCGTCTACACGATGCCGCCCTACATCGCCGGCGACGAGGACGTGGCGCGGATCGCGGACGCCGTCGTGGCCGCCGCCCGGGCGTCGTGCGGGGTGCCCGCGTGACCGCCACCGGGCTCGGGTGGCTGCCCGGCGCCCTGGGGGACCTGCGCGACCGCGACCTCCTGCGGGTCCTGACCTACTGCGGCGGCGCCGCCGACCCGGAGGTGCCGATCGACGGCGAGCCGCACCTGCTGCTGGCCTCCAACAACTACCTCGGCCTGGCGAACGACCCGCGCGTGGTGGCGGGCGCGCGCGCCGCGCTCGAGGCCTACGGCGCGGGCGCCGGGGCGTCGCGCCTGGTCACCGGGAGCCTCGACCTGCACCGCCGGCTGGAGGAGCGGATCGCGGCGCTGAAGCGCTGCGAGGACGCCCTGGTGTTCCCGACCGGCTTCCAGGCGAACGTCGGCACCATCCCCGCCCTCGTGGGGCGCGGCGACGCCGTGTTCAGCGACGCGCTCAACCACGCCAGCCTCATCGACGGCTGCCGCCTCTCCGGGGCCGAGGTGATCCGGTACCCGCACGGCGACGCCGACGCGCTGGAGGCCGCCGTCCGCGCCCACCCGGCGCCGCGCCGGCTGATCGTGACCGACACCGTCTTCTCGATGGACGGCGACCTGGCGCCGCTGCCCGCGATCGTGGAGATCGGCGAGCGCCACGGCTGCATGGTGATGGTGGACGAGGCCCACGCCACCGGGGTCCTCGGCGCCAACGGGGCGGGCGCGCTCGAGCATTTCGGGCTGGAGGGCCGGGTGCCGGTGGTGATGGGGACGCTGTCGAAGGCGCTGGGCGCGCAGGGCGGCTACGTCGCCGGCGACCGGGCCCTCTGCGACTACCTGCGCACCCGCGACCGCGGGTTCGTGTTCACCACGGCGCTCGCGCCCGCCGCCGCCGGGGCGGCGATGGCGGCGCTGGACGTGGTGCGCGACGAGCCCGAGCGACGGGCGCGGCTCCACGGGCTGGTCGACCGCCTGGTGCGGGGCGTGGAGGCGCTCGGCTACACCGTGCTGCCCACGGACTCGGCGGTGGTGGGCGTGCTGATCGGCGAGGCCGCCGACGCCCTGGCGGTGGGGGCGTCGCTGCGCGCCGACCGGGTGTGGGCGCCCGCGATCCGGCCGCCGTCGGTCCCGGTGGGAACGGCGCGGATGCGCCTGACGGTGATGGCGACCCACGAGGACCGCCACATCGACTGGGCCCTCGGCGCGCTCGCCCGGGCGCGAAGCGAGGTGGCGGCGTGATCGACGCCCCCGGGATCTTCGTGATGGGGACCGGCACCGGGGTGGGGAAGACGGTGGTCGCGGCGTCGATCGGGCTCGCCGCGCGGGCGCGCGGGCGCACGGCGGTGCCCCTGAAGCCGGCCCAGACCGGCGCCCCGCCGGTGGGCGACGCCGAGTTCGCGGCCGCCCTGCTCGGCGTGGACGAGCCGGTCGAGGCGATCCGCCCGTACGACCTGGCTGCGCCGCTCGCGCCGATGGTGGCCGCCGGCCTGGAGGGGGTGCGCCTGGACCCGGGCGTCGTCCGGGACGCGTTCGCGGCGCTGTCGGCCCGCTACGACCTGGTGGTGGTGGAGGCGGCGGGCGGGGCGCTGGTGCCGTTCTCGGACGGGGTGGACATGGCCGCGCTCGCGGCGATGCTCGGGCTGCCGGTGGTCGTCGCGGCGCGCCCCGGCCTGGGCACGCTCAACCACACGCTGCTCACGCTGGAGGCGCTGCACCGCCGCGGCCTCACCGTGCTGGGCGTGGTGATCAGCGGCTACCCGGACGCGCCCGGCCTCGACGCGCTCACCAACCCGCCGGTGCTCGCCCGGCTCACGCCGCTCCCCCTGCTGGGGGTGATCGCCGAGGACCCGGACATCGACGTCGAGCGCGGCCGCGCCGGCCGCCTGGCCGAGCTGGGCCCCGCCGGCCTGGACCCGCTGCTGGGCGGGACGTTCTCGCCCGCCCGCTTCCGCCGCCACGCCGAGGAGCGCCTGGCCGCGCTCGAGCCCGCCAACCGACGCTGAGGAGCCAGCCATGGACCCCACCGACGCCGCCCACGTGATGCAGACGCCCGAGGAGTACGCGGACTTCCTCTCCGGCATGTCGTTCGAGAAGCGCATCGAGATGCTCAACAGCTTCCGCTGCGCCGAGCTGCAGGGCGCCGAGGAGCTGCGCGTGCTGTCGGAGACCACCGACGATCCCGACCTGGCGAAGAAGTTCGCCCGCCACGCGGCCGACGAGGAGAAGCACGGCGCCTACTTCGAGGAGATCATGCGCCGCCTCGGCGCCGAGCCGTTCGACCCGCCGGACGAGCCCGACCACATCACGATCGGCGGCCGCCTGATCGTGGACACCCTCAACGACATCGAGGAGATCCTCCCGCGGCGCGGCGAGACGGTGGGCCTGGACCGGGTCATCCCGATCCTCACCCTCTTCCAGGCGGTCGAGAGCCGGGCCCTGGTGTCGTTCGAGGCGCACCGGCGCACGTTCGAGGCGGCCGACCCGGTCATCGCGGAGCGGATCGGCGAGATCATCGCCGACGAGAGCCACCACGCCCGCTACGTCCGCACGCTCCTGGACCAGTGGGCCGAGGAGGGCTGGGCCGACGAGGTGCGGGAGGCCGCCGAGGCGACCGCCAAGCGGGAGGCGTGGGCGCGCGAGTGGGCGGCCGAGCGCCTGGAGGCGGAGCGCCTGCGCGAGGAGGGTCGGGTCTAGAGCCCCCCCGAATCGGTGGTTTCGCCCGGTTCAGGCCCCATGTTACGTTCGTGTGAACGTGAGGGTGGCTGCGCGATACATCGTCCCGTTGTCCGCGGCGGGAGGGGTCGATCCTGAGCTGATCGGCGGGAAGGCGCGCGGCTTCGCCGTCATCGCGCGGGCCGGCCTGCGGGCGCCGGAGGGGTTCGTCGTCACGTCCGCGGCCCACCGCGCAGCGGATGGTGCGGGGCGGCTGGCCGGGGACATCGCCGAGGTGGTCGCCGCGCGCGTCGCGGCACTCGGCGACGCACCGCTCGCCGTGCGCTCCTCGGCGACCGGCGAGGACGGCGCCGAGCACTCCCACGCGGGCCAGTACCTGACGCGCCTCGGCGTCCGCGGCCCGGAGGAGGCGCTCGACGCGATCCACGCCTGCTGGGCGTCGGCCCACGACGCGCGCGCCGCCGCGTACCGCGCCCACCGCGGCCAGCACGAGGCCGTCGCGATGGCGGTGATCGTGCAGCGCCTCGCCGGGGGCGAGTGCTCCGGCGTCGCGATGAGTCGCGACCCGGTGACCGGCGACCCCGCGACAGTGGTGGTGAACGCGGCCTGGGGCCTCGGCGAGCTGCTGGTGAGCGGTCTGGTCACGCCGGACGACTACCGCCTGTCCCGCGAGGACGGCCGGCTGCTGCGGATGGACCCGGGCGACCAGGACGTGATGCTCGTGCCGGGGCCCGACGGCGTGGCCGAGGTGCCGGTGCCCGCCGACCGCCGCGAGGCGCGCGTCCTCGGCGACGACGTGCTGGCGGAGGTCCACGACGGCCTCCTGCGGTGCGAGCGCGCGCTCGGCCGTCCCGCCGACTGCGAGTTCAGCGTCGTCAACGGCCGGGTCGTGTGGCTCCAGTGCCGCCCGATGACCGCCCTGTCCGTTCCCGTCACCGAAGGGGCCCTTCCATGACCACCCACGCCGCGACCTTCCCCGTCGAGTGGCGGGACCCCGCCGACGCGGGGCTCACCTGGTTCCGCGACGCCATGCACTTCCCCGCGCCGGCCACGCCGATGACGGCGTCCTTCCTGGTCGAGTGCCTCGAGCCCGGCGTGGCCGGGGCCTGCGCCACGCTCGCGTCGCCGCTCCGCACCCTCAGGCACACGGCGTTCCACGGCTGGATCTACAACAGCCCGGTCCCCGCGGGCGCGCCGGAGGAGATGGAGGCCATCGTCAGGGCGCACATGCCGGTGATGGGCGACCACATGGACGGTCTCCGGCACCGCTGGGACACGGAGTACCTGCCCGCGCTCCTCCGGCTCACCGACGAGATCGACGGGCTCGACTTCGGGGGCGACGACGCCTCCGCGGCCGCCGCGCTGGACCGCCTCGTGGCGATCAACCGGGAGATCTGGCGCATCCACTTCCTGATCGTCTTCCCGAAGCTCGGGGCGGGCGAGCGGTTCTCCGGCATCTACACCGAGGTGTCGGGGACGGCCGACGAGATGGAGCCGTACCGCTGCCTCGGGGGCATCCCGAACAAGAGCATCGAGACCGACCGCGCCCTGTGGGACCTCGCGCAGCAGGCGCGGGCCGTGCCCGCGGTCGCCTCCGCCCTGGCGGCCGGGACGCCCGCCGAGGCACTCGCGGCGCTCGACCGGGAGCCCGAGGGTCGCGCGTGGCGCGAGCGCTTCGAGGCGTTCCTGGCCGAGTACGGCCAGCGGGGGCAGGCGATGGACCTGTCGGCGCCGACGTGGCAGGAGGAGCCGTCGTTCGCGGTCGAGAACCTCCGCCGCTACCTGGCCGCCGACGCCGCCGACCCTGAGGGGCAGCGGGAGCGGCTGCGCGCCGAGGCGGACGAGCTGGCGGCCGCGGCGCGCGCGCGGATCGCCGACCCCCGGGTGCAGGCGGCGTTCGACCACTCCCTGGAGGTGGCGCGCCAGGCGTGGCCGCTGGAGGAGGACCACGCCTTCTACATCGACCAGCGCTCCCTGGCGGGCGCCACGCGGCGGGCGTGCCTGCGGATCGCGGCGCGGCTGGTCGGCGAGGGCCGGCTCGGCACCCTCGACGACGTGTGGTTCTGCGGGCTCGACGACCTTCGCGACGGCCTCGCGGGGCAGGACCTGACCCAGCGCGCCCACGACGCGCGGCGGCGGTACGCGGAGGACAGCCTCCTGGACGCGCCGCCGTTCCTCGGCGTGCCGCCCGACCCCTCGGCGCCCGCCGACCCCGGGCTGAGCAAGTTCTTCGGCCGTCCCGGACCGCCGGAGGTGGAGGGCACGGTGCTGCGCGGGTCGGCCGGGTCCCGCGGCCGGGTGGAGGGCGTCGCCCGCGTGGTGCGGTCCCTGGACGAGCTCCACCGCGTGCAGCCGGGGGACGTCATGGTGTGCCGCTCGACCACCCCGCCGTGGACGCCGATCTTCGCGTCGATCGCCGGGCTGGTGACCGACACCGGCGGCGTCCTGGCCCACGGCGCCATCGTGGCGCGCGAGTACGCGATCCCCGCGGTGATGGGGACGAAGATCGGCACGCAGATCATCCAGGACGGCCAGCGGATCACGGTGGACGGCGACGCGGGCGAGGTGCTCATCGCCTGAGCCCACCGGGCACGGGGGCCCGCCGGCGCGCGGGCGGGCGTCGGCGGCGGCGGGCCTGTGCGCGGCCGCCGCCCTGGTGCCCCTGAACTCGACGATGATCGCGGTCGCCCTCCTGGACATCGAGGGCGACCTCGACGTCTCCGTGTCCGCGGTGACGTGGCTGGTGAGCGGCTATCTGGTGGTGATGGCGCTCGCCCAGCCGCTGGGCGGGCGGATCGGCGATGCGCTGGGCCACCGGCGCACCTTCCTCGCCGGCCTCGGGGCGTTCCTGGCGGCGTCGGTGCTGGCCGCGATGGCGCCCTGGTTCGCGGCCCTGGTCGCGCTGCGGATGGCGCAGGCCCTGTTCGGCGGGCTCATGACGCCGAGCGTCGTGGCGCTGCTGCGCGAGATCGTGCCGCCGGCGCGGCGCGGCCGCCTGTTCGGCTGGTTCGGGACGGTGATGGGCCTGGCCGCCGCGATCGGGCCGGTGCTCGGCGGCGGCCTGGTCACGGCGTTCGGCTGGCGGGCGATCTTCCTGGTGAACGTCCCGGTCGGCGCGGCGGCGCTGTCGCTCGCGTGGCGGGCGCTGCCCCTCGACGGCCCGCGGACGGTGGGGCGGATGCGGTTCGACGTGGCGGGCGCCGCGACGTTCACGGCGTTCGTGGGCGCGATCGTCGCGGCCCTCTTCCTCGCGGGGGACGGGGTGACGCGCTGGCTCCCGGCCGCACTGGCGGCGGTCGCGGCGCTCGTCCTGTTCCTCCGCGTGGAGCGGCGGGCACGCGACCCGTTCGTCGCGCTCGGGCTGTTCGGCAGCCGCCCCTACGTCGGGGCGACGGCGACGGTGCTGCTCCACAACCTGGTGATGTACTCCCTGTTGCTGGTGGTCCCGATCCTGGCCGAGGAGGAGCTGGGGCTCGGGCCGTCCGGCGCCGGCCTGCTGATCGGGGCGATGACGGCGAGCATGATGGTGTTCTCGCCGGTGGGCGGGCACCTGAGCGACCGGTTCGGCCGGCGGCCGCCGGTCCTCGCGGGCTCGGCGGTGGCGGCTGCGGCGATGGCCGGCCTGGTGGCGATCGCCGGCTCGCCCGGCACGGCCGCGACGGCGGCCCTGGTGGCGCTGGCCGGCATCGGGGTGGGTCTCGCAGCCGCGTCGCTGCAGACCACCGCTGTCGAGGTCGCCCCCGTCAACATGGTCGGCGTCGCGAGCGGCGTGTTCATGACATCCCGGTACACCGGCGGCATCGCGGCCGCCGGCCTGGCCGCCGCCGTCGCGTCGTCGGGGGCCTTCCGGACCGGCTTCGCCGTCCTGCTGGGCGCCGCGCTGCTGTCCCTTGTGAGCGCGTCGCTGCTGACGCGCAGGGGTGCGGCCGTCCCCGTCAACCCGGTCGGCGCTAGTCGCAGTCCTCGAACCTCACCTGCAACACCGGGTCGCCGCCCGGCCTGACGGCGTCGTCCACAACAGTGACGCAGCCGATCGGCTCCGAGCCGTCGTCGCCTCCTCCGAGGATGCCGTCGACGACCATGGGGATGCCGATGTAGTAGGCGAACGCGCCGACGAGGCCCAGCACGATCGCCACGACCCGGGTCAACGGCGCCGGGGGCGCCCAGGGCTCCGCCGGCTCCGCGGCGGGCGCCGCGCCGGCGGCATCCTCGTCCGGCTCGCCGGTCGCCTCCCACATCCTGAGCAGCCACCATGCGGCGGTGAGCGCGATGAGCACGACGAGGACGATCATGGCCGCACGGAACCACGCGCCACGGGCGCCCGTCGAGATCCGGGCCGGACCCGTCTCGGATCCCGCCGCGGCCGTCTCGGCGGGCGGGATGCGCGTCGATATCGACGAGGCCGCCGGCGTGGCGGCGGAGACCGCGGCCCGCGCGATGCGCCGGCCCCCCGCCGCCTGAGCGTGAGCCGCGGCTAGGGCGCCTCGAACGCGCCCCGGTCGCACGTCGCGGGCCGCGGCGCGCCGCGCTGGTCCTCCGGGGTGCAGAGCGCCGGGAGGGCGGACGCCACCGCGGGACTCCCGGCCGGCAGCGCGTGGGTGAGGGTGTCCCCGCCGTTGTCCATCAGCGGGCCGAGCGCCGGAAGGGCGGCGCTCACGTCCGCCGGCGCGGCGAAGCCGCACGACGCCCCGGCGTCCATGTTCCCGCCGCGCGAGGTGACCGGCGCGGCGCAGGCGCCCGCCCCGGCGTCGACGATCGAGTTCCCGAACGACACGGAGGGCCCGCCGATGACCGCGACCGGGCGGGCGCTCACGATCGTCACGTGCGTGAGCGTCGCCGCGACCGCGATCTCGCTCGGGCCGGAGCCGAGGCTCGTGTCGCCGCTGAACGTGGAGTCGGTCGCGGTGAGCACGCCGACCCCGCCGACCCCGCCCGCACCGAGGATGCCGCCGGCGTTCCGGGCGACGACGGACCGGCGCACGCGGGCGCGGGCGCCGAGCACCATGTGGAGCCCGCCGGAGCGGACCTCCGCCGTGTTGTCAACGATGCGCGACGCGTCGAGGTCCAGACGGCCCTCGACGAGGTCGATGCCGCCGCCGTTGACCGACGCCACGTTGCGCTCCAGCCGGAGCCCCCTGGCGAAGACGGCGCCGCGGGCGAAGACGCCGGCCCCGCTGGCGACGAGGCCGCCGGCGAAGGAGCCGGCGACGTTGTCCGCGACGACGGCCTGGTCGGCGTCCACCAGTGCGTTGGTGCCGGCGAAGACCCCGCCGCCGCCGGCGTCGACCGCCGCCGGCAGACCCACCACCTGGTTGCCGGCGATCGCCACCCGGCGCAGCAGTGCGTGCCCGTCAACCGACAGGGCGCCCCCGAAGCTCACGGCCCGGTTGCGGGTGAGGCGCGCGTCGATGAGGCCCACGTCGCCGCTCGTCGCGTCGACCGCCCCGCCGATGCTCACGGGCGCGCCGAAGGCGGGTTGCAGGACCGCGGTGTTCCCCTCGAGGGTCGCGGACCGCACCAGGACGTAGCTCGGCGGCGCCAGGACCGCGCCCACCCGCACCGCACCGCCGATGCCCGGCCCCGAGGCGTTCCGCAGGTCGAGCCGGGTGAGGGCCAGCTCGACGTCCCCGGCGCCCCCGGGGTCAACGTCGAACAGGCGGTCCCCGAGGCCGGCGCCGTCGAGCGTCGCGGCGGCCCCGGTCGGCGGCTCGATCACGAGGTCCTCGGTCACGTCCAGGTCGCCGGTGGCCGCGCCGTCCTCGTTCGCCCCGGCGATCGTCAGGGTGAACGCGCGGCCCCGCAGACGCACGGCCTGCGGGCCGGCGAGGGCGTTCGCCTCCTGCACCGCCGCGCGCAGGGTGCAGGCGCCCGCGGCGGTTGCGCACGTCCCGTCGCCCGGGTTCATGTCAACGTCGTCCCCGGCGGACGCGGTGAAGTCGGGCGGGTGGATCTCGTAGGCACCGGTGTCGCAGCCCGGGCCGGCCGGGCGCGGGAACCCGCGCTGGTCGCGCGCCTGGCACCCCAGGCCGGCGTCGACCGCGGGGCTTCCGGGGGGCAGCTCCATCGCCGGCGTCGGTCCGACGCTGCGGACGAGCTCGCCCAGCTGGGTCTTCGCGACCCGGTCCGACAGCGCCGCGTTCGGCGTGACGCAGGATTTGTCGTCGCTCAGGTTGCCGCCCAGCGAGGCCGCCTTCGGGTCGCAGTTCACCCCCGCGTTGATCGCGAACAGGCTGTTGCGGGCGCGGAAGGGGCCGCTCGCCTCGATGCCGCCCGTCCCGCCGGTGGCGCGGGTGTTGCGGGCGATGGTCACGTCCGACAGCGCGACGTCGCCCGCCCGCGCCACCACGGCGGCCGACGTGCGGCTCGCGTTGTGGGCGATGGTCGTCCGCTGCACCTCGAGGCCGCTGACGCGGACCTTGGCGATCGTGGCGGTGGTCCCCTTCGCCTGGAGCATCCCGCCGCCGGCCGTCGCGCTGTTCCGCGCGATGGCGGAGGCCCGGATGAGGGCCGCCCCGCCCGTGTGGAGGCCGCCGCCCTGGGTCGCGGTGTTCTCGGCGATCTCGACGCCGTCGAGGTTCAGCGACCCCGTATTGGCGATGCCGCCGCCGCGGGAGGCGGCGTTGTGCATGACGGTCGTGCGCTGGAGGGTCGCGCTTCCGCCGACCGAGATGCCCCCGCCCGTCTTCGCGTCGCCGAACAGGACGTCGCCCCGCAGCATGGTGAGGCGGCCGCCCTTGCGCACCCGGACGTCCCCGCCGTCGGCCGCGCGGCCGTCGCGGACGCCCACGTCGTTCAGGTGCAGGAACGCGCGGCCCGCCACGTCGAGCACGCGGTCGCCGAGTCCCTGGCCGCTCAGCACCGTGTTGCTGCGCCCGGCACCCTGGATCGTGAGCGGCCCGGTGACGTCGAGGTCGCCCGTGGCGCCGGCGTCCTCGCCCGCGCCGGGGATCGTCAGCGTGTAGCGCACGCCGGCGAGCTGGATGACGTCCGGCGTCGGCGTCGCGTTGGCCTCGGCGATCGCGGCGCGCAGCGTGCAGTCGCCGATGCCCGCCGTCGCCTCGCACACGCCGTCGAGGACCGCGTCGCGGCGGTCGGCGTCGGTGGTGACCGGGAACGTGGCGGCTCCGGCGATCGGCGGCACGGCGAGCCCGACGACGAGCGGTACGACCAGGTTCCGCCACCGGATCCGGCCCATGCCGCGACCCTCGTCGAGCGCCGCACCGCCGGTCAACCCCCGGGCGCTGCGCGCCCCCGCCGGTCGGCGCGCCCGCCGTCCGAACGGCCAGTTGGCCGCGGACACCGTTCCGGGCGATGATCGGCCATGGACCGATTGGACGCCGAGACGTGGTGCGACGAGTGCGGCGAGCTGGGCTGGGAGGGCGTCTGCCCGGCGTGCGTCGCGTTCGACCAGGGCACCGACCCGACCCTGAGGGCCGAGGCCGCCTGACCGCCGCTCGCGCGTGACCTCCGGGGTGCGCGCGGGCAGGACCGTCGTCCTCTGCGCGGACGGCACCTGCAACGCCTTCGGGCACTCGTCGTCCAACGTCGCCCGCCTCCTGCGCCACCTCGCGCTGGGGGAGGGGCAGATCGCCTGCTACGACCAGGGCGTCGGGACCCTCCAGCGGGAGCGCCGCGCCATCGAGGCGTTCCGCGAGACACTCGACGACCCCTCCGCCCTCACGCTGCTGCCGCCGCCCTCCGACCGGTGGTCGCGCCCGTGGACGTGGCGGTCGCGGGTCGCGGCGATGACCCACGGCCGGGGCCTGGACGTCAACGTCGGCCAGCTGTACGAGGCCCTGGCGGCCCGGTTCGCGCCCGGCGACCGCGTGTTCATGTTCGGCTTCAGCCGCGGTGCGTTCACGGTGCGCGCCCTGGCCGGGCTCGTGTGGGGCTACGGCCTGCCGGCGACCGCCGACCCCGGGGCGGCCGCGGCCCGGTTCGCGGAGGCGTGGCCGCTGTTCGCCGGGGAGTACGCGCACCACGACGGCTCGGGCGCCGGAGCGGCCCGGGCGTTCGTGGAGCGCCACGGCCAGCGGCCGTGCCCCATCCACTTCCTGGGGCTGTGGGACACGGTGAAGTCGTACGGCGGGATCAACCCGGTGATGCTCCCGCGCCTGCGGCACAACCCGTCGGTGGCGACGGTGCGCCACGCGCTGGCGCTCGACGAGCGCCGCGGCTGGTTCGAGGCCACCACGTGGGGGTGGCTCGACAGCGACCGCCGGTACGACCCGCCGGCGGCGGCGGCGCGCCGCCTGCCGGAGGAGGTGAAGGCGCGGTTGGGGGAGCAGGACGTCGCCGAGGTGTGGTTCACCGGCGGCCACGCCGACGTGGGGGGCGGCGCGGGCCACGAGCGCTCGTCGGAGGTCGCGCACCGGTGGATGCTCGGCGAGGCCCTCCAGGCGGGCCTGGTGCTGAACCCGGATGGGCTGGCGTTCCTGGCGCAGGACGACCCGCAGCCTGTCGCCGACGCGTCCCGCGGCCTGGTCTGGCGCGCGGTGGAGATGAAGGCCCGGCGCCGCATCGTCAATTCCGGGGAGTGGCCGTGCAGCGTCCCCGGCGCCCGGGGCCCGTCGCCCCGTGAGCCCGAGGTATCGGCGCGGGACGGCATCGTGTGGCACCACGCCACGGTGACCCACCACCCGATGCTCCGGGGCCTCCCCGAGGGCGTCGCGCTCCGGCCCCGGACGACGGCGCGGCCCGGGCCGGAGGTTCGCCTCACCCGCCCGGGTGGGTAACAGGGGCGGCGTGCCTGATGCAGCCCGAGACCTGGGTTCGTACACGGCGGCCGAGCTCGCCGCGCTGACGCGGCTCGAGCTCGCCGGTCTGGCCATGCGCGCCGAGGAGGAGTCGGCGTCGCTCTGGCGGGAGCACCAGGACGACGGCGGGCGGGTGCCGGCCGGGGTGGAGGAGCGCGCCGCGCACCTCGCCTCGCTGAGCGAGCTCTACGCGCTCCTCGCCTACCGGGACGAGGAGGGGGACGGGGACGAGCCGTGAACCACGATGCCGCGCTTATCCGGCCCCCCACCCCGGAGTCGCGGAACCTCTCGGCTCGACCTCCTCGAGAACAGCGTAGGCGGCACGCGCCGCCTCGAGCGGCAGAACCTCCGAGAAGCGGGGGCGCAACCGGCTGAGCGCGCGTTTGGCCGCCCGGCGCTGCCGCCGCTCAGGGTAGAGGCGCGCCATCGGCCGCGGGGTCCCGACACTCACGTACTTGAGCAGCCAGATGAGCGCCGCCATGCGCGCGTCGGCCACGGCGCCGCGGGCGATGGTCGCGCGGACCTGATCGGCGACCTCCTCCGGTGAGGTCGTCGGGGGATCCGGCGGCGGAATCGTGACGAAAAGGATCATCTCGGGCACGGGCCGGCCGCGGATGATCTCCTCGAGGGCGATCACGGCGCCGTCGAGGTGGGTCAGAAGGGGCTGGCGCCGCTCGACCTCACGGTCCCACGACAGGCACCACCATCGCTCGGTGAGCGAGGCCGCGCCGGCGCATGGCAGGCCGTCGTCCATCAGGGCTCGGACGGTATGCGCGCGCCCGATCCGAACTCCAGCCCGTCACGGTGTGGATTTCACCCTGCGAGCACGCGGTCTCGTCAGCCGGTCCGCGCGCCCGGCACGATGCCGCTGACCGCGAGGAGCGCGGGCTGGACGACCAGCGCCGAGTCGTCCCCGCTGATGGCGGCGAACTCCGCGACCATCTCGGCCACCTCCTCCTCCGTCCCGACTCCGGCGGCCGCCGCCCCGGCCCCGGCCTCGAGGAAGGTGTACTCCCAGAGGCGCTTGCGCTCGCCGGTCGTGAACGCCGGCTGGTGCACCGTCACGCTCAGCTCGGTCAGGCCGACGTCGCGGAACATGCCGAACAGCCGGCCGCCGACGTCGTAGTCCACGCCGAGCGCCGCCCCCAGCTCGACGCTGAGCTCGGCGAAACGGGTGTAGGCGCGACTCGGCGGGTCACTGAACATGCTGGTCATCACCATGTCCTGGATCACCAGCGTGCCGCCGGGCCGCAGGAGGGCGGCCATCTGCGCCACGGCGGCCGCCGGGCGCTGCAGGTGGCAGAGGACGAACCGGCAGAACACCAGGTCGAACTCCCCGGGCGGCAGGCCCGGCTCGTACGCGCTCCCCTCGACGAAGGAGACGTTGCCCAGGCCGCGTCGGGCGGCTTGGTCCCGGCCGTGGACGAGCTGGTCGGCGCTCACGTCCATGGCGATCACGCCGCCCTGCGGCCCGACCTGCTCACCGAGCCAGCACGACATGTCGCCCACCCCGCAGCCGACGTCGGCCACCCGCCACCCGGGGCCCAGGCCGGCCTCCGCGCAGGCCGCCCGCGACGAGGCGCCGTAGACCTCGTCCAGCAGGTGGAGGCGCGCGGCACCCTCGTCCCCGGTCGCCAGCACGTAGTCGTCGCCGACCGGAGCGCGCCCGCCGTTCGTCATCGCCACTCCCTGTGCGCGTGGGGCGCGAGCGTATCCCGCCGCCTCCTCGCCCGCCAGAGCGGCGTCGGACATGCCGCCCCGGCATGGGAGACGTGGGCGAGCTCATGGACGTTCTGGGGAGCGGCGTGACGAAGTCCATGCATCCGCCCAGTCGCTCCATGCCGATCCGGCTCGCACGGTCCATGCTCGGGTCAGTCCCAGGCACCCACGTCCGAAAGGCACCTCCGATGGAGATCACCATCATCGGCACCGGCAACATGGCGCGCGGCATCGCCACGCGCGCCCTCGCCGGCGGCCACACCGTCACGCTGCTCGGCACCGACCAGGAGAAGGCGCAGGCGCTCGCGAGCGAGCTCGCCGGCGACGTGCGCGCCGGCACCGTCGGCGACCCGCTCTCCGGCGACGTCGTGGTGCTCGCCGTCTGGTACCAGGCGCTCGACGACGTCCTCGGCCGCTACGGCGATCAGCTCGCCGGCAGGACGGTGGTCGACATCACCAACCCCGTCGATCCGCAGACGTACGCGCCGCTCATCGTCGAGGCCGGCTCGGCCGCGCAGGAGATCGCCGCGAAGGCTCCCGGCGCGAAGGTGGTCAAGGCGTTCAACACGACGTTCGCCGGCTCGCTCGTCGAGGGCCAGGTCGGGGGCCAGCCGCTCGACGTCTTCGTCGCCGCCGACGACGACGAGGCGAAAGCGAAGGTCCGTGAGATCGCCGAGAGCGCCGGCCTGCACGTCCTGGACGCCGGTCCGCTCGCGCACGCCCGCCAGCTCGAAGGCGCCGGCTACCTGCACATGGCGATCCAGCCGGGCATCGGCGGCACCTACGCCAGCGCCCTGAGGATCGTCTCCTAGCGAGCGCCTGCCGCGCGCCCCGGAGCCGTCAACGGTCCGGGGCGCGCCCGTGCATCCGGTCACGGTACGCCGACGGCGCCTCACCGGACCGCCGCTTGAACGCCCGCGAGAAGTACAGCTGGTCGCCGTAGCCCGCCCGGTAGGCGATCTCGCCGACGCTCATCTCGCTGAAGCGCAGCAGCCGCGCCGCCTCCAGCATCCGCCGGTCCGTGATCAGCTGCTTGGTCGTCCGCCCGGTCACGCTGACGAGCGCACGCGACAGCGCCGCCTGCGCCACGCCCAGCTCGTCGGCGTAGTGGGGCGCGTCGTGGTGACGCGCGTACTGACGCTCCAACACCTCGCTGAACCGGCGGTAGAGCAGGACGTCCGGGTCGTCGGCGTCGCGTTGCCCGTTGCGCGTCGCCTCGTACCAGCGCTCCACCCATAGGAGGAGCGCCGACACCAAGTGCCGCTGGAGGGCCACGCTGCGCGAGTCCGGCGGCCTGCGCGTCTCCACCGCCAGCAACTCGATCGCCGCGTCCAGGCGACCGACCTCGCCGGCCGGTACGGCCACCGTCTGCACCGCACGGCTGCCGACCAGCCACGCGGGGTTCGCGCCGGTCGCCGGGTCGCCCTGCAGCAGTTCGTCGGCGAAGCGCACGACCGCGCCCTCGAGCCCGAGAGCGCGCTCGAAGACGTGCACCTGCCCGCGGCCGATCAACGTGATCGTGCCCGGCTCGACGAGCGACACCTCCCCGTCGATCAGATGCCGGCCGCTGCCGGATCGCGTCCAGACCAGCTCGTGGTAATCGTGCCGGTGAGGGCGCCGGGGCCCGCGGTCCGAGTCCGACCCGTAGCGCGCGTCGTGCAGGATCACGACCTCGAGCGACGTGCCCGCCTCGGGCAGGCGATCGACCGTGATCTGCCCGGCGCGCCGATTGGATTCGAGGCTCACCGGGACACCACCAGCCTGCCGGCCGCCCACTCGGTCGCGGTCAACGTTCGAGGAGCGTACGCCGGTTCCGTGACCGTCATCTCCCGGTGTGCGGCCGCGCGGCGGGGAGTTCCACCGTGACGCGGAGCCCGCCGGCGGGGCGGGGGGTCAGGGCCAGGGTTCCGTCGTGTGCCTGGGTGATGCTGTTGACGATCGCCAGGCCGAGGCCGACGCCGGCGTGGTCGGAGCGGATCCGCTCGGAGCCGCGCTGGAACGGCTCGGCGAGCGTGGAGACCGCCTGGGGTGTGAGCTTCTCGCCGGTGTTCTCGACGGTGAGCACCACGCTGCCGTTGTGCGCGCTGGTCGTGACCCACACCGTGCCGTGGTCGGGCAGGTTGTGGACGATGGCGTTGTGGACGAGGTTCGTCGTCATCTGCCCCAGGAGCGCGGGTGAGCCGATGGTGGGGGTGACGTCGCCGGAGGTCTCGATGGTGAGGCCGCGCTTCTCGGCGAGGGGGAGGAGCGTCTCGGTGGCTTCCTCGGCGATGAGGGACAGGTCGGCGTCCTCCCGGACGAAGGACCGCTGGTCGGCGCGGCTGAGCAGGAGCAGTGCCTCGGTGAGGTCGATCGCCCGGGCGTTGACGAGGTGGAGGCGGTCGAGGAGGTCGCCGTGGTCGCGGTCCGGATCCGCGCGGGCCACGTCGAGGAGCGTCTGGGTGATCGCCAGGGGGGTGCGGAGCTCGTGGGAGGCGTTGGCCGCGAACCGCCCCTGCTCGGCGACGTGGGCCTCGAGCCGGGCGAGCATCGTGTCGAAGGCGTCGGCGAGCTCCCGGAACTCGTCCTCGCGGCCCTCCAGCCAGATCCGGTGCGCCAGCTTCCCGGTGGCGGCCAGTCGCGCGGCGTCGGTGATGCGCGTCAGCGGGGCGAGCATCCGGCCGGCGAGGATCCACCCCCCGACGAGGCCGAACACCAGCAGGAACGCCAGTGCCATGACCGCGCGCGGGATGAAGGCGTCGATGAGGTCCGACCGGTTGGGGACCAACCGGTCGGAGAAGATCGCGCCGTCGGGGACGTACCGGAGGAGGAACACCCAAACGACGGCGAGCAGCAGGGCACCGGCGAGCATGAGGAACCCGGCGTAGCTGAGGGTGAGCTTCATGCGGACGCTCAACCCGGGCGCCCTCTCCACGTTCGCCCCTCTCACCTAGACGTCCGAGCCCGTCTCGATGCGGTACCCGACCCCCGGCACGGTGGCGATGATCCCGGGCTCGCCGAGCCGCTTGCGCAGCCCTGAGACCGTGATGCGCACGGCGTTGGTGAACGGGTCCGCGTTCTCGTCCCACGCCCGCTCCAGGAGTTCCTCGGCGCTGACGACGCCGCCCTCGGCGGCGACGAGGACCTCGAGCACGGCGAACTGCTTCCTGGTCAGCGCGACGTAGCGGCCGTCGCGGTAGACCTCCCGGCGGAACGGATCCAGCCGCAGACCGGCGATCTCCCGCACCGGCGGCCGGTGGTGCGCACGCCGGCGGTCGAGGGCCCTGAGCCTGAGCACGAGCTCCTGGAGCTCGAACGGCTTCGTGAGGTAGTCGTCGGCCCCGAGCCCGAACCCGGTGGTCTTGTCGTCGAGGCGGTCGGCAGCGGTGAGCATGAGGATCGGCATGCCGCTGCCGGAGGCGACGACGCGTTCCGCGATCTCGTCCCCGGTGGGTCCGGGGATGTCCCGGTCGAGGACGGCGATGTCGTAGGAGTTGACGCCCAGCAGGTCCAGCGCGGTGTCGCCGTCACCCGCGATGTCCGCCGCGATCGCCTCCAGGCGCAAGCCATCGCGGATGGCCTCCGCCAGATAGGGCTCGTCCTCCACGATCAGCACGCGCACGCTCCGATGGTAACGAGGGGGTGCATATCGCCGGCATATCCAAAAGCACATACGCGCTGGCAACTCCGCGCTGCCTTCAATCGACGCATGACCCGCGGCGAACGCGCACGAACGGCCCGTCGGCATCGGATCCGCAGGATCCGGCGGGCCGGCGTGCTCGTCGTCGTCGCGGCGATCGCCGCGGCCCTCGGCTACCAGTCGCTCGCGTCCTCATCCTCGACCGCGCTCTCGTCCTCGTCCTCGTCCTCCTCGGCGCCCCCGCCCCCGGCCGCCGCATCGTCGATCGACGTCCTCCGCGGCGCGCACCGTGGCGCGCTCGGCGAGGCCGACGGTGCCGTCCCCGACGGCACCACGGTCTTCGATGACGCGATCCCGGGTGTCGCCAACCTCGATCCGGCGCTCCTCGATGCGCTGCGCCGGGCGGCGACGGATGCCGCGTCCGACGGCGTCGAGTTCGTCGTCAACAGCGGCTGGCGTTCCCCCGCGTATCAGGAGCAGCTCCTCCGTGAGGCGGTCGCGAAGTACGGCTCCCAAGCGGAGGCGGCGCGATGGGTGGCCACACCCGACACGTCCGCGCACGTGTCGGGGGACGCGGTGGACATCGGCCCCTCCGATGCCGCGTCGTGGCTGTCCGAGCACGGCGCCGGGTACGGGCTCTGCCAGATCTACGGCAACGAGCCCTGGCACTACGAACTCCGCCCGGACGCCATCGGTCGCGGTTGCCCGCTCGATGTACGCCGACCCGACGCACGATCCACGGATGCATGGGTGACCAGGACGCTCGACGCGGTGGGGCGCCCCCGCCCTTGGCTCACTTCCTCCGCTTCTTGCCTGCGCTCGCGGTGCCGAGGTGCTGGACGAACCACTCGGTGTGCGCGGCCGAGACGGCGTCGAAGTCCTCCGCGTAGGCGGAGAAGTGCGGTCCGGGCCGCACGACCAGCCGCTTGGGCTCGAGCGCCCGCTCGTACGCCTCGATCGCGAGGTCCGCGACCGTGAGATGGTCCTTCGCCGCGACGATCATCTGGAAGGGGGTGGGGGAGATCCACCCGATGTAGGCGCCGGGCTCGTACTCCCAGAACATCTCGACGCTGCGGAGGGTCACCTCGTTCCTCCACGACGGCGCCCGGGTCCTGCCGGTTTCGGTGAACCAGGTGTACGAGTCGGGCGTCGGCAGGGCCGATGGCGCCATGGGGTCCTCGTCGACGACGGGGATCATCGCGGGTGGCTCGCCGGCGTACCGCTTGGCGCGATCGTCGTCGAACATCTCGCCCACGGGGGCGATGAAGTCGGCCCGCACGATGCGCCGCGCGTTGCGGTGGCCGCTGATCAGCGGCACCTGGCAGGACACGCACTTGACCCGGCGGTCGATCGCGCCCACCACGATCACGTGGCCGCCGGAGTAGCTCGAGCCCCAGATCCCGATCCGCTCGGGGTCCGCCTTCTTCAGCGTCTGCGCGTGGCTGATCGCGTCGCGGTAGTCGCGCACCTGCTGCCACGGGTCGATCTCCTGTCGGGGCTCCCCATCGCTGGAGCCGAACCCCCGGTGGTCGAACACCAGCGCCCCGAGGCCCGCCTCGGCGAACGCTTCCGCGAAGCGGTCGAGGTACATCTCCTTGACGGCCGAGAACCCGTGCGCCATCACGATCGTGGGCACGCGCCCCCGGGATCCGTCGGGCACGTAATGCCAGCCGCGCAGGGTCACCCCTGCTGCGTCGAACTCGACGTCGGTCCGCACCGCCGCTCCTCCTGTCCGGGATGGGGACAGGCTCCGACGATCCGCCCGGGGGTGTCAACGGTGTACCTGGCAGGGGGAACCGGACGATGTTCCCACGTTGTTCCCACCCGGCCGTTCGAGCGCCACCGGGCCCTCGGCGACTCCGGAATGTCGCCGACAGGGGGAGAAGATCACGCGCGCGGCAGGATTCGAACCTGCGACCTCTGGCTCCGGAGGCCAGCGCTCTATCCGCTGAGCTACGCGCGCAGCGGGCGGTAGCTTAGCCCAACCGCTCCGGTCCGCACGGCGGGGCGCCCGACGGCGCCCCGGGTCACCCGGTCTCCGGACCGTTCGGCGGTGTAGCGTCGGGGTCGTGGCGGACCCCGAGTACACGACGGAGCGGCCCGACCTCCGGCAGGCCTTGGAGGAGCTGACGGAGGCCGGCTACGACGTCACCCTCCCGGGGGGCGGCGACGGCATCCGCGCGCGGATCGCCCGCGGCGAGGAGGAGCACGTCGAGGGGACGGGCGCCACCGCCGCCGACGCGTTCGCCGCCGCGCTCGAGCGGCTGGAGTCCGAGGGGCGCTGAGGGCGCCGGGGCCGGCGGCGCGGCGCTAGTTTCCCCGGCGTGGGCGTCCAGTTCGCCACCATCGCCGTCATCTCCGACACGCACTTCCCGCGGCGGGGGCCGTTGCTGCCCGAGGCCGTGGTGGAGCGGCTGGGGGCGGCCGACCTGATCGTCCACGCCGGGGACTGGTCGGATATGGCCACGGTGCGCCAGGTCCGGGCGATCGGCCCGCCGCTCCTGACCGTCCAGGGGAACGTCGAGGAGCCGGCGGTCCGGCACGCGCTGCCCCGCACCGCTGAGGCCGAGATCGCCGGCCTCCGGATCGGGGTCGTGCACGACGGCGGCCAGGCGTCCGGGCGGATCGAGCGCCTCAGGGCCCGGTTCCCCGGTGTGCACATGGTGATCTTCGGCCACTCGCACATCCCGCTCTACGACGTTGCGCCCGACGGCTTCATGATCCTCAACCCGGGCAGCCCCACCGAGCGGCGCCGCGCCCCGCGGCACACGATGGCCGAGATCGCCGTCTCCGCCGGTGGTCCCCCGCAGGTGACCTTCATCGCCGTGGACGAGCCGGTGGGCCCCCTCCCGGCGGATCTGGTCCACTAGGACCGCCATGGAGCACATCGAGCCCGTCCTCCTCGGCCTCCTGGTGGCGGTGGCGGCGCTGAGCGTCATCGCCCAGTTCGTCCGGATCCCGTACCCGATCCTCATGGTCCTCGGCGGCCTCGGGCTGGGGCTGATCCCCGGCGCGCCCGAGGTCACCCTGAACCCGGACGTCGTGCTCGTCGTCTTCCTGCCGCCGCTGCTCTACGTCGGCGCGTTCTTCGCCTCGCTGCGGGACGTGCGCCGCGACGCCCGCGTCATCGGGCTCATGGCCATCGGCCTGGTCGGCGCGACCGCCGTCGCCGTGGCGGTCGTGGCGCACCAGCTCGCCGGCCTGCCGTGGGCGGCCGCGTTCACGCTCGGGGCGATCGTGTCGCCCACCGACCCCCTCGCCGCGACCCAGATCATGCGGCGCCTCGGCGCGCCCCGGCGCCTCGTGAACGTGCTGGAGGGGGAGGGGCTCATCAACGACGCCACCGCCCTCGTGCTCTACCGGACGGCCATCGGGGCCGCCGTCGGCGGGTCGTTCTCCGTCTGGGACGCCGGCCTCGGCATCCTGCTCGCCCCGCTCGGCGGGATCATCGTGGGCCTCGGCGTGGCCTGGCTGATCGCCGAGGTGCGCCGCCGCGTGGAGGACGTCCCCACCGAGATCACCATCTCCGTGTTCACCGGGTACGCCGCCTACTTCCCGGCCGAGGCGCTCGGCGCCTCCGGGGTCCTCGCCGCCGTGACCGCCGGCATCTACCTCGGCTGGCGGGCGCCCCAGATCGCGTCGTCCGAATCGCGCCTCCAGGGCTTCTCGTTCTGGACGATCACCCAGTTCCTGCTCAACGCCACGCTGTTCGTGCTCATCGGCCTCCAGCTCCCGCAGATCCTGGACGGGCTGAGCGGCTACTCCGCCTGGGAGCTCTTCGTGTACGGCGCCGCCGTCAGCGGCGCCGTCATCGCCGTCCGGTTCGCCTGGATCTTCGGCACCACGGTCATCATCCGGGCGGCCGACCGCCGCCCCGACCAGCTGATGCGCCGCGCGACGTGGCAGGCCCGCGCCATCGGCTCGTGGGCCGGCATGCGCGGCGCCGTGTCCCTGGCGGCCGCCCTCGCCGTGCCCGTCGCCACCGACGCCGGCGACCCGTTCCCCGGCCGTGACCTGATCCTCTGGATGACGTTCTGCGTGATCCTGGCCACGCTCGTGTTCCAGGGGCTCACGCTGCCGTGGCTCATCCGCGTGCTCGGCGTCCACGACGACGGGGAGGAGGAGCGCCGCGAGGAGCTGAAAGCGCGCATCAAGATCGCCGCCGCCGCGCTCGACCGCATCGACGAGCTGGAGGGCGAGCCGTGGGTGCGGCCCGAGACCCTCGAGCGGATGCGCGGCCAGTACCGCTACCGCAAGCGCCGCTTCGCCGCGCAGGCGGGGAAGATCGAGGACGAGGACGGCATCGAGGACCAGTCGCAGGGCTACCAGCGCGCCAGCCGCGAGGCGATCACCGCCGAGCGGCGCGTGCTCGTCGCGCTTCGCGACCAGGGGACCATCTCCAACGACGTGATGCACCGCATCGAGCGCGAGCTCGACCTGGAGGACTCCCGCCTGGAGCTCCCGCCCGACGGCCGCGTCCTCGACGGCCGCCGCTCCCGCACCCGGAGCTGACGGCCTAGTCTGCGCCCGTGGACCTGTTCGTCACGTTCATCGGGACCGCCGCGTCCGTCCCGACGGCAGCGCGCGGCACCGCCGCGACCCTCGTGGCCCGCGGCGGGGAGCGCTGGCTGATCGACTGCGGCGAGGGCACCCAGCGCCAGCTGCTGCGCTCCGGGCTGGGGCTCGTCGACCTGGACGTGATCCTGATCACCCACCTCCACGGCGACCACATGCTGGGGCTCCCGGGGATGCTGAAGACGTTCGGCCTGCGGGCCCGGGACCGCCCGCTGCGCCTCGTCGGCCCACGCGGCCTGGCACGCCTCATGGAGGTCCTGCGTCCCGTCGTGGGCCGCACCCCCTTCGTGCTGGAGCTGCAGGAGCTCGACGAGCGCGAGGTGTCGGTCGCCTGGCGCGGCGACGGCTTCGAGGTGCGCGCCTTCCCCACCTGCCACTCCGTCCCGTCGCTGGGGTACGCCCTGGTGGAGGAGGACCGCCCGGGGGCGTTCGACGTCGACGCCGCGCGCGCCCTCGGCGTGACCCCCGGCCCCGACTTCGGGGTGCTCCAGCGCGGCGGCGAGGTGGTCACGCCCGACGGCCGGACCGTCCGGCCCGGCGACGTGATGGGCGAGCCGCGCCGCGGCCGCACCGTCGTCATCACCGGCGACACCGAGCCCTGCGCCGGCACCCTCGAGGCCGCACGCGGCGCCGACGTCCTCGTCCACGAGGCGACCTTCCTCGACGAGGAGCGCGACCGCGCCCGCGAGACCCGCCACAGCACCGCCCGCGAGGCGGCGGCCGTGGCGAAGGAGGCCGGGGTGGGGCTCTTGGCCCTCACGCACCTCTCCAGCCGGTTCATGCCGCGGGAGGTCCGCGCGGAGGCCGAGGCCGTGTTCGCCAACGTGATCGTCCCGCGCGACTTCGACCAGATCGAGGTGCCGTTCCCCGAGCGGGGCGCCCCGATCCTGCACCCCGTGAAGGGCGGCGGCGAGCGCAAGGGGGCCTCTGACGTGGCGTCGGAGGCACCTGCTACCGTCCCTCCCAGCTCGACCCTTTAACCCGGTCCCGAGAGGCCGAGAAGGAGTGACGATGCACCACGCGCCCGCACAGGCCGCCCCACCGCTCCACACGTAGCCGGCGTGGCCGCCAAGGTCCTGGTCGATGCGGACCAGGTGCGCCGGACCATCGCGCGGATCGCCCACGAGATCGTGGAGCGGCAGCCCGACCCGTCCCGCCTCGCGCTGGTCGGGATCCACACGCGCGGCGTGCCCCTGGCCGCCCGGCTCGCCGAGCTGATCGAGGAGTTCGCCGGCACGGCGCCGGCGACCGGCAGCGTGGACATCGCGCTCTACCGCGACGACGTCGGCCTGGACGGGCGGCGCGGCGCGCTCCCCGTGGTGGGCGACACCGTCCTCGACTTCGACGTCTCGAACCGGGTGGTCGTCCTGGTGGACGACGTGCTGTTCACCGGCCGCACCATCCGAGCCGCGATCGACGCGATCTTCGACTACGGGCGCCCGTCGTCCGTGCAGCTGGCCGTGCTGGTGGACCGCGGCCACCGCGAGCTGCCGATCCGCCCCGACTACGTCGGCAAGAACCTGCCGACCGCCCGGAACGAGTTCGTCGGCGTCCACCTCGCCGAGGTGGACGGCGTGGACGAAGTGGTGCTGGAGCCCGAGAGGAGGACACCGTGAGTCGCCGGTCCCTGCTGACCATCGACGACCTCGACCGTGCCGAGATCGCGCGCATCCTGCGCGTCGGCAACCGCTTCGCCGAGGTCATGGAGCGCGACATCAAGAAGGTGCCGACCCTGCGGGGCCGCACGATCATCAACATGTTCTTCGAGGCCTCCACGCGCACCTCGACCTCGTTCGAGCTCGCCGGCAAGCGCCTCTCCGCGGACGTCGTGAACGTGAAGGGCTCCGGCTCGAGCGTGGAGAAGGGGGAGACCCTGAAGGACACGGTCATCACGCTCAACGCGTACGCCCCGGACGTCCTCGTGATCCGCCACGCCTCCGTGGGCGCGTGCCAGATGGCCGCCCGCTTCACCGACGCCGCCGTCATCAACGCCGGCGACGGCAAGCACGAGCACCCCACCCAGACGCTGCTCGACCTCTACACCATCGAGCGCGAGGTCGGGCCGCTCGACGGGCTGCAGATCGCGTTCGTGGGCGACGTCGCCCACTCGCGGGTCGCGCGGTCCGGCATCCGCGGCTTCCAGACCATGGGTGCCGAGGTCAGCCTCATCGCGCCGCCCACCCTCATCCCGCGCGACGCGGAGCGGGCCCTCGGCGTCCGCACCTCCACCGACATCCGCGACATCGCCGACGCCGACGTCGTCTACGTGCTGCGGATGCAGCTCGAGCGGATGGGGCCCGGCGGCTTCGTCCCCTCGCTGCGCGAGTACGCGATGACGTATGGGGTCAACCACGCCCGCCTCACGCCCGGCCAGCGCGTCATGCACGCCGGGCCGATCAACCGCGGCGTGGAGATCTCCGGCGAGCTCGCCGACGACCCGAAGACGCTCATCGAGCGCCAGGCCGCGAACGGCATGGTCGTGCGGATGGCGGTGCTCTACGACCTGCTCGCCGGCCCCGCCGGGCCCGCCGAGCCGGCCGAGGCCCCGATCACCGCGGTCGCCGTCTAGTGCCCGCCAGGCTGGTGCAGCGCCCCGGCCCCGGGGCGAGCCTCGTCGTGCGCGGCGCCCGGGTGCTCGACCCCGCCGCTGGCATCGACGAGGTCCGCGACCTGGTGATCCGCGACGGCGTCGTGGGCGGCGACCCCGACGGGCTGGAGGTGGTCGAGGCCGGCGGCATGCTCGCCGTCCCGGGCTTCGTCGACCCGCACGTCCACCTGCGCACGCCCGGCCGGGAGGACCTGGAGGACATCGCCACCGGCAGCCTCGCCGGCGCGGCGGGGGGCTTCGTGACCATCGTGGCCATGCCCAACACCTCGCCGGTCGTGGACTCCGCGGCGATCCTCGGGACCCTGCTCGACCGGGGCGAGCAGGAGGCCGTGATCCGGGTCGGCTTCCTCGCCGCCATCACGGTGGGGCAGAAGGGCGCGGAGCTGACCGAGCAGGCGGAGCTCGCCGCGCTCGGCGCCGTCGGGTTCAGCGACGACGGCCACCCCGTGGCCGACGCCCGCGTGATGCGGCGCGCCCTCCAGTACCAGCGCATCACCGGCCTGCCGCTGGTGCTGCACGAGGAGGACCCGAAGCTGTCGGGGAAGGGCGTCATGCACGAGGGCGCCGTCGCCAGCCGCCTCGGGATGGAGGGCATCCCGTCCATCTCGGAGAGCGTCGCCGTGGCCCGCGACGCCGCGTTGGCGGAGTATGAGGACGGGTGGATCCACATCTGTCACGTCTCCGCCGTCGAGACGGCCGACGAGATCCGCCGCGCGAAGGCCCGCGGCATCCGGATCACCGGCGAGGTCACGCCCCACCACCTGGTGCTGACCGACGAGGCGGTCAACTCGCTCGACCCGGGCCGGCACAAGATGAACCCACCGCTGCGCGAGGAGTCCGACCGGCAGGCGTTGATCGAGGCCCTCCAGGAGGGAACCCTGGACTGCGTGGCCACCGATCACGCCCCCCACGCCGGCGACGAGAAGGAGGTCCCCTTCGAGGAGGCCCCCTTCGGCGTGACCGGCCTGGAGACCGCCTTCGCCGCCTGCCACACGCACCTGGTCCGCACCGGCCTGCTGCCGCTCGAGACGCTGGTGCGGCGGATGGGCGCCGACGCCGCGGCCGTGCTCGGCCTGCCGGCGCCGACGCTCGCCGACGGCGCGGTGGCGGACCTGGCCCTGATCGACCCCGAGGCCGAGGTCACCGTCGGCGACGGGGGATTCCGGAGCAAGTCGCGCAACTCGGCGTTCCTGGGGGACACCCTCCACGGCCGGGTGGTGCTCACGATCGCGGGAGGGAGGGTCGCATGGCGACCGTAGGAACCGAACGGCACCCGGCGATGCTGCGCCGGGAGGACACGGGCCTGATCGTGGTGGACGTGCAGGAGGCGTTCCGCCCCGTCATCGACGCCTTCGACGAGACGGTCCGCAACTGCGGCATCCTCGCCGCCGGCTTCGGCGCCCTCGGGCGCCCCGTGCTGGTGAGCGAGCAGTACACGAAGGGCCTCGGCCACACCGTCGAGGAGCTGGCCGACCGCTTCCCCGAGGGCACCGAGCCCGTCGAGAAGCTGCGCTTCTCCGCCTGCGGCGTCGAGGACTTCGACCGGCAGCTCGCGGAGGCCGCGTGCTCCACCTGGGTGGTCTGCGGCATCGAGACGCACGTCTGCGTCAACCAGACGGTCCACGACCTGATCGCCCGCGGCCACACCGTGCACGTCGCGGCCGACGCGGTGTCGTCGCGCGCGCCGTCCAACAGGGCCGCCGGCCTGGAGAAGATGGCCGCCGCCGGCGCCCACGTGACGTCCGCCGAGATGGCGCTCTTCGAGCTGCTGGAGGCCGCCGGCACGGACGAGTTCAAGGCCATCTCGAAGATGGTGCGATGACCCACGACGCGGTCGTGGTCCTGGAGGACGGGCTGGTGCTGCCGGCCGCCTCCGTGGGCGCGCCGGGCACCGCGCTCGGCGAGATGGTGTTCACCACGGGGATGACCGGCTACCAGGAGGCCGTCACCGACCCGTCGTACCTCGGGCAGATCCTCTGCTTCACCGCCCCGATGATCGGCAACTACGGCGCAGGCCCGGGGCACGACGAGAGCGACCGCCCCTGGCCGGGCGCCGTGATCATGGCCCGCGCGGGGGACGCGCCCGGCACCGGCGGCGCGACCGGGTGGCGCACGTGGCTGGCGGAGCGGGGCGTGGTGGCCGTCGAGGACTGCGACACCCGGCGCCTCGTGCGGCACCTCCGCGACCGCGGCGCCATGCGCGGCGGCGTGTCCACCGAGCTGGGCGCCGAGCAGCTGCTGGCGCGCGTGCGGGAGCACCCGGTGCTCGACGGCCGCGACCTGGCGACCGAGGCCGCGGCGGCGCCGCGGCAGCTCGGCACCGACGGCCCGCGGGTGGTCGCCATCGACTGCGGGATGAAGGAGAGCATCGCCACCGGGCTGTCCGGCGCCGGCTGCCGGGTGGACGTGGTGCCCGCCGGCGTCACCGCCGAGGAGGTGCTGGCACGCGGCCCCGACGGCGTGTTCCTCTCCAACGGCCCCGGCGACCCGGCGGCCGTGACGAACGTGATCGGCACCGTGGGCGGCCTGCTCGGGCAGGTCCCCGTGTTCGGCATCTGCCTGGGCCACCAGCTCCTGTCCCACGCGCTGGGGCTGCGCACCGAGAAGCTGGCGTTCGGCCACCGCGGCGCCAACCACCCGGTGCGCCGGTCCGGCGACGGCCGCGTGGAGATCACGGTCCAGAACCACGGGTACGCGGTCGTCGCCGGCAACCTCCCCGACGGGGTGGAGGTCACCCGCACCAGCCTGTTCGACGGATCGGTGGAGGGCATCGCCGCCCCCGAGCTGCGCGCGTTCTCGGTGCAGTACCACCCGGAGGCGAGCCCCGGGCCGCACGACGCCCGCTACATGTTCCGCGAGTTCGTGGCGGGCCTGTCCTAGTGCCGCGCCGCGACGACCTCTCGACGATCCTCATCCTCGGCAGCGGCCCGATCGTGATCGGGCAGGCGGGCGAGTTCGACTACTCGGGCACCCAGGGCGCGCGGGCGCTGCGCGCCGAGGGCTACCGCGTGGTGCTGGTCAACTCGAACCCGGCCACGATCATGACCGACCCCTCCGTGGCCGACCGCACGTACGTCGAGCCGCTCGACCCGGAGGCCGTCGAAGCCGTCATCGCCCTGGAGCGGCCCGACGCGCTGCTGCCCACGCTCGGCGGCCAGACCGCCCTGAACCTCGCGATGGAGCTGAGCGGATCCGGCGTGCTCGACCGGTACGGGGTGGAGCTGATCGGCGCCGACGTCCCCGCCATCCGCCGCGCCGAGGACCGCGAGGTGTTCCGCGACACGATGGACGGCGCGGGCCTGGCCGTCCCGGAGAGCCACATCGTCACCGACCTGGCCGGCGGCCGGGCGGCGGCGGCCCAGCTGGGCCTGCCGGTGATCCTGCGCCCCGCGTTCACCCTCGGCGGCGAGGGCGGCGGCGCGGCGCACACGCCGGAGGAGCTCGACGCCCGTCTCGCGACGGCCCTCGCGGCGAGCCCGATCGGCCAGGTCCTGGTGGAGCGCTCCGTGCTCGGGTGGGCGGAGATCGAGCTCGAGGTGGTCCGCGACGTGGCGGACAACGCCGTGATCGTGTGCTCCATCGAGAACATCGACCCGATGGGGGTCCACACCGGCGACTCCGTCACCGTCGCCCCGGTCATGACGCTCACCGACCAGGAGCTCCAGTCGCTCCGGGACGCCGCGATCACGGTCATCCGCGCGGTGGGGGTCTCCACCGGCGGCGCCAACGTCCAGTTCGCCCTGAACCGGGCGACGGGCGAGGTGGTGGTCATCGAGATGAACCCGCGGGTGTCGCGGTCGTCGGCCCTCGCGTCGAAGGCCACCGGGTTCCCGATCGCGAAGATCGCGGCGCGCCTCGCGGTGGGCTACACGCTCGACGAGCTGCCGAACGAGATCACCGGCGTCACGCCCGCCAGCTTCGAGCCGACCCTCGACTACGTCGCGGTGAAGGTCCCGCGCTTCGCGTTCGAGAAGGTCCCCGGCGCGTCCACCGAGCTGACCACGCACATGAAGAGCGTGGGCGAGGTGCTCGCCCTGGGCCGCACGTTCGGCGAGGCGTTCGGCAAGGCGATGGCCGGCCGCGAGCTGGACGTGAAGCCCCGCCGCACGGACGACGCGGCCGAGGCGCTGGAGTGGCTCCGCATCCCGTCGTGGGACCGCTACGACATCATCCTGGACGGGCTCACGACCGCGAGGATGGACCCCGCCGACGTCGTCGCCGCCACGGGCATCGACCCGTGGTTCGTCGCGGAGTTCGAGCGGCTCGCCGCCGCCCGCCGGGCCGTGTCCGGGCCGCTCGGGTCGCTCGACGCCGCCGCCCTCCGCGGCGCCCGCCGCGCCGGCCTGACCGACCGGGACATCGCCGCCGCCGCCGGCGCGACCGAGCACGGGGTGGGGGAGCGCCGCCGCTCCCTGGGCGTGACGCCGACGTACCACGCGGTGGACACCTGCGCCGCAGAGTTCGCCGCCCTCACGCCCTACTACTACTCGGCGTTCGCGTCGGAGGACGAGCTGGCCCGCGACGCCCGCCCGTCGATCGTGGTGCTCGGCTCCGGCCCCAACCGGATCGGGCAGGGAATCGAGTTCGACTACTGCTGCGTCCACGCCGCCGAGACGGCGCGCGAGCTGGGCTACGCCGCGGTGATGGTCAACTGCAACCCGGAGACCGTGTCCACCGACCACGGGGTCAGCGACCGCCTCTACCTGGAGCCGGTGACCGCCGACGCCGTCCTCGACATCTGCGCGGCGGAGCGGCCGGTCGGCGTGATCGCGCAGTTGGGGGGGCAGACGCCGCTGCGCCTGGCGCGCACGCTCGCCGAGGCCGGCATCCCGATCCTGGGGACCCCGCACGAGGCGATCGACCTGGCCGAGGACCGCGGCCGGTTCGGGGCCCTCCTCGACGAGCTGGGGCTGGAGGCCCCGCCCTGGGCGATCGCCCACGACGGCGACGAGGCCCTCGCCGCCGCGGATGAGGTCGGCTACCCGGTGCTGGTGCGGCCGTCGTACGTGCTCGGTGGCCGGGCGATGGCCATCTGCGACTCGCCCGACGCGCTGCGCGCCTACATCGAGCGGGAGCGCCCCGAGGGCGTCCTGCTGGTCGACCGCTTCCTGGACAACGCGATCGAGCTCGACGTGGACGCCCTCTCCGACGGGCGCGACTGCTGGACCGCCGCGGTGATGGAGCACGTGGAGGCGGCGGGCGTCCACTCGGGCGACTCGGCGTGCGTGCTGCCCGCCCAGAGCGCCGGCCCCGGCCTGGTCGCCGAGCTGGAGGAGCAGACCGCGGCGCTCGCCCGCGGGCTCGGCGCGGTCGGCCTGCTGAACGTCCAGTACGCGGTGCGCGACGGGAAGCCCTACGTGATCGAGGCCAACCCGCGCGCCTCGCGGACCGTCCCGTTCGTCTCGAAGGCCACCGGCGTCCCGCTGGTGCCGCACGCCGTCCGCCTGATGCTCGGCGCCTCGGTCGCCGAGCTGGGGCTGCCGGCGGCGTCGCCCAGCCGGCAGATCGCGGTGAAGGAGGCGGTGCTCCCGTTCGCCCGGTTCCCCGGCGCCGACCCGGTGCTCGGTCCCGAGATGCGGGCGACGGGTGAGGTCATGGGGCTCGGCGGCTCGTTCGCCGAGGCGTTCGCGAAGGCCCAGCGCGGCGCCGGCCAGGCGCTGCCCAGGTCGGGCACCGCGTTCATCTCCGCCCGCAACGCCGACAAGCCGCGGGCGGTGGCCCTCGCGGCCCAGCTCGACCGCGCCGGCCTGCAGCTCGTGGCCACCACCGGCACGGCCGCGGCGCTGGCCGCGGCGGGCCTCCCGGTCCGCGCCATCAAGAAGCTGACGGAGGGGTCGCCGAACGCGCTCGACCTGATGGCCGACGGCGGCATCGACCTCGTGATCAACACGCCCAGGGGCGGCCCCGGTGCGCGGGCCGACGGCTACGAGATCCGGGCCGCCGCCATCCGCGCCGGCGTGCCCTGCATCACCACCATCGAAGCCGGCCAGGCGGCGGCCGCCGCGATCGCCTCCCGTCCTGCGTCGGCGCCGCGCCCGCTCCAGGATCAGGGGCGCCCGGGGACCGCGAGCCGGGCCTTCCGCCCGGGAGCCGCAACAGTCTAAGGCTCAGGTTGAGGCCGATGACAACGCGTCGCAACCCCGTGACACCTTCGCCTGCAACAAGCGTGAAAACGCCGTAAAACGGCTGCAAACCTCACCTTGCCAGAGCCTCCGACGCGACCCTATGATGGCCCGGCGATGGCGACCACCACACCCAAGCCCCAATCCCAGGCGCCCGAGCGCTCGCTCGATCAGCGAATGGAGGCCCTCCGCCGGGCGAACGAGATTCGCTCCCGCAGGGCACAGCTCAAAAAGGACCTGAAGAGCGGGACGACGTCGATCCGGACAGTGATCGCCCAACCTCCGGACTTCGTGCTGACGGCCAAGGTGTTTGACATGCTGATGGCCGTTCCGAAGTACGGCAAGGTCAAGGCGACCAGATTCCTGAACACCTGCCGCATATCGCAGGGGAAGACGATCGGGGGCCTGTCCGACCGACAGCGCTCGGAGCTGCTGGAGCTGCTGCAGCGGTAGCGACGCGACCTCGCGTCATCATCGTCTCGGGACCGTCGGGGGCGGGGAAGGGCACGCTGATCTCGGCGGTCCTGCCCCGCTTCCCGAATCTGGAGGTCGCCGTCTCGGCGACGACCCGCCGCGCGCGGCCGGGGGAGCGTGACGGCCGCGAGTACTACTTCCTGAGCGGCGGGGACTTCGAGCGGCGCGTCGCCGCGGGCGACTTCCTGGAGCACGTGACGTACGCGGGCAACCGGTACGGGACGCTCCGGTCGGAGATCGACCGCATCCAGGCCGGCGGCCGGTCGCCCGTCGTCGAGATCGAGCTGGCGGGTGCGCGGGCCGTGCACGGGAGCATCCCGGGGGCTGTCTCGATCTTCATCATGCCCCCGTCGCTCGAGGAGCTCGCCAACCGGCTCGAGCACCGCGGCACCGACAGTGAGGGCGAGATCGCGGCGCGCCTGCGGACGAGCCGCGTGGAGCTCGAGGCGATGGACGAGTTCGACCACCGCGTGGTGAACGGCGACCTCGAGAAGGCCACCGAGGAGTTCGCCGAGCTCGTCGGGCGCGTGACCGGAGTGGCGGCCGCGCGTGGCTGAGATCCTCCTGGGGGTCTCGGGCGGCATCGCCGCCTACAAGTCGGTCGAACGTCCTGCGGATCCTCCAGCGCCGCGGCCACGGCGTGACCGTCGTGATGACCGCGTCCGCGCGCCGCTTCGTGGGGCCCGCGACGTTCGCCGCGCTCTCCGGCCGGCCGGTCGGCACCCGCCTCTTCGGCCCGGAGGACCGCGCGGGCTACGACCACCTGGAGCTCGCCCGCGGCCACGACCTGCTGCTGGTGTGCCCCGCGTCGGCCAACACGATCGCGCGGATGGCCGCCGGCCTCGGCGACGGGCTGCTCGGGTCGGTGCACCTCGCGTTCGACGGGCCGGTGCTGATCGCCCCCGCCATGAACACGCGCATGTGGCTCCACCCGGCCACCGCCGCGAACCTCGCGACGCTCCGCGGGCGGGGCGTCGAGGTCGTCGAGCCCGGCTCGGGCCTGCTCGCCGACGGCGAGGTGGGCGTCGGCCGCCTGGCCGAGCCGGCCGACATCGCGGACGCCGCGGAGGCCCGGCTGGCCGGAGCGGGCTCCCTCGCCGGCCGCCGCGTGCTGGTGAGCGCCGGCGGCACCCGCGAGCCGATCGACCCCGTCCGCTACGTCGGCAACCGCTCCAGCGGGCGGATGGGCTGGGCGGTGGCCGAGGAGGCGCGCCGGCGCGGCGCGGAGGTCACGGTCCTCGTCCTCCAACGTCGACCTGACGCGCCACCCGGACATCCGCTACGTCGACGCCCCCACCGCGGCCGACCTCCACGCCGCCGCCCTCGCCGCGTTCCCCGCGAGCGACGTGCTGGTGATGGCCGCCGCGGTCGCCGACTTCCGGCCCGGTGAGGCCCTGGCGGGGAAGATCGACAAGTCCGCCGGGGACGGGCTGCACCTCGACCTGGAGCCGACGGTCGACATCCTCACGGACCTCGCGGGCCGCAAGGAGCGGCAGGTGGTCGTGGGCTTCGCGGCCGAGCACGGCGAGGCCGGGCTCGCGCGCGCCCGCGAGAAGCGCATCCGCAAGCGCCTGGACCTCATCGTGCACAACGACGTCTCGGTCAACGGGATCGGGTTCGGCTCGGCCGAGAACGAGATCACGATCATCGGGGCGGAGGGGGAGGAGACGCTCCCCCGCATGAGCAAGGAGGCCTGCGCCGGCCGCATCCTCGACGCGCTCGCGCCCCTCCTGAAATAGCGTTACCAGACGGCGGGTTCGCGGGTGCCCGATGGGCTACCCTCGACGCTCTGACCGTCACGCTGACGACCCCGCCGCTGCGGGACGACGAGCTCCTCCCGGCCGCCGCGCTCGCGGTTGCGCTGGCCGACGCGTGCGGCGCCGCCGTGCGGGCCCCGCGCGAGAGCCTCGAGGCGTGCGTCATCGCGCTCCTGTCGGGCGGCCACGTGATGATCGAGGACGTCCCCGGGGTGGGGAAGACGGTGCTGGCCAAGAGTCTCGCCCGTGCCGCCGGCTGCGACTTCTCGCGGCTCCAGTGCACCGCCGACCTGTTGCCGTCGGACGTCACCGGCATCACCGTCTGGGACCAGAACGCGGCGCGGTTCGTCTTCCGGCCCGGCCCCGTCTTCGCGAACCTCGTACTGGTCGATGAGATCAATCGCGCGTCGCCGAAGACCCAGTCGGCGCTCCTCGAGTGCATGGAGGAGGGGCAGGTGACGGTCGACGGCGAGACCCGGCTGCTGCCCGCGCCGTTCATGATCATCGCCACCCAGAACCCGGTGGAGTACGAGGGCACCTTCCCGCTGCCGGAGGCCCAGCTCGACCGGTTCGCCGTGCGCGTCACCATCGGCTACCCGCCGGCGGCGGACGAGGCGCAGATGCTGCTGGACGTGGCCGCCGCCGACCCGCTGGACGCCGTCGGCCCGGTCACCGACGAGGCCGGCGTCGTGGCGGCCCGCAGGGTGGTGGAGCGCGTCCACGCCGACCCGGCCCTGGCCCGCTACGTGGTGGGCCTCGTCACCGCCACCCGCCGCGACGGCCGCGCCCAGCTCGGCGGCAGCCCGCGCGCCGGCCTGGCCCTGCTGCGGGCCGCCAAGGCCCGGGCGCTGCTCGAGCGGCGCGGCCACGCCCTGCCCGAGGACGTCCGGGCGCTCGCGCCCACCGTCCTGTCCCACCGGCTCATCCTCACGCCCGATGCGCGCGCCCGGGGCGCGACGGCCGGGGACCTCGTGCGGGACGCGCTCGACGCGGTGCCCGTCCCGCTGTGACCTCGGGGTGGGGCCCGTCGGGGCGGGCGCTCGCCCTCGTCGCGGCAGGCGCGGCGGCACTCGTCGCGAGCCGGGGCTTCGGGACGCCCGCCCTCGCGGTCCTGGGCGTCGGGATGATCGCGCTGCCGGTGCTGGTGACCGTGCTCGTCGCCCTCGCCGCCGTCGGGCTGGACCTGGAGCGGACGGTCAGCCCGCCGCGCACCCGCGTCGGCATGGCCGCCGGGGTGCGGGTCGCCCGGCGCGGGCTCACCGCACGGCTCGGCCTGGATCGGCTCCTCGAGGTGCGGATCGACCCGGGCCTCGCGGGCGTCGTCGGCCCGGGCGGCGTGCCCGAGCCGAAGGGCGACGCCTGGACGGTCCACCCCGTTCGCGGCGACCACCTGCTCCCGCCGCCGGTCGCGACGATCGGCGACCCGTTCGGCCTGGCCCGGCGCACGCGACGCGGCGGCGGCGCCGCCGGGCTGCTGGTGCTGCCGGCGGCGCCGGCGCTCGAGGGCGTGACCCTGGGCGCGCGGTCCGCGGGCCACGCCGGCAGCCGCCGCAGCTCCGACTCGGGCTTCGGCGAGCTCGACCGGGTGCGCGACTACCAGCCCGGTGACGCCCTCTCCCGCATCCACTGGGCCCAGACCGCCAAGCGCGGCCGCCTGCAGACCAAGGAGCTGCGTGCGCCCGCCGGGTCTGGCCGCACGGTGGTGGTGCTGCTGGACGGCGCCGTGCCGCCGGGTCCCGACTTCGAGACCGCGGTCACCGCCGCCGCCGCCCTGTGCCGCCACCTGGCGGAGCGCGGCGACCCCGTCGCGCTGGCGGCCACGGGACGGGTGCCGGCGCGGCTGCCCGCGCGCGCCGGCTGGCCGGCGATGGAGCTCGCGCTGGCCCGGGTCGCGGGCGGGGGCGACCGGGCGCTCGGCCTGGCGATGCGCGCCGAGCTGGCGGCGTCGGACGCGCCGGACCTGATGATCGTGGTCACCGCCGCCCGCGACCCCGCGATCCTGTCGGCGGTCGGCCAGGGCCGGGCCGCGGGCGCCGGGGTGGCCGCCGTGCTGGTGGGCCCCGCCGCAGCGTCGTCGGCGGAGCTGGAGGCGGGCGGCGCGGACGTCGCGGTGGTGCCCGGCGCGGACCGCGTGGCGGCCGCCCTCAGCCGCACCAGGATGGCGGTGGCCGGTGTCACCTAGGGACGCCGCGCGCTGGGCGGCGGCCGGGCTGGCCACGGTCATGCTCGTCATCGCCTGGACCGGGCTCTTCGAGCACCAGAGCGCCGGCCGCCTGGTGGCGCTGGGCCTGCTGGCCCTGCTGCCGGCGGCGGCGAGCCGGGCCCCGCGGGCGCGCGCCGGCGTCGTGGCCGGGACGCTGGTGGTGGCGGCCCTGCTGGTCGCGGCGATCGCCGCGCGGACGTCGCCGTTCGCGCTCATCGCGTTCGACGGAGACGCCTGGTCGCGGGTGGGGGCGATCCTCCCCGACGGCCTCCGGGAGGGGTCGGAGGCGGGGCTGCCGGTGTCGTTCGGCGAGACCCCCGCGCTGGTCGCCCTGCTCTGCGCGGCGTTCGCGGCGTTCGTGGGCGCCGCCGCATGGCAGATCGTGGTGCGCGGGCGGCCCGTGGCGGGCGTCGTGATCCTCGGCGTCGGGCTGGCCTACCGCTGGACGGTGGAGCCCCCCGCCTCCGGCGCGGGCGCGGCCATCCTGGCGCTGATGGCGTTCGCCGCCATCCTGGCGCTGGCGACCTGGGACCCGGAGCGGTCCGCCCGGCCGCTGCAGCGCGCCGGCGGGGCGCTGGTGCTGGGCGGCGCGGCCGTGGCCCTCGCCGCCGGGATCGGCACGGGACCGGCGCAGGCGGGGGACGCCTGGTGGTCGTGGAAGGACTGGGACATCGGCGGCGCCGGCCCCGGCTCGGCGTCGCTCGACCTGGACCAGACGTACGGCAGCCTCGACTGGCCCGAGGAGCCGCGGGTGGTGATGACCGTCGGCGCGACCACCGCGCGGCCGATCCGCGCCGTGAGCCTGGAGGGCTTCGACGGCAACGCGTTCACGCTGGTCGACGACGGCGGCTCGGACGGGATCCCGATCGACGACGGCGTCGTGCGCCTGCCGTGGCAGGCCGGCGACCGCGCGCTCGACGCCCCGGAGACGATCCAGCGGATCACCCTGGTCGGCACGCGCACCTCGCTGGTGATGGGGTCCGGCCGCATGCGGTGGGTGTCCGGGCCGTTCTCGGGGACGGCCGACCTGGTGGGGGACGGGCTGCGGCTGAAGGACGCCCTGGGCCCGGGCGACCGCTACACGCTGCGCACGTCCATCCCGTCGCCCACGCCGTCCGACCTGGTGGGCGCGCCCCCGCTCAGGGGGGGCGACGTGCCCGCGGTGGACACCGCGCTGCGCGCGTCGGGCGACGCCGACGCCCTCCAGATCCCGCTCTGGGGCAGCGGCCTGCCCGGCCCGTCCGACCGCGAGCTGGGCGCATACGCGCCGGTGCGCGACCTGGCGCGCAGCGTGGTGGCCGACGCGCCCACCGAGTACGCGGCGGTCAACCGCATCGAGGCGCACCTGCGCAGCCGCTACATCTACTCGGAGTCGCCCCCGTACCCGGCGCGGCGGCCCGACGGCACCGTCCCGTCCCTCGACGACGCGCCCCCGCCCCTGGTCGACTTCCTGCTGTACGGCCGCAGCGGCTTCTGCCAGCACTTCGCCGGCGGGATGGCGGTGATGCTGCGCACGCTCGGCATCCCGGCGCGGGTCGCGGTGGGCTACACGGGCGGCCGCTTCGACACCGGCATCGACCGCTACGTGGTGCTCGACCGCGACGCCCACTCGTGGGTGGAGGTCTACTTCCCGGGCCAGGGCTGGCTGCCGTTCGACCCCACGCCGGGCCGCTCCGCGCCGAACCCGGCGTCGGTGTCGTCGCCGGACTATGCGCCCAGCCGGTTCGAGGTCAACCTGGGCGGGCTGGTGGGCCGCGCCGTCGCCCCCGGCACCACCGAGGCGCCCCCGCTGCCGCAGCCCGAGACGCCCGCGCCGGCGGCCGCGTCGTCCGGCGACACGGCCGCCGCGCCCGCCCCGGCGGAGGGCGGCGGCGGAGGCGGGTGGCGGTGGGTGCTGCTCGTCCCGCTGGGTCTGCTGTTCGTGCCCGCCGCCGTGCGGATGGCGCGCCGCTCGCGGGCGCGCACCCACGGCGACGAGCGCGAGCGCGTGATCGCAGCCGCCCGGGAGTTCGAGTCGTCCCTGCGGCGGTTCGGGTGGGCGCCGCCCGAGACGGCCTCCGCCACGGAGCGCGCCGCGGCGGTCCGGGAGCGGACGGGTGTCGACCCGACGCCGATCTACGCGCGGGCCACCCGCGCCCGCTACGCGGCTGAGCCCCCCGAGCGGGGGGAGGCGGCGGCGGCGTGGCGGGAGCAGTCGGCCACCCTGCGCGAGATCCGCCGCCAGGCGTCGCTGCGTCGCCGCGTGACGAGCGCGCTGGGCTTCCGTCCGCGGCGGCGCGATACCGTGACGGGATGACGTCCCCCGGCGACGCCTACGAGGCGTACCGCAACGGCAGCTGGCTGCTCGAGGTGCGCGAGTACCGCCAGGCGGCCATCGCCCTGGAGCGGGCGAAGAAGCTGGAGCCCGACAAGGGCTCGATCCGCGAGGCGCTCGGCCGGGCCTACCTCGCGTCGCGCGCCTACCGGCGCGCCGCCGAGGAGTTCGGGGCCGCCGTCGAGCTCTGCCCCACGGACGGCTACGCCCACTACGGGCTCGCCCGCTCCCTCGCGCGGCTCGGCGATCCGCTCGCCGCCCGCCACTACCGGCTCGCGCGCCTGTTCGGCACGGGGCTCGAGGCCGGCTAGCCCGCGGAGCTCAGGCGGCCCCCGGCGGGGGGCCGAAGACCGTCCCCTCGGGCACGTCGAACCCGGTGCGCACGATGCCCTCGTAGCTCTCGTCCACCAGGGCGCAGAGCGCGCCGAGCAGGCCGTCCAGGGCGTCGGCGTCCAAGCCGTCCAGCGGGGCGTCGGCCAGCGCGTAGACGTCGCCGTCGTCGTCCAGCGCGAACCGCCACACCTGGGTGCGCAGGTTGCGGAGCAGCAGCCCGCGGTACACGTCCTCGTGGCGGACGTCGGGGCCGCGGACCACGAACGCGCGCATCGCGAGCGTCCGCTCCCGGACCTCCAGCCCCACCATCACGGCGCCGCGCTTCTGCGACGGCAGCCGCACGCCCCAGCGGCGCTCGCCGTCGCGCTCGGCGTCGGCGCCGATCTCGTCGAGGTAGTGCGCGATGCGCGCCGGGGCCGCGTCCATCGGGGCGATGCTACCCAGGCCGTACCATGCGGCGGTGCGGATCGTCCTCCAGCGGGTGTCGTGGGCCCGCGTCCACGTCGACGGCGAGGAGGTGGGGGCCATCGGCCCGGGGCTCCTGGCCCTGGTCGGCGCCGCCCGCGGCGACACCGCGGCCGAGGCGGAGCGCCTCGCCGCCAAGACCGTCCGGCTGCGCCTGTTCGACGGCCCGGAGCGCCCCTTCGACCTCCCGCTCACCGAGGTGCCCGGCGGCGGCCTGCTCTGCGTCAGCCAGTTCACGCTGCTCGCGGACGTGCGCAAGGGCAACCGCCCGTCGTGGTCCGCCGCGGCGCCGGGCGAGGACGCCGAGCCGCTGGTGGCCGCCTATGCGGCGGCGGTGGGCTCCCATGGCGTGCCGGTCGCCCACGGGCGCTTCGGCGCGCACATGGACGTCGGCCTCGAGAACGACGGGCCGGTGACCCTTGTGCTCGACTCCTAGTGCTCCGCCCCGGAGGTCCCGTATGGGTTTCCCGAGTGAATCGCCCGCGAGGCAAGGACGCAGATCCTCGGCAATAGTGGTGTCCTATTGCCGAGGTCGAGGACGCAGCATCGCGATGCGATGCAGCCGGGAAACACCACGCGACTTCCGGGGTGGAGCACTTGCCTAGCGGAGCGGGCCGAGCCCGAAGGGGCTGCCCTCGGAGTCGCGGCAGATGGTCCACCGCTCGCCCCGGTGGATGACGCTGCCGCCGAGGTCCTCGACGCGGGCGACGGCCGCGTCGACGTCGTCCACGTGGAAGTAGGGGAGGGACACCCGGTCGCCCGGTCCCGCCGCGCGCGGGTGGACGCCGACGGCCGCATCCCTTCCGCCGCCGGTCTGCCATCCCTCGCCCTGGTCGTCGGTGCGCGGCGCGAGCGGGCGCCCGAGCACGCCCTCCCAGAAGCGCAGCGCGCGGGCCGGGTCGTCGGCGGGGAACTCGATCAGCATCGGCGCGCCCTCAGCCGGCGCCGGCGCCGCGGCGGCGGGACACGCCCCACAGGACGAGGCCCGTGGCGACCATCGCGACGACCACGGCGATGCTGGTGGGGCCCATGACCGCCTCGACGTGGTGCCAGGAGTCGTCGAGCGCCCACCCGATTCCGATCAGCACCGCGTTCCACGCGAGGCTGCCGACCGTGGTGAGCACCACGAAGCGCCGCACCGGGAAGCGGGCGAGGCCGGCGGGGAGCGACACGGCCGTCCGGGCCAGCGGCACGGCCCGCGCCACGAGGACGGTCGCGGATCCCCAGCGGTCCATCCACCCCTCGAACCGGCGGATCCGCTCCGGCCCGGCGCCCACCCGGTGCCCGTGGCGCGCGACCAGCGACGTGCCGCCACGACGGGCGGCGACGTAGAGCATCAGGTTCCCGGCGAGCGACCCCGCCGTGGCCGCGCCGAGGGCGAGCGGGAAGGACATCGCGCCCTCGGCCACCGCGAACCCGGCGAACGGCAGGATCGCCTCGCTCGGGATGGGCGGGAACACGCACTCGAGCAGCATCAGGGCGAACAGCCCGCCGTAGCCCATGCCCTCGATCACCGTGACGGCCCAGTCGCTCACCGGGCCGACGGTACCAGCGGAGGCTGAGAGGTCCCCCACGCGGCCGTCGGGGCCACGCCTCCCCGGTCAGGTGGCCGCCGCGCCGGCGGGGCGGAGCGCCTCGAGCAGGAGCGCCGTGTCGGTGTGCTCGTCCACCCGCACGGCCGCGCCGTCGCGGAAGGCCCAGACCAGCGCGAACGGGATCTCCACGTAGCGCCCGCTGGCCCTCGGGCGGCCGCAGAAGCGGCCGAGCGCCACCACGCGGTCGCCCCCGTCGACGAGGTCGTCGAGGGGGACGCGGAAGTCGTCCCAGCGTCCCTGGACCTCGCCGAAGTAGGCGCCGAGCGCGTCGCGCCCGCGGATCACCCCGCCGTGGGGCAGCACCTCCGGCATCGCGAACTCGACGTCCTCGGCGAAGACGTCCATGGCCGCCGGGTCCCCCTCGGCGGCGGCCGCGTAGAAGGCGCGGACGCGGTCGGCGTTCTCGGACATCGGGGCCTCCTCCCTGGTGGTGGCGCCGAGGCTATGGGGTGGCCGGCGCCGGCGGTATCCCAGCGATCCTGGGATTTGACACCGCCGCCGGGGCGCGACGAGTGTGGGGCATGCTGGCCGACCCGGGCGCGGAGCGCGCGCGGCGTCACGTCGCCCGGCTGTGCCGGGCGGGGCTCGACGCCGGGGCCCTCCTGCGCGCGGTGGCCGCCGAGGTGCGGGGGGTCGTGGGCTATGACGGCGCGGCCTGGGTGACCATCGATCCGGCGACGCTCCTGGTCACGGGCGCGCACGTCGAGGACCTGCCGCGGGAGACCGCGCCCGCCTTCTACGAGAACGAGTACCTCCACGAGGACGTCCTGAGCTTCGCCGGGCTCGCGCGCGCCGGGCGCAGCGTCGGGACGCTGCACCGGGCGACCGCCGGCGACCTGGCCGCGAGCCGCCTCCACCGCGAGGTCGCCCCGCTCTCCGGCCTCCGTGGCGACGCCCTGCGCGCCGTCTTCGTGCAGGCGCGGACGTGCTGGGGGGCCGTCGTCCTCGCCCGCCGCGAGCCGCGGCCGCCCTTCGCCGAGGCCGAGCTGAGCTTCATGGCCAGCATCGCCGGGCCCGTCGCGGAGGGGCTGCGGGCGGCGGTGCTCATCCGCGCCCTCGGGACGCCGGCGCCGCCCGGCGGCCCGCCGGCCCCGGGCGTGCTGGTGCTCGCCGGGGCCGAGGTGCGGTCCGCGAGCGCGGCGGCGGAGGCGTGGCTCGACGAGCTCGGGACCGGCCCCGGCGGCCGCCTCCACTCGGCCCTCGCCGCCGTCGCCGGCGCCGCGGGGGCCGACGGGGAGGGTGACGCCGGCGGCCCCGCCCGGACGGTGGTCCGCACGCGGGCCGGGCGGTGGCTCGGCGTGCAGGCCGTCGCGCTACGCCCGGGCGGCGAGGTGGCCGTGGTCCTGGACGTCGCCCGCCCGCCGGAGATGGCGGACGTGGTGATGCGCGCGTACGGGCTGAGCGCACGCGAGCGCGACGTCGCCCAGCGGGTCATCGCCGGCGCGCCCACCGCCGAGGTGGCGGCGGACCTGCACATCTCGCCGTGGACGGTCCAGGACCACCTGAAGTCGGTGTTCGACAAGGTCGGCGTCCGCAGCCGCGGCGAGCTCGCCAAGCACGTCTTCGACCGCCACCACGCCCCGTCCCGGCCCCTCTGAGGAGCCGTCGTGCACGGCGCGGGGCCGGGTCCCGCCCGGCCCCGCCCCGCAGCGTCAGCCGTCCGCGCTCATCGCCACCTCACCGGCGTGCACCTGCGGCGGGCTGATGGATGCGTTCGCCAGGTTCCCGGCGATCCAGTCGCGGGCGGCCTGGTTCGACGCCTCGGCGCCGGCCTGGTCGTCGAAGACCGTGACGGACACGCAGCTCGCGGGTCCGGTCTTGACGATGTGGTAGCCACGGAAGCCGGGGATCGCCTCGAACAGCCCGAGGATCTCGGAACGGTTTGCCGCGACGGCGTCCGCGAGTCCCTCCGCGGAGTCGTAGACACGCACGGTCGCATACATGGATGCGCCCCTCTCGGCGACGGCGTGTGCGGCGACGGTATCCCGCGGGTGACCGCAGGCACAACGGCGAACGCGCGTTCAGATTTCATCGCACAATGCAGGCACTTTCCTCAGCGCCGGAACGTGAAGAGCCGCCCGGCGGGGAGGGGCGCGGGCGGGCCGTCGTAGCGGGCGGCGCCGACGGCGGGGAGGGTGTCCTCGTCCAGGACGTCGTAGGCGATCTCCGCGAACCCCGCCGCGGCCAGCCGCGCGCGCACCACGCCGTTGCGGTCGCCGCCCGAGCGGCCGCGCGTCCACACCAGCGTCCCGCCCGGGGCGCAGAGGGCGGGCGCGGCGGCGATCGTCCGCGCCAGGTCGGCGTCGGTGACGTTCCCCATGATCCCCACCAGCAGCACGAGCTCCGCCGGGACGGCGTCCGCGTACGCCCCGGTGTCGCCGGCGTCCGCCTCCCGCACGTCCACCGCGGCCGCCGTTCCGGCCGCGCCGCGCCGGGCGCGTTCCGCGATCGCCGGGTGGACCTCCACCAGGACGGCGCGCACCCGGGCGGCGTCCGGCCTCCCGGCCAGCACGCCCAGGAGGTCGCGGCCGTCGCCGGCGCAGAGGCTCAGCGCCCGCACCGGGCCCGGGTGCCGGTCGAGGGCCGCCCGGATGTGGGCCCGCACCACCCCGAGGCGCCACGACAGGTCCGATCCCGGGTCGTCGTACCGCTCGTGCCACCGCTCGTAGTCGCGCAGAACCGGACCTCCGCCTGCGAACATCTGTTCGTTTTCGTGCTAGAATACAGCACGTTTGCAGCGGGTTCGGGAGGAACGGGATGACGGGGACGCGGGACTTCAGGCGGGGCCGCCCGGCGGCGCGATGGAGCGAGCCGGAGCTGGCCGAGGTGGTGCTGGGCGTGCTGGCCGGCGCGCCGGACGTGCTGTGGAGCGCCGACGACGTACGTGAGCGGCTGGCGTTCGGCCGCGAGGGCCGACGGCGCCAACTGCCTCGCCGACGCGCTCGCGCCGCACGGCGGGGTCGTGATGTGGCGGGCGTTCGTGTACGAGGAATCGGTCGACCCCGACCGCGCCAAGCGCGCCTACGCGGAGTTCGTCCCGCTCGACGGCAAGTTCCGCCCCAACGTGATCGTGCAGGTCAAGAACGGCCCGATCGACTTCCAGCCGCGCGAGCCGTTCCACCCGCTCTTCGGCGCGATGCCGCGGACGCCGCTGATGGCCGAGCTCCAGATCGCCCCGGAGTACTTCGGCAAGCACCGGCACCTCGTCTACTTCGCGCCGATGTGGAAGGAGTTCTTCGACGCCGACACGCACGCCAAGGGCCCCGGATCGACGGTCGCGAAGGTGGTCGACGGCTCCGTGCACGGCTACGCCCTCAGCGGCGTCGCAGGCGTCGCCAACACCGGCTCCGACCGCAACTGGACCGGCCACGACTTCTCGCAGGCCAACTGGTACGCCTTCGGCCGGCTCGCGTGGGACCCGGACCTGTCGGCGGAAGCAGATCGCCGACGAGTGGCTCGCGGATGACGTTCACGGACGACCCCGCAGGTGCTCGACGACGCTCGCGCCAGCTCATGCTCTCGTCGTGGGAGACCTACGTCAGCTACAACGCCCCGCTCGGCCTCACCCACCTCCAGGCCGACGCCCGCGACGGCCCCGACCCCGGCTCCACCGCCTGCCGCGCCGACTGGAACCCGCCCTACTACCACCACGCCGAGCCGCCGGCATCGGCTTCGACCGCACGGCCACCGGCAGCAACGCCGTCTCGCAATACTTCCCGCCGGTGCGCGACCGCTTCGCCGACCTGCACACCTGCCCGGAGAAGTTCCTGCTGTGGTTCCACCACGTGCCGTGGACGCACAAGATGGCGTCCGGCCGCACGCTGTGGGAGGAGCTGTGCTGGCGCTACAACGACGGGTGCGAGCGGGCCGACGGCGATGCAGGCGGCGTGGCGTCCGCCGAAGGGGACGATCGACGCCGAACGTTTCCAAGCCGTCGCCGAACGCCTGGCGCTGCAGGCGTCCGACGCCCGGCGGTGGCGCGACCGGGCGGTCGGCTACTTCCAACGCGTCAGCGGCCACCCCGCGCCGGCGTACCTCGCCCCGAGTTTTCCCAAGGCGACGCTCCAGAAGGGCGACGTCTCGATCGACCTCTACCTCCCCGATCCGCACAAGGGCTTTTACCAGGGCCTGCGGTATGACCACTCGGGCATGGTCGCCAGGGGCGGTGGCACGGGCACACGTTTTTCGGCGAGCTGATGAAGCCGCACGACCCGAAGGTGCACGACCACGGCGCGGGGACGGTCGAGGAGTTCGGGATGGAGCTGCACCGGCCGCTAGGGTATGACGCGGCCAAGGTCGGCGGGCCGTTTTTGAAGATCGGGGTCGGGGTGTTGGACCAAGAGCGACGATCCCAAGGGGTACGGGTTCTGCCAAGGACTACAAGGTGCTCGAGTGGCCGAAGTGGCGGGTGACGCAGCGGGGCGGATTGGGCTGGAGTTCGCGCAGTCGGCGTCGTTGCCGGGTGGGGCGATCGGGTACGAGCTGGTCAAGCGGGTGGAGGTGACGGCGGACGGGTTTCGGATCGTGCGGCGGCTGAAGAACACCGGGCAGCGAGCGGTGGGTGACGGATCATTACGGGCACAATTACGTGTCGATCGATGGGAAGCCGGTCGGGCCGGAGTACCTGGTGAAGGTGGGGTTCGAGCCGAGGATGGCCGAGCAGAACGGGGCGGTCGAGGCGACGGTCACGGGGCGCGAGTTGCGGGTGCCGAACGTCGCTGCCGGAAGGCAAGGCGGTCTGGACGCGGCTGGAGGGGTTTGGCGAGTCGCCGCGAGGATAATGTCATGCGGGTGGAACATGAGGCGGCGGGGGTGGGGGTGGAGATCTCGACGGATCGGGCGATTCGGCGGTGGGTGTTGTTCGCGCTTAAGATCGGCGATCTGCCCGGAGGCGTTTGTGGAATGGAGGTGGGGCCGGGCGAGACCGTGGAGTGGACGACGAGTTATCGGTTTTACGCGGCGGCCCTAGCGTGCGGCGCGCGGGCAATTGTGCGGGCGTTTAGTGGGCGGGGTGACAGTTTAGGGCGGGGGCCGGGGGGATTTGTTTGCAGTTGAAGGAGGCGGGGACAGAATGGCGGGCCCGCCGCGGGTCGTGTGGCGCGGCGTTGCCACGGGCCGGGTCACGGCACGGCTGGGCAGCGGGACGATATACCCCTTGATGAGGATCACCATGGACAGCAGGCGGATGCGAGCCCTTTCGCGGTCGACGGCGGCGGTCTGGGCGGCGATGGCGCTGGCGGCGGCGGGGGCGGGCGTGCCGGTGATGGGGCAGCAGGTGCGACAGGACGGCGGCGTCGCTCACGGTCGAAGAGGTGCCCGACGCCGATCCCGGGCGTGACCGATAAGCTGGGGCTGGACCCGAAGATCACCGGGCGGACGAATGCTGCTCGGCGAGCCGTTCGAGAGCCAGACGGCGGGGATCACGTTCCGCCCGCCGGCGGGGGGCAAGCAGATCCAGAAGACCGACCCGGACAACGTGGTCGAGTACGTGAACGACGACAAGCATTGGCTGCTGAAGGTCACGCGCGCGCCGCCTGAGCAAGCGCGATGCCGCTGCAGTCGGGGAAGGACAAGGGCGGCGCGGCCGGGTCGGGCTCCTCGATTACACGGTGCAGGACGTCCTGAAGACCAACCCGACGGCCGAGGTGCTGCGGCAGGAAGTGGTGAACGTCGGGGAGCACGCGTGGGGATCGCGATCGTGCGGCTGGGACGTGGGGAGCGAGCGGTACCTGCGGCAGCAGGCGATCTTCCAGGGGGACGAGCAGCTTTACTACGTCTTCAACTTCACGACGCCCGGCGTCCGAAGCAGGGGCGGCCGGAGGACAACGCCGGACGAGCGGGAGGCGGCCGAGTCGTTCAAGGCGATGCTGGACACGATCCAGATGCTGGACCGGTCGTGGATCAAGACGGACCAGACGAACCGGCTGTTCCGGACGCGGGCGTTGTTCACGGACTGGGGGGACAAGGGCGGCAGGCGGATCCGGGACGCGGTCGTGCCGCGAGCAGTGGCTGCGGATCGTGCGGAACGGGAAGGACATCGGGTACAGCTACGTGGCGGAGGAGTTCGTGGAGGGCAAGGACGTGAAGAGCAACCCGACGCGGGCGTTCGACGGGGTGCTGGTGAGCATGCGCTCGCGGACGATGGCGGAGGGCGACCAGGTGGACGTCGGGTCGCAGATGTTCACGTCGCTGGACCGCAAGCACGAGGACTGGGCGCACATCGTCAACACGGTGCCGAACAAGGGGCAAGCCACGAGGACAAGCAGCAGACGAGGAGTTCGGGTACTCGGAGCTGCAGCTGCGCGACAAGCTCGACCGCGATGCGCCCCGACCCGAAGACGACCCGAACGCCGGGACCCGAAGGACCCGATGCTGCGGCCGGTCGAGAGCTACGCGCTGCGGGTGAGCGGCGCGACGCAGGGTCGGAACGCGAACAGCCAAGCCGGAGACGCACGCGCCGTCGCCGTGGTACATCCCGCAGGCGATCGGGTCGATGCTGCCGCGGCTGTTGCCGCTAACAGGCCGGTGACGTACCTGTTCCAGAGCTACGTCGAGCGAGCAGCACGAGGTGATGCACCGGTACGTGGACGTGGGGTTCGAGAAGGAGGTGACGATCGACGGGCGGACGGTGACAGGCGATCCCGATCAGCGACCGGATCCGCCTGGAGGGGGCGCCGACCGTGCACTACATGAGCCCGCGAGGGCAAGTACCTGGGGTCGGAGAACGCGGCGGCGAAGGTCTGGATCCTGCCGACCGACAAGGCGACGCTGGAGAAGATCTGGAAGAACGCGGATCTGACGAAGCCGGCGGAGATCGAGCGGCCGGCGGGCGTGTCGCACGCGGACGTGACGCGGCATCCGGCCGGGCATCGGCGGCGAGTCGCCGCCGGCGACGCCGAAGCCGGTCGGCGACGCGCGGCAGTAGCGCGAAGGTTCGCGGGGGGCAGTGACCGATAAGATCAGGAACTCATGCTGCGCGCCACGTTATCGACTGCTCGTGTTGTGCCGTCCTCGTCGCGGCGGGGTCGGCGGGGTATTGGTATTACCACAACCCGCAGTCGCCTGCCGCAGCAGGTGAAGCGGCTGGAGGAGGACAAGCGGCAGCTGCAGCAGATCGTGCAGCGGCTGACGCGACGAGCGGCGGGTGGCGGAGATGATCGTCACCGAGCAGCGGCAGACGGCGGCGGCGGGGTCGAGACGACGCTGCTGTTCGTCGAGCAGTGCGGGACGGGAGCCCGCTGCCGGCCAAGTCGTTCACGGTCAAGGGGGACGAGGTGTGGCTGGCGGGGCTTGTCGATCCGGTTCGAGCAGGGGTTCGTGGAGAAGGGGGACGCGCTGCGGGGGCACGGCATCATGCTGTTCACGAAGCTGTTCGGGCAGAACCAGACGCCGGCCCAGGGGGTGGCGGTCGACGACACGGGGAAGATTCCCGACATCTACCGCGGGGATCCGAAGGAGGTCGCGCGGGTGAGCGAGTTCGAGCGGGAGCTGTGGGGGGACTTCTGGCGGCTGGTGGACGACAAGCAGTACCGCGCGGAGAAGGGCGTGGCGGCGGCGGGGGGGAAGGCGGTCTATTTCCGGGCCAGCCCGGATCGGCTGTACCGGGTGACGCTCGACGCGAGCGGGAATCCGTCGGTGGACTGGGAAGCGATCAAGCCGATTTATCGCGAGGCGATGCGGAAGGCGAACGGTGCGGCGGGGGCGGGCGTGGAGTGAGGACTCGGGGGGTGTGAAGATGGGGGAGGCTGGAAGACGGGTGGCGCGTTTCGCAGGTGATGCATTTTGTTGCATTTTGTGGCATCGGGTTGGGGCAGTGCTCGCCGCGCGACGCGGTGGGGGAGATATCCGCTCGCTAAAGCGAGCCCTACAGTTGGCCGTTCGGCGGGGATATTCGGTTGGCGAAGAGCACGTCTCTATCTGACGGGCGGTGGTGCGCGGCGGCGATGATTTTCGCGGGAAATCGCGGATGGCGGGGTGATTTCGAGGTTTTTTTGGTGGGGAAGGCGTTGCGCTCTGCGCGTCGTGGGTGGCGCATCAAAGTGGGCGGGAGCGAAGGCTGAGCAGGGGGTTACGGCGAGAACGGTCTGTGGCGGCGGCGTGGGCGGGGTCGTATCATCGGCGGCATGGTCGTGAAGGTGAATGGCGAGGCGCGGGAGGTGCCGGAGGGGGAGACGGTTCGCGCTGATCGGGCGGTAAGGTCGTCGCCGGAGAAGGTGGCGGTGGAACTGAATCGGCGGTTGTTGCGGGGGGAGCGGTATGACACGGGGTTGAAGGAGGGGGATGAGGTGGAGATCGTGACGT
>CAVVMP010000016.1:0-173803 GCA_963749475.1 Miltoncostaeaceae bacterium
ATTTTTTATTGAAAATTAATTTCTATGTCGTCATTCGATCTCTAACAAGTTGTCAGATTTTTTCAAGATGACTCGTACTATACTCATCCAATGGAACTTCGTAATAAACCAAAATTCTATCAAGCCTGTTTTAGGATTCCTTTCTTTCGGAACAATTGCCTATCAGTAAGCTCAGACAAAATATCAAAAAATTTCTTGTTGCTTCTGAATATATTATAGCTCCTGAATTAATCCAAAAGAATTAGATATTTGGTTTGGATTGACCTGCAAGAGATGCATATAGTGTTCTTTGTCTAATAGAGAGATTGTAATATTTCGGGTTTGGTCCTGCTGAAGGTAGAACTATTCTTCTGTTACTTGCTATTGTTATAGGTTCCTAGTGATTTGTTTCCACTATATAATCAAAGAGGTTTCTTAATAAAATCCTCCCACCATTCATTTACACGAATATTACAGAAAATTTGAATACCATAACCATAAGTCCAAGGTTTTGGATTAATATTTAGTTATTAATAGTATTAGGGAAATTCATTTCTTACTATTTAATTCCGCTACTTTGATTATATGATTCTTAAAAGATTTATTATTATATAGTTTTTCGTCAAAACAATTATCGCATATCCAAATTTTTGACTGTTTTTCAATGACGTCTTTTACTATTGCGATTTTACTTGCTGTTCTATCACATCTTCTATTAGCATCGGTAGAATTTTGACATCTCATTAGTTATTTTACCTTTATTTGCTGCTATTATTTACTGGTAGATTATTGATAAACAATGTCAATCCTTCAGCATTACATTTTGGACAGTTCCATTTTATTCTAAAGTATTCGTCAGTAATATCTAAATTTGTCAATTCTACTTCAGTGCTTTGAAACTTGTGACCACAGCTATTACATTCTAATTCCGTTGTCATTTCTTACTATATTTGGTTAGAAAATCAGTTAAAGCATGAATAATAACTGCAGTAACAGTTGTATCTTTATCTAGTGCGTATTGTTTGGCTTCCTTAACCAAGTCTCTAGGTAATAACCACGTAGTTTTAATTTTATTCGGATCTTTAATCATAAGCAGTATGTTACCTTATATACGGATCTGTTAATTATATATTTCGTCTGTATTTACGGTTTTACAGCAACACGGTGCTGTTAATCCTACCGTATTACCTTATGTACATAATAAAAGAAAAAACCGAACCAACAATTTGACATAACGACAAGAAAATAAGTATAGAGGAGTAAACGAAGAGGAAAATCATTCCATTCCATCTCACTTTGTATTATAAACTACAACACTAATATTCTGTCAAATGCAAATTACTTTCTCAAATTTAAGTATGACTTCCTGGAATATGTTCGTGTTCTACTATGGAGAATTTCTACATGGGATACAAGTGCAGGCTTTTCCCTGACAAATGAAAAGAGTTTGCATATGCTAATTTCTGTAAATTGATATAAGGTCATTCTAGACTGTAACTATATACAAAATATGTCAAGAATTAGGATTAAACATACTTTCCTACATTAAAAAATAAAAATAACAAATATCTTAAAAAGATAGGTTCACCATATATATTCAGTTGAGTAAAAAAATAATATTAAATTTTGTTACTACCAATTTCATAGTTAGAACAATAGCAATTGTAATTTCTCTTGTTTCAATTTTTAGTTTATATAACACCTTACCGGTAGATGGTCAATCATCTTCTTTACGCAGCGGCGCCGCCGAGGCCGTCGCCCTCCTGCTGTTCGTCGGCGCCGCCGCGAAGAGCGCGCAGATCCCGCTCCACACATGGCTGCCGGACGCGATGGAGGGCCCCACCCCGGTCTCGGCCCTCATCCACGCCGCGACGATGGTGACGGCCGGCGTCTACATGATCGCCCGCACCAACGTGCTGTACGAGCTCGCGCCGTACGCGGGCGACCTGGTGGCGATCGTCGGCGCGGCGACCCTCCTGATGGCGGCCACGATCGCCCTCGTCCAGGAGGACATCAAGCGCGTCCTCGCCTGGAGCACGGTGAGCCAGATCGGCTACATGATCATGGCCGGGGGGCTCGGGATCTACGGCCCCTCGATGTTCCACTTCCTGACGCACGCCTTCTTCAAGGCGCTCCTCTTCCTCGCGGTCGGCATCGCCATCCACGCCCTGGTCGGCGAGCAGAGCCTCGACCGGATGGGCGGCCTGCGGCGCCACCTGCCGTTCACGAGCCTCGCGGTGCTGGTGGGCTGCCTCTCGATCTCCGGCATCCCGCCCTTCGCGGGCTTCTTCAGCAAGGACGAGATCCTGTCGACCGCGATGGACGCCGGCGCGCTCGGCGTGTTCTGCGGCATCGTCGGGATCATCGCCGCCGGGCTGACGGCCTTCTACATGTTCCGCCTCTACTTCCGGGCCTTCTGGGGGCCGGAGCCGGCGGGCGGCTACGCCAAGACCCCCCACGAGGGCGGGTGGGCGATGGCCGCCCCGGTCAGCGTGCTCGCCCTGGGCGCCACCTTCATCGGGTTCCTCCAGGTGCCCGGGGGCTGGCACCTCGTCAACGACTGGCTCGCGCCGGCGCTGACGGCCGCCCCCGACATCGAGCCCACCGCCGCCGAGGAGTGGCTCGTGAGCATCGTGAGCGTCGGCCTGGCGCTCGCCGCCATCGCGGCCGCCGCGTGGGTGTTCGTGCTCGACCCGACCCGGCGCACCCGCCTGCTGCGCGCCCCCGCCGGCCGCGAGCTGCTCCAGGACCAGTACCGGTTCGACGAGGTCTACGAGGAGGCCGTGGTCCAGCCGGGCCGCGACCTCGGGGACGTCTTCACCAGGACGGTGGAGCGCGTCGGGGTGCAGGGCTCGATCGAGGGCGTCGTGCGGGCGGTCGTGGACACCGGCCGCGGCCTGCGCACCGTGCAGAGCGGCCTGGTGCGCTCCTACGCGTTCGCGATGATCGGCGGCGTGGCGATCGTCGGCGCCGTCCTCGCCCTGGCGATCAGGTAGCCGATGCCCTGGGTCTCCATCATCGTGCTGCTGCCGCTGCTCGGCGCCCTGTCGATGCTCGCGGTGCCCGATGCCCCGGCCGGCCTGCGCCAGGCGCGCATCCAGGCGATCGCCACGGTGGCCGGCACGGCGGTGTTCACCGGCATCCTGATCGGCCTGTTCGACCAGAGCGTCCCCGGGCTGCAGTACATCGACCACGTCTCGTGGGCCGACGAGGTGGGCCTGGCGTGGGACGTCGGCGTGGACGGCATCTCGATCTGGCTGCTCGCCCTGACCGTCGGGACGTTCCTGCTGGCGGTGCTCGCCGCCTGCTGGCGCCCGCCGGAGCGCCCGCGCGCCTTCCTGGCGCTGCTGCTGCTGGCCGAGACGGGGCTGCTCGGCCTCTTCGCCGCCGGGAACCTGGTGCTGTTCTACGTGTTCTGGGAGGCGATGCTCATCCCGTTCTACTTCCTCGTGGGGATGTGGGGCGGCGCCGGGCGCGGCCGGGCGAACATCACGTTCGTCATCTACACGATGATCGGCTCGCTGCTGATGCTCGTCGCCATCCTGGCCACGGCCTTCACGGCGCGGGACATCACCGGCCAGTTCACGTTCCAGATCCGCGACCTGGCCGGCGTCGCGTTCACGGACACCCAGAGCACCTGGCTGTTCCTGGGCTTCGCCCTGGCGTTCGTGATCAAGCTGCCGCTGTGGCCGTTCCACGGCTGGCTGCCCGGCGTCTACCGGGCTGCGCCGATCCTGGTGACCGGGCTGCTCGCCGCGGTGATGAGCAAGGCCGGGGTCTACGGCCTGCTGCGCATCGGGCTGCCGGTGTTCCCGGTGGGCGCCGACCGGTTCGCCATCCCGATCGGCGTGCTGGCCGTGGCCGGCATCGTCTACGGGTCGCTCGTGGCGTGGCGCGCGCCCACGATGCGCGGGCTGGTGGCCTACTCCAGCCTCGCGCACCTCGGGTTCATCGCCCTGGGGATCGTGGCGTTCGACGTCCAGGCGTCGCAGGGCGCCGTGCTCCAGATGGTCAACCACGGCATCGTGGTCCGCGCGACGTTCGCGATCGTGGGGGTGCATCAACCGCTCCGCGCCGGACGACCGCATCGACGAGATCGGCGGCCTTGCCGACGGGGCGCCGCGCATGGCGGGCGTGTTCCTGATCGTCGCGATGGCGGCCCTCGCCATCCCGGGCTCCAACACGTTCGTCGGGCGAGTTCTTCATCCTCACCGGCGTGTTCCGCCAGCACCTGTGGCTGGCGGTGCTCGCGTGCATCGGCATCGCGTACGCGGCCGTCTACATGCTGCGCATCTACCAGGGCACGATGAACGGCCCGCGCCGTGGGCGACGCCCGCGGCGTCGAGCTGCGCGCCGGCGACCTGATGGTGCTGGTGCCCCTGGTCGCCGTGATGCTGTTCATCGCGCTGTGGCCGAAGGCGCTGGTGGACGCGACGACCCCGGCGATCGAGCAGGACATCGCGCCGGCCCAGGTCGCCGCGGACCGCCCGGCCGACCAGATCCAGCGCGCCGTCGCGCCCGAACCCGCCGGCCTACGCGACGCCGCTGCCCGGCGACGCCGCCGAGGGCGACGCCGCCGCCGCCGCCGCGGGGGCGGCCGCACCGTGAGCGAGCCGCTGAACGTCGTCGCCGCCACGCCGATCATCATCGCGGCGGGCACCGCGACCGTGGCCTTCGGCGTCGGGCTGCTGCCCGGCCGCTTCGCGCAGCGCCACGGCCCGGCCCTGACGGCGATGGCCGGGATCATCGCCGCGGTCGTCATGTCGGCCGTGCTGTGGGGCGACCGCGAGGAGGCGTTCGGCGGCGGCTTGCGCGCCGACCGCTTCAGCCTGCTGCTGAACATGATCTTCCTGGCGGCGGCCTTCCTGACGCTGCTGCTCGCCTGGCGCGAGCCCGCCGCCGTCGACCGCCGCGGCGAGTACGTCGGCCTGATCCTGATCTCGGTGACGCGGGATGATGCTCGTGGCCGGGGCGGGCGACCTGATCTCGATCTTCCTCGGCATCGAGGTGCTGTCGGTCGCCCTCTACGTGCTGTGCGCCCTGGAGGTCTGGCGCGAGCGCTCGCTGGAGAGCGGCCTGAAGTACCTGATCACCGGCGCGGTCGGGGCGAGCATCCTGCTGTACGGCCTGGCGCTGCTGTTCGGCGCCACCGGCAGCACGTCGCTCGAGACCATCGGCACGGCCCTCCAGGGGACGTCGTTCACGGACGAGCCCCTGGTGATCGCCGCGATGGCGCTGATCGCCGGCGGCCTGGCGTTCAAGGCGTCGGCGGTGCCGTTCCACATGTGGACGCCCGACGTCTACGAGGGCGCGCCGACCACCGTCACCGCGTTCATGTCCACGGCGATGAAGGCCGCCGCGTTCGCCGCGTTCCTGCGCCTGTTCACCGGCGTGATGGGCGACCTGCAGCCGGACTGGAGCGTCGCGATCGCCGTCGCTCGCCATCGCGAGCATCGTGGTCGGCAACGTCGCCGCGCTCGTCCAGACGAGCATGAAGCGGATGCTGGCGTACTCGAGCATCGCCCAGGCCGGCTACCTGCTGATCGGGGTCGCCGCCGGCAGCATCGACGGCAGCGAGGCGGTCCTCTACTACCTGATCGCCTACGGGATCATGACGATGGCCGCGTTCGCCGTCGTGATCATCCGCGAGCGCGAGGTGGAGGACGGCGACGCGATCGCGTCGCTCGCCGGCTACGGCCGCGCCCGTCCGGTGTACGGCGTGGTGCTGACCCTCGCGATGCTCTCGCTGGCCGGCTTCCCGCCGCTCTCGGGCTTCGTCGGCAAGTTCCTGCTGTTCGGGTCGGCCGTCGCGAACGACCTGACGTGGCTCGCGATCGTGGGCGCGGTGGGCCGATGGTGAGCCTCGGCTACTACCTGCGGGTCGTCGCGGTCGCGTGGATGCCCGAGCCGGACCAGCAGCCGCGGAAGCTGCTCGACGATCCCCGGCCCCGTCGCCATCGCCACGGTGTCCTGCGGCGTCGGGATCGTGGCGACGGCGCTGTTCGCCTCGCCGCTGCATCGACGCCTGCCGGGGCGCCGCCCAGTCACTCCTGGCCCCCTAGCCGAGCGACCCGCCCGGCACGGCGGGTCCGCAGGATCAGCTGGATCGCCGTCGCCACCAGCAGGATCGCGAACCCGATCCGCAGCACGCGCTCGGGGGCGACGTCGGCGATCAGCGCGCCGGCGACCGCCGTGACCACGGACGCGACCCCCATGATCGTGGCGTCGCGCCACCGGACGTGCCCGGTGCGCGTCTGCCGCCAGGAGCCCAGGATCGCCACGGGGATGATCGCGAGCAGCGACGTGGCCTCGGCCTCGAGCTGGCCCAGGCCGAGCACCAGCGTCAGCGTGGGGACGAAGATGATCCCGCCGCCCACGCCGAACACCCCCGCGACCGCGCCGGCGGCGATGCCGAGCAGGATGATCAGGAGCGCCTCGCCGATCACGTGAGCGCCATGTCGACGGCCACGGCGATGAGCAGCAGGGCGAACGCGTAGGTCAGCGCCGCCGTGGACATCCGCGACTTGACCCACAGCCCCACGTTCACGCCGATCATCGCCGGGATGCCCACGAGCAGCGCGGTGCCCCACTCGACGTTGCCGAGCGCCCCGTGGGCGAGGGTCGCGAACGTCGCCGTGAAGATGATCGCGGCGAGCGAGGTCGCGGTGGCCACCTTCGGGTCGTACGCGACCAGCGCGATGAGCAGCGGCACCATCACGATGCCGCCGCCGACCCCGAAGAGGGCGCCGAACAGGCCGGCCAGCAGGCCGATCAGGACGAGGGGCAGGACGCCCCCGGCGGACCGGGGCGCGGTGCTAGGGTCGGACGCCGTGACGGCCTCCGATCGGCGGCTCCGGGACGCCCTCGCGCCGTTGCGCGAACGGTTGGCGGACGCGGCGCTCTTCTGCGACTTCGACGGGACGCTGGCCCCGATCGTCGCGCGGCCCGAGGACGCCCGGCTGCTGGACGGCGTGCGGCCCGCGATCGAGCGGCTGCGCGACCGGGCGCGGCTGGTCGCGTTCGTGAGCGGCCGCGGCCTGGCCGACCTGGAGGGGCGCGTGGACATCGCCGGCTGCGCCTACGCGGGCAACCACGGGATGGAGATCCACCGCGTCGGCCACGACCCCGAGCTGGCGGACGGCGTCGCCGCGCACCTGGCGACGGTGGAGGCGTTCGCGGCGCGCTGGCCGGTGGAACGGCTCACGGAGGGCGGCCTGCGGATGGAGGCGAAGGGCGCCACGCTCAGCGTCCATGCCCGCGGGGCCCCGGATCCCGACGCCGCCCGGCTGATGCTCGCCCAGATCGCCTCGGACGCCCTCGACCACGGGCTGGTGCCCACCACGGGCCGCGAGGTGCTGGAGGTGCGCCCGCCGGTGGCGGTCGACAAGGGCTCGGCGGTCCGGACGCTGCTGCGCGACAGCGGCGCGCGGGTGGCGATGTACATCGGCGACGACCGCACCGACGCCGACGCGTGGCGGATCATGCGCCAGATGCGCACCGACGGCGCCCTGGACGTCGCCGTCGGCGTGGCGGTGGCCAGCGGCGAGGTGCCGCCCGCCGTCCGCGAGGCGGCCGACGTGGAGGTGCCGGGCCCGCCCGGGGCCCTGAAGGTGCTGCGCCATCTGGCCCGGGCCTCGGCCTAGCGCGGGGTGACCCCGGCGGCGGCGAGGCGCGCCGCCCGGCCCGCCGCGAGCTCGGCCCAGTCGCGGGTGTTGGCGACGTCCGCGGCCCGGGCGCCCGCCCGTCGGGCGGTGAGGACCCCGAAGCGGATGTAGTCGAGGGCCTCGTCCGAGTGGGCGTCGGCGCCGATCGTCAGCTTCGCCCCGGCGGCGAGGGCCCGCCGGGCCATCGCCCCGTCCAGGTCGAGGCGCCGGGGCTGCCCGTTGACCTCCAGGTAGGTGCCGGTCCGCGCCGCGGCGTCGGCGACGCGCGCGATGTCGACCGCGGCGTGGCCGCGGCGGCCCATCATCCGGCCGGTGGGGTGGCCGATCGTGTTGACGAACGGGCTCTCCACCGCCGCCAGCACCCGGGCCGTGATCTTGTCGGCGGGCTGGCTCAGGGCGGAGTGGAGGCTCGCGGTGACCCAGTCGAACGCCGCCAGCAGCTCGTCGTCGAAGTCGATGCGCCCGTCGGCGAGGATGTCCACCTCGGTCGCGCGCAGCACCGTGATGTCGTCGTGCCGGGCGTCCACCTCGCGGATCTCGTCCCACTGGCGGTGCACGCGCTCGCGGTCCAGGCCGCCGGCCATGGCGAGGCTCTGGGAGTGGTCGCTGACCGCCAGGTAGCGGTAGCCGCGCCGGCGGGCCGCCTCGACCATGTCCGCCACGCCGAGCGTGCCGTCGCTCCACGTGGTGTGCGAGTGCAGCTCGCCCCGCAGGTCCTCGCGCGTCACCAGCGCGGGCAGCAGCCCCTGCGCGGCCGCCTCGAGCTCGCCGGAGTCCTCGCGCAGCTCGGGCGGGATCCACTCGAGGCCGAGGGCGGCGTAGACGTCCTCCTCGTCGGCGTGGGTGGCGGTGCCGTCCGGGCCGGCGATCCCGTGCTGCGACATGGAGAGGCCGCGGCGGACGGCCATCTCGCGGAGGCGGATGTTGTGCGCCGCCGACCCGGTGGCGTGCTGCAGCAGGTTGCCGAACGACGCGGCCGGGACCACCGCGACCTCGGCGCGCAGCCCCGAATGGGTGCGGACGGCCACGGCGGCGTCGCCCCCCGAGAGCACCCGCAGCACCGACGGCAGCCCGGGCAGCGCCTCGACCAGGGCGCGCGGGTCGGCGGCCGTGGCGACGATGTCGATGTCGTGCGCCGTCTCGCGTCCGCGGCGCAGGCTGCCCGCGATCTCGACCCGGGCGCCGGGGACGGCGGCGCGCAGCTCGTCGCGCAGCGCCTCGGCCACGGGGAGGGCCCGCCCCAGCGGGATGCGCCCCTCGTCGGGGTCGGGCTCCGCCGCCTTCTGGATGCCGTCCGCGATCCGCTGCCGCGTGCCCGGCCCGATGCCGGCGACGCCGGAGAGGCGGTCCTCCGCGAGGGCGGCGGCGAGGTCGTCGACGCTGGTGATGCCGAGGGCCGACCAGAGGGCCGCGGCGCGCTTGGGGCCGATGCCGTCGATCCGCGCGACGGCGGCGAGGCCCTCCGGGATCCGCTCGCGGGCCTTCTGGAGCGCGGAGATCTCGCCGGTCTCGACGAGCTCCACGATCTTCGCCTGGAGGGTGTCGCCGATGTCGGCCAGCTCCACGGCCCGGCCCTGCATCGCCAGCTCCGCCACCGACTCGTTGGTGGCGCGCACCCGCGCCGCCCCGCGGCGGTACGCCAGCACGCGGTGGCGGATGGCGCCCTCGATCTCCAGCAGGTCGCCCAGCAGCGCGAGCCGGGCGGCGATGTCGGCGTTCGTCGGCAGCTCCCCGGCCATCCCGGGGAGTCTAAGGGCCGTGGCCGTCAGGCCTCCGGGTCGGCCTGGGCGGCGGTCCGCAGGGACGCCGCGATCTGCGCCGCGGTGTCCGGGTCCGCGACGCGGCGCAGGCGCTCCGCGAGGTCGAACGCCACGTCCAGGTGACCGCCCTCCCCCCGCAGGTCGGGCGTGTCGTAGTCGACGGGGCTCTCGAGCAGCCGTGCGGCCAGCAGGAGCGCGATCCGGTCGTCCCGTGCCATGGGGGCAGCATCGGCCGGGAAGGTGAGCGTATGTCGGCCACGGCATGATCGTTCCGTAAAGGACTGGTCGTCCCGGCGGGGAAATGTTGGCCGAAGTTGCGATCCGTCGCGGCGACCGCGCCGTGGCGGTCCGTCGGCCGGCCGCTGATAGATTCCCGCGGGGTTCTCCGGAGGTCTCCATGCAGGTTCTGGGCTCGCGTCGAGGGGGCCTCGTCACCCTCGCGATCGCCGCCGTGGCCTTGGTCGCCGCGGTCGCATTCGCCGTCTGGCAGCTCATCGAGCGGCCGTCGGTGACCGAGCCGCTGCCCGGGCCCGGGAGCTCCGTCTCCGACGCGACGCCCCGCATCGCCTTCACCGTCCCGTCCGACGAGCGCCTGGGCGACCTGCAGGTGGTCCTGGACGGCCGCGACGTCACGTCGCGCGTCCGCGGCACGGGCGCGCAGGCCGCGCTGACCCCGGCGGCCAAGCTCGCCGAGGGCGACCACCAGGTGGAGGTCCGCTTCTCGACCGGCAACGTGTTCGCGCGGACGGTCACGCGCACGTGGGGCTTCACGGTCGACACGACGGCCCCGAAGCTGGCGGTCGCGACCCCGGCGAAGGGCGCCCTGAGCCCCCGCGCCTCCACGATCTTCTCCGGCACCGCGGAGCCCGGCGCGGTCGTCGCGGTCGCGGTCGCCGAGAAGACGGCGACGGCGCACGCCGACGCGAAGGGCGCCTGGCGGGTGGTGGCGAAGCTGCCGGAGGGCCGCGTCCGCGCGACCGTGACGGCCACGGACGCCGCCGGCAACGCGACGGTGCGGCGCCGCGGCCTGACGGTCGACACGACCGCCCCGGACCTGGCGCTGAGCGAGCCGGCGTCCGGGGAGAAGATCACCTCGACGGACGCGCCCACCGTGTACGGCGATCTGCCGAAGGACGACCCGCGCGGCCTCACGTTCACCGCCGCCGTCAACGGCACGCGCGTGTCGACGGTGAAGGGCGCCGACGGCGTCACGCCGGAGGACGTGGCCGCGAGCTACGGCGACGTCGCCTCCACCCCCGTCCCGCTCCAGGTCGACGGCCACCGCTTCGCGATGGCGGTGGGGACGCTGCCGCAGGGCCGCAACACGATCGTGGTGAAGGCGAAGGACCGCGCCGGCAACGTCACCTCGGCCAAGCGCGTGGTGGTGGTCGACAGCACGGACGAGTTCGGGACCGCCGACATCGGCCGCGGCGCGCGCGGCGCGGACGTGACCGACCTTCAGCAGCGGTTGCGCGAGGCGAAGGTGTACCCGAAGAAGGGCAAGCTGACGGGCGATCGTCGACGCGACGACGATGAAGTCGATCGCGCGCTACCAGAAGCGCTACCACCTGCCGAAGTCGGGCATCGTCGACGCGCGGACGCGCCAGGCGATGGTGGGACGGCTCGTGGTGAGCCTCACCCAGCGCAAGGTCCGCCTGATCCGCAACGGCAGGGTCTTCCGCACCTACCCGATCGCGATCGGCCAGCCGGCGTACCCCACGCCGACCGGCGAGTACGAGATCAACGACAAGCAGAAGGACCCGGTGTGGTACCCGCCGGACTCCCCGTGGGCGGCGGAGCTCTCGTCCATCCCCCCGGGCGCGGGGAACCCGCTGGGCACCCGCTGGATCGGGACCACCGCGCCGGCGATCGGCCTGCACGGCACGTACGCGGACTACTCCGTGGGGCAGGCCGCCAGCCACGGGTGCATGCGCATGCACATCGCGGACGTCGAGGCGCTGTACGACCTGGTCACGATCGGCATGAAGATCTCGATCCGCCCGTGAGCGCGGGCGGGTCCCTCGTCCCCGTGACGGGCGCGGAGTGGGACGACCGGGTCCTCGCGGCGGGCGAGCCGGTGCTCGTGGACTTCTGGGCGCCGTGGTGCGTGCCGTGCAAGAAGCTGGAGCCGGCGCTCGAGGACCTGGCGGAGCGCCACCGCGGCCACCTGACCATCGCGACGCTGAACGTGGACGAGGAGCCGGCGTGCGCCGGCCGCTACGACGTGCTCTCCCTCCCGACGCTCGTGTTGTTCGCGGGCGGCGAGCCCGTCGCCCGGCTCACCGGCGCGGTGAAGCCGAAGAAGATCGAGGCCGCCCTGGCCGCCCACCTCCCGACCACCGACTGAGAAGGACCACATTGCCCGCCATCTACTTCTCGCTCGGCAACGTCCAGCCGTTCGCCGACATGAAGGCCGAGCGCCCCGAGGAGGGCGTCACGATCGTGACCGGCGACGGCAAGGTCGTGGGCCTGCGGCTCGACGACCCGCGCCAGGTGCTGGACCTGCCGGGCATCATCGAGCGCCACGGCCTCGACGCCGACCGCGTCTGGAACCGCCTCCGCGCCGACGACGACGTCATGCTCGGCGCCCGCGCCGCCACCTGGGGGGGCGGCGGGGCGTAGGGCTCAGGCCCCCGCCCGGTCGATCCGGATCGCGAGGGGCTCGCCGTCGATGACGTGCTCCTCGTGGTGGATCCCCGCGAACGGGGCGCCGTGGGAGATGCTGACCTGCGTCGCGAGCGTCTCGGCCGCGATCTCGGCGCGGTGACCCTCCGCGGCCTCGCGGATGAGCCCCGATCCGTCGAGGTGCAGCAGGATGCGCTCCTCCACCCGCAGCCCGGCGGTGCGGCGCGCGCGACTGGACGGCGTGGACGATCTCCCGCGCCAGCCCCTCGCAGCCGCAGGTCGGGGGTGATCTCGGTCGCCAGGCCCGACCGCCAGGCGCGGCGTCCTGGCCCACCGCGTAGCCCTCGGTGGGGCGCGCCTCGCGCAGCAGGTCGTCGGCCTCCAGGCGCTCCGCCGATCCGTCCACCTCGATCGTGACCGTCTCGCCGGCGTCGATCGCCCGCGCGGCCTCGGCCGGGGCCAGCTCGGCGACGGCGCGGGCCACCTCGGGCATCCGCTTGCCGAAGCGCGGGCCCAGGCGGCGGTAGTTGGGCTTCAGCGTCACGTCCACGAGCTCGCCCGGGTCGGTGACGAAGCGGACCCGGCGCACGTTGAGCTCCTCCGCGACGAGGTCCACCAGGCTCCCGACCTCCTCCGCGGTGCCCGGCGCGCACGCCACGACCGCCTCGGCGAGCGGCTGGCGCACCTTCAGCTTGGCCTCGGCGCGGGCGCCGCGGCCGACGGTCACGGCCTCGCGCGAGCTGGCCATGGCGGCCTCGAGCGACGGGGAGTGGCGCCCCTTGGACCGCGGCCAGTTGGCCAGGTGGACGCTCTCGGGCGCGCTCCGGGTCGTGGGCGGCGACGAGCGCGCCCCACATCTCCTCCGCCACGAAGGGGCAGAAGGGCGCGACCAGCAGCGCGATGGTCGACAGGCACTCGTGGAGGGTGTGGAACGCGGCGACCGCGTCGTCCCGGCCGCCGCCGGTCCCGTTCTCGCCGCCCCGGCCGCCCCAGAACCGGCGGCGCCCCGTCCGGACGTACCAGTTGCTCAGGTCGTCGACCAGCTCCTCCAGCAGGCGGCCCGCGCCGGTGGCGTCGAAGTCCTCGAGGCGCTCGGTCACGCCGTCCACGGTCCCGTCGAGCCGCGACAGGATCCAGCGGTCGATCGGGCGCAGGTCGTCCGGCTCGGGCGGCGGTCCGCCCGGCGTCCACCCATCGGGCAGCGACGCGTACGTGACCAGGAAGGTGTGCGTGTTCCAGAGCGTCAGCAGGAACCGGCGCATCGCCTCGTCGACCGCCTCCAGGCTGAAGCGGAACGAGTCCCACGGGCTCTGCGCGGTGAGCAGGTACCAGCGGAACGCGTCGGCGCCCTGGCGGTCGAGGACGGTCCAGGGCTCGATGACGTTGCCCTTGCTCTTGCTCATCTTCTGGCCCTCGCCGTCGAGGATGAGCCCCAGGCACACCACGTTGCGGTACGCCGGCCCGTCGAACAGCAGCGTGCTCTCCGCCAGCAGCGAGTAGAACCAGCCGCGCGTCTGGTCGAGGGCCTCGCAGATGAAGTCGGCCGGGCACCTTCCCCGTCAGGTCGCCGCCCGTCGCGAACGGGTGGTGGTCCTGCGCGAACGGCATCGCGCCGCTGTCGTACCAGACGTCGATGACCTCGGGCTCCCGGCGCATCTCGCCGCCGCAGGCGCACGTGAGCCGCACGTCGTCCACGAACGGCCGGTGCGGGTCGAAGGGCTCCGCGAGCGGCGCGGTGGCCCGCCCGGCCAGCTCGGCGAACGACCCGACCGCCTCCACCGTGCCGCAGTCGCCGCAGCGCCACAGCGGCAGCGGGGTGCCCCAGTAGCGGTCGCGCGAGATCGCCCAGTCGACGTTGCCCTCGAGCCACTTGCCGAAGCGCCCGTCGCGCACCCGCTCGGGGTGCCAGCCGATCTCCGCGTTGACCTCCAGCATCCGGTCCTTCACCGCGGTGGTGCGGATGTACCAGGACGGCTTGGCGTAGTAGAGGAGCGGCGTGCCGCAGCGCCAGCAGTGGGGGTAGGCGTGGCGGTACAGCTCGGAGCGGAACAGCAGGCCGCGGGCGTCGAGGTCGGCGATCAGGTCGGGGTCGGCCTCCTTCACCAGGCGGTCGGCGAACACGCCCGACGGCGTCGGTGAAGCGGCCGTCGGGCCCGACCGGGTTGGGGGCGTCCAGGCCGTGGTGGCGGGCGGTGGCCATGTCGTCCTCGCCGAAGGCCGGCGCGATGTGGACGATCCCGGTGCCGTCCCCGGTCGTGACGAACGGGGCGTCGACCACCCGGTGGGCGCCCTCGATGTACGGGAACGGGGGCTCGTACTCCCGGCCCACCAGCTCGGACGGCCGGGAACGGGCGCGACGGGCCGGGCCTCCTCGCCCAGCACCTTCGCCACGAGCGGCTCGGCCATGATGAGCGTCTCGTCGCCGCACCTCGACCGCGGCGTACGTCACGTCCGGGGCGACGGCCGCCGCCTGGTTGGACGGCAGCGTCCACGGGGTGGTGGTCCACACCAGCAGCGACGCGTCCTCGTCGCGCAGGCGGAAGCGCACGTACACCGACGGGTCGTCCACGTCCTCGTAGCCGAGCGCCACCTCGTGGCTCGACAGCGCCGTGCCGCAGCGCGGGCAGTACGGGACGACCTTGTCGCTCTGGTAGAGCAGGCCGCGCCGGTGCAGCTCCGCGAGGCTCCACCACACGCTCTCGACGTACGTCGCGTCCATCGTGCGATAGGCGCGGTCGGTGTCGATCCAGAAGCCGATCCGCTCCGTCAGGCGCTCCCACTCGTCGAGGTAGGTGAGCACCGACTCGCGGCACAGCGCGTTGAACTCGGCGATGCCGTACGCCTCGATCTCCGGCTTGCCCGAGATGCCGAGGCGCTTCTCCACCTCGAGCTCCACCGGCAGGCCGTGGCAGTCCCAGCCGCCGCGCCGGTCGACGAACCGCCCGCGCATGGTCTGGAAGCGCGGGAAGATGTCCTTGAACACGCGCGACAGCACGTGGTGCGACCCGGGCCGCCCGTTCGCGGTGGGCGGGCCCTCGTAGAAGACCCAGGGCGGCTCGCCGGCGCGCTGGGTCGAGGCAGCGGTGGAACACGTCCCGCTCCCGCCAGAACGCGAGCACGCGCTCCTCCATCTCCCCCCAGGCCGCGGCCGGGGGGACCGGCCGCCATCCGCCGTCGCTCATGCCGCCAGGATCCGTCCCGCGCGTCGAGCCTCTCGCGGACCTCGTCGAAGTCCTCGAACGGGATGAAGGGCACGCCGGCGGCCGCGAGGTCGCGGGCCAGGTGCGCGCGGGCGAAGACCACGTCGGCCGTCTGCGCGACGCAGCACGTCGGAGATCCCGTCGCCGATCAGGACGACGGTCTCGCCCCGGTGGCGCTGGCGCAGGTCGTGGCGCTTGCAGCGGCGCCCGCAGACGCCGCACGTCTCGCCCCGGTCGGACCAGAGGATCTCGGCGCCCTCCGCGCTGAAGACGGCGTCGTGGCTCACGACCTCGATCTCGTCGTGGCCCATCCCCGCCAGCACGTCGCGGATCACGGAGCGGAAGCCGGAGGAGAAGATGATGAGGCGGTGGCCGCCGTCGGCCGCCCACCCCACCAGCGCGGCTGAACCCGGGGCGCAGGCCGGCGGAGCGGCAGCACGACGTCGCGCACCTGCTCGGGGGTGGCCCGCACCGACGCGAACTCCTCCTGCATCGCCTGCTCCAGCGTCACCTCGCCGGCGCGCAGGCGGGGCTCGATGGCGCCCCAGAGCCCGCGGGTGCCGAACTCCTCGACGATCACGTGGAGCGTGTCCCGCTCGGTGATCGTGCCGTCGAAATCGCAGGCGATGAGCAGGCTCTCCACCCTTCGAGGCTACCAGGCCCTCCCGGGGCCGCGGGGGCATACGATCGCCCGGATGAGCGCGCCGCGACCGATCCTCATCCACGGGTCCGGCGGGGAGCACCGGGTGTGGGAGCCCGTCGGCGCGCGGCTCGCCGGATCGGTCGCGCTGGATCTCCCGGGGCACCCCGACGGCGAGCCCCTGCGCGACGTCGGCGCCATCGGGCTGGCGATGGCGGCGGCCCTGGAGCAGGTCCCCGCCCCGCGCGTCCTGGTGGGCCACTCGCTGGGCGGCGCGGCGGCCCTGGAGGTGGCGTGCACCCGCCCCGAGCTGGTCGACGGCCTGGTGGTGGTCGCCAGCGGCGCCCGCCTCCCGGTGCCCGACCACGCGATGGCGCGCGTCCGCGAGGATTTCGGCGCCGAGCGCGACCGGCTGCTGGCCGGCTTCGCGGGCCGACCCGGACGGCGCCGGCGCCCGGCGCGGCCCGCGAGGCCATCGACGCCTGCGGGCCCGACGTGCTCCTCGCCGACTACGAGGCCTGCCGGACGGTCGAGCTCCGCGGCCGCCTCGGCGGCGTGCGGCGTCCCGGTGCTGGTGGTCGCCGGCGGCGACGACCCGCTGACCCCGCCGTGGCTGTCGGAGGAGCTCGCCCGCGAGCTGCCGCACGCACACATGGTGGTGATCCCCGGCGCCCGCCACCTGCCGATGGCCGACGTCCGCCGCCACCCTCTCGGGCCTGGTCGCCGCGTACCTCGCCCGGCTGGAGCTGACCCTCCTGGACGCATGAGCCGGGCCCGTCGCGCTGGTCGTGAACCCGGTGGCGACGAAGGCCTCGCGGGCGCTGCGCGAGCGAGGTCGCCCGCGCGCTGGCCCCGCACGGCCTGGAGTGGTCGCTCGTGACCGAGGCGCCGGGCGACGCCGCCCGCCTCGCCGCCCGGGCCGCCGCCGAGGGCGCCGCCGTGGTGGTGACGCTGGGCGGCGACGGCACGGTCGCCGACGTCGCCGGGGCGCTCGCCGGCGGGCCCGGTGGCGCTGGCGCCCGCTGCCCGGGGGCAACGCCAACGTGTTCGCGCGCGCGATCGGCTGGCCGACGGCGGCGTCCGCAGGCCATCCCGCTGCTGCGCCGCGTCCTGGAGCGCCCGGCGGTGCGCGACGCGTCGCTCGGGCCTGCTGCACATCGACGGACAGCCGCGTGTCTTCGCGATCAACTGCGGCGTGGGCCTCGACGCCGCGACGGTCGAGTGGATCGAGGCGCGCCCGCGCACCAAGCGGCGGCTGCGCCAGGCGGGGTTCGCGCTCGGGGCGGCCGTGGCAGCCGTCCGCAGCCGGCGCGTGCCGCGCCTCGCGCTGGAGGTCGGCGGCGTGGACGGGCCCGAGGCCGTTGCCGTGCTCGTGGCGTGCGGGACGCCGTACACCTACCTGGGCAGGCGGCCGCTCGACCTGGTCCCCGGCGCGGCCTTCGACGGCCGCCTGGCCTGGGTGGCGCTGACCCGCGCCCGGCCCCGCGAGCTCGGCCGCCTGGCCGTCCTGGCCGTGCGCGGTCGCGAGCTGCCGCTCGACGGGCCGGCCCTCCGGGGCGGGGGGGCGCCCACCGGCGCTCGCTGGTCGCGGTCGACCGGAGCCGGCGCCCGGTGCAGGCCGACGGCGAGGCGCTCGGCCGCCACCGCGAGGTCCGCGTGACCCCCGGGCCCGTGCTGCGGGTGATCGACCCGCGATAGGACCGGCGGCCGTCCCCGCGGCTCAACTCGGGCACGCCCCGGACGATCCCTTCCAGGCGGGACAGGATGCCCCGCCAGTTCGCCACCGCCGAGCAAGGAGGCTCGCCTATGACCCAGGGACCCGATCCCCGGGCCGCGTTGCGGGGGTTCATGGCCCTCGTACTGGACATGGTCCGCGTGGATCCGGATCGCCGGCCGAGCGCCGAGATGCAGCGCTGGCACCGTGAGCTGGCCGCGACGGTGGGCGTGCTCCCCGAGCACCCGTCCACGAACCGCGAGCTGCTCGACGGCGCGCTGCGTCTGTCGCGGATCCTCGAGGGCGGCCCCATCGCCTCCGAGGTCGTCGCGACGGACGTCGCCCGCGCACTCGGCTGACGAACGGGCGGGCCCCGCACCCGGGGGCCCGCTACCGTTCACGCCCATGAGCCTCTCCGGACGCCGCTACGCCGTCCTCGTCGCCGAGGGCGTCGAGGACCTGGAGTTCTGGGTCACCGTCATGCGCATCCAGGAGGAGGGCGCCACGGTGATCGCCGTCGGGCTCGGACACCGACACGCACCGGGGCAAGAACGGGCTGACGGTGCAGGCCGAGGACCGCCGCCGAGGCCGTCGGCGCCGAGACCCTCGACGGCCTCGTGATCCCCGGCGGGTGGGCGCCCGACAAGATGCGCCGCGACCCCGCCATCCTCGACCTGGTGCGCGGCGTCCACGCGCGCGGGCTGCCCATCGGCATCATCTGCCACGGCGGCAGCGTCGCGATCTCGGCCGGCATCGTCGGCGCGAGGGCGACCGGCTCGCTCGGCATCAAGGACGACCTCGTCAACGCCGGCGCCGAGTGGGTGGACGAGCCCGCCTTCCGCGACGGCAACCTGGTGTGGGGCCGCGTTGTGGCGGACATCCCGGACTTCGCGCGCGAGCTGGTGGCCGCCCTGACCGAGCCGCCGGGGCCTCGGCCCCTAGCGGGCGCCCCCGTTGGCGGCCGGGTCGAGCGCGGCCGGCCGCCATCGCCGTCGGGTCGCCGGCCGCGATCTCGCGGTAGGCGCCGATGCGCCGGTAGCGCTCGCGGCGCAGCCGCCGCGCTCGGCCGGCGACAGCGCGCCGCAGGTCGCGCAGCGACGCGGGCCAGGTAGCCGCCGAGCAGGCGCGCCGCCTCGTCGTGGTCGCGGTGGGCGCCGCCCGCCGGGCTCGGGCACCACGACGTCGGCGATGCCCCAGCGGTAGCAGTTGGCCGCCGTCGGCTGGAACGCCGCGGCGGCGTCGCGCGCCGGGCCGGCGTCGCGCCAGAGGATGGCGGCGCCGCCCTCGGGCGAGATCACCGAGTAGGTCGAGTTCTCGAGCATCATCACGCGGTCGGCCACGCCCAGGGCGAGCGCGCCGCCCGACGAGCCCTCGCCGATGACGACGGCGATCGACGGCACCCGCAGGCGCAGCATCGTCTGCATGCTGCGTGCGATCGCGCCGCCCTGGCCGCGCTCCTCGGCCGCCGCGCCCGGGAAGGCGCCCGGGCGTGTCGATCAGCGTGATCACCGGCAGGTTGAGCTTGTCGGCCAGCGCCATGACCCGCATGCCCTTGCGGTAGCCCTCGGGTCCGGGCATGCCGAAGTTGCGGTAGGTGCGCTCGGCGGTGTCGCGGCCCTTCTGGTGGCCGATCACCGCCACCGGGCCGACCGACGCCGCGGCCGATGCCGGCCACGATCGCCGGGTCGTCGCCGTAGAGCCGGTCGCCGTGCAGCTCCTCGAACTCGCGGGAAGAGCCGCGGCCGATGTAGTCGAGCGGGTAGGGCCGGTCCTGGTGGCGGGCGAGCTGGATCGGTCTCCCAGATCGCCGACGCTGGTCTCGGGCCGCCCTGCCGCCCAGGCGGGTGGCGAGGCGGCGCACGAAGCGGCCCGCCGCGGCGCGCGGCGACGCTCACGGCGCCTCCTCCTCGTCCTCGGGCCGGCAGCACCCTCTGGCACGATGGCGGCGGCGCGACAGGTCGGGCAGGTTGCGCGCCGCCGCGGCGGCGCGCTCGGCGTTCTGCTGCGCCCACGTGACCGCCGGCGGCGGGTCGAGACCGGTCGGGCGGTCGAGGATCGCGAGCACCTTGCGCGATGCGGGCCGTCAGCTCGCGGCGGTCGACCACGTCGTCGACCTGGCCCGTTGGCGAGCTGGGTCTCGGCGCGGCCGAACTCGGGCGGCAGCGTCTCGCGCGTGGTCTGCTCGATCACGCGCGGGCCCGGAGAAGGCGATGAGCGCCCCCGGCTCGGCGTAGGTCACGTCGCCGATCGAGGCGAACGACGCCCAGACGCCGCCGGTGGTGGGGTGCACCAGCACCACGATCACCGGCAGCTCGGCGTCGTGCATCAGCTCGAAGGCGACGACGGTCTTGGCCATCTGCATCAGGGCGATGCACGCCCTCCTGCATCCGGGCGCCGCCCGACGCGGTGACGCACGACCAGCGGCAGGCCCGCGCTCGACGCAGCGGTCGGCGGCGCGGGCGAGCTTCTCGCCCACCACCGAGCCCATGCTGCCGCCGAGGAACGAGAAGTCCATGATCGCCGCGACGCAGCGGTGGCCGCGGATCTCGATCTCGGCGCACGATCAGCGCCTCGGTCGCTGCCGCGCGGCCTCGGCCTGCTCCACCCGGTCCGGGTAGGGCTGGAGGTCGACGAACTGGAGCGGGTCGCTCGCGCGCAGCTCGGGCCAGAGCTCGTGCCACGGCGCCGCCCTCCGGCGAGCTGGTCGAGCGCGCTCGCGCGCGCCCACCGCGAAGTGGTGGCCGCAGGTCAGCGCAGACGCGCAGGTTGCGGCGCATCTCGTCGGCCCGCCAGTGGCTCTGACAGCTGCGGGCAGGAGCGCTCGTCGGCGGGCAGCTTGCGGCGGGGCCGGCGCTCTCGGCGGGCCGCTTTCGGCGCAGCTTGTCGACCGAGACCGTGATCGGGCGCTTGGACACTGAGCCGCCGATTATGTCAGGGGATCTGGCAGGGGCCGGTCCCGGGCCGCGAGCCACTCCTCGACGCTGTCGCGATAGGCCGGCACGAGCACGCGCGGGGGCGCGGGCTCGAGCACCAGCCGCGCGGCGTCGGCCGGGTCGTGCCCGCGCAGGCGCAGGACGGCGTAGGCGACCATCGCCGAGCGGCGGCGGCCCTGCTGGCAGTGGACCAGCACGCCCGCCGTCGGGGTCCTCGTCGAGCACGTCGGCCGCGAAGCGCGGCCGCCGGCGCCCACAGGCGCGGGCGGCTGGTGGCGGCCGTGGTCCCACATCGGCGCCGCCATCACGTGGTCGGCGCCGAACACCTGCGCGCTCCGCCCAGAGGTCGTGCGAGATGCGGGTCTGGAGGCCGCGCGCGGCAGTTGACGACGTGGGTGACGCCCAGCTCGGGCAGCCGCGGAGACCGCGTCGCCGACCGGGACGCTGCCGATCGCGACCCGCTCGCCGTCGATCCAGGAGAACCCCTCCAGGCCGCGCCGCGGGCCGTAGATCCGGGTGCTGGCCCGGTTGTAGGCGCGCGCGCCACCCGGGCAGGCGCCCGGCGGGCGCGCGGCTACCGCTCCTCCAGGCGGCCGAGCACGAGGATCGCGTTGTGCCCGCCGAAGCCGAAGGCGTTCGACATCGGCCACCCGGATGTCGGCGTCGCGCGCGACGTTGGCGACGTGGTCGACGCCCTCGCACTCCGGGTCGAGGTCGTCGAGGTTGATCGTCGGCGGGACGTGCCCCTCGCGGATCGCCAGCGCCGTGAGGGCGCGCCTCGACGCCGCCGGCGGCGCCCAGGCAGTGGCCGTGCATCGACTTGGTGGACGAGACCAGCGTGCGCGCGGCGACCTCGTCGCCGAGGGCGCGGCGCAGCGTCCGCACCTCGCTGCGGTCGCCGACCGGCGTCGAGGTGGCGTGCGCGTTGACGTAGTCGACCTCGTCGGGCGCGACGCTCCGCGTCGCGCCAGCGCCATGGCGACCGCCGCGGCCGGCGCCTCGCCGGTCGGGTCGGGCTCGGTGAGGTGGTGGGCGTCGCCGCTGAGCCCGTAGCCCAGCACCTCGCAGATCGGCTCGGCGCCGCGCGCCTCGGGCGTGCTCGAGGCTCTCGAGCACCAGGATCGCGCCCGCCTCGCCCATCACGAAGCCGTCGCGGCCGCGGTCGAACGGGCGGCTCGCGCGCCTCGGGGTCGTCGTTGCGCGTGGAGAGCGCCCGCATCGCGTTGAAGGCGGCGACGCCGATCCGGGTGACGCTGGCCTCGGCGCCGCCGGCCAGCATCGCGTCGGCCCGGCCGCTGCGGATGATGCTCGGTCGCGTCGCCCAGGGCGTGGTTGCCCGACGCGCAGGCGGTGGAGATGCACGTACAGCGGGCCCTTCAGGCCCAGCTCCATCGAGACCTGGGCCGCGCGCCATGTTGGCGATCACCATCGGGATGAAGAGCGGCGAGACGCGGTCGGGGCCGCGGTTCTCCGCGACGCAGCGTCTGCGTCGACGAAGCGTGTCGAGGCCGCCGATGCCGCTGCCCACCAGCGGCGCCGACCCGCGGGCGCCGACGCCGCGTCGATCGTCAGCGCCGGCGTCCTCGAGCGGCCAGGCGGCCCGCCGCCACCGCGAGCTGGGCGAAGCGGTCCATCCGCCGGGCCGCCCGCCGCTCCATGAAGTCGGTGGGCTCGAAGCCCTTGCACCTCGCAGGCGATCGTGGTCGCGCGTGTCGAGCGGCTCGTAGCGCGGCGATCGGCGCGGCGCCGCTGCGGCCCGCGATGGCCGCCGCCCAGTTCTCCTCGCGCCCGATGCCGAGCGAGGTGACCAGGCCGATGCCGGTGACCACGACCCGCCGGCGGCGTTCCGTCCCGCACGGCTCACGACATCGCCAGCCCGCCGTCGACCGAGAGCACGGCGCCCGGTGACGAAGGCCGCGCCTCGGGCGAGCAGAGGAACGCCACCGCGCCCGCCACGTCCTCGGGCTCGCCGAGGCGGCCGAGCGGCGTCTGCGCCAGGAGGACGTCGCGCTGCTCGTCGGAGAGCGACGGCCGTCATGTCGGTGGCGATGTAGCCGGGCGCGACGGCGTTGACGCGCACGCCGCGGGCGCCGGCCTCGCGGGCGAGCGCGCGCACCAGCCCGATCAGGCCCGGCCTTGGCGGCCGCGTAGTTGGCCTGGCCGGGGTTGCCGATCAGCCCCACGATCGACGACACCGCCACGATGCTGCCCGGACGCGGCGGCGCAGCATGCCGCGCAGCGCCGGGCGGGCGGTGTAGAAGGCGCCGGAGAGGTTGGTGTCGATGACCGCGCCGACCAGTCGTCGGCGCTCATCCGCACGGCCAGGCCGTCGCGGGTGATGCCGGCGTTCAGCACGAGGGCGTCGAGCGGCCCGAGCGCCTCCTCGACGGCCTCGACCAGGCCGGCCGGCCTGCGCCTCGTCGGCGACGTCGGCCGCGTGGGCGTGGGCGCGCCGGCCCGCGCGCCTCGACGGCCGGCGACCGTCGCCGCGGCGCCGTCGGCGTCGGCGGCGTAGCCCACGCCCACGTCGAAGCCGTCCCGCGGCGAGCGCCCGCGCGCAGGCGGCGCCGATGCCGCGGCTCGCGCCGGTGACGAGCGCGACGGGCATCAGGCGGCCGCCAGCGCCTCCACGTCGTCCGGCTCGCCCACCTGCGCCACGGCGGCGTCGCGGCGCACGCGCTGCACGAGGCCCGGACAGCACCCGCCCGTGCCCGACCTCGACGAAGCGCTCGGCGCCCGAGTCGAGCGCGGCCGGCCACCGCGTCGCCGAAGCGCACCGGCGAGGTGAGCTGGTCGAGCAGCACCTCGCGCATGCGCTCGGGCGGCTCGAGGGCGCAGGTGGTGGTGGAGAGGAAGGGCGGGTCGGGCGCCGCGGGCTCCCACGCGGCGAGCGCGGGGCGCAGGCGCTCGGCGGCCGGGGCCATCGAGCGGCGAGTGGAAGGCGCCGTCCACCTGCCAGGCGGGTCGCGCGCCGCCGCGCTCGGCGGCCGCGGCGAGCAGGCGGTCGATCGCCGGCCGCGGTGCCCGAGACGACGACCTGGCCGGGGCAGTTGAAGTTCGCGGGCCACGACCTCGCCGGCCTCCTCGGCCAGCGCGCGCGCGTCGTCGTCGGCGAGGCCCGAGCAGGGCGACCATCGCCCCCGGCGCGGCCCGGCCGGCGGCGCGCATCGCGGCGCCGCGCTCGGCGACGATCCGCAGCGCCTCGGCGTAGCCCATCGCGCCCGCGGCGACCAGGGCCGAGTACTCGCCCAGGGAGTGGCCCATCACCAGGCCCGGGCGCAGGCCCGGCCTCGGACGCCACCCGCAACGCGGCGATGGAGGTGGCGACGCAGCGCCGGCTGGCACACGTCGGTGTCGGTGAGGCGCTCGGCGGGGCCGCTGAAGCAGATCTCCGAGAGCGCGTAGCCGAGGACGTCGTCCGCCTCCTCGAAGGCGCGGCCGGGCGGTCTCGAAGCGCCTCGGCCAGGGCCTGGCCCATGCCGACGGCCTGGGCCCCCTGGCCCGGGAAGATCGCGACGATCATGCAGCCTCCGTGGCGTCGACCAGGGCGAACGTGAGCTCGGCGGTCGCAGGCCGTCACGCCGTCCACGCTCGCGGTGCCCGTCGCCCTGCCCGAGCGGCCCGCGGCGGCGGGTGAGGCGGGTCTCCAGCACCAGGTCCTCGCCGGGCCGCACGACGCGGCGGAAGCGCGCCTGCCCGATGCCGCCGAACAGCGCCAGCTTGCCGGCGGTGTCCGGGCTCGGCGAGCGCCGCGAGGGCGCCGGTCTGGGCGAGCGCCTCCACGATGATCACCCCGGGCAGGATCGGGTTGCCCGGGAAGTGCCCGGCGAAGAAGGCGGCGGCGGGGTCCACGCGCCACCGGGCCCGCGCGGACTCGCCGGGGACGAGATCGAGGATCTCGTCCACGAAGAGGAAGGGCGGGCGGTGCGGAAGGAGGTCCGTCGGGGCCGGGAGGTCGGGCACGATCCGCGGAATCGTAGCCCAACGGGCGGTCACTGGTACCCTCGGTGACGAGGCCCGGTACCGGGCCGCCACCGACGAGCCCGGAGAGGGGTGACGCCCGCATGGCCGCCGCCTATCGTGGTGATCGTCCTGCTCGATCATCGGGCTGATCTTCCTGTTCTCGGCGGTGAAGGTGGCGCGGGAGTACGAGCGGGGCGTCGTGTTCCGCCTCGGCCGCCTGATCGGCATCAAGGGACCCGGTCTCTTCATCCTGATCCCGTTCGTCGACAAGGCCGTGAAGGTCGACCTGCGCACGATCACGCTGAACGTGCCCGCCGCAGGAGGTCATCACCCGCGACAACGTCACCGTGAAGGTCAACGCCGTCGCCTACTTCCGCGTGATCGACGCCTCGAAGGCCATCGTGCAGGTCGAGAACTACCTCGTCGCGACCTCGCAGATCGCCCAGACGACGCTGCGCAGCGTGCTCGGCCAGGTCGACCTGGACCAGCTCCTGTCGGAGCGCGACCAGATCAACGAGCGCCTCCAGGCGATCATCGACGAGCAGACCCACCCGTGGGGCGTGAAGGTCTCGGTCGTCGAGGTGAAGGACGTCGAGCTGCCCGCCGAACATGCAGCGCGCCATCGCCCGCCAGGCCGAGGCCGAGCGCGAGCGGCGCGCCAAGATCATCGCCGCCGACGGTGAGTACCAGGCCTCCGAGAAGCTGTCGCAGGCCGCGGCCGTCATCAGCACGGAGCCCGGCGGCGCTCCAGCTGCGCTACCTGCAGACCATGAACGAGATCGGCAGTCAACGAGCGGACGACCACGCTGATCCTGCCGTTCCCGGTGGAGATGCTCGGAGGCCCTGACGCGGGCACTCCGGCGGCGTCGGGGGCGGCAACCGCGGCCGGGCCGCATCGGGGCCGGGTAGACGCAGGGCGGAAGGCGGAAGGACCGGCCATGCGCGCGATCTGGAACGGCTTCATCAGCTTCGGCCTGGTCACCATCCCGGTGTCGGTGGGGCTGGCGCAGCAGCGCAGCGACGTCAGCTTCCGGACGCTCTCGCGCGAGACGCGGCCAGCCGGTCAAGCAGAAGCGCTGGGACCCGAGCGCGACGTCGAGGTCACGCCCGACGACACCGTGAAGGGCTGGGAGGTCTCGAAGGGCCGCTACCTGCCGGTGGAGGACGCGGAGCTCGAGCGGTTCGCCGCCCGCCAGGAGAAGACGATCCAGATCCTGCAGTTCGTCGAGCTGGCCGAGGTCGACCCGGTCTACTTCGAGCGCGCCTACTGGCTCGAGCCGCAGGAGCGCGCCGAGCGCCCCTACGAGCTGCTGATGACGGCGATGGAGCAGAAGGGCCGCGCCGCCATCGGCCGCTTCGTGCTCTCCACCAAGGAGCACCTGGTGCTGCTGCGCGCCGTCGGACGGGATGCTCACGCTCGAGACGCTCTACTACCCCGAGGACATCCGCCTGCAGCGACCAGCGACGAGATCAGCGGGCGGCTCGAGGACGTCGAGGTCGCCGACGGCGGAGCTCGCGATGGCGGAGCAGCTCGTCGGAGGGCCTGGCCCGGCCGTTCGAGCCGGAGGCCTACCCCAACGAGACCCGCACGGCGCTGCTCGAGTTCCTCGCAGGCCAAGGCGGACGGCGAGCGAGATCGCCGAGCCGGAGGAGGCTCCGCGAGCCGGCGCCGGTCATCGACCTGATGGCGGCGCTGAAGGCCAGCCTCGCCGCCGCCGGGGGCGGGGAGGCGCCGGCGGCCGCCGGCGACGGCCGCAAGAAGGACGAGCAGCTCGACCTGGAGGGGAGCCGCCTGCGCGGCGTCGAGGGGGGCGGCGAGGGCGACGGCGCCGCCAAGAAGCCCGCGCGCAAGCGCTCCTCGGCGAAGAAGACGGCCGCGAAGGCGAAATCGAAGGACGAGGCGCCCGCCAAGAAGACGGCCGCCTCCCGGCGCAAGGCCTCCTAGCCCGGCACCACCGGCGAGTCCGCCGCCGGCCCCTCGCGCGGGATCCCCGCGACCCGGTACGCGTCGGCCTCGTCGAGCGTCTCGCGCTCGAGCAGCGCCCGCGCCAGCGCCTCCAGGCGCTCGCGGTTCTCGCCCAGGATGCGCACCGCGTCCTCGTAGCAGCCGTCGACGATCCGGCGGACCTCGTCGTCCACGAGCTGCTGGGTGTGCTGCGACACGCCGTTGCCGCCGATGCCCGGGAACAGCAGCGGCTCGTCGTTGGGTCCCGGCAGCCACCGAGACCGGGCCGATCGGCGTCGGACATCCCCCAGCGGCCCGACCATCCGCCTGGCGATGTTCGTGACCTGCTCCAGGTCCGACTCCGCCCCGGTGGTGATGTCGCCGTAGATGATCTCCTCGGCCGCCCGTCCGCCCAGGGCGCCGGTGATCCGCCCGCGCAGGTAGTCGGCCCCGTAGCCGTAGCGGTCGGCGTCGGGCGCCTGGAACGTCACGCCCAGCGCCCGCCCGCGGGGCACGATCGAGATCTTGCGCACCGGGTCGGCCCCCGGGATGCAGCATGCCGAGCAGGGCGTGGCCGCTCTCGTGGTACGCGGTCCGCTCGCGCTCCTCGGGCGAGAGCATGATGCCGCGCGCTCGGCCCCGAGCACGATCTTCTCGAGCGCGTCGGTGAAGTCGTGCTGCTGCACCCGGTCGTGGTCGCGCCGCGCGGCGGTGAGGGCCGCCTCGTTGATGAGGTTCTTCGAGGTCGGCGCCCACCATCCCGGGCGTCGACGGCGGCGAGCCGCCTCGATGCTCACGTCGTCCGCGAGCGGCACGCCGCGCAGGTGCACCTTCAGGATCTCGACGCGGCCGTCGCGGTCGGGCGGGTTGACGACCACCCGCCGGTCGAAGCGCCCGGGCCGCAGCAGCGCCGGGTCGAGGATCTCCGCGCCGGTTGGTCGCCGCGAGCACGATGACGCCCTCGATGCCGCTGAACCCGTCCATCTCGGTGAGGATCTGGTTGAGCGTCTGCTCGCGCTCGTCGTTGCCGCCGATCGACGCCGAGCCGCCGCGGGCCCGGCCGATCGCGTCGAGCTCGTCGATGAAGATGATCGCCGGCGCCGTCGCCTTCGCCTGGTCGAACAGGTCGCGCACGCGGCTGGCGCCGACGCCCACGATCATCTCGACGAACTCCGAGGCCGACAGCGAGAAGAAGGGCACGTTCGGCCTCGCCGGCGACGGCGCGCGCCAGCAGGGTCTTGCCCGTGCCCGGGCGGCCCCGACAGCAGCACGCCGCGCGGGATCGCGCCCGCCGAGACGGCGGTAGCGGTCCGGGTTGCGCAGGAAGTCGACGATCTCGACGAGCTCGTCCTCGGCCTCGTCGATGCCCGCCACGTCCTCGAACGTCACCCGCTGCGCGGCGCGCGTCGTAGCGCTTCGCCCGGGAGCGCCCGAGGCCCGGAGAGCGCCCCGCCCGCGCCGCCGCGCGGCCCGGCGCATCAGGAACACGAACAGCAGCACCAGCAGGATCACCGGGCCGAACGAGAGCAGCAGCGTCGCCAGCAGCGAGCGCCCCTCGTCGACCGGCTTGGCGTTGACCACCACGTCCTGGTCGATCAGGAGCTGCAGCAGCTCGTCGTCGGCGAACGCCGGGCGCTCGGTGTCGAACGCCGTGTTCGTTCGTGTCCGAGCCCTCCGGGTAGGTGACCTCCTTCTTGAACGTGCCCTGGATCGTGTCGCCGCTGCGAGGTGACCTCGCTGACGTTCCCCGCCGTGCACCTGCTCGCGGAACAGCGTGTACGGCACGTCGAGGCGGCTCCTCGCCGGACGGGATCAGCGAGACGATGAACCAGTTCAGCGCCAGCAGCGCGAGCAGGATCCACCAGAAGCGCGACCCGCCGGGCATGCGCGGCAGCCGCCCGCGCTCCCCCGCGCCCCGGGCGGCGGAGCGCCCTCCACCCGCCACTCCGGCCCGCGGTCGCCGCCCGGGGCGCTCCGTCGGCGGCCGCCGGCGCGGCGCCGGGGCGGACGGCGGGTCGGCCACGCGCTAGCCGGCGGGTGCTTCGGGGTCGGCGGTCGCGGCCCCGTCGGGCGAGCCCACCGCGCCCGGCGCCGCCGAGAACCCGTCCTCGGGCTCGTCGAGCCCACCGATCGTCGCCTCCTCGGTGATCTCCTCGCTCGGCTCCACCACGGACGCGACGCCGCAGACCAGGTCCTCGTCGGCCATGTTCATCACGCGCACGCCCTCGGTGGAGCGGCCCATGCTGCGGACGTCGTCCACGCGGATGCGGATGACCTGGCCCATGATCGAGATCAGCAGCAGCTGCTGGCCCTCGCGGACCGGCCGGGCGGTGATGAGCTCGCCCTTGCTTGTCGCTGACCTTGATCGTGCGGACGCCCTTGGTGGGCCGGCCCTTGCGCGGGTAGTCGGCCATCGGGGTGCGCTTGCCGTAGCCGTTGCCGGTCACGACGAGCAGCTCCTCGTCGTCGCGCGCGACGCAGATCGTCAGGACGCGGTCGCCCCGGTCCAGGTTCATCGCCTTCACGCCGCGGGTGTCGCGCCCCATCGCGCGCACCTGGCCCTCGTAGAAGCGCGCCGCCTGCCCGCGGGCCGAGACCACCAGCAGGTCCTCGTCGCCGTCGGTGACCTGGACGCCCACCAGCTCGTCGCCGTCCGTCCAGCTTGATGGCGGCGAGGCCGCCGCTCGCGCAGGACGGTGTCGTAGCTGCGCAGCTCGCTCTTCTTGACCATCCCCTCGCGGGTGGCGAGCACCAGGTACTTCCCCTCGCTGTAGTCGCGGGTCGCGAAGACGGCCCGCACCTCCTCGCCCGCGCAGGAGCGCCAGGACGTTGGCGAGGTGGCGGCCGCGCGAGTCGCGCGAGCCCTGCGGCAGCTCGTGCACCTTCTGGCGGTAGACCTTGCCCGTGGTTCGTGAAGAAGAGCAGGTAGTGGTGGGTGGAGGCGATGAAGAGGTGCTCGATGTAGTCGTCGTCCTTGAGCCGCACCCCGCGCAGGCCCTTGCCGCCGCGGCCCTGGGCGCGGTAGGTCGAGACCGGCAGCCGCTTCACGTAGCCGCCGTTGGAGATGGAGATGACCATCTCCTCCTCGGCGATCAGGTCCTCGAGGTCGATGTCGCCCTCGCCGGGGACGATCTCGGTGCGCCGCTCGTCGGCGTAGCGCCCGCGGATCTCGAGCAGCTCCTCGCGGATGAGGGCGTAGACGCGGGCCTCGTCGCCCAGGATCGCGCGCAGCTCGGCGATGCGTTCTGCTGGAGCTCGTCGTACTCCGCCTGGATCTTGCCCGGCCTCGAGCTGGGTGAGGCGCTGCAGGCGCAGGTCGAGGATCGCGCGGGCCTGGATCTCGGTGAGGTCGAAGCGGGTCATGAGGCCGTTGCGGGCCTCCTCGGGGTCGACCGCGGCCCGGATCAGGGCGATGACCTCGTCGAGGTGGTCCAGGGCCTTCAGGAGCCCCTCGAGGATGTGGGCCCGCGCCTCGGCGCGCGTCGAGCCGGTAGCGCGAGCGCCGGGTGACCACCTCGCTTCTGGTGCGCGAGGTAGTGCCGGATCATGTCCTTCAGGCCCAGCGTGCGCGGCACGCCGTTGACCAGCGCGATCGCGTTGACGCCGAAGGTCGTCTGCACCGCGGTGTGCTTGTAGAGCTTGTTCAGCACCACGCATCGGCACCGCGTCGCGGCGCAGCTCGATGACCACGCGCACGCCGTCGCGGCCCGCTCTCGTCGCGCAGGTCGGCGATCTCCGGGATGACCTTGTCGTTGGCCAGGTCGGCCATCTTGCGGATGAGCTCGGCCTTGTTGACCTGGTAGGGCAGCTCGGTGAAGACGATCGCGTTGCGGCCGTGCTTGAGCGGCTCGTTGTGGGCGCGGCCGCGCACGACGACCCGGCCGCGGCCGGTGCGTGTAGGCGTCGACCACGCCGGCGCGGCCGACGATGATGCCGCCGGTGGGGAAGTCGGGCGCCTTGATGTGCCGCATCAGGCCGTCGACCTCGATCTGCGGGTCGTCGATCGTCGCGACCACGGCGTCGATGACCTCGCCGAGGTTGTGCGGCGGGATGTTCGTCGCCATGCCGACCGCGATGCCCGACGAGCCGTTGATGAGCAGGTTCGGGAACCCGCGCGGGGAGCACCACCGGCTCGGTGCGGCGGTCGTCGTAGGTCGGCGCGTCGTCGACCGTGTCCTCGTCGATGTCGCGCAGCATCTCGGTGGCGATGCGCGCCAGCCGGGCCTCGGTGTAGCGCATGGCGGCCGCCGCGAACTCGCTGGAGCCGAAGTTCCCCTGGCCGTCGACGAGCGGGTAGCGCGAGGCGAAGTCCTGCGCCAGGCGCACCAGGGTGTCGTAGATCGCGAGTCGCCGTGGGGGTGGAACTCGCCCATCACGCGGCCGACGATGTTCGCGCTCTTGACGTACGGCCGGTCGGGCTGGAGGCCCGATGTCGTGCATCGCGAACAGCACGCGGCGGTGGACCGGCTTGAGGCCGTCGCGCACGTCGGGCAGGGCCCGGCCCACGATCACGCTCATGGCGTAGTCGAGGTACGACGAGCTCATCTCGCGCTCGAGCTCGCGAGGCTCGATGCGGCCGTGACGGTCGATGGCCACTCGGGCTCCCCTCGACCTAGACGTCGAGGTTGGCGACGCTGCGGGCGTTGTCCTCGATGAAGGCCCGGCGGGGCTCCACCTTGTCGCCCATCAGCTTCGCGAACAGCTCGCCGACGGCGGCCTCGTCCTCCATCATCACGCGCTGGAGGATGCGCCGCTCCGGGTCCATGGTGGTCTCCCAGAGCTGCTCGCTGTTCATCTCGCCGAGCCCCTTGAAGCGGCTCAGCTGCACGCCCTCGCGGCAGAGCTCGAGCACCGCGTTCCGCAGGGCCTCGTAGGTCGCCGGCGTGCGCGACCGCGACGCCGCGGGTGAGCCGGAACGGCGGCGTCGCCGACCTGCTCGCGCAGCTTGGCGCGCGCGCCGCGCAGGCCCCGGCCAGCTCGCGGCTGCGCGAAGATGGCGAGCGGGATCGTGACCGTACGGGCCTCGCCGGTGCTGGCGAGGACCGAGCGCGCCGATCATGGTCTGCGCCTCCTCGTCCACGCCCTCGACGGTGAGCGCCGCGCGGTCGCGCGACGCCGCGTCGATCGCCGCGCCCAGCCCCTCGATGTCGGTCGGGCTCGGCCTCGACCAGGCCGTGCTCCTGGAGGAACTCGATCGTCTCGCCGCCGTAGGTGGCGCGCAGGTTGCCGGCCCAGGCCTCGTGCTCCTTCAGCGCGCGCTGGAAGCGCTGGTAGCGCGCCCGGGTGAGCCCGTTGGAGCGGCCGGAGCGCGTCCTCCAGCGTCGAGGTCGCCCAGGTTGCGCTCGAGCAGCCAGTCCTCCAGCTCGAGCTCCTTCTCGATGTACTGCTCCTGGTTGCCCTGCTTGACCTTGTAGAGCGGCGGGCACGCGATGTAGACGAAGCCCTGCTCGATGAGCCCGCGCATGTGGCGGAAGAGGAAGGTCAGGATCAGCGTGCTGATGTGCGCGCCGTCCACGTCGGCGTCGGTCATGATGATCAGCTTGTGGTACCGGGCCTTCGCGATGTCGAAGTCCTCGTCGATGCCGGTGCCCATCGCGGTGATCATGGCCTGGATCTCGGTGTTGGAGAGGACCTTGTCGATCCGGGCCTTCTCGACGTTGATGATCTTGCCGCGCAGCGGCAGGATCGCCTGGAAGCTCGACTGGCGGGCCATGATCGCCGAGCCGCCGGCCGAGTCGCCCTCCACCAGGAAGATCTCCGTGGAGGCGGGGTCGCGGTCGGAGCAGTCGGCCAGCTTGCCGGGCAGGCTGGTCGAGTCCATCGCCCCCTTGCGGCGTGCCAGGTCGCGCGCCTTGCGCGCCGCCTGGCGGGCCTGCGCGGCGTTGATCGCCTTGCCGCAGATCGCCCGCGCCTCGGTGGGGTGCTCCTCGAGGTACTCCGCCAGCCGCTGGCGTGACCGCGGCGTTGACGAACCCGGTGATCTCGGAGTTGCCGAGCTTGGTCTTGGTCTGGCCCTCGAACTGCGGCTCGCGCAGCTTCACGCGAGATGATCGCCGTGAGGCCCTCGCGGGTGTCCGGGCCCTCGAGGTTGTCGTCCTTCTCCTTCAGCAGGCCCTTCGCGCGCGCGTAGTCGTTCAGCGTGCGGGTGAGCGAGGTGCGGAAGCCGGTGAGGTGGGTGCCGCCCTCGTGGGTGTTGATGTTGTTCGCGAAGGTGTAGACGGCCTCGTTGTAGGCCGCGGTCCACTGCAGCGCGACCTCGAGGCTGCCCTCCGGGCCCTCCGACCTCCAGGTAGACGACGTCGCGGTGGACGCGGGTCGCGCGATCTCGTTGAGGTGGCTGACGAAGTCGCGGATGCCGCCCTCGAAGTGGTACTCGACCGTCGCGGCCCTCGCCGCGCCGGTCGTCGAGGCGCACGTGCGAGGCCCTTGGTGAGGAAGGCCGTCTCGCGCAGGCGCTGGGCCAGCGTCTCGAAGTCGAAGTCCGGCTCCTCGAAGATGTCCGGGTCCGGGCAGGAACGTGCTGCGTGGTGCCGGTGTCGGCGGCGTCGCCGAGCCGCTCGATGGGGCCGAGCGGCTCGCCGCGCTCGAAGCGCATGCCGGAAGGCCCCGCCGTCGCGGTGGACCTCGACCATCGAGCGACTCCGACAGCGCGTTGACCACGCTGATGCCGACGCCGTGCAGGCCGCCGGAGACCTTGTAGCCGTCGCCGCCGAACTTGCCGCCGGCGTGGAGCACGGTCATCACGACCTCGAGCGCGCTGCGGCCGCCCTGGTCGGCCATCGCGGCGACGGGGATGCCGCGGCCGTTGTCGGACGACGGTGCACGAGCCGTCGGGGTTCAGGGTGATCTCCACGCGGTCGCAGTAGCCGGCGAGGGCCTCGTCGACGCTGTTGTCCACGACCTCGTAGACGAGGTGGTGGAGGCCGCGCGGCCCCGTGGATCCGATGTACATGCCCGGTCGGCGGCGGACCGCCTCCAGGCCCTCGAGGACGGTGATGTCCCCGGCGTCGTATTGCGTGGTGACCGACGGAGCGTCGGGCGGCGCTGAGATCTGATTCCTCCTCTGAGACGATTCCCGTGAGTCTAGCAGCCCGCTCCGCCGAAACGCCCCGTTTTTTCCCGCTATTTGCAGGTATTTCGCCGGATCACGGGCGCGCTCCTGCGCGCCGCCGACGCCGCGGCGGCCCGGGCGACCAGATCGCGCACCGCCGGGTCGCGCGACGCCCGCGGCCGCGGCGTCCCCCGGGCGCGCTCCGCGGGCCCCGGCGGGGGCGGCGGAGGCGGCGGCGGCGGGGGGCGGCGCCGCCGGCGCGGGCAGCGTGGTCGGCAACCGCGAAGCGCAACCCGACGACGACCGCCGTCGGGGCAGCGCTCGGCGAGGCGGGCGGCCAGCTCGTCGCGCCGGGTCGACAGCTCGTGCGCCCACGCGGCGCTCGCGCACGCCACCGTGAGCACGCCGGCGCGGCTGCGGCGCACCGGCACGCTGTGGTCGGCGACGGCCGGCCCGACGACGTCGGCCCACGCCAGCGCCGCGGCGGCGGTCTCGGCGCCCGCCGGCGGCGCCCCGGCCCGCGCGGCGGCGGAAGCGCCCGAGCATCGTCGGCGGCCGCCGCATCGGGTCGCGCCGGCGCCGGCGGCGGCGCGGGTGGCCGGTCAGGCGGCGAGGCGGCCCGCCCTCGACCCGGACCAGGGCGTCCGGGGGGCTCCGCCAGCGCGTCGGCGGCCGCGGGGTCGGCGGTCGTGACGATGCGTCTGACCCCCGTCGCGGACCGCCTCCAGCAGCAGCCGGCGACGGTCGGGGTCGAGCTCGCTGAGCACGTCGTCGAGCAGCAGGATCGGCCGCGCCGCAGCGCGCGCGCAGGTGGTCGCGCGCCGCCAGCAGCAGCGCGAGGGCCGCGGTGCGCTGCTCGCCCTGGCTGCCCGTCGCGGCGCAGGTCGGCGGGGCCGGCGGCGATCAGCAGGTCGTCGCGGTGGGGGCCCGAGAGCGTCTGGGCCGCCTGCGATCGTCGCGCGGCCGGCGCTCGCGCGAGGGTCCGCCGCCAGGGCGGCCTCGAGGGCGTCGCCTGGCGCACCTCCGACACGGCGCCGCGGCGACGGTCTCGAGCGCGCAGGCCGCCCGCCGGCGCCGCCGCCCAGCGCCTCGAGCCAGCGCGCGAACGGTCCCGCCAGCGCCGCGACCCCGGCGCGCCGGCGTGCCGCCGCGACGCGGGCGCCCAGGGCGGCCATCGGCGCCTCCCACGCCGGCAGGCTCTCCTCCGAGGCCGGCGCCGGCGCGCACCCGCCGCAGCAGCGCGTTGCGCTGGGCCAGGGCCGCTGGTAGCCGGCCAGGTCCTCGGCGAAGCCCGGGACGGCGGCCTCGAGCACCCGGTCGAGCGCACGGCGGCGGGCCGCCGGCGGCCCCTTCACCGCGCGCAGCTCGTCGGGCAGGAACACCAGCACCGCGCGCGCCCGCCACTCGCGCCAGCGACCGGACCGGGACGTCGTCGAGGCGCAGGCGCCGCGCCGCGCCCGGGCGCGAAGCCGATCTCGCGCCGGTGCGCGCCGGGCGGGCCGTCGAGGTCGAGCGTGACGTGCAGGGCCTCGGCGCCGCGCCGCACCACCTCGGCCTCGCGGGCCGTGCGCGGCGAGACGCCGAGGCAGCCGAGCGACGATGGCCTCGATCAGCGAGGTCTTGCCGGCGCCGTTCGGGCCCGGTGAGCAGCACGAGGCCCGGCGGCAGGTCGAGCGCCGCGCGGTCGCCAGCAGCGCACGTCGGCGACCTCGAGCCGCCGCGCCGCCCAGGCCGCGGGCGGCGGCTCAGGCGTTGAGCCGGATCGGCATGAGGAGGTAGCGGTAGTCATCGCCCGCCCCGCGCAGCAGGCCCGGCCGCAGCGGGCTGATCAGGCCCGAGCCGCACCTCGTCGCCGGCGACGCTCTCGACGCCGGCGCGCAGGAACTCGACGTTGAAGCCGATCTCCAGGCGCTCGCCGGAGAACGCCGACCGGGAGCGACTCGCGGCCCTCGCCCACCTGGTCGCTGATCGCCGAGATCGTGACCGCGCCCGGGCTCGAAGGCCAGCCGGACCGGCGTGTTGCGCTGCGCCAGGACGCCGATCCGGGTCAGCACCCCGAGCAGCTCGCCGCGGTCGAACGCGACGTCGTGCTCGAAGGTGTCGGGCACGAGCTGGCGGTGGTCCGGGAACTGGCCCTCGATGAGCCGGCTCGTGAGGCGCACGTCGCCGATCCGGAACAGCGCCTGGGTCTCGGTGAGCACCACCTCGACCGACTCGGCCTTCGCCAGGCCGGCGCAGCCGCGACACCTCGGTCGAGCGCGCGGGCCGGGACGATCGCCTCCCGCGCGTCGGCCGGCGGCGCGTCGAGCGCGTGCCTGCGCGCACCGCCAGGCGGTAGGAGTCGGTCGCCACCATCGTCAGGCCGTCGGGCGCCAGGCGCAGCAGCACGCCGGTCAGGACCGGGCGCGTCTCGTCGCGCGACGCGGCACGGGCCACCCGGTCGATCGCCTCCGACCAGGGGCTCGGACGGCAGCGTCAGGCCCGAGCCCTCGTCGGCCGGCAGCTCCGGGAAGTCGTGCGCCTGCAGGCAGTTCAGCGAGAACGACGAGCCGCCGCCCGATGATCTGGACGATCGCCCTCGTTGGCGCGGTGCTCGAGCGTGACGGGGCCGTCGGCCATGCTGCGCACGATGTCGCCGGCCAGGCGCGGCAGCACGACGGCGCCGGGCTCCTCGACCGTCGCCTGCGAGCGGCACCCGCAGCGACAGCTCCATGTCGGTGGAGGCCAGCTCGCAGCGGCCGTCCTCGGCGCGCAGCAGCACGTGGGACAGGATCTGGATGGTGCTCTTCGCCGACGCCGACACGGCCGGCGGTGGCGAGCTTGGCCGCGAGCTCGTCCTTCGGGGAGACCAGGCGCACCGCGCGACCCTAGCCCTTGCGCGAGGACGGTGGCCGGGCGCCGTCCACACGGCCCGGCCGTCCCTGATCTGAAGAGAATTGAAAGGGGTTCAGAGAGCCGTGGAGGTCGTAGGCCCTGTGGAGCGCGGTGGAGATCGTCGGAATGCCCTGCAAACGCCGGACTTTCGCCTGTGGACGGAGCGGTGGGCGGAAGCCCTCCCGGCGTGTCGCCACTCCACCGCCGTCCCCAGCGGCCCCGGCGGGAGGGCCCGGCGCGGGGGACGATGGGGAGGCGCGGCACGCCCCGTCCCCGGGTCCGTCCACCGTCACGGGGCGCTCCGCCGGCCGGTCAGGCGGCCGGTGAGCGTCGCGCACCGCGGTCAGCACCTCGCCCTCGCCGGCCATCTGGTCGGCGACCTTCTGGACCGCGTACATGACCGTGGTGTGGTCGCGTCCGCCGAACGCCCGCCCGATCTGCGGCAGGGAGGCGTCGGTGAGCTCCCGGCTGAGGTACATCGCCACCTGGCGCGGGCAGCACGATGCGGCGCGTGCGCTTGTCGCCGGTGATCTCGCTCGTGCGTGACGCCGTAGTAGCGGCACATCTCGCCCTGGATCAGCTCGATGCGAGCAGGTGCCCTCGGCGGCGGGGAAGAGGTCCTCCAGCACCTCGCCGGCCAGCTCGACGTCGATGCGGCGGCCCGAGATGGAGCCGTGCGCCACGACGCGGGTGAGCGCGCCCTCGAGGGCCCGCACGTTGGTGGAGACGCGCGCCGGCGATGAACGACAGCACCTCGGGGTCGTGGATCTCGTAGCGGTCGGCGCGGACGCGCTTCTGGAGGATCGCGATGCGCGTCTCGATGTCCGGCGGCTGCACGTCGGTGATCAGCCCCATCTCGAAGCGGCTGCGCAGCCGGTCCTCGAGGGTGGCGATCGCCTTCGGCGGGCGGTCCGACGAGATCACGATCTGCTTGCCGCTGTCGTGGAGCGCGTTGAACGTGTGGAAGAACTCCTCCTGCGTCTGCTCGCGGCCCTGGAGCGACTGGATGTCGTCGATCAGCAGGATGTCCGTGCTCGCGGTAGCGGTCCTTGAAGGAGCGGATGCCCCCGTCGCGCAGCGCGTTGATGAACTCGTTGGTGAACGTCTCGACCGAGACGTAGGTGAGCGACGAGCTCCGGGTGGTTCGCCGCCACGAAGTGGCCGATCGCGTGGAGCAGGTGCGTCTTGCCCAGGCCCACGCCGCCGTAGATGAAGAACGGGTTGTAGGCGCGCGCCGGCGCCTCGGCGACGGCCAGCGCCGCGGCGTGGGCGAAGCGGTTGGACGGCCCGGTCACGAAGGCCTCGAAGGTGAAGCGCGGCTGCAGGCCGCTCGCGCGGCGCGGCGGCAGGGCCGTGGGGTGCACGCGCGGGCGGCGGGACCGGCTCGGACGGTGACCGCGGCCTCCTCCGGGGCGGCGCCGCTCGGCGGGCGCCACCTCGATGTCGACGTCCAGGTCGGCGCCGCGGATCTCGAAGAGCGCGTCCTTCAGCAGCGGCAGGTAGCGCTGGCGGATCCAGTGGCGCAGCAGCTCGCTCTCGACGGAGAGCAGGATGCGGCTCGTCGTCGAGCGTCGACCGGTCGGGCGCCGGCGAAGGCGAACTTGTAGATCTGCGTGTTGAGGGTCGCGCGAAGGCGCTCGCGGACCTCCCTCCAGACGGCGTCACGGACGTCGGGCGGGAACGCTGAGGGCATGGCCGTGCTCCGTCGGGGGTCGGGGGCGTGCGGGGGGAGGTGGTACGGGAGCCGGGAGGGTGGTGTCTAGAAGAGGGTGGCGACGAGGCGGGTGCCCGCCTCGGTGAGGCGCGCGAACGCCGCCGGGCTCCCGGCGGACGAGGCCGCGGTGCTCCAGGACGGGCGAGCTCGCGGCCGCACTCGGCCCGCGAGCGCCCGAGCTCGTCCGCCAGGCGCGCGGGCGGGCGCCCCGCCGATCTCGAGGAGCAGGGCGAGGATCTCGCGGGCCGCGCCGCTGCAGACGGGCTCGGGGCGGGGACCGCCGCCTCCGCCGCCGGCAGGCCGCAGGGTCACGACGGTCCCGCCGCCGAGGTTGTCGTCGATCTCGAGCCGCCCGCCGAGCTGCGGCCATGCGGCCGCGGCGAGCGGCAGGCCGCCGCCGACCCCGAGGATCAGGTCACGCGTCGTCGTCGTCGGCGGTGGTGTAGCCGGGCTCGAGGGCCCGTCCCCGGTCGGCGATGCCCGGGCCGTGGTCGCTCACGCGCACCGTGTGGCGCCGCCGTCGAGCACGGTCACCACGGCGTCGCGGAAGCCGGCGTGCACCAGGTTCTCGACGACCTCGCGAACGGCGGGCGCCGGGACCGGCGAGCACTCGGCGACCGCGTCGCAGACGCGCCTCGACGAGCGCCGCCGCGTCCGGGGCCGCCAACTCCTCCACCGCCGGCGGGAGTGCCGGTGCCGACCACGTCGCCACGCGCGCCCGCGGGGACTCCGCGAGGCGTGGCGCGGCGGCTGCCGGCGGCGGTGTGAGGGTGAGGGTCGTGGACATCTCGGGCGGGGAGGGGCGGCACTCTACCCCGGGCGGCGCGCCCCGCGACACCCCTCAGCGGGGGCTGTGGAGAACAAACCCCCGACTGAGCGGCGAAAACGTCTGGCGGCAATCGACACAAGCAAATTCGCCGACCGGGAGAACCCCGTGGCGACCGCGATCCGTGGGTTCTCCACAGGCCTCTCCACATCTGTGGAATGATGACGGACCCCCGTTTCCCGGGTCGTCGGGACCGGGTGTCGGACGGGCCCGGATGCGCGGGAGGGCTCTGCTATGCTCGGCCACCCGCCGGCGGGCCCCCGCCCGGATCTCGGGTGAGCGAGTGCCAACGACGCTGCGAGGGAGTCGGCGCGTGAAGAGGACCTACCAGCCGAACAAGCGCAAGCGCAAGAAGACCCACGGCTTTCGGGTGCGGATGAGCACCCGCGCCGGGCGCGCGGTGCTGAAGCGTCGCCGCGCGAAGGGCCGTGCGCGCCTCTCCGCCTGAGCTTCCGTGACGGAAGCCGGCACCGCTCCACCGCGGCGCCGAGCGCGGATCACCCGCTCGGGCGACTTCGACACCGTCTACCGGCGCGGCCGCTCGGCGGCGAATCGGCACCTGGTGGTCTACGCCTTCGCGCGCGAGGACCGGCCGCCGGGCGAGCCGCCGCGGCTGGGGCTGTCCGTGTCCCGCAAGGTCGGCGGCGCCGTGGAGCGCAACCGGGTCAAGCGGGTGCTGCGCGAGCAGTTCTCGGCGCTGGAGCCGTCGCTGCCCGGTGGGATCGACGTGGTGGTCATCGCCCGGCCGGGGTGCGCGGAGTACATCGAGGAGCGGGGATCCGCGGCGATCGGCGAGCGGCTGCGCGAGCTCGCCGAGCGCGCGACGCGCGACCGCGAGGCCCGCGGCGGAGCGGAGCCGGCAGCGTGAGGACGGTCCTCATCGCGCCGATCCGCGCGTACCAGAAGGTCATCTCGCCGATGTTCCCGCGGCGCTGCAAGTACCACCCGACGTGCTCCCAGTACGCGGTGGACGCGATCCGTGAGTTCGGGGTCATGCGCGGCGTCGTGCTCGGCGGCTGGCGCCTGCTGCGCTGCAACCCCTGGAGCCACGGGGGCGTGGACTACGCCGCACGACCAGACGGTGTTCCGCACGTGAACCCACTCCAGCTGCTCGAGGATCCCCTTCGCGCGATCCTCGACTTCCTCCACGAGAACGCGCACCTCACGTACGGCTGGTCGATCGTCGTGCTGACGGTGATGGTGCGCACGGCGCTGCTGCCGCTGGTCATCAAGCAGTACTCGTCGATGCGGTCGATGCAGATGGTCGCCCCCCAGATGAAGGAGCTGCAGCGCAAGTACAAGGGGAACCGCGCGAAGCTCAACGAGGAGTTGATGGCGTTCTACAAGGAGAACGAGATCAATCCGTTCGCCTCGTGCCTCCCCCTCGTGGCGCAGGTCCCGATCTTCATCGCGCTGTACTACGTGCTGAAGGACTTCGCGAAGGAGGCCACCGTCTCGGGCGGGTCGGTGTCCTTCATGTGGCTGATCGACGACGTCCGCGTGGACATCCAGGAGATCGGCTGGGGCGCCTTCGTCCTCGTGGCCATCTACGGCCTGTCGCAGCTTCTGTTCGACCGAGCTCTCCATGACGCCGAACATGCCCGACTCGCAGCGGCGGCTCATGCGGATCCTGCCGGTGATCGTGGTCATCTTCGTGTTCCAGTTCCCGGTGCCCGCCGGCCTCCTCGTCTACTGGATGACGACGAACCTCTGGACCTGCGGCCAGCAGCTCGTGATGCGCCACCGCATCGGCCTCCACCTGGCCGACCCGGCCGAGGTGGCCAAGTTCGAGGCGTCCCAGAAGAAGAGCGGCTCGCGGACACCCCCGAAGGAGGCCGCCGCCGCGTTGGCCGAGGCGACGCCCGAGACGGCCGAGGCGACCGAGGAGACCGACGAGCCGGCAGCCCGGACGCCGCGCCGGCGCCGGCGTGGCCGGGGACAGGAGGCCGCGCCCGAGGCGACGACCGCGCCGGAGCCGGACGAGGCGCCGGAGGCGGCGACGGCTCCCGAGCCCGAGCCGGCCCCCGAGGCCGCGACGGCTCCGGAGGCCGAGGCCGAGGTCCAGCCCGAGGAGGCGGAGCCGGTCGGCGCCATCACCACCGGCGACGGCGCCGACGGCGGCGAGGCCCCGGACGCGACCGCGACCCCGGAGCCATCCTCGGCCGGCGGGACGAACGGCTCGGCGGGCAACGGCAGCAGCCGCTCCGGCGGCGGCAACGCCCGGCGCCGTCAGCCGCGCCCGAAGGGCGCCGCCAAGGGATCGCGGCCCGCGCAGCCGAGCCGCTCCAAGAAGAAGAAGCGCTAGCCGGAGGTGTTCTGTGGGGGGCAATGAGGTCACGGCCGTCGGCCCGGGGGCCGAGGCGGTCGCCGCGACGCTGGAGGCCGTGGTCGCGGCGATGGGGCTCGACGCCCGCGTGGTCGTCGCGGCCGGCCCGGATGAGAGCGACCTCGAGGTCAACGTCGATGGGCGACGGCACGTCCGCGCTGGTCGGGCGAGGCGGCGAGACGATCGACGCCCTCCAGTACCTCCTCGGCCAGGTGGCCAGCCGCGCCGAGGGCGGCGCCCGCCGCCGCGTGACGCTCGACGCCGACGGGTACCGGGCCCGCCGCGAGGCCGCGCTCATCGAGCTGGCCGAGCAGGCGGCCCGCGAGGCCGTCGAGTACGGCGAGGAGATCGAGCTCGACGCGATGACGCCGCACGACCGGCGCATCGTCCACATGGCCCTCAAGGAACGCCCCGGCATCGTGACCCGCAGCGAGGGCGAGGAGCCCCGCCGGCGGATCATCGTCGAGCCGGCCGAGTGAGCTCGGCCGCCCCGGTTTCACGTGAAACCGCGGGACCGGCGCCCCGACTGATCGCCCGCGCCCGGGCGCTGGGCGTGACGCTGGACCGCGATGCCGCCGCGGCGCTGATCGCCCTGCTCGACCGGATCGCGACCGAGCCGCAGAACCTCACCGCGATCGAGGGCGCTGGACGAGGGCATCGACCGGCACCTGCTCGACAGCCTGGTCGGGCTGACCCTCCCGGAGGTGGCGACGGCGGAGGCCGCGGTGGACATCGGCAGCGGCGCGGGATTCCCCGGGATCGCGCTCGCCATCGCCCGTCCCGGCCTGCGTGTCACACTCGTCGAGAGCGAGCAGCGGAAGGCCGACTGGCTCTCGCGGGCGTCCGCCGCGGTCCCTAACCTGCGGGTCGTGGCCGACCGCTCCGAGCACCTCGCCGGCACCGAGCGGGAGCGCTTCCCGCTCGCCACCATGCGGGCGCTCGGCCCGCTGCCGGTCTGCCTGGAGCTGGCCGCCCCGCTCGTCGCGGTGGGCGGCACGGTCGTGGTCTGGCGCGGCGACGACACCGACCCGGACCTGGAGCGCGCGACGCGCCGAGGCCGCCGCGGAGCTGGGCCTGGAGCCGGGCGATCCGGTCCCGGTGATGCCGTTCCCCGGCGCACGCCGGCGCCTCCACGCGTTCCGCAAGACCTCGCCGACGCCGCGGCGCTACCCGCGCCGCGCGGGCCGCGCGGCGAAGCGCCCGCTCGGGGGGTGGCGCGGGTGATCTACGCGGTCGCCAACCAGAAGGGCGGCGTCGGGAAGACGACGACGGCGGTGAACCTGGCGGCCTGCCTCGCGGAGGCCGGCTCCCGGGTGCTCCTGGTGGACGTTGACCCCCAGGCGAACGCGTCCGGCGGCCTCGGCGTCTCCGGGCGCGACCGGCCCACGACGGCCGACGTGCTGCTCGACGGCGTGCCGCTCGAGGAGGCCGTGGTGGCGACCTCCGTGCCGAACCTCGACCTGGTCCCCTCGTCGTCGGATCTGGCCGCGCGCCGCGCTCGAGCTGCCCGGGCGCCAGGGTCGCGAGCGGCTGCTGGCGACGGCCCTGCTGCCCGCCCGCTCGGCGTACCGCTACGTGTTCCTCGACTGCCCGCCGTCCCTCGACCTGCTCACGGTCAACGCCCTGGCGGCCGCCGACCGGCTGATCGTGCCGGTCCAGTGCGAGTACTACGCGCTGGAGGGGCTCTCGCGGCTGATGGAGACCGTCGCGGCCGTCCAGTCCACGCTCAACCCGGGCCTGCGCGTGACCGGAATGCTGATGACGATGCACGACACCCGCACCCGCGTGAGCGGCGACGTGATCACCGAGGTGCGCCGCCACTTCCCGGAGCTCGCGTTCCGCACCGTGGTGCCGCGCAACGTGCGGCTCGCCGAGGCGCCGTCGTACGGCGAGCCGGTGATCCGCTACGACCCGCACTGCGCCGGCGCCGACGCCTACTTCGAGGCGGCGAAGGAGGTCGCCGCCCGTGGCTGAGCCCGCCGCCCGCGACCGTCGCGGCCTGGGCCGCGGGCTGGCGTCGCTGCTCGGCGACGCCGAGCCGGTCCTCGCTCCCGCCGCCGCCGGCACGGGCGAGCTGCCCCTCGACGCGATCGTCCCCAACCCCGACCAGCCCCGCGCCAGCATCGACGACGGCGGCCCTGGAGGCGCTGGCCGCCTCCATCCGGGCGTCGGGCGTGATCCAGCCGGTCGTCGTCGCGCCGCCCGACCCGGCCGGGACGCACGTGCTCATCGCCGGCGAGCGCCGCTGGCGGGCCGCGCGGCTCGCCGGCCTCGCGCGCGTCCCCGTGGTGGTGCGCGCCGTGGACGCCCGCGAGCGTCTCGAGATCGCACTCGTCGAGAACCTCGTCCGCGAGGACCTCACGCCGATCGACGTCGCCGTCGCGTGCGCGACGCTCATCGAGGACTTCGGCCAGGGACACGGCGAGCTGGCCGAGCGCCTCGGACGCAGCCGCCCGGCGATCTCGAACCTGGTGCGGTTGCTGGAGCTGCCGGAGACGGTCCAGGTGATGATCGCGGACGGCACGCTCAGCGAGGGCCACGGCCGCGCGATCCTCATGGCCGACGGCCCCGCCCGCCGCATGCGGGTTGCCGAGCAGGTGGTGGCGCGCGGCATGTCCGTGCGCGCGGCGGAGGCCCTGGCGCGCAGCGAGGGCGCCCCCCGCCCCGCCCGCCGCCGCGCCGCGCCCAGCCCGGTCGCCGACCGCGCGCTGGAGGCGTTCGGCGCCGCGTTCGACACGCCGGTGCGCGTGCGCCCGGCGAAGGACGGTCAGGTGGTGGTGGAGCTCCGGTTCCCGGACGAGGACGCGCTGTCGGCGGCGCTGGCGCGCGTCGGGGGCGCCCCGGACTGAGCGCCCCCCTCCCCGGCGGGGAGGGTCAGTCGCAGGAGCGTCCCCCGGCCCTCGCCGGAGACGACGTCCAGGCGGCCGCCCGCCAGGGCGGCGCGCTCCTCGATGGCGGCGAGGCCCAGGTGCCCCTCCGCGACGCGCCGCCGCCGGTCGCCGGGTGCCAGGCCGCGGCCGTCGTCGCGGACCTCGACCACCACGTCGCCGCCCTCGGCCCGCGCCGCGATCGCCACGCGGCCGGCGCCCGAGTGGCGCAGGATGTTCGCCACCGCCTCCTGGAGCACCCGGAAGGCGACGGTCCGCGCGGTCTCCGGCAGGGCGTCGGCCGCGCCGACGTCCACCTCGACCGCGATGCCCCGCCACTCGAGGCGCTCGACCAGGGCGTGGGTGGCCGCGGCGAGGCCCAGCTCGCCGAGGGCCATGGGATGCAGGTCGCTGATCGCGCGGCGCAGCTCGCGGACCGCCTCGCGGGCCGCCGGCGGCCGCCGCCGTGGCCTCGCCGACCGCGTCCGGCGCGTCGTCGCGCAGGCGCACGACGAGGGCGTCCAGCATCAGCCCGACGGCGGAAAGTCCCTGCACAGGGCCATCATGGATGTCCTCCGCCACCCGCCGCCGCTCGTCCTCCTGGGCCGAGACGATCGCCGCGGCGAGGGCCCGTCGCTCGGCCTGCTCGCGCCGCAGGTCGTCCACCAGGCGGCTGCGGGCGAGCGCCACGGAGGCCTGGGCGGCGAGCCCCTGCAGGCGGTCGAGGTCGCCGGCGCCGAAGGGCGCGCCGCTCCGCCGGGCGACCGCCAGGGCGCACGGCGGGTCGGCCACCGCGGCCAGGGCCACGTGCCCCGCCAGCCGCGGCGCGCCGCCGCCCGCGACGGCCGCCACGTCGGCGGGGTCCACCGGGACGGGCGCGTCCCCGTCGCGGGCGAGCTCCTCGACCGCGCCCCCGGGCCCCGGCACGAGGAGCGCCGCGGCGTCGGCGCCGGCCAGCGCGCGGGCCTCCGCCACGGTGACGTGGCGGGCCGCCGCGGCCGTCGGCGCCTCCGCCAGGCGCTGCGCCACCCGCGTCAGGGCGCCGAGCCGGCGCGACTGGCGGTCGAGCTCGCGGGCCCGGTCCGCGAGGCCCCGGACCAGCGTGTCGGTGCGCATGCCCAGGGCGATCAGCGCCGCCGCGGCGCGGCCCGCCGCGATGTCGGGCCGCCCCGGCTCGGCGCCGTCGCGGGGCAGCAGCGCCAGCGCCCCCTCGGTGTGACCGTCGATGACCGCCGGGACCATCACCCCGTCCGGCAGGCCGAGCGCCGCGAGGGCGTCCGCCGCGCCGGACCCCCCGACCACCTCCCCCAGGCGGAGGGCCGTGGCGGGCAGCGGCGCGGTCGCGGCACGGATGGCGCTGGCGACGCCGGCGACGGCCTCCGGGTCGCCCCGCCGCGCCCGCAGCACCATGCCCGCCGGCTCCTCCGGGCGCCCCGCGAAGTACGCCGCCGCCGCGGGCGCCGGTGGCGGTGACCAGGACCTCGAGCGCCTCGTCGAGCGCCGCGCCGAAGCCGCCGCCCGCACCCGCTGCGCCCACGAGCGACGCGATCCCGGCGATCGCGTCACGCGGGTCCCGCGCGGTCACCGGATCAGCGCCTGCCGGATGCCGATCGCGACGGCCTGGGTGCGGTGCTCGGCCTCGAGCTTCGCGAGGATGTGCTTCACGTGCGTCTTGACCGTCTCGACGCTCACCACCAGGCGCTCGGAGACCTCGCGGTTCGAGTTGCCGTCGGCCAGCATCTGGAGGATCTCGCGCTCGCGCGCGCTCAGCACGCCGCCCGGCCGCGGCCGGGCGAACTGGCGCAGGAAGTCGGGACGCAGGCGCTCGTCGATGTACGGGTCGCCCGCCACCACCTGGCGGATCGCCGCGACCACGACGCCGCTCTCCGAGTCCTTCAGCACGAAGCCCTGGGCGCCGGCGTCGAGCGCCTCCCACAGCAGGTCCTGCTCGGAGTGGGCGGTGAACATCACGACGCGGACGTCGGGGTGCTCCTGGGCGATCCGCGCGGCGGCGGCCACGCCGCCCATGCCGGGCATGCGGGCGTCCATCAGCACCACCTCGGGGCGGCGCTTCGCCACCAGCTCCAGCGCCGCCTCGCCGGAGGACGCCTCGCCGACCACGAGCATGTCGGACGGCTGGGAGAGCACGCGCCGCAGACCCTCGCGCACGATGGCGTGGTCATCGGCGACGAGGCAGCTGATCCGCCGGCCGCCGTCCGTGTGCGCTGTGCCCGGCCCCGTCGTCACCGCCGACCCTCCACGGCCCCGCACGGGGCCACTCTCACGACCTGCAGTGGGCGATCCTGGATTCGAACCAGGGACCTCATCCTTATCAGAGATGCGCTCTAACCGACTGAGCTAATCGCCCTCGCCCCCTGGGTCGGGGGAGGGTATCAACCGCGCGGAGCGGGCAACAAGTGGGCCCTGACGGGGGCCCCGGGCCCGCGAAGGGACCCGGAGTATGATGGACCCGCGCCCAGCCCGACCGGCGCCGGATCGGAGGCTCGCCGTGCAGGAGATGGTCATCTACGGGGTCAGCTTCGACATGGTCGGCAAGCAGCCGATCGTGCTCCTCAAGACCGTCTCGGGCAACAAGTTCCTGCCGATCTGGATCGGTCATGCGGAGGCCGCGGCGATCCTGATGAAGCTCCAGGGCGCCGAGACCCCCCGGCCGATGACCCACGACCTGCTGACCGACGTGGTGTCGGAGCTCAGCGCGGAGATCGCGAAGATCACGGTGACCGAGCTGCGCGAGAACACGTTCTACGCGCTCATCACCCTCCGGGCCGCCGCCGCCGAGATCGAGATCGACTCCCGGCCGAGCGACGCCCTCGCGCTCGCCGTGCGCAGCAACGCCCCGATCTTCGCCGCCGACAAGGTGATCGAGGAGAGCGGCATCGAGTTCGAGCACGAGGTCGAGGACACCGACGAGGTCGTCGAGAAGTTCAAGGAGTTCCTCGAGCAGGTGAGCCCGGACGACTTCCTGACGGAGGGCTAGCAGCCTCCGTCTCGCGCTTCGTCAGCTCCAGGACGTGGCCGTAGATCTCGTGGAGGCCCTGGTCGGTGAGGGGCCCGCGGTTGGCGCCGCTCATGTACCGGTGCATCCACTCCTCGCGGGCGGGGTCCACGAAGTCCATCCCCTGGGCGGTCTTGTAGGCGCGCAGGCGCGCCACCAGCTCGAGCCGGGCGTTCACGGCCTGGAGCAGCTTCAGGTCGTTGTCCATGATCGCGTCGCGCATCTGGCGGACGACGGCGTCGACGGAGGGGTCGTGCACCGGCCCGACGCTAGCAGGGCCGCCACCGCGTCTGGCCGCATCGCGCGGCCGGGGCTAACCTGTCGGGCACATCCCGCCGACGAGGTCGCCGTGTTCGACATCTCCCCGATCCAGATCCTGATCGTCCTGGTCATCGCACTGCTCGTGTTCGGCCCGAAGCGCCTGCCGGAGATGGGCAAGTCGATCGGGCGCGGGATCCGCGAGTTCAAGGGCGCGATGCTGGACGACGAGGAGCCCCGCCGGGCCCCCGCCCCGCGGGCCGAGGAGCCGGTCCCGCCGGCCCCCGCACCGGCGGCGCCCACCGCGACGATGCCCCGCCCCGACGACGACGACGTCCTGGACGGCGTCGTGGTCCCGGGCGACGCGCCGCCGCGCGCGGACGACCGCACCCCCTCCTAGGCACCTCCCCCGCGCGTGCCCATCCTCGGTGACCGCCGCCTGCGCCGCGCGGGGCGGGACGAGCACCTCAGCGTCGTCGACCACCTCGACGAGCTCCGCAACCGGCTCATCGTCTCGGGCTCACGTTGGTGGTGGCGTTCGCCGTCTGCTACGGCTTCCACGAGCAGCTCATCGACCTGCTCGAGCAGCCGCTGCCGCAGCGGTTCCAGGACGAGGGCCTCATCACCCTGTCGCCGACGGAGCCCTTCTTCACGACGCTGAAGGTCTGCTTCTGGGCGGCGATCCTGCTCTCGCTGCCGGTGTGGCTGTACCAGGTGTACGCGTTCGTGATCCCCGCGGTGCAGGACCAGTCCCGCCGCCGGATGCTGCTGATCGTGGCCGGCGTGTCGTCGCTGTTCCTGGCAGGCGTGGCCTTCGGGTTCTTCGTGGTGCTGCCCGTCGCCCTGAACTTCCTGCTCGACTTCGGCGGCGACGCCTTCCAGACCGAGGTGCGCGCCGGCGAGTACTTCAGCTTCGCCACCACGCTCATGCTGGGCTCCGGGATCATGTTCGAGGTGCCCGTGGCGATGGTGGCCCTGGCGCGGATCGGCCTGACGACCGCCGACTTCTACGTGCGCCAGTGGAGGATCGCGATCGTCGCGATCGCCGCCATCGCGGCGGTCCTGCCGGGCGGCGACCCGTTCTCGATGCTGCTGCTGATGATCCCGCAGGTCGCGCTCTACGCCGTCGGCGTGCTCCTGGCGCGGAGGTTCGGCGGCCCGCCGCTGTGGGCGCGTCAGGCGTGGGCGACGGCCGACGACGACGTGCAGGACTCGGCCCTGGAGCCGCGCGCCTAGTCCCGCAGGTGGCGCCCCGTGAGGCGCAGGAACACGTCCTCCAGCCCCGCGGGCCGGGCGGCGCGCAGCTCGGCCGGCACCCCCGCCGCGCGGATGCGGGCGTGGAGGTCCTCGGCGTCGTCGCCGAACAGGATCAGCAGGTCGCCGTCGCGCTCGTGGCTGCGCGCCGCACCGTCCACGGCGGCGAGCGCCCGGGCGGCGTCGCCGGGGTCGATCCGCACCTCCAGCACCTGGCGGCCCGCCTCGGCCTCCACCAGCCCCTGCGGCGTGCCCGTCCGGACGATCCGCCCGTGGTCCATCACCACCAGGCGGTCGCAGAGCTGGGCGGCCTCGTCCATGTAGTGGGTGGTCAGCACCAGGGTGGCGCCGCCGCTGCGCAGCAGCCGCAGCCGCTCCCACACGGCGTGGCGGGCCTGGGGGTCCAGGCCGGTGGTGGGCTCGTCCAGCAGCACCATCCGCGGGCGGTTGATCAGGGCGCGGGCGATCTGGAGGCGCCGCCGCATCCCGCCGGAGAGCCGGTCGACGGCGTCGTCGCGGCGGTCGTCGAGCGCCATCATCTCCAGCAGCTCGTCGGCGCGACGGGCCGCCTCGTCGCGGGCGATCGCGAAGTAGCGCGCGAACACCAGCAGGTTCTCGCGAACGGAGAGCTCCAGGTCGAGCGTCGTCTCCTGCGCCACCACGCCGAGCATCCGCTTCAGCTCGCGGGGGCGCTCGTCGGGGTCGATGCCGAGTACCCGCAGGTCGCCGCCGTCGCGGGGCGCGAGGCACGACATCATCCGCATGGTGCTGCTCTTCCCGGCCCCGTTCGGCCCGAGGAAGCCGAAGCACTCGCCGGGGGCCACGTTGACGTCGATGCCGTCGACCGCGGTGAAGTCCCCGTAGCGCTTGACGAGCCCCCGCGCGAGGACGGCCGGGACGGCGGGGTCAGCCGGCGAGCGGGACCTCCCGGCCCATCCCGGCGAGGGTGAGGCGCAGGCCCTCCTCCAGCTCGATCGTCGGCTCCCAGCCGAGCAGCTCCCGGGCCACCGTGATGTCGGGGCGGCGGACGGTGGGGTCGTCCTGCGGCAGCGCCTCGAACACGATCTCCGAGCGGCTGCCCGTGACCCGGATGATCACCTCGGCGAGCTCCAGGATCGTGAACTCGCCCGGGTTGCCGATGTTCACTGGCTCGTGGCGGTCCGAATCGATCAGCCGCAGGAAGCCCTCGACCAGGTCGGAGACGTAGCAGAACGACCGGGTCTGCCCGCCCTCGCCGAACACGGTCAGCGGCTTGTGCGCGAGCGCCTGGCGCAGGAACGTCGGGATCGCGCGGCCGTCGTGCGGGCGCATGCGCGGGCCGTACGTGTTGAAGATGCGGACGATGTGCGTGTCCACGCCCTGCTGGCGGTGGTAGGCCATCGTGAGCGCCTCGGCATAGCGCTTCGCCTCGTCGTACACGCCGCGCGGGCCGATCGGGTTGACGTGGCCCCAGTAGTCCTCCGGCTGCGGGTGCACCTGCGGGTCGCCGTACACCTCGCTGGTCGAGGCGAGCAGGAACTTCGCGCGGTGCTGCTTCGCCAGGCCGAGGGCGTTGTGGGTGCCGTAGGAGCCCACCTTCAGGGTGTGCAGCGGAAGGCGCAGGTAGTCGATCGGGCTGGCCGGCGACGCCAGGTGGAACACGTAGTCGACCGGCTCCGGCGCGTCCAGGTGGCCGATCAGGTCGTGCTGGATGAACAGGAACGCCGGGTCCCGGATGTGCTCGATGTTCTCGAGGGTCCCGGTGTCGAGGTTGTCGACGCAGAGCACGCGGTGGCCTTCGGCCAGGAGCCGGTCGCAGAGGTGTGAGCCGAGGAAGCCGGCGCCGCCGGTGACGAGTGAGGTGGGCATGCGGGCGAGGTTACCCGTTCGCGGGGCGCCGGCCGACCAGGGCGCGGAGCTGTCCCACGGCGTCCCCCAGCTCCGCGCGGGCAAGGCGGCTCGCGAGCGCGACGTAGACGGCGAGGGCCACCGCCACCTTGGCGATGAGCAAGGGGAGCATCTGGAGCGAGCCCAGGTCGTCGGTGGGGAAGAGCAGGTTCAGCAGCAGGGCGACGACCGCGCCGCCGATCGCCGCGATCCACACCCGCCCCTGGCGCTCCGCCAGTGCGCGCATCGGGACCGCCGGGAAGTGGCGCCGCATCCGGGCCAGCAGCATCAGCGCGTTGGCGTACACGCCGATCGTCGCCGCCAGCGCGAGCCCCGCCTGCTCCATCGGCCCCAGCAGGATGACGTCCAGGATGATCGTGATCGCGACGGTGGCGACCGTCGTCCAGAGGATGTCGCGCTGCTTGTTGGCGGCCGACAGCGTCCGGTTGAGCAGCAGCGACCCGAACGCCGGCCACAGCCCGAGGGCGTACCAGACGAGCGGCGGGTCGATCTGCGCGACGCACGACTCCTCGCACTTGCCGCGCTGGAACGCCAGCTGGGCGATCTCGTCGGCGTAGATCGCCATGAGCAGCATCAGCGGGATCGCCATCAGCCCCAGCAGGCCGGCGACGCGGCGGAACGCGCGCAGGGCGTCCCCCTCGCGGCCCTCGGAGACCAGGCGCGCGATGAGGGGGAAGAGCGGGGTGAGCAGGGGCAGGAGGATCGCGACCCGCGGCGCCTGCCCCAGGGCGTTGGCGAAGCTCAGGGCGGAGACGCGGCCGGGCTCGAGCGTCGACGCGAACAGCTTGTCGGTGAACGAGTTGATCTGCTGGAGCACGGACGCGCCCACCACCGGAAGGGCGAGCAGCCCCACCGTCCCGAGCCGCGGGTGGACCACCGCGGGGCGCGCGTGCGCCTCGCGCAGCAGCCGCCAGAACTGGGGCAGCTGCAGCAGCACCTGCAGCGTCGCGCCCAGCACCACGCCCCACGCGGCGGCGCGGATCCCGATGTGGCTCTGCCCGACGACGACGGCGAGGATGATCCCGGCGTTGAACGCCACGCCCACGGCCGCGGGTCCCGCGAAGCGGCCGTGGATCTGGAGCATCGCGGTGAAGATCGCCGAGAAGCCCTGGAGCGCCAGGGCGGGCGCCATGATCCGGATGAGCTCCTCGGTGGCCGCCTCCCGGCCCGGGTCGAGGTGGAACAGGGCGGCGGGCGCCTGCGGCCAGATCGCCACGATGGCGGAGAGCACGATCAGCAGGGCGCCCACCCACACCGCCAGGGCCACGACGAGCCGCCACGCGCTGTCGGTGCCGTGGTCGGCGCGCTCGCGCTGGAACGTCGGGATGATGAGCGTGACCAGCGTGTAGAGCAGCACCGCCGCGACCGAGTTCACGATCAGCAGCGAGTTGACGTACGCGTCGGTGAGGCCGGTCGCGCCGTAGGCGGCGGCCAGGACGATCTCGCGCGCGAACCCCAGCAGGCGCGAGATGAGCCCGAACAGCGCGACGATCGCGGCTGCGCGCGCGAGCCGCCCGGCGCTCACCGCGGCGCGAACCCGTAGAGCGTCCGGACCCCCGTCAGCACCAGGCGGGCCTCGATCGCGACCGCCGGGCTGTAGCGCCCGTCGGGGAACGCGAAGCGGCGTTTGCCGGTGCGCACGTCCAGCGCCAGCGTGCGGCCGTCGGACGGCCGGCGCGCGAGCGTCGAGAACCACACCAGTCCGCCCACCACGGACGGCGATCCGGAGATCCGCTCACCGGCGTCGACGCTCCAGCGCACCCTCCCGGTGACGGCGTCGAGGGCGTAGAAGTGGCGGTCGTAGCTGCCCAGGAAGACGGTCCGGTCGGCGACGGCGGCGCTCGAGTAGACGAAGTCGTCGAGCACCCGCACCCACGCGACCTCGCCGGTGTCGGCGTCGAGGGCGAGGACGCGGCCGTTGACGTTGCCGATGTAGACGCGGCCGTACGCCACCGCCGGGCCGGCGTAGAAGCGCCCCGGGCCCGCGGAACCGCTCGCCCGGGCTGGTGCGCTGCCACACCTCCCGTCCGTCGGATCGCCGGAACGCCGCGACGTGGCCGGAGTAGTCGCCCACGATGACGTTGCGCCCGGAGAGCGCCAGGCTCGCCTTGATCCCGCCGGGGGCGGGGACGCTCCAGCGGACCCCGCCGGTGCGCGTGCTGAGCTTCATCACCCGCCGGGAGAGCGTCCCGATGTAGAACGACGAGCCCACGACGAGCGGCGACGACTCGATGGCCGACCCCACGCGCCGCCGCCACAACTCCTCGCCGGTGCGGGCGTCCAGCGCGAGCACGTCGCCGCGCTTGGTGGTGAACAGCACGCGGGTGCCGTCGATGGCGGGCGAGGACGCCACCCGGCCCCGCGTGTGGGTCTTCCACACCACCTTCCCGGTGTCGATGTCGAGCGCGTACGCCAGGCCGTAGTTGGTGCCGACGATGGCGCGCCCCCCGGCGATGACCGGCGGGAACTCCACCAGGGAGCCGGCGTCGAACGACCAGAGGCGGCGGAAGGGCGGGGCGATGTCGAGCGCCGGGTTGGCGCGGCTGCGGGCCGCGTCGTAGCCCCACTCGGGCCAGGAGCCGGCGGTCTCGGAGCCGGTCGGCGCCTGCTCGGGCTCGAAGCCGGACGTCGTGCCCTCGACGCTGCCGGAGTCGAACCAGCCGTGCGTGACGCCGTAGCCGACGACGCCCACGGCGACGAGGGCGGCGGCGACGACGCCGGCGAGGCCGATCAGGATGCGCTTACGGCGTGTGGTCGCGGTACGCCTCGATCGTCCGGGTGCCCACCAGGTAGAACGTCACGCCCGCGGCCACCACCGGCGAGTAGCGGCCCTCGTCGGCGCGGAAGCGCACCGCCCCGGTGTCCACGTCCAGCCCGTAGGTCCGGCGCGGCGTCCCCGGGCGCGCGAGCACGGCGGTGTAGACGACGTCGCCCACGACGGTCGCCGACCCGGAGATCCGCTCCCCGGCCGAGAACGACCAGCGCGCCGCGCCGGTCGCCAGGTCGAGCGCCTCGAAGCGGCCGGCGTACGAGCCGATGAACACGGTCCCGCCGGCGATCGCGGGCGAGGAGTAGACGTAGCCCCCCGCGGCGTGGCGCCAGCGGACCGCCCCCGTGGCGGCGTCGAGCGCCACCACCGACCCGCCGACGTCGCCGATCACGATCGTGTCGCCGCTCACGCCGGGTCCGCCGTAGAAGCGCTGCCCGGCCGCGGAGCGCCAGCGCAGCGCCCCGGTGCGGGGGTCGAGCGCGTAGACGCTGCCGCCGTAGTCCCCGAACACGATCCGCCCGCCGGCGAGCGCGGCGCTGCCCTTGATGTCGGCGCCGGCCTGGAACCGCCAGCGGAGCGTTCCGGTGCGCGCGTCAACGGCGTACAGGCCCCCGTTCCAGGCGCCGACGTAGACGATCCCGTCGACCACCAGCGGCGAGCTCTCGATGGGGCTGTCGGTGTCGAACGTCCAGCGGGTCGCCCCGCCGCCCGCCGCGTATGCGCGCAGGCGGCCGCCCATGGAGCTCACGATCACCCGGTGGCCGTCGATGGCGGGCGACGAGGCGATCTCGCCCCGCTGGCGGCGGGCCCAGCGCAGCCGCCCGGTGTCGCCGTCCATCGCGTAGACGCGGCCGGAGTTGGTGCCCACGACCACCAGGTCGTCCGCGACGGCCGGCGGGAACTCGAGGAGCGTGCGGCTGGTGAAGCGCCACTTGGGCCGTCCGCGCGGCGGCCCGACCCGGACGGCGGGGACGGTGCGGGCCCGGGCTGGCCCCCCGCCGTACTCGGGGCTCTGGCGGGCGGGGTCGAACATCTCCACGACGGTCGCCCCCCGCCCGACCTTGGTGCGGCCCGGGGTGAGCCCGCGCGCGCGGGCCTCGGCGTAGCGGGTGTTCCACGGCAGCGACGCGCGCCCCCGGTCGTCGGCGACGGCGCGGGCGATCGCGGTGCGGCCCCGGAACGCGATCACCCGGGCGCCCGCGACCGGCGCGCCGGTGTCCCCGTCGCGCACGGCGACGGTGATGGCGTCCGGCGGGGCGGGGACCGCGCCGTCGGTGGGCGCCGTGCCCTCGTCACCGCCACCCCCGCATCCGGCCGCCGCGAGCGCGAGGCCCGCCGCGAGGGCGGCGGTGGGCCTACTCGCGCCCCGCACGGCCGGCGGGGCTCCCGCGCCAGACGAACGTGACGATCACGCCGACCAGGAACCCGATGATCGCGGCGAGCACCACGGTGCGCAGCCGGTTCGGCGCGCTGTTGGAGCTGCTGGGGCTCTCGGACAGCGAGACGATGTACGGCTTCTCGTTGGCCTCGGCCTTCGCCCGGTTGAGCTGCTGCTCGGTGAGGGTCTGCTGGGCGATCGACAGCTGTGTGGTGGCCGAGAAGAGCAGCGACTGCATCAGCGCGCGGGTCGCGGCGTCGCCGGCGGCCGCGAGCTGGCGCTGGTAGCCGGCGATCTCGCCCTGGAGGCGGGTCACGTCGGCCTGCGCCCGGGCCTCGCCGGCGGCGTACGTGTCGAACACCGACGAGAAGTTCGCCAGGGCCCGGTCGTTGATCGCCCGGGCGTACGCGTTGGCGCCCTCCCGCGCGACCCGGCGGCTGCCGTCCTTGAACGTGATGGTGGCGACGGTGGGCTGGTTGCCCTGCGCGCCGCCCGGCGCCCGCGGCGCGGTGAGCGACACGTTCCTGCGCACCCGCCCCGGCGTGACGCCGATCTCCTCGGCCACGCGGGTGACGAGGTTGTCGCCCGTCAGGACCGTCCCGGCGGTCGCCGGGTTGGTGGCGGGGGTGGAGAACGGCGCACCCGACACCGTCGTCGCCTGGCCCAGGAACACGCGCGCGGTGGCGGTGTAGGTGGTCGAGGTGACGAAGGTGAGAAGGAGGCCGACCACCGCGGCCGCGACGGTCGTCGCGAGGATGAGCCAGCGGCCGCTCCAGACCACGCGACCGTAGTCGCGGAGGGTGATCTCACGATCCACGACGGCGGACCCTAGAGCACGCCGTCGAGCGGGGCGAGGCCGGTCGGTTCGCGGAGGAGCAGCGTCTGGCCGAGGTGGCGGGTCATCACGACGCCCGGGCGGTGTGCGCCCAGCCGCGGCTCGGGCCGCTCGCCCGCGGCGATCGCGATGATCATCGCGACGTATCCGGCGCCTGCGGCCTGCGGCAGCGGGAACGCGCCGCCGAAGCGCGTGTTGATGTCGGTGATCCCCAGGATGCGGCCGTCCTCGCGGAAGCACTGCACCGTGCTGGGCCCGCCCAGGCCGAGGGCCTCCACCGTCGCTGCCCCGAGCTCCACGAGCTGCGGGTCGTCGAGCGTCTCCCCCTTGATCTGCTCGCCGCCCTTGCTCTGGATCATCGCCCGCGGCACGGCGCCGAGCGCCCGGCCGTCGAGGTCGCCGAAGCAGTCGATGCTGAACTCGAGGCCGGGGAGGAGCTGCTGCACGACGCTCACCGCCGGGCTGTAGCCCTGGAAGAAGGCCAGCTCCTCGGGGGAGTTGCAGCGGTAGATGTTGCGGGCGGCGAAGCCGAGCCGGGGCTTCAGGAGCACCGGGTAGGGCAACTCGGCGGGGTCGGCGTCGTCCGGCAGCCAGGTGGGGGGCGAGGGCAGCCCCCGCTCGGTGAGCATGACGTGGCACGCCCACTTGTCCTGGCAGCCGAGGGCGACCTCTGCGGACGGCAGGAACGCCAGCCCGCCGGCGTCCCGGATCGCCGGGGCCGCCTCGGCGAGGACCACCGGGTCGAGGTCGGTGAGGGGGAGCACGGCCTTGACGCCCTCCGTGCGGCAGACCTCGGCGACCGCCGCCCCGTACCCGGGGTCGTCCACGGCCGGCAGCGCCACCACGCCGTCGGCGTGGAACAGCGACGGCGACAGCGGGTCGAGGTCGCTGACCAGCACCCGGCCGGTGTGGGGCCCGGCGGCCAGGGCCGCCCGGAACGCCAGCACGATGTCAACGCGCTGGCCGGCGCAGGTCAGCAGCACGTTCACGTCAGCCATCGGCCGCTCCGGGTCCGGGGAGGTCGAACCCGCCTCGCGGGCCCTTGTAGGTCCCCTCGCGCCGCAGCACGACCAGGGCCGTCCGCAGCATGATCGCCAGATCGCGGCGCATCGTCCAGCGGTCAACGTACGTCACGTCGATCTCGATCCGCTCGGACCAAGGGATGGTGTTCCGGCCGCTCACCTGCGCCAGCCCGGTCAGGCCGGGACGCGCCAGCAGGCGGCGGCGCTGGTGGGCCGTGTACCGCTCCACCTGGGAGGGGACGGTCGGCCGCGGGCCCACCAGGCTCATGTCGCCGCGCACGATGTTCCACAGCTGGGGCAGCTCGTCGAGCGACAGCCGGCGCAGCGTGTGGCCCAGGGGCGTGATGCGGTCGTCGCCGGCCAGCACCGCCAGCCCGGCGCCCATGCCCTCGGCCCCCACCACCATCGTGCGGAACTTCAGGAGGGTGAACGGCCGGCCCGCGAACCCGATCCGCCGCTGGCGGAACAGGGCGGGCCCGTGCGAGTCGCGGCGCACCATCACGGCCAGGGCGGCCATGACCGGGGCCGTGAGGATCAGCAGGGGCACGGCGACCAGGAGGTCGATCGCCCGCTTCGCGCCGCCGCCGACGGGCTCGATCACGTCAGCGCGCAACGGATTCCACCACCGCCACGAACCGGGCGGCCAGCGCCGCCCGGTCGTAGTGCTCCAGGGCGTAGGCGCGACCCTGCGCGCCCATCCGCCGCGCGCCCTCCGGGTCGGCGGCGAGGGCGCGGATGGCGCCGGCCAGCGCCGCGCCGTCCTCCGGGGGCACCGCCACGCCGCAGCCGGCCCGCTCGACCATCCGGGTCAGCTCGCCCGCGGGGGCCGACGCGATGATCGGGCGGGCGGCGCCGAGGTAGTCGAACGCCTTGTTCGGCAGCGCCCCGGCGAACAGGGGGTTGTCCTGGTAGGGCAGCAGGCAGGCGTCGGCGCGCGCCAGCCAGGACGGCACCTCGCGCTTGGGGACGGGGTCCACGAACGCCACGTTCGCCAGGCCGCGCCGCCCCGCCTCCTCCACGAGCGCGGGCTTGCGGTCGCCGCCCCCCACCAGGACGACCCGGGTGTCGCGGTCGTCGCGCAGGCGGTCCGCGGCGTCCAGGACCGTCTCGAGCGAGCTGTAGGTGCCGTGGGCGCCGACGTACATCGCCACGAACGCGTCGTCGGGCACGGGTGCGGCGCGGGTGGGTGCGGCGCCGGTCCCGATGTCCAGGTCAACGCCGTTGGTGATCAGCGCGACCTTCCCGGCGGGGACCCCCTGGGCCACGATCCCGTCGCGGATGCCCTCGGTGAGGGCCACGATCCGGTCGGCGCGGGCGTAGCAGAAGCGTTCGAGGCGGCGGGAGACGGCGATGATGCGCCGGTCCGTCAGCAGCCCCATCGCGATCGCCGAGTCCGGGAAGAGGTCGCGCACCTCCAGCACGAAGCGGGCCCCCCGGGCGCGGGCCAGGGTGGCGGCCGCGGCGGCCGACGGCAGCGAGGGGGAGGAGGCCACCACCACATCGGGCCGGGGGGTCCGCATCCCGGCGAGCGCCGACCACCACGCGAACGTGCCGTAGTTGCTGATCCGCGAGCGCAGGTCGCGGCCGTAGCCGGGCGTGGAGTAGGTGCGCCACACGTCGATGCCGTCCTCGGCCTCGTGGACCATCCTCCGCCCCCGGTAGCGCTCGGGGACCGTCCGCTCCTTGTGCTGCACGTAGGAGGTCACCACGGTCACGTCGTGGCCCGCCCGTGCGAGGGCCTGCGTGTGCTGCCAGTGACGGACGCCGCCCGGCTGGTCGGCGTTGACGAAGTACTGCGAGACGTAGAGGACCCTCAGGGCTCGAGGACCTCCGCGTAGAGCGACGTCAGCGCCCGGGCCTGCGGCTCGAAGCCCAGGCCGTCCAGGAACGCCGCGCGGCCGGCGGCGCCCATCGCCGCGGCCTCGTCGCCCGGGCCCAGCAGCCGGTCGAGCGCGGCGGCGTGGGCCGCGGCGTCGTCCGGGGGGACGACGATCCCGCACCCCGTGGCGCGCACGATCGCGCCCATGCGGCCGAGGTCGCCGGCCACCACGGGGCGCCCGGCGGCCATCGCCTCCACCAGCTTCGTCGGCACTGCGCGATCGTAGTTGCCGTGGCGCTGGAGCGGGATCCACGCGACGCGCGCGGCGGCCAGCAGGCCGGGCACCTCGGTGTGGTCAACGGCACCCAGGGCGGTGGCGCCGTCCGGCAGCGCGCCGGGGTCGCCCGGGCCCGCCAGCACCAGGCGCGCCCCCGGGACGGCGACCTGCGGGAAGGCCTGCTTCATCAGGTCCAGGCCGCGCAGCGGGCCGAGCCCGCCGACGTAGAGGGCCACGGGGTCGTCGGGGAGCGGCGCGGGCTCGGGGAACGCGTCGGACCAGGGGGAGTTGGTGACGCTCACGGCACGGGCGCCGGCCGCGGCGAACCGGGCCGCCAGGTCCTCGTTGGCGGTGACCACGCCGTCCAGGCGGCGCGCGGCGGCGCGCTCCAGGCGCTCCACCGCCACCGCCAGCGGCAGTCGCAGCGGACCCGGCAGCCAGCGCTTGGTGCGCGTCGTCTGGCCGAGGTACTCGTGGACGTCGTAGACCACGGGGCGGCCGGAGCGGGCGAGCCACAGCGCCGCCGGCAGCAACTCGGGGTCGTGGACGTGGTACAGGTCGGCGTCGCGTGCCCGGGCGGCGCGCGCCAGCCGCCAGCCCGCGGCGATGCGGGCGGCCCGCCGCACCGGCTCGCGCGGCGCGGCCACCCACGCCCCGGCGCCCGCCGAGGCGGCGGCGCGGGCCTCCTTGTGGAAGATGCGCACGTCGCGGGGCCGGTGGACGCTCGTCACGTGGACCACCCGCCGGCCGCGCAGGTCGCCGCCGCCGCCGGGCGCCTCCGGGTCGCCGGCGGGGCCCAGGCGGGCGCCGCGGGCGGCGAGCGCGTCGAGCAGGTCGCCCCACAGCGCGCCGTAGCCGGGGGCGCGGTCGTCGGCCAGGTAGGTGTTGTGCCACAGCAGGGCGACCCGGCCGCCGGCCGCGCGCACCCGGTCGAGCACGCGCAGCGCGCGCTCGCCGGCCGCCTCCGCGCCGAGGCCGAGGCGCGAGTGGAGCGTGGTGTCCATCACCGCCAGCGGCAGCAGCGTCAGGTCGGCGGGGCGCTCCTCGCCCACGATCCAGGGCCGGAAGGGGCGGGCGATCCCGGCGGCGAACCCGGGGGCCTCGCTGAACGCCAGGCTGGAGTCGTAGCGAGCGCCCGCCGCCTCGAGCCACCGGACGGTCTCGTGGTAGCGGAACCGCAGGTAGTGGAAGCGCACGCCGGCCACGGGGAGCCCGGTCTCGGCGCGGAGGCCGGCGAGCTCGGCCGCCAGCGCGGCCCCGTCCTCCGACGAGGCGAACGACCCGTGCAGACCCACCTCGCCGCCGGCGGCCCGGACGGCGGCCGCCATCGCGCCGCGCCCGCGCTCGTACGCGCGGCGCGGCGTGCCGTCGAGCGGGTGGGCGTTGCGCCCGATCAGGAACACGGTGGAGCGCACGCCGCGGACCCACTCGGTCTCCAGCAGGTCCGGGACGTTGTCCCAGGGGTCCGGGCCCAGGGCGAGCGCGGCGGCGGCCCGCGGTCCGCGGCGGCGGGCGGTGGACGCGAGGCCCTTCGCCGTGCGCCGCCGGATGCGGTCGATGTCGTGGGTGAGCGCCACCGACCACTCCGCGGGGGCCGGGAGGGCGAGCAGGCGCCGCAGCAGCGCGACGTACGCCTCGACGGCGGGCTCCTCCAGGTCGAGCCCGGCGATGCGGCCGAAGGCGCTGTCGGCCAGCGGCAGCCGGCCGAACCGGTCGCGGGCGACGACGTGCAGCTCGTCCCAGCGGGCCAGCAGATAGAAGGCCGAGGCGACCACGTCGCCCGGGACGGGCCGGTCCGGGTGCGACGGCGGGAACAGCAGCGTCAGGCCGGCGGCCTCGTGGACCGCGGCGCCGGGGAAGGCCTGCGCGCCCTCGAAGAAGGCCTGGGCGGGGAGGTCGGCGGGGATCCAGACGCCGCCCGCGGGCGGGTTCGGCGCGTAGACGATGTCGGCGGGGCCGTCCGTCCAGCGGACGTCGCGGCCGAGGGCCTCCACCAGGATCCCGATGACCCAGCGGGCCCGGGGCGCGAAGGCCGGGCGCACGCCCTCCATGCGGACGGCGAGCTCAGCCACGGACGCGGCGGAGGTTGCGCCCGTACAGGGCGATGGCCGGGCGCGGGTCGCGGGGGTCCAGCACGCCGTCGACCCAGGGCGGGCGGATCGTGCCGGCGAACTCCCGCAGGGTCCACTCGCCGCGCCGGATCTCGCGCGGGCTCCCCGCGAGGTGCTTCGTGGCGAGGATCCAGCGCAGGCCGCTGCGGTGGCCGGGCGCGAGCGCGGCAGGCAGGCCGGCCGCGTCGCGCCACGCGACGTACGGCAGGTTCACCCCGGCGGCGGTCGCCAGCCCCACCCACAGCCAGGAGCGCGGGTTGACCTCGATCAGGTAGTCGCGGCCGTCGCGCGGGTCGCGCTTCGTCTCAACCTGGGAGATCCCGTGGAAGCCGAGCGCGTCCAGCAGCGCGTGGCACCGCGCGGCGTAGTCCGGGTCCCAGCGGGCCTCCGCCGCCCGGGCGGTGCCGAAGCGCGGTGGCCACTGCCGCAGCTTGCGGCCGGTGAAGGACGCGAGCCGGCGCCCGTCGGCGTCGCGGTACGAGCCGAGCGTCCAGAGCCGGTCGTCGCCGCCGGGGATGACCTCGGACACCTGGGGGCGGTACTCGGCGGCCAGGTCCCACTGGCGGCGCAGCTCGTCGGGGTCGTGGGCCTCGAGCACCTGGGCGCGGAAGCGTCGGCGGAACTCGGGCGCGTAGCGCGGCTTCAGCACCATCGGGAAGCGCAGCTCGCCGGCCGCGGCGGCAATGTCGGCGTCGTCCTCCGGCTCGACGGTCGCGGGGACGGGGAAGCCGATCTCCCGGGCCGTGGCGTGCTGGTGCCCCTTGTCGATGATCCCCTGCATGCGGGCCCAGGGGCTCCACGGCCGGGCGAAGACGGCGTCCACCTCCGCCTCGCGGGGCCCGATCGCGGCGATCGCCTCGTCGTGGGTGGGGAACAGCACGCCCCCCGCCGCCCCGTCCCGGCCGAGGGCCAGCAGGTCGTCCACGAAGCGGTCCGGGTCGGCCAGCGGGTCGGCGGTGCGGGCCGGCGTGGCGTAGCGGGACAGCAGCCCCAGCGCGCGCGGGTCGTGGTCGCAGGCGATCACCCGCACCCCGGCGCGGCCGAGGCTGCGGACGATCCCGAGCGCGTTCGGCCCCGACGCCTGGAGCACCACGGCGACCGGTCGGCTCAGCGCAGCCCCTCGTAGATCGCGGACATCCGGCGGGCGTTGGCGTCCCAGGTGTACTCCTCGCGGCCGATCCGCAGCGCGGCCTCGCCCATCCGGCCGCGCAGGTCCGCGTCGTCCAGCAGCCGCCCGATGGCCGCCGCCAGGGCGGCCGGGTCCATCGGGGGCACCAGCAGGCCGGTCTCGCCGTCGCGGACGGCCTCCGGCGTTCCGTCCACCGCCGTCGCCACCACGGGGAGGCCGCAGTTCATCGCCTCGCACACCACCGTCGGCAGGCCCTCGCTGAGCGACGGCAGCACGAAGAGGTCGCCGCACGACATCGCCCAGCCCACCTCGTCGTGGGGGAGCTTGCCGAGCCAGTGGATCCGGTCGGCCACGCCCAGGTCGGCGGCGCGGCGCTCGAGACCCTCGCGCAGCTCGCCGATCCCGGCGGCCACCAGCCGGGGCGCGCCGCCGGGGCGGCGGGCCAGGATGCCCATCGCCTCGACCAGGTGGTCCACGCCCTTGCGCGGGACCAGCTTGCCGACGTACGAGATCACCGGACCGTCGGCGGGCACGCCCAGGCGCCGCCGGGCCTCCGCGGCGTCCCGGGGCATGAAGACCGCGGTGTCCGCGCCGTTCGGCACCACCTCCACCGGGCGCCGCGGAATGGCCAGGCCCTCCGCCGCGTCGGCGATCGCGCGGCTCACGGCGCAGACCTGGTCGATGCCGGCGACCGCCTCCTCCACCCGCCGCCGGCTCCGCGGGCCCTGGCCGGGGACGTCGAGCACGTCGGCGCGGTGGGCGGTCGCGACCACCGGCACGCCGAGGCGTCCGCCCATCCATGCGGCGGCCCAGCCGTCGGGGACGAGCATGTGCGCGTGGAGCACCTCGAACGGCCAGCGGCCGTGCACGGCGCGCAGCGGCTTGGCGATCGACCGGAGCATCGCGTCGCAGTTGCGGTGCCCCAGACGCCCGCCGGGCAGCGTGAGCTTGCGCGGGTAGAGGACGGGGACGCCGTCGACGATGTCGACGCCCCGCACCTGGCGGAACCCCTGCCAGCGCGGCACCAGCGGCGGCGCCCAGCCCTTGGGGGACACCACGCGCACGTCGTGGCCGAGCGCCACGAGCGCCTTCACCTGCTCGTGCACGAAGATCCCGCCGGTCCAGTTCACCGGGCTGGGGTACATGTGGCTCAGCATCAGGACGCGGACGGCGACACCCCCCGCGGCAGCTCGCCCGCCCGGCGGGCCAGCACCAGCGCGCCCATCCCGAGGCCGAACATGATCCACATCGGCGCGAAGTGGATCGCGGTGGACGGGCCCAGGCTGCCGGTGATCCAGCCGATCAGCGACAGCGCGCCGGCCAGGGACATGTAGCGCACCAGCGGGTCGTCGCTGCGCCGCGCCGCGCGCGCCTGGCCGCTCAGCAGCGTCCAGAAGAAGAGCAGGTAGAGGGCGAGGCCCACGACGCCGCCGTCCACGAGCACCTCCAGCCACCAGTTGTGGAGGTTGGCGACGCCGGGGAAGTCGGCCAGGGCCCGCACGCGCGTCTCGGCGTTGCCCGCGCCGACGCCCAGGCCGTTCGTCTCGCCCACGATCGCGAGCCCGTCGTTCAGCAGCGCGTCGCGGACGGCTCCCGACCCGGTGCCCGACTCGCGCTGGCTGTTCAGCAGTCCGATGTCGAGCTTGGTCACGGTCCGCTCGTCGAGCTTCACGACCCCGCCGCCCGAGAGCATCGGCACCACCAGCAGCACGGCGAGCGCGGCGATACCGCCGGCCACGACCAGCCGCCCGCGGGAGTTGCGGTCGGTGCCGACCAGCAGCAGCAGGCCGATCAGGATCAGCCCGGCGGAGATCAGGCCCGACTTGCTGCCGGTCAGGAGCATGAAGATGAGCGCCACGGCGCCGCCGGCCAGGCCGATGAAGCGCAGGCGCACGTCGCGGTAGACCACCGGGAGGGCGGCGAAGTAGGGCAGCGCGATGCTCAGGAACATCGCGAAGTTGTTCTGGTTGCCGAACAGCGAGCCCACGCCGATCAGGCCGCCGCGGTTCTCCACCCCGGCGCGGAACGTCGGCAGGTGCATGCCGGTCAGCACCTCCGCGACCGCCACGAGGCAGGCGAGCGCGAACGCCCCCAGCAGCGCCCACAGCAGCAGCTGCGCCCGCCGCCGCTCGCGGCAGATCAGTGCGATCCCGATCGCGAGGCCGGACATCATCGCCAGGAAGCTCGTCCAGCGGACCGCCGCGAGCATGTCCTCCGACCAGAGGATCGACAACGCCGACCACAGGATCCACACGCCCAGCAGGCCCGCGGGCCGCGGCAGCGCGGCGGGGAGTGCCAGCGGGCCGTCCATGAGGAGGTAGCCGACGGCGCCGATCCCGATCGCCACGATCAGGATGCGGAACAGGAACACCCCCGGCGCGGCGGGCGCGGCGAGGTTGGGGCCGCCGATGGCCGCGAGCGCGGCCAGGATCACCAGGACGGGCGCGAGGCGCCGGATCGGGACGTCGCGCAGCAGCACCCCGATCAGCACCAGGATCGCGAGGCCGACGCCCACCAGCGGCTGCCAGACGGCGATCGCGCCGCCCAGCAGCACACCCACGGCGGCCGCGACGACGGGCGGGCGCGGGGCGGCCTCGCGGGCCGCGGCCCGCGGAGGGGCTTGGGTCGTCGCCATCGGCCGCGCAGCGTAGCGCGGGGGGCCCCGCCCCGCGCCCGGCGCGGGAACGCCGCCCGCGCGGGCGCTCAGGCGGCGGCGCGGCGCAGGATCGCGTCCACCTTCGCGGCCTGGGCGTCGATGCCGTTGGGCTCCGCGGCGCGGCGGCACGCCTCGGGCGCCGGCGGATCGGCCAGGACCTCCAGGATCGCGGTCCCGATCGCCCAGGGGTCGGCGGGGTCCACCACCCGCCCCGCCTCCGGGTCGGGGACCACCTCACGGGTGCCCCCCACCCGCGTCGCGATCACGGGCCGGCCGGCGGCGAGGGCTTCGAGTGCGGCCACGCCGAGGGGCTCCACGCGGCTCACGATGGCGAGGGCGTCGCAGGCGGTGACCCAGTCGGCCACGGCGGCATGGGGCAGCGCCCCGGGGCGCAGGACGGCGGCCTCGAGGCCCAGGCGGCGCGTCCCGGCGTCGACGGCCCGCGCGAGCGGGCCGTCGCCGACGAACGCCAGCAGGGTGCCGGGGCGCTCGGCCCGCACCCGCGCGAAGGCCTGGAGCAGCCCCAGCGGGTTCTTGCGCTCGGTCAGCCCGCCGACGGCGACCACCAGTGCGCCGCCCGATGGCAGGCCCAGGCGCGCCCGCGCGGCGGCGCGGTCGCCCGGGGCGAACCGGTCGAGGTCGACGCCCATGTTCACCACCTCCAGCGGCGGCACCTCCAGCCCGGAGGCGCGGAGCTCCTCGGCCAGGTGGTGGCTCACGGCGATGACCGCCGCGGCGCGGCGGAGGGGTCCCGCGGTGGCGCGGCGCACCGACGGCCGGGCCAGGTTGCGCACGTCCTGCCCGTGGGCGGTGACCACGAACGGGATGCCGGCCGACCGGGCGGCCAGATCGGCGGCCGCCCCGGTCGGGAACAGGTAGTGGGCGTAGATCACGTCCGCCCGGCGGGCGTGGCGCACCGCGCGGGCGGTCAGCGACGCGTACTTGGCGGGCGTCCGCGCCGGGCCGTGGGCGCGGCGGTCGATCACGACCGGGTCCACCTCCATGCCGCGCCGGGTCAGCGCGGCGCACATGTCCGCCACGAAGGCGCCGTAGTCGGGGTCGGCCGGCCCCGGCCACATGTTCGTGAGGCAGAGGACCCTCACGCCGCCGCGGTCGCCTCCTCCGGCACCGGCGCCTCCGGCGGCGGGGCGGGCGGCGGCGCCGCCAGCGCGGCCAGCGCCACGGCGGCGCCGAGGCCGACCCACAGGAACGGGTCCTCGAACAGGGCCGCGTACAGCAGGCTGTGGATGGCGATCCCCGCGAGGATCGACGCGATCGTCCACCGCGCCCAGCCCACGTCGCCCTGGGACTTCGAGCCCCGCACGGTCGCCCATCCGGCCCCGATCAGCAGCAGGACGAAGAGCGCGAACCCCACGACGCCCTCCTCGCTGAGCACGGTGATCGGGCTGTTGTGGGAGATCACCACGCGCACGCGCCGCTGCTCGGTGGGCGTGAGCGTCTCCTCGAAGCGCCGCTCGAAGCCGCCGAGGCCGGCGCCCACCACGGGGTCGTCGCGCCAGATCTCCAGCCCGCCCTTCATCAGGTCGAAGCGGCCCTCGCTCACGCGCTCCAGGCGGTTCTGGTTGGTGAGGGCGTGGCGGACGTTGCCGCTGGTGGCCGTCGCGAGGCCTCCCGCCACCAGCAGCAGCACCAGCCCGGTCAGCGCCGCGCGCCACGCGCCGATCGCCCGGCCCGCGAGCAGGGCGACGCCGAGCATCAGCATCAGGGCGCTCGAGCGCGAGAACGTCACGGCCAGGCCGGCGGTCATCAGCACGACCGCGGTCGCCAGGCCGATCAGCTCGATGCGCGAGCGCCGCACCCACGCGAGGGCCAGGCACACCATGATCGCCACCGCCAGGTAGCGGCCGAGGATGTTCGGGTCGAAGAAGATCCCGTTCACCCGGAAGAACCGGCTGTACACGTTCGCCTGCTGGAGCGTCGCGTTCCACCAGATGTCCTTCGTGGCGTACTGGTCCAGCGCGACGAGCGCCGCGATCACGCCGCCGGCGACGGTCACCACGGCGAGGGCCGCCAGCGCGCGCGCCCGGCTCCACCACGCCACCACCAGGGCGTAGAGCAGGACGAACGGGATGAAGAAGCACGACGCCTTGATCGCGGCCTCGGAGGTGTCGGCGCTCCACAGCGTCGAGACCAGGACGTAGGCGGTGAAGGCGGCGAGCGGCACGGTGAGCATCCACGGGCCCTCCAGCGCGGGCGTCGCGATGTGGCCGCGCGCGCGTCCCCACACCCACGCGATCAGGCCCAGGACGATCACCGCGTAGAGGGGCACCAGGAGGTTCGCCTCCTGGCTCCCGATCGTGACCGGCGTGCGGATCGGCAGGGCGATCCCCAGGAGCACGAACCAGACGGTCGGGTTCCGCACGACCACGCGCACCAGCCAGGCGGCCACGAGGACGCCGACCACGACGGCCACCACCAGCGCGACGATCCGGACGGGCGAGTCGAAACGCTCCGCGGCGTCCTTCGCGTCGCCGCCGGGCACCAGGCCGGCGAGCAGCCAGCCCCACGCGCCGATCAGCAGCGCCGCGGAGGCGGCGCGCTGGTACTCGGCGCGCAGGCCCGCGAGGGGCAGCAGCAGGCCGGCCACACCCACGGCGGCGGCGATCGTGGCGACGTTGCGGGCGGTCTCGTTCATCGGCGCAGGTCGATCAGCGCTTCGGCGTCGCCGTCCAGGGTCCGCGCGACCAGCCACAGCGCCCCCGGGTTGATCCCGGGCGGGATCCGCACCGACACGGTCCCCGCGGGCCCTTTCGCGCCGCCACCGACCTGCTCGCCGAGCGGGTCGCCGAGGTTGGCTCCCGGGGTCCCGGTGCGCCGGCGCAGGGTCAGCGCCACCTGCGTCGAGGGCGAGATGCGCGCCCCGTCCGTCCCGCGCAGGCGCACGCGCACCCGGTCCCTGGGGCGCGGGTCCTCCGGCACCGGCGTGCCGGCCATGCGGCCCACCCAGCACGTGGCGACCTGCTCGTCGCGGTTGCGGGCGGCGTCCGAGAGCGATGCGTCGATCACGTAGAGCCCGGGCCGTACCTCGCGGCCGTCGGCGTCCTTCCCGTCCCACAGCCAGCGGACGGTCCCGTCGCCGCGCACGGGGCGGGCGCCCAGGCGGCGCACGGCCTCGCCGCCGCCGGCGGGGCGGGCCTGGAGCACCGCGGATCCCGGGTCGGCGGCGGTCAGCGCCACGCGGCATTCGCCGCGGCCGCTGTCGGCGAGGGTCGCCGAGGTCACCGAGAGCTTCCCGATCCGCGGCGCGGTCGTGTCCAGCACGATCTTCCGCGACCGCTCGAACTTCTTGTCGCCGCTGCGCGCCACCAGCTTGACGGCGTAGGTGTCGTCCGGCAGGAGCCGCCCGAGGCGGTCGCGACCGAAGAACTGGGTGCTCCGGAAGCCCTTGGGCCGCCGCTCGCCGTCGATCAGCGTCACGACGGGCTTCCCGTCCTTCTGGATCTCGACGGTCACGTCGCTGGCCTCGTGGAGCCGGATGTTCACCCGCGCCACGTCGCGGCGGCCGTCGCCGTCGGGGCTGAAGAGCTGGGTCGCCCCGAAGCGGGTGACGATGGGCGGCGGGGTCGGGAACGCGAACGGGAGCAGGAAGATCCCGAGCGCGATGACGAACAGGGCGAGCATGGCGGCCGCGACGACACCGCGCCGCATCCGGTCCCTGCCGTCCCCCGGCGGGGTGGGGCTCACCTCAGATCGCCCGGAACCCCAGGCAGATGTAGAAGCCGAACCGCCCGAGCGGCGTGCGCGACAGCCGGACCTCGCCGCGGCGCACCGGCGCGAACTGGTACAGGCGGCCGATCTGGGACCCGACCCGCCCGCCGGGGCGGAAGAAGATGCCGCGGCGCGACACCGGGACCAGGCCGGCCGACGCCGCGTGGCCCTCCAGGTCGGTCCACGTCTGCCACTGGTCGATCGGCGCCAGGTGCAGGCGGATGCCGGGGACGCCGCGCTCGGCCAGCCACCGCCGGGCGCCCGGGAGGCTGCGCCGGTTGGGGGTGGAGATCACCAGCAGGCCGTCCGGCGCGAGCTGGGCGCGCAGCGCCGCGAGGCAGCGGCGGGGCTCCTCCAGGTGCTCGAGCACGTCGGTCAGGGCGATCAGGTCGAACGGCCCCTCCGGCGGCTCGTACGCGCTGCCCACGACGGCCGTCAGGCGGTCGCCGGCGCCGATCTCGGCGAGGCGCCGGTTGGCGTGCTCGACCGACTCCGGCGACAGGTCGATCCCGATGCCGCCGAACCCGCGCCCGGCGAGCTGCTCGAGCAGGAACCCCGTGCCGCAGCCCACGTCCAGCACCCGGGGCGACTCCGCCCGGACGTACGCGTCGATGGTCTCGAGGTTGAGCGCCATGCGGCTCTGGAGGTGCCAGTTGCGGCTCTCCACGGCGACGAGGCGGTCGGCCAGGTTGTCGTAGTAGGCCTGGACCTCGTCGAGGCGGTCCTCGCTCACGGCGTCCATCCCGCGGGGGGCCCGTACGCGGCGGCCGCCGCGGCGAACCGGTCGTACGACGGCTTGCGCGAGCCGTCGATCCGCAGGAGCCCGCCGGTCCACCGCGGGTTGTCCTGGAAGTTGAACCAGGTCACCACGCTCACCCGGGGCTGGGCCGCGGCCGCGGTCATGGTCTCATCGACCCACGCGGCCTGCTGGGCCTCGCTGACGAAGTACTGGTGGAACCGGTTGTAGGACGTGTGGTACCCCGTCTCGGTGACGTGGATGGGAGCCCCCGCGCGGAGCCTATCCACCTGCCGTGCGACCCGGGGCAGCGTACTCCAGGAGGGGACGAAGAACGCCTGGAGCGGGCCGCCGATGGGGTAGATGTGCAGGCTCCACGCGTCGATCGGCGGCCCCTCGTCGGCCACGAGGCGGGCCCAGTCGAGGCTGCCGACGGCGGCCCGTCCGTCCGCCGGGCACGACGTGGGCTGCGGCCCGCGGGGCCGGCGACGCCGCCGATCACCTGGGCGGACGGGTTCGCCGCGTGGATCTCGCGGTAGCTCGCGGCCAGCAGCGCCGCGTACGCGCCGGGCGACACCAGGCGCGCCCTGCCGCCGGCGCCGCGCCGGCACTGCGGCATCCAGAACCCGGGCAGGTTCGGCTCGTTCCACACCTCGATGCGGCCCATGCGGGGCAGCACCCCGCCGAGCGGGTCGGGGAACGAGCCGGAGTAGCGGCGCGCGATCGCCCCGGCGAAGCGGGCGCCGTCGGCGGCGCGCGGCGCCGATTCCGGCGTCCCGCTCCGCGACGCCCAGGCAGGCGTCCGGTAGAAGTCGAGGATCGCCGTGATCCCGCGCGCCCGGAGGCCGCGGGCGATCTCGTCGTAGCGGCTCCAGTCGTAGGCCGGGTCGGCCGGGTTCCGGGCGTCGGCGGGGCGCCGCGGCGCGACCTGGTCCCAGAGGACGTTGACGCGGGTCACCTTCACGCCGGTCGCGGCGAGGGCGTCGAGGCGGGCGGCGAGGGCCGCGCCGCGCACGTTCACCAGGGCGTCGTCCTGCACGGCCGCGATGGGCGCGGCCACGGCCGGGCCGGCGGCCAGGAGCGCCGCGACGAGGGCGGCGAGCAGCGCGAGCCGCCTCACCGGATCGCCGCCAGCCGCAGCACGGCGACCCGGGTGCCGCGGCGCAGGCCGCGCTCGGCCCACGCCAGCCGCCGCCCGTCGACCGCGACGGCGTCCACCGGGCGCCGGGCGGTGGTCACGCGGCGCAGGGTGCCGCGGCGCGCGGCCCACACGGCGCGGCCGTCGGCGAGGGCGACCGACCCGCCGCCCACGGCGACCCGCGGCACGCGCGCGCCCGACCACACCCGGCGCGCCCCGCCGGCGTCGATGCGGACCACGGCCACCCGCGTCCCCGTCCGCACGGCGACGGCCGTCAGGCCCGCCGCCGCCCAGACCCCGACGGCGGTCCCGGGGAGCGCCACGGCCCGGGGCGACGACCCGGCGACCCGGTCGTCCTGGACGAGCAGCGTCGCCGGCGCCGCGGGGTCCACCCAGGAGCGCCGGTCCGGGGCGAGGGCCACCAGGCCCTGGCGCGTGGGGCCCGAGGTGCCGGTGGGGACCGGATCGCCCTGGCGCCGCAGCACCTGGGTGCCGTCGGGGCGCAGCTGCACCCAGCGGACGGCGGTGCCGTCCCACGCGGCGGCGACGGCGGGCAGGGCGTCGGGGCGGCCCTCGCTGTCGACCTCGATCTCCTCGCCGTCCGGCGAGCAGCACGCCACCACCGGGGCGGCGAACCGCGGCGACCAGGGCGCCGCGACCAGGCCGTCGGTGGGCATGGGCGCCAGGACGCCGGGGCGCATCGCGGCGATGCTGGTCCGGATGGAGATCAGCGTCTCCGGGGTGCCGGCGAACCGCCGGCCGGCGCGGTCGAGCGTCGCCCGGAACGCCTCGGCGCGGTAGTACGTGAACGCGACCGCCCCGGGCGGCGACCCGGGGATGCGCCGCGGGTCGACGCGCACCGGCGCCGCCTCGGTCCACACGAGGGCGCGGTCGCTGAACGTCATCGCGCGCGGCCACCACCCCTCGACGGTGACCGTGCGGGACGCGCCCTGGGCGGCGGGCGCGACCACCAGCGCGAGGGCCGCGGCGCCGATTGCGGCGGCGGCGGCGCGGCGGGCGCTCACGCCGGCGACGCGCCCCCGGTCCGCAGGGCCACCACGGCGTCCGCGAGCAGCGCCTCGCTCGCGGCGGCCAGCGCGGGCTGCGCGAGCGGCGTCATGTTGGTGAGCTGCACGTGGTCGGCGCCCGCCGCGACGAACGCGGCGATCTGGGAGGCGACGTCGTCGGGGGTGCCGTGGATGACGGTCTCCCGGAGCACCGGGAGCGGGACCGCCCGGGCCAGCCCCAGGGCCGCCTCGCGGTTGTAGCGGGTCGGGAGGAATGTGGTGAGGCCGAACTCGCCGGTGCCCAGCGGATGCTCGGCGCCGTGGGCCTCGTAGGCCTCCGACGGCCGCGTGAGGGCGATGAAGCGCATCAGCAGGGATCCGTCGATGGCCTCGAGGGCCGCCTCGCGGGTCTCGGCCACCACCACGCGGGCGTAGAGGCCCGGCACGACGGCGTCCTCGGGCCGCCCCGCCGCGACCGTCGCCGCGCGGACGGCGGCGAGCATCCCGGTGTACGCGTCCGGGTCGGTGGCGAGCGGCAGCCACCCGTCGGCGCGGCGCCCCACCAGCTCCAGGCCGCGCGGGCGGTGGGCCGCGACCCACACCGGCGGCGGCGCGTCCCCGAAGGGCGCGAGGCCCATCGACGCGCCCTCCAGGCGGAAGTGGTCGCCCGCGAAGTCGATCTCGCCCGTCCCCGCCAGCAGCAGACGCAGGATGTGGAGGCCCTCGTCCAGCCGCGACAGCGGGCGGCGGTTGCGCAGGCCGAACGGCGTGAGGTTGAGCGCCTCCCCCGTCCCCACGCCCAGGACGAAGCGCCCCCCGGTGACGTGGTCGAGGGTCAGGGCGGTCTGGGCGAGCGAGGCGGGGTGGCGGCGCACCATGTCGGTCACGCCGATGCCGAGCCGCACCTCCCGGGTGGCGCCCGCCGCCGCGGCGACCACGGGCACCGGGTCGAACCACACGTGCGGGCTCGCCTGGCCGGCCGCGGCCTGCGGCACGAGCTCCGGCGTCCAGATCGACAGGGGGAACCAGTGGAGGAAGTGGTCGGCCCACCACACGGCGTCGAATCCCTGCCGCTCGCGCCGCTGGGCGGCCGCGACCGCGGCGTCGGCGGGCGGGCGCACCGCGCCCATGGCCGACAGCTCGAGGGGCCTCCGGTCCGCCATGGCGGCCAACCTACCGCCTCAGCCCAGGGTCGCGAACCTCCGCAGGCCCGCCGCCAGCCGCAGGTCGCGGCGGTCGAGGGCGGGGTTCCGGACGGCGGCCGGCACGCGCGTCCCGGCCCGCGCGGCCGCCCGGGCGACGGCGTGCCGCAGCGCCGGGCGCCGGGCGATCACGTCGCCGAGCGACGGCGCCACCAGGCCGGCGTCGCGCAGCCCCTGGGCCACGCCCGCCAGGTCGCCGGCCGCCCCGCCGCCCGCACCCGGGCCGCCGCCACGCCCAGCACGCGTGCCAGCGCAGCGGCGTCGGCCGCGTTCGCCGCCTGGGCCGCCAGCGCCGCGCGGAGCGCCGCCGCCCGCGGGCCGCGCCCGGCCACACGTGTCGCCCGGACCGTCCCGCGGCGGGGCGCCGGGAGGGGGCCGACGTCGCCCCGCCCGGGGAGAGCGTTGCGCCGCCGGCCGCCGCCGCCGCCGCGGCGAGGTCGCCGAGGCGCGCCTCCACGGCGCTGCGACCCGCCGGCCGGATCGCCAGCAGACGGGCGAGCCCCGTCGCCACCCCGCGGCTCGCCGGGTCGCCCGCGACGGTCCCGGCGGGTCGCGGCGAGGCGGCCGGGTCCAGGGGCTGCGGCGAGGCGGGCAGGCGGTAGCCGGCGGCGCCCGTGTTGTCGGCGGCGACCTCCTGCGCGCTGCGCGCCGGCCGGGCGCGCCGGGCCGGCACGGTGAACGTCGCCGTCCGGGTGCCCCGCACGGCCGAGGTGGCGGGGTCGCGGGGCGCGAGGGTCACGCGGTAGGCGCCCGGGGCCAGACGGCCCAGGCCCAGCGTGACGGTCCCGGCGCGCGCCGCGGCGAGGCGCCGGACGAGCGCCGCCCCGCGGAAGAGGAGGCCGGTGGCGCCGGTCGCCCGGCCGGCGAGCGTGGCGGTGAGCGTCACCGCGCCGGTGCGGGCGCGCCGGACCGACAGGCGCGTCACCCGGCCGGGGTCGGTCGCGGTCACCGTCGCGGTCGCCGCCGGCGCGGCCCCGATCGCCTCGAGGGCCCTGCGGGCGCTGGCGCGCCCGCCGGTGGCGACCCTCCCCGCGAGCGACGGCAGTGGGTTGACCCCGGCGAGGATGGCGGCCCGCAGCTCGGCGACGCCCAGCGACGGCCGCTGGGCCAGCAGCAGCGCCGCGATCCCCGAGACGATCGGCGCGGAGAAGGAGGTGCCGCTCGCGTAGATCAGGTCGCGCCCGTCCGGCGTGCCGCCCAGGCACCGCAGGGCCAGGTCGTCCACGTCGAAGCCGTCGCCGGTGACCGAGCTGTTCGAGCTCATGCGCAGGCGGAAGAGGACCGACGGGCGCCCCTGCGCGGACGTGATGTCGCCGTCGCCGGCGATGAAGCCGTCGGTGTCGCCGGTGAGGGTGTCCTGCTGACTCCACGAGGCACCGCCGTCCGTGGAGGTCTCGAAGTAGAGGCCGTCCGGGCTGACCGTCTGGCTGCGGTACTGGACGTCGATGCGGCACCCGACCCGGTTCGTCAGGTTCACGGGCGCCACGCGCTGCAGCCAGTGGCTCACGTCGTTCCCGTACGGCCCCCCCGGCGAGTCGGCGACGCTCCACGCGCCGCTCGCGGCCCGCTCGGTCGTGCGCTGCCAGGTGCCGCCGGTCCCGCCCGTGACCCACCGTCCCTCGAGCGGGGTCTCGAAGTCCTCGGCGGCCAGCTCGGCGTAGGGCGGCGCGGTGGTCAGCACCCCGACGCCCGGGGCGGCGAGGTCCACCGTCGTCGCCCCCCGGTTGGAGAAGCCGGCGAGGAGGTCGCGCTCGTCCGTCGCGGCGACGCAGATCACGTTCGGCAGGTCGAAGGCACACGGGTAGTTCGGGCCCCCGGCGTCCATGTCCCGGCCGTCGTTCCCCGCGGAGGTCACGAACAGCACGCCCGGCGCGGCCGTGATCGCCGCGCGCTCGGCGCTGGAGGCGGTCGTGCCGCCGAAGCTGGCGTTGACCACGCGCGCCCCCATCCGCTGGGCGTAGCCGAATGCCGCGACCACGTCGGAGATCGACGCGGCCCCGCTCGGCGAGTTGATCCGCAGGGCCATGATCCGCGTGAGGGGCGCCACCCCCGCCACGCCGTACCCGTCGTCGGCGCGGGCGCCGATGATCCCCGCCACGGCGGTGCCGTGGGGGAACAGCCCCAGGTCGCGCGGGTCGTTGTCGTCGTCGCGCCAGTCCCAGCCGCGCCAGTCGTCCACCAGGCCGTCGTGGTCGTCGTCCACGCCGTTCGACTCCCGCCCGCCCCCGGTCTCCCCCGGGTTGGTCCAGATCGCGGAGGCCAGGTCGGGGCTGTCGTACGCGACGCCGCCATCCACCACGGCGACGGTCACGGCGGGGCTGCCGCGGGTGATCGCCCACGCCTCGGGGACGTCGACGTCGGCGTCCGGGACGCCGGCCACGCGGCCTCCGTTGACCTGGCCGGTGTTGTGGAACCAGTACTCCTCGCCGGCGAACGGGTCGTTCGGGACGGCCGCGGTGGTCACGATCCGGTTGGGCTCGGCCCACGCCACCCCCGGCTCCGCCCGGAGCCGCGCGACAGCCTCGGGGACGGTCTCCCCGGGCCGGGTCTCCACCAGGCGGATCCCCGCCCCCGGCGCCCCCACGGGCCTCCCGCCCACGGCGGGGCCGTCCGCGGTGCCCACCAGGACCTCGCCGGGGACCCACGCGGGCCCGGCGGCCGCGGCGGCGGCGGGCAGGGCGGTCGCGGCCACGAGGGCCGCGAGGGCGGCACGGATCCCACGTCGGGTGATCACTCGCGCACGGTAGGGACAGGTTCTGGCGGATGTCAACCGCGGCGCTCCGCCGTGACGCCCGTGTCAGGGCCCGGGGTGGTCCCCTCCGCGGAGCTGCGACGCCGCGTGCGCGGCGACGGGGGCGACGACGGCCCAGCCGTCGCGGGCGCCGCCGGTCGAGCCGGGGAGGTTCACCACCAGCGTGCGGCCGCGGACGCCGGCGACCCCGCGCGACAGCATCCCGTGGGGCGTCACGCGCAGGGAGTCGGCGCGCAGCGCCTCGGGGATCCCGGGCACCAGGCGCTCGCACACCGCGGCCGTCGCCTCCGGCGTGCGGTCCCTGGGGCCCAGGCCGGTCCCGCCGGTGGTGAGCACCAGGTCGGGCGCGTCGGGCGCGTCGCACATCGCCGCGAGGAGCGCCGCGAGGGCGTCCGGGTCGTCCGGGACCAGCTCGCGGCGCACCACCTCCGCGCCGCCGGCCTCCGCCGCCGCGGCCAGGGCGGGGCCGGAGCGGTCCTCGCGCTCGCCGCGGGCCGAGCGGTCCGAGACCGTCACCACCGCGACCCGCAGGGGCCTATCCGGCACCCTCGCCCTTGGTCTTCTCGAGCAGGCGCACCCGCTCGATGACGATGCCCGTGTCGATGCCCTTGACCAGGTCGTAGACGTTCAGCGCGGCGACGCTGGCCGCGGTGAGCGCCTCCATCTCCACCCCGGTGCGGGCGGTCGTCTCCACCGACGCGGTGATCGTCACCGTCCCGGCGTCCGCGTCGACGGCGACATCGACCCCGGCCCGGTCGATCGGCAGCGGGTGGCACAGGGCCACGAGCTCGGGCGTCCGCTTGGCGGCCATGATCCCGGCGACCCGCGCGACGGCGGCGGCGTCGCCCTTCGGCAGCGTCCCGTCGCTCATCGCCCGCGCGCTCTCGGGCCGCATCCGCACCACCGCCTCGGCGACCGCGCGGCGCAGGACGGCGGGCTTGTGCCCCACGCCCACCATCCGCGCCTCGCCCCGCCCGTCCAGGTGGGTGAGCTGCGGGGTGTCGCTCACGCCGCCCCCTTGCGCCGGCGCCGGTCCGCGGTGCGCTTGCGCGTGATGTCCGCCTGCTGGGCGGCGAGCCACTTGCCGACGTCGTTCTCGCGCACGATCCGCTTGATCTCCTGGATCCGGATGGCCCGCTCCTCGGCCGGCATCACCAGCGCCTGGTGCAGCGCCTCGGCCTGTGCCTCGACGTCGAACGGGTTGATCGTGATCGCGAAGTGCCCGAGCTCCTCGTGGGCGCCGGCGTTCTCGGACAGGATCATCACCCCGTCGCGCTCGTTCACGAGGGGCGCTTCCTTCGCGATGAGGTTCATGCCGTCGAAGATCGGGTTCACGATCAGCACGTCGTAGTGCTTGTAGGCGGCCACCGCGCGGTGGATGTTGCTCTGGAAGCGCAGGTCGATCGGCATCCAGTCGGTGGTCCCGTGCTTGGTGTTGATGTGGCTCACCACGTCGCGGATCTTCGCGACGTACTCGATGTACTCGTCCACGTCCTGCCGCGACGGCTGGAGCATCGCGAAGAAGGTGATGTCCTCGTGGTACTCGGGGTGCCGGTCCAGGAACACGTCGAACGCCTTGAACCCGCGCAGCGTGTTCTTCGACAGGTCGGTGCGGTCCACGCGCACCACCAGGTGGGCGCGGCGGCGGCGCAGGATCGGCCCCTCCTCCTCCGCCACCTCGGGGGTCCGGGCGAGCTCCTCGAACATCGGCGCGTTCACGGAGATCGGGTAGGACCGCACCCACACGTCCCGGCCCTCCCAGTGCACCTGGCGGCGGTCGTAGTCGACCTCCAGGTCCAGGAGGTCCTCGCAGCAGAGCAGGAAGTTGCGCGAGTAGGCGCGGGTGTGGAACGCGACGATGTCGTTCGCCAGCAGCCCCTTCAGGATCCCCTCGCGGATGTGGGGCGGCAGGATCCGCCAGTAGTCGGGCTGGCTCCACGGGATGTGGACGAAGTGGTGCAGGAAGGCGTCCGGGTGGGCCTGGCGGATCGCGGCGGGGGCGGTGTACAGGTGGTAGTCGTGGAGCATCACCACCCGGTTCGGGTCCTCGTCGAGCTCCTGGATCACGGCGCGGGCGAACGCCTCGTTCGCCGTGAGGTAGCCGTGGTCCCAGGCGTCGAGCTCCTCGCGCCGCACGTCGGGCGCGTTGCTCAGGTCCCAGAGGTAGTGCTGGATGAACCAGAGCATCGGGTTCGCCACGACGTTGTAGTAGGAGTTGTAGGTGTCGTGGTCGATCGACACGAAGCGCAGGCGGGTGTCGAGCCCGAAGTCGTCGATCGGGAAGCTGCCGCCGCCGTGGTCGGATGCCATCCGCTCGTCGCCGTCCGAGATCGCGGCCGACACCCACAGCGCGGGGGTGTGCTCCACCAGCCCCAGCAGGGCGGTCACCAGGCCCCCGCCCCCGCGGGTCTGCTGCAGGTCGCCGTCCGGGCCGTGGCCGAAGGTCACGGGCCCCCGGTTCGACACGAGGATGAGCGGGGCGGGGCGACGGCTCACGGCTGGACCTCCGAAGCTACACTCTACGCCCCGTCGCCGGCTCCCACCGGCGGTCGCCGACCGTGCTGAACGCCCGCCTCTATCGCACCTGCTGGCTGGTCGCGGGCGTCGCCCTCGTCGTCGCGCTGCTGACCCTGCAGACCCCGGATCCGGGGCCCGATGCCGCGTTGCCGTCGGCCATCGACGGCCAGGGCACGCTCATCCTGGCCGGGGAGCTGGCGGGCATCGCGCCCGAGCGCACCGCCGGCTCCGGCCCGGACCAGGCGGCCGCCCGCTGGGTGCAGGACCAGCTGGCACAGGTGCCCGGTGACACGCGCGTCCAGGTGCAGGAACTGGAGGCGCGCGACGACGGCGAGCCCGTCCAGCTGCGCAACGTGTACCTCGCCGTGCCGGGCGCGGCCGGGCGGCCCCGCGGGGGGATCCTGGTGATCGCGCCGCGCGACACGCCCGCCGGTGTCCGTGCCGGCACCAGCGCCACCGCGGTGATGCTGCGGCTGGCGAACGCGTCGGCGACCACCCGTCACACACGCCCCCACCTGTTCGTCTCCACCGACGGCAGCACCGTGGGCAACGCGGGGGTCCGGTGGTTCCTGGAGCGCTTCTCGGCGTTCCCGATCACCGCGGCGATCGTGCTGGACGCGCCCGGCGAGGCGAACGGCGACCGCGTCGACGTCTGGACCTCCGGGCGCACCGACCGTCAGGCGCTCGGGCTGGGGCACATCGCCGACCGCGCCATCGAGCGCGCCGGCGGGCGGGCCGACGGCACGCCGTCGCTCACCTCGCAGCTCATGCGGCTGGCCGTGCCGCAGACGTTCGGCGACCAGGGCGCGACGATCGCCGACGGCATCCCCGCGGTGACCCTGTCCGCGCGCGGCGAGTCGCCGCTGCGGCCGGGGCGCGAGCCGACCGAGGAGCGCATGGCCCTGGTGGCGAACGCGGCCAACAACCTGCTCGGCGCCCTGGACGGCGCCACGACCGTCCCCGCCGCCGACGGCACGCTCGCGTTCGCCGGCAAGTTCCTGCGCCCGACGGTCGCCCGGCTGGCGCTGCTGCTCCTGGCGCTGCCGGTGCTGGTGGCGACCCTCGACATCGTCGCCCGCCGGCGCCGCCAGGGCGTGCCGCTGGGCGACGGCCTGCGCGCCGTCGGCGTCCGGGCGATCCCGATCGGGGTGGCCGTGTTCGTCGCCCACCTCCTGGCGCTCGGCGGCCTGCTGCCCGGCGCCGCCGCAGGCGCGCCGCCGCTGCCATCCGAGGCGCGCTTCGGCGCCCTCGCCGGTCTGGCGATCGCGATCTCGGCCGGGGCGGGCGCGCTCGCGTGGGCGGCATCCCGCGCGCCGCGCCCGGCGCATCGGCGCGCCGGCCGCCGCCGAGAGCGCCGCGGCTCTGGCGGTGATCTCCGCCCTGCTCATCGCCCTCTGGATCCTGAGCCCGTTCGCGCTGGCGCTCGCCGTGCCGGCGGCGCACGCCGCCCTGCTGGCGCCCGACGCGAACCGGCCGTGGCACCTGCCCGCCCTGGCCGCGCTGGCGCTGCTGCCGGTGCTGCTGCTGGCCGTGACGACCGCCGCGGTGCTCAACTCCAACCCGTTCTTCGCGGTCTGGTACCTCATCGACACGGTCGCGAACGGCTCGCGCGGCGGCACCGGCCCGCTCGTGGCGGTGCTCTTCGGCGCGGCGCTCTGGTCGATCATCGCCCTGACCGGCGCCCGCGCGATGAAGGGCGGGTTCGGCGGGACGCGCGCCCGCCGCCGGCCCCGCCGCCCCGTGCGGCCCCGCCCGCCTGCCCGTCTGCCCCGCGCCAGGGCCGCCCGCGAGTAACATCCGGCGCGGTGGCCGCACGTCTCGCCTTCGTCTCGGTCGTCGTTCCCGTCTACAACGAGCGCGAGTCGGTGCGCCCGCTCACGGAGGAGCTCCTGGCGGTGCTCCGCACGCTGGGACGGCGCGTCGAGGTCCTCTTCGTCGACGACGGATCGACCGACGGCACCTCCGAGATCCTCACCGACCTCGCGACCGCCGAGCCGGAGGTGGGCGTCGTGCGCCTGCGCCGCAACTTCGGCAAGGCGGCCGCGCTCATGGCCGGCTTCCGCGAGGCCCGCGGCGACGCCGTCGTCACCATCGACGGCGACCTCCAGGACGACCCGTCCGAGATCCCGCGCCTGCTGGCCGAGCTCGAGGCCGGCGCCGACCTGGTGAGCGGCTGGAAGCGCGACCGGCAGGACCCGTGGAGCAAGCGCGCGGCCTCCAAGGTCTTCAACGGCGTCACCGCCAGGATGTCCGGCATCGGCCTCCACGACCTGAACTGCGGGTTCAAGGCCTACCGGGCCGAGGTGGTCCGCTCCCTCGCCCTCACCGGCGACCAGTACCGCTACATCCCGGTCCTCGCCGCCGACGAGGGCTTCCGGGTGACGGAGCTGCCCGTGAACCACCGGCCGCGGCGCTACGGCCGCAGCAAGTACGGCCTCGAGCGCTACCTGCGCGGGTTCCTCGACCTGATGACGATCCTGTTCGTCGGGCGCTTCCGCCAGCGGCCCATGCACCTGTTCGGCGGGCTGGGGGTGCTGTTCATCGCCGTCGGCACCGTCATCTGCGCGTACCTCACGGTGCTGCGGATCCTGGGGGAGAGCATCGGCACGCGGCCGCTGCTGCTGCTCGGCGTGCTGCTGATCGTGGTGGGCGTCCAGCTGTTCACGATCGGCCTGGTGAGCGAGATGATCCAGCGGTACCACCTGCGGCCGCAGGACGACGAGGCGAGATCGCGGGTCGAGCGCGTCCTCCGCTGACGCCGCCGGGGGGTCGCGCGTGCGGGTGATGTGGCTCGGCACGTACGAGCGGGACTACCCCCGCGCGCGGGTGCTGATCGCGGGCCTGCGGGAGCTCGGCGTGGAGGTGGTCGAGCACCACCGGCCGGTGTGGGAGGACCAGCGCCACAAGGCCGGCGCGTTCCTGCGCCCCGGCCCGCTGCTCCGCGCCGGCGGCCGCTATGTCGCCGCATGGGCGGGCCTCGGCCGCGAGGTGACGCACGACCGGGACGTCGACGCGGTGGTGGCGGGCTACCCCGCGCAGCCCGACGCGGTCCCCGCCTGGGCGGTCGCGAAGGCGCTGCGCGTCCCCCTGGTCGTCGACATGATGATCTCGTTGTGGGACACGCTCGCGGGCGACCGCGCCCTCGCGGGCCGCGCGGCCGCCGCGGTGCTCGCCGGGCGTCGATCGCGTGACGCTGGCGGCCGCCGACCTGGTCCTGGCCGACACCGCCGCCGGCGCCGACTGGCTCAGCGCCCGGTTCGGCGTGCCGCGGGCCCGGATCGCGGTGGTCCCGGTGGGCGCCGAGGCCGGGCCCTTCGCGCCCCGGCCCGCGCCCGGCGGCCCTCCGGCCGCGCTGTTCTACGGCAAGCTCGCGCCGCTCCACGGCATCGCCACCGTGCTCGAGGCGGCCCGGGCGCCGGACGTGCCGCCGGTGCGCGTGATCGGCGACGGCCAGCTCGGCCCGTGGTTCGCGGAGGAGCTGCGGCGCGATCCGCCGCCCGGCCTCACCTGGGAGCGCTGGGTGCCGTACGAGCGCCTGGGCGACGAGCTGGGCGGCGCGGCGATCGCGCTCGGCGTGTTCGGCACCAGCCCCAAGGCCGCCCGGGTGGTGCCGAACAAGGTGTGGCAGGCGATGGCCGCCCGCCGGCCTGTCGTGACGGCCGACACGCCCGCGGTACGGGAGCAGCTCGAGGACGGCCGCAGCGCCCTGCTGGTCCCGCCCGGCGACGCGGCGGCCCTGGCCGATGCGCTGCGCCGGCTGGCCGCCGACGCGGGCCTGCGCGAGCGGATCGCCGACGCCGGCCACGAGCGCTGGCGCGGCCACGGCTCCCCCCGCGCCGCCGCCTCGGCGCTGCGCGACGCCCTCCTGCCCCTAACCTTCCGGTCGTGAGCGCCTCCACGATCACCGCCCACGACTGGGGCGACGCGCCCGAGATGTTCGGGCCGCGCCACGACTTCCGCGAGGCCCTGGTGCTGCGGCGGCTGCTGCCGGCGCTGCCCGGCCCGGCGGTGCTGAACGCCGGCTCGGGCGCCGGAAGCCTCACGCTGAAGCTGGTGGACGCGGGGCTCTCCGTGACGTCCGTCGACGCCAGCGCCGCGCTGTGCGACTGGACCCGGGCGGCGCTCGCGGCCCGCGGCGCGCTGGACGGCAACCCGGTCGCGGCCGGCGACCTGCAGCGCCTGGACCTGCCGGACGCCGTCTTCGACGCGGCCGTCTGCGCCGAGGTGCTGGAGCACCTGGACGACGACGACGCCGCCCTCCGCGAGCTGGCGCGCGTGCTGCGGCCCGGCGGCCTGCTGCTGGTGACCGTCCCCGCGAACCCGTACCGCTACGACTGGACCGACCAGTGGGCGGGGCACCGGCGCCGCTACTCGGTGGAGATGCTCGAGGACCGCATGCGCGGCGCCGGCTTCCCCGACGCACGGGCCGAGGGGTGGGGCTTCCCGGTGACCGGCCTCTATCACCGGCAGGTGTACCGCCGGGCCCTGCGCCGGCGGCTCGCGGCGGGTGGGGGGGCCGCCAACCTGGGGGCGCCCCCGAAGCTCGCGGCCCGCGTCGTGCGCGCCGCGCTCGAGATCGATTCGGCCTTCGTCGGCCGCCGACCCGGGTACCACGGCCTGCTGGCCGTCGCGCACCGGCGTGCCGAGCCCGCCTGAGGTCGCCGCCGCCGCCCCCGCGAGCCCCCTGCGCCGCTGGGGCGGCCTCGCGGCCGGCCTCCTCATCCTCGGGTTCCTCGGCTTCGCGCTCGTCGACGGGTGGAAGGCGGTCTCGGAGTACGACTGGGACCTCGACCCGGCGCTCTTCACCCTGTCGTGCCTGGTGCTCGCGGTCTTCTACGTGATGTCGGGCCTCGGCTACACCGCGATCCAGGACGACATGCACCACCCCGGGCCGCCGCGGCGCGTGACGATGGCGATCTGGGCGAAGTCGCTGCTCGGCCGGTACGTCCCCGGCAACGTCCTGATGGTCCTCGGGCGGGTCGTGCTGGCCTACGAGCGCGGCGTCCCGCGGCGGGTGACGCTGGCGGTGACGACGTACGAGCAGGTGCTCACGATCGGCGTGGCCGCCGGGGCGGCGGTCCTCTACGTCGGGCTGTACGCCGGCGACGACCGCGACGCGCGGCTCTGGTTCCTGGCCGTCCTGCCCCTCGGGCTGCTGTTCCTGCACCCGCGGGTCTTCGGTCCGCTCACCGCGTGGGCGCTCCGCAAGGTGGGCCGCGAGCCGCTGCCGCGGCTCATCCCCATGGGCCGCCTCGTGGCGCTGCTCGGCTGGTACACGCTCGTGGCGGTCGTCCTGGGCGTGGGCGTCTGGCTCGGCGTGCGGGCGGCGGCCGGCCCGGAGGCCGGCGGCCTCGGGGAGGTCGGCCTGGCGTTCCTGCTCTCGTTCGCGGTGTCGATGGTGGCGTTCATCTTCCCGTCGGGCCTCGGGGTGCGGGAGGGCGCGTTCGCGCTGGCGCTGGCCCAGAACGTGCCGACGGGCGTGGCGGTGGCGCTGTCGGTGGGCGCACGGGTGCTGCTGACGGTGGTGGAGCTCGTGGTGATCGCCGTCCTGGCGTTCCTGGGCCGCGACCGGTGATCGGGCGCCCCGGGCGCCCCGTCGGCGCCCTCGTGGCGATGATGGCGGTCTACGCGGGGCTCTTCGGCTACCTCTCCGTTCAGCGCCAGCGCGCCTTCTGGACCGGCCGCTTCGACGTGGGGAACATGGTCCAGGCGGTGTGGAGCACCGCCCATGGGCGGCCGCTCGAGACCACGGACACCCTCGGGCGCCAGTTCACCCGGCTCGGCGCCCACGTCGACCCGATCCTGGTGCTGTTCACGCCCCTCACGTGGACGGGGCACCTGCCGGAGGCGCTGCTGGTGTCGCAGGCGGTCATCGTCGCGACCGGCGCCATCCCCGCGTTCCTCCTCGGTCGCCGCTGGCTGGGCGACGACCGCCTGGCGGTGGCGGCGGCGGCGGTGTACCTGCTCTACCCGCCGCTCATGTGGACGACGGTGGCCGAGTTCCACCCCGTCACCCTCGCCGCGCCGCTGCTGCTGTGGTGCGTGTGGGCGGCCGAGGAGCGCCGCTACGCGACCCTGACGGTGCTCGCCGCGCTCGCCCTCCTGACCAAGGAGGAGGTGGGCCTGGCCCTGGCGGTCCTGGGCGTGTGGATGTTCGTACGCGGCACGGGGCGCCGGTACGGGCCGGTGCTGGCGGCGGTGTCGATCGTGTGGGTGGCGTTCGCGATGAAGGTCGTGATCCCGCACTTCAACGAGGGGCGGGGGACGGAGTTCTCGACCCGCTACGACGTCGGCTCGCCGTGGGAGGCGGTGCAGTGGATCGGGGGGTACGACCGGATCAGCTACCTCGGCGCGCTGCTCATCCCGCTGCTGTTCCTGCCGCTGCTGGCCCCGCTGCTGGCGGCGGCGGCGCTGCCGGAGGTGCTGATCAACGTGCTGGCCGAGTACTTCCCGCAGTACTCCATCCAGTTCCAGTACGTCGCCGTGATCGTGCCGTTCCTGGTGGCCGCCTCGATCCTCGGGCTCGCGACCCTGCGGCGCCGGCCCCCCGCGTTCCTGGCCCCGGCCCTCCGGCGGACGGGCGCGGTTGCGGCGGTGTGGGTGGGGACGGTCGCGCTGTCGGGTGTCTACCTGGGGCCGCTGCCGTGGTGGGGCGCGATCCCCGCCGTCGGGTCGGACGCCCGCACCGAGCAGTACCGGGTGACCCACCACGCGCGCGTGATGGCCCGGGCGGTGGCGCTGATCCCCGACGACGTCCCCGTCTCGGCGGGCAACCTCTTCGGGTCCCATCTGTCGGAGCGCGAGCGCGTGTACACCTTCCCCGTGATCGGCGACGCCCGCTGGATCATCGTCGACGCCCGCCGGCCGTACCTCGCCGACCGGCTGCTGCCGCGCGCCCACGCCGTCCATCTCGCGGCGCTCGCGGCCCGGCCGGACCTGCGGCGCGTGTTCCACGAGGACGGGGTGTCGGTGTTCCGGCGGGTGGGCCCGTGATGGGCCGCCGGGCGGCGGGCGCGCTGCTGCTGGGGCTGGGCGCGGCGATGGCGGCGCTGCCGGCGTTCGGCTGGTACACCGCGCCGCCCGTGGGCGCGCCGACCCACGCCAGCGGCTTCACGGGGGCGGGGCAGCTGTGGCTGCTGCCCGCGCTCGGCGCGCTGGTGGTGCTGGCGGGGGCGCTGCAGCTGTCGGCCCGTCCCGGGAACGCCGCCACCACCGCGCGGGTGGCCGGGGGACTGGCGGCGGCGTGCGGCGCGGTCGCGCTCGGACTGTCGGTCTGGGCGGCGGCGGACCCCCGGCTGGACCTGGCGGTGGGGCCGCCCGCCGGGCCGGAGCGGGTGCCCACCGCGATCGACCTGGAGGCCGCCGCCGTGGTGACACCGCTCGTGGCCGCGGCGGTGCTGCTCGTGGGGCTGGGGCTGGCGCTCTCCGGCCGGCGCCGATGAGGCGGGGGGGACAATCCGCTCGGCCGCGGCCCCTCTCTACACGGGGGCCTTGGCCGGGCTTCGCCCGGCTGGCCGAGCGGAAGGGCTCCGGCCGCACGCCCGTGGTGGCGTGGGTCGCGTCGCGGGCGCTGGTCATCGGCGCCGCCATCGTCCTGAGCGTCCTGCTGGGGGTGCCGGAGCGCGGCGTCGACCCGTACGTGCCCGACTGGCTCTCGCTGCTCGGCGGCTGGGACACGACGTGGTACCTCGACGTCGCCCGCCACGGCTACGCGCACGACATGGGCCAGGTCGGGGAGATCTACACCAACCTCGCCTTCTTCCCGCTCATGCCGGGGCTGATGGCGGCGGCCATCGGCATCGGCGTGAACCCGTTCGCCGCGGCGCTGGTGGTGGCCAACCTCGCGTTCCTCGGGGCGCTGTGCGCGCTGTGGTCGCTCACGCGCGGCCGCGACGGGGTGGTCGCCGCCGACCGGGCGGTCTGGACGCTCGCCCTGCTGCCCGCCGCGCTCTACTGCTCCCTGGCCTACACGGAGGGCCTGGCGCTGGCCGGCGCGATCGGCGCGGCCCTCGCCGCGGTCCGGGGCCGCTGGGCGGCGGCGGGGCTCCTGGCCGCCGTCGCCAGCCTGAGCCGCCCGACGGGCGGGATCGTGGTGCTGCTGCTGGTCCTGCTGGCCGTCCGCGAGCCGGCCCCGGGGCGCTGGCGCCGCATCGCGCTGGCGGTGGCGCCGAGCGTGGTCGCCGTCGGGGCGTTCCTCGGGTGGATGGCGGCCGCCCGCGGCTCGGCGCTGCTGCCGTTCGAGGCCCAGCGGGCGTGGGACCGCGGACAGCTCGGGATCGGGATCGTCACCGCCATGCCGCGCGAGATCGCGGCCGGGTGGGACCTGGTCCGCGACGCGCACTTCACCGCCGCGTGGACGGCGACGGGTCGCGACCTGGCGTTCCTGGCCCTCTACGCCTGGCTGCTGGTCCGGCTGTGGCGGCGGGAGGGCGGGCTGCGCTCCCCGTGGGTGGCCTACTCGGCGGCGGTGCTTCTGATCCCGGTGTCGAGCGGCACGATCCAGTCGTTCGCCCGCCTCGGGCTGCTGGCGTTCCCGCTGGTCTGGCCGCTGGCCGACTGGGTGCACGAGCGCCCCGGCCGGCCACGGGTGGCGGCGGTCGCCGCCGTCCTGCTGACCGTGCTGCTGGTGGCCCAGCTGGAGATCAGATCGCCCTGAGCACGGCGACCACGGGGTCGTGATCCGACAGGCGCACGCGCCGGGCGCGGCCGCCCCACGCGACCCCGAGCTCCCGCTCGCCGGCGTCCAGGCGGTGGGGCGCCTCCACCGTCTCGAGGCCGCGGTGGAGGACCCGGTCGATCCCGATCCCCCCGCCCGGCCCGGCGCCCTCCCAGCCGTCGGCGGCGAGCGCCGCCAGCGCCGGGTGCGACGGCGGGGCGTTCAGGTCCCCGGCCAGGATGGCCGGCCCGTCGCCGGCGGCGGCCCGGACCGCATCGGCGGCGCGCCCGATCTCGCGGCCCGTCACGTCGGGGTGGCGGGCGTTGTGGCAGTGGACGCTCCCCGCCACCAGCTCCCCGCCGCCCGGCAGCCGCACCCGCGCCAGCACCACGCGCCGGGGCTCCGGGAGCCAGCGCATCAGCTCGCCGCGCGTGAGCCGCAGCTCGACCGCGTCGCGCAGGATCGTGCGCGGCGGGTTGAGCCGCAGCGCCTCCCGGGTTCCCGGCACGAGGGTCAGCCGCGGGGCCACGAGCAGGGCGTTGACGTTGCTCTCGTGGGTGCGCCACAGGTCCGGGTTGCGCTCGGCGAGCGCGTCGCGCAGCCACGCCGGGCCGATGAGCGGTCCCGTCGCCGCCCACACCGCGGCCATGCCCGTCTGGGCCGCGACCTCGCGCAGCCCGCGCCGCGACACCTCCTGCAGCGCGCACACGTCGGGCGCCCAGGCGCGGATGCGCGCCGCCATGTCCCCCGTCAGCTTGCGGTTCAGGTGGACGTGGACGCCGTCGTCCTCCGGGCCGCCGCAGCCAGGTGGAGCGGCGGGTCGGTCCCAGGCCCGGGCAGGCCGTCGCGGCCGTGGAACAGGTTCCACGTCAGGATCCGGATCGTCTCGGGCGGCACGGCGCGGAGGTTCGTCCCTTGCGAACGGGGACGCAAGCGTGGACAGTCCCGGGGTGCCCGAGCCCCGCGCCCGCCAGGCGATCGTGCGGCCCCGCCTCGCCGTGGCCTTCTGGACCGTGGCGGTGGTCGGCTACGCCCTGCTCGGCGCCTTCCACCAGCCGTTCTTCCTGCTCGGCTTCTGGGAGTCCATCCCGTACCTCCTCGTGGTGACCTGGATCGCCGGGCGCCTCTTCCCGCGGCCCGTCCCGCCGCTCCCCCCGCGGGACGGCCGGTGAGCTGGGCGGCACACGACCTCGAGCCCTACCTCTTCCGCGCCAAGCTCGGCGGCGTGGTGAGCCTGCCGCTGTGCCTGATCGGCTCCTACTCCCCCGACATCGCCACGAAGTGGGCCGTCTACGGCCTGGGCTGGTCCGGCCACGCAGAAGCTCGTCGACGACCCCGTCCAGCTGCACCGCGGCTTCCCCGGCGTCGGCTTCACCCACTCGCTGGCCTTCGGGGTGCTGATCGGCGCGCTGATCCTGCGGGCTCAGCCGCAACTGGATCTGGGCGTTCTCGTTCATCCTCGGCGCGTGGGCGCACGTGTTCTCGGACACGCTCGACTCGGTCGGCGTGATGCTGTTCTTCCCGTTCAGCGAGTGGCACCTCCACTTCGACGCCTGGGAGTACGTGGGCCAGGCGGGGCGCAAGGAGGACGCGATCGCCTACTACACGTCGCTCGGCGGAGTGTGGGACATCCTGTGGGCGATGTGGCTGGCGTTCAACTGGCGGATGTTCACCGCCCACCACTTCCACACCGAGATCGTCCCCCGCGACACGTTCTGGTTGTGGCTGCGGACGAAGGCCAGCGACAACGTGATGCTCACCATCTACCGGGCGAGCGCCTTCTTCGGGGTCGCATCGATCATCGGCTGGTACGTCTGGGCGCTGTTCATCAACGACTTCCACGCCGCGCTGGACTGGAGCCTCGGCGGCCCCCAGTGGGCGCCGAGGATCGGGCCGCCCTAGGTCAGCGGACGGCGCCCGGCGACGTGGCGCAGCCGCCGCGGCTGCCGAGCACGGCGCCGACGAACGTCCCCAGGCGCACGTCGAACCCCAGCCGCACCACGCCCGGCCGCTCGACCCGCAGGTCGGTGCCGAACGGCTCGCGCGGCTCGGCGCACGCGCTGCCGCGCTCGACCGACCAGTACGGCGTGTAGCGCAGCCGCAGGCGGTACGTCCCCGGCTCCTTCACGTCCAGCGTGATGTTGGTGGACGTCAGGGCGAGCACCGAGATGCCGTCGGCGGGCGTCGCGATCGGCACCGCGCGCGGCACCCGGAACACGGTCCACCCCCCGATCTGCGCCATCCGCTCCAGCCCGGACCGGCCGGAGCGCAGCAGCGTCCGCCTCGCGGCGGGCGCTGTAGTCCAGCGGGTCGTCGGGCAGGAACACCCAGCGCACGCCGGTGCGGTGCAGCCAGGTCATGTAGCGCCCGGGCGTCAGGTCCTCGTAGAGCGCCTCGTTGGCGGGGAAGTCGTCCTGCCGGAACCAGCCGCGCGCCAGGGGCACGCCCCGGCGGGCCAGGTAGTAGGCCTCCCAGTTGTCGGCGGTCGCGACCACCTGGACGCGGTGGTTCGCGTCGGGGTGCGACTCGAGCCACGCGATGACCGGGTACCAGAAGCGCTCGTCCTGGGCGCGCGAGTCGGCGGCGGTGCGCCAGCCGGCCACCGCGGGCAGCGCCTGCCACATCAGCGCCACCGCCAGGAGCGAGACCGCGATGCCGCGGGGACGGAAGCCGCGGGCCGCCAGGGGCAGCAGCAGCAGCGGGACGCCCATCAGCAGCATCAGCCGCACGGCGTTGCCGCCGAGGGGCGACGACAGCGCGAACGCCGCCGCGCCGAGCGCGGCGTAGCCGACGAACACCGCCTGCAGGGGGCGCTGGTCCGGCAGCCCGCGGGTCAGCAGCAGCCCGGCGGCGCAGAAGCCGGCGATGGCGAGGGCGTCCTTGGGGTCGAACGGGTAGCGGGCGCCGTCGGTCGGGAAGCCGCGGAGCAGCACCAGCTGGGAGGCCCCCACCACCGCGGCGCCGCCGGCGATGACGAGGTCGCCGGGCCGGCGCCACCACCCCCGCGCCGGCCGCCCCCACCGCCACGAGCACCACCAGCAGGAACGCCAGCGCCAGCGGGTGGGCCAGCGCCGTGAGCACGATCCCGAGCAGCGCGAACGCCCGGAAGCCGAGCTGGAGCGCCAGGAGCGTCCCGAGCGCGAGCGCCAGCCCGAGCAGGAACGGGTAGGTGCCGGCCGCGGCGCCGAGCGGGCACCAGCAGCGCGAACGCGACGGCCGGCCCGGTGGCGATCTGGGGCCAGCGCTGCCGCAGCAGCGCGGCGAACGCCGCCGCCGCCCCGGCGCACGAGGCGCTCACCGCGAACGTGGTGCCCGGCGACCGCGGCGAAGGGGTAGAAGAGCAGGCTGTAGTTGATCTGGGCGTAGCGGCCCGAGTACCAGAAGTTGTCCCAGAGCTGCCAGCCGTTGTCCCGCCAGGCCTGGGTCAGGTAGAGGTGCGCCGCCCGGTCCCCGCCGGGGGGGCCGAACAGGAGCAGCAGCGCGGTGATCACGCCGGCGACGACCGCGGCCCCGAGCGGGGTCGCGGCGGCGGTCACCGACCGCCGGCCCCAGGTCCGTGCCACCCGTCCCGCTCGCGCCATCATCCCGGGGGGTACCCCCCTTCCGTCACCCGCGATCCTACGGCGTCGTGGGCGGCGGCGGTGTGGGCGTCGTCGGGGGGGCCGGGGGCGGGGTCGCCGGCGCCGGCGGCGTCGGGCTGGGGGGTGCCGGCGTGACGGGGCCGACCGTCGTCACCGGAGGCGCCGGCGTGGCGGGCGGGGGCGGCTGGGCGCTGCTGGGCGGCGGGCGCTGGGAGGTGGACGTGCCCTTGGTGTCGGTCTTGCCGGTCGAGGCCGCCGACGACGCGGCCGCCTGGCTCGCCGCGAGGGCGGCGGCCGAGCGGGTGAAGTCGCTGGTGAACGGCGACCAGGTCATCGGCTCGTCCGGCAGCGGGAACGAGTCGGAGCCGCCGTCGCGGTCGACGACCACCCGCATGTAGTCCGCCCAGATGGAGGCGGGGAACGTGCCGCCGGCCACGGCGATCCCGTGGACGCTCGTCATGAACCGGGTGGCGCCGGACGCGTTCGGATAGCCCACCCAGACCGCGGTCGCGTACTTGGGCGTGTAGCCGACGAACCACGCGTCGCGGAAGTCGTTGGTGGTGCCGGTCTTGCCGGCCACCGGCACGCCGATCTGCGCGCCGGTGCCCGTGCCGCCGGTCACGTTGTTCTGGAGGATGCGCGTGACCTCGTACGACACGCCGTCCTTGAACACCTTCTTGCGCTCCGGCCTGAAGACGTCGACGTCGCCGTTGGGCTTCACGATCTTGGTGATCGCCAGGGGCGTGACCCGGTAGCCCCCGTTCGAGAGCGGCGAGTACGCCGTGGCCATGTCGAGCGGGGTCACCTCGCCGGCGCCCAGGCCGATGGAGGCGACGTCCGGCAGCTTGCGCGCCTTCGACACGCCCATGTCGTAGGCGGTCTGGATCACCTTCTTCGGGCCCACGTCCAGCGTGAGCTGCTGGAAGACGGAGTTGTCGGAGGAGAGGGTGGCCGACGCGATCGGGATCGCCCCGCGGTACGTGTTCGAGTACGTGGAGACGTCGATCGGGCCGTAGTGCGGGTCGACGAAGTCGAGCTTCTTCGAGGCGTAGAGGGTGGTGTAGGGGTTGATCCCCTCCCGGATCGCCTCCGTCAGCACGAACGTCTTGAACGTGGACCCCGGCTGGCGCTCGGCCTGCGTGGCGAAGTTGAACTGGTTCTCCGCCGAGAACCGCACGCTCGAGGCCATCGCCCGGATGTACCCCTTCTGGGAGTCGACCATCACGACGGCCGACGCCGGGTCGTCCTCGTAGTAGAGGTTCTCCTTGATCGCCCTCCGCGCCGCCGACTGCAGGGCGGGGTCGATCGTGGTGTAGACCTTGAACCCGCCCTGCTGGACCCGCTTCTCGCCGTAGCGGTCGATCAGCAGCTGGCGGACGTACTCGAAGAAGTACTCCTCGCGCTTGGCCTTGTAGGCGTTGCCGCGCTTGAGCGCCAGGCCGGACTTCTTGGCCTTGTCGGCGAGCTCCTGGGTGATGTAGCCCTGGTCGGCCATCTCGTCGAGCACCAGGTTGCGCCGGGCCTTCGCCGACTCGGGGTTGGCGAACGGGTTGTAGCTGCTCGGGGCCTGCGGCAGGCCGGCGAGCAGCGCCGCCTGCTGGAGGTTGATGTCCCAGACGTCCTTGTCGAAGTACGTGAGCGACGCGGCCTGCACGCCGACGGCGTTCTGGCCGTAGAAGACCCCGTTCAGGTACTTCGCCAGGATCTCGTCCTTCGAGTACCGCTCCTCGTACTGGTAGGCGAGGTACGCCTCCTCGATCTTCTTGGAGAGCGTCCGGCCGGCCTGCGGGTCGTACAGGTTCTTGATGAGCTGCATCGTGATCGTGCTGCCGCCCTGGCTCGCCGATCCGCTCTCCAGGTCGCGCCATGCGGCGCCGAGCAGGCGGTAGTAGTCCACGCCGTCGTGCTCGTAGAAGCGCTTGTCCTCGATCGCGACGGTCGCGTTCTTCAACACCTCCGGGATGCGGCGGCTGGGGACGACGGTGCGGTTGGTCACGCCGGCGACGATGCCGAGGAGCTTCCCGTTCTTGTCGTAGATCCGCGTGTTCTGGCCGAGGCGGATCTCCTTGAGGTCCCCCTCCTTCAGGTTGAGGTCCTCGGCGACGGAGTGGACGGCCAGGGCCGAGAACAGCACGATCCCGCCGAACAGGGCGAGGAGCGACCCGCCGATGATCAGCCACAGGTTCGAGCGCCGGCGCCGGCGCTTGCGCTCCCGGCTCCGCCGACGTCGCCGCAGGTCGCTCACGGGCAGCTCACCGGCCGGATGTTCCAGGCGACGCGGCCCGTGGGGTAGTCGAGCACGCCGATGGGCTGCGGGGGCCCGCCGCAGACGCGGCCGCGCACCACCCAGCCGAGCGGCGACAGGGGCGTGGCGGTGGCGCGCTCGGGCGCGGGCGGCACGCCGCCCTCGGGCACGGGCATGCGGAAGGGCCCGTCCATGTAGACGAGGTCGACGGACTGCGCGCCGGGCCGGCTGGCCCAGACGTCACGCGCGCGGGTCAGCGCGGCGTCCTCGCTGCCGAGGCGCGCGCCCCGGGAGAGGCGCACGGCGTGATAGACGAACTCCCATCCGCGATCCAGCCTGGCAATCCCGACCTCCGCTCCCCCGGGTCCGTCCGCGTAGTGCTCGGCGATGAGCGTCGGCGCCCACACCACGCACGCGAGGACCGCAACGATCGTCCCGATGACGACCCTCCGGCGCGTCACCCGTCGTCCCCAGCCGGTGTCCGCCGCATGAGGGACGCGATCATAGCGCCGGTCCCGTGGATCCCCTGAGCGGCGCGGTGCGCGTGGACGCGGTGCTGCTGGACGCCTACGGCACCCTCGTGACCCTCGACGATCCGGCCGGCCGGCTCGGCGCGCTGCTCGCCGCGGAGGGGCACCCCCACCCGCCCGACCGCGTCGCCGCCGCGCTCCGCGCCGAGGTGCTCCACTACCGCGCGCACCACGACGAGGGGCGCGACGCCGCGAGCCTCGCGTCCCTGCGGCTCAGGTGCGCGGCCGTTCTTGCCGAGGGGCTCGGCGATGACGTGCCACCGCTCCCGCGCCTGACCGAGATCCTGGTGGACGCGCTCCGGTTCGACCTGCTCCCGGACGCACTCCCCGCGCTCGATGCGATGGGCGCCGCCGGGCTGCGGCTCGGCGTCGTGAGCAACTGGGACTACGGCCTCGGCGACGTGCTCGACGGGCTCGGCGTGGGCGACCGGTTCGACGTGGTGGCCACGAGCGCGGTCGTCGGGGCCGGCAAGCCCGACCCGGCGATCTTCCACCACGCCCTCGACGCCCTGGGCGTCGCGCCGTCCGGGGCGCTCCACTGCGGCGATCTGCCCGCCTACGACTGCGCGGGCGCGGCGGCCGCCGGGGTGCGCGCCGTGCTCATCGACCGGGCCGGCGGACCGACCGCGGGGCCGTGTCCGACCATCGCCGCGCTGCCCGACCTGCTCCCGCTGGCCAGGCCCGCGGGGGGGACGTGACGATGGCAAACGGAAATTGCGTGCTTGCGCCATCCGTTCGGTGTATCGTGCCGGACTGCGGAAACCTCTCCGCGGACGTTGCATCGTGCGTCAGAAGGTCTTCCCCGTGATCCACTCCACCACGACGTCACGCCCCGCCGGCCTCGCGGCCTGGCTGCGCGTGCTCGTGATCGCCCTCCTGGTGGCGCTGGCGGTGCCGGCGATCGCCATGGCGGACGAGGGGTCGGCGGGCGGCACGGCGACCGCCGAGCAGCCGGCCGCGACCGATGGGTCGGCGACCACGGACGAGACGGCCACGCCGGCCGAGCAGCCCGCCGCCACCGACGAGCAGGCGCCGCCTGCCGCCGAGGAGCAGCAGCAGCCGGTCGCCGAGGAGCCCGCCCCGGCCACGACGGACCCGGCCCCGGCCGAGCAGCCCGTGGCCGAGCAGCCCGCCCCGCAGGAGCCGCAGGCCCCGCCCACGGCGAGTGAGCCCGCGCCGACCGCGCCGACGCCGCCTCCCGCGACGTCCGGCGGCTCCACCGTGATCAACATCCCGCTGCCGGTGATCGACCTGCCGGAGATCCAGCTGCCGCTCCCGACCATCCCGGAGGTGCTTCCCGGCGAGCCGCCGGCGCCCGCCGACGGGACGGCCGCGCCGGCCCCCGGGGTGGGCGAGCTGATTCCGGTCCTGATCGCCCCGGAGGCCCCGCGGCCGCCGTCCATCGGCACCATCGCGCCGACGGAGCCGCCGAAGGCGACCATCCCGGACGTCACGGTGCCGACCACGGCGACCACGGTCTCCGCGCAGGCGACCGGCGTCGTGACGCCGTTCGACCTCGGCGGCCCGCCGAGCCTGACCGGCGCCGACCCGATCTCCGAGGCGTCGCGCACGGCGGTCGACGGCGCAGCGGCGTTCGCGGCGGCGTCGGTGCCGTTGCGTGGCGGGTTGATCAGTTTGGATCCGTCGCGTGGTGCGGGCGCCGTCGGGTCCGGTGGTGGCGGGTGGCGGCTCGTCGGGTGGGCCGGTGGTGTTCGGTGCGAAGGGTGCGACGGCGGAGATCGCGGCGCCGCAGTTGGTGTCGCCGGCGGGTCCGGCGCCGGCGCAGAGCCTGCTTGCGGTGTTGGCGTCCTACATCCTGCCGGGCAGTGGTCCGGTGCCGGCGGGGACGGTGTTCTTGTTGGTGATGCTCGGGGTGATCCTGTTGGCGGCGTATGCGCCGCGGCCGGGTGGTTCTGAGCGGATCTGGTTGTCGGGCCTTGTCGGTCCGCGGAGTGGTCACGGCTTGGCGGTGCGCCGGCCCGGTTAGTTCGGCCCCTGACCCCTGGGCGAGGTGCGTCAGCACCCAGCGCCTGTGTGGGTCCGTTCGCGTCCATGCCTCACCGTCCCGTGTTTGGGGGGTGGGGTTTTCATCCGCGTTCGTGAAGGGGTTGGCAGTGATTCAGCCGATGCAGATCCTGGTGTTGGGGCCCGAGGGGCTCGGCCGGTCGGCGCTGTTGGAGACGTTGACGCGTCTGGGGTATGTGGTGATGGCGGCGGAGGCGCGCCCGGATGGGCAGGCGCCGGCGTCGGGGGACATCGTGATGTTGGACATGCGGGGTGAGGACGCCGATTGGGGTGGCCTTGCGGAGGGGTTGGTGGGCGATGACCGGCCGGTGATGATCGTCTCGGAGCGTCCGCGGCGGTTGATGCGTGCGTTGTCGGGGCGTCCGGCGGGGACGATGGTGATGACCGGGTCTGAGTCGGATGCGGGGTACAAGGTCGCCCTGTCGGTCTGCCAGGCGCTGCGGTCGCAGCGCGCTCGCCCGGGCGGCCACCGCCCCCCGAAACGGCGCGGCCGCCCGCGTCGCCGCGTTGTGAGGCCCGGCATGTCCGGCGGGCCTCACGGATGGATCGAAGAGCCCGATACCCCCTCCCGGCCGCGGAGCCGGCGAGGGGGGACGGGCGGAGCGGTCGCGGCGGCTACTTCGCCAGGCTGGCGAAGCGCAGGAATGTCGCGATCGCGTCCTCGAACGACTCCTCGCACCCGCCCTCGCCGTCCTGCATGCAGGTGCGGAAGCGCTCCGAGATCAGGTGCAGCCCGACCTGATCGATCGCCGCCTTGATCGCGGCGAGCTGGGTGAGGACCTGCTGGCAGTCGGCCCCCTCGCCCAGCATCCGCTGGACGCCGCGCAGCTGGCCCTCGGCGCGGCGCAGCCGGACCACCAGCTGATCCGGCGCCGGGCGCGGGGCGGTGGTCGCCATCGCTAGTGCCCGCACCCGCAGGAGCCGCCGCAGCAGCCCCCGCCGCCGCCGCCGAACCCGACCACGGACGGCGCCCCGTCACCGGAGCTCGGACGGGCGGTCACGAAGCCGGTGAAGAGCTGACGGGCCTCCGCGGCGCCGCACTCCGGGCACACCCGGTCCTCGTCGCGCAGGAAGCCCTGGCGGAACGCCTCGAACCGGTGGTCGCAGGCGGTACAGGCCAGGTCGTAGCTGGGCACCGGCCTACTCCAGGCCCAGGGCGCGCTCGAGCTGCGCCTTCGGCATGGCACCCACGGCGTGCCGCGCGAGCCGGCCGTGCTCGAACAGCCCGAGGAACGGGATGCCCTGCACGTTGTAGCGCTGGGCGATCTCCGCGTGGTCGTCCACGTTGAGCTTGCCCACCACCAGCGAGCCCTCGCGCTCCTTCGCGATCTGCTCAACGACGGGGCTCAGCATGCGGCACGGGCCGCACCACTCCGCCCAGAAGTCGATGAGCACCGGCTTCTCGTTGTCCAGGACGGTGCCCTGGAAGTTGTCCGCCGTGATCTCGAGCACACCCTCTGCCATCTAATGGTCCTTTCCGCTCGCGAGGGCCCCGGTGGGCGCCCCGATCTCGCGGGCCTCGCCGGCCTCGAGCCAGCGCTCCGCGTCCATGGCGGCCATGCAGCCGCTGCCGGCCGCGGTGATCGCCTGCTTGTACTCGGTGTCCTGCACGTCGCCGCAGGCGTAGACGCCCTCGACGCTGGTACGCGTGCCGTCCGTGACGATGTAGCCCGCCTCGTCCAGCGCGAGCTGGTCGCGGAACAGCGCCGTGTTGGGGTCGTGGCCGATCGCGACGAACATCGCCGCGGCCGGGATGTCCTCGAGCTCGCCGGTGACGGTGTCGCGGACGCGGACGGCCTCGACCTTCTCCGCGCCGACGACCTCCTCCACCTCCGCGTTCCAGCGCACGGAGATCCGCTCGTGCGACATCGCGCGCTGGGCCATGATCGGCGAGGCGCGGAACTGGTCGCGGCGGTGCACGATCGTGACGTGCGACGCCATGCGCGCCAGGAACAGCGCCTCCTCCATCGCCGAGTCGCCGCCGCCGACCACCACCATCGGCTTGTCGCGGAAGAAGAACCCGTCGCAGGTGGCGCAGGTTGACACGCCGAAGCCGCGCAGCCGCGTCTCGCTCGGCAGGTCCAGCCATCGGGCGGACGCGCCGGTGGAGATGATGACGCTGCGGGCGAGGTGCTCCTCGTCGTCCACCCACACCCGGAACGGGCGCTGGGAGAGGTTGACGCGGCTCACGTCCGCCGACTCCAGGTGGGCGCCGAAGCGCTCGGCCTGGGCGCGCATCGCCTGCATCAGCTCGGGACCCTGGATGCTCTCGGCGAAGCCGGGGAAGTTCTCGACGTCGCTGGTCAGCATCAGCTGCCCGCCCGCGCCGAAGCCCTCGGCCACGTACGGCGACAGGTTCGCCCGCGCGGCGTAGATTGCCGCGGTGTAACCCGCCGGCCCGCCGCCGATGATCATCACGTCGTGGACGTCGGCCAACCCATCCTCCTCGTCACCGATCGTGGATACCCACGGGGGTATGTTAGCACCGTGTCGACCGCCTGCCCGAAGTGCCAAGGCCCGATGGAATTCACCGTTCTGTCCGGGATCGTGAGCCTCAAACGCCGGAGGTCCGCGATGGCCTCGGGGCGCGTCAGCGCCGTCCGGGCCGAGACGTGCGCCCGCTGCGGGTACACCGAGTTCTACGCGGAGAAGCCGGAGCGCCTGTTCTCCGACCTCCACCGGGAGGGCCAGCTCTAGGACCCGGAGCGCAGGGTCGGCCATGCCGACGACGTGCTCGAGATCTGCGGTGCGCTCGACCTGGCCGACGTGGTGCTGGTGGGCCACTCCGTGAGCGCGATGATCGCCGTGCTGGGGGCCAACCGGGAGCCCGAGCGCTTCGGCGCGATCGTCCTGGTGTGCCCGTCGCCGTGGTACGTTCGACGACGAGGGCTACCGCGGCGGGGTTCACCCGAGCGGACATCGCCGAGCCCTTGGCGACGATGGACGACAACTACCTCGGCTGGTCGGCGGCCATGGCGCCCGCGATCATGGGGGCCCGGGACCGACCCGAGCTGGGCGAGGAGCTCTACGACGAGGCGCCGTGCGGCTATGTCACGGCGGGCATCCGCGACGCCCTGACCGGGGTGGAGGGGTCGCCGGGCGCGGGTCCCGTCCACCCATCGACGCCGTGCGCGACGCGCTCCTCGGAGGGGAGCCCGACGACGACGCGTGTCTGCTGTGCCTGACGCTCGCCGGCGAGGGCGTCTAGCCGGCGTCCCCCGCGGGGCGCCGCGGCAGCCAGACCAGGCGGTTGCCCACTCCGGTCGGCCGGTGGCAGGCGGCGTAGTAGCGCCGCCCCTCGGCGGCCTCGATCCCCTCGATGCGGCGCGCGTCCTCCAGGGTCGCGAGTCCCCAGGCGGCGATCATCCCCACCACCACGCCCTCGGCGATGCCGCCGCGGCCGAGCACGCCGACCAGGAACGTCAGCATCGCGGCGCCGCCGACGAAGAGCACCGCGCCGGTGAACAGCGCCCAGCGCCGCCAGTCGCGGGAGGTGGCCTCCAGGCGGCGGGGCCCCGACGCGCGGACGGCCTGCGGCAGGCGGACCGACGGCAGCGCCGTCTTGCGGAGCCACACGCGGAAGAAGGGGTACGAGATCACCCCGGTCAGGCCGGTGATCCCGAGCGCGGCGGCCCACCAGCGGCCGTCGAGGCCCTCCTCGGTGGCGGCCTGGATGCCGATCGACAGCCCCAGCAGCAGGACGGCGACCGCGATGAGGGTCCACGACCAGAGCCGCGCCAGGCTGGCGTATCCCCACAGCTTCTCGCCCCCCTGCGCCACCCACCCAGGGTACTCCACGCCGGGCGTACACTCGGCGGGTGAGGGACCGGTCCGCATTCCGCCGCATGGTGGCGTTCCGGGCCCGTCTGCTCCGGCACCCCCGCTGGCGCTGGCTCGCCCTGCTGGTCGTGGCGAGCGGGATGATGCTCTCGATCGTCAACGTCAGCATCGTCAACATCGCGCTGCCCACGATGGCGGCCGACCTCGGCGTCGACGTCCCCTCGATCTCCTGGGTGGTCACCGGGTTCCTGGTGACCCAGGCGACGCTCCTCGCCCTGGCCGGCCGCGCCGGCGACCTCTACGGCCGCCGCCGCATCTTCGTGGCCGGGGTGCTGGTGCTGTGCGTCGCCTCGGTGCTGTGCGCCGTCGCGCCGACCGCCCCCGCCCTCGTGGCGTTCCGGATCCTCCAGGCCGTCGGCGCCTGCGCGATGGCCCCCACCGCCTACGCCTACGCCGCCGAGCTGTTCGGGCCCCGCGAGCGCGGCGTGGCGCTGGGGGTGATGGGCGGCGTCCTCGGCCTCGCGCCCGTGCTGGCGCTCAACATCGCGGGCGTCCTGGTGGGCACCCTCGGCTGGCGGAGCGTCTTCTGGTTCACCCCGGTGATGGGGGTGGTGGTGCTGACGGGGGCCGCCCTGGTGCTGGTGGAGTCGAAGCCGCCCGACGCCGACCGCAGCTTCGACCTGCCGGGCGCGGCGCTCGCGGCCGTCGGCCTGTTCTCCGTGCTGGTGGCGCTGTCGCGCGGCGAGTCCTGGGGATGGACCGCCGCTCCCACCGTGGCGGCGTTCGCCCTGGGGGCGGCGGCGCTCGCCCTGTTCGTGCGCCACGAGCTGCGGACGGCCGTGCCGATGATCGACCTGCGCCTGCTGCGCCGCCGGTCGCTGGCCACGGCCAACCTGGCGGCGATGGCGTCGTCGGCCGCCCTCTTCGGGACGCTGATCCTGCTGCCCTTCTACCTCACCGCCGTGCTGGGGTTCGCGCCCGTCCAGCTGGCGATCGGGATCACGCCGATCGCCGCGTCGTTCATGCTCGTGGCGCCGCTCGCGGGCCGCGCGATCGCCCCGGTGGGGTCGGAGCGGCTCGCGACGATCGGCTTCGTCGTCTCCGCCTCTGGCGCGCTGTGGATGGCCGTGGCCGCCGGCGCCCAGAGCTACGCGGTGCTGCTGCCCGGGATCATCGCGTTCGGCGTCGGGCTGGCCACCTCCACGTCATCGATCACGATGACGGCGATCGACGGCGTCCCCGCCGCGCGCCTCGGCGTGGCCTCGGCGCTGCCCAACATCAGCCGCTACATCGGCGGCGCGCTGGGCGCGGCGCTGCTGGGGACGGTGCTGCACGCCAACCTGCCGGGGGCGCTCGAGGACGCGTCGGGGCGGCTCGGCGCCGGCGGGCGCGGCCTGGTGGCCGACGGGTTCCGCTCCGCGCTGCTCGTGGCGGCGGCGTTCCTGGTCCTCGCGGCGCTCGCCGCGTCGCGGATGCCGCGCCTGGGCGCCCGGGGGCCGGTCGCCGCCTCGGCGGCGGGCGCGCCCCTGGACGCCCCGGCCGCCCGGTGAGCGCCCTCCCGCGCGTCGCGGCGTTCCTGGCGCCCGTCCGCGACACGCCGGACCACATCCGCCTGGCGGAGGAGCTCGGCTTCAGCGCCGCCTGGGTCTACGACTCGCCCCTCCTCTACCACGACCCGTTCGCCACGCTGGCGCGGGCGGCCGACCGGACCTCGCGCATCGGACTGGGCATCGGCGTCGTGGTGCCGGGGCTGCGCGCGCCCGCCGCCACCGCCGCCGGGCTGCGGACGCTGGCGGCGCTGGCCCCCGGCCGGGTGCGCGCCGCGCTGGGCGCCGGGTTCACCGGCCGGTTCACCCTGGGGCTGGGGCCGGTCCCGATCCGCCGCCTGGCCCGCGAGCTCGACGACGTGCGCGGCCTGCTCGCCGGCGAGGAGCGCGCCCACGTCGAGGGCGGCGCGCCGATCCGCGACATGCCCGTCCCGGGGGCCGAGGGCGGCGGCGAGGTGCCCCTCTACGTCTCGTGCCGCGGCCCCCGGGCCCAGGCGCTCGCCCGCGACCGGGGCGACGGCGCGATGACCGGGATCCTCTATCCCGGCGGCCTGCAGGCGCTGCGCGCCGGGGTCGGCGACCGGATCCCGCTGGCGGTCCACGCGGTGGGCGCGGTGGCCGACGACGACGAGCCGCTCGACTCGCCCCGCCTGCGCGCCGCCGTCGGACCGGTGGTGGGCGTGGCGTTCCACGCGTTCGCGGAGCAGCCGTGGCGCCTCGAGGGCCTGCCGGATGCGCTCCGCGAGCGGGCCCGGGCGTACATCGACGCGGTCGACGCCGAGCACGGCGGCCCGCGCCGTCACCAGGCGCTGCACCGCGGGCACCTGATCGAGGTGGTGCTCCCCCAGGACGAGGCGGTCATCGACGCCGGGACGATCGCGGCGATGTCGTTCACCGGGACCGCCGCGCAGCTGCGCGAGCGGGCCGGCGCCCTGGCCGCCGACGGCGTCGACGAGCTCGCGGTGCAGCCGGGCGGCGACGTCGCCGACGGCCTGCGCCGGCTCGCCGCCGCCCTGATCCCGAGTCGCTAGGCGGGGAAACCCCGCACGAACGCGGCCGCCGCGTCCAGGTCGCCCTGGGTCAGCCCGTGGCCGGCCGGCGCCCAGTGCTCCTGGACGTCGGCGCCCGCGGCGCGGAGGGCCCCGGCCAGGGCCTCGACCCGGTCCGGCGTGATCATCGTGTCGGCCCGGCCGGCGAGCAGCAGGACGCGGGTGCCGGTCAGGTCGAGCCCCTCGGGCGCCGGCTCCGGCAGCATCGGCCGCAGCAGCGCGCCGCCGGCGAGCAGGCCGGGGTGGCGCAACATGAGGTCGGCGGCCGCGTTCGCACCGTTCGAGTAGCCCACCGCCACCAGCGGCCGGCCCTCCAGGCCGTGGGCGGGCACGGCCTCCCGGACGAAGGCCGCCAGCTCGTCGATCCGCTCCGGGAGGTCGGGGAACCGGAACGGGTCCTGCGGGGTGCGGGAGAAGAACCGCGCCGCGCCGCCCTCCGAGATCCGCCCGCGCGGCGCCAGCACCGGCGCGCCCGGCAACAGGGAGCGGCCGAACGCGAGCATCTCGTGCTCGTCGCCGCCCGTGCCGTGCAGCATCAGCAGCGCGGGCCCGGCCGCGTCCTGGCCGGGCTCGCTGAGGTAGGCCCAGCCGTCGATCCCGCTCACGATCGCACCCAGCTCGCCCGCGGGTCGGGCAGCGGGGTGAGCCGCGCCTCCACCGCCGCGCGCTGCTCCTCCAGCCAGGGCGGCAGGATCACGCGGGTCCCGAGCTCCTCCACCGGCATGTCGCGGGTGAAGCCGGGGCCGTCGTCGGCGATCTCGTACAGCACCCCGCTCGGCTCGCGGAAGTAGATCGAGTGGAAGTAGTAGCGGTCGATCACCGGGGTCACCCGCACGCCGGCGTCCGCCAGGCGGGCGCGCCAGGCCGGGTGCTCGTCGCGGGTGGTGCCCCACGCGACGTGGTGGACCGTGCCCGCGCCCTGGAGCGGGCGCTCCTGGGGCGGGGCGTCCCAGGCGATGGTGGCGCCGCGGCCCGGGCCGCGGAGCTCCCAGACGTCGTCACCGGCGGGCTCGGCGCCGAGCACCGTCTCGAGCAGCTCGCCGCTGCGCTCCGGCCGGGCCGAGTAGGCGCGGACGCCCACGAAGCCCGACAGGGCGTGCTCGGCGGGGACCTCCGGGTGCTCGGCGCGCAGCGCCCGGTCGCGGTCCGCGACCACCAGCTCGTGGCCGAGGCCCTCCGGGTCGGCGAAGCGCAGCGCGTCCGGGGCGACCCGGTCGACCGCCACGCCCTCGTCGCCGAGGCGCGTCTGCCAGAAGTCGAGCGCCGCCTCGGACCCGACGGCCGAGACGATGCGGTGCACCATCCCCGCGCCCGCCCGGCCGCGGGGCAGGCCCGGGTGCTCGAAGAACGTCAGCTCCGCGCCGGGGGTGCCGCGCTCGTCGGCGTAGAAGAGGTGGTACACGGTCGGGTCGTCCTGGTTGACCGTCTTGGCGACGAGCCGCAGGCCCATCACGCGCGTGTAGAAGTCGAGGTTGCCGCGGGCGTCGCCCGTCATGGCGCTGATGTGGTGGATGCCGTCGAGCTGCATGGTGTCCGTCCCCGTGAGGGCCGCCGTTGTCGTTGCACACGCAACCATAGCAGATACTTGCACACGCAAGTAGACCGGCGCCGGGCGCCAGGCGCTACCCTCGCCGCGTGGACCGCACCGCCCTCAGCACCCTCCTCTCCGAGTGGGGGGAGCCCGCCTACCGCGCCCGCCAGGCCGTCCAGGCCCAGCGCGCCGGCGCCGACGGCTGGTCGGAGGTGGCGACGCTGCCCTCCGCGCTCCGCGCCCGGCTCGAGGACGCGCTCCCCTTCTGGGCGCTGACGCCGGACCACCGCGCCGACTCCGTGGACGGCACCGTCAAGTGGCGCCTGCGGGCCGCCGACGGCGTCGCCGTGGAGGCGGTGCTCATCGCGCACGCCGAGGGCCGGCGCACCGTGTGCGTGTCGAGCCAGGCGGGGTGCGCCCTCGGGTGCCGCTTCTGCGCCACCGGCGCCATGGGGGCCGGCCGCGACCTGACGGCCGCCGAGATCCTGGACCAGGCCGTGCTGGCGGCGCGCGAGGCCGACGCCCAGGACGCCCGGCTCACCAACGTCGTCTACATGGGCATGGGCGAGCCGATGCAGAACCTCGACGCCGTGCTCGACTCGGCGACGGCGATCAACGACCCCGACGGGCTCGGCATGTCGGCCCGCCGCATCGCGGTGTCCACCGTCGGCTGGGTGCCGGGGATCGCCCGCCTCGCCGAGCACCCGCTCCCGCTGCGTCTGGCGGTCTCCCTGCACGCCGCCGACGACGAGACCCGCTCGGCCCTGATGCCGATCAACACCCGCTACCCCATCGCCAGCCTGCTCGGGGCGTGCCGGCGCTACTGCGACACCACGGGACGGCGCGTGTTCATCGAGTACGTCCTGCTCGACGGCGTCAACGACGGCATCGCCGACGCGAAGCGGCTGGCCCGGCTGCTGCGGGACGGGCGATTCCACGTGAACGTGATCGAGTACAACGCCACCGAGGGGCCGTACCGGGCCTCGCCCCAGTCGCGGCGGGAGGTCTTCCTGCACGCCCTGGCCGGCGCCGGCATGGAGGCGTCGGTGCGCCGCTCGCGCGGCGCCGACGTTGACGCCGCCTGCGGCCAACTCGCCACCCGGGGGCGCCTCGGCTAACGTCCGCCCCGGTGCCGGAGACATCGGAGAAGCCGAAGCGACGCTCGGCCCGCCCGCCGGAGACGGGGTGGGAGCTGGGTGCGGGCGGCCTCGGCAAGGTGGCCTGGAGCGTGCTCGCGGTGCTGCTGGTGGCGCTGGCGATCCTGCTCCTGGTGAGCGGATACATCGGGTACGGGGGGATCATCCTGATCCTGGCCGGGGCCGCGGCGGTCAACCTGCTCTGACCGGTTCGCCCGAGGCGGAGGCGCTGGCCCAGGCGCTGCGGGCGGCGCTGCCGCAGACCGATCCGTTCGACGTCGACGGCGACGAGCTCGCGCGCGCCGTGGCGGCGGCGGGCGCCGACCCGGGGGACGACGCGCTCGTCTCGGCCGCGCTGGTGGCCTGGGAGTCGCTCCTTCCCTAGCGAGTCTTGGCCCGACGTCCAAAGGCCCCTTGCGGTGCCGGTATGCGACATTGCCGCATCCGGACCAGATGGAGGTGTTGAATGCGGCGGTTCCTCGCGGTGCTCCTGGCCGCGGTGCTGGCCCTCGGGCTTGCGGCGTGCGGCGACGATGACGACAGCGGCGCGGCCGACACGGGTGCCTCGACGGCCCCGGCGGCGGCCGACCTCGGCCTCAAGACGCCGGGCGTCCTGACGGTGGCGAGCGACATCCCGTACGCCCCGTTCGAGTTCACCGATCCCGGGTCGACCGAGCCCAAGGGCTTCGACGTCGACCTGGTGAAGGCGATCGCGGAGACGCAGGGCATCACCGACGTCCGGTTCGTGGACCAGGGCTTCGACTCGATCATCCTGAGCATCAAGCAGGGCCGCTTCGACATGTCCGCCTCGGCGTGGACGATCACGCCGGAGCGCGCGAAGCAGGTCTCCTTCGGCGACGGCTACTTCAGCGCGAACCAGGCGATCCTGGTGCAGGCCGACGACGACAGCGTGTCCTCGCTCGACGACCTCCAGGGCAAGACCATCGGTGCCCAGCGCGGCACCGTCGGCGCCGACCTCGGCAACTCCGTCGAGGGCACGACCGTGAAGACGTACGACACCGGCGACGACGCGTTCAACGCGCTCGCGCAGGGCCGGGTCGACGCGGCCATCACGGACTTCCCGGTGGTGGCGTACGCCGCGTCGCAGAAGCCGACGCTGAAGGTGGCGGCCGAGGTGCCGGGCAACCTCCAGCTCGGCCTCATGTTCCCGCAGGAGAACACGGCGCTGAAGGACGCGTTCAACAAGGGTCTCGCCGAGATCAAGGCGAACGGGACCTACGACGACATCTACGCGACGTGGTTCGGGGACGCCCCGAAGGGCGGCTCGTCCACGACTGGCACCACGACGCAGTAGCGGGACCGGGTACCGGCCGGAGTAGGGTCGCGCAGTGGACGAGGTCCTCCGTCAGTACTTCGACTGGGATCAGGCGCAGCCCTACTTCGGCGACCTGGCGCGCGGCTTCTGGGTCACGCTCCAGATCGCGTTCATCGCGGAGCTGATCTGCCTGAGCCTCGGCATGGTCCTGGCGCTGATGCGCCAGGCCGGCCGGGGCGCCACCACGCGGGGGGCGCGGATCGGCGGCGCCGTGCTGCGCGGGATCGCGGTGGTCTACATCAACGTCTTCCGCGCGCTGCCGGCGCTGCTGGTGCTGCTGCTCATGGCGGGCAGCTTCCCGTTCCTGCCGATCCCCGTGATCCAGGACCTGACCGCGTTCCAGATCGCGTTCCTGGCGCTGGGGATCGTCTACGCCGCCTACATCGCGGAGGTGTACCGCGCCGGCATCGAGTCGGTCGACCGCGGCCAGACGGAGGCGGCGCGCAGCCTCGGCATGAGCAACCGCCAGGCGATGCGCCTGATCGTGGTGCCGCAGGCCGTCCGCCGGGTGCTGCCCCCGCTCATGAACGACTTCATCGCGCTCACCAAGGACGTGGCGCTGGTGAGCGTGATCGCGGTGGGCGACGTGGTCTCGGTCGCGCGGGACGCGCAGTCGGTGACCTTCAACTCGTCGACGCTCGTCGCGGCGGGGATCTTCTACCTGGTGTTCACGCTCCCGCTCATCTGGATCCTGGACCGGATCATCGAGCGCCAGCAGCGCCGCACCGGCCAGGTGGGCGTGGTCGGCCCGTGAGCGCGATCCGCGCCGAGGCGATCCACAAGCGCTTCGGGGACAACGAGGTGCTCCGGGGGGTCGACCTGGACGTCGCGCCGGGCGAGGTCGTCTGCGTCATCGGGCCGTCGGGGTCGGGCAAGTCGACGCTGCTGCGGTGCCTCAACATGCTGGAGCGGCCGACATCGGGCCGCGTCTTCCTGGGCGACGACGAGCTCACCGCGCCGGGCGTCTCGGTCGACCAGCTCTGCGCCGGCGCCTGGGGATGGTGTTCCAGTCGTTCAACCTGTTCCCGCACCGGACGGTGCTCGACAACGTCGCCCTCGCGCCGATGGCGGTCCTGGGCCACGACAGGAAGGACGCCCGCAGCGAGGCCTGGGAGCTCCTGCGGCGCGTGGGCATGGCGGACAAGGCGGCGGAGCACCCGGCGCGCCTGTCCGGCGGCCAGCAGCAGCGGGTGGCGATCGCCCGGGCGCTGGCGATGAAGCCCGAGGCGATGCTCTTCGACGAGGTCACGAGCGCCCTCGACCCCGAGCTGGTCAAGGACGTGCTCGCGGTGATGCGCCAGCTCGCCGAGGCGCGGGATGACGATGGTGGTGGTCACCCACGAGATGGGCTTCGCCCGCGAGGTCGGCGACCGCGTGATCTTCATGGACGAAGGGCGTGATCGTCGAGGAGGGCGACCCCGCGCAGGTGCTGGAGGCCCCGAAGGCCGAGCGGACCCGGCGCTTCCTCTCCCGGGTGCTCTAGCACTGCCCCGGCGCGTGAGCGCCGCCCGGAGCAGCGTCGTCGAGCGCCGCCTCCTCCAGCCGCAGCCCCAGCGCTCGGCCATCGAGGCCGCCAGCGCCGCGTCCACGCGGGCGCGGTCCGGGTCGCCGCCCTCCGCGGCGATGGACGTGGCGGCCACCCCGGGGGCGCCGCAGGCGGTCATGAGCGCGAACCAGTCGAGGTCCGGGTCGCGGTTCAGGGCCAGGCCGTGGCTCGTGATGCCCTCGCGACACCCGGATGCCGACGCTCCCGAGCTTGCGGCCGCCGCGACGTACAGGCCCATCGCGTCGGCGCCGGCGGCGGCGCCGGGGATGCGCGGCCGCGTCGCGCATCGCCCGCACCATCGCCTCGACGTACGCGCGCACCCGGCGCCCGGGGCGCAGGTCGCAGATCCCGTAGAGCACGCTCTGGCCCGGGCCGTGCCACGTCATCTGGCCGCCGCGGTCGACCTCGACGAACTCCGCGCCGGCGGCGGCGAGGGTCGCGTCCGGCACGTGCAGGTCGTCGCGCGTGCCGTGGCGGCCCGCGGTGTAGGTGGGCGGGTGCTCGAGCACCCACAGCACGTCGGGCACCTCGCCCGCCGCCCGCGCCGCGGCCAGGCGGCGCTGCACGTCCCACGCCTCGCGGTACGGGATGCGCTCCGTCCGGACCAGGACGCCGGGGCGGCGTCACGAGGGCGCCTCCACGTGGCGCTCCAGGATCGTGACGTCGCGCCACTCCCCGTCCCGGCGGGCGTGGGCGCGGTGCGTGCCGACCTCGCGGAAGCCGGCGCCGCGGGCCAGCGCCAGGCCGGCCGCGTTCTCCGGGAGGATCATCCCCACCAGCTTCCAGTAGCCGAACGCCGGCGCCTCGGCGATCAGCGCCCGGAGCATCGCGCCGCCGATCGCCGCGCCCGTGGAACGTTTCTGGCGACGTAGACGGTGTACTCCGCGACGCCCGGCGTACCAGGTCCGGTGCGAGAACGGCGCGAGCGCCGACCACCCGACCACCGCGCCGCCGACCTCGGCGCACCACACCGGCGCCCGCTCGCCGCGCGCGGCGAGCCAGGCGCGCCGTTCCTCAGCGCTGTGGGGCCCCGTCGCGAACGTGGCGGTGCCGGTTGCGGCCGCCTCGTCGTAGATCCGCCCGATGGCCCCGGCGTCCGCGACGGCGGCGCGGCGGATCACGAGTTCGTCGGACACCGGAACGAGACTAGCGAGGGTTCCGCAAGTGGGCCGGTTCCGCGCTTCCAATGGGCCCCCCGGCGGATGACGCACGCGCTCCGCCTGTGGTACGAAAGGCTCGATCATGATCCCCGCCCCCGCCCCGCGGGCGTGGCGAGCGGCCCTGCTCGCCGCGGTCGCATGCTTCGTCGTGCTCTTCGCTACCTCCGCGGCCACCGCGGAGCAGGCCTCGTCCGTCGCCAGGACCACCCAGGGCGGCTACCTCGACGCCGGCGACGAGCACACCTGCGCGCTGCTCGCGGATCGCTCCCTGCGGTGCTGGGGCAAGGGCCTCGCCGGCCGTCTCGGCTACGGGAACGAGGCCAACGTGCTCTCGGCCGGGAACGCCGCGCCGATCAACCTCGGGGCGGGCCGCACCGCGCGCGCGGTGGTGGCCGGCGACTACCACACGTGCGCGATCGCCGACGACGGCACCGTCCACTGCTGGGGCTTCGGCGCCAACGGGCGCCTCGGCTACGGCAACACCGCCAACGTCCTGTCGCCGTCGGCCGCCCCGGCGGTCGACCTGGGCGGGCGCCGCGCCGTCGCCATCACGGCGGGGGCGTCCCACACCTGCGCGATCCTCGACGACGGCTCCGTCCGCTGCTGGGGCAACGGCGTGTCGGGCCGGCTCGGCTACGGCAACCAGGCCACGATCGGCGACAACGAGTCGCCGGCCGCCGCGGGGGCGGTCGACATCGGCGCCGGGCGCCGGGCCGTCGCCATCTCGGCGGGCGACTTCCACACGTGCGTGATCCGCGACGACGGCGCCCTCGTCTGCTGGGGCTTCGGCTCCGCCGGGCAGCTCGGCCGCGGCGGCACCGCGGACGTCGGCGACGACGAGACGCCGGGGCAGGCCGGCCCCGTCCCGCTGGGCGGACGCACCGTCCGCGCGGTCTCCGGCGGCAAGGGCCACACCTGCGTCGTCCTGGACGACGGCTCGGCGCGCTGCTGGGGCTTCGGCGCCGACGGCCGCCTCGGCTACGGCTCCACGGCCGACATCACGAGCGCGTCGGCGGCACCGCCCATCGCCCTCGGGCCCGGGCGCAGCGCCGTGGCCATCTCCGCCGGCGAGGCGCACACCTGCGCCATCCTCGACACCGGCGCCGTCCGCTGCTGGGGCTTCGGCGGCAACGGGCGCCTCGGCAACGACGGGACCGACTCGATCGGCGACACCGCGGGCGAGACCCCCGCGAGCGTCCCGCCGGTCAACCTCGGCCCCGGTCGCACCGCCCGCGGCATCACCGTGGGCTTCTCGCACACCTGCGCGCTGCTCGACGACGGCACGCTCCGCTGCTGGGGCTTCGGCGGCAGCGGCCGCCTCGGGTACGGCAACGAGAACTCGGTGGGCGACGACCCGTCGCGGAGCGTCGCGGCCGCCGGCCCGGTGCCGGTGCCCGCGCCCGTCGCGCCCACCCTCGCCGACCTGACGCTCGGCATCAGCCCGGCGTCGTCCAGATGTCCGTCGGCGACGCCACCACCGTGACGCTGCGGGTGGTCAACTTCGGGCCCGACCCGACCGCCGGGGTCGCCGTGTCCCTGCCGCCGCCCGCGGGCCTGTCGCTACCGCAGCGCCTCGGCGAGCCAGGGCGGCCTCGACGGCTCCTCCGGCGCGTGGCAGGTCGGCACGCTCGGCCCGGGCGCGTCGGCGACCCTCGCATTGTCGGTGGCGGGCACCGCCGCCGGCTCGCGCACGCTCGCGGCCGAGGTCGCCGCGTCCGGCGTGTTCGACCCGACCTCGACGCCCGGCAACGGCGGGCCCGAGGACGACCGCGCGGTCGCCACCTTCGCCATCGGCGGCCCGGGGAGCGGCGGCGGCGCCAACAGCTCCAAGCTCACCCCGCGGAGCCTCACGCTCCAGGTGGCGCGCAAGCCGAAGAGGGGCCGGGTGAAGACGCTCACCGTCACGGGCCGGCTCGTGCTGCCGAAGGTGCGGCCCGCGCCGCGCTGCACCGGCAAGGTGCGCGTCCGCGCGCTCGCCGGCAAGCGCGTCGTCGCGTCGCGCACGGTCGGCCTGAAGTCGCGCAAGGGCGTCTGCCGCTTCGGCACCGTCCTGCGCCCGACGAAGCTGCGCACCGCCAAGCAGATCTCGGTGGACGCCACGTTCCTCGGCAACGCGCAGCTCAAGGCGCGCAGCGCGAAGATCGTGAAGGTGCGGGTGGTCCGCCGCTAGGAGCCGCTAGGGCGCGGCGGGGTTCACCCCGACGTCGGCCGGCCGGTCGGTGAGCGTGACGCGGACGGTGCGGCGGGCGCCGTCGCGGATGACGGTCACCGCCATCGACTCGCCCACCGCGCGCGAGGACACGGCGCGGCTCACGTCGGCCATGTCCTCCACCTCGCGGCCGTCGATCGCCACGATGATGTCGCCGCCGCGCGGGACGTCCGCCGCGGGGGCGGTGGTGGCGGCGCGCAGGCCGGCGTCGGCCGCCGGGCCGCGGCCGTCGGTGGCCACGATCGCGACGCCGCGCGCGTCGCCCAGCTTCAGGGCGGCCGCGATGTCGGGCGTCACGGAGCGGCCCGTCACCCCGAGCCACGCGTGCTCGGCGGAGCCGTCGGCGATGATCGAGTCGGCCACCGGCCGGATGGTGTCGATGGGGACGGCGAAGCCGACGCCGTTGTTGCCGCCGCCCTCCGACGCGATCTGCGAGTTGATGCCGATCACGCGGCCGCCGGCGTCGAGGAGCGGCCCGCCGGAGTTGCCCTCGTTGATCGCGGCGTCCGTCTGGATGACGTTCTGGATATCGAAGCCGTTCGGCGCGGTGATGATGCGCTTCAGCGCGGAGACGATCCCGGTGGTGGCGGTGCGCTCCAGCCCGAAGGGGTTGCCGATCGCGATGACCGCGTCCCCCACCTGCAGGGTGCCGCTGCGGCCGAGCGCGAGGGGCGCGACCCCGGCGGCGGTCCGCTCCACCTGCAGCACCGCCACGTCGGTGCTCTCGTCGGCGCCCAGGACGCGCGCGTCGGTCTCGGTGCCGTCGTCGAAGCGGACGTGCGCCTGCTTCGCGTCGTCCACCACGTGGGCGTTGGTCAGGACGCGGCCCCGGCGGTCGACCACGAAGCCGGAGCCCAGGCGCCCGCCGTTCGACGCGTTGCCCACCGTCACCGTCACCACGGCCGGCGCGCTCGCCGCCACCACCCGCTGGACGCCGCCGGCGGGCGCGACGGGCTCGGCCGCCTCGGCCTCGGCCGCCGCGGCGTTCGCGGCCGGGGCGGGCAGGGGCGTCGGGTCGGTGCGGACGATCGTCTCGTCCCCGCCCAGGTTGCCCGTCGCGGCGAGCCCGACGAGCACCACCACGCCGCCGACGAGGGCCGGCAGCACGCCGCCGGTGAGCCACGACGGGGCGCGGCGGGGGCGCCGCGGCGGGGGGTACGGGTTGCGGTCGGGCGCGGGCGGTGGCACGGCGGGAGGGTAGCGGTCCGGCATTAGGGTTCCGTTGTGGGCGGGGGCTCCGGCCTGGCCTCCCGCTACCATCGGCCGAACGGCCGGAGGTGAGCGGTGTCCGACCACATCCTGGTGGTCGAGGACGAGGCGTCGATCCGCACCATCGTCGAGTACGCGCTGCGCGACGCGGGGTTCGCGGTGACCGGGTCGGGGCGGGGCGACGAGGCGCTCGACATCGTCGAGCGGGAGCCGGTGGACCTGGTGGTCCTCGACATCATGCTGCCCGGGATGGACGGGCTGGAGGTGTGCAAGCGCATCCGCGCCGGCCGCAACATCCCGATCATCATGCTGTCGGCGCGCGGCGAGGAGCTGGACAAGGTCCTGGGCCTCGAGCTCGGCGCCGACGACTACGTCACCAAGCCCTTCTCGCCGCGTGAGCTGGTGTCGCGGGTGAAGGCCAACCTGCGCCGCGCCCGCCTGGAGCCCGACCGCTCCGCGCCGCTGCGGGCGGGCGACCTGGAGATCGACGCCACCGCCCGGACCGTCACCCGCGACGGCCACGAGCTGACCCTGACCTACTCCGAGTTCGAGATCCTCCACAAGCTCGCCAGCTCCCCGCGCCGGGTCTTCACCCGCGAGGAGCTGATGAACCACCTGTGGAAGGGCAACTTCTACGGCGACCTGCGCAGCGTGGACGTCCACGTGCGGCACCTGCGCCAGAAGGTGGAGGCCGACCCGTCGTCGCCGGTCCTCATCCGCACCGTGCGGGGCGTGGGCTACGCATTCGGCGGGGAGGAGCCGCGGGCGTGACGCCCGGCCGGCGGTTCGCCGGACTCCAGGTCTGGCTCGTCGCCGCCCTCGTGGCGGTGGGCGTCGGCGCGAGCCTCGCCATCCTGCTGGTGGTGCTGCCGACGCTCGAGTCGAGCATCCGCAGCGACCGCGCCAAGCAGGAGGCGGCGAGCCTGCGCCGCACGCTCGAGACGTCGGTGCGCGAGGCGATGGTGCAGGGCCCCGGCGTCAGCGACGACCTGGCGGAGCTCGCCGGCCAGATCCGCGCCCGCACCGGCGCCGAGGTGCGCGTCGAGTTCCGCGACGACGGGTTCCCCGGGGGCCGCTTCCGGGCGAGCACGCCGGAGCGGCAGGAGATCCTGCCCAACGTCGCCGTCACGCCGGGCACGTCGGCCATCCTGCGCGACGACCGGGGGGTCGCCGCGGCGATCGAGGCGCCCGTCGGGTTCGGGACCGTGACCGTGACCGCCGCGCTGCCGCTCACCGGCGTCGCGCCCGAGCTGACCGCGGTGCGGCGGCGGGTGATCGCGGCGATGATCGTGGTGCTGCTGCTCTCGTCGCTGGCGGGGATCGCGATCGCGCGGGTGCTCGGCGGGCGCATCCGCGGCCTCGCCCGCACCGCGGCGATGATCGCCGGCGGCGACCTGTCCGCGCGGGCGCCCGCATCCCGCGTCGCGCCCGAGGAGCTCGCCACGCTCGGGGAGGGGCTCAACGCCATGGCGGCGCGCCTCCAGTCGCTCGTCGCGGAGATCACCCGCGAGCGCGACCGCGACCGGGCGATGATCGGGTCGCTGGCCGAGGGCGTGCTGGCGGTCGCCCCGGACGGCGCGGTGGTGGTCGCGAACGACGCCGCCAACCGGCTGCTGCGGCTCGGGGAGGGCGTGGAGTCGGCGCGGCTGGAGGCGCTCCCGCCCGCCATCCTCGACGCGGTGCTCGCCGCGCGGGCGGGCGGCGACGCCGCGATCGACCGTCGCACCGTGGTGCTGGAGGACGGGGTCGAGCTGGAGGTGACCGTCGCGCCGCTCGCCGGCGAGCACCGGTCGTCGGGCACCGTGGTCACGCTCCGCGACGTCACCGACGAGCGGCGGCTCGAGCGCGCCCGGCGCGACCTGGTGGCCAACGTCTCCCACGAGCTGAAGACGCCGATCGCCGCGCTCAAGGGGTTCCTGGAGCTCCTGGAGGGCGACGTGGGCGAGCGCCACCGGCGCGAGTTCCTGACGTCCATGACCCAGGAGACCGACCGGTTGGAGCGGCTGGTGGAGGAGCAGCTGCAGCTCGCCCGGCTCGACGCGGGCGCCGTGCCGCTGGAGCGCGAGCGGGTGGACCTGGCCGAGCTGGCGTCGGTGGTCGTGGCCCCGCGGATCCCGCTGGCGGCCCGAGAGGGGGTGACCCTCAGCGCCCGCGCCGCCGACGGCGCGCCGGTGGAGGTGGACATCGACGGCGCCCGCGTGGAGCAGATCCTGCTGATCCTGCTCGACAACGCGCTGCGCCACACGCCGTCGGGCGGGACCGTCGAGGTGGTGGTGGGCCGCGACGGGCAGGACGCGACGATGGCGGTGCACGACACGGGGGAGGGCATCCCCGCCGAGGCGCAGCCGTTCGTGTTCGACCGCTTCTACCGCGGCGACCCGTCCCGCGAGGGCCGCAGCGCCGGCCTGGGCCTGGCCATCGCCCGCGGGCTGGCGGCGGCGCACCGGGGCGGCATCGACCTGGCGTCGGCGCCGGGCGAGGGCAGCACGTTCACGGTGCGGCTGCCGCTGCCGGAGGCCGGGCCGGTGACCGAGGAGATGCCGGTGCCGGGCCTGTCGGGCGCGGCGCCCCCGGCGGGGGACGCCGAGTAGCCTTCGCGGCGTGAGCCCCACGCGGACCGCTCTTGTGACCGGCGCCGGTCGCGGCATCGGCCGCGCCAGCGTCCTCGCCCTCGCCGACGCCGGGTGGCGCGTGACGGCGGGTGTGCGCGACGTCGCGACGGCCGAGGCGGTGTTCCACGGCGTCCCCGGCGTGCGTGTGACGCGCCTGGACGTGACCGAGGCCGCGTCGGTGCGCGAGGGGGTGGCCGCCGCCGAGGAGTGGGCGGGCGGCGCGCTCGGCTGCCTGGTGAGCAACGCGGGGTACGCCGTGCTCGGCGCGATCGAGGAGGTCGACCTCGACGAGGTCCGCCGCATGTTCGAGACCAACCTGTTCGGCGCCGCGGCCGTGATCCAGGCGGCGCTCCCGGCGATGCGCGAGGCCCGCGGCGGCTCGCTGGTGTTCGTGTCGTCGATCGGCGCGCGGATCTCCAACCCGCTGCTCGGCATGTACCACGCGTCGAAGTGGGGGATGTCGGCGATGGCCGAGGCGCTCGCGGTCGAGTGCCGCCCATTCGGCATCCGGGTCACGACGCTCGAGCCGGGAATGGTGGACACGGACTTCCCGCGCGCCACCCGGCCCACGGGGCGGGCGCCCGCGGGCGAGGGCCCCTACCAGCCGCTGCTCGCGGGCCTGCGCGAGGGGTTCGCCGCGTGGCGCCAGGGCTACCCGACACCGGCGGAGGAGGTCGCGGCGGCGGTGGTCGCGGCGGCCGAGCCCGGCGACGGGCCGTTCCGGGTTCCGGTGGGCGACGACGCGGTCCACCTCTCCGATCTGCGCGAGGGGGCGCCCGACGACCTTGAGTGGCAGCGGCGCCTGCGGGCCTTCCTGAAGCTGGAGGCCTGGGACCGCAGGAGATGACCGCCGCCGTGGTGGCCCCGGCGCCCTTCAAGGGGGCGCTGGCGGCGGCGGACGCGGCGCGGGCGATCGCCGCGGGGGTGCGGCTGGTGATGCCGGGCGTCGAGACCCGCGTCGTGCCGGTGGCCGACGGCGGCGAGGGCACCCTCGACGCCCTGGTGGCCGCGGCCGGCGGGCGGCGCCGCGGCGTGTCGGCGGCGGACCCCCTCGGCCGGCCGGTGGAGGCGGGGCTGGGCGAGCTGCCGGGCGGCGTCGCGGTGGTCGAGCTGGCGCAGGCGTCGGGCTACGAGCGGCTGGCGCCGGGCGAGCGGGATCCGGAGCGGACGGGGACATGGGGCACCGGGGAGCTCATCCGCGCCGCCCTCGACCTGAACGCCCGCCGGATCGTGGTGGGCCTCGGCGGCAGCGCCACCACCGACGGCGGCCTGGGGCTGGCCCGGGCGCTCGGCATCCGCGCCCTCGACGCGGACGGCGCCGAGCTGGAGGGATGCGGCGCCGACATGGCCCGCGTCGCGTCGCTCGACCTGTCGCGGCGCGACCCGCGCCTGGACGACGTGGCGATCCAGGTGGCGTGCGACGTCGACAACCCGTTCCACGGCCCGCGGGGCGCCGCCCACGTCTTCGGGCCCCAGAAGGGCGCGTCGCCCGAGGCGGTGGCGCGGCTCGACGCGGGGCTCGCCCGGCTGGCGGAGGTGGTGCGCGAGGCGACGGGGGTCGACCTCCAGGCGGTCCGGGGAGCCGGCGCGGCCGGCGGGGCGGCGGGCGGCCTGCACGCGCTGCTCGGCGCCGAACTGGTGCCGGGCGCGCCCTTGGTGCTCGACGCGGTGCGGTTCCGGGAGCGGCTCGAGGGGGCGGCGCTCTGCATCACCGGGGAGGGCCGCCTGGACCAGACGAGCCTGGCGGGCAAGGCGCCCGCGGCGGTCGCCGCGGCGTGCGGGGAGGCGGGCGTCCCGTGCGTCGCGCTGTGCGGCGAGGTGGGCCTGGGCCCGGGCGCCGTCCGGCGGGCCGGCTTCGCCGCGGCGTTCCCGATCGGCCGCGCCCAGCGGTCCCTCGCCGATGCCCTGGCCGCCACCGAGGCCGACCTCGCGGCGGCGGGCGCGGCGGTCGCCGGCGTCTGGGCCGCTCGTCCGGGGGGGTAGCCCCCATCCGTCCTGGGGGTGGCCGCGGCGGCGATCACCGGCACGCTCAATCCGTGCGATCGATCCTCCTCGGTGCACTCCTCCTCGCCGCGGTCCTCCCCGCGGCGCTCGCCGCGTCGCCGGCGGCTCCAGCCCCCGGCGACGCGGCGATCCAGAAGGCCACAGCCCTCCAGCAGGAGTGGGGGCGCTGCCCCACCGCCCGCCCGGCGGCGCGGGTGCTGGCGCAGGCCGTGGCGACCACCAAGCCGGTGCCCCGCGCGAGGCGGGCGCGGGCGGCGCTCCGGGCGTGGAACGCCGTGGCGCGCGAGTGCCGGGCACCCGTCCCGATGCCCGAGGTGACGCCCTAGCGGACCTCGGCCATGGGCGGCCGCTCGTCCGGGTGCGTGTCGCGCTCCTCCAGCCGCCAGCCGCCCCCGTCGCGAACGGGGCGGGCGTAGACCCCGTCGCCGTCCAGGCCCGCCGGCGCGCGGCCCGCGTCGGCCAGGCGGCGCAGCACCGCCTGGGTGATGGTGGAGGCCATGGGCCCGAGCGCGGCCGTCGGCTGGTTGACGTGGCGGCGGTGCCCCAGGTCCACCTGCGCCAGGGCGCCGAGCCCGGCGACGCGCAGCAGGTCGATCAGCAGCCCCAGCTCCACGGCGTAGCCGGTGAAGAACGGGACCGAGCGCAGCAGGTCGCGCCGGCCGGCCGCCTCCCCGGAGAGCGGCTGGGCGAACCCCGCCAGCTCCGGGTGGAACAGGTTGATCAGCGGCCGCGCGCAGATCTCCGTGACCCGCCCGCCGCCATCGTCGTCGCCGCCCAGCGCGCGCCGGTAGAGGGCCTTCACGTAGCCCACCTCCGGGTCGGCGGCGAGCGGTCCGACCAGGCCGGTGACGAACGCCGGGTCGAAGTCGACCACGTCCGAGTCGAGCCACACGACGATGTCCCCGCGCAGCACCGCCAGGCTCTTCCACAGCGCCTCGCCCTTGCCCCGGGCGGCCGGCAGGTCCGGGAGGATCTCGTGGTCCTGCACCACCGTCGCGCCGGCGGCGGCGGCGGCCTCGCGCGTGCCGTCGCCGCTGCGGCTGTCGATCGCGACGATCTCCGAGACCAGCGGCACGCGCTCCACCAGCTCGGTCCGCACCCGCTCCACGATGGGCCCGACGGTGCCGGCCACCTCCAGCGTCGGCAGGCACACCGAGACGGTCAGGCCCTGCCGGCGGAGGCCGTCGGCGACGCGCTCGGGGTCGTAATCCGCGCCCCGGTAGGTGCGCCGCGCGAGCCACTCGTCCCGGTCCACGCGGCGATCGTAGCGGCGCCCCCGCGGTCCCGGCGGGCCACGGGACGGCTGCTAGGCTCGCCCGCGTGACGGACACCCTGAAGGGCCTGGTGCTGTCGGGAGGCGCCGGGACCCGTCTGCGCCCGATCACCCACACGAGCGCCAAGCAGCTCGTGCCCGTGGCCAACAAGCCGGTGCTCTTCTACGGGCTCGAGGCGCTGCGGGACGCGGGCGTCACCGACATCGGCATCGTCGTGGGCGACACCCAGGCCGAGATCGAGGCCGCGGTGGGCGACGGGTCGGCGCTGGGGATCCGGGTGACGTACATCCGCCAGCAGGCGCCCCTGGGGCTGGCGCACGCCGTGCTGACCGCCGAGGAGTTCCTGGACGGGTCGCCGTTCGTGATGTACCTGGGCGACAACCTGCTGCGCGACGGCATCACCAGCCTGGTGGAGCAGTTCCGGGCCGGCGGCAGCGACGCGATGATCCTGCTCCAGCGGGTGCCCGACCCCGAGTCGTACGGCGTCGCCGAGCTCGACGGCGGCCGCGTGACCCGCCTGGTGGAGAAGCCGAAGGAGCCGAAGAGCGACCTCGCCCTGGTCGGCGTCTACATGTTCACGCCGGCGATCATGGAGTCGGCCAAGGCGATCGAGCCCTCCGGGCGCGGCGAGCTGGAGATCACCGACGCGATCCAGCACCTCATCGACCGCGGGCTCACCGTCGAGCCGCACGAGGTGACCGGCTGGTGGAAGGACACCGGCCGCCTCGACGACATGCTGGAGGCCAACCGCCTCATCCTGGACGTGATGGCGCCGCGGGTGGACGGCGACCTGGACGACGAGAGCACCATCGAGGGCCGCGTGGTGGTCGAGGCCGGGGCCCGCATCGTGCGCTCCGCCATCCGCGGGCCCGCCGTGATCGGCGCCGGCGCGCTGGTGGAGGACGCCTACATCGGGCCGTACTCCGCCATCTCCGCCGGGGTCGTGGTCCGCCGGGCCGAGGTGGAGCACAGCATCCTGCTGGAGAACAGCCGCGTGGAGGACCTCGACGCGCGCGTCGAGGCCAGCCTGATCGGCCGCGACGTGACGATCGCCCGCACCGACGCCAAGCCCCGGGCGTACCGCTTCATGATCGGCGACTCGTCATCGATCGGCCTCCTCTGACGTGAGGGTGCTGGTCACCGGCGCCGCCGGGATGCTCGGGCAGGACGTGCTGCGCCACCTCGACGGCCGCCACGACGTGACGGGGGTCGACCTGGACGTGGACGTCACCGACATCGCGGCCGTCCGCGCGTGCGTCGCCGAGGTCCGCCCGGAGGCGGTGTTCCACCTCGCCGCGTGGACCGACGTGGACGGCGCCGAGGAGCGCGAGGCCGACGCCGCCAGGGTCAACGGCGAGGGCTCGGGCAACGTCGCCGCCGCCGCCGCCGAGGCCGGCGCCGCCGTGGTGGTGCCCTCCACCGACTACGTGTTCGACGGCCGCGCCGGCCGTGCGTACGCCGAGGACGACGAGCCCTCGCCGCTCGGCGCCTACGGGCGCACCAAGCTCGCCGGCGAGCGGGCGGCGCTGGCCGCCAACCCGCAGGGGACACGGATCGCCCGCACCGCGTGGCTCTACGGCTCGGCCGGCAGGAACTTCGTCGACACGATGCGCCGCGTGGGCGCCGAGCGCGACGAGGTGACCGTGGTGGACGACCAGGAGGGCTGCCCCACCTGGACCCGCGACCTGGCCCCCGCCCTGGAGGCCCTGCTCGACCAGCCCCCCGGCGTGTACCACACGGCCGGCGGCGGCTCGGTCACGTGGGCCGGCTTCGCCCGCGCGATCTTCGAGGAGGCCGGGATCGGGTGCCGGGTGGTGCCGATCACCACCGAGCAACTCGGCCGTCCCGCGCCCCGGCCCGCCCACTCGCCGCTGGCGGTCACCCGGCCGTCGGCGCCCCGCCTGCGCCACTGGCGCGACGCACTGCGCGACTACATCACGGAGACGGCATGAGGATCCTCGTCACCGGCGGCTGCGGCTTCATCGGCTCGCAGTTCGTCCGCCTGGCCATGTCCCGCGGCGCCGAGGTCGTGAACCTCGACAAGCTGACGTACGCGGGCAACCCGGCGAACGTCGCCGACGTCGCCGACGACGAGGCCTACGGCTTCGTCCACGCCGACATCGCCGACGCCGTTCTGGTGGAGGAGGCGATCCAGGGCTGCGACGTGGTCGTCAACTTCGCGGCCGAGAGCCACGTGGACCGCAGCATCCTCGATCCCGCCGACTTCATCCGCACCGACGTCGTCGGCACCGCGGTGCTGCTCGACGCGGCCCGGCGGACCGGCGTCGGCCGGTTCGTCCAGGTCTCGACCGACGAGGTGTACGGCTCGATCCCCCACGGGGCCTTCCGCGAGACCGACCCCATCAGCCCCTCCAGCCCGTATTCGGCCAGCAAGGCCGGCGGCGACCTCCAGGTGCTCGCGTGGCACCGCACCTTCGGGCTCGACGCGGTCATCACGCGGGGCTCGAACACCTACGGCCCGCGCCAGTACCCCGAGAAGCTCATCCCCCTGTTCGTCACGAACGCCCTCGACGGCGAGTCGCTGCCGGTCTACGGCGACGGCATGCAGATCCGCGACTGGATCCACGTCGAGGACCACTGCACCGGCATCTGGGCGGCGATGACCTCCGGCGAGGCCGGCGAGGTCTACAACGTCGGCGGCGGCAACGAGGTCCCCAACCTCGAGATCACCAACCGCATCCTGGAGCTGACGGGGCGCGACGAGACGCTGATCCGCCACGTCACGGACCGCCCCGGCCACGACCGGCGCTACGCCCTCGACACCGCCCGCCTGCGCGGGCTCGGCTGGGAGCCCGAGCGGCCGTTCGCCGACGGCCTGGCCGCCACCGTCGCGTGGTACCGCGACAACCGCGCGTGGTGGGAGCCGATCAAGAGCGGCGAGTACCGCAAGTACTACGACGCCCAGTACGGCGGTCGCTGACAACGGATTCCCCCAACGGATGTTTGAGTTCCCCCGGAGGGGGGATAGGGGACCATCCCCGACCTGCCGAAGGCGGGGGTGCACACGAACCGCCGGAGTGGCGAATTCCTCCTTCGTTCTCTTGCGGAGCACCTGACCGGCGCCGGGCCCCCCTTCCGGCGCCGGGGCGGGTTCCCCGAGCCGGCCCGGCTCGCTAGGACTCCGCCGCCGGCCGCCGCGCCTCCAGGTTGAGGCGCACGTAGTCGAGCACCACCCGCCCCGACGGGTCGTCGTGGGCGCGCAGCGCCGCCACCTCGCGGGCGAACGGCGCCTGCAGATCCTCCGGGAGCCGCTCCAGATGGTGGCGCAGCACGACGGTGGACAGGAACTCCGCCGCCTCGTCGATCGTGTTGAACGGGGTGTCGGCGTCCTCCAGGCCGGCGTGCGCCTCCACGAAGCCCGCCCGCCCCAGGCTCGCCTCCGTCGCCTCCGGGCCGGCGAAGTACCAGCTGTGGGGCATCCCCGTCAGGTGCGGGGCGTAGGGCGCGCGGGACGCCACATCGTCGGCCGCCGCCAGGGTGCGGGCGATGTTGCCGTCGCCGCCGCACTGCGCCACGAGCAGCCCGCCGGGGCGCAGGGCGTCGAACAGCCGCCGGAACAACCCGTCGTGGTCGAGGATCCAGTGGAAGGTGGCGGTCGAGACGATCACGTCCACCGGCTCGGGCAGCGCCAGCTCCGTCAGGTCGGCCTGCGCGAACCGCACGCGCGGCGCCAGGTCGGCGAGCTGGGCGGCGGCCTCCTCCACCATCCGGTGCGAGCCGTCCACGCCCAGCACGGTGCCGTCGGGCACCCGCTCCGCCAGCAGGCGGGTCACGCGGCCGGTGCCGCACCCCGCGTCGAGCACGTCCTCGTCACCCCGGAGCGGGATCCGCTCCACGATGCGGCTGCCCCACGCGAACTGCGGGGCGGAGATGCGCCCGTAGGTCTGCGCCTCCCACTCGGTGCCCATCAGCCGCGCAGCTCGTGGGCCAGCGCGCCGAGGGCGTCGCGGATCGGCTCGATCGGCGTGCGGGCGATGCCGGCGCCGATCTGGCCGCCGTCCTCGCGGTGCAGGATCCCCGTGTTGATGAGCGGCGTGCCGCCCAGGTCAACGCAGGCGCGGGCGTCCACGCCGAGCGGTGTGCCCTCGCCGTCGAGCACCGGGATGCGCAGCCGCTCGCTGCGGCCGATGCAGATGTCGCCCATCTCGCGGGTCCGCTCCAGCGCGTCGGCCAGCCCGCCGCCCAGGAAGGCGGCCACGGACGGGCTCGCCGCGCTCGCCGCGGCGCCCAGGCCGCAGCACTCCACCAGCGCGGAGTCGCCGATGTCCGGGGCCGCGTCCTCGTCGGAGAAGCCGGGGCGGTAGAGCGGGTCGCCCACCATCGGGGCGGGGGCGGTGAACCAGCGGTCCGGCAGGCCCGCGAGCTGGACGGCGGCGTCGGTGCCGTTGCGGCTGATGAACACGACCAGGCTCGAGTGCGGCGTCCCCTGGATCCCCATGAGCGCCGCCCGCGCCGCCGCGATCGTCATCGTCAGGGCGAAGTGGCCGTTGGCGGCGAGCATCCGCGCCGTCGGCAGCACGCTCTCGGGCGCGTGCTCCGCCATGGCGGGCAGGGCCTCGCGCAGCAGCAGCATGGTGGTGGCCTGGTGGCGCATGTGGCAGTCGTCGCCCATCGCGATCCCCTGGGCGCACAGGGCGAACGCGTCGATCGGCCCGTTCGCGCGCAGCGCGGCGGCGAAGCCGGGGGCGATCCCCTCCGCCAGCACCCGCTGCCGCCGGATCGCCTCCGGGGAGCCGACGCCGAGCCAGAACGCCTCGCCGGGGCCGTCGTTCATGGGGCTGTAGCCCACGCCGCCGCCGACCTCGTCGCGGGCGGCCCACACCGCCATCGACGGCGAGATGACCCCGCACATCGCGCCCGCCGCGTTCAGGGAATGGGCGCTCGCCAGGCGCACGTCCCCGGCCTCCACCAGGCCGCCGGCCTCGTCGTGGCCGGACGCCCAGCCCTCCAGCACGATCGCCCCGCGCACGGCGTTGCGCTGCGGCTCGCACATCAGGCCCCACTCCACGGGAGGGCCCGCGTGGAGGACGGTCCACCCCTCCAGGCCGGGGATCAGGTCGCCCGCGGGGCCTGCCCCCACGATCATGGGCCGCGCCTCCTGGAGCGCCGCGAGCGCGGCGGCGTTCGCCGCGTCGACGCGGTCGTCGCCGTACGTCGCGACCAGGTCGGCCACCACGTCCGGGTCGCCCCCGCCGGGCGGCCGCCACTCCACCGCGGTGACGTCGGCGTCCTGCGCGCGGAGGGCGTCGGCCATGAGGTCGAGTCCCGCGGTGACGATCCCTAGTGTGGCCACGTGGTGAACCTACCGGCTCTCGCGCAGGCCGTTCGCGGGCACCCCGGCCTCCGCGGGAAGCGGGAGCTGGCGGCCGTCGCGGCCGTGCTGGGTGGCGACGGCGACGACGCCGCCGTCCTGGACGACGGGGACGGGTCGCTGGTGATGGCGGCCGAGGCGATCCACCCGCCGTTCGTCGCCGCGCAGCCCCGCGCGGCGGGCGTGGCGGGGGTCGTGACCGTGCTCAACGACCTGGCCGCCACGGGCGCGCGGCCCCTGGCGCTCCTCGACTGCGTGGTGGCGGGCGACCGGCGCACCGTGGAGGACGTGCTCGACGGCCTGCGGACCGGCGCGGAGCTCTACCGGGTGCCGGTGGTCGGGGGCCACGTGACCATGGAGGCGGGCGCCGCGCCGGGCCTCTCGACCTTCGGCGTGGGGCGCTCCCGCGCACCGCTCGCGGCGCGCAACGCCCGCGCCGGCGACGCGGTGTGCCTGGCCGCCTGCCTGGAGGGCGAGATGATGGTGGGCACCGGCAGCAGCTTCTTCAGCCACCTTCGCGGCCCGCGCCGCGAGCGCGCGCGCGACGACCTGGACCTGTTCCCGGCCGCCGCCGAGGCCGGCGAGGCGTGGGCGGCCCGCGACGTCTCGATGCCCGGCGTCGCCGGGTCGCTGCTGCAGCTGTGCGAGAGCGCCGGCGGCCTGGGCTGCGCCCTCGACCTCGACCGGCTGCCGGTTCCGCCGGGGCTCACCCTGGACCGCTGGCTGCTGACGTTCCCCTCGTACGGGTTCCTGCTGGTGGGCGACCCGGGGCCGCTCGGCGCGCGCTTCGCGGCGGCCGGGCTGACCCTGGCGCACGTCGGGACGCTCGACGCCTCGGGGGTGCTGCGCCTCGCGTCCGGGGGCGAGGAGGAACCGGTGTGGGACCTCGGCGAGCACGACCTCACCGGCCTCCGCCCGTCCGCCACCTAGGCACACCGGCCCGGCCCCCGCGGGGTGCATAGGTAGGCACCGCCGGCGCGGATGGGTACCGCCGCGGCCCAGGTTGGGCACTCGCCACCGATGAGCGGGACCACCCCCCGGCCGTACCTTCGATGCACGAGATCGCACCGCGCACCGGAGGCCGTCATGCACAGCAACCACCACATCCACAGGGACCTCGCCGCCGACATCACGGCCCGCCGCATCGCCGACGCCGCCGTGCTGGTCCGCCGTCGTCGCCGCAACCCGTTCGCCGCCGTCGCCGCCCGGCTCGTCCCGACGGCCGCCCGGCGTCGCGCCGCCCAGCCCGTCGCGTAGTCCCGCCGGGGCCTGAGACCCGCTCAGGCCCCGGCCCCGCCGAGGGCCCAGCCCATGTCGATCGCCCCGGCCTCCTGCTCGGCGGCGCGGAGCGCGATCGTCATGTCCTGGTGGCTCGCGCCGCGGTAGTCGCGCGGGTCGCCCACGGAGGTCCACCCCAGGTGGTGGAAGAAGGCCACGTTCCGGGCCTGGATCTTCGCGACCATCCGGGTGCCGCCCCGCTCGCCGGCCGTCGCGACGGCGAACCGCACCAGCGGGGCGCCGATGTGGAGCCGCCGGGCGTCGCGCAGCACCGCCAGGCGGTCGCCCTTCCAGAGCCCCGCCTCGTCCAGGGGGTACAGCCGCACGGCGCCGACGACCCGGTCGCCCGCGACGGCGACCACCTTCACGGCGCCGTCGTCCCAGGCGTCGCGGTCGTCGTCCTCGAAGATCCCCTGCTCCTCCACGAACACCGCCTGCCGGATGGCGTGGTGGGCGGCGAGGTCCTCGGCGCGTCCGCGCGACGCGGACGTCCAGGGGGGCGCTCCAGCCGACGGCGCGCATCAGGCGGCCCGCTCCCGGGCCCCGTCGGCGGCCGCCACGCCGTCGCGACCCCCGCCGAAGGCCCGCTCGAACGTGCTCAGCGCAGAGCACGCCTGGCAGCGGACGCAGCCGGCGCGCGCGTTCTGGCTCATCATCCCGGCCTCCGCCAGGAGGGGGGCGACCCGCTCGTAGACGTCGCGGACGTACTCGGCGGACGGCGGCACGCCGTCGGCCACGATGCTCCCCGGCGCGGGCCGCAGGGGCACCACGAACGGGTAGACGCCGCGGTCGATCGCCGCGCGGCAGCCCTCCATCACCGACTCGGGGGTCTCCCCCAGGCCGAGGATGAAGTACGTCGAGACCTGGCCGGGGCCGAACACGTCCACCGCCGCCTCCCACGCGGCGAGGTAGTGGTCGCGGCCCTGGGCGTGCTTGCCGGGGGCGACGCGCGCCAGGACCTCCTCGTCCCACACCTCCAGGTGCAGGCCGAGCGCCTCGGCGCCGCTGTCCTTCAGCGTCCGGAACCAGGTGAAGTCGTCCGGCGGCTCGATCTGCACCTGCACCGGCAGGCCGCTGGCCTCGCGGATCGCCTCGGCGCAGCGGGCCATGTAGGGCGCCCCCCGGTCGTGGCGGTTCGGCGAGCCCGTGGTGAGCGTCACGTCCTTCGCGCCGTCCAGGCGCGCGGCCGCCTCGGCCACCTCGGCGAGCAGCGCCGGCGTCTTGGTGGGGATCGTCCGGCCGTTGGCGAGGCTGGTGCCGATCGCGCAGAAGTGGCACTGCTCGTGGGTGCCCCAGTAGACGCACCGCTGGAACACCGTGGACGCGAGGCTGTCCAGGTGCATCAGGGCGATCTTCCAGTAGGGGACCCCGTCGGCCGTCTCGAGGTCGTAGATCCTCGGCCGCGGGTGCAGGCGGACCGGGCCCACCTCCACGCCGTCGCGCAGCAGCGTCCCGGCGCGGCCGGAGCCGTTCATCACCAGCTCGTACGGCGAGGCCGCCACGTAGTCGCCGTGGACGGGGACCGTGAGCGGGGCGCCGTCGATCCACACGAAACCGGCGTCCGACGGGCCGGCGCCGCCCGCGCGGGTGGCGCCGGGGCCGTCGGGCACACGGGTGCGCACGCCGAGCGACTGCAGCTCGACGGCGAGCGTCTTCAGGTCGGGGACCTGCGCGGCCGTGCTCACCAGTGCTTCTCGTGGAGCTTCGCGAAGTTCTCCACGAGCACCATGCGCTTCAGCTCCTCCGAGACCGGGGCGCCCTCGATCTTCCAGTACTCGCCCATGAAGTCCGACCAGGGCTCGTCGGAGCCGAAGATCACGCGGTCCCCGCCGATCCCCTGCTTCTCGATCTCCACCAGCAGCCAGCGGGCGCCGAAGCCGATCGCCCACGAGGTGTCGGTGTAGACCTTGTAGCCGTCCTTCACCCACTCGAGGAACTTCGGGACCAGCTTGATGTGGCCCGACACGCCCCCGCCGAAGTGGACGAGGTGGATCTTCACGCGCTTCCCGTACGCCTCGACCATCGGGATGAAGTTGTTGATGTCGCTGTTGCCGCCGGCCGACGTGTGGAAGTGGAACACGTAGTCGTGCTTCTCCGCCGCGTCGAAGCACATGTCGGCGATCGCCTTCGTCTCCTCGTCCCACTCCTCCGGGTTGGGGTTGCCGCCCAGGAGGAAGGTCGTCTTGAGGCCGATGATCCCGTGCTCGCCGCAGTGCTTCAGCGCCTCGACCGTGTTCTCGCGGTCGCGGGGCAGGAACGACACCCACAGCAGGCCGCGGATGCGGTCGGTGCTGCTGGCGGCCTCCATCACGATCGGGTTGAGCGAGAAGGGCTGCTCGGGCTTGGGGATGCCGTAGTTCGACATGACCAGGCTGCGCTCGATGCCGTACTGGTCCATGTACTTCAGGAAGTCCTTGGTGCGGGGGAAGTCGTAGACGATCGGCTTGACCGGGTGGTCGATCCCGTAGAACGGCCAGGCCTCGATCTCGCCGATGTGGCTGTGCCCGTCGATGACGTTCCGCTTGATGCCGTCAGGCAGTCCCACGACGTCCCTTTCGTCAGGTGGTCAACGGAGTAGCGCGGCCCGAAGCGCCTCGGCCGCCGCGCGCCATTCGTCCGGATCGGTGAACTCGCGGCGCGGGGAGAGGGGCTCCTCGTCCGGCAGCGCCTCGCCGCTCTCCGGGTCGAGGACGAGCGCCTCGAGCGCGTAGCGCGGCATCATCGTGTCCGGGTCCATCAGGGTCGTGACCGCCACCGCGTTGCCGCTCGCGACGGACATCTCCACGCGGCGGTACGGGGGCCACAGCTCCCGCTCGCCCTCGGTCCAGATCACCGCGGTCGGGTCGCCCGCCGCGCGGGCGCGGCGGATGGCCGACGCGGTCCGCTCCTCGGCGGCGCGCACCTCGAGCTCCCGGGCGCGCGCCTGGTAGGCGGCGTCCCGGACCAGGTCCAGGTCGATCTCGGGCGACAGGTCACGGCGCGCCACGCCGGCCGCGTCGAGCTCCTCGTCGCGGCCCGCGGTGCGGAAGGTCACGACCAGGGCGTCCAGGTCCGGGACCGAGGAGAGGTGGTCCACGAGCGCCCGGACCACCCCGATCACGGCCTGGTACAGGTCGGGACGGACCGTGGCGACCGGGTAGAGGCGCTCCTCACCCAGCCGCCACCGGCGCAGGACGTCGTCGCGTTCGCTCACCGCGCGCCCGTCCCCGTCCCCGTGCAGGCCCCCGAGGGCTAGACCGTCCAGGTGTTCAGCTGGAAGGCCTTGTTCCGCCACGCGGTCAGGGCCGAGTCGAGCACGTCGAGCGGGTTGAACGCGGTCACGCCCGGGATCAGGTCGTCCTCGCGGAACCCGTAGAGCGCGCCCATCGCGAAGCGACACGCGTAGATCGTGGCGCCTTCGGCGAGCAGCGTCTTCAGCTGGTTGTTGATGGCCATGTGACCGGGGAAGGCCTCCTGGCCGACGGCGGGGTACCCGCGGGTGCCGGACGCCATCAGCACGCCGGGCCCATAGAGCACCAGGCTCACCTTGAAGCCCTTGCGACCGAGCCGGGTGGCCGTCAGCAGGTTCACCAGGCCCACCGAACCCTCGTAGGGCACGGTGTGCATGAAGATCCAGGCCTCCTCGCCGGGCTCGGCCTTGATGTCCGGAAACACCTTCTCGGAGACGTCGTAGAGCTCCTGACCGGCCTCCGGCTTCATTCCCTCGATCTTGGCCACGCGATGCTCCTTCTGGGTCTGGGGCACGACCGGGATCGCAGGGCCCGCGGCTGGGCGCGGGGCCCCCTCCGGCATCTGGGGAGGTAGCATCCTCCCCCCCGGGCGCCCTTGGCGCAACGTCCCTAACCAACAACTGTCTTCCCGGACTATGTACACAAGGAGATAGCCAGCCGGTGTCGGAGACAGTGATCCTGGCCATCGGGGGCAATGCGCTCGCCCCCGCCGGGCTCGGAGAGTTCGCGGACCAGGAGTCGCGTGCGAGGGGCGTCGCGGAGACCGCGGTACGGATGATCGACGGGGGTGTGCGCCTCGCTGGTCGTGCACGGCAACGGCCCCCAGGTGGGCGCGCTGGCCATGGCCCAGGAGGCCGTGAGCCGCGAGGTCCCCACGCAGCCCCTGTTCGTGCTGGGCGCGATGACGCAGGGCCAGCTCGGCTACCTGCTGGCGCAGGCGATCGGCGACACGCTCGTCACCCGCGGGATGCCGCGATCGGTGGCGGCGGTCATGACCCAGGTGGTGGTGGACGCCGACGACCCGGCGTTCGCGCGGCCGACCAAGCCGATCGGCCCGTTCTTCTCCGAGGGCCGCGCCCGCCGCCTCGCCTCCGCGCGGGGCTGGTCGGTGGCCGAGGACGCGGGCCGCGGCTGGCGGCGGGTGGTGGCGTCGCCCGAGCCGATGGAGGTGGTGGAGGCCGGCGAGATCCAGCGCCTGCTCGACGCGGGCGAGGTGGTGGTGGCCTGCGGGGGCGGCGGCGTGCCGGTCGCGCGCGTCGGCGCGGACCTCGTGGGGGTCGACGCGGTCATCGACAAGGACTTCGCGGCCGCGCTGGTGGGGCGCCTGGTGGGCGCCACCTCGCTGCTGCTGCTGACCGGGGTCGAGAAGGTCCTGCTCGACTTCGGCACCCCGCAGGAGCGCCCGGTGGACGCCATGACCGTCGACGAGGCGCGCGCCCACCTGGCCGACGGCCAGTTCCCCCCGGGCAGCATGGGCCCCAAGATCGAGGCGGCCGTCAAGTTCGTGGAGGGCGGCGGCGGGCAGGCCCTCATCACCTCGCTCGAGGCCGCGGCCGACGCGCTGGCCGGCCGAACCGGGACGCGGATCACCGCGTGAGCACCCGCCCCCGCCCGCGCTCGGTGCTCACCTGGCGCCCCCCGCCCGCGGCCGAGGTGCCGGCCGCCTCCGCCCGCGCCCGCGCCCTGCTGGAGGACCCGCAGGGCTTCGGCAACTACATGACCTACCGCGACGCCTACCGGATCCTCGGGTGGGACCCGGCGGACATCTACCGCGACGGGGCGATCGCCCTGGACCGCACGGAGTGGGCGGACCTGGGGTGGATGGCGAACCACATCGGGCCGTCGCCGCGGGCGCTCGAGGCGATGCGGGAGGCGGTGGACGCCGAGCACGTCGGGCCCTACTCGCCCGACCTGGACGAGCCGCTGCGCGACCTGATGGCCGAGGTCCTGCTGGGCCGCGCCCGCGACGACGGCTTCGACGTGATCGGCACCGAGGGCGCCCAGGCGGGCGTGGGCTACGCGGCGCTCGCGTGCCTCGACCCCGGCGACGAGGCGATCGTCACCGACCCCGGCTACTTCCACTTCGTCCCGGCCCTGAGGCTGGCCGGCGGCGTGCCGGTGTGGGTGCGGCTCTCGGCCGGCAACGGGTGGCGGCTCGACCCCGACGAGGTCGCCGCCGCCGTCACGCCGCGGACGAAGATGGTGGTGGTCTGCGATCCCGTGAACCCGTTCGGGACCGTCCAGACGCGGGACGAGCTCGAGGCGCTGCTGCGCCTGTCGGCGGAGCGCGGGATCGTGATCCTGGCCGACACCACCCACTCCGCCCACCGGGTCGACCCCGCCGCCGAGCACCACCCGATCGCCGCCGTCGCCGCGGACCACCCGGACGCGACGGTGCTGGTCTCCAGCGGGCTCGCCCACGGCTACGGGATGGCGGGGGCCCGCGTCGGCGCGCTCGGCGGCGACCCCGCGCTGGTGCGGACGTGCCTCCAGGTGAAGATCGCGGCCGTCCGCCTCAACACCAACCGCGTGGCCCAGGTCGGCGCGGCGGCCGCGCTGCGCGACGAGGACTGGATCCGCCGGGGCGAGGACGTCATCCGCCGCAACCTCGCGGCGCTCACGGCGGTCGCGCCGACGGTGGTCGACCCGGCGTACGGCTTCTCGTGCGTCGTCAACGTGTCCGGGACGGGGGCGAGCGCCCAGGAGCTCACGGTGGCCCTCTGCCGGCGCCGCGTGGCGGTCTACCCCGGCGACGGGCTCGGCGAGGTCGGCGCCACCACCACGATCCGCCTCAACCTGAGCGACCCCGACCCGTCGGCGCTGGCCCGGTTCGCCGCGGCGTACCCCGACGCGGTCGAGGAGGCGGCATCCGGCGCCTACCGCGACGCCGTCCGCGACCTGTTCCTGTCGTATGGCACCGCCCGCGGCCGCCGCATCGCCGCCCTGGTGGAGGGCGGGGCGTGACGCGCCTCAGCCGAAGAGCGTCCCCTGGTCGGGCGGCGGCGGGTCGGCGTCGGGTTCCCCCGGCCCGATCGACGCGGTCACCGCGCGGCCGCCGTCGTCGAGCACCACCACCCCGTCGCGCCACGAGACCTCGACGGCGTTGGGGTGGATGCCCGTCACGAGCTCCACCAGCACGCGACGCTCGTCACCGGGCGCCGGCGGCGGGGTCAGCTCGAAGACGTCGCGCCGCACCTCCCCCGTCTCGGCGTCGCGGCTCTCGATGGTGACCGTGCAGGACACGCGCGGATGATCGCGCACCGGGGCCGCCGGGGGACAGCCCGGTGACCCGGCCGCTCGTCCTCGCCTGGTACTGCCCGTCGGAGGGCGACGGCCGGTTCCTCGGCACGCGACGCCCCGAGCAGCCGCCCACGATCGCGCACCTCGCGGCGGTCGCCACCGCCGCCGAGCGCGCCGGCGCCGCCGAGATCCTGATCCCGACGGGGACGGTGAACGACTCGTTCGCCCCGGACGCGCCGTTCATGGAGAGCTGGACCACGGCGTCGGCGCTCGCCGGCGATCACCCGCCGCATCCGCCTGCTGGTGGCGGTCAACCCGGCGGCGCTGCGGCCCGAGCTCGCCGCCCATCAGGCCGAGACGCTCGAGCGGATCGCGCCCGGGCGGATCGCGATCAACCTGGTCGCCGGCGGCGGTCCGGACACCGGGTACGGCGCCCCGCCGCTCGACCACGCCGGCCGGTACGCCCGCCTCGGCGCGCTGGCGGACGCGCTGCGTGCGCGCTTCGCCGGGCCGCTCTACCTGGGCGGCGCGAGCGACGCCGCCGTGGCGCTCGCCTGCCGGGTGGCCGACACGTACCTGATGTGGGGCGAGCCGCCCGACGCGATCGCGGCGCGGATCGCGCGGGTGCGGGCCGCCGCCGCCGGCCGGCCCATGCGGTTCGGGCTGCGCGTCCACGTGATCGCCCGCGACACCGATGCAGGAGGCCCGCGCCGCCGCCGCCCGGCTGCTGTCTCGCGCCGAGGTCGCCGGCGACCGGGCCTCCGAGTACGCGGCGTTCGACAGCGTCGGCCAGGCCCGGATGAACGCGATCGACGCCGACGGCGAGGGCTGGGTGGCGCCCGGGCTGTGGGCCGGCATCCGCGCGGTCCGCGGCGGCGCCGGCACTGCGCTGGTGGGCTCCCACGCGCGGGTGGCGGAGCTCCTGGCGGCGTACCGTGACGCCGGCGTCGACCTGGTCATCGGCTCGGGCTACCCCCACTGACGCCGAGGTCACCCGCGTGGGCGCGCGCGTCTGGCCGCTGCTGGCGCGGGAGGCGGCGGCGTGATCCGGCGCCTCGACCCGCGCCCGCCGGGCCGGGCCTCCGAGCTGGCCGAGCGCTTCGGCACGCCCCTCTACGCGTTCGACGGCGCCCGGATGGAGGCCGAGGCGCGGGCGTTCATGGAGGCGGCCGGCCCGGACGTCACCGTCGCCTACTCGATGAAGTCCAACCCGCTGATGGGCCTCGTGGCCCGGCTCCACCGGGCGGGCTGCTGGGCCGAGGTGGCCTCGGGCTTCGAGTACCGGGTGGCCCGCCGCGCCGGGCGTGCCCGGGTCGCAGACCGTGTTCAACGGACCCCTCAAGACGACGGCCGAGCTGCGGCGCGCGCTGGAGGAGGGCGCCACCGTGATCGCGGACGGCCCCGAGCAGGTCCGCGAGATCGCCCGCCTGGCCGGCCACGCCGCGCCCGGCGCGCGCATCGGCCTGCGCCTGCGCCCGCCGGACCGCGAGCGCACCGACCGCTTCGGCGTGCCCGCGCGCCTCGCACCGGCGGCGGCGTCGGTGCTGCGCCGCGCCGGGCTGCGGCTCACCGGCCTGCACATCCACCTCGGCGCCTACCAGCTCGGCCCGCTGCCGCCCGCGGGCCCGCCGATCCACGGCGTGACGGTGCAGTACCCGGTGCCCGTGTCGCGCTTCGCCGCGGCGGCCGCGCGGCTGCGCGAGACGGCCGAGCGCGTCGGCGGCGTCGAGTGGCTCGACCTGGGCGGCGGGTGGCCGGGCGCGGCCGCGCTCGGGCCCTACCTCGACGCGGTCCGCGAGGCGCTGGGGCCCGACGCCCCGCCGCTCGTCATGGAGCCCGGCCGCGCGCTGATCCGCGACGCCGGCTGGCTGCTCACGCGTGTGGTCGCGCGGCGGGGGCCGGGCGCGGTGGTGGTGGACGCCGGCATCACCCAGGTCCCGTGCGTCCTGTGGAAGCGGTCGCCGGTGGAGGCCGCCGAGCCGCGCGCGGGCGCCGAGCGGCCGACCGACCTGTTCGGGCCGCTCTGCCTCCAGCACGACGCCATCGCCCGCGAGGTCCCGCTGCCGCCGCTGCGCGTGGGCGACCTGGTGTGGGTGGGGCAGACGGGCGCCTACGCGATGGCGCAGGCCTCCCCGTTCATCCACCTGCGCCCGGGGGCCGTGCTGGTGGAGGGCGGCCGCGCGGCCCTGCTGCGCGCCCGCGAGACCGACGACGAGGCCCTCGGCGCGCAGGCCGAACCCCTGCTGGTGGGCCCCTTGGGACAGGCGGTATCCGCGTCGTGATCGAGGTCCGCGTCCGCGCCGGCCATTGGGCCGACAGCGCGAAGATGATGGCCGCCGCCCGCGCGGCCGAGGCGGTCGACGGCGTGGAGCGCGCCTTCTGCTTCATGGGGACGCCCGCCAACCGCGAGGAGGCGGCCGGCCTCGGCATGCACGACCCCGCCATCGACGGCGCGGGACCCGACGACCTGGTCATCGCCGTCCAGGGCGACGGCGCCGATGCCGGCGTCGCGGCGGCGGAGGACGTGCTCGACAAGGCTCCCGCAGGGGCTGGCGGGGGTGGGCCCGCCGTGCGCGCGCCGCGCAGCCTGGCCCGCGCCGAGGGCGACGTGGCGGTGGTGTCGGTGCCCGGCGAGTACGCGGCCCTCGAGGCGCACAAGGCCCTCGGCGCCGGCATGGACGTGCTGCTCTTCTCCGACAACGTCGCGATCGAGGACGAGGTGGCGCTCAAGCGCCGGGCGCACGAGCGCGGCCTGCTGGTGATGGGCCCCGGCGCGGGGACGGCCATCGTCGACGGGGTGGCGCTCGGGTTCGCGAACGTCGTCGCGCCCGGCACCGTCGGGGTGGTCGCCGCGGCCGGGACCGGCGCCCAGGAGGTGACGGTGCTGCTCGACCGGGCGGGCGCCGGGGTGCGCGCCTGCTACGGCACCGGCGGGCGGGACCTGAAGGACGAGGTGGGCGCCATCACCGCCCTCGACGCGATCGCCCGGCTGGCGGAGGACCCGGGGACCGACGTGATCCTCTGCGTGTCCAAGCCGCCGAGCCCGGACGTGGCCGAGACCGTCCTGCGCGCGCTGGCCGGCGCGGGAAAGGCCGCGGCCGCGTGCATGGTCGGCGGGGGGGTCGACCCGGTGGACGGCGTGCACCTGGCCGACACGCTGGAGGGGGCGGCGCTCGCCGCCGCCCGGCTGGCCGGCCACGACGCCCAGGCGCCGCGGGACCCGCGGCCCGGGTGGGTGTCCGGCGGCGCGGTGCGGGGGCTGTTCTCGGGCGGCACGCTGTGCAGCGAGGCGGCGGCGATCCTGGCCGAGCGCCTCGGCACCGTCCACTCCAACGCGCCCGCCGGGCGGGCCCGCAGGCTGGAGGGGGCCCCGTCGGGCCACGCGGTGCTGGACCTGGGCGAGGAGGAGTTCACCCGCGGCCGGCCCCACCCGATGATCGATCCCGCCGCCCGTGCGGAGCGCCTGGCCGAGGAGGCCGCCGACCCCGACGTGGGCGTGATCCTGCTCGACGTCGTCCTGGGCTACGCCAGCCATCCGGACCCGGCGTCGGTGCTCGTGCCGCCGATCCGCGCGGCGCTCGCCGCCCGCCCGCAGCTGGCGGTGGTGGGCTACGTCCTGGGGACGGAGGCCGACCCCCAGGTGCGCAGCCGCCAGGTCGCCGCCCTGGAGGACGCCGGCGTCCGGCTCGCGGGGACCAATGCCGCCGCCGCGCGGCTCGCCGCGGCGCTCGCGGGGTGATCACGGGATGAGGATCCGCATCGTCACCTACTCCACCAAGCCGCGCGGCGGGGTCGTCCACGCGCTCCACCTGGCCGAGGCGCTCGCCGACCGCGGCCGCGACGTGGAGCTGTGGGCGCTGTCCGCCGACGGCGCGCGCTTCTTCCGCGAGCCGCGCGTCCCCGCCCACCTGGTGCCCGTCGACCGGCGGCCGGGCGAGGACGTGGAGCCCCGCATCCTGCGCTACGCCGCCACCCTGGCCGAGGGCCTGCGCGCCGCCGGCCCCGCCGACGTGCACCACGCCGAGGACTGCCTGTCGGCCCGTGCGCTGCTCGCCCTGCGCGACGAGGGGCTGGTGGACGCGGTGGTGCGCACCGTCCACCACGTGGACGACTTCGCCAGCCCGGTGCTGCAGGAGTGCCAGCGGGCGTCGATCGAGGACGTCGACCACCGCATCTGCGTGAGCCGCCACTGGGCCGGCGTCCTGCGCCGCGACCACGGGGTCGGCGCGGACGTGATCCCCAACGGGGTCGACGCCGCCCGCTTCGCGGGCTGTCCGCTCGACCGCGCGGCGGCCGGCGTGCGGTTGGGCTGGGGGGAGCGTCCGACGGTCCTCGCCATCGGCGGGATCGAGCCGCGCAAGGGCAGCCGCACCCTGCTCGCGGCGTTCGCCGCGCGCCGCGGCGACCTGGGCCCGGGCGCCCTGCTGGCGATCGCCGGCGGGGAGACGCTGTTCGACTACGCCGACTACCGCGCCGCCTGGGAGGACGACGCCGCCCGCCTGGGCCTGCGCGTGGCGCGCGGCCGCGACGTCGACCCGGACGCCGACGTCCAGGTGCTGGGCCCCCTCCCCGACGACCTGATGCCGCCGCTCATGCGCGCCGCCGACGTGTTCGCGTTCCCCTCCGAGCGCGAGGGGTTCGGCCTGGTGGTGCTGGAGGCGCAGGCCTCCGGCCTGCCCGTGGTGGCCAGCGACCTGCCGGTGCTGCGCGAGTTCCTCCAGGACGGCCGCGACTGCCGGATGGTCCCGGTCGGCGACGCCGAGGCGCTGGGGGCGGCGCTCGTCGCGGTTGCAATTGAGACCACCGGGTCTCAATTGCGCGACGGGGGACGCGCGACGGCCGCCCGCTTCACGTGGGACGCGGCGGCAGCGGCGCACGAGCGGGTCTACGCGCGGGTGGGGGCGCCCGTCTGATGCCGATCGACGAGTCCCACGACTACGCGGTGTGGACGGCCGAGTGGCGCGGCGGGATGGCCGCCGACGTCTCGGGGCGGGGCCACACGGTGCGGGTGGACGAGCCGCCCGAGTTCGGCGGCGACGACACCGGCCCGATGCCCACCGAGATGATCGTGATCGCGCTGGCGTCGTGCATGTGCATCGCGATCGCCTGGGCGGCGGGGAAGCGCCGCGTCCGCCTCGACGACGTGAAGGTCCACGTCCGCCCGCACCGCGCGGTCGGCGAGCCACGCCACGGCGCCTACGACCTGTGGGTGGAGTCGTCCACCCCCGAGGAGGAGCTCGAGCCCGTGGTCGAGCTCGCCGCCCGCTACTGCTGGGTCACGAACACGATCAGGAACCCCCCGGAGATCCGGTACCACCTGGGTGCGCCGGAGCAGGGGACGCCGACGAACGCCGACAGGGGAGCATGACGATGGGCCAGCGCATCTGCGTGATCGGAGGAGGGGCCGCCGGCATCAGCGCGGGGTCGATGGCGAAGCGGACGGACCCCGACGCGACGGTCGTCGTCTGCACCGAGTACGAGGACGTCGCGTACTCGCCGTGCGGGATCCCGTACGTCCTCGGCCGGGAGATCCCGGACTTCGAGCGCCTGTTCCTCGCCGGGCCGGAGAACTACGCCGAGGCGGGCATCGACCTGCGCACGGAGACCGTCGTCACCGAGGTGGACGCCGCCAACCGCACCATGACCGCGAACGGCGACGTGGTCCCCTGGGACAAGCTGATCGTCTGCACCGGCTGGAACTACGCGCTGCCGGACGTGCCGGGGAACGACCTCGAAGGCCTCACGTACGTCAAGAACATCCGCCGCGGCATCGAGCTGAACGAGACGCTCGACGACGTGAAGAAGGCCGTCGTGCTCGAGTCCGGCCCGCTCGGCGTCGAGATGACCACCGCCCTCGCGCACCGCGGCATCGAGACGCACATGGTGGACGAGAACGCCTGGCTGCTCTCCCAGATCGCCGATCCCGAGATCGCCGAGCCGGTGCAGGAGAGCCTGAAGGAGCTCGGCGCCCACCTGCACTTCGGCGTCGGGCTGAACGGGTTCGTCGGCTCGGGCGGGCGCCTGACCGGCGTCGACACCAGCGAGGGCGTCATCGACGCGGACATCTGCGTCATCGCCACCCACAAGGAGCCCGAGACCACCATCGCCCGGTCCATGGGGCTGAAGCCCGGCTCCACCGGCGCACTCGTGGTGAACGAGCGGATGGAGACGTCGATGGCCGGGGTGTACGCGGCGGGCGACGTGGTCGAGGTGCCGCAGAACCTGACGGGGATCGCCGTCCAGGGCCTCACCGGCTCGCACGCGATGCAGCAGGGCCGCGTGGCCGGCGCGAACGCCGGCGGCGGGAACCGCCGCTACGACCCGGTGAACATCCCGTGGGGGATGGTCGGCGGGCAGATCCAGATCGGCGGGGCGAGCCTGGGCGAGCACCTGGCCCAGTCGCTCGGCATCCCGTACGTCGTGGGGACGGCCAACGGCATCAGCCGGGCCCGCTACTTCCCCGGCGTCCAGCAGGTGCGGGTGAAGCTGCTGGCGGAGCCCGGCACCGGCCGGCTCATCGGCGGCCAGTTCGTGGGCGGCGAGGGCATCAAGGAGCGCGCCGACTTCCTCGCGTTCGCGCTGAAGCGCGGCGCCACCCTCGAGGACCTGGCGTGGATGGAGAACGTGTACAGCCCGCCGATCGGCGCCCTCTACGAGCCGCTCTCGGTCGCGGCCCAGAACGGGATGGCCCAGCTGTGAGCGCGCACGAGGTCCCCGACAACCTCCAGGAGTACTTCGGGCACGACAAGGTGGCCCACCACGGCCGTGGCGGCCTGCCCGCCGCGCCGCCGGCGCCGCCCGGCTCCACCGCCCGCAAAGCCGGCCAGAACGCCGTGGCCGACGGGCTCGCGAAGGCGGGCACCCCCGGCCTGCGGCCCGGCGCGAAGCCCGCGACGGTGCCGCCGAAGCCCGCGCTCCCGCGCCGGATGCGCGCCGGCGGCGAGCGCGCCCTGTTCGAGCGGACGATGCGGCGCCTCGGCCCGGCCGCCAAGGCCCCGCCCCCGCACGCCGCGGCGGGCCCCTTCTGGCGGGGTGTCTTCGCCCCCGTCTACGCGCACATCCCATGGGCGATCAAGAAGCGGATGGTCACGATGACGTCGGGGGTCAAGCGCTGGAGGACATGAGCAGGAACGCGTCCGCCGGCAGGCCGGGCCCGCAGAGGGCCGTGTCCACCACATAGGAGGCCCCGTCGCCCTCGTCGCGAAGGTGCACGACGTGGCACGGCAGGCCGATCTCCGAGCGCAGCGAGTACCCCTCGACCACGAACGTCGTCTCGTGGGCGGTGCGGTGGCGCGTCAGCCGGCACGCCCCGCCGCCCAGGTCCTCGCGGCGCTGCACCACGAACGGACCGTGGACCACCACCTGGCGGACGCGGCCGCCCACGTCCGGCTGGATCCACTCCCCGTACCCCGCGCGGCCGGCCACCGGGTGGGGTTCGCTGGACACAGGCCGCAGGCTAACGTCCCCCGGACGCCGTGCCGACCATCCGCGCAATGACCCGCCGCCGCGTCCTCCCGCCGGCGCTCCTCGCCGCCGCCGCGCTCGCCGCCGGGGGCGCGACCGCGGCCGGCCAGTCGCCGGCGCCGCCGCCGCCCACCGCGCCCGCGCCGACCACCCCGGCGGCGCCCACGACGCCCGCCGCGCCCGCGTCGTTCACGTTCGTCGGCCGCGGCTTCGGCCACGGCATCGGCATGTCGCAGTACGGCGCGCGCGGCCGCGCGCTGGCCGGCTGGGGCGCCCGCCGCATCCTGCGGGCCTACTTCACCGGCGTGCACTTCCAGCAGGCGAAGCGCCGCACCGTCCGCGTGCTGCTCTCCACCGCGCTGCAGGAGGCGCGGTTCTGGAGCCCCAAGCACTGGCGCCTGCTCGGGCGCCGCCCCGACGGGCGCAACATCACGCCCCTGCGCACCGGCGCCACGTACATGCTCCAGGCGCGCGCCGACGGCACCCTCGCCGTGAAGCGCGGCCGGGCGGTCGTCGCGGTGGTCGCCGGCCCCGTGCGGTTCCAGTCGCGGGCGAAGGGCGGGTGGGTCGCGTGGGGCGCGACGCAGCCGCAGGCCGCGCGCCGCTACCGCGGCGGCATCCGGGCGCTCCCGTCGGGCGGCCGCTTCGACCTGGTGAACGTGGTCGACATGGAGGACTACCTCCGCGGCGTCGTGCCGCGCGAGATGCCGTCGAGCTGGGGCGACGACGCGCCCGCCGCGCTCGCCTCGCAGGCCATCGCGGCGCGCAGCTACGCCCTCTCCACCATGACCCCCACCAGCACGTTCGACGTCTTCGACGACGAGCGGAGCCAGGTCTACGGCGGCGTGGACGCCGAGGACCCGCGCTCGAACCGGGCCGTGCGACAGACCCGCGGAACCGTGCTGACATACGATGGCGCCGTCATCACCGCCTACTTCTTCTCCACGTCCGGCGGGCGAACGGAGGACGTCCAGAACGTCTTCTCGGGGAGCGGAGCGCGGCCCTACCTGAAGAGCGTCCCGGATCCCTTCGACAAGATCAGCCCGTACCACGTGTGGCCCGACCCGCCCACGTTCACCGCGCGCCGGCTCGGCGACCTGCTCGGCCTGGGCGCACCGGTGACCGCGGTCAACGTGGTGCGCCGCGGGATCTCCCCGCGGGTGGTGCAGGCGCGGGTCACGACCGCCTCGGGGCGGACGGCGACGTTCAGCGGCTGGACGATGCGCGGCAAGCTCGGGCTGCGCGACACGTGGTTCAGCGTCCGCTCGAACGCCGCCGGCACGGCGTCCCGGTGAGGCGGCGCACCGCCCTCGCCGCGGCCGCGGCCGCCGCCGCCGCGGCGGCGGGGCTCGCGACGGCCGGCACGGCCGCGGCGGCCGACCCGATCCTCCCGCTGTCCCAGGTGCAGCCGGGGATGGTCGGGCAGGCCCGCACGGTGGTGCGCGGCACCGACATCGTCACGTTCCCGGTCACGGTCATCGACGTGCAGCACACGTCCGACGCGCCCGGCGGCGCGCTGGTGCTGGTGCGCGCGGAGGGGCCGCTGATCGACCAGACCGGCGGCGTCGCGGAGGGCATGAGCGGCAGCCCGGTGTACGTCACCGGCGCCGACGGCGTCGCCCGCGTGATGGGGGCGATCGCCTACGGCAGCGGCGACCAGGCCAACGTCATCGTCGGCGTCACCCCGATCGAGCAGATGATCGACTCGTCCGCCGGGTCGCGCGCCAACGAGCGGGTCCCCTCGGCGGGGCCGGCGAGGCCGCTGCGCATCGTGCGCGACCGCGCCGCCGCGCGCGCGTCGCAGCGCCGGGACCCGGGCCGCCGGGCGCTCTATCCGCTCGAGCGCTGGACGATCGCCGGCGCGTCGCGGCCGCTGGTGGGCCCGCTCTCGACCGAGCTCGCGCGCTCCGGGGTGCGCCTCACCTCCATCGGCCCGCGCACCATCCGGCCGCCCGTGCCGCTGGTGCCCGGCGCGTCGCTCACGGCGCTGCTCTCCGGCGGCGACCTGGTGCTCGGCGCCGTCGGCACGGTCACCTACGTCAACGGCTCGACGGTCCTCGGGTTCGGCCACCCCTTCACGGGCGCGGGGCCGTCGCGGTTCCTGATGGGCGACGGCTACGTGTTCCAGACGATCGCCGCACCCATCACGGGCTCGAGCTACAAGCTCGCCGAGCCCGGCACCCTCCAGGGGATGATCGTCGGCGACCGCACCGACGGCGTCACCGGCCGGCTCGGCCCGGTCGAGGGCATCGCGGGCACCGCGACGGCCGAGAACGCCTCGCGGGGCACCTCCAGCACGGTCAACACCACCATCGCGCCCGACGACCGCACGGCGCCGATCATCGCGGCGCTGCTCCAGGACGAGCCCGCGATCCGCGCCACCGACGGCCTGGCGCGCGGGACCATGTCGCTGCGGGTCCAGGTCGAGAGCCCGGCGCTGAAGCGCCCGTTCATCTACCGGAACCTGTACGCCGCCGAGGGCGACGTGGTCACCCTCGCCAGCGGCGCGGCCGCGCGGGTCGCCTCGATCATGCTGCAGAACGGCGTGCGGCGGGTCCCGATCTCAGCGATCACCATCGACGAGCGCCTGGAGACGGCGGTGCGCGCCGCGCGGATCGTCCGCGCCCGCATCGCGCCGCGCCGCGTCGCGGCGGGCGGCAGGGCCGTGCTGTTCCTGCGCATCCAGCCGTGGCGCGCGGCGCAGCGGACGATCCGGGTGCCGGTGCGGATCCCCGACACGCTGTTCCCGGGCCGCGCCGCGATCCGGGTGATCCCCAACTCGCAGGGCGGCTTCGACTCGCTCCCCGCCGACCTCACACAGCAGCTCGGCCTGGGCGGCGGGCTGCCCGCGCGCCGCGCCGCGGTGGTCGCCGCCGACCGCTTCGCGGCGCGCCAGTCGGGCACGCCCCTGCAGCGGGTGATCCGGGCGCTCCGCCGGGCGACCGACGACCGCAACGACGCCGTCCGCCTGGTGAGCGTGGACGACGACGACAGCGACCCCACGGTCGGCACCACGGCCGTGGTGCCGTGGGTGATCTACGGGGGCCGCGCCACGGCCCGCGTCATCGTCCGCTAAGGGATCTCGACCAGCTCGACGAGGTTCCCGACGGGGTCGCGGACGAACGCGCGCTCCCGGCTCTGGATCCGCGATCCGGCGTCGCGGACCTCCGACCCCGCGGCCACGAGCCGTTCCCGCACCGCGGCGAGGTCGTCAACCTGCAGGCAGAAGTGGTGGATGCGCTCCGGGTCGGGCGCGACCGCGTGGGGGATGAAGTGGAGCTCCACCCCCTCGTCGCTGGTCGCGAACCAGATCCACCCGTGGTGCGCGACCTCGTCCGGCACCGGCATCTCGGGGATGCCCAGCACCTCGCCGTAGAAGCGGCGGATCGCGGCGTCCTCCCCCACGGGGAAGGTCACGGCTGCGTGCTGGAGGCGGCGCACGACCGGAGCGTACCCGCGTCAGCCCGACAGGCGCCGCTCGGCGTGGTCCAGGGCGGCGCGCGCCGCCTCGCCGGGGGTGTCGCCGTACTCCATCACCCACCCGCCGAACGGCAGCCCGCCGATGAACATGTACCAGCCGCCAGAGTGGTGGGCGCGGGGCCCGTCGACGTGGATGGCCGCCGACGACGCCAGCAGCGCGGCCAGGCGGGCGTCCTCCGCGGCGGGCAGGATCTCGCCGCCGGGGTTGGCCGGGCTCGCGGCGAACTCCTCCAGCACCGAGATCCACGGCTCGCCGTCGCGGGTGCGGCCGCTCAGGGCGGCGACGGCGTCGGCCATGGTGGGCCAGAGCGGGCCGTCCGGGTCGGCGGCGGGCGTCCACCCGCACAGGTGCTCCGCCACCTTCACCTGGTGACCGTCGGGGAGATCGATCTCCAGCAGCCGCGAACCGGGCGCGCCGAGGTCCCTCACCACGACCGTCCCGTCGGGCGCCTCGAGCGTCAGGCGGCGGCGTCTACGTCTCGCGGCCGACCATCTCCTCGGGCGGGACGTCGCGCCACACCTGGGCGGGCAGGCCGGCCACGAGCTTGCCGGCGGGGACGTCGCGGGTCACCAGGGCGCCGGCGGCGACGAACGCCTCCGCGCCGATCTCGATGCCGGGGAGGATCACCACGCCGCCGCCGATGCGGGCGCCGCGGCGGATGATCGCGCCCTTGATGAGCGCATGGCGCGCGTCGGTGCGGCCCATGAAGTTGTCGTTCGTCGTCGTCACGCACGGCGCGATGAAGACGTGGTCCTCCAGCTCGGAGTAGGCGGTGATGTAGGAGTTCGACTGGATCTTGGTGAACGCGCCGATCGGCACGTCGTTCTCCACGCACACGCCCCGGCCCACCACCACGCCCTCGCCGAGGGTGCAGCGCTCCCGCACCGACGCCTGGTCGCCGATGATCACGTCCGGCCCCAGCACCGTGCCGGCGTAGACCACGGCGCCGCTGCAGATCGCGGCGCCCGCCCCGATCTCGAGCGGCGCCAGCGGGTCCCGCTTCGCGCTGGTGGAGCGCTTGGACAGCTTGGGCTGCTTCCCCAGGACGACGTTGTCCTGGATCACCACGCCGTCGCCGATCACGGTGCCGTCGTGGATCACCACGTTCGCGCCGATCTCCACGTCGTCGCCCACCTGCACGCCCTCGCCGAGGACCAGGTTCTCGCGGCTCACGCGACGGCCCCGGCCAGCGCGACGGGCCGCCCGCCCTGCGCCAGCGACTCGCCCATCGCCTCCAGCACCTCCACCACCGTCGCGCCCGCCCAGCCGTCGGACGGCGTGGCGCCGCGGTCGCGGACGGCCTGCACGAAGCGGTCGCACACCACCCGCAGCGGCTCGGTGCCGGAGACCTTCGGGATGTGGATGTCGCCCGAGCGCACCTGGATGTACTCGCCGTAGGTCTCGGTGCGGGGGATCGGCCCCTTGTCGTAGACGGTCACCTTCCGCTCGGTCTCCATGTCGTCGAACACCACCATCCGGTCGGAGCCGATCACCGTCATCCGCCGCATCTTCTGCGGGTCCAGCCAGCTCAGGTGCAGGTGCCCGAGGATGCCGGACGGGAACCGGATGCGCCCGAACACCACGTCCTCCACGCCCGGCTGGAGGTAGCTCTCGCCGGTGGCCGAGACCTCGGCGGGGCGCTCGCCCACCAGGTGCAGCATCACGGAGATGTCGTGTGGCCCCAGGCTCCACAGCGCGTTCTCGTCGGGGCGCACGATCCCCAGGTTCTGCCGGTTGCCGTAGAGGTAGAACACCCGGCCCAGCGCGCCCTCCCGGATCAGGTCGTGCAGCTTCTGCACCGCCGGGTGGTACACGAGCAGGTGGTCCACCATGAGCACCCGCTCGCGGGCGTCGGCCAGGGCGGCCAGGTCGTTCGCGTCGCGGGCGGTCAGCGCCAGCGGCTTCTCGACGAACGCGTCCTTGTCGGCCTCCAGCGCCAGCCGCGCCAGCGGCGCGTGGGTGGGCACCGGCGTGGCGATCACCACCGCGTCCAGGTCGGGGTCCTCCAGGAGGTCCTCGTAGCGCGAGGTGAAGCGGCTGTTGCGGTACGCGGGGCGGTGGCGGTCGAGCACCGCGTCGTCGCGGTCGCAGATCCAGGTGACGCGGCAGTTGTCGAGCCGGTCGAAGTTGCGGGCCAGGTTCGGGCCCCAGTAGTTCATGCCGACGACGCCGATGGACAGGGGCGACGCGCCCGTTGCCGGCATCGTCAGAGCGTCCAGACCTTGCCGTCCTGCTCCGGGACGACGTTGCGCAGGTCCACGACCAGCGGCGCGGCGTCGGCCACCAGCCGCCAGTCGGTCCCGGTGTGCGCCGTGACCACCACCGCCACGTCCACGGCGTCGAGGGTCTCGGCGTCGAGCGGGACGCTCGTGAGGCCCAGCTTCGGCAGCTCGGGGACGAACGCGTCGTGGTAGCTCACCACCGCGCCCTCGTTGCGAAGCAGCTCGATGATGCGCAGCGACGGGCTCTCGCGGGTGTCGTTGACGTCGGCCTTGTACGACACGCCGATCACCAGCACGCGGCTGCCGTTGAGCGCCTGGCGGCGGCTGTTGAGCGCCCGGCCGACCTTGTCGACGCAGAACCGCGGCATCTGCGAGTTGACCTTCCCGGCGAGCTCGATGAACTCGGTGTGGAGGTCGAACTCGCGCGCCTTCCACGTGAGGTAGAAGGGGTCGATCGGGATGCAGTGGCCGCCGAGGCCGGGGCCGGGCCGGAAGGGCATGAAGCCGAACGGCTTGGTGGCGGCGGCGTCGATCACGTCCCAGACGTCGATGCTCATCCGGTCGCAGAGCATCGCCAGCTCGTTCACCAGGGCGATGTTCACGCTGCGGAAGATGTTCTCGAGCAGCTTGGTGAGCTCGGCCACCTCGGGGCTGTTCACGGGGACGAGCGTCTCGCAGGCCCCCCCGTACAGCTCCATCGCGCGCCGGGTGCACTCCGGCGTGAGGCCGCCGATCACCTTCGGCGTGGTCGCCGTGGTCCAGTCGGTGCGGCCGGGGTCCACGCGCTCGGGGGAGAAGGCCAGGTGGAAGTCGCGGCCGGCGCGCAGGCCGGAGCGCTCCAGCACCGGGGCGACCTCCTCGCGGGTGGTGCCCGGGTAGGTGGTGCTCTCCAGCACCACCAGGTGCCCGGCGCGCAGGCGGCTCGCGAGGCTCTCGCACGCGCCCAGCACGGCCGAGAGGTCCGGCTCGCGGTGCTCGGTCAGCGGCGTGGGCAGGCAGATGATGACCGCGTCGACGTCGCGGATCGCGTCCCACGACGTCGTGGCGCGGATCAGGCCGCCCTCCACGAGGGGCGCCAGCCGCTCGGACGGGACGTCCTCGATGTAGGACGAGCCGGCGTTGACCTGCTCGACCTTGGCCTCGATCGCGTCGAGCCCGAGCACGGAGACGCCGGCCTCGGCGAAGGTCGCGGCAAGCGGGAGCCCCACGTACCCGAGGCCCACGATGCCCACCTGTGGAGCGCCGGGGGTCAGCCGCGCGTGGCCGCCGACGGCGCCGGGTCGAGGGTGATCAGGCTGCGCACGGGACGGCTACTCTAGTCGGTGACGACGACGATCGAAAGGACGCGGCGTTGCGACCGGAGACCCTGCTCGCGGGACTGCCCCGCCTCGTCCGCGTCGCGGACGAGCAGCGCTGGCGCGGGCAGTTCTGCGTGGCCACCGCGGCCGTCGTCGCCGTGTTCTGGGTGTTCAGCTGGCTGGTGGACGAGCCGCTCCGGGCGGGCGTGACGGCCCTCGCCGCCGCCGCGGCGGCCATCCCGACGCTCCTCGTGAGCGGCGTCGGCATGAACCGGCGCATGAACCACCTGCTGGGACGGGCGGTGCCGCCGCCGCGCGCGTCCGTGCACGAGACGCTGGCGGCCTCGCGGGAGCGGCGCACCAAGCTCTCCGGCATCGTGCTCACGGGCATCGTCCTGCTGCTGCTGTTCGAGCGCTTCACGGACGGGGCGGGCATCGTCGCCGGGCTGATCGCGGGCCTCATGGCCGCATTCGGGGCGGTCGACTGGGTGGAGTCGCGCCGCTGGACGGCGGCCGAGCGCCAGCGCGAGACGCGCCTGTACGTGATGGTCAAGCCGGACGCCCTGAGCCCGAGGCTCGGGGCCGCGCAGGTCTACGAGACCCCGCGTCCAGGGGACCGGCGGGGCCGGGCCCTGGAGCCCAGCCCGTTCGACCTCGGGATCTGACCGCCGGCCCCCGCGCTATCGGCGGGAGCGGGCGGCGACCTTCGCCGCCTTCCGCTTCGCGACCAGGGCCGCCTTCTTCTTCAGCACCCGCTGGCTGGCGATGCAGTAGTTGCTCACGCCGAGCGGCTTCGGGGTGAACGCGCGGCCCGTGTACGGCCAGACGCGCCACACGTAGCAGGTCTTGGGCCGCGTCTTGGACTTCGGCACGCGGTAGGCGGTGGCCTTGGGGAAGACGGAGAGGATCTTGGTGACCTTCGGCGTCCTCGCGTTCTTGCCGATGGCGACCTTGAAGATCTGCAGGTTGAAGAGCTTGGTGCCCCTGGGGCCGCGGGTCCACCGCAGGACGGGGGTGCGGCTGAACAGCGTCTTGCCGGCCTTGGGCTGCAGGCGGCGGGCGTTCTGCTTCGGCAGCAGGGTCACGATGCCGTTGCTCGGGGCGGGCGCCACGAGCGGCGCGATGACCGTGAACGGCTCGACCGTCGCGGGCGAGACGTTGCCGGCCGCGTCGATCTGCTGCACGCCGAACGTGTAGGCGTCCTCGGCCAGCGACGGGAGCGTCGCCGACGTCACCGGCGTGTCGGTCGGCGACACCACGGCGTTGCCGCTGCGGTCGACCACGCTCCAGCGCGAGTACGCGCCGGGCTCCGACGTCCAGGTGAACACCGCGTCGCCAACCGACGGGAACGTCGGCCGCGTCAGGATCAGCGGGGCCGCCGGGGGCGTCGTGTCCACGACGAACGTCCGCAGCGCCTCGGCGCTCTCGCGGCCCGCCGCCGTGAACTGCGTGAGGCGGAAGGTGTAGGCACCGTCGTTCAGCGCACCGACGGTGATCTCCTTCGCGGAGGTCGTCCCGGAGCGGGTCGCCGCCTGGGAACCCGCGGGCATGACGTCCCACTTGAACGAGTCGCCGTTGCCGTCCCACGTGAAGGTCGGCGAGGTGTCCTGCGTCGGGCCGACCGGGCCGCCGGTGATCGACGGGGCCGGCGGGACGGTCGGGTCGATCGTGAACTGGCGGACGCCGCCCGAGGTGATGTTCCCGGCCTTGTCCACCACCCGGACGCGCCAGTCGATCTCGACGTTCTCGGGCAGCGGCGGGGGCGTGTCGCCGGCGGAGAGGCCGTCGCCGCGCTTGGCCGTCTGCTCGGAGCCCACGATGCCCTGGGGGGCCACGGAGGCGAGCGTGTCGAACGTGCCGTCCGAGTTGTCGCCGCGGCGGAACTGGACGAGGAAGCGGGAGACACCGGAGACGTCGCTGCCCATCGCCGACGAGAACCACCGGAACGTCGGCTCGTCGGGGACCAGGTTGCGCGGCGCGATCAGCTCGGCCGACGTCGGGGCCACGGAGTCGTACTTGAAGGCGGGGAGCGAGCCGGTGCCGGCGTTGCCGGCGACGTCATGCGACTGGAGCGAGCGCGACCCGGCGGCGAACGCGCCCTGCTCGCCGGTCCACGGCACCGTGCAGAGCGCCGCGGAGATCCCGCCGTTGTCGACGCAGGTGGAGAACGTGAACGTCAGCGGGCTGCGGTACCAGCCGTCGGCGCTGATCGTGCCGCCCGGGGTGGCGCCGTCGAGCGTCGGCGGCGTGCGGTCCACGACGGCCTGGCGCGGTGGACCAGTCGCTCACCTGGCCGTCGCTCTGGAGCGCGCGCACGCGGAAGAAGACCGTCCCCTCGGTGCCGCCGTCGACCGCGCCGCTCTGGACGCCGGGGCCGACGGTGCCGGCGGGCTCGGTGCCGGCGTCGGGCACCTGGCCGGCCTGGTAGCCGACGATCGTGGTGCCGTCGTCGGCGTTGGAGCCCGTCCAGTTCGCGGTGAGCGACGTGGCCTGCGTGGGGCCCGCCGGCGTGATCGACACGGCGGGCTGCGACGGCGCCGCGACCGCGGCGCCCGCGAGCGCCAGGCCGGCGATGGCGGTGGCCGCGGTCCACGTGGCGAGACGGCGGGACTGGCGGTGCGAGAGGCTCATGGATCCGGGACCACCGGTGCGCGGGTCAGAGTCGGCAGATCTTAGTGATGCGGACGCCCTTCGCCGCACTAGCCGAAGGTCCAGAATCGCCAGCCGTGTGAAGGGTGCGACACCCCACGTCAGGTTGCGGAGGCCACGGCGTCGGCGATCCGGTCCGCCGCCGCCCCGTCCCCGTAGAAGGGCGGGCGCTCCGCCGGCATCACGATGTGAGACAGCGCGGCGCCCACGCGCGCCGGATCCATGCCCGTGAGGGTGTTGAAGCCGCCCTCCACGGTCTCGACCCACTCCGTCGTGTCCCGCAGCGTGACGCAGGGCACGCCGTGGAAGTACGCCTCCTTCTGGACGCCGCCCGAGTCGGTCACCACGGCGCGTGCGCCGAGCAGCAGGGCGGTGAAGTCGAGGTAGCCCACCGGGGGCTGCAGCCGCAGCGAGGGGTGCCCCTCGAGCCGGGCCCAGCGCCCGTCGGCCTGGAGGCGGTGGCGGGTGCGCGGGTGCACCGGGAACACGGCGGGCTCGTCGATGGCCTCCAGCACCGCGACCAGCGCGTCGAGCGCCTCGGGCGTGTCGGTCGCCGCGGCCCGGTGGACCGTCACGAGCAGGTAGCCGCCCGGGTCGAGCCCCAGCGCCGCCGGGCCGGGGCGCGCGGCCGCGGCGGGGGCGAACATGCGGCTGGCGTCGAGCATCACGTCGCCCACCTGGTGGACGCCGCGCGTGATCCCCTCGCGGGCGAGGTTCGCCACGGCGACGTCGGTGGGGCACAGGAGCAGGTCGGAGAGGTGGTCGGCCACCACGCGGTTCTGCTCCTCCGGCATCGTCATGTCGAACGAGCGCAGCCCGGCCTCCACGTGGCCCAGCCGCAGCCCCAGCTTCGCGGCCGCCAGCGCGCCGGCCAGGGTGGTGGTGGTGTCGCCGTAGACCAGCACCATGTCCGGCGCCTCCGTCACCAGCAGCGGCTCCAGGCGCTGGAGCATCAGCGCCGTCTGCGCGATCGGCGTCCCGGACCCCACCTCCAGCGCGTGGTCGGGGCGCGGCACGCCGAGCTCGTCGAAGAACAGGTCGGCGAGCTCCGGGTCGTAGTGCTGGCCCGAGTGGACCAGCACCTCGTCGACGCGCGCGCGCAGGGCCCGGCTGAGGGGAGCCGCCTTCACGAACTGGGGGCGGTTCCCCACGATCGAGACCACCTTCACAGGCCGCCGAACCCCACCCCGGAGAGGCGCTGCGTGATGACCTCGAAGCGGCCCGTCGCCACCAGCACCCCGATCAGCACGAAGATCGTCGCGGCCATCACGTTCACGATCCGCCAGCGGTCGCGGAGCCACCGGAACGCGGCCATGGACTGGGTCACGAACAGCCCCGCCAGCACGAACGGGATCCCGAGGCCCAGGGAGTAGGTGAACAGCAGCGTCGCGCCCACCCCGGGGGAGCCGGTCGGCGCGGCGTAGGTGAGGATGCTGCCGAGGATCGGGCCGATGCACGGCGTCCAGCCCACCGCGAACGCCGCGCCCACCAGGCTGGCGCCCACCAGGGTGGTCGGCCGGCGGACGCGCGGCATGCGCTCGCTCTGGAAGAGGCCCAACTGGGGCAGCGCCACCATCGCGACGCCGGTGACGATCAGGATGATCCCCGCGACCAGGTTGAGCGTGTCCTGGTCCTGGGTGAACGAGTAGCCGATCAGGCCCGCGCTGGCGCCGTATGCCGTGAACATCAGCGAGAAGCCCAGGACGAAGGCGAACGTCGGCGCCAGGACGTCCTTCGTGCGGGCGCCGAGCTCGTCGAACGACACGCCGGAGATGAACGTGAGGTAGCCCGGAACCACCGCGAGGACGCACGGGGAGATGAAGGAGACGAACCCCGCCGCGAACGCGACGGGATAGCTCAGTGCCGAGATGTCCTCCACGCGTCGATGGTATCGGTATGCGACGCTCCGCCCGGTTCCCGGAGGAGCGACGATGACCACCGTCACGCAGCCCGACGCCACCGAGCTCGAGACCGTCGCGCGCCGCCTACGAGGCGGCGGCCGACGCGCTGGCGCTCGACGACGAGGTCCGCCGCATCCTCGCGTCGTCCCACCGCGAGATCACCGTGCAGGTGCCGTTCCGCATGGACGACGGCACGCTGCGGGTCCACACGGCCCACCGGGTGCAGCACAACGGGGCCCGCGGCCCCTACAAGGGCGGGCTGCGATACCACCCGGAGGTCGACCTGGACGGGGTGCGCGCGCTGGCCGCGGCCATGACGTGGAAGACCGCGCTGGTGGGCCTGCCGTTCGGCGGCGCGAAGGGCGGGATGGACGTGGAGCCCAAGGACCTGTCCCCGGCCGAGCGCCAGCGCGCCACGCGCGTCCTGATGGACCGCCTCGAGAAGGTGCTCGGCCCGATGCGCGACGTGATGGCCCCGGACATGGGCAGCGGGCCGGCCGAGATGGCGTGGCTGATGGACGAGTACGGGCGCCTCCACGGCCACACGCCCGCGATCGTGACCGGCAAGCCCGTCGCGGTGGGCGGCACCGCCGGCCGCGTCGAGGCCACGGGCGAGGGGGTCGCCCTCGTGGCGCGGGAGGCGATGGGCGACGCGGGGATGCCCGTCGCGGGCGCGCGCGTCGCGATCCAGGGCTTCGGCAACGTCGGCAGCCACGCGGCCGCCGCGCTCCACCGGATGGGGTGCGTGGTGGTGGCGGTCAGCGACGTCGCGGGGGCCGTGCACCACCCGGGCGGCCTCGACGTCGGCGAGCTCGTGCGCCGGGCCCGCGCCGGCGAGGTGGGCCACGACGGGATGGACGTGGAGCGGATCACCAACGCGGAGCTACTCGCCTGCGACTGCGACGTGCTCGTGCCCGCCGCCGTCGGGGGGGTGCTGCACGCCGGGAACGCGGGGAGCGTGCGTGCGCGGATGGTGGTGGAGGGCGCCAACACGCCGCTCACTCCGGGCGCCGACGCCGTCCTGGCGGACATGGGCGTGACCGTGGTCCCCGACACGCTCGCCAACGCCGGCGGGGTGGTCGTGAGCTACCTCGAGTGGGTCCAGAACCTGCAGAACGTCCAGTGGGAGCGCCGCCAGGTCGACGAGGAGCTGGCCCGGCGCCTCACGGGCGCCCACGCCCAGATGCGGGTGCGCGCCGCGGCGGACGGCTGCACGCTCCGCGAGGCGGCCCACCGGCTGGCGGTGGCACGGGTGGCCGAGGCCGAGCGGCTGCGCGGAATCGGCTGAGCCCCGGCGCGGTGCCGGGGTAGTCTTGGGGCAGACGCCGAGGCACACGACGCGAGGAGAGCGCAGATGGCGACCACGACGGCTTCGTCCGTGGAGCAGATCCTGGGCGATGAGGCGGAGGACCTGCTCACCCACCGCTGCCAGACCATCCCGGTCGAGCGCCTGACCCTCCCGGGCCCCTCGTGGGTCGATGACGTCATGACCGCGTCGGACCGCCCGACGCCCGTCCTGCGCTCCCTGCAGACGCTGTTCGACCACGGCCGCCTGGGGGGCACCGGCTACATGTCGATCCTCCCCGTCGACCAGGGCATCGAGCACTCCGCCGTCGCGTCGTTCACGCCCAACCCGGACTTCTTCGACCCGGTCAAGATCGTCGAGCTCGCGATCGCCGCCGACTGCAACGCCGTGGCCACGACCCTCGGCGTCCTCGGGATCGCGGCGCGGAAGTACGCGCACCGGATCCCGTTGCTGCTCAAGATCAACCACAACGAGTTCCTCTCGTATCCGAACTCGTACGACCAGATCATGTTCGGATCGGTGAAGCAGGCCCGCGAGATGGGCTGCGTCGCGGTCGGCGCGACGATCTACTTCGGCTCCGCCGAGTCGAAGCGGCAGATCCAGGAGGTCTCGGCCGCCTTCGCCGCCGCCCACGAGCTCGGCATGGGCACCGTGCTGTGGTGCTACACGCGCAACTCGGCGTTCAGCGCGAAGGACGGCGGGCCGGACTACCACACGGCCGCCGACCTCACCGGCCAGGCCAACCACCTCGGCGTGACGATCGAGGCCGACATCATCAAGCAGAAGCTCCCCGACACGAGCGCACCGGGCTTCCTCGACCTGAAGTTCGGCAAGACCGACAAGCGCGCCTACACCGACCTGATGACCGACCACCCGATCGACATGACGCGCTTCCAGGTGGCCAACTGCTACATGGGCCGCATCCCGCTCATCAACTCGGGTGGGGCCTCCTCCGGCGCGAGCGACCTCCACGACGCCGTTCGCACCGCCGTGGTCAACAAGCGCGCCGGCGGCGCCGGCCTCATCTCGGGCCGCAAGGCGTTCCAGCGGCCGTTCGCGGAGGGCGTCGAGCTGCTCCGCGCCATCCAGGACGTCTACCTGTCGGAGGACGTCACGATCGCCTAGCGGGTCGGCTCCGCCGCCATGCGGACGAAGCCCGTCATGAGCCGCACCGCCTCGGGCCGGGTCAGCCCCCCCGGGGCGGTCAGCGAGCGCCAGGTGTCCATCGCCAGCGCGTGGCGCAGCGCCGCCTCGAGGCGCGCCCGCCGGCGGCCGCGCAGCCGGTGGCCGGCGACCGCGGATGCCACCCACGCCTCACGCAGCTCCTCCCAGTATGCGCGCGCCTCCTCCAGGGCCGCGACCTTGCCGACGTCGGCGAAGACCGGCGTCAGGTCGCCGGCGGTCCCCGCCCAGTAGGCCGAGACCTCGTCGATCGCGGCCGCGATCCGCGCCTCGAACGGCTCGATCTCCGCCCAGCGCTCGTGGTCGGGGCTCGGGTTGAGCGACAGCCAGTGGCCCGTGCAAGCGCGGAAGATGGACGCCTCGTCCGGGAAGTGGGCGTAGACGGTGTGGCGCTGGACGCCGGCCCGCTCGGCGATCGCGCTGACCGACGTGCGGGCGGGGCCGACGCTGGTGTGCAGCCCCATCGCCGCCTCGACGATCCGCGCGCGGGTACGGCGCATGTTGCGGGCGCGTGCGCCCTCAGTGGTGGTCGTCTCCGAAGTCATTGCACACAAGTGTACTCCGAACTCTTGACGTCGTGCACGCGCCCGGCATAGGGTCGCCGCACCAACTCACTGCACACATGTGTGCAATCACATTTCGGAGGCGAGTGATGATCCAGGCGATCGACCTCAACACCATCGACCTGATGGAGATCGAGTCCCCCATCGACCCTGCACGTCGGCTCAGGGTGGCGTTCCCGATCTCGAGCGCGACCGGCACCGCCGCGAGCGCGTGCGTCTACTTCGAGCTGCAGCCCGGCGCGCACGTCGGTGTCCACACGGACAGCGCGGAGGAGTTCCTGATCGTCGTCGAGGGCCGGGGCGAGGGTCTCGTCGGTGAGGAGACCGCCCCGGTCGAGGCCGGCCAGGTGGTCGTGGTGCCCGCGATGGTGCGCCACGACATGACGAACACCGGCGACGGCGTCCTGCGCGTGCTCGGGACGTTCGCGGGCTCGACCAACGTGGCCACGTTCGAGGAGCCACTGGGCGAGGGCGGCCCGCAGGTCTTCGTCATCGGCGGCCCCATGCCGATGGTGCTGCCGCTCACCGAGGCGGTGCCGGCCTGAGGGCCGCACGCCCCCGGCGCGGGCCGTCAGCGGCCGCGGCCCGCCCGGTGCAGGAGCGCCCGTGACACGGGGCCGAGTGACGCCGTGAGCCGGGCGCTCGCGGGGTCGCCCGGCTCCTCGCCGGCTGCGAGGACCGTGATCTCGCGCTGGCGGGCCAGGCGCCACGCCAGGTCCCGCTGGCAGGGGCGGCGCAGGTCGAGCGCGATCGGCCGCGACCCGCCGCGCCAGGCCAGGAGCAGCTCGATCCGGTCCCACGCCGCTCCGGGGTCGGGCGCGCGCACCACCACCTCCGCGCCCGTGTCCGCGAGCCCGGCCAGCGCGTCCCGGGGCACGACCAGCACCGCGGTGGCCTCCTCGGCGCTCGGCGCCAGGCACGGCGCGCGCCCGGCGGCGCCGCGCCACGCCGCCTCGGTCACCTCCGGCGGCGCGAGCGGGGTGGGGTGCCACTCGGCCGCGCGGGCGACGGCGTCGCGCAGGAAGCGGACGGCCTCGTCGACGTGGATGTGCTCGACCGCGACGACCTCGCCGCGCCCCGCCTCCATGAACACGATCCACAGCAGCCCGCGCGCCGCCACCCGCGCCACCATCGCCCGGCCCTCGGGGTGGGCGAGGTCCAGGAAGGCCCCGCCGCGCGCCCGGACCGACACGGGCGGGGACTCCCCCTCGTCGCCGGCGACGAGCCGCACCCGTAGGAGGCGCGGCCGGTGGGGCGGGTCCAGGCACATGCTCAGCCAGAGGCGGTCGCGCACGGCCAGGACCTCCGCCTCCGCGCTGACCACCATGGTCGCGCCGGCAGGGGTTTCGACGATGGTCACGCCGTTCCACCCGGCCGCGCTGGCGTGCTGGAGGTGTGCGGCGTCGTCGGGTAGGAGATCCCTCATGTTCGGCCACCCTAATACACCGGATTCGCCGTATCTACCCTGCTACGTCGCGCCACCGACCCTTCACCGCGGCGTCACTCGTCGGCGCCCGCCGCGCGCTGGGATCCGCCCGACGCCGACATCGGAGGATGGACATGCGGAGCGGAGGGTGCCGCGGCGTGCGGTGCTGGCGGGGACCGCGAAGAACGTCATCTTCCTGCTGGGCGATGGCATGGGCGACTCGGAGATCACCTCCGCGCGCTACTACGCCTACGGCGCGGGTGGTTCGCTGCCGGGCATCGACGCGCTGCCCCTGACCGGCGAGGCCACGACCTGGTCGCTGGTGGAGAAGCCGGGCGACCCGCTGCACGGCAAGCCCGACTACGTGCCCGATTCGGCGGCGAACGGGGACGGCCTGGGCCACCGGCCACAAGACCTCGAACGGGCGCATCTCCACGACGATCGACGATGAGGTGGTGCCGACCATCCTGGAGCGGGCGAAGACCGCCGGCTTCGCGACCGGCAACGTCTCGACGGCGGAGATCACGGACGCGACGCCCGCGGTGCTGGACTCGCACGTCAACGACCGGGGCTGCCAGGGTCCCGCCGACATGGCGAAGTGCCCGCGGTACGCCAAGCCCGCCGGCCTCGGCTCGATCGCCGAGCAGACGGTCCAGACGGGCGCCGACGTCGTGCTGGGGGGCGGCCGCGGACGCTTCGAGCAGACGGTGACCGGCGGCGCGTTCGCCGGGAAGACCGTCGTCGACCAGGCGACGGCCTCCGGGTACGACTACGTCACGGACGCGGCCGGCCTCGACGGCATCCCCGCCACCGTGACGGGCAAGGTCCTCGGCCTGTTCGACAACGGCAACATGACCACGGAGTGGACGGGTCTCCCCGCCGCCCACCCGGCCAGCGGCCCGCAGGTGTGCGACACCACGTTCCGCGCCACCACGGCGCCGGGCGAGCCGAGCCTCGAGGCGATGACCGCGAAGGCCATCGCGATCCTCGACGCGAAGGCGAAGGCGGCGACGGGCGGCACGGGTTTCTTCCTGCAGGTGGAGGGCGCCTCGATCGACAAGCAGGACCACGCCGCGAACCCGTGCGGCCAGATCGGCGAGACGGTGGCGTTCGACAAGGCGGTCCAGGTGGCGCGCGCCTACGCGGCGACGCACAAGGACACGCTGGTGGTCGTGACCGCCGACCACGCCCACACGAGCCAGATCGTCGAGGAGGTCGACGAGGGCACGCCGGGCGTCCAGAGCATCCTCACGACGGTGGACGGCGCGCCGCTCTACCTCAACTACGCGACCGTCGCCCCCGGGCCGACGGCCTCCCAGCAGCACACGGGCTCGGAGGTCCGCATCGCCGCGGAGGGCCCCCAGGCCGCGAACGTCGTCGGCGTGATCGACCAGACCGACGAGAACGCGATCCTGGCCCGGGCGCTCGGGCTGAAGTAGCGCGACCCGCACGCCCCGCCCCGGCACGGACGCCGGGGCCGGCGCGGGCTTCCCCGATCAGACCATCTCCGCCATCGCGAGGATCTGCTCGCTCGAGAACCGACCCACCAGGTCGGGGTGCTGTGCGCCGATGTGGCGCTCGACGGCGGCGACGATCCCATCCTCGGTTTCCGCTCTCACGACCTCACCGCATTCGCACTTGAGCATCCAGGCCATCGAATCACCCCCGACTCGTGCGTCTCATCGGCCTCCGAGGCTCGCGGCTCATCCTTTCTGGAACCTTGGAGCGTGCTCGTCGACGCCGGGCCGCTCAGCCGGCGGACGGGACACCGGGGCCGAGGAGCCGCCGGTGCAGCGCCTGGAGTTCGGCGCTCGGCGCGGTGCCGAGCTCGTCGCGCAGCCGGCATCGGAGAGCCTCGTACACCTGGAGCGCCTCCGCGGTGTTCCCCCCCGCGGCAAGGGCCTCCATGAGGAGCCCGTAGCCGGCCTCACGAAAGGGCGCGAGCTTGACCAGCGAGCGCCCGGACCGTTCCGCCGCCGGCAACTCCGCTCCGCCGATGCGCAGGCTGGAGGTGCCGACGCACGCCAGCGCGCGGAGCCGGATGTCCTCGACGAGGCCCCGGAGCTCGACGACCCACGGAGCGTCGAAACCCGGCAGGATGCCCCTGCTGGCCGTATGCAGCGCCACGCGCGCCGGGCCCGCCGCGCCCGCCCAGTCCCGGAGTGCGATGGCCGACTCGGCCTGGTGGATCCCCATCGCGGCGGCCTCGAGGTCGATCCAGGCCTCGGGGATCGCGAGTCGCAGGTATGAGCGGCCCTCGATCGAGGCCGGCCCGAGCGCTCGCCTCAGCTTCGAGAGCAGAACGCTCAGGGCCGCCTCCGGTCTCGGGGGCAGCTGGTGTGGCCAGAGCGCCTCGATCAACTCGTCGCGGCTGACCGGGCGATCTCGGTTGGCCGCCAGGTAGACGAGGAGCAGTTCCCCCTGCCGCCCCGGCAAGGCGCCCTCGACCCTGGAGCCGTCGACCTGCACGACCACCGGGCCGCAGATCTGGATCCTCATCGCCACGGGCGGACCAAAGTTCCGGAAAGGGGCCCGAAAGCTACGCCCAACCCCCTTCTCGCACAATCGCCGGACCACCAGGAGCGCTTCGGAGAAAGGGGAGTTGCCGGGCGTGCCCATCCTCCCTTGAACCGTCCATCGACGGGTCCTTCTCCCTTCTCCGTGGGGCGTGCGGAAAGGAGAAGGCAAGGTGTGGGAAAGGTTCGCGAAAGCGGCGGCCACCACGATCTCGTCATCAACAGCCAGCGCCCAAGGAGGCGTCATGACATCCAGGAACGTCGAGATCTATCGGGCCGGTCACGAGGCCTTCAACCAGAGGGACTTCGCGGCGATGACCAAGGAATACGCGGACCACATCACCTGGACCGATCACGCGCAGGGCCGGACCTTCAGGACACCCCAGGAGTTCAGGGACGACTTCCTGCCCGTGTGGGTCGAAGCGGCCTCTGACATCCGGATCACGAGCCCCAACTACCTTGAGGCGGGTCAGACGGTTGTCTGCACCTTCACCGCCGTCGGCACCCACGACGGGCCGTTCGGACCCTTCCCGGCCACCGGCAGGGAGTTCGCCTTGCCGCTCTGCGAGATGTGGCACTTCGACGGCGACGGGCAGATCGTCGGCGGGGACCTCTACTACGACCAGGTCTCGCTGCTCACCCAGTTGGACCTGATGCCGCAGCCGGCCGGCGCATAGGCGGTCTCGAGCGAGCGCGGGAGGGGCGGCGCACCCGCGCTCGCGCCACGGCCCCGGGGAAGGGGCGCCACGGTGACGACCCATCGGCCGGGGGTTGGCCCCGGAGCTCGTCGCGTCCGAGCGGTTGATCACGCCGCGCTCGACCGCAGGGGTCGTGACCAGCGCCCGTACGAGCACTTGACCGGTGCGGCCTGCCGACTGCAGAATCGCGCACCGTTCCGGTGCCCCACGCGAGGACGAGACCCCTGCCTCGAGCCTTCCGCAGCGTCATCGTCGCCACCCTGGGCAGCGCAGCGCTGCTCACGACCGCAGCGGTCGGGACCGCGCGCCCGCAATCGTCTCCGGAGCCCTTGGCGATCGCCGTCGAGGGCCCCCAGAGCGGCGGACAGGCCTCCAACGGGCTGGATCAGCTCCGGGGCGTTCGGCTCGCGGTCCTTCAGGTCAACGCCCACGGTGGGGTTCTGGGCCGCCCCGTGCGGATCGTCAGGGCTGACGACGCGGGGTCGGCGGCGAGGGCGAGGCCCGTGGCGCGCGCGGTGGTCGCCCGGGGCATCGGCTTCGTGATCGGCCCCTACAATTCGTCGGTCGGGCTCCAGAACCTGACGCTCTACCGGCAGAACCGCGTGCTCCCCGTCTGGATGACCTCGAGCGACGAGACGAGGGGCGCAGGGGCGACCGTGCAGCCGATGAACAGCCAGATCGCGCCGATCGAGCGGCGCTACGTGAGCTCCTTGGCCGCCCGCCGAGTGACCATGCTCGTGGACGACACGCCGAACGGGGCGTTCACGGAGGGGATGGCGCGACGGCTCCGGGCCGCGCTGGAACGGGGTGGCACCACGGTGAACTGGATCCCCGTCACCGAGGGCGCCACCAGCGTGTTCTACGCAGGCAAGGTGGCGGAGGCCCTCGCGACGGGCCCGGACCTCGTCTACGTGAGCACCTACTTCCCCGAGGGCGTGCAGATCGCCAAGGCGCTCAACGCGGCGGGGGTCGCGCCGCCGTGCCTGATGGGCCTCGCGAACGTGGACAACGGCTTCATCGCGCAGACGACGCTCGCCGAGGCGCAGCGGTGCGTCTTCAGCGGCGTCCCGGCCGCCGGGCAGATGCCGTCAGCGCGGGGGTACGTGCAGCAGTACAGGCGGGCGTTCGGCAGGCGCCCGGGCGTCTGGGGGTCGTTCACGTACGACTCCGCGCGGATGCTCTTCGCCGCGATCGAGCGGGCCGGGAGCACCCGGTTCGGCGCGGTGTCGAAGGCGCTCCGTGCGACGAGCAACCACCCGGGCGCGACAGGCCCGATCACCATCGACCCTGACACCGGTTATCGGACGAACGTGCCGGTGAGCATCCTCAGCGTGGACGCGAAGCGGAAGTTCGTGATCGCCCGCGCGGGCTGACGGCGTCCCTCGGCGCGGGGCCGGCCACCGAGGCCGGAGCGCTTCTATGGGCCGTGAAGGATTCGAACCTTCGACCTTGGGATTAAGAGTCCCCTGCTCTACCAACTAAGCTAACGGCCCGCGGGACAGGCTAGCAAAGCCGCACGAGGGGTCCCTCAGGCCCGCTGACCCCCGTCAGGCGAGCTCTTTGAGCCGGGCCCTGACCTCGTCCGCCAGGCGGTCGTCCGGCTGCAACTGCAGGAACCGCTGGTAGGCGAGCCGCGCCAGGTCGGTGCGTCCCGCCTGCTCCGCGAGCTGCCCCAGCTGGAGGAACGCCTCGGCGTTGTCCGGGTTGCGCTCGGTGTAGCCCTGGAGCGTCGCGACGGCGGCCGGCTGCCGCGACGCGCGGACCTGGAGGGCGACGAGCGTCTGGACCCGGCGCAGGTTGCGCGGCGCCAGCGCCACCGCCTTCTCGGCCGCGTCGATCGCCTCGGTGGGCTGGTTGTTGCCCGAGTAGGCCGAGGCGAGCTCCTCCCAGGCGTCCGGGTTGTTCGGCTGCTCCTGCACCCGCGTCTTCGCATCGTCCAGCACCTGCTCGGCCGCGGAGGTGCCGCCGCCGCCGAAGAAGATGAGGCCGAGGACGACGATGATGACGCCGCCGAAGGCCAGGGACGTGAAGATCGCGACGACCTGGACCAACCGCCGCGTGCGCTTCTGGTCGAGGAGCACTGATGGGCGACGCTAGCAGAGCCGGGCGCGCGCCTCGGCAGCGTCGCGGTCGATGACCCCGCCGTCGGCCCGCGCCGGATCCCTGTCCCTGAGCAGGATCTCACCGTCGACGGCCACCAGGTGCACCGCGGCGCCGGGGTGGAGCGCGCGCTCCTCCACCCGTCCCCCGCCGCCGGGATCCGCGAGCGCGACCAGGTCAGCCCGGAGCCCCGGCGCCAGCGCGCCGACCTCCTCCTCCATCCCGAGCGCCTCCGCCCCGCCCAGGGTGGCGAGCCGCAGGAGGTCCGCGGCGGTCAGGTCCAGTGCGGCCGCCTGGAGGTCGCGGGCCGCGCGGGCCTCGGCGCGGACGTCGTAGTCGCCGCCGCTCGCGGGGCTATCGGTGCCGAGGCCCACCCGGGCGCCGGCGTCGCGGAGCGCCTCGAGGGGCGCCCGGCCGCAGTGGAGGTGGACGTTCGAGCGCGGGCAGTGCGCCACCGACACCCCTGCGCCGGCGAGGATGCGGGCGTCGCCCGGCCCCAGCCGGACGCAGTGGGCCGCGACCAGCCCCGGCGCGAACGCCCCGCCCGCGGCCATCCGGGGCACGGCGCCGTCGCCGTCGACGCCCGGCCAGCGCCCCGGCACCAGGCCGCCGCGTTCGAACAGGTCGCCCAGCGGGCCGCTGCCCGCGGCGATCACCTCCTCCTCGGCGGCCGACTCGGCGACGTGGGTCGCCCAGGGCCGGCCCGCCAGCCCGCCCCGGGCGCGCAGCGCCGCCCACAGCGCGGGGCCCACGGTGTACGGGGCGTGGGGCGACACGCCCACGCGCACGCCGGGGCCGGCGGCCGCGTCCAGTCCGGCCAGGCGGTCCTCGTAGGCGGCGGCGGCCGCGGCGGCCGCGTCGCCCTCCTCCCGGCCGAACACCTCCAGGTGGACGCGGCCGCGGAGGCCCAGCGCGGCGAGCGCCGCGGCGCCCGTGCCGGTGGGCCCCGAGTCGGCGAGCGTCGTGGTGCCGGCGCGGAGCGCCCGCAGGGCCGCGGAGCGGGCGGCGGCGTCGTGGTCGCGCGGCCCCATCCGCAGCCGCAGCGCCAGCATCCTCCCCAGCCACGGGCCGAACGGCTCCGGGGGGAGGAGGCCGTCGAGCAGGCTCCACTCCAGGTGGCAGTGGGCGTCGACGAACCCTGGGGTCAGGATCCGCTCGCCCAGGTCCTCGACGGGGAGGTCCGGGTGCGCGGGGACCACCTCGGCGGCGGGTCCCACCACGGCGATGCGCCCGTCGCGCACGGCCACCGCCCCGTCGGGGACAGGTGGCGACGCGACCGGCACGATCCAGGCGGCTCGCCAGAGGCGGTCCCGCCCGGAGCCGGCCTCAGCCGACCTTCTCGTCCTCCCGCTTGGGGCCGCTGATCGCCTCGCCGTCCGGCTTGTCGTTCCCGGTGATGCCGTCCTTGAACTCGCGGGCACCGGCGCCGAGGTTGCGGCCGATCTCGGGCAGCTTCTTCGCGCCGAAGACCAGCAGGATGATCGCCAGCACGATGAGGAGCTGGACGGGGGAGAAGTCCACGGGGATCCTCCGAGTGGGGGTCCGGGTACGAAGCCCGCTACCAGGGCGGAGGGTAGCATCTGCCGGTGGCATCGCTTCCCCCCCGCCGGTCCTCGGCGGCGGCGCGGCTCGACCCCATCCCGGTCGCCTGGGGTGGACTCGTCGCCTCGATCGGCCTGATGGCGGGCGCCGGCCGCGACTGGCCGTACCGGCTGGCGGCGGCCGCGGTGTCGTTCGGGATCGGCGGTTTCCTGGCCGGGGTCCGCGCATCGGGGCGACGTCCCGCGCACGCCGCCGCCGCCTGGGTGGCGGGCTACGCCATCCACGCCGTCTTCGTCGCGATCGCCCGGACCATCCAGGCGTTCGGGGGGCGCGAGGCGCCGTCGCTCGTCGCCGGCACCGGCCGCGACTGGCTCCTGGCGGCGGCGTGGGCGTTCGCGTTCGCCCTGTTCGGGGGGCTGATCGCGAACTCCTGGTTGCGGCCCGCGGGCCGCAGCCCCCGTTAGGCGGGTCCCCGCTCCCGATCGAACTCGCGGTGGTAGGCGCTGGCCGTCGGCCCGGCCTGGCCCTGGTACTTGCCCTGGTAGGGCCGCTCCACCGGCGTGGTCATCTGGAGGAACGAGATCTGGCCGATCGGCATCCCCGGATAGATCGCGATGGGGAGCCGGGCGACGTTCGACAGCTCCAGCGTGATCGTCCCGTCGAAGCCGGGGTCGATGTAGCCGGCGGTCGAGTGGATCAGGAGCCCAAGGCGCCCGAGGCTGGACTTGCCCTCCAGCCGCGCGACGAGGTCGTCGGGCAGCGCCACCCGCTCGGCCGTGGAGCCGAGCACGAACTCGCCGGGGTGGAGGATGAACGTGTCGCCCTCGGCGATCGTCACCACCTCCGTCAGGTCGTCCCCCGGCTGGCGCACGTCGATGTACGGGCGGCGGTTGTTGTGGAACACCCGGAAGTCCGGGGCGACGCGCAGGTCAACTGACGAGGGCTGGAGGAGCGCCTCGTCGAAGGGGTCGATGACCAGGCGGCCGCTCGCCAGCTCCTGCCGGATGGTTCGGTCGGAGAGGACCACGGGCAGCGAGCGTACCGGCCACCGCCGGGGTCCGCTACGGTGAGGCCATGGAGCGCGAGCGAGGATTCCGGGTCGAGGACACCCCGGACCTCCCGCCCCTCGCGCTGATCCAGGAGGCGCGCGCCGCCGGCCGCGTCCCCGACGTGGTGGTGGGCGGCCGGCTCGTCGGCGACGGCCCCCTCGACGGGCTCGAGCTGGTGGACGTGACCGCCGGCCAGCTCACGCAGCTCTGCGAGGCGAAGCGGCTGCCGCGCTGGGTCGCGGCCAAGAACCCGCTGTCGGACGGGTTCGTGAAGACGAAGGCGCTCATGCGCTCGTCCGAGCTGGTGACCGTGTGCGAGGAGGCGGCCTGCCCGAACATCGGGCAGTGCTGGTCGCGCGGGACCGCCACGTTCATGATCGCCGGGAGCCGCTGCACCCGCGGGTGCCGCTTCTGCAACGTCACCACCGCCCGTCCGCTCGGGCCGCCCGACCCGGACGAGCCCCGCCGCGTCGCCGAGGCGGCCGCCACGATGGGGCTGCGCTTCGTGGTGGTGACGGCCGTGGCGCGCGACGACCTGCCGGACGGCGGGGCCGCCCACTTCGCGGACGTGATCGCGGCGATCCGCGAGCGGCTGCCCGGGTGCGGGGTCGAGGTGCTGATCCCGGACCTGCGCGGCAGCTGGGACGCCCTCGACGCGATCATCGAGGCCGCGCCGGACGTGCTGAACCACAACACCGAGACGGTGCCGCGCCTCTACTCGCGCGTGCGGCCGGGCGCGCGGTACGAGCGCACCCTCGAGCTGCTGGCCCGCTCGGCCGCGTCGGGCCTGACGACGAAGAGCGGGATCATGGTCGGCCTGGGGGAGACGCTCCCGGAGGTCACGTCGGTCCTGGCGGACCTGGCGGCGGTGGGGTGCGGCCCGGTGACGGTGGGGCAGTACCTGCGGCCGTCCGCCGCCCACCTGCCGGTGGCCCGCTACTACGCGCCGGCCGAGTACCCGGCGATCGCCGCCGCGGGCCGGGACCGGGGTCTCGCGCACGTCGAGGCGGGGCCGCTGGTGCGCTCGTCGTACGAGGCGGACCGGGTCGCCGGGGAGGCGCTCGCGGGGGTCTGACGGCTCGTCCGGGCGGCGCTGCCACAGCGCATCGCCGCCGCCTCAAGTCCAGGTGGCCCGGGTCGATACCCCAGGCACATCTGGCAACCCGCGCGACGACGGCCACGGATGGCGGTCAGGTCGCCACGAGAGACGGACAAGGGCCATGAAGGGCTACCGCACGAAGAAGATCGCCCTCCCCGGGGGGAAGGTCATCGAGATCGTCTACTTCTCGGAGCCGGAGGGCGACGAGGTGGCGGTCGAGGCGACCGTGACCGCGGCCGAGGGCCGCGATCCGCTCGCGCTGCTGGGCATGGACGAGGAGGAGTCCGAGCTCCACCTCTGCCCCCAGTGCGAGGGCGACCTGGTCTACCCGGTCAGCTGGGAGGAGCGCTCCGGCGACCTGTGGCGCATCGAGCGCCGCTGCCCCAACTGCGAGTGGACGCACACCGGCGAGTTCACGCAGGACGAGGTCGAGCTGTTCGACGACGTGCTGAACGACGGCACCGAGGAGCTGCTCGTGAACCTGCGCAACTTCGCCCGGGCCAACATGGAGGAGGACGTCGAGCGTCTGATCGAGGCCATCCGCCTCGACCGGATCCAGCCGATGGACTTCTAGGCGACTGATCCCGGCAGGTAGCAGCCCCTCTTAGCGGGGGCTGCGGCCGCGCTTCGCGCGGCATCGACCTGCCGGGAGTTTCACGTGGCGTGCAGCCGGTTCCGCACCCCGGCCCGCTGCCCCTCTAGCGGGGAGGGTCTCCCTCATAGGGGAGGCCCTCGGCGGCCCAGGCGATGATGCCGCCGGCCACGTTGTCGACCTCGCCGTGGTCGCCGGTCGCCGTGAGGTAGTCGGCGACCTGCGCGCTGCGGCTGCCGCTGCGGCAGATGATCGCGAGCGCGGTGTCCTCCGGCAGCTCGTCCACCCGTGACAGGAACTCGCTCATCGGGATCAGGGGGACCCCGTCGACGTGTGTGGCCTCGTACTCCTGCTCCTCGCGGCAGTCGATGATCGCCAGCTCGCCGGCGGACCAGCGGCGGTGCGCCTCGGTCACGTCGATGTCCGCCATCAGAAGGTCCGGACGGCGCGGTAGAGCGTGTCGCGCTGGACGGCCCGCCGGCCGGTGGCCTCGATCGCCGCGACCATCCGCTCCGTGTCGAGCCGGAAGGCCGTGCCGGCCGCCCGGACGACGTTCTCCTCGATCATGATCGAGCCCATGTCGTCGCACCCGAACTCCAGCGCCAGCTGCCCGACGCGCAGGCCCTGGGTGACCCACGAGCTCTGGAAGTGCGGGAAGTTGTCCAGGTACAGGCGGCTCACCGCCAGCATCATCAGGTAGTCGGCCGCCGTGGTGTGGGCGTGGTCGTCGCCGCGCGCGCTGCCGCCACCCGACTGGTAGCTCCAGCACACGAACGCGCGGAAGCCGGGGATCTCGTCCTGGACCTCGCGGAGGCGGCGCAGGTGCTCCACCCGGTCCTCCACCGTGTCGACCGTCCCGTACATCATCGTGGCCGTCGTCAACATGCCGGCGCGGTGGGCGGCGCGCATCACGTCGAGCCACTCGTCGGAGGTGGTCTTGCGCGGCGCGATCACCTGCCGCACGCGGTCGACCAGGATCTCCGCGCCGCCGCCCGGCAGCGAGTCGTGCCCGGCGTCGCGCAGCCGCTGCATCGTCTCGTCCAGGGAGATCCGCGAGACGTGCGAGATGTGGAGGATCTCCGACGGCGACAGCGCGTGGAGGTGGACCGGGTAGCGCGACTTGATGTCGCCGAAGAGGTCCTCGTACCACTCGATCCGCAGGTTCGGGTGGTGGCCGCCCTGGAGCAGCAGCGCCGTCCCGCCCAGGTCGAGCGTCTCCTCGATCTTCCGGAAGATCACGCGCTTCGGCAGCACGTAGCCCTCCGGGTCCATCGGGCGGCGGTAGAAGGCGCAGAAGTCGCAGTCGGTGATGCAGAAGTTGGTGTAGTTGACGTTCCGGTCGATCGAGAACGTCACCACGTCCGGGTCGGACGCCCGGTCGCGCACCGTCTTCGCCGCCTCGCCGACGCTCACCAGGTCGCGCGACGCGAGGAGCGTCAGCGCGTCCTCGTCGCCGAGGCGCCGGCCGGCGAGGACCCCGTCCAGGATCTCCTCCACGCGGCTGGGTGCGAGGGTGCTCACGCCACCGATCCTACGCCGCCAGCCGGGGGACCACGTCCAGCTCCCCGTTCTGCGCGGCCTGGGTGAGGAACGCCTCCAGCCCCGCGCGCTCCGCGGGCCCGAAGTCGTAGCGCAGCCGCCGCAGGTACGGGCGGATGAACTCCGCCGGGAACGGGAAGCGCCGCGCCGCCGCCTGCACCACGGCCTCGGGGTCGGCGAGGTAGTCGGCGCGGGCGTCGGTGAGCAGCCGGGCGAGCTCCGCCAGCGCGCCGCCGCGTCCGTGCGTGACGTCGGCCCCCGCCGCCCACACGGCGAACACCATCGGGTGGCCCGTCCGCGTCGTCCACGCCTCGGCCAGGTCGGTGCGGTGCGGGGCGAACGGCTCCCGCAGGCCGCCCAGCGCCTCGTCGCCGATCAGCAGCACCCCGTCCACGTCCTCGAGCGCCTGCGCCGGCGGCCGGTCGAGCACCGCGAACGGCGGCGCGTCCGGGCCGAGCAGGATGCGCAGCAGCGCCACCGAGGTGGCGGAGTGCGGCGTCACCGCCACCGTGCGCACCTCCTCGAACGGCACCCGCGAGAACACCTGGATGGAGTCGACCGCGCCGTCCGCGGTGATCGACGCCACGGGCACCAGCGTGAGGCGGTCGGCGTTGCGGGCGTACGCGATGCTCGACATCGCGGACACGTCCAGCCGTCCCTCCAGCACGGCCGCGTTCAGGGTGGTGGGGACGCCGTCGGTGAACGCGAGGGTGGGGTCGGCGGCCCGCTCCAGCCCGTGGTAGATGGGGTACATGTTCAGCGCCGCGATGCGGCCCACGCGGAGGAGCCTCACGCCGGCTCCACCGACGCGCCGACCGCGGCGGCGAGCGCCGCGGCGTCGGTGCGGTCGCCGTCGGGGATGAGCCACTCCGACGCGCCGAACGCGACCGCCACCTGGCAGGCGGCGGGCCCCAGGCGCACCCAGTGCGGGCGGATCCCGACCCCCTCCGGCATCGCCAGCCGGCAGACGGCGACGATCGTCAGGTCCTCCACGCCCCAGCTCCCGGGGCGCGCGGCGCCGCCCTCGGCCGGCACCGGGGCCACCGCCCGCAGCAGCCCGGTCTCGCGGGCGAGGGCGGCCAGCGCGTCGATGCGCGCCGCGATCGCGGCGGGCTCGTGCCCGGCGCCGTACGCCACGGCCGCCTCGCTGGGCGTGCCCGCGGCGTGGGCCGCCCGGTGCTCCTCCACCGGCCGCTCCTCGTCGCCGTCGACCAGGGCGCCGGACCGGCCGGCGTCGCGGCCGAGCGCCACCCGGGCGCCCACCCGCACGCCCGCGGCGCGCGCGGCGGCCAGCGGGTCGCCGGCCCGCAGGAGCTCCTCGAGCCGGGCGCGCGTGACGGGCGTGCTCACGAGTAGCGGTCCACCACGCCGTCGGCGATCTCGAGCAGGGCCTCCACGTCGGCCTCGTCCTGGAGGCCGTCCTCGATCGACGCCCGGGCGGCCGCGACGAACGCCAGCGCCCGCTCGCGCGCCAGCCGCAGGCCCGGGTGGGCGGCGAGCCGGTCGCACAGCACCTCCAGGGCCGGCCCCTGGGACGCGTCGGCCACGAAGGGGCGCAGGCCCGGCTCGAGCTCCATCGCCAGGATCACCGGGAGGGTGACCGTGCCGTCGCACAGGTCGGTGCCGCGGCGCTTGCCGGTGACCTCCGGGCTGCCCGCCAGGTCGAGGATGTCGTCGAAGATCTGGAACGCCATCCCCACGTTCTCGCCGAAGGCCGCGAGCCGCTGCTCCGCCTCGCGGCTCGCCCCGCCCATCTGCGCCCCCAGGCGGCACGCCACCGAGAACAGCGCGGCGGTCTTGCGCCGGCAGCGCGCCAGGTAGGCGTCTTCGGAGAGGCCCAGGTCGAACGCCGCCCGCTGCTGGTCGATCTCGCCCTGCGACAGGTCCAGGGCGGCGGCGGCGAGCGCGCTGACCGCGCGGGGCGACCCGGCGCCCGTGAGCTCGCCGAACGCCCGGGCGAACAGGAAGTCGCCGGTGTTCACCGCCGCCTCGGCGCCCAGGGACTCCGCCACGGTGGGGCGTCCCCGCCGCATGGTGGCGCCGTCGAGCAGGTCGTCGTGGACCAGCGTCGCCATGTGCACCAGCTCCACCGCGACGGCGGCCGACAGCAGGCCGTCCTGGGCGGGTCCCACCGCGCCGGGCGCGACGCGGGGCGCGGAGCAGAAGACGAGCAGCGGCCGCACCCGCTTGCCGCCCGCCGCGAGGGTCTCGGAGGCGGGGCGGCCCACCTCGGGGGCGTGCCCCGAGACGGCGGCGTGGAGGCGCTCCTCGCAGCGCGCCAGCATGGGCGCGGCGGCCTTGAGTGGCGAGAGCGCGCGGGCCGCGGAGGTCACGCGACCCGCCCGTGGTGGATCGCCACGATGCCGAACGCGAGCGGGCGCCAGCGCACGTCGCGCAGGCCGGCGGCGGCCATGCGGGCCGCCAGCTCCGGCGGCGCGGGGAAGCGGCGCACCGACGCCGGCAGGTACGCGTAGGCGGCGGCGTCGCGGCCCAGCAGCCTGCCGAGGCGCGGGACCACCCGGTCGAACCACAGCTCGTAGAAGCGCCGCATCCGCGCGGGTGTCGTGATCTCCAGGATCACCACCCGGCCGCCGGGCCGCACGACCCGCGCCATCTCGGCCAGGCCGCGGTCCAGGTCATCGACGTTGCGGATGCCGAACGCCACGGTGGCGGCGTCGAACGCGTCGTCGGCGAACGGCAGGTCGAGGGCGTCCGCGGCCTCGAAGCGCACGCCCGTCCGCCCCTGCGCCTTCTCCCGGGCCCGGTCGAGCATCCGCTCCGCGAAGTCGACGCCCACCACCTCGCCGGAGGGGGTGACCCGGTCGGCGAGCGCGAACGCCAGGTCGCCGGTGCCGGTGCAGACGTCCAGGGCGCGATCGCCGGCGGCGACGTCCGCAACGGCGGCCGCCGTCGCGCGCCAGCGCCCGTCGAGCCCGGCGGTCATCGCCCGGTTCAGGAGGTCGTAGCGGGGGGCGATGCGGTCGAACATCGCCCGCACCTCGCCCGCGGGCAGGCGGCCGGTCGCGCTCACCGCGCGGCCGCCCGGTCGCGCTCCTCGCCCCAGCGGGCGAGGAGCCGGTGCTCCACGCCCAGGTGGTCGAGGGCCTTGGCGACCATGAAGTCCACCAGGTCGTCCACGGTGCGGGGCAGGGTGTAGAAGCCGGGCATCGCCGGCATCACCACGGCGCCCGCCCGGGTGACGGCGGCCATGTTCTCCAGGTGGATCAGGCTGAGCGGCGTCTCCCGCGGCATCAGCACCAGCCGGCGCCGCTCCTTCAGCATGACGTCCGCGCAGCGGTGGATCAGGTTCCGCGCCGTGCCGTGCGCGATGCAGGCCAGCGACGCGCCCGAGCAGGGCGCGATCAGGGCGGCGGGCGCCAGGGACGACCCCGAGGCGAACGGGGCCGTCATGTCGTTGAGCCCCAGCACCGTCACCGAGCCGCTGCCGGCGGCGAAGCGCTCCACGAACGCGCCGACCACCAGGGCCGGGTCGTCGGGCGGCCGCGTGCCCGCCTCGAGGATCTCGTGGCTGATGACGTGGGCGCCGGACCCCGACACGCACAGCCCCACGTCGCACCCCGCGTCGGTGAGGGCACGGAGGGCGCGGCCGGCGTAGATCGCGCCGCTCGCGCCCGTCACCCCGAGGAATACGCGCATCACCTCACCGATGGTAGCGGCGGGGCCCGGTCGGGACCCCACCACGCGCGCCTACTTGTACTTGGTGCCGAGGCCGCTCAGGAGCGTCCCGAGCTGCTGGTACTGCTCCGGGGTGAACGTCGTGAAGTTCGGCATGACGTTCCCGGGCGGGTCCTTCAGGAAGCCCGCGTAGAACTCGGGCGGATGGCCCTTGGTGCCCTCGTTGGTGAGGTTCGGCCCTGGTCCGGGCGCACCGACCCCCTTGATGTTGTGGCACGAGGTGCAGCCGTTCGCCAGGAAGAGCGCCTCGCCGGCGGTGGCGTCGGCGTCCAGGCCGGTGAGGCCGAGGCCCTCGGCCCCGACGCCCTCGTTGGAGTTCGCGCCCTCGTACGTCATGTACGAGAGGAAGATGATCACGGCGATGCCCGAGAAGAGGGCGATCGGCCGCCGCTGGATCCGGCGCTCCGGCCCCCGGTCGATGAACGGGGTCAGGATGAGCAGGGCGATCAGGATGTTCGGGATGATGAACGTCGCCATGATGACCGGGGTCAGCGTGTTCTGGCCCTTGAAGATCTTCAGCAGCTCGAAGAGGAAGAAGAAGTACCACTCGGGCCGCGGGACGAAGTCGGTGCTGGCCGGGTTGACCGGCTCGCCCACCTCGACCCGGTGCCAGCACGCCAGGATGATGACCACGGCCATCGCGAGGGTCGCGATCAGCAGGTCCTTGTAGACGGCGTACGGGAAGAACGGCTTTCCCTCGGCCTTCGCCTGGGCGTAGTCCCGCTTGTAGTACTCCTGCTGTCCGCGGTTCACGAACGCTCCTCGGCCTTCATCTGCGTCGTCTGCGCGGTGGGCGCCGCGACGGTCGCGGGCACCTCACGCCGCCCGTAGGGCAGGCGCTCCCGCTCGGCTGCGCGCCGGGCCTCGTCCTCGGCCCGCTCCACGGCCTGGCGGCGGTGGCTGTACGGGGGCTCGGCGATGCCCAGCTTGGTGATGAAGTACAGGTGCAGGCCGATGAAGGTGGCGATACCGCCCGGTATCACGAGCATATGGATCGAATAGAACCGCGACAGCGTGTCCTGTCCGAACTCGGGGCCCGCGCGGAGGATGTCGGCGATGTACGGGCCGATGATCGGGGCGCTCGCGGTGATGTTGATGGCGACGACCGTGGCCCAGTAGGCCTTCTGGTCCCAGACCAGGAGATAGCCGGTCAGGCCCATGAACATGGTCATGATCAGCAGGAGCGCGCCGGTCACCCACGTCAGCTCGCGCGGGTACTTGTACGACCCGAAGAAGAAGACGCGCCCGAGGTGGAGGAAGACCACCACGATCATCGCGCTGGCGCCCCATTTGTGCATGCCGCGGACGAGCCAGCCCCACGTCACGTCGTGCGTGATGGCGTCGATGCTCTGGTACGCGGTGGTCGGCGACGGCTGGTAGTACATCGCCAGGATGATCCCGGTGACCGCCTGCATGCCGAAGAGCGCCATCGCGGTGAAGCCGAGCGTCTGGAACCAGCTGGTCTCCGCCGGGACGTTCCGGAACAGGAACCACTTGAACCCGGTCTTGACGCCGCTGCGCTCGTCGACGTAGTCGACCACCGCCTCGCCGGCCTGGACCGCGGGGTTCTTGGGTCCGATGTCGGTGGTGGCCATCCGCGCCGCCTCCCTAGAGGGGGTAGAGGTTCGCGAGCACGCCGGTCACGGGCTCGCCCGGGCCGTGCAGCTCGTAGGGGTTCTGATCGGCGTCGATCGAGAACGGCCGGCCCAGGAGCAGGCGCGCCTCCGGCGGGAGACCCTTCGTGGGGCAGCCGTCCGCCGGGACCTCCTGCGCCGCGAGGTCCTTGCCGTCGGCGCCGACCACCTTCACGTCGAACCGGTCGAGCGGGCGCGGCGGCGGACCGGAGGTGACCAGGCCGAGCGAGTCGTAGGCGCCGCCGTGGCACGGGCAGGCGTAGACGTCGCCGCCGGGGGAGTAGGCCACCGGGCACCCGAGGTGGGCGCAGCGGTTCCAGATCGCGATGATCGCGCCGTCCTGGTGGCGGACGTAGGCGCGGCGGTCGGCCTCGGGGTCGGGGCCGCTGACCGCGAGGGACGTCGTCTTGCCCTCGGGGAAGTCCCGGAGGGGGCCGATGTCCACCCACTCCCACGACTCCTCCTGCACCGAGTCGGCGACCGCGAAGCCGACGACCGGGACCAGGATTGCGGCGGTCATCACGCCGCCGGTGACCAGGGCGACGCCGGTCAGGAACCTGGTCCGCGTGACGAAGCCGGGATCGTCGGAGTGGTCGTGGACGGGCGCCGGCTCGTGCGCCACGGGACCCTGGTACTGGCCGCCGTGTGCGCCCCCGTTGCCGCCGTCCCCCTGGCTCTCTGCCAACCCGACCTCCTGCCCATCGAACGAGCGGACCCCAGCTCGCCGGGGATTCAACCCGACGGAGGGGTCAGATTCAACGACGTCGACGGGGGATGGACGTCCCTTTGTGAGTGGTCTCTCGGATCCCGTACTCGGCCCAGCGGCGGTCCACGAGGGCCCGGACGTCGTCGCTCATCCGGATGGCGTCGGGCCACGGCCGGACCACGCCCTCGCCCTCCCACTTGCGGGTCGCGTCGACGCCGACCTTCGACCCGTAGGCGAAGTACGGGGCGGCGTGGTCGAGCGCGTCGACCGGTCCCTCGACCACCAGCATGTCCCGCCCGGCGTCCACGTTGGAGAAGGCCTGGAACGCGACGGCGGACACGTCCTGGACGTCCACGTCGTGGTCCACGACCACCACGCAGCGACTCAGGGAGAGCAGGCCGAGGCCCCAGACGGCGGCCATCAGCTTCTTCGCGTGGCCGGGGTAGCGCTTCTTCACCGACACGATCGCGCAGTTGTGGAACACGCCCTCCAGCGGGAGGTTCATGTCCACCAGGTCCGGCAGCGTCATCTTCAGGATGGGCAGGAAGAGGCGCTCCGTGGCCTTCCCGAGCCAGAAGTCCTCCATCGGCGGCACCCCGACGATCGTGGTGCTGTAGACGGCGTCGCGGCGCATCGACATGCCGGTGAGGTGGAACGTCGGGTAGTCGTCGACCGGCGTGTAGAAGCCGGTGTGGTCGCCGAACGGCCCCTCGGGGCGCAGGTCGTTGGCGTCGACGTAGCCCTCCAGGACCACCTCGGACTCGGCGGGCACCTCGAGGTCGACGGTGCGGCACGCCACCATCTCCACGCTTCGGCCGCGCAGGAACCCGGCGAAGATCATCTCGTCGATCCCCGGGGGCAGGGGCGCGGTGGCCGAGTACGTGGTGGCGGGGTGGGTGCCGATCGCGACCGCCACCGGCACGCGCCCGCGCGAGTCGCGCAGGTGGGCGGCGCCGTCCTTGTGGATCTGCCAGTGCATCATCGCGGTGCGCCGGTCCAGCTTCTGGATCCGGTACATGCCGCAGTTGCGCGCACGGGTGACCGGGTCGCGGCTGAAGACGAGCGGCAGCGTGACGAACGGGCCGCCGTCGTCCGGCCAGCAGGTGAGGATCGGGAGCAGGTCCAGGTCGGGCTCGTCGAGCCAGACCTCCTGGCAGGGCGCCTCCTTGACCGTCTTCGCGGAGAAGGACGCCAGCTCGCGCAGCTTGCCCAGCGCCTTGACCTTCTCGATCATCCCCTGGGGCGGCTGGAGCTCCATCATCGCGCCGATCCGCCCGGCCAGCGCCTCGAGCGAATCGGTGCCGAGCGCCATGCAGATGCGGCGCTCCGAGCCGAACTGGTTGATCAGGACGGGCAGGCGGCTGCCGGTCACGTTCTCGAACAGCAGGGCCGGCCCGCCGCCCGGGGACTTCATCGCGCGGTCGGCGACCTCGGTGAGCTCGAGGTTCGGGTCAACCTCGGCGCGCACGCGCACCAGCTCGCCCGCCTTGTCGAGCTCCCGGATCCATTCCCGCAGGTCCCGCACGCTCACGTCAGCGCCTCCTCCAGGCCGGGGGTGGGGGGCAGGCCGGCGGCCAGCTCCTCGAGCGGCTCGTGGCCCCGGCCCGATCGCAGCGCGTCCTGGGCCGCGCGGAAGCGCGCCTCCACCCCGTCGGGGTCGGGCCCGCCGCGGGCGGCGATCGCCCACGTGGTGGCCCGCCAGAGCGGCACCAGGGCGGCGCGCCCGCCACCGGCCACGATCCCGGCGCCGAGGGCGATGAGGTCGGCCAGGGCGGACACCACGAACAGGTCGCCCGCCGCCGCGATCCGCACCAGCCCGTGGGCGTAGCAGTAGTCGCCGGCCAGCACCTCGCGCCCCGGCGCCGCGGGCGCCACGTGGCGCGGGCGGCCGTGGTGGAGCAGGAAGCCCTCCAGGATCAGGTCCAGGCCGATCGCCTCGTCGTCGGCGAGGGGCGGCATGACCAGGGGGGCCAGCAGCGGGGAGGCGGCAGGCTCGATCAGCTCGCCGGCCAGGGCCACCTCGTCGGCGAGCACGGCCCTCATCCCGTCGCCGCAGCCCGGGCCAGCGCGTCGCGGACGGCGCCGATCGCCGCCTCGTCGTGCGTCAGGCCCACGAACCACGCCTCGAACTGGGAGGGGGGCGGGTACACGCCATCGGCGAGCAGGGCGCGCGCCAGCCGTCCGTAGGCGCTCGTGTCGCTCCCGGTGGCGTCGCCGTAGTCCTGGACCGGCCCGTCGGCGAAGAAGGGGGTGAGCATCGAGCCGACCCGGTTGACGGTCACGGGCAGGCCGCTGTCGGCCACCGCCGCCTCGAGCGCCCCGCCCAGCTCCTCCAGGCGCTCGTACGTCCCGGGGGCGGCCAGCTCGCCGAGCACGGCCAGCCCGGCCGCGGTGGCGAGCGGGTTCCCCGACAGCGTCCCCGCCTGGTAGCAGGGGCCCTCGGGCGCGAGCTCCCGCATGACGTCCGCGCGGCCGCCGAACGCCCCGACCGGCAGGCCGCCGCCGATGATCTTGCCGAAGCACGTGATGTCGGCGCGGACGCCGTAGCGCTCCTGGGCGCCGCCGCGGGCGACGCGGAACCCGGTGATGACCTCGTCCAGGATCAGCAGCGCCCCGGTGCGGTCGCAGGCGTCGCGGAGCGCCTGCAGGTATCCGTCCGCGGGCGGGACCACGCCCATGTTGCCGGCCACGGGCTCCACGATCATCGCCGCCGCGCCCTCCAGCGCGTGGGCCGCGGCCGCGGCGTCGTTGTAGGGGACGATCCGGGTGGCGGCGGTCGTCGCGGCGGTGACGCCGGGACTGGACGGGACGCCGAGGGTGGTGAGGCCACTGCCGGCCTCGGCCAGCAGCCCGTCGATGGCGCCGTGGTAGCCGCCCGCCACCTTCACGATCACGTCGCGCCCGGTGGCGGCGCGGGCGAGCCGCAGCGCCCCCATCACGGCCTCGCTGCCCGACGACGTCATCCGCAGGCGCTCGACCGACGGGACCGCCTCGCAGACGGCCTCGGCGAACAGCACCTCGCGCTCCGTCGGCGCGCCGTAGGAGGTGCCGAGCGG